>CAWFFC010000026.1:0-614582 GCA_963815035.1 uncultured Gemmataceae bacterium
TACAAGATCATCGACGCCCGCAGCCGGCAGCGTTCCACCGCCCTGATCACCAACATCGACTTCGACGCCTGGGGCGATTACCTCGGCGACCCACCGCTGGCCATGGCGTTCCTCGATCGTATCGTCGATGGAGCGATCATCCTGAAGATCAACGGCAAGAGTTACCGCGCCCATCGCGCTCGCCCGAACAAGGCCAAGCCTGCCCCCAACTGCTGAGCCAACAGACCGGATCATCCACCCTCCGAGTTCTCCGGTTCCGCAATCGCATTGCAAAGCCCGCCCTCGCAGCAACCTCCCATCAACATCGTCTAAACCGCGAAAGTGGTAAAGTTCCTGACCGCGAACGACATTCCGTCTGCACTTTCCCGAATTTAGCTAATTTGCAACCGCAGGCGGAGCAGGCGGCGGGCGAGGGTTCGTAATTTCGCGGCTTGGCGTGGTCCGCTGGCAGCTGCTTGATATTCCCGCTCGAAACAGTGCCGCTGCAACGCCCGGCGGCGGTCCGCATGCGACGGACGCCGACGCGTGTCCCAGGGCGACTGGCCCCGCGGCACCAGGTCCGCCGCCGGCCCGAAACCAGGAAGTGACGGTGCGGCGACCGTTGGCGAACAGCAAGCCGCCGACCAAGCGGACGAAGCGTCGATGCTGCCGCCGATCCAAGGCGAGCACCAAGGGGACCAACACGGTGGCCACTTCCCGCGGCTATTGCCAAACTGACATGGCTGGCTCTCCGAGCGTCGATGGTTGGGTGATAACTCCATCGTGCCCGGAGGGCCGGCTTATGTCTATCCAACATTGATCCGAGTACACACGTTGTTAGCGAAATCCTGGAAAGTGCAGGTGGATACCGAGTGAAGAATTGGCCGCCCAGCCAATCGAGGCGGTCAACTTGGCCTGCGCTCGCGGCCTGCCGGGAACTGTGAATGTCGACTTCGAGTACTGCCTGTCGCGGATCGATGACATGGCTGAGTTCGTCCGGCGATTCACGGAGAAAAGCCTGCCTCGATTCCGCCGCAAGCGCTGGGATTTCAACAACTCGGAAGCTTATTTCCGGGTCCTGTGCCTGGTGACGGCATTACAGCGTGACCTGGGCGTCCGGTACAACCCGGGCAAGATTCCGGAGGATGCCACGTTCGACGCGGCCGATTCGTTCCTCCTCGGCATCCTGCAAGGGCCTGGCGGCACCTGCGCCACCATGCCCGTGCTCTACGCCGCGGTCGGCAGGCGATTGGGCTACCCGATCAAGTTGGTCAGCGCCTATGGCGGTACGGCGAATCACCTGTTCGCCCGCTGGGATGATCCATCCGGCGAGCGGTTCAACATCGAAGCCACTGACTTTGGTCTTCGAACTCCAACGGATGACTATTATCGGAGCGGACGCTATGCGATGCCTCCCGAAGTGGAGATTGCAGGAGGCTTCCTGCAATCAATGACATCAAGCCAGGAACTGGCGTTCTTTCTTGCGCAGGCGCATTCATCTGGCAAGATTGTGACAAGATGGCTGAGGAGATCGACTGCTGGTGCTGGGCCGCGGCGTTAGGCCCGGCCAATCAGATTTACCTGAACACGGTCAAATTGCGGTTGACCGATTGGGTGCGACAACAAAGATCGCGCAAACCGACCGGATTCCCAGGTATTTTCATCACCGCGTCGAAGCGGCGATATCCGGAGTCTCTTCCCATTGATGGCGAAATCAACATGATTGGCACGGAAATAACTGAGCATATTCTCGATCGCGTCGATTTCGATCGCCAATGGTGGGAGCCCATGCGCCGTCGCCAATTGAAAACGCGTGCGCCAGTGAGCATCGAGGTACAGTCAAGTTCCTATCGCTGCGACTATTCGTTCCGATTTGTTTCGAATTGTCGAGGAAACTGCCATGTTCGACCCAGGAATTGGCCGGTGGCTCGACCAAGCTCCACTTGGATTCGAGGCAAATGACGCGAATCTGTTCCGATACGCGCGAAACAGTCCGACACGTTCGTCCGACCCCGATGGTTTGGACTCAATGCCAATGACGATTCAGTACAATCGGAACTTTCCTGTTCAAGAAATCCAGAAAGTAGTTGACGACCGGAAACTGGGTTATGATTTCAAGTTTGATTACGTGATGAGGCGTGTCGCGTACACGAGACTTGCGTTATCAATCGACCGACACTGTAGTAGCGATATTGGCCGAGATCCAGGATGAACGCCCGTTGTTATATGCCTCGCTCAACTAACGCGGAGGGTTCCATGCGACATTTGCATGGTAAGTATTTGTCGAACCTTGCAATTTGCCGGTTCGCATTTTCATCTTTTTTTGTAGCATTGACTGGCAGCAGTGTAGGAGCAGATGTTCCTGAGGTTTGGAGCTACGAGCAACTCTTCAAGACCGCCGACGTGGTCGTGATTGCTAAACTCGTCAGCGAGG
This sequence comes from uncultured Gemmataceae bacterium, assembly GCA_963815035.1. Classification (GTDB taxonomy): domain Bacteria; phylum Planctomycetota; class Planctomycetia; order Gemmatales; family Gemmataceae; genus JBGQCZ01. The sequence goes on from CAWFFC010000026.1 coordinate 2,414, forward strand.
AAAGGACGAAGGAGCGATCCAGGCCCAAGGACCGCCGCATGACATTTGGACGGGTAATCTCGAAACTGTCAGTGCAATACACGCTGAAGGGGAAATGCAAAGAAGAGCTCAAAGTTTACCACTTTGAGCTTATTTCAGTCGACGACGAGTTCGTTGAGAAGGTTCCATGCATGTACGTTTTCGGAACAACGCCATCGTCCAGAACGGAGTGAGTATACCCGTGCCCGAGTACCTTCTGTTCTTGAAGAAACGGAAAGATGCCGGATATGAGTTCGTATCCGGTGACTGGTATTCGGATCAATCGGTCCGAGAAGTTCTTATAGCACTTAGACTTCCGGAATTGGGCGTGCCAGTAAAGCCGCCTCCCAAGAAACTTCCTGGATGTAAGTGATGGTCTCGTCTTGTACCAAAAGGCTGACCCCAGTGGTGCGCCGACCGCGTCACTGGCGCTATCGACAAAGGCGCGGCGGTGAGTTATTCTTATGATGATACGAACCAACTCACCGCCGACGGCTCGGCGAGTTACAGTTTCGACGCCAATGGGAACCGCACCATGGCCGGTTACGCCACCAGCACCGGGAACCGGACCACCAACGACGGGACCTGGATCTACACCTTCGACGACGCCGGCAACGAAATCAAAAAGAGCAAAGGCGCCGGCGCCGAGACCTGGAATTACCTCTACGACACCCGCAACCAGTTGATCGCGGCGGAGCAGCACGCGACCGACGGCGGCACGCTCTTGGCAAAGGTGCAGTACAAATACGACGCGCTGGGCGACCGCATCGAGCGCGACGAGGACGCGGATGGGAATGGGAGCTATGAGACGGTTGAGCGGTTTGCGTATGACGGCTGGAAGGTGCATCAGGACGCCGGGGGCGGCCAGGCCGGGTTCATCGGCCAGGAAAACTTCGATGTCTGGGCCGACCTGAACGGCTCGAACGTGCTGACCACGCGGCGGCTGTTCGGCGACACCATCGATCAGATCGTGGCGCAGGATCAATTCGGGCGGCACGGCGGCGTGGTACTACCAGGATCACCTGGGCAGCGTGCGGAACCTGGTGGATGCGACGGGAACGCTGCAAGAGACGCTGACGTATGACGGGTTTGGGAACATTCTGACGGACAGCAGTCCGACGTTTGGGGATCGGTACAAGTTCACGGCGCGGGAATGGGATAGTCTGACGAAGTTGCAAGGGAATCGGGCGCGGTGGTATGACCTGGCGACGGGGAAGTGGATGGTACAGGATCCGATTGGGTTTGGGACTGGCGATATGAATCTCTATCGGTATGTTCTGCACTTTCCAGGATTTCGCTAACAACGTGTGTACTCGGATCAATGTTGGATAGACATAAGCCGGCCCTCCGGGCACGATGGAGTTATCACCCAACCATCGACGCTCGGAGAGCCAGCCATGTCAGTTTGGCAATAGCCGCGGGAAGTGGCCACCGTGTTGGTCCCCTTGGTGCTCGCCTTGGATCGGCGGCAGCATCGACGCTTCGTCCGCTTGGTCGGCGGCTTGCTGTTCGCCAACGGTCGCCGCACCGTCACTTCCTGGTTTCGGGCCGGCGGCGGACCTGGTGCCGCGGGGCCAGTCGCCCTGGGACACGCGTCGGCGTCCGTCGCATGCGGACCGCCGCCGGGCGTTGCAGCGGCACTGTTTCGAGCGGGAATATCAAGCAGCTGCCAGCGGACCACGCCAAGCCGCGAAATTACGAACCCTCGCCCGCCGCCTGCTCCGCCTGCGGTTGCAAATTAGCTAAATTCGGGAAAGTGCAGACGGAAACACAAAATGAGGAAAAAGCAGCGGTACATCGTGACTGCCAGTGTTGCGTTTGTGCTAGTCGTGACCATTCGATTTCTGTTGGATTGGGCTTTCATTCTGCACTTTCCCGAATTTAGCTAACGGCGTGTGCACTCGGATCGATTTTAGATAGACATAAGCCGGCCCTCCGGGCACGATGGAGTTATCACCCAACCATCGACGCTCGGAGAGCCAGCCATGTCAGTTTGGCAATTGCCGCGGGAAGCGGCCACCCTGTTTGCCCCCTTGGTGCTCGCCTTGGATCGGCGGCAGCATCGCCGCTTCGCCCGCTTGGTCGCCGGCCTGCTGTTCGCCCACGGCCGCCGCACCGTCACCGCCTGGTTTCGGGCCGGCGGGCTCAGCCACCAGTTCCGCGCCGGCTACAACCTGGTCGATCGCATCGGACGACGCGCCGCCCGGCTGGCCACCGAATTGTTGGTGCGTGTGCTGCTGCCGCGACTGGCGGCCGGTCAGGACCGCCTGCTGTTTGGCCTGGATGATTCGCCGACCAAGCGCTATGGCCGCCGCGTGCAGGGAGCGGGTCGGCACCACAACCCCACGCCCGGACCCAGCCAGCAGCAGTTTCTCTACGGCCACGTTTGGGTGACGTTGGCCTGGCTGGCTCGGCATCCCCGCTGGGGAGCGATCGCTTTGCCGCTGCGGGCCGGCTTGTACATTCGTCGTGGCGATGTCGCCAAGTTGCCCAAGGGCAGCGATTGGACGTTTCGCACCAAGTTGGCGTTGGCCGCGGAGTTGATCCAGTGGTTGGCGTTCTGGACGCAGAAGTGGGGACGAGCGTTGTGGCTGGTGTGCGATGGGGCGTATGCCAAGCGGGAGGTCTTGAAGGCGGCGCGTCTCGGTTGCGTGACGCTGGTGAGTCGCTTACGCAAGGATGCGGCCTTGCGCACGCTGCCGCCGCCGCGAGCCAAGGGCCAGCGTGGTCGGCGGCGGCTCTACGGTTTGCAGCGCATCCGTTTGGCCAAGCGGGCCGGTCAGAAACGGGGTTGGAGCCACGGCTGGTTCCGGCTCTATGGTCAACTGACCCGCAAACGTTACAAGACCTTCCTGGCGACTTGGGCGCCGGCGGGCGGCGTGATCCGGGTGGTGCTGGTGCGGGAAGCCCGCGGCGCCTGGCGGGCCTACTTCTGCACCAAGGCCGAGGCCAGCGTGGCGGACATTCTGGAGGCCGTGGCCGACCGCTTCAGCATCGAACAATGTTTCCACGACGTGAAAGAGATCTGGGCGCCGGCCAGCAGCAGGTGCGTAAGCTGTGGGCCAGCATCGGGGCATTTCACCTGAACCTGTGGCTGCACACGCTGATCGAGTTGTGGGCCTGGAAGCGGCCGGCGGCGGACCTGGTGGCGCGGGGCCAGTCGCCGTGGGACAAGCGTCGGCGGCGTCCGTCGCATGCCGATCGCCGCCGAGCGCTGCAACGGCACTGTTTCGAGCGGGAATATCAAGCAGCTGCTAGCGGACCACGCCAAGCCGCGAAATTACGAACCCTGGCCCGCCGCCTGCTCCGCATGCAAACATGAATTAGCTAAATTCGGGAAAGTGCAGCTTTCATTGTGAGTCCTGTCGTTCTATTCAAAGAAAGATCGGGCAATCCTACACACATCGCTTTCTCCGCGGATGGGCAGTGGGTTGCTGGTGCAGATGGCGATGCTATCAGGGTTTTCGACGCCCAAACTTTAGCACTGAATCGAATACTGGTCCATCCCAAAAAGCAAGCCATTCGACAGTTCGTGTTCTTGAGACAGCAACGATTAGTGCTCGCAAACAGTAGCGATTCCGAGATTGTTGGTATTTCGGACGATCGAGTGCCTTCTATTCAATTTCCGCTCGAGTCACCTGCGACGCGAATGCTACAGTGTGGTCAAGATGATCAAATTGCTATTGCGCTCTCTGATGACTCAATCCGTTTGTTCAACACGAGAATGGCGCGCACCAAGAAGGTATTTCAGTCGAAAGTTGCTCTTAAAGCGATTGCATGTTCGTGCGACGGGAAATTGCTTGCGGTATTGGATCACCAACGGCAACTGGTGATCATTGGACTGGAAACGGAGTTGGTGATCGCGACCTTGCGGTTGGAGGCGTCGAGCAATTCGCTCTGTTTTGTATCGTCTGAAGAGATCTGCGTGGGAGATGATAGTGGGACTCTCACGTCATTTGCAATCCCTGCAATGACTGTTAATTGGAGGCAGCGTTTTTCTAGTGCAATCAATTGCATTGCGTACCATCGGGAATCCAACAGATTGCTAATTGGCTGTGGCGATCAAATCTACTTGCCTTCCTTTTCACGGGGTAGAGCGTATCTCTTGACTGGAGGAGGAAAAATAGAAAGGTCGTTTCGTGTTCGAGGCGGTTGGGTCCATGCTGTGGCGATTAGTCCTAATGGAACACAATTCGCTGCATCTACGGCAGACGGTACCGTATCTGTTTGGGCTACTACCCGTTGACTCGGCGCTTCGCAGGAAGACGCCGCCGACCACGTCACCAGCGCTATCGACAACGGCGCGGCGGTGAGTTACAGTTACGATAATACGAACCAACTCACCGCCGACGGCTCGGCGAGTTACAGTTTCGACGCCAATGGGAACCGCACCATGGCCGGCTATGCCACCAGCACCGGGAACCGGACCACCAACGACGGGACCTGGACCTACACCTTCGACGACGCCGGCAACGAAATCAAGAAGAGCCAGGGCGCCGGGGCCGAGACCTGGAATTACCTTTACGACGCTCGCAACCAGTTGATCGCGGCGGAGCAGCACGCTCTTGGCGAAGGTGCCCTTGCATCGAGCGTGACGAGGGCACGGACGCGGAAATATGAAATGACACTATTTATTCCACTATTTATTCGGGACGTGGAGAACAAAGGGTAAGCGAGCTCCAAAGTTGGTGGAAAATTTGGTAGGGTTGGGGTGGTTGTCCTTGGACCAGGAATTTTCACCGCTCGGAGTGGCATCATGGCTGAATCATTGACCCCCGAACAACACGCCCTCGCTGACCGCATTGAATCGGCCCTCGCTCAGGCCACCGCCGCCGAAGTGCGGCAAATCGCTGAATTGCTCGCCCGCAAATCGTATGGCGAACTGCTCGGCCAAACCGAGTTTGAAGTTCGCGACTTGGTGCACCGCATCGGTGCCAAGGCCGTGGAAACCGCTCTGATCGAGCGGAAAAAAGGGGCTACATCGGCAGCAGCGCCGGCTGTCCGCACTGCCGCGAAGCCGCCAAATTCCAACGCTGGCAAGCGAAAACCGTCGTGAGCTTGCTCGGGGAGATTCGCCTGGAGCGGGCCTATTACTATTGCCCGCATTGCCACGCGGGCCACTATCCGGCCAACGCGGCGTTGCGGTTGAGCGCTTCGGACCAGACGCCCGGTGCCGAGCAGGTAATAGCCTTGAGCGGGACGCTGGACAGTTTTGCCACGGCGGCGACCAAGGCGTTGCGACTCTTGACGGGGTTGCGGCTGTCGGAGTCGACGGTGGAACGCACCACCGAAGCGGTCGGTCAACGCCTGGGAGCGGCGTTGGAAGCCGGGCAGACCGTGGGCGGACCGACGCCGTGGCATTGGCATCAGGATGCGGAGGGAAAGACCTGCGCGTATGTGTCGGCGGATGCGACCGGGGTCGGCCAGCAAGGAGCCAAAGGAGCAAAGGCCGACGGACGCATGGCCAACGTGGTAATGATCTACAATCCGGTGCCGGAGGAGAAAGAGCGTTGGTCCAATCCGCAGGCCAAGCGTCGTCCGCCGTGGGAAGCCCGCTATCTAGCGGGCTTGGCGTCGGTGCCGCAGCAACTGGAGCAGTTGCGTCGAGTGGGAGCCCAAGTGGGAATGAAGGCGGCGCAGCGTTGGATCGCCCTGTGCGACGGCGGAGCCGGGCTGGAAGAGGCGATTCGCGTGAATTTTCCGCTGGTGGAGGTGGTGATTTTGGATTTTTGGCATGCCGCCGAGCACGTGCATGAGTTTGCCCAACGGTGGCAACTCGGCGACGAAGGCCGGAAGCTGGGTGAGACCTGGTGCCAGGAAATGAAAAGCAGCGGTGGGGAGGCGTTGCTGAGCCGGCTACGGAGTCTTCCAATCGGCCGTCGCAACGCGGCGGTGCGGGAGGCGCACCGGAAGCTGGTGAATTACATCGAAAACCACCTACACCGGATGGATTATCCAGCGTATGTGAGCAAAGGCTGGCAGATCGGCTCGGGGCCGGTGGAAGCCGCCTGCAAAGGAGTGATCGGTCAGCGTCTGAAAGGTCCGGGCATGCGTTGGAGCGAAGCGGGCGCCGACGCGGTCTGCCATCTGCGGGCGTTGCTGTGCAGCGCCAACGATCAATGGGGTGCTTTTTGGAATGTCGTCGTCTGAACCCACGACCACTGGTTTACCAACACAAGTGACGCTTACCCGAGAACAAAGGTCTTCTCGCAGCTGCTCGCCGACTCATCGAGCGGAATCGCGGAAGGAATATAATGAGTCTCGAATCGTGCCGCGGCCACGACACTCGCTTACAGGGACTATTGGTGTTCGGGAATAAGTCGATCATCCGTAGGCGGGGATCATCTGCCGACATGCGGAGAAATGGACGCTCATGCCCACCGTCTTGCGAAGCGGCCCGTACCGGTTCTATTTTTACAGCCATGAGCCGAATGAACCGCCGCACGTGCATGTTGACCGAGATGATTTATCCGCCAAGTTCGGGTTGCAGCCGGTCGGACTGGCGCGGAACTTGGGCTTCACGCCCAAGGAGTTGCGGCGACTTCAGAAACTGGTGACTCAACATCAAGCGGAATTCTTGGAGGCCTGGAATGGGCATTTTGGCGCTGACGGCTGACGAGCGAGTAAGCGACGTCAGATTCTCGAAAGACTCGATGAGCGTAGCTCTGCGGGACGGGCGGACCATCACGGTTCCACTCGCTTGGTATCCGCGCTTGCTCAGTGCCACTGTCGCCCAGCGGAAGAATTGGCAAATCGCGGGTGGCGGCTATGGCTTGCATTGGCCGGACCTCGATGAAGACTTGAGCACCGAAGGATTGCTTCGAGGGCGCCGGCGCCGCAAGCCGGCGGACTCAATGGCGCCATCCCCAAAGCGGGACGCAAAAGGCAATAGGTCGATTGACGAAAATGCGCCCTTGAGTCGCATTGACGCACGTATGTCCGATAGTCGCGGTCCACCGATGAGTAGAACTCAGTGGCGCTCGCGATGCATCCCCCGCCAGGAAACGGCATGATCTCCTTCATCATTCCGGCTTACAACGAGGAGCAGCTGCTCGGCCGCACGCTGGCGGCGATCGACGCGGCTGCGCGGGCGCTGGGGGAGCCGTTCGAGATCGTGGTCGCCGATGATGCGTCGACCGATCTCACCGCGGCGATCGCGCTCGAACATGGGGCCCGCGTAGTTTCGGTGCGGAACCGGCAGATCGCGGCGACGCGGAACGCGGGGGCCCGGGCAGCGACGGGAGAGATGTTCATCTTTGTGGACGCCGACACGGTGGTGACCGAAGGGGCCGTCAGGGGAGCGGTGAGAGCGATGCGGCGGGGCGCGGTAGGCGGCGGTTGCTCGTTTCACTTTGATGGCCGCGTGCCGTTTTATGCCCGCATCATCGCGCCGATCGCGCTTTACCTTTATCGGGCTGTGCGGCTGGCCGCCGGCTGCTTTCTTTTCTGCACCCGCGAGGCGTTCAACGCGGTCGGCGGTTTCGATGAGCGCCACTTCGGCGCGGAAGAATGCGTCATGAGCCTGGCGCTTCGCCGGCAGGGTCGATTCGTCGTGCTGCGGGAATTTGTCATCACGTCGGGGCGAAAGCTGCAGCGTATTCGGCCCGCGAAGTATTCGGGTTGCTGGCGCGCCTGGCGGTCGCCGGGCCGCGGTCCGTGCGCCGACGCGAGGGCATGGAGCTTTGGTATGGCGAACGCCGAGCGGACCCGGAGGCGGTGGGGTGAAGCAACGATTGGTTTCGCTCATTCACCAAGGCTTGGCGACGAGAATTAATATTTATTCTCGATCGCCGGCGTGGGGCGGACATGGCTATAATTGTCCTTGCTCACCCGGAAAATCGAGATCGGCCGCGCGTGGGAGAGTTTGATGGTGAACAACAAACGTCGCTATAGCAAAGAGGAATTCGCGCGCCGCGGGGACGCGCTGGTTGAGAGCAAGGTTCGCCCCAACCTCAAGGCGGCGGACGAGAATAAGTTTGTCGCCATCGACATCGAGACCGGCGAGTACGAGCTTGATGCAAATGAAATGACGGCAGTAAGCCGGCTGCGACGACGAGTTCGCGATCCGCAAATTTGGCTGGTCAACGTCTCGTCGGGCTATCTCCATCGCTTCGGAGGACACGGCTTGCGAGGCCGCGCATGATTGTGGGCGTGGTGCAAGGAAGCGAAGCACGAATTCGATTGGCCATCCGTGGCATTCGCGGCAAGGAACAAGTCATCGACGCCGTCGTCGATTCAGGCTATACCGGTTGGCTGACGCTGCCGCCGGCGACCATCGCTTCGCTTGGACTTCGCTGGCAATCCTTCGGGCGCGGCATCCTGGCGGACGGCAGCGTCAGCGTGTTCGACGTCTTTCAGGCGAAAGTGATATGGGACGGACGGGCGCGGCCGGTTTTTGTTGCCGAGTTTAATTCGACTCCCTTGGTCGGAATGGCGCTGTTGCGAGGATACGAGTACAAAATGCAAGTCCGTGCGCACGGCAAGGTCACGATCAAGCGGTTATCAAGTCATTGATCCGACTTTGAAATCGACGAGAGCGGCGAGCGCGAAACGCAAGCCGCGATCGTCGATTTCTTACGTTGGTAAGACTACTTCGATTCGGACTTGCGCATTAGTTTGTCGAACGCCTCCGCTTCCTTCAGGCTGATCAGGCCGTCATGGTCGGTATCGATGCGCTGGAATTGCGCATCGCTGCCCAGGAATTCGCGGCGGGAGAGGTCGCCGTCGCGGTTGGAGTCCATTTTGCGGAACCAGATCGGGCCGACGCCCTTGTCGGGGGCGCTCGAATCGCCCATGATTCGGCCCTTGGCAATGACGACGACGTTGCCGAAATCGGCGCCGCTGCCGGAAGGCCCCAGGCGGACGCGCATTTCGTACTTGCGTGGAATCTCGACGCCGTCTAACTTTTGATCGCCGTCCCGGTCAAGCTTGGCGATCAGCTCCACCGCGTCGCGCAGTTCGCGGACCGACAGGCGGCCATCGTGATCGCGGTCCATGAGATCGAAGACGCCGCTGCCGCGATCGGACAGGGCGAGCGTGACGCAGCCTTGCCGCACCGCCCTTTGGAGGTCCTCGACCTTGTCCACGTAAGCGACCATTTCCTTTTCGAAGAGCATGCCGTCGCCATCGGCGTCGAGTGCTTTGAAGATGTTGCGGAACAGCGGGCTCTTCATCGCCTCCTTTTCGTCGAGATAGCCGTTGTTGTCGGCGTCCGCCATCTTGAACTGCGTGATGTACTGATCGCGAAGGCGGAAATTGAATTTGAATGACGAATCGGCCACGGGGCTGCCCGCTCGAAATTCGATGCGGGTAACGCCGAGTTCGAGCGTCAGGCCGGACTTGCTTTTTTCAAGCTTCGCCGCGACGCCGGGGCGAATCGAGCCCTCGGCCTCCGATTCCTTTTCGCCCTTCTTGCCGATGCGAAGCGTAAGTTCGACATCCGGCTTCCGTTTCGCGAACTGAGACAGTTCCTCGGCATCGAGCGCGCCATCCTTGTCGGCGTCGAGTTCATTGAAAGTGGCCGGATCCATCCCCAGATCGGCGGCCTTGAGTTTCTTCGCCGCCGGTTTGCCGTTTTTCGGGCTGTAGCGCTTCAGCAATTGTTGAGCGAGCGCGGATCCCGATTCCGCGGGGTCGATGAGCATCACGGGGCTGTCTTCCGATTTCGCCGTTGGCTCGACTCGGGAAACCACGACCGCAGCCGCCGCCTGCTCCTTGATGAAACCGTAAGTCGGCTTCGAACCCGGAGTCGGGACAATTTCCTTCGGCGTAATCATCTCGTCGTCGTTCGCATCGAGCCTGGCGAAGATCGCCGGGGCCGCGGCTAATTCCTCGCGTGAAAGTTTCCCGTCCTTGTTCTTGTCCAACAGCGCAAAGATCGCATCGTTGAGTTCCGAAGCGTTGATCTCCTCAGGCTGCCCAAGAATAATGACCTTCGCTCCATAGGCGCTCGGCGCGGCGCTGCCGACCTGGAACTGGAACGGCGCGGCGCCGTGCTTTTTCAGATAAGCCGCCAGTTCCGCTCCCGTCACCTTGCCATCCTTGTCGGTGTCGAGTGCGTTGCCGGATTTGCCCTTTGGCGATGGCGAAGGAAACAGCGAACTGCCGGTCAGGAACTGCAACGGCGGCATGCGGTCGATTTCCTTTTGCGAGAGCACGCCGTCGCCATCCTTGTCGAGGAATTTCATGACCTTATTGACGTACTCATCCCAGACGGCCTTGTACGACTCGCCATCAACGCGGACATGGGCACGCACCAACAGCGGGCGGCTGTCGCCGAAGAAGACGATATCTTGGATGTCATCCGAGTCTAATTTTCGGTTTTCGGTTTTCGGTTTTCGGTTTCCCGGTTTGCCTGTAGCGGTATCGCCAGCCACAGATGGACCGACCAGCCATCCTCCAGCAATGCTCGCAGCTATCAATGTAACCATGGAGAATAGTTTGATTCTCATGAAAGCACCTCCTTGATCGGTTTGGCGTTTTGATCGACGAGGCGGATGGGGCGGCCGACGTTGGATTGGTTCTTTTTCGAAACGTCCAGGCCGAGCGCCTGGCAGACGGTCGCCAGCAGATCGGGCGTGGTGACCGGGTGCTCGGTGACATCGGTGCCGTCGGGGCTGGTCTTGCCGATGACCTGGCCGCCCTTGATGCCGCCGCCACAGATGACGGTGGACCAGGATTTGGCCCAGTGGTCGCGGCCCTTGTTGGCGTTGATGCGAGGCGTGCGGCCGAACTCGCCCATCCAGACGATGGTGGTGGTGTCGAACAGGCCGTGATCCTTGAGATCGTCGAGCAAAGCGGACCAACCGGTATCGAGCACCTTGCTCAATTTCTGGACGGTGTCGAAATTGTTCTGATGCGTGTCCCAACCCAGGACACCCTGGCCGGGCACGCCGGAGAGGGTGACTTCGATGAACGGCACGCCGCGCTCGATCAGCCGGCGGGCGAGCAGACAGCCCTGGCCGAACAGGTTTTTGCCGTAGCGCTCGCGGAGCTTCGCCGGCTCCTGGCCGACGTCGAACGCCTTCACCGCCTCCGATTTCATCATCGTGAGGGCCCGTTGGTAGGCGGTGTGATGGCTGTGGCCGGGCAAGCCGGGCCGGCTGTCCATGAACTCCTTTTCCATCTCATCGAGGAGCCTTTCGCGCTTGGTCGGCGCGATCGGCCTTGAGTCCGGCGGGCCGATCGAGATCCTCGACTTTCAATGCCGAGCCGACATCCGGTTGCTGCCCCGGCGCGAACGACCTGGCCGGCGTTTTCCCCGACGATCAGCGGGGCGTAGCGCGGTCCAAGAAAGCCGGAATCATATGCGCCGGACTGATGAAGCGAAACGGCGCGACGCTGACGAAGCTCGGCAACTCGCCGTTTTCGTGTTCCAGTTCCTTGCCGACGAAGGAGCCGAGAGTCGGGTAGGGAATCGGGCCGCCCGGCACGCGGCCGGTGTGCATGAGGTAAGTGCCGCGGCCGTGGTCGGCTTCCTTGGTGGACATGGAGCGGATGATCGCCAGCTTGTCGGCGTGCTTGGCCATTTCGGGCAGATGCTCGGAGAACTTGATGCCGGGAATCTTGGTGGCGATTTCCTTGTACGGCCCGCCGTTGGCGTGGCCGGGCTTGAGGTCCCAGGTATCCATCTGGCTGGGGCCGCCATTCATCCACAGAAGGATGCAGGCCCGCTTGCGTTGCGGATGCCTGGCGGCGTCGGCGGCGAGCCGGCCCAGCCAGCCCGACATCGACACGCCCGCCATCCCCGCGACCGAATATCGCAACCAATCGCGACGAGAAAAGGTAATCATGGTTATCCCCAGTATTGTTCGTTTGATGGATTGAATCGATCAATGATTGAGCATGAACTCCGCGCTATTGAGCAGGGTCCAGAAGATGTCGGCGAGTGACTCTTGATTGCACTTTCGCTTCTCGGCGTCGTTCTTCGCGCCGTGCTGATTCTCGTCGATGAAGCGACTCAGCCGGGCGGTTTCCTTGGCGGTCGGGCGGCGCGATAGCGCCGCCAAGTAAAGCGCTTCGATTTTTTCCTGCGCGGTCATGAACGGCGCGTCAAGAATGCCGGCCAGGGTCTGGCTGCGTTCGACGCTGGTCGCGTCGCTGACGAATTTACCGTTCATCAGGGCAAGGGCCTGAAGGATCGAGGTTTGATGCTCGGTCGGCTTGTCGCGGCTGCTGAAGCGGGCCAGGAATTCGGCGCGCGGGTTTCCGCGGCCGCCGATGATCACCCCGGGCGGAAGATTCGACGTGTTTTCCTGATAGCCGGTCGCCTTGGCGACGCTGTCGAACAGTTGCTCGGGGGTTAATCCTCGAAGCGACATGCGAATGAATTGCCGCGGATCGTCCTGCGCTCGCCCCCGCCGAGCGGCTGGAAAGCTGATACGCCTTGCTCATTACGATCGAGCGAATGAGAAACTTCAGGTCGAATTTCGAATCGATAAAGGCCTTGGAAAGATCGTCGAGCAGCTTGGGATAGCTGACGGCGACATCGGCGCCGACCATTTCGTCAACTGGGTTGACCAGGCCGCTGCCGAAGAAATAAGCCCACATGCGGTTGACCGTGGCCCGAGCGAAATAGGGATTGCCCGGCGCGGTGATCCAGTTGGCGAGCGTCTCGCGGCTGCTGACGCCTTTCTTCCACGCCGGTTCCTTGCCGTCGAGGAAGCGCGCCGTCACGGTGCGCTCGGTATTGGGAATGGCGATTTCGTGCTTGGAGATTTCCTCGGGCGCGGGCATGACGACTTCGCCGGGCCCTTGACGTTTCACGCCGGCGAAAAAGGCCGCCAGGCTCCAGAAATCGTCGCGCTTCCAGGAGGCGAAGGGGTGATTGTGGCACTGGGCGCATTCGAGTTTGACGCCGAGGAACACGCGCGAGGCGGCCACCGCCAGGTTCTCGGGCATGAGATCCTTGGCGAAGAAAAACGCGGTGGGCGATGGGTTCGAATCGCCAAAGCCGATTCCCTTGCCGTTGCCAAAATTCAGCCGTGCGGTGATCAGCTCGTGGACGATCTTGTCGTAGCCGTTGTTCTGAGCTAGGTGATTTCGCAGCCAACTTTCGAAGCCCGGCAATTGAAATCGTGCCTGCAAGCTCGAATCGGCCTCCGGTATCAAAAGCGATCGCCAGACATTCGTGAAATGATTGGCGTAGTTCGAACTGGCGAGCAGATGCTCAACCAGTTCGCGGCGCTTGTCGGGGCGATTGCTGTCGAGAAACTGTCGCGCCTCGGTGGCCAGCGGAATCCGGCCGGCGAGATCGAGATAGACGCGGCGAACGAACTCGGCGTCGTCGGCCGGCGGGGCCGGCGTCAGCTTGGCCGCCTCCCAGCCGGCGGTGAGATGCCGATCGATCAACGCCGCGGCGTCGCTGGGCGGCGCGGCGAGTGCGGCGGCCGCAACCAACAAGCCGCAGCCGGCCAGTGCAAATCGAATGCTTCTCATGAATGTTCCCTCCTCGAAAAGTTGGCTTTGGCGGGCGCAATTCCCACGCGAAGGCGAATGGCCTTTGTTGTCGCTCCCAAACATTCAGCTTTTGGCCCTTATCGCCGGAGGCCTATTGCGTCCGCGTAATTTCCACGATCAGGATTCTGGGCGTTTCGTTCGCATCCATCGGTTTCACGAATGGCAGCACGCCGGCATCGTGATAATTCGCGACCGCGACGGCTCGGCGATAAACAAACTTCTTCTCCATGAGCACGACGGCGCCGTGCGGCGGCTCGACCGCCCGCATTCTCACCGCAATCCGAGATAACGCGATTTGTTGAATCCGGCGATCCTGGCCGAGCACCACCAGTTTGTCGTTGCTCGGGGCGAAGGCAAGGCCGATCACGCCATTGCGATTTCCCGGCACTTCGGCGATCTGTTTCTTTTGGTCCAGGTTCCACCAGCGAATCGTCCGATCCAATCCCGCGGAGACCAGCATCCGCCCCCACGGCGAAAAGGCCAGCGACGTGACCTCGGCGCGATGGCCGGCGAGCGTCGCTCGCGGCGTTGCGTCGTGCGGATCCCAGAGACGAATGGTCCCATCGTCGCTGGCGCTCGCCAGGGTATCGCCGTTGGCGGCGAACGCCAGGGTGCGGCACGGTGTCCGAATGGCCGACGAGGGTCGCGTGAAGCCGGCGTGACGGCAAATCCCATAGCTGAACTTTGTGATCGCCGCCGCCGCTGGCCAGCGTGCGGCCGTTCGGCGAAAAGGCCAGCGCCCGTACCGCCGAGTCGTGGCCCTTCAGCACGCCGAGCGATTCGCCGGTGGTGGATTTCCAGAGACGAACGGTGCGATCATAGCCGCCGCTGGCCAGGATCTTGCTATCGGATGAAAAGGCCAGGGCATAAACCCAGTTTTCGTGGCCCTCGAGCGATCGTTTGAATTGGCCGGTGTGCGCGTCCCACAAACGCACGGCGTGATCGGAACTGCCGCTGGCGATCAATTCGCCATCGGGCGAATAGACCACGCAATTGACGCGATCGGTGTGGCCAAGCAGGCGTCGAATGCACGCGCCGGTTGACGCGTCGTGAATCTCAATCGAGTGGCTTTCCGTCGCGATCGCCAATTGATGACCATCAGGCGAATAAGCGATTGCCCGGGCCGACGACGGCTCCGCGAGCTGAATTTCCTTCACGGGCTCATTTTCCGGAGCATTAATCGTCGCCGATGCCGAGGCGCTGCCTGCCGTCGCAAGTTCGACCGCAAGATTGCCGTGATCGGCGGGCGCGACGGCGACGGTTCGAGCCAGCGACGGCAGCAATGGCAAAAACGCCAGCGCCATCGCGCCAATGGCGGCGCGGCCCGAAAGTCCGAGCCGGCCGGATCGGCCGCCGGCGAGAATCCGCGTCAGGCGGTTCTTGAGATTGGCCACTCGCCGCAGGCCGCTGGCCGGCACGGGCAGAGGCCTGCGCCCGCCAGGAAATCCAGGGTTTGCACGATGGCGGACGCATACGATCGCGCCGGCAAGAGGTCGGTCACCAACGCGTCGCAGCATTCTTCTTCATGCGCCTGAATCTGCCGGCGGACGAGCAGCACTAACGGATTCCACCAATAAATGCCCTGCACCACGAATTCCAGCCAGCGCACCCAGTGATCGCGGCGGCGCAGATGAGCCAACTCATGGGCGAGCAGCGTGTCGAGTTCCGCCTCGTCGATTTGAGCGAGCAAATCGACCGGCAAGTAGATGATCGGCCGGCCGATCGCCATCCAGAGCAGCGGCGGAACCAAGCCCGGAATCAGGGCGATCTCGGGACAGCGAGCCAGGCCCATCCGCCGAGCCAACTGCGCCGCTCGAATCTCGAGCGTTTCCGGCGCCAGGCGAGCCAAACGCAGAAGTCGGGCAAAGCGGATCATGCGGATGACCGAAATCGCGAACCAACCCGCGGCGCCGAGAATCCAACAGCCGATCGCGGCGCGAGCGAGCAAGTTCCAATCGAAACCGGAGGAGCTTGCGGTTTGGGTCGCTTGCTCGGGTTGCGGCGTGAAGGTCGCCGAAATCGTTTGACTTGCCACTTCCTTCGGGACGACCGCTTCGGGCAAGTCGGTCACCTTCATCGCGATGAGCACGTCGCCTTGCTTGGGCGCGGGCAGGATGAGGAACTCGCCGGTGGCGTGCGTTGGCTCGGGCGCGGGATTCGATGGCGAAGTAGCCGGCGTCGGGGCACTAGCCGCCATCGTCGCTTCCGGCGCGGGCAGAAGGCGAACCGGCAACGAGAAAATCGGCGGCGTCACCAGTTTGATCAGCACCAGCAGCCAAAGCGCGTGCATCAGCGCCGGCCGCCTGCAAACCCGGCTCACGCACAAGGCCAATAGGGCAATCGCCGCGGCACACGCGGCGTTCGCCAGCCCGATTTCCAGCAGCAAGGGCATGACCGGTCCTCTGTCAGCGCTTGGGTTGGGGCGGTTTCTTCCGGTCCAGTCCGTCGATTAGATTTTTCAGTTCCCTGCGTTCCTCAGGCGTCAGCGTTTCGGCCCGCACCAGATGCGACAAGAGCGGGGCCATCATGCCGCCGGTGAGTTCCTCGGCCATGGCCCGCAATCGCCGGCCCACCAGATCGTCGCGGCTGGTCAACGCGGTGAATTGATGGGCATGCTGGCTCCGGTCGCGGCGCACATGGCGCTTTTCTTCCAGTCGCTCCAACAGCTTTTGCACCGTCGCATATTTGGCGTCGTTGGCGTCGGAATAGATCGCGTCGGTCATCTGGCGAATCGTCGCCGGCTGATGGTCCCACAAGACTTGCAGGACCGCCAACTCCGCGTCCGTCACATTGATTTGATCTCGCTCCATGGCACTCGATTTCGCTGCCGAGCCAAACGGAATCCGAAGTAAGACATCGCGTCTGACTTTCTAGAGTAAGACAGCGTGTCTGACTTGTCAAGAGAATTGTGCAAAGAATTCGGGAATGTCGTTTTCGGGTTCGCTACCGCTCCTCTCGTGGCCAAACGATATGCACTGATCTACTCGCGAGCGGCGGCAAGACCCATCCGCGTCCTCGTTGCGCTCGATGCGGTCGCCCAGCGCGTCGTGAGCACCTGTTGGGGTACCGGAGATCGAGCTCACTGCATCCGAATGGAACCGATCGGCTCGCGATGCGTTTCGGCCCAAATGCATAGCGCACCGCCTCGCACGCCCGGCAAAAAGCGAAGAGAATGAAACGACACCGTTTATTCCTTTGTTCGCTTCCGAAACTGAAATTTGTACAATTCGATAGCAACCGCGACTTTTTCGTGGCCATGGAAGCTTTTGTCGTTCGCATATTTCTCAAGTGTCGGAAGTACTTTGCCGATTGCGGGTCCCATGGATCGCAACGCAAGCAGGCATTCATTTCTAACTCTACCGTTCGAAGAGTTCAGATTGGCAATCACGAGGTTTGCAGCGTCAGTCGAGCCTAGTGCGGCGATTTTCGCTAAGTATTCGGCGGCAATCGACACATTCATGTCTGACTTTAGCCCACATGCAAGTGCCGGAACGACGTTGCGATTGCGAGGGTCCAATTTAAATAGTGCGAACGCTAACTGCACTCGCACTCCAATCTCTCCGTCTCTCACTCTTTTATCGAGGATCGCGACTGTGTCGCGGTCTCGTGGCAGCTCGAACCCGGCGATTGCTGTTGCAGCGTCCTCGGCTAAATCGCTGTCACGCAGCAAGTTCATCAACGATGGGACCGCTACATTTTGCATGCTTCGAAGTTGCTCCGCGCCGAACCCCAAAAGTACTCGCAGGACGTGTCGCCTCAGTCCATTTTCCTTTTTGCCATCTTCCCACGTTTTTCGAAGTTCGTTGCAAACATCTGGACCCATTAGCACTAGGCACCTGCTGACAATCTCAGTGTACGAGTCATCGCTCAGGTATGCGATCACGTATGGAATAACTGCTTTTGCGCCGTATCCGTAGCGAGCCGCGGCGAGCATCGCGTGAGTCCGAACCCATCTTGAAGGATCATTATTGATCATCCTGATCATGTCCGGAATTGACCCTTCATCCCGAATGCAACCAAGCGCTACGATAACATCGGCGCAATCCTGCGTCCTTGTCGTTGATCATTGCTCTTAGGGCCGATGCGGCTGCGTTGGCTTTTGGGCCAAGTCGGGCAATTTCAGTCAGTGCTTCGGAACGCTTACCCTTTCGATTCAAATCTAATATGCATTGCTGCACATGCGGATCCACGATTTGCTTGAGATCACTAGCACTTGTCCAGCGACGATTAGAATTCCCCATCAGCGACAACTAGAATTCCCCATTTGCATCCCAGTTTAACAGCGCGATGGCCTGATCTTTCCCGGTGTCCTGCGGCTCACTCACGACCGCAGGGGTTGCGCAGCGAAGCGGCGAGGAGCGTAGCGACGAGCCGCGTAGCGGAGCAACCCCTGCGGTCGGTTGCCTCATCCGGGCGGGGCGTCGCCGTGGCGTGGGGTCTTGCCCTTGCGGGCTTGCTCCGCTCGGTAGCTCGGCAAGTTCAATTCCAAGATCACGCTGTGATGCACTAATCGGTCAATCGCCGCCGCCGTCGTCATCGGATCTCGGAAGATTTGTTCCCATTGCGAAAACGGCAGGTTGCTCGTCAACAAGACGCTGCCGCGCTCGTAGCGTTGGGCCAAGAGCGTGAACAGCACTTCCATCTCCTCGCGGCTCTGCTGCACGTAGCCCAAGTCATCCACGAACACCACGTCGTAGCCGGCCAGCCGTTTCAACAACCGCGGCAGCTTCAATTCCTGCTTGGCCAAGAGCAGTTCCTGGACCAACAGACTGCACGGGCTGAAGTAGACGCGTCGGCCGTTGCGAACCAACTCCTGGGCCAGGCCGGCCAGCAGGTGCGTCTTGCCCGAGCCCGGTTTGCCGAACGCCAGCACGTTCTCCTGACGTTCGACGAAGTCGCCCTCCAGCAGCGACCGCACCTGCTGCACCACCTTCGCCGGCAACCGCTTCAGCTCGAAGCTCGCCAGGCTTTTCTCCAGCGGCAGCCGCGATTCCCGCAGCAGCCGTTCCACGCGTTTGTGCCGCCGTTCGGCGCATTCCCGATCCGCCAGTTCCAGCAGGTAGCTCTCATAGCTGAGCGCCTCCTGCCGGGCCTGCTCCGCCGCCGTTTCGAACGCCTCCCGAAACGTCGGCAGGTGCAGTTCCTTCAATTGGCGGATCAACCGCGGCTTCACGTCCTTGATCGTCACGCTCGCCATGCCAAACCTCCTTGTTCTCGAACAACTCGTCATACGCCGCTAAGTCCGGGGCTTCGACGGTCACCTCCGGCAGCCGCGACGCCGCCCCTTCGGACAACAACGCTTCGACGGCCGTCATACTGACATCCGTGCCGCCATCGAGCAGCCGACGCAACGCCTCGTCCACCTCCGCCTCGCCCCGCCGGGCCGCCAAGTGCAAAATCCCCAGGTATTCCCGGGCGGCTGTTGCCGAGGCCGTCGCCGCCAACCGATCGTAGGCCCAGCGAAATCGACTCGTCGGAAACAGACTCGCGCGATACCGATACCCGGCGAAGGCCCCGGGCTTGCGCCGCAACCACTCGATCACGTGCCGGTAATCGATCCGCTGCTTGCTGCGGCCACGCAAGCGCGGCAACACCTCCTCCTGTCGATGGCCGTACCACACCTCGATGGTGTCGGCATACACCCGGACCTCCACCCACTCGCCGATCAGCCGCGCCGGCACCGAATACGAGTTCCGCTCCACGGCGATGGTGCTGCCCGATTGCACCCGCAACTTTTGCCGGCGGAACGCGTCCAACCGCCGCGCCGGCAAGGGCCGCAGGTGCTTCTGCTCCTGGGCCAAGCGCTCCTGGCGGCCGGCGTTGCGTCGCCGGCACAACTCGTGCAGAAACGCCGCGTACGCTTGCTGAGTCGGGAAATCCCGGCTGCCACGCAACAACAACGCCTGGTTTAACGCCCGTTTGAAGCGATGATGGCTCTGCTCCGCGTCGCCGTTCTCGTGACCCTTCCCGGCGTTGATCGCTTGCGGCTGCAACTGATAGTGCCGCATCACCGCCTGGTAACGCTCGGTGAACAGCGATGAACCCGACGCCTGCACCGCCAAACTCATGCGGTCGCTGCGATGCTGCGCCGGCGCCCCGCCCAACGCCCACACCGCGTTCTGAAACCCGGCGCTGAAACTCTCGAAACTCTCGGAGAAGCACACGCTGACATGTTCCCAGTTCGAGTAGGTCAACACGAAGTGGTAGACCAGGTGCTCGAACGGCACGCCGGCAATCGTCACCCCCAACTCGTTTAGGTGCGTGAAGTCCGAGGCGCCCAGTTGCCCGGGCACATGCTCCTGGGCGAAGAACACCTCCTTGTCCGGACCACGCCTGGCCCGCCACTGCTTGATCCGCCGTTGCAGCGTCCGCAGTTGCCCGGCGGCGAACCGGCCGGGGTAACGGCGTTGCAGTTCCTCGAACAACGTCTTCGCTTCCCAGCCCGAGGCCTGGTCCAGCAACGCTTCCACTTCACTCCAGACCTCGACGAACGGGTCCGGACGGGTTCGATAGCTCCGTCCGCCCGCCTGGTCGCGGATCTGCGAAGGCAACTGCTGGCTGTGCCGATACTTCCGGGCCGTTTTGCGATCCATGCCGGCCTTCGCCGCCGCCATACTCAGCGACGCCTCCCGCTGGGTCCAATCCCACAGCATGCGTACCTGCCGATCCGTCACCATCGCGGACTCCTTCCGGGCGAAGGGCGTCCCGACAGTCTAAGACCAACAGCGAAATTCGCGGAAAACGGGCCTCAAGCGAGACCCGGCAAGTGGGGAATTCTAATTGTCGTCAGTGGGGAAATGTAATTGTCGTTCATCAAGCACTGGACAATCCAATCGAATACAAGGAGACAAATGTAACGAGTATCATTTTAGAATTGCATCGCATGGTCTGTTAATTCCACTGAGGTCTGCTCCAAGAGCATCGCATAAATCGTGTCAGTTCATATTTCCGCGTCCTCGTCGCGCTCGATGCGGTCGCCCAGGGCGTCGTATTTGTACTGCACCTTCGCCAACAGCGTGCCGCCGTCGCTCGCGTGCTGCTCCGCCGCGATCAACTGGTTGCGGTTGTCGTACCGGTAATTCCAGGTCTCGGCGGCCGCGCCTTTGCTCTTCTTGATTTCGTTGCCGGCGTCGTCGAAGGTGTAGGTCCAGGTCCCGTCGTTGCTGGTCCGGTTCCCGGTGCTGGTGACGTAACCGGCCATGGTGCGGTTCCCATTGGCGTCGTAACTGTAACTCGCCGAGCCGTCGGCGGTAAGTTGGTTCGTATCATCGTAAGAATAACTCACCGTCGCGCCGTTGTCGATAGCGCTGGTGACGCGGTCGGCCACATCATACGTGTCAAGGATTGGTAAACCTAGCTCTTGCTCGCTTGGGGCATGAACATCTGTTGAAATCCCGCGCATCGACCCTGCCGCGCTTGATCGGAGTCGCGCCTTTGGTCAGTTGATTTTGCGAGGTGCTCAGCGCCTACGCCCGGCAGACAAAAACGGACGAGAACATGAAGTGAAAAGATTTCTGGTTCATCCGACCAATGCGTGTTTAGTCTCATGGAGACCGAGGATTTTGAGTTTGAAGAACTCACGATCTCGGAAGCCGTAGGCTTGTCGTTTCATGGTCTGGATTTTGTTGTTGGTGCCTTCCAGCGGGCCGGTTGAGATCGGGTATTCGTAGTAGTTCAAAATGCCCTCGCGATGTCGTTCCAGGGTGTCCGCGAACTGGATCAGCATGCGGATGTCCGAGGCTCGCGCCTGCGCCAACCAATCGTCGAAGACGCGTTGGGCTTGGGCCTTGGTGGGCTGTTGCCAGATTTGCCGCAGATCCTCCTTGAGGTAGTAGGCGGTCGCCAGGGGCTTGTTCAGACGCAACGCCGCTTGCAATCGTCGCCGCTCGTTGCGGCTCGCATCGAGGTTTTCCGGGTTCTTCAGCAGCAGCCATCGGGTTCCCTTGAGCACCCGACGCTCGCCGCGACGCGTCGCCTGCCGGTACAGGTCGCGCCGAAAATCGCTGAGTCGGTCGTTGAACAGTTTGATCACGTGGAAATGATCGAAGACGTGCACCGCCTGGCGAAGGTTGTCGTGCACCGCTCGGATATACGCCGGCGACATGTCGGTGGCCACCGCTTCCACCTTGGCCCGCGACCGCTTCAACCGCCTCCAGAACGGCTTCAACGCCTCGACGCCCTTGCCGTCGCCGACGAAGACCACCGCCCCGCTGAGCAGATTCAGCACCACCGTCACATACTGGTGCCCCTTGCCAATGGCGATCTCGTCGATGGCGATCTGCTTCAATTTCCCCAGTTTCGGCCGGCCAAACCGCTGCGTCAGCGACCGCGCTTGGATCTCCTTGATGGTGTCCCAACTCACCTGCAGATGCGTGGCGACATCCTGGATCGTCATGTAACGCGACAACTCCAACGCGTACCGCTCGAAGGAGCGGGTGTAGCGTTTCTTCGGGTCCGCAAAGCCCAACTTCACTTGCCGCATCACGCCGCAGTCGAAGCACAGCACCCGCGGCACCTCGAAGCGCAACTGCACCGGCTTGGATCCAATCGGAATCGTGCGAAACGTCCGCTCGACCGCCCCCTGCCGCCAAATGTTATCCCCGTGGCAATGCGGGCAGCGCAACTGCTCGCGCGACTGCTCGATGCGAAACGTCACCCGGCCAGCGCCAAATTCCTGACCCACATACCGGTAGCCAACCAGACCAAACCCGTGATACAGTAAACTCGTGGACATGCTGAACCCTCTTGCGGAGCTTGTTTACCTAACTCCATCAGAGGCAAGCATGTCCATTTTTCAAGAACTCAACGCGGATTTCCCGGATGAACCAGATTTCTTCTATTTGTTTGAGTAACTGGATAGTACATTCAGGGTACGCTTAGCAGCGGCGCGGACATCGGCATCCACGTCCTCTTTGGCAACTCGTCGAAGCTCCGCGAGTGTGGTAGTTGCGGGGCGTCCAATCCGGCCGAGTGCAGCACAGGCCTCGGCTCGGACGTCGCCATCGACATCACGGAGTGCGCCGACCAAATCGGCAACAGCAGCAGCGCCGTCCCGTTTCATTTCACCGAGATAGCGAAGTGCGATGGCTCGCACTGGCGCCGATTTTTCCGCCAATGCATTTGTTAATACCCGAATGGCGTCATCTTTCTTCGAATGATCGATGCAATAAAGTGCGAAAGCACCGGCTAGCCGCCCCTTACCCATTTCGCTCAGCGTATATTCCTTCACCATTCCTGTAGCCGGTCTTGCACTTTGACCGATTCGTCCAAGTATTTTCACAGATGCAACCCGAACGTCGCTATTATCGTCCTTCAACAACTGCGTCAATGTCGGCACCACAATCTTCAATGTGTCGCCATTGTTGATCTGCGTCATTTCATCAAGGACATCAAACAATTTCAGTCGATGTTCAACGTTGAGTTCTTTGTTGGCAAGGTTTGCCTTCACTACCACAATCGATTTCAAACCACCCGAGGCTAGTGCCTTCCGAATCGCAACCGCCCAATCATTGTTTAACTCTTCGTTTGGCACTGAATTGTGTTTCACGAGTAACTGCGAGGCAACGGTCCCGGCGAGTTCGCGCAAATCTGCAAGAGACGCCAGGGCAGCGAGACGTTCCTTCTCCGGAGCTTTCGACTCGACGATTTTGACAAGCGGCGCAACGGCGCGCATGTCGTTCGAATACGACAGCGCTTTCATCACAGAATGTCGCGTGTTCACATCAGCATCTGCCAGCGCCTCGCACAGAGCCGGGACTATCGACTTCTTCTCGACCTTTAGATAAATGAATGCGATCGCCGCGAATGCACGTTGACGGGATTTCCCCTCCTTCAGTGCTGTGACTATCGAGGGTATCGCCGGTTTTCCGATCCCCGCAAGCGCCAACGCGGAGTTTCTGGCGCGGTTATCGCTCTCGCTACCAAGAGCATCGACAAGTAATGGGATCGCCTTCTTTCCGAAGCTCTCCAACTGAAGCATGGCCTCACCAGACGCAACGTCATCGCCATCTCCGAGAGTTTCAATTAGACGTTTCATCTCGCAAGTGCCATCGGTCGGTCCATTCGCCCAGGCAAGATGCGAAACAACTATGATCGCAATAGAAATGCAGATTCGAATCGTCATGTCATCGGACTCCGCTCTCTTACAATTGTCGCTGGATCGTACTTCTGGGAGCCACCTTCCGGTAAGAAGCCACCCCATTCAACGCGTATCATGTGGGTCAAGTAATTTGACCGCTTTCTCGTATCGACGACTACCCTCCCTCCTCGTAGGAATCGGTACGGTTTGCCAATCAATTTTGATTCTATCACGAAGAAAAGGTCGTCTCTAGTGTAGTAATCGCCGGCTGCCAACGGTGGTTTGCATGCTGCAATCGCCTCGAGGCCGCCGGCGCCAGTCGGAAAGTCTTTGGAAAGTTGATAGCCTTGCCGCTTAACATCACCAATTGTGACGCCCTGATAAAAAACAGCTTTTCCAGAGAAAACGATTTCACCTCGTGTTTGCGCTTTGGGCTCGCTTCCGTAAATGTGTTTGAGCTGCATTCCGTACAGGTCATTGAAGTAGACTGGATCTTTTGTCGTCAATAGCTTGGAGTAATCTGGATCTTTGCTAAGGTCGTTATATGGTTTAACGTCAGCTTCTTTGACCTCCCAAAACTCCCAATACTGATTAGCCTTTTTTTGAAATACCGCAATTGGAACTTTCTGCCATCGAGTCGTGTTTCCGTTGGTAACCTCCTTTTCCACAATCCCATTCATTACAATCCGTTGCATTATTATGCCATTGATTTTGTTGCCATTGTCGTTATCAGTATTCGACGTCACGATCCAACGAATGGGCCACATGAACGAACCTTGCGTCTTGGTGATGACTGGTTTTTTAGAAAGAGTGCTTTCCAACGCGAGTCGATATGCCAAGAAACCGTCTGGATCGAACCGAGCTAGCGGATCGTTCGCGACATATCGATAAAGATTCGAATCTTGAGCATTGAACCCAATCGGATCCTGCGTCATCCATTTCCCCGTCGCTGGATCATACCACCGCGCCCGGTTCCCTTGCAACTTCGTCAGACTATCCCATTCCCGAGCCGTGTACTTGTACCGATCCCCAAACGTCGGACTGCTATCCGTCAGAATGTTCCCAAACCCAACATACGTCAGCGTCTCTTGCAGCGTCCCCGTCGCATCCACCAGGTTCCGCACGCTGCCCAGGCGATCCTGGTAATACCAAGCCGCCGTGCCCCCCGAATTGATCCGCGCCACGATCTGATCGATGGCGTCGCCAAACAGCCGCCGCGTGGTCAGCACGTTCGAGCCGTTCAGGTCGGCCCAGACATCGAAGTTTTCCTGGCCGATGAACCCGGCCTGGCCGCCGCCCGCGTCCTGATGCACCTTCCAGCCATCATACGCGAACCGCTCGACCGTCTCATAGGTCCCGTTCCCATCCGCGTCCTCGTCGCGCTCGATGCGGTCGCCCAGGGCGTCGTATTTGTACTGCACCTTCGCCAACAGCGTGCCGCCGTCGCTCGCGTGCTGCTCCGCCGCGATCAACTCGTTGGGATTGTCGTACAGGTAATTCCAGGTCTCGGCGCCGGCGCCCTGGCTCTTCCTGATTTCGTTGCCGGCGTCGTCGAAGGTGTTGGTCCAGGTCCCGTCGTTGCTGGCGTAGCCGGCCATGGTGCGGTTCCCATTTCTTCGATCGTCTTGCTCAACTGGACTTCCTCCCGCTTCTGCCCGTCGCTAAAATAGCCCGAAACGGAGCAATTCCTATGAAGATCGAAGCCACGTCAGACGCCGGGCTCGAAAAAGCCGATGATGAATCGGTCGTTGAGCATTTTCTCCACGGCACACCAATCGATCCGGAAGTTTCTGCACGTGTCCGTGCACGAGCACAGGCGATCACGGATCGCCTGCGCGCTACCCATGGCGTGATCGACGAGGACACCATCCAGTCACTACTTAATGACGACGAATGAAGTACGTCCTCGATGCGTCGGTCGCCGTTCGCGTCGCGTTACCGACCGCGCTAACGCCGAAGGCGCGGCAGCTGCTCGATGACTATGCTCTTCAAGTCCACGAGTTGATCGCCCCGTCGATTTACCCTGCCGAACTTGCCAGTGCCCTCACAAAAGGCGAGCGGATGAGAACAATCCAGATCGGCGAGGCACGAAAGTTCCTCATCGACCTTCTTCAGAATCCACCCGTTCTCCATGACTTTGGTCCACTGCTCCTGCGCGCCACGGACATTTCCTCGCAGTATCGAGCCGGGCTCCTCGATTGTCTTTACGTCGCTCTTGCCGAACAAGAAGCGTGCGAATTCATCACGGCGGACGATAAGCTCATCAAAAACTTGCAAGCCAGCTTTCCGTTCGTCGTTTCCCTCGCCGCACATCCCTGAACCCGCTGCATCACACAAACATAAATAGTGTCATTTCACATTTCCGCGTCCGCGTCCGTCACGCTCGAAGCGACTGCACGTTCGCCAACAGCGTCCCGCCGTCGGTCGCGTGCTGCTCCGCCGCGATCAACTGGTTGCGAGTTGTCGTACCGGTAATTCCAGGTCTCGGCGGCGGCGCCTTTGCTCTTCTTGATTTCGTTGCCGGCGTCGTCGAAGGTGTAGGTCCAGGTCCCGTCGTTGGTGGTCCGGTTCCCGGTGCTGGTGGCATAGCCGGCCATGGTGCGGTTCCCATTGGCGTCGAAACTGTAACTCGCCGTGCCGTCGCTGGTGAGTTGGTTCGTATCATCGTAAGAATAACTCACCGCCGCGCCGTTGTCGATAGCGCTGGTGACCCGGTCGGCCAAATCATACGTGTACGTGAAATTCGCCTGGATCGTGCCGCCGCTGTCCTTGTGCTTGATATTGGTGACGCGCATGGCGTCGTCATAGGTGTATTCGCTGGCGCCGATGCTGGCCCAGGCGCTGCCGGTCCAGCGGTAGCGGGTCTCGACCGAAATCTGGTCGCGGTTGGTGTAGCTGTTTTCCCATTTCAGCTTGGTTTGCCCGACGCCGCCGAACTCGCGCGCGGTCAGCCGATTGGCGGCGTCGTAAGTCGAGGTGGTGACGCCGTTCTGCGAATCCTGAACCACGGTGCGATTGCCGACGGCGTCATACGTGAACGTCAACGCCTGCCCGAACGGTTCCTGGGCGGTCGCGGTGCGATCCGGTTGCGGCCTTGTTGAAACGATACATGTACGGATGTATAATACCCATTGTGGCCGCGCCGAGTGTGCGCGCTTTGGAGGAATGGTCATGTTCGAAACCAAGTTCATCGCTCGAACCGATTCCCTGTCCGGGTTGGATTTCCCGGAGCGGCCGCAGGCTAAAGCCATGCGGCTACAAATCGGACACGAAACCGGACGGACTTGCGGACGGACATGCGGACGGACAAACCGGACAAAGTTTTTGATGTGCTCGAAATCGCGGCACAAGCAATTGGCGATCAACCGGTTGCGCAAAAAGCAGGTGGTCAACTCCAACTTGGAGATGTCCGCTTTTGTCCGGTCTCTTGTCCGGGTTTTTGTCGTGGGAGTTTCAGTTTCCGGTCGAGCCGCCGGCGCGTCCAAACTTCAGGGCGGCCCGTATAATCGGGTAAATATGCACGCGAAACGCCAGGTCATCCTCTGCGATCAAGCCGGCGGCCCAACCGGGTTTGCCGATATCCTCGAAGCCCACGCCGGCGACGGGCTGCTGCACCTGGCCTTTTCGGTCTATCTCTTCAGCGCCGATCGGCGAAAGCTGCTGATTCAACAGCGCAGCGGGCAAAAAATGCTCTGGCCGCTGGTCTGGGCGAACACCTGTTGCAGCCATCCGCGCAAAGGGGAATCGGCGATTGAGGCGGGACGTCGCAGGCTCCGCGAGGAGATGGGAATCGATTGCGAATTGACGCTCGGGCCGGCGTTTGTCTATCGTGCGATCGATCCGCAAGGCCGAGGCGTGGAGCACGAGCACGATCTGATCCTGCTTGGCATATGCGAAGGCGACCCGACTCCCGACCCCGCCAAGGTCGCCGCTTGGCGTTGGGTCGAAATCGATCGCTTGCAGACCGAGATGCGGGAACTGCCCGGCCGGTTTGCCCCCTGGTTTCACCTGGGATTGCCGGAGGCGGTCGCGGAGATGGGAAAATCGAACGCGACCGGGCGAACCGAGTCCGCGAGTTCGGGGTCATGTCATAAAAAGCCCGTAGATGAAAGCGCAACAGCCGGTAGCGGCGGCATCTTGCCGCCGAACGCGCGGCGGCAAGATGCCGCCGCTACGATCATTGGCGCGACAACCGGTAGCGGCGGCATCTTGCCGCCGAAGCGCGGCGGCAAGATGCCGTCGCTACGACGAATTCAACGCAAAGGACGACTTCCATGGCCACGCCGGAAAAAGAGAGCGCCGAGAATCCCGCCCGCTCGCTCAACTTCATCCAAGAAATCATCGAGGAGCACAACCGCGGCGGGCGGTTCGGCGGCCGCGTGCACACCCGCTTTCCGCCGGAGCCGAACGGCTACCTGCACATCGGCCACGCCAAGTCGATCTGCCTGAACTACGGCCTGGCCGACGAAGTACGGCGGCAAGTTCAACCTGCGCTACGACGACACCAACCCGACCAAGGAAGAGCAGGAGTACGTCGATTCGATCCGCGAGGACGTCCGCTGGCTCGGGGCCGACTGGGAGGACCGCGAGTTCTACGCCTCCGACTATTTCGACCAGCTCTACGAGTGGGCCGAGAAGCTCATCCAGGAGGGCAAGGCGTACGTCTGCGACCTGCCGGCCGAGGAGATCGCCAAGTATCGCGGCGACGTGAAGGGCGGCAAGGAAAGCCCGTATCGCGACCGCTCGGTGGAGGAGAACCTCGACCTGTTCCGCCGCATGAAGGCCGGCGAGTTCCCCGACGGGGCGCGCACGCTGCGGGCGAAGATCGACATGAGCCACCCGAACTTCAACCTGCGCGACCCGGTGATGTACCGCATCCTGCACGCCGAGCATCACCGCACCGGCGACAAGTGGTGCATCTACCCCATGTACGACTACGCCCACGGCCAGTCCGACTCGATCGAGGGGATCACGCACTCGATCTGCACGCTGGAGTTCGAGAACCACCGCCCGCTGTACGACTGGTACATCGAAGCGATCGGCATCTACGCCCCGCAGCAGATCGAGTTCGCCCGGCTGAACCTGACCTACACGGTGATGAGCAAGCGGCGAGCTGATCCAACTGGTGCAGGAGAAGCACGTCAGCGGCTGGGACGATCCGCGGATGCCGACGATCTGCGGCGTGCGCCGCCGCGGCTACACGCCCGAGGCGATGCGCAAGTTCTGCGAGCGCATCGGCGTCTCGAAGTTCGACGGCGTCATCGACATGTCCTGGCTCGAAGACGCCTGCGCGAGGACCTGAACAAGAGGGCCCCGCGCGTGATGGGCGTGCTGCGGCCGCTGCAGGGTCGTGATCGAGAACTACCCCGAAGGCCAGACCGAGGAGATGGACGCGGTCAACAACCCGGAAGACGCCGCGGCCGGGCACGCGGAAGGTGCCGTTCTCGCGAGGTGCTCTACATCGAGCAGGACGACTTCCGCGAGAACCCGCCGAAGGACTTCTTCCGGCTGGCCCCCGGCCGCGAGGTGCGGCTGCGCTACGCCTACTTCGTCAAGTGCACCGGCGTGGTGAAGGACCGCAGACCGGCGAGGTGGTCGAGGTGCGCTGCACCTACGACCCGGCCACGCGCGGCGGCAACGCCCCCGACGGCCGCAAGGTGAAGGGCACGATCCACTGGGTGACCGCCGCGCACGCCGATCGACGCCGAGGTGCGGCTCTACGATCACCTGTTCACCAAGCCCGACCCCGACGACGTGCCCGAGGGCCAGGACTTACCTGGCGAACCTGAACCCGAAGTCGCTGGAAGTGCTGACCGGCTGCAAGCTGGAGCCGACGCCTCGCCGAACGCGGCGGTCGGCAGACAGTTCCAGTTCGAGCGGCTCGGCTACTTCTGCGTCGACAGGGACTCGACGCCCGGGAAGCTCGTGTTCAACCGGGCGGTGACGCTGCGGGACACGTGGGCGAAGATCGAGAAGAAGAATTAAACGAACCACAGAGTCACAGAGACCACAGAGAAATGCATTTTCGAGATTACTAACTGGAGAACGCCCATGATCGAACGCGACCCGCTAACCGAACAAATCATTGGCGCTGCCATTGAAGTGCACCGAATTTTGGGGCCTGGGCTATTGGAGTCGATCTATCAACGTCGCTATGCCATGAATTGAGCCTGCGTGGAATTCGATTCAAGGCACAGCAAAGAGTTCCGGTCGCCTACAAAGGAGTTGACCTTGGCGATGACCTCGTGATGGACATTTTCATTGAGGAGCAATTGGTGGTCGAATTGAAGGCCATCGCCGGCCTGGAACCAATCCATCAAGTGCAGTTGCTCACCTATCTGAAACTCACTGGAAAACATGTGGGACTTTTGATCAATTTCAATGTTCGCCTGTTGAAACACGGGATCAAGCGAATGGTATTGTGATTCTTCTCTGTGCTCTCTGTGACTCTGTGGTTCGTTTTCTTGAGATCCATTATGGACACGATCAGCGTTTCCGATGCGAGGCTGCGCCGAGGCGTCGGCAAGCAGGTTCTCCTGCGCGGCTGGGTGCGCACTCGCCGCGACTCCAAGGGCGGCTTCAGCTTCATCGAACTCAACGACGGCTCCTGCCAGGGCAACGTCCAGATCGTCGCCCCCGGCGAACTGGCGAACTACGAAGCCGTCGTCAAGCATCTGTCACACCGGCGCCAGCGTCGCCATCGAAGGCGAGGTGAAGGCCTCGCCCGCGAAGGGGCAGCCGACCGAGGTGCACGCCAGCGAAGATCGAGATGGTCGGCGACGCCGACGCCGAAACGTACCCACTTCAGAAGAAGGGGCATACGCTTCGAGTTCCTCCGCACGATCGCCCACCTGCGCCCGCGGACCAACACCTTCGGTGCGATCGCCCGCCTGCGAAACCAGGTCTGCGAAGTCGATCCACGATTTCTTCCAGGAGCAGCGGCTTCCTTTACATCCACACGCCGATCATCACCGCCAGCGATTGCGAAGGCGCCGGCGAGCTCTTCCGCGTGACGACGCTCGATGCGGAGAAACCGCCGCGAAGGCAGAGGGCGAGGTGATCGACTTCACGAAGGACTTCTTCCACAAGCCGGCCTACCTGACCGTCAGCGGCCAACTTGCAGGTGGAGGCGTTCGCCTGCTCGCTGGGCAAGGTTTACACCTTCGGCCCGACGTTCCGCGCGGAGAACTCGAACACGCCGCGGCACCTCGCCGAGTTCTGGATGATCGAACCGGAGATGGCCTTTTACGACCTGCACGACAACATGGACCTCGCCGAGGCGTTCCTCAAGCGCATCATCGACGACGCGCTGGAGCACTGCGCCGAGGACATGAAGTTCTTCGCCGAGCGCATCGATAAGGAAGTGATCGGCCGCCTGGAGAACGTGCTCGAACAATCCGTTTCATGCGCGTCTCCTACACCGAGGCGGTCGATATTCTCGATGAAGTCCGGACAGACGTGGGAATTCCCGGTCGGCGTGGGGCAAGGATTTGCAATCGCGAGCACGAGCGCTATCCTCACCGAGAAGCACTTCAAGAGCCCGGTGATCCTTTACGACTATCCGCGAACGCTCAAGCCGTTCTACATGCGCGTCAACGACGACGGCAAAACCGTACGGGCGATGGACGTGCTGGTGCCCGGCGTCGGCGAGATCATCGGCGGCAGCCAGCGCGAGGAACGCCTCGACGTGCTGGAAGCCGTATGAAGGAGCAAGGCCTCGATCCGCACGCCTATCAGTGGTATCTCGACCTCCGCCGCTACGGCACCGTCCCGCACTCGGGCTTCGGCCTGGGGCTGGAACGAACGATTCTGTTCTTGAGCGGCATGGCCAACATCCGCGACGTGATCCCCTTCCCGCGTACGCCGGGCGCCGCGGAGTTTTGAAGGATCGCAACAAAGAGAGGACAATCATTGTTGTCATCATGACGCCTCGCGAGCTATCATCACGAATAAATTCCGCCATTCGAATCCGGGGAATCGGCCATGATCTCAACTCCCATCTTCGAACGCAACCGCGAACTCGCCGAAAAAATCAACATGGAAGTGAAGGAGAATCCGCAGCATCCCTATGTGGGCAAGTTCGTCGGGATCGCAAATGGACAGGTGGTCGCCGTCGCTGACAATTTGGACGACGCTGGAGATCAACTGGAAAAAATCGAGCCCGACAACACGCGGACATACGTGCTCGAAGTTGTCGCCGATTACAGCAAGACCGAATACATCTCGGAAACCGGTGAATTCGATCATTACTCGGACGCATTGTCCAAAAGTGCAGACTCATAATCAGTTAACAGCCGAGCTCACCGCAGCTACTCGATGACCCCTCGGTCTGGTTTGCGCAACGGATCGAGGAAGCAATATCAGGGCGTTTGCCAGTCTTCGAGTTGCAGGCCGGGAACGCGGCTGAATTCCACGGTATTGTGAGTAACCAAGGCCAAACCATTTGCCAAGGCGATCGAAGCGATCATTAGGTCATTTGGCCCAATCATGGCGCCATGTGCCGCCAGGTGAGCGCGAATCCGGCCGTATTCCTCGGCAGCATGATCATCGAAATGAAGCGAGACAAACTGTTGGCGAAGTTGAGCGATCAACGCGAAGTTCGCGGCCTGGTGTGTAGGACTACTATGTGCGGCTCCGTACCAGAGTTCCGCCAACACGACCGAACACAAATTGATGTGGGTGGCGTTCGCCTGTTGAAGTCGCTGAATGAGTGTCGCATCTTTTTGTCGGATGAATGCGATCCATGCATTGGTGTCGAGCAGAAAACTCACGGCATTGCCTCACGCCGCTCGAATTCACCTTGCTCGGGACGCTTTAGGTCGCCCTGCCATTTTCCGGCAACTGAGTCCAGGAACCGAAGCCATTCATCCCGCGACGTTATTCGCCGAGGCGCGGGTTCGATTGTAACCTGCACCTCTTGATCAGCACCCGCGGACCCCATCGGCACGTTGAGATGGAGTATTCCGTCGGCGCCGACGCGTGAGTTGACGATGAGTCGAGTCATGAGGCACCCTAACAGCCACGACTGGCGATCTATCAATCATCATACTCGCTTAACCCCGTCGGTCGATCAAGCCCTCGATCGGCTTCCCCTCGGCCAGTTTCACCGTGCGGCCGATCGGCGTCTGCATCGTCTTGCCGGGGTTGATGCCCACGGCGGTGAGAATGGTCGCGTGCAGATCGCCCACGGTGGCGGGCTTGGCGGGTTCGGGCTTGCCCTCCGGATCAGTTGCGCCGATGACCTGGCCGGCTCGGATGCCGCCGCCGGTCAGTGCGACACTAAAGCCGGTGGGCCAGTGATCGCGGCCGCCGGCGGGATTGATTGCGGGTGTGCGGCCGAATTCGCCGGCGCACAAGACCACGGTTTGGCCAAGCAACTTGTGCTCGCGAAGATCGCGGATGAGCGCGGCGAACGCGGGGTCCAGAGTCTTCAGATTATCGCTAACGATCGAGTGATTATTGGCGTGCGTATCCCAACCGGAAAGCGTGACTTCGACGCAACGTACGCCGACCTCGATCAGTCGTCGAGCCGCCAGGCAGCCGCGGCCAAACGGCGTCTCGCCATACATTCGCCGAACCGATAATGGCTCTTTCGACACGTCAAAGGCCTTGAGTTGCTCCGAACTCATCATCTTGCGGGCATCGGCGATGGTCTTGCGGTGCAGCGTCCCTTCCACTTGTTTCTGCCGGCCCTTGGCGAACGCACTCTCGACAACATCGAGATCGCGCAGCCGGCGTTCATCGCGCTTGGCATCGACAAACGACTTGGTGTCCGGCACCGGGCCGGCGGGATCGTCGGTCCGGAAGGCGTTGTACTGATCGCCGAGGAAGCCCCCCTTCGCCGGCCATTGACCGGAAAGGATGCTGACATGCCGCGGAATCTCGGTGCCGCCGACCGGCAACTCATGGCAGCAAATGGCCCCGATCGAGGGATGCACCACCGTCGGGTCCGGGCGGAAGCCGGTTTTCATCGTATACGTGCCGCGCTCGTGATCGCCTTCTTTGCTGACCATCGAGCGAATGAGCGAGATTGAACCCATCTCCGCGGCCACCTGGTCCAGGCCGGGCGCAAGTTGGACGCCTTTTAATGCAGTGTCGATCGCGCCGCTGCCGCCGGCGATGCGCGTCCCCGGGTGCGGGTCAAACGTTTCCAATTGGCTCGGCCCGCCCTGCAGCCAAAGCACGATGATCGATTGCGCCAAGCCTTTCGATTTGCCAGGCTGCTCCGCGGCACGCGCCAGCATGTGGCTCACGGGCGTCAGCCAAGTGGCGCCCGCTAGACCAGCGAGTTGCAGAAAGCCCCGTCGATTGAATGAATCGCTCATAGCCGAACTCTCAAAATGATTTTGTAGGATGGGTCGAGATCGAGCTGTGAAGCGAGGTCGAGGCCCACCGATGCGAACTACAAAATTTTCGGCGGCAAGATGCCGCCACTACCGAATTAGTGGTTCCATGAGAACTCCGTCGAATTCGTCAGCGCCCAATAGATGTCTTCGAGCTTCTGAGCGCGGCTGACGCTGTGATCCGCCAACTCGGTAACGAAATAATCCAACTCCGCCTGCGAGGGCCGTCGCGTCAACACAGTCAAATAGGTCACTTCGATCGCCTTCGCGTCGTCCTTCGCCATCATGACGATTCGGGTCGAGGCGTTGAACGGATTGTTCTTGATCTGATCGTACGGCATCTTGCCG
Organism: uncultured Gemmataceae bacterium; assembly: GCA_963815035.1. Classification (GTDB taxonomy): domain Bacteria; phylum Planctomycetota; class Planctomycetia; order Gemmatales; family Gemmataceae; genus JBGQCZ01. The sequence goes on from CAWFFC010000026.1 coordinate 36,659, forward strand.
TTCATCATTAACAGGCGCTGCGGGATGGTTCCGCCGCGGCCGTCGAATTCATCCTCGCCGCTGTCGCCATAGCGCGTGACGAATTCGTTGAGTTGGCCGTAGCGCATGAGTCGGATCAGGATGTGCGACTGGGCGTCGATTGTCGCCACAGAGCCGGCTTGAAAAACGCTGCCGGCGACTTGCTCTGGCCGCAAGCGCGTCATTGGGAAAACGGCCCAATTCTTGATATCGGCGTCGGCAATGTCGCGATCGCCGGCGCTGTCGAGTTGGAACACTTGGGAGTTCGCGATCACGCGAATCAGGTGGCGCAGGTCGAATCGATGGGCCACGAATTCATCGGCCAGGATTTGCATCGCGGCGGGTGGCGGACTGTCGGATTCCAAATTGTCGATCGTTTCAACCATCGGCTTGCCGAACATGATCGCCCAGATCCGATTGACAGCTTCGCGGGCAAAGAACGGGTTCTTCGGATTCGTCACCCAAGCCGCCAATTGCTGGCGGCGCGAGCCCTGTTCGGGCAGCAATTCTGAGGCGAACGGCACGTGCGGCGAAACGGTTCGCTTCTCCTCCGTCTTGCGGTCCTTCACCTGGTATTCGCCGCCGCCAATGTCCTGAATCCCCTTGAAGCCGACATGCGTCTGCCCGAAGTAGGCGGAAAACCCCTCAAAGTCCGATTGCTTCCAGTCGGCGAATGGGTGGTTGTGGCACTGGGCGCAGTCCAATCGAAGTCCGAGAAACGCCCGCGTCACGCGGCCGGCCAGCCGCACTGGGTCGGGCTGATTCTTATTGTCCTGCTGGCAGGTGACGCTAACGAAGTTGGTGGCAGGTTTGTCGGTCCACAACCCACTGTCGTCGATCAGATCGCGGACAATTTCATCGTATGGCCGATTTTTGACAATGCTGTCTTCGAGCCAGGTCACGAATCGCCGGCGGCGAAAAAAGATAAATGGGCCATCCTCGGTGCCGACAAATGCCCGAGCCAATCGCTCGGCCAGATAGTCGGCGAAGCGCCGATCCTGCAAAATGTGATCGATCCACCACGGCATTCGTTCTTCATGCGGCAGCGATTCGATCTGGCGAATCTCCTCAAGTGACGGCGCCATGCCCATCAAGCCCAGCGACAGCCGGCGGGCAATCTGCAAATCCAACGCTGGCTGCGTCGGCTTAATCTGCTCGGACGCCCACTGCCGCTGGAATGACTCATCCACGCGCTCGACGGCGGCGCGAAAGTCGGGCTGGCGATACGCATCGGCATCGTACGAGGTGATCGGCGTCATCTCGCGTGGCGGCATCAGGTTCGCCACCAACGCCGTGCCGCCGCCCAACACCAGCCCGATGAACAAGACGTTTTTTAGCAAGCTCATGATGTCGCACCGGATTCGGAAACGATTCTATGGTAGTTTACCTTGTGAATGAGCAAGCGGTTTCAGGAATGGCGGAATGCGGACAATTCAGTTCTCGATACTAGTGCTTCGCGTTCGACGCACGACAATTTGAAACCGCTTCGAACGAATCAGGTAATATCTGACATGAGTCGAATGGCCACTACGGACTCGAAACGACCTGTCGGCCGCGCCGTCCTGATCGACGAAGCGTCCGCGCCGCTCGAAGTCGTTGCCGCCGAGACGATGGAGGTAATCGCGGCGGCTTCGGATTCCGGAATTTCGATTCCATACGCCGAACTCAGTCCCACACGGCAATCTGAGAAGTGGTCCTGGCCGATTCGCGCGGTTCTCGCGTTGAACTCTGCGTTCTGGTGGGTCTTTGGGATCGTTTCACTTGTTCTCGGCCTGGCGATTCTCGCCTCGCTGCCGATCTTGAATCTGTTGAGCCTCGGCTACTTGCTCGAATCGTCTGGCCGCATCGGCCGGACGGGTCGGCCTGCGCGACGGTTTCATCGGCGTCAGAATCGCGTCGCGGCTCGGCGTGATCGTCGCGATGAGTTGGCTGTTTCTCTGGCCGGCCCGGATCATCGCCGGCTTCGCCAAGTCGTGCAGATCATTGATCCGGGCAGCCGCGCCGCCGCGGCGTGGCGCGTCGGTCTTTTGATTCTGATTTGTCTGACCTTCATCCACGTGGCGTCGGCGTGTGCGCTGGGTGGAAAGTTTCGACACTTTATTTCGCCCTTTAATCTGATCTGGCTGGGCGTGCGAATTTATCAAGGGAACTATTACACCAAGGCTCGCGACGCAGTATGGGATACGCTGGTGAAGTTGCGTCTGCCCTATTATTTCATGCTCGGCTTTCGCGGCTTTGTCGCCGCGGCGGCCTGGCTAGTGATTCCGATCACGCTCCTGGCGCTCGGCAGCCGTGGAAATTCGGGCGTTGCATCGCTGCTCGGCTTCGTCGGCGCCTTTCTCTTGACGATTGTGCTGCTGTATTTGCCGATCCTACAAATGCGCGTGGCAACGACTAACCGCCTGCGCGAGGGGTTCAACGTCCTGGCGGCGCGGCGCGATTATCGCCGGGCGCCCTGGGCCTTCACCTTCGCCTTCATCATTACGCTGCTGTTTGCCCTGCCGCTCTACCTGCTCAAGATTCAGATCGTGCCGCGCGAGGCGGAATGGCTGCCCAGCTTGGTCTTCATCGCCTTCATTTTTCCGGCCCGCTGGGCGACCGGCTGGGCGATGGGCCGCGCGAACCGGCTGGCCTGCGCCGCCCCGAGCCACGCCACTGGTTCTTTCGCTGGACTGGCCGCATGCCGCTGCTTCCGGTCGCCGGCTTCTACGTGCTCATCGTTTATTTCACGCAATTCACGAGTTGGAACGGCCTCTGGAGCTTATACGAACAACACGCCTTCCTGGTGCCGGTGCCGTTCTTTTCGATGTGACCGAAATGAAACAGCTCGCCTTTCACCTTCAGCGTCAATCCTTCATCGCCGCGAAGAGCTTGTTCAAACTCTCCTTGGCGTCGCCAAAGAGCATCATGCATTTCGGGTTGTAGTAAAGCTCGTTGTCCACCCCGGCGAAGCCCGGCCGCATGCTGCGCTTCATGACGATGATTGATCGAGCCCGGTCGACCTCCAGAATTGGCATGCCGTAAAGCGGGCTCGACTTGTCGTGTTTCGCCGCGGGGTTGGTCACGTCGTTGGCCCCAACCACGAGCGCGACATCGGCCTCGGCGAAGTACGGATTGATCTGCTCCATTTCGTAAAGCTGATCGTAAGGCACGTTGGCCTCGGCCAAGAGTACGTTCATATGCCCGGGCATGCGGCCGGCCACGGGGTGAATCGCGTATTTCACTTCCACGCCGCGCTTCATGAGCAGTTTGGCCAGATCGCTGACGGCGTGCTGTGCCTGGGCGACTGCCATGCCATAGCCGGGCACGATGATCACGAGATGCGCTCCTTCGAACAGGACTGCGAGTTCCTCGGCGGTGATGCTGCGGACGATTCCCTTCGCTTCCGTGGCTTTCTTATCCTTTGGCTGCGGTGCGCCGAACGCGCCGAAAAGCACGTTGAACGCCGAGCGGTTCATCGCCCGGCACATGAGGAGGGAAAGTAGAAAGCCCGATGTACCGTCAAGCGAACCGGTGATGATCTGAATGCGATTGAGCAAGACGAATCCCATGGCGGCGTCGGCCAGCCCCGCATACGAATTGAGCAGCGTGATCACCACCGGCATGTCGGCGGCGCCGATCGGCATTACCAACAGGAATCCGAGAATCACCGCCAGCACGACGGTCAGCGCAAACAGCCAGCCCATTGTCGGCGCGATGATGAGCGTTACAAAGCCAATGGCGATGACGGCGACCAGCGACATGCTGGCGATGTTTTGACCCTTGTAGATGATCGGTGCGCCGGGCAGAAGCTCGTGCAGTTTCGCCGCCGCGATCAGGCTCCCCGTCACGGTCAATCCGCCAATGATCACTTCGAATCCGAGCGGCGTCATCGTGATCGAGTCCAGATGTTCTTGATGGCGGACATATTCGGAAATGCCCACGAGCGTCGCGGCCAGCGCGCCGAGGGCGGTGGAAAGGGCGGTTCGCTGCGGCACCACGGTCATCGGAATTCCCAATCCCATGCTGCCGCCGACGATCGCGCCGATAATCAATCCGAGACCGATCCAAACGTAGTTCTTGATGTCTTCGTGGAACATGGTGCCGCCGATGGCTACGATCATGCCCGAGGCAGCCAGCAACATTCCTTGGTGCGCCGAACGCGGAGATGTCAGCCCGGTCAAACCGAGGATGAACAGCGCGGCGGAGAGGATGTAAAGATATCGGAGCACCTCGTGAGCCTTCACGCCGCGGAATTCCACCAGCCAAAGCGCAAGCGCGAAAATCGCAGTTAGCACACCGGCGCCCAGCCAGACCGGCCACCACTGGTTTTGTTGTCCGCGCTGCGTGCGGAACATTTTGAGCATGCGGTCGGTGATGAGAAAGCCGCCGAACACGTTGGTCGCCGAGCAACAGACGGCGATGAAGCCGAGCGTTGTGCTCAACCGGCTGTATTGCGAACCGGCGACCACGATCGAGCCGATCAGGGAGATGCCGGACATCGCGTTCGTCGCCGACATGAGCGGCGTGTGCAAGAGCGGCGGCACGCGCGAGATGATGCGAAAACCGAGAAACCCGGCCAGCATGAAAATGTAAAGGCTCAGCTCCAAATTGCTCGAATCGGCCATGGCGGAGCGTTCCTCAAACCAACACTTTTCCGTCGTGCGTCACCAGCGGCCCGCGCGTCAGTTCGTCATTGAGATCGATCTTGATTGAACCATCGCGGATCAGGTGCAACAGATAATTCACGACCGTGCGGGCATACATCTGGCTGGCGTGGAACGGCATCGAAGCGGGTAGATTCACCGGACCTAGAACCAGCACCCCACGATGATTCACCTCTTCGCCGGCCTTGGTGACGGCGCAGTTGCCGCCCTGCTCCGCGGCCAGATCGACGATCACCGAGCCGGGCCGCATGGCTTGAACCGCTTCCTCGGTGATCAAGAGCGGGGCGCGTTGGCCCGGCACCAGTGCGGTGGTGATCACGGCGTCGGCTCGCGCCAGCGCTGGCCCAATGCTTCACGCTGTCGCCGGTAAAACTCCTCGTCTTGCGCCTGGGCGTAGCCGCCCTTTGTTTCCGCATCCTTGGCTTCCAATCCCAGTTCCACGAATTTGGCGCCCAGGCTTTCCACCTGCTCCTTGACGGCAGGCCGCGTGTCGTAGGCCTCGACCACCGCGCCGAGTCGGCGGGCGGTGCCGATCGCCTGAAGGCCAGCGACTCCCGCGCCGATCACCAACACCCGCGCGGGCGTGATTGTACCCGCTGCCGTCATCAGCAAGGGGAAAAACTTCGGTAGGCGATTGGCGGCGATCAGGGCCGCCTTGTAGCCGGCTACAGTGCTCATCGCGCTGAGCGAGTCCATCGGCTGAGCGCGTGATTCGCGGCATCCGTTCCATCGCGAACGCCGAAATATTTCGCGCCGCCAGAGCTTGCAACATTTCGGAGTTGCCGCCCGCGGCGAGATTGCCGATCAGCGTGGCCCCGGACTTGATGCGTGCGGCCTCATCCAGCGACGGGCGCGAACCTTCAAGAGCACGTCCGCGAGGGAGATGACATTCGGCTCCAGCCTCGCTCCGACCAACTCATACGCGGAATCGGGAAAACCAGCCAGCGCGCCGGCCGAGGGTTCAATGGCGACTTCGAAGCCGGCCTTTTTCAGCGAGGCGGCGAGTTCGGGAACCAGCGCCACGCGCCGCTCATCCGGAATGGTTTCTCGAGGCACGCCGACCAGCATGAAAGCTCCAACCGAGCCAAATGACGAGTGAGTGCGCTTGCACGCGACATTATCATCTTACTTCAAGCAGCCTGTTGAATCACGGAGCTCGCCGCCCTCGCCGGGGGCACGAAAGTTTGGCGGCTGTCGCGAATGTTCGGAATGTGCGGATTATGACGCGCGGCTTCCGTGGAAGCGCCACGGTTAAGAACGCCGAGCCCAGAATGGCGCTGATCGTCGAGCCGACCAAAATGCCGCTCTTGGCCTCGTCGGCGTCGATGCCCCGGAACGCCAGCCCCGCGATGAACAGCGACATGGTAAAGCCGATGCCGGCCAATGAGCCCGCGCCGAGAAGGACCACCCAGTTGACGCCGTGTGGCAGCCGCGTCAGGCGAGCGCGGACCGACGCCCAACTGAAAAGCATGATCCCGGCTGGCTTGCCAACGACGAGCCCGAGCGCGACGGCGATCGCCAGCGGATGGGTCAGGGCGCCCAGTTTTAGGTGAACCCCGGCGTTGGCCAGGGCAAATAACGGCATGATGATAAAGGCGACCCAGGGATGCAGGTCGCGCTCGAGCCGTTCGAGCGGAGAAATCGCCTCGTTGCGGTGTTCGAAATCGGAATCGCTCGAGCCGCCGCCCAGCCGCTTAAACATGTCCGCCACCACGTTCAGCGGCACGCGATCGCCCAACCGCGGTCGCGCCGGCGTCAGCAGTCCCAGGGCCGCACCCGCGACGGTGGGATGCACCCCCGCCTGCAGAAAACTAAAACAAATCGCGATCCCCAGCATGACGTAAATGGGCACCTGCCGGACGCCGATCTGCCGCAAGAAGATGATGAGCCCGAAGCCGACGGCGGCCGCGACGAAGAACGGGACCGAAAGTTTGCCCGTGTAGGCGACGGCGATCACGACCGCCGCGCCCAGATCGTCGGCGACCGCCAACGACAGGAGCATGATCTTGAGCCCCGGCGGCACGCGTGGGCCCAACAACGCCAGAAACCCGACGACGAAGGCGATGTCCGTGGCCATCGGCACCCCCCAGCCGACCACCGTGGGTTTGCCCCATTGAATCATCAGAAAGATCAGGGCGGGCACGACCATGCCGCCCAGCGCCGCGATCACCGGCAGCATGGCCTTGCGGCGATCGCTCAATTCGCCGGACACCAGTTCCCGTTTGATTTCCAAGCCGACGACGAAAAAGAACAGCGGCATCAAACCGTCATTGATGCAGTGGGCCAATGACTCGCGAACCTGAAAGCCGGCAATCGAAAAGCCGATCGGGGTTTCCCAGAAGGCCTCCACGGCCGCCGCCCACGGCGAGTTGGCCAGCACGATCGCGATCGCGGCGCAAAGCAGCAGGACGATGCCGCTGGACGACTCAATTTGCATGAATCGAACGGCCGGCCGCAGCCAACGATCGATCGGTTCAATGCGGCGGAGTCGGCCGGCGTCGTCGGAATACAAATCGAGGTCAACGACCCCTAAAACCTGCCGTTGCTCGTTAATGACCGGGAAGGCCAACAGCCGGTGCTGAATGAATAGCTCGCTCGCGTCCCGAACCGTCGCGTCCGCCGGCATGGCGATCACTTGCCGGTCCATCAGTTCCGCGAGGGGCTGATCGGCGGGGCTCATCAGCAACTGCCGAGACGAAATCACCCCTTCCAGCCGCTCGCTGCGATCGACGACGTAAAAATAAACGATTCGACCGGAGGGCGTCTGCGCGGAGCGATTCCAGCGCTTCGCCGACGGTTTGATCGGAATACAGGCGGACAAAATCTTTGCGGATGTGCCCGGTGACCGGGTTGCTCAAGTCCATTTTGAAGTGTCTGGCCATGGCGTCTGGATTTCCCCACAGGCGTGGCTTGAGCGGGCCGCGCTCGCCGGCGATTGGTTTTGCGCGGCGAGCGCCTCGACGTTGCCCGAGAGAGGTGAGAGGTCAGACCGTGGTCGGCGCGGGGGCCGGTCGAGTCGCCGCGATCGACTTCTTGGCGTGTCGGCGGCCCTCGCCAAAGATCAACAGCAGCGGACTGGCGATGTAGATGGAACTGTAGGTTCCGACAATCACGCCCACGACCATCACGAAGGCAAACAGGTGCACGCCCTCGCCGCCGGTCATGTACAGCACAAACACCACTAGCCAGGTGGCCAACGACGCCAACAAGGTCCGGCTGAGGGTCTGATTGATGCTGTCATTGATCATCTGCGGCGTGAGCGCGGGGTTCTTGCCGCGCACCTCGCGAATGCGGTCGAAGACGACAATGGTGTCATTGACCGAGTATCCGACCAAGGTGAGCAAGGCGGCGACCGCCGGTAGGTCGATCTTGAAGTCTTCCAGCTTCAGGAAGCTTGCCAAGCCGGGAATCCACACGACCAGATAATGGCAGAAGGCGATCGTTCCCAGGGTGAAGAACAAGTCGTGAATCAGGCACAGTACCGCGGCGGCGCCGAACGTCCACGAGCCGAACCGGAACCACAGGAACAGCAGAATCGCCGCCCAACTGGCGATGATGGCGTACATCGCGGTCCGCTGCGTGTCGGCGGCCAACTGCGCGTCGAAGTTCTCCAACCGCTCGGGCTGCGGCCGGTCGCCAAACTCCTTTTGCGTCGCGGTCATGACGTTCTTCAGTTGCGCGTCGGTCAAGCCGGCAAACGACGGCGAACCGAAATCGGCCGAGATTTCTTTGTAACGGCCGCCCTTTTCCTGCCCTTCGCCGTGCGTGTCAAACACCGGATCGTTGATGCCCAGCGAATTGAACTCGCGAACCAGCAGCACCTTGACAAACCCCGGCGAAGCATAATCGCTGAAATGCATCGTCACGCGGCGGCCCTTCGCGTCGTAACGATCGAGGGTCACTTGCTTCTGCAGTGGCGCCCCGTTGTCATCCCGCAACAGGCGGTTGATCGTCACATGCACCAGATCCCGTTCCTTCTCCGTGGTGCGGATCGTGAAGAACCGGCTCGCGCCGTTCTCATTCCTCTCGCTGCTGAGGAAAATTTGCTCGACGGACCAGTCCGGCAGGTTTTCGGCGCACTCCTTGACGTTTTGCTCGCGCTCGGCGCGAATCTGCGGATCGAGGCTGGACTTCAACTGAGTCAGTTCGCTCTGCAACTGCGTCCGATCGTTTTCCAGGTTCTTCTTCTGCGCCTCGAGTTTCTCGCGGCTCGATTGCCGCGCGGACGATTGCAACTGGCGCGAAACGTCCTCGATGTCCTTGTTCTTTTGATCGACCTGGCCGGCCTTGCGATCAACCTGCTTTTCCGTGGCGCTGTCCGCGCGGTTGGCCAGTACGACCTTCTGCGTCTGGCCGTCGGCGTAGGTGATCTGGAAGACGCGGCCCTCGCTGTCGGTCTGTTTCACGTCCTTGACCGACAGCAGCGTCTTTTGCCGCTTCTCGCTGAGAAGATCGCGAAGTTCGCTCGAGGTCTTGGCCTGGCCTTCTTTCAGTTGGCCACTGAAGGCGGTGCCGCCGACGAAATCGATGTTGAGTCCGGACGGCCCGCGGAGCAGGAACACGCTGATGCCGACGAGCGTCAGGAACAGTGTGGCGGTGAACCAGTAGTAGCGAATCCGCATGAAGTCGATGTTCGGCTTGCTGAAGAAGCGGAACATGCTGAGCTTTTTCAACCAGCCAAGCTTCACCCACAAATCGAAGATGGTATGGGTCATCACCAGCGAGGTAAACAAGCTGATCACCAGGCCGGCCGCCAGCGAAATGCCGAAGCCTTTCAACTGGTCGTTGCCCACGACGTAAAGCACGATCGCGGTGAAGATTGAGGTCAGGTGCGTGTCGATGATGGCGGGCAGGGCGCGATCGTAGCCGTTGCGCAATGCCGTGATCAGGTTCGCGCCCTTGTCGCGTTCCTCGCGCAAGCGCTCGTAAATGAGCACGTTGGCGTCGACCGCCATGCCCAGCATGAGCACCAACCCCGCAAGGCCAGGAAGCGTGAATGTAGCATTCACGAACACCATAAACGCAACGGTCAGCAGCAAGTTGACCAGCAGCGCGGTACTGGCGACGAAGCCGGCGAAGCGGTAATAGATGCACATGAAGATCAAGATCGCCCCGAACGCCAACTCCACCGCCAAGAGGCCGGAGTCGATTGTGTCTTGGCCCAGCGTCGGTCCGATCGTGTTTTCGCTCACCGGCAGCGGCTTCAGCGTGGCCGGCAGCGCCGGAGCGAAGAATGCCGACCAATTGATCGACATCTTCCTTGGTGTAGCGGCCGGTGATCTGGCCGGTGCCGCCGGTGATCGGTTCGCGCACGGTCGGCGCCGATTCGATTTGGTCGTCCAGAATGATCGCCAGCTGGCGATGGAATTCGCCCGTCGGCTTGTTCTTGGTGGTCAGGTCGGCAAACCGGCAAGCGCCCCGGCTGTTGAACCCAAAGGCCACCGCCAATTCGCCCCGCGGATTGACGTCATCCCGAGCACTGACCAGATCCTGGCCGGTGACGCTCATGCGTTCCTTGGGATTGTCCGGATCGATCTCGGGATCGCGCGTGAGAATGAAGTATTCGTATTTCTTTCGTTCGGCGTCGCCGGCCGCTAGCTTTTGATTTGTGCAGCGGCGGCTGTAAATGAGGATTTGCCCGGCGCCGAGCACTTCGACGTGGCCTTGCTTTCGGGCGTTGGCCATCGTGCCCCAGTTGCCGGTTGTGGTTCCCTCGCTGGCATTGTTCAGGCCCATCTGCAGGCGTTCCTGACGCCCCATCTCAACCCACGAATACGAGGCCGGGCCCAGTTCGTCGCGCGTGGTCGGCCAGAGATTGTGCTGCTTGTCTTCCGATTCGGGCTCCGGCGGCAATTGGCCGAGTTTCGCCCGCCGTTCCAGTTCCTGCTTGAAATCCTCCGGCTTGTCCGGAGAGTTGTACATCTTCTTGACCGCGTCGAAGACGGCCTTGTCGTCCACTTGATTGGCCAGCACCCGGAATTCGAGACTGCCGACCTGGCGGATCTTGGCCTTGATCTTTTCGACTTCCTCGCCGGTCACGTCGCGGCGTTGGGTGTCATTGCCGTAAACCGTTTTGATGGCGTCCAAAACGTCCGCTTCCTGCAGCGGTTTGTACGAGTCCTTGATGAAGCTCCGGGCATCGTCGCGCTTGGCGTCACCGAATTTTACCAGGGCGTCGGCGAATTCATTGACCTTGCCGACGCCGATCTCCTCGAGCTTCGCCTCCTTGCTGGCGTCCAGTTTCGGGTACTTCGTTTTCGCCTGGGCGATCAGCTGTTGCCACTGGAACGATTCGCTCTTGGTCACGACGTCGTTGGCCAACCGCTCGACCTGCCCGCGGCTCACGCTGAGCGTTGCGCCGCCGAGTTGGTCCTGATACTTGGCTTCCACCTGGGCCACCACGGCCTGCCAGGTTTCTTCGGCCTTCTCCGCCTGGCGCGCACCGCCAGTGGGAAGAATGATCTCGACGCGTGAATCGCCGACCGGTCGGATCGTCACGTTGTACAAGTCGTTGGGATCGATGCGGCGCTCGAGCGCGGCGGCCAACTGTTCGGGCTTGTAGCCTTCCTTCAGCTTCTTGTCGGGATCGATTTCGTAAACGAGAATGGTGCCGCCGACCAGGTCCACGCCGAGCTTGAATCCGCCCGTGCCCTGCCGGTAGCGGACTACGGCGGGCGTGACGATGAACACCCCCGCGATGATCGCGGTCACGCAGATCAGGCATTTCCAGTACAGGTTCGACGCACTGCGGCGCGAGCCATAAACGACCGCCGCGAAAAACGCGACCACCGCAACGATTTCCAATCCAATCAAGAATTGATGCATGGCAAACTTTCCGAATTCGTTCCTCCCGGCGGCCTTGCCGGGATTGGTTCAACGAGTCGCGAGTGACTCAGCGCCGAATAACAAACGCCGGGGAGTTATTTTTTGTCCGCCGAAGCGGCCGACTGTGGAGAAATCACGCGCGCGATGCTGCTTTTCAGCACCCGCATTCGCGTGTTGGTATTTTCATCAACGCGCAGAACGAGTTCCTCCTCCTTGATGTCGTCGTCCTTTTTGTCGCGAACATCGACCACCACGCCGATGATGCCGGCGTTGGTGATGACCTTGTCGTTGCGCTTCAGATTGGACAACAGATTCTGTTGCTGATTGCGCTGACGCCGCGAGGTCATCATCATGAAAAAGATCATGCCGCCGCCGATCAACAGCAGCGGGATCATGCTGACCAATCCCGGGTCGCCGGCTTGCTGCGGCGCCGGGTCGTCGGCAAAGAGAGTCAAAAAAGGCATCGCCAAGGCAAATAGCATTTTGGGTATCTCAGGGCGCGCCGGCCTTCGATCCGTTAAATTCAGTACGAAACGACATCCTACTCGTTAACTTATATGGGACAAGAGGACCTGCCAACCTCGTTTGACATGACCAAGGCTCGCGAAATTCTTTCACCGGACGGACTTACGCGATTTCAGAAGGACTGATGGCCGGGCATCGGTCGATCAGATGGTTCGAGTCCCAAAATCGGATAAAAAACCGCGGCTGAGCCCGGACCTTCCTTGCATTTTCCTTTTTGCCCAAATGCTGGCGACGCGGCGGTAACCAAAGGCGCCCTGAGACAGAGGGCGCACGCCCGAAGATCTGCGAAATATGCGATTTTACCTGCAGAAGACGCTAAGGCCGTCAGGGCGCCCGCCTCCCCGCCTCCCCGCCTCCCCCGACTCCTTTTGAGGGCGCTTTAAAACCATAAAACGACACAACTTATTGTGCCTCAGTAAGATGCGACTTTTTACCACCCTATCCGTGGGCATGGTTCAAAAACGATTGCAACCGGGTAGCGATTTCGTGGGACAGGATTCCAATCTTGTCTTGGAAACGCCGACAGGATTGGAATCCTGTCCCACGAAAACTGCCACCCTTGTTTGAACCATGCCTATCCGTGTCGTGTATTGTGGTTGCACGCCCAGAACGATTTTCTCGCCAGCCAAGATGGCATATTAAGCCGCGCGATGCCGGCTCCGACGGCTCGATCAGATCGCGGCGAGTCCGTCACGAAAACTCGGATATGTCAAGGGCAGGCCCAGCTCTTTCCGCATCTTGGCGTTCGAGATCCGTCGATTCCCCCGCGCTCGTCCAGCCGTCCCGTCAAATCTCGGCGGCGGCGCTCCGAGCTGCCTGGCCAACTCCGCAAAGAAATCACCACGGCGGACCGGCGCGCCATCGCAGATATTGTAGATCTGGCTCGGCTCTCCCCGTTTGGCGGCGGCCAGCACGGCGGCGGCGCCATCCTTGACATGGATCAAGTTGAGCCAGGTATCGGGGTCGCCCGCGATCGGCGCACCGCGCATTGTCGCGTCGATTCGCCGCAATAGCCGCCCGGGGCCGTAAATTCCCGCGAATCGCAAAATGATCGCCTCAGGTCTTTCAGAATGCAACAGTTCCTCCGCCTCGCACACGATCCGCCCCGATTCGTCGGTGGGGTTTACCGCGGTCGTCTCGTCCACCCAGCCGCCGGCCGCGTCGCCATACACGCCGGTGCTGCTTACGTAAATTAGGGTTCCGCCAGCCGGCATGGCAGCCAGCAGATTGGCTAGTCCGCGAACATAAACGTCACGCATCGAATGGCCGGCGGTCCGGTCAAATCCCACGCTGTAAACGACCGTGTCGCAATCCGGCAATTTCGGGATGCCGGCGGCGTCGGTCGCGTCGGCTCGAATGGGAACAATGCCCAGCGATTGCAGGTCGACCTCGCGATGGCGTGTCGTGGCGAAAACCCGATCGCCGCCGGCCAGCCATCCGGCCGCGATTTGCCGCCCAAGAAAGCCGCAGCCGATGATCAATCGCCGTTTCGGCAAGTTGGGATTGGCAACCGACGTGCTTTCGTTCATAAACCCTCATTCGCTCGGGTCGGCGGCGGGCATGATAGGATGATAACAGCCGGACCCACGGCCGACCTGATCACGAAATGAAGCAGGCTGTGGGTCCGGCAATTGATTTTCAGGATGGATACCTCTCCCAATCCGAAGGAGCCTCTCCGTGATTAAAACGAATGGGCAGCCGCACGTGCCCACGTCTCCGTTCGATTCGCCGACTTACCGCATGGCGATCGAACAATTGCGCATGGTTTCCGACCATGTCGATATCGATCACGGTGTCTTGATCCGTCTATCCGAACCCAAACGATCGATGATCGTCAGCGTGCCGATCCGCCGCGACACCGGCAACACCGAAAACTTTCTCGGCTTCCGCGTGCAGCACTCGCTGACCAGCGGCCCTTCCAAGGGCGGCCTGCGCTTTCATCCCAGCGTCGATCTGGGCGAGGTCGTCGCCCTGGCGATGTGGATGTCGTGGAAATGCGGCATCATGAATTTGCCCTTCGGCGGGGCCAAGGGCGGCGTGGCGGTTGACCCCTCGACCCTGTCGCAGGCGGAACTCGAACGCCTGACCCGCCGCTTCACCGAGGAGATCCTTTCCATTATCGGCCCGCGCGTGGATGTCATGGCACCGGACCTGGGCACAAACGAACAAACCATGGCCTGGATTTACGACACCTACAGCATGCAGGTCGGCTATGCCTGCCCGGAAATCGTCACCGGCAAGCCGATCGAGCTGGGTGGATGCCTGGGCCGCCGCGAGGCGACCGGCCGCGGCGTCGTCTTCTGCGTCGAGGAGGCGATGGCCGAACTCGGCCTCCGGCCCGACCAGGCCACCGCCGTGGTCCAGGGCTTTGGCAATGTCGGCGGAGTGACCTGTCAGGAACTCTATATTCGCGGCGTGAAGATCGTCGGCGTCAGCGACGCCAGCGGGGCCATTGTCAATCCGCGCGGCATCGATATTCCGGCTTTGCAAAAGCACATCAAGGAAAACAAACCGCTGAATCGGTTCCCGGGCGGCGAGGAGATTCCTCCCGGCGAGCTGCTGATCCAGCCTTGCACCATCGCCGTCCCCGCGGCGATGGAGCGCATGATCCACAAGGACAACGCCGCCAGGCTCAAATGTCGCATCCTGGCCGAAGGCGCAAACGGCCCCACCACGCCCGAGGCCGACGCCATTCTCAAGGACAGCGACATTTTTATTATCCCGGATGTGCTCTGCAACGCCGGCGGCGTCACCGTCAGTTACTTCGAATGGGTGCAGGATATTCAGCAGTTATTGTGGGAGGAAAGCGACGTCATCCGCCGGCTCCGCGACATGATGAAGAAGGCGTTTCACCGCGTCCGCGAGCGCTCCAAGGAACGCAACATCCCGATGCGGATGGCCGCACTCAGCATTGGCGCGGAGAAGGTGGCCCGAGAAAAAATGCGCCGCGGCCTCTTCCCCTGATGGCTGGTCCGTGGCCGCTCGCAGTGCGAAATCGACGCTCCGCGCGATTCGATCGCGAGCGGCAGACGATACAATTCGGCAAAAAAAATTTCACAAAAAACTTGCAATTGCATTTTTCTCCAGTTGGCATGTTGCGTTTAAGCGACGGGGGCCTCGTGGTTTCGGCCGAACACTCGGGCGGACCGAAATCCAGCATCTATTCAGCTCCCAGCCGAAATCCAATTTCAGTCCGGACGTGAATATGGCACGCCAGCGGTTCGTGGTGCGCGCACTTTGGCCTGCAAATCGGCGCTTACGCCCCGAAGGGGCATTCTTTCTTTGTTCTCATCCTGTAGCGAGGTCCCGATCATGTCGCGTCGATTGAGATTGAACGGCTTCACGCTAATTGAATTGCTGGTGGTCATCGCCATCATTGCCATTCTCATCGGGCTGTTGCTCCCGGCGGTCCAAAAGGCCCGCGAGGCGGCCGCCCGAATCCGATGCAAAAACAACATGAAGCAAATGGGTCTGGCGCTTCACAACCATCACGACACCTACGGTCAGTTCCCCTCGGCCCTTTCCATCGGCAAGGACTGGTATTATCCGAGCGGCAGCGGCAGCCCACCGACCCTGCGGCCGGCGCCCCCGTTGGGTTTGAATTCTGTCGGCTATCCGACCGATGGCCCGTTCTTTTCATGGATGTTGAAGATCTCGCCCTTCATGGAAATGGACAATGCCTACCGGCAATGGGACACGACTCAATGGGCCTGGTGGCAGCAGGGAAATCCGCCGATGATCCTGCCCGAATGCCTCAATGGCATCGACTGGTCGATGTTCAAGTGTCCCGCCGACGAACGGGCCGCTCTGCGGATCGATGGCGGCGGCGCCTGGGTCGCGCTGACCGACTACCAGGGCGTCAACGGCCGCAACGAAGGCCCGTTTTATGCCGACCCAAGCGGCATTTATCCCGCTCCCGACGTGGCCTTTTATCCGGGCTACGACGGCGTGCTCCATGTGAATTCCAAGGTCCGGATAACCAGCATCTATGACGGCGCCAGCAATACGCTGATGGTCGGCGAGCGCCCGCCCTCCAACACCGCGGTCTACGGTTGGCTATGGGCCGGCAGCGGCGATCCGCCCTACCACGGCACCACCGATGTCGCGCTCGGTCTCGCCGAATGGAACCCGGTTCTGGGTCGGCGCGATCAATATCGTCCCGGCAGCCTCAACGATCCGACCGACGAACATCGCTACCACTACTGGAGCCTGCACCCGGGCGGAAGCAACTGGCTGATGGCGGATGGATCCGTGCAGTTTATCGCCTACACCACCTTGCCGGCGACGATGCAGGCGCTCGCCACTCGGCGCACGGCGAAGTCGTCGCCATTCCGTAATTCCCCGCGGGCGATGGTCCGGATTGCAGGTCATCGCCCGCGAATTGTCTGATTCACTTCGAGTCCCGTGAATTGGATTGCGGAGGACACTATGGGTCGGCCCTTTATCTGCGCGATGCTTGCAGCCGCATTGCTTATCCTGCAACTGGGATTGATCGGCTGCTCGTCCGGCTCACTGGCGGTGAGCAGCGGCAAAACACCAAGATCGGCGCGGCTCCCGCCAAAACCAGGTGGGCCCTGATTCGCCATTCGCGATTTAAATTGTTCGTGCCGACCAGCATCGCAGCTGACCAGCGTCCGTGACTTTCCGTTAATGGACCGGTCAAAGCCGCCCGCGCTGGTCACCCGCATGCCCGTCGGGGTGAATTGCAAATCGACGTGAATCTCCGAAATAAACACGGATTTACAATCGGCGCAAACGGAAAAATCGCGACAATCGGACGCTGCCCGGACGGCTTCCAGATGTCGTTCTGCCGATCAAAAAGAATTTTGTAATCGGCCGTGCCAAAGCAGGACAGTAAGGAGTTTCAGCGAAATAATTTCGAAAAAAAACTTGTTTTAGCAGTTTCGGCCCGCTATCATCATGTGTTAACAAGGGAAAGCGCACCCAGTTGTGGGCGTCGGCCATTCTCCCCCGGCCGTTGCTTTTGCTCTTTCTTTCGAAAGATGTACGGCTTTGAAAAGTGATCATCCGCGCTCGGGCGTTTGGCGTGCCCGGATCATTGTGACAGCGCGTTTTTTAGAGTGTTTTGAGTGATTGCTCTCATTTCATCACGCTTTTTGGAGGCTTTCTTCATGGTCCGTCGTTCACGAAAGAGCGGCTTTACGCTCATCGAATTGCTGGTGGTTATCGCCATCATCGCAATTCTCATCGGGTTGCTCCTGCCCGCGGTCCAAAAGATCCGCGAAGCGGCCGCCCGCATGAAATGCTCGAACAATTTGAAACAGATCGCCCTGGCCACCCACAACTACGAAAGCGCCTACGGTCGTTTGCCCCCCGCCGGTGTTTCCAACCTGCCCGAAGACGGCGGTGGTGTCAATGAAAACAATGCGTACGTCGGCACCTTGTGGTTTATCCTGCCCTATGTGGAACAGGACAACATTTATCGTGCCACGGTCTTGGACGCTACCCTCGAAGTGAATCAGTACCCGTGGTTCGAGTATCTGCCGCCCGGCCCTCCCGGCACCTCGGCGTATCCGTCAGTCGCGAACTACACGATGGCCCACAACCAGATCAAGATCTTCGAGTGCCCGTCGGCTCCGTCCGAACCGGCTCAGTGGATCGTGATGGGCTGGCACATTTGGAACGACACCGCCGGGTTGCACGGCAGCTGGTGGTATGACAATTACATCGGCGTCGAACAGTACCAGCCGTTTGGCAAGACGAACTACGTCGCCACCGCGGGCGGCGGAAAAGGCCTCCCTACAGGCGCTAGCCCGTTCTACAGCAAGTACACGGGCATGCTGTACAACCGCTCGAAGACCACAATGGCCCAGGCCACCGCGGCCGACGGCCTGTCCAACACCATCATGTTCGGCGAAAGCGCCAGCCAATGGGGCGACCCGGGCACTGGGATGCAAAATAATCTCTGGGATATCTCCTGGATGGGCGCGATGGAGTATTCGCCGGCTTGGGGCCCCCTGCCCCCAGGGCCGAGTAGTCCCTTCTATCACTTCAGCAGTTACCACACCGGCCTGGTCCAGTATGCCTTTGGCGATGGCCACGTCCAGGGCCTGCACTACGGCCAAGCCGGGGTCGGTAGCTCGCCGGATTGGTATAACATGCAACGGCTCTGTGGTCTTCGCGATGGCGAGATCTACACCAATAGCTTGGATTGAAAACGCCGTTTAGCGGATTGCAAGCCGCCGTCCAGCGTCTTATCGGAGTTGGACGGCGGCTTATTGTGTTCCGCGGCTGCGCAGACATTTTTGACTTGATAATGAAAACTTCTTGAGGAGTATCTGTATGTCGCGCATCGCAAAAATTGTTGCGATACTGACCCTGTTCGGCGGAATTATTGGTTGCTCAAAGGACACCAAGAGCACTCCCGTCCCAACAGATTCTCATAGCATCGGCGCGCCCCCCAAAGGCGGCACCGGGCAATTGTCCGGCCGGGGCGCAATGGCGCCTCCCGTTCCCAACCCCAAGTAACGAACCGCTCGAGATTGCACGCAAACTCGATTCGCGCGGGCTTGGCACGCGAGTTCATCCGATTGCGATGAGCTTGTGTGCCAAGCCTTTTGCGCCGGTCAACCCGCCGAAAGACCTTCGAACATCACCTCAACCATCTCGCATAATTCTCGATTTGACTTGCGGCGATGAGCCAGCGCATTCCGCAGCGCCCAATCATGGGCGATGCTCGCCAGCAGCCGCGCGGCCCCAGTCGGGTTCGATGTCTTGATCTGCCCGCGCGGGCCAGCGAGGCGAGCCGCTTCGCCAACTCGTTCTCCAGTGCCGCGGTGCCGCCTGGCGGCATGCGATTGAGCGTCGCCGGGTCGAACGAGGGATGCATCATCACGTGCAGCGCCAGCGGAATCACCTCGGCGAAATAGTCGCCCAGCCGGCAAATCGTCGCTTTCAGGTAGGCTCGCGCATCATCGGGCGGATCGATCGGCCCGAGCAACGGCTCGATGTCCGGGCCGGTGGCGTGCATCGCCGCGAAGAAAAGGTCGTCCTTGCTGGCGAAGCGCTGATAAAGCACCGCCTCGGAAATGCCGGCGGCGTCCGCGATCTCGCGCGTCGTCGCCGTGTGCCCCTTGTCGCGAAAAATTCTCTTCGCGATTTCGAGCAGCGCTTCATCGGAAATGGTTTTGTGCCGGCCCATTGCCGCCAGTGTATGGTGGAGCGCCAGTGCACGCCAGTAGCCCGACCCGCCTCACCGGCCTCACAGAGGCCAGCCTGCAATACTGTAGCCGGCCTCTGTGAGGCCGGCCTCACAGAGGCCAGCTACAACGGCCGGCCGGACCGGCCTCACAGAGGCCAGCTACAATGCTGTGAGGCCGGCCCGACAATGCGGTGAAGCCGCTCTGCAATACTGTAGCCAGCCTGCAATACTGTAGCCGGCCTCTGTGAGGCCGGCCTCACCGGCCTCACAGAGGCCAGCTACAACGGCCGGCCGGACCGGCCTCACAGAGGCCGGCTACAACACTGTGAGGCCGCTCTGCAATACTGTAGCCGACCTCTGTGAGGCCGGTGAAGCCGGTCCGCTTCCACACGCAAATCGAATTGACAAATAAGTGAGTGCTTGCTAATATATCGGCCACGCTGCCGGCGGACCTGCCGCAATCCGTCGGCGGCGATTCACAACCTGACTGCGGCTATCCCTGTTGGAGCCTCACTCAACATGCGCAATCTTCATCGTTGCATCGCCCTGTTGTCTTGCGCCGCGCTGGCAATCGCTTGCCTGTCGGCCTCCGCCGACGAGAAGAAGGACAAATCCGCGCTCTCCGGAAAGTGGCAGAAAAAGGGCGGAGATCTCAAGTTCGAATTTGGCGAACACAAGACGATCAAGATCTTCCCACATGGCGACAAGGCGGAGATCGCCATCGTCTGCAAGTACTCGCGTGCGAAAGACGGCACGGTGAAAGCCGAAATCACGGAACTCGAAGGCAAGGCGGAACTGACCGAGAAGGCCAAGCAGGTGGTGCCGGTGGGCACCAAATTCAGTTTTAAGTACACGATCAAGAACGACGCCGCCACGCTCGACGACGTGAACGGCGACAACATCGACGCGCTGAAATCACACCTGGAAGGCGAATACGAAATGAAGTGAACCACGAAACAAACGAAGCACACGAAATCATATCCATTTGATTTCGTGTGCTTCCTGTGTTTCGTGGTTTGAAAGTCTTGGTTACTTCACCTCGACCTGGGCGGCCTGCATCACTTCGCTGGTATCGTCGTTTTCGACGAACGCCACCACGCGCAGGTTCTTCAAGCTCATCGGCCGCTCGGCCTTGGGAAACTCCTCTTCCTTGGCGTAGTCGTCCAGGTATTGGTTCAATTTCGCTCGCAGCTCGTCGAGGTTGATCTTGGCCTCGTGATCGAGCGACTTCTTGGTGACCGCGATGCCGTTGGCGCCGCCGAGGGACGCGCGGACCACGCAATGATGATAGCGTTGGCCGTTGCCGCCGGCGTAACGGACATGGTCCTCGACCAGGAACAGCCGCAGGCGGACCGACTCGCCGGTCTTGGCGACCTCGGAGAGGCTCACCTTCGCGTTGATGGTGTTTCCCGATCGCGTGGCAGTGAGATTAATGTTCGCCTCGGCGGGCTTTTCGAGCAACGGCTCGATCACTTCGCGAAATTCCGCGTACTTTTTGCGGCCGGCTTGCAGCGGTCCGCCGCCGCTGGCGCCCGCCTTGCCGTTGAAAAAGAGCGTCGGCGTACCTTCCAGCTTGCGGCCGTAGACTTGGGCGCGGGCCATCGTATCGGGGTTGGTCAATGGGTCGGGGCCTGGCACATGCAGATGATACTCCATGAGGACCACGTCGCTTGGTTGATAGGTTTGTTCCAGCGCGTCGAAGGCGACATCGGCGGCCACGCACGGCGGGCACTCGGCCCCGGTGAATAGCTCCACCAGCACCGCCCGGTTGCTCTTGCCCTTGCGGCCATTGAACTTCTCGGCCTTGACCGCGGCCTTCTTCAGATGTTCCTCGAAATCCTTCTGTTCGAGCTTGCTGAGCCGGGCCTGGAGTTCCTTGGCGTCGCCGCCCTTGCCCGCCCGGTTCATCACCTGCACGATCGATTCAAGCACATTCATCTGCACGCCGGCGTCATCGCTTTCATCGAGCAATCGTTCCGCCTTGCGGGCATATTCGACCGCCAGGGCGCCAAAGCTCTTCTGCGGCGCCAGCGCCTGGGCCAGCCGCACCGCGACGCTTCGCTGCCAACGAGTGCCGTAGGCGTCGGCCGATTTGTAGGCCTTGTCGGCCCAGCCGCGCACCTCTTCGATTTTCGCCTTCTGTTCCGGCGCCAGCTTCAGGAGATCGACCGCCGCGTTTGCCAGGTCCATGCTGTCGTCGGACTGGGCCAACGTTTCCTTCTTCAATTCAAAGGAGTCGATCGTTTTGAGCTTCGATGGCACGAGCGAAATCAAAACCACTCGCCCGTCCGGCATTTTCAATGATCCCCGAATTTGATTGTTTTTGGCGTCGGCGGGGAGCCGGCCGTCAAAACCGATCGTGGCTTCGCGAATATGCAGGGCGAACCGAAACGAGTCGGGCGTCGCCGACACGTCGTTGACCGTGATCTTGGGCAGGTCCTTTCGATTGACACCTAGCAGTTGGCCGTTCAGTTTGCCATTCTTCTGCTCGAATTGAATTAAGAACGTGAGCGGCTCGCCCGGTTGCGGCAGCGACAATTTCCAGGTCCCGGCGGGGGCCTGGGCCCGGGCCGCGCCGGTCACGGCGACCAGGCCCACGAGAAGTGTTGATAACACACGCGACATATGAGAATTCCTTTGGGAAGAGGTTCGAGAGCGATCAAATCAATCGATTTGCGTTAGCATATGTGCGGCGAATGGCGCGTGCAACGCCGGCGATGTCGCCCTTGTTACCGAGCAAGATGGGATGGTGCAAAATGACTGCGCCCGAATGGGCCCGCTCCGCCTCGCACAAATCTCCCGCCGAGCGAAATCGCCCCGGCGACCGGCCGACATGCGCCGCGCGGAAACCGGAGTCGATCGCCGCGCCCTCGGCCCGCACGGCCTGGCAAAACCGCTCGCGCGGCAGGCCGAACGCCTGCTCATCGAAGTCGAAGCCAAGTTTGTAATAGGCCGGCACACATTGGCAGGCATTTTCGAACATCCAAAGGCCGGCAAGGTCGCCCAGCAACTCGCGAAGTTCGCCCACCGCTTCGGCCCGCCGGGCGGTTCGCGCCTCGAGCTTTACCAGTTGCGGCAACAGCGCGGCGGCCTGCAATTCCGAAAGAGCCGCCCATTGCTGCACGCCGCGGCGCAGCACCAGCCGCAGCCGCTGAAGCAGCTCGGCGCTGGCGGTAAGCAGGGCCCCGCCCCGGCCGGCGGACAGCAATTTCGAGCCCCCAAAGCTGAGCACGCCGATGTCGCCCCAGGCGCCGCGCGCCGCCCCTGAATCGTGCCGCCGATCGCCTGGGCCGCATCCTCGATGAGTCTCACGCCCCGCCGCTGGGCGATTTCCATCACCTCGCGCATCGGCACGCAACCGCCATGCAGGTGCGAGACGATTAACGCTTTCGTTTTCGACGAAATGGCGGTTTCAATCTTGGCTGGATCGAGATTCCAGTTGCCCGCGGCGACATCGATCAGCACGGGCGTCGCGCCCAGATGATGGACGCAGAGAAAATTCGGCTCGTAATCATAGGCAGCGAGAATGACCTCGTCGCCCGGACCGACCTGCAATGCTCGCAGGGCAACTTCGACCGCCAGTGTCCCGCTTGAACAGGTCAAAACGAATGGCACTGAGTGGTAGCGGGCGAGTTCGTTTTCAAGCCGCTCAACATGCTCGCCGTCGTACCGGCCCCAGGAGCCGTCGCGCAGCGCGGCGTCGACCGCCGCCGCGACCTCCGGATCAAACCCGGGCCAATCCGGCGGCCCCTGCGGCCGGATCGGTTCGCCGCCCAGCAATGCGGGCAAGTCGTTCACAGGTCCTCCGGCCGAACTCCCAACTCGCGAAGTTTGGCTGCCAACCGGTCGGCCCGCTGTTTTTCCTGCTCCGCCCGTTCCTCACCGGTAAGCAACAAATTCCCGTTCGTGTCAAAGAACCGCAACCAGACTGCGTCCACATTGGGATACCGGCCGCGCCATGTGCCGAACTCCACGCTCATTGGCTCGATCAAGTACCGACCGCGCGAATTCGGCTTCATGCGCCGATAGCGGAGGTCGTCGAGGTGATAGACTTCCAGAATATCCCTGAACCCATCCCAAATCACGTAGTACGGTATGTGGATGGCATGCTCATAGACCCAGAATTTGCCTTTGCGGGGCGTGCGATCGCGCTCTTCGGAGCCATCGCCCGACACAAACTCAATCGCCATGAGCGGCGATTGAATTTCCTTCCACAACACGTACGAACGCCGAATCTGCCCGTCGATCATCGGCGGCACGTTCGGAACATAGTACCAGTCGGGCGACTTGCAGCCGTCCAGTGGCGGATCGGTCACCGCCCAATAGATGCCGCTGTCCTGGCCGATGCAATACTGACCGTCCGGATGAATCCGGTCGAGCACCGGGCGGATGGACGTAGTCAACAAAATGGCCTGAGGATGTTCTTGAAAGTTTTCCACGATGGATCCATCCGTGCATGGAAGCTGCATGTGATCCGGCAGGGGCAGCCAGGAGATCGGTTTTTCGCCCGCCGGCTCGCTCTTGGCCGGCGGTGGAATCACGCTCGACATCGTCAATCCTCAACTAAAACGCGAGTGCTCAAAGTTATTGTGCCGAGCGCGACGCCATCCTGCAACCCGAAACCGAGTGCATCGCAATCGAACGAAAGGATGACTCGATTTAGATTTCAATTGCTCGCTCCGGCAGCATTTGCTGATCGGCCGCACGGTGTAGTATGATTCAGGACGGATTCACCGTGTCGTCTTGAATTGAACCGGCGCTTCGCCTTCATATCGAGGCGCCAAAGTTGAATCGACACGGCACTCTTCTTCAATCGGTCCCGCGGTTGCACTGTGTTTCTTTGCCGCCACTCGATTGATCGTTCAGGAACGCTCCATTCGCATATCCGGATTGCGGGCCTCGTTCAAGAAAGGAGTCAATCGGTGGGCGACGACCGACTTTCAGAAATCCAATGGAAGCAGTTGCTCGAACAACTGCCAGCCCACGATCGCGCGGCGATTGGCGAACTGCCGAGCGTGCCGGTAGAGCCGGCCCACCAGGACGATGACACCAGCCTTTCGCATGTTTGTCTAACGATGTCGCCAGGATCGACGTTCTGCGGATGGACCGGCGACTCCTCGCTGGCAATGGAAGGCCAACTGTCGTTGTCGCTGTCGCCCGGCGCTTCAGTCATCATCGGGCGGCAGGAAGGCGGCCAGACCGAGTACCTCGATCCGGCGTATCTTCCAACCCGAACTTTGCCGGGTACCAGCCAGAAGGTCGTAAGCAACAATTCAAGAGACAACTATGTAAGCCGCGGGCACTTCATGTTGCGCGGCTCGTCGCAAGGCATTGTGTTTGTCAACGGCGTCCCCAGGCGAGGCGGCGGAATCCGGCCGCCGCGAAATTGGACCCAAATGCTCTCGCCGTCGCGCCGCCTGTTCGAGGAAGGCGAAGAATTCCTGATCGAAAAAGCGGCGTCCTTGAAAATTCACCTGCCAAATGGCGCCGTGATCGAGATCGGCGCCACATGATTTCGGTGATTTTGATCGGTGTCAGTTCATTTTTCCGACTAAGTATCGAGGCAATGGTGAGTGAAACATAAATAATCACCTCGTTCCGCGGCACAGTCCGGAATCGGAGAAAGCGATAGTCTGACAGAAATCGTCGCTTATTCGGCTCCATCGAGGTGCCGGCGGCAAAAACGCCCCAAGCATCTGGCCGCCTGGCAAAGCCCATCGACCGGGAAGGCCAGTTCTGGAACGGCGGATTGTGCCGGAGTACAATCGCACCAGACTCGAAATCACCCGCCGGTCTAGATCAACTCAAAGATTTGGGCGATCGCGGAGTTCGACTTCTCGTAGCGACGGCGTCTCGCCGCCGTCGGTCGGCGGCGAGACGCCGCCGCCACGAAGACGCGAATTTCCGTCTATTGCCTGCCGGAGGCCATTGGCATGAAGAAAATCATCATCGCGATGCTGATCGTAATTGGCACTTCCGTTGGTGTCGCGGGCGCGTTGATCGGATTTCTCCTGAGTCGGCCTCCGCAAAATCTGACGCCCGAAAACATTTCCCAGGGAGTCGCCCTCGATCGAGACGCACTCGATCAACGCGAAACCGACCTGGCCAAGCTGATCACGTCGGCCCCGGTGAAATCGATGAAACAAAGCGGCCTCGCCGCGGCGATGGGCGGCATCCGACTCAAACTCACCTCGAAAGCGCCTCAGGAAGTCGTCGTTCCCATTCCGCAACTGGCCGATGCTCAGGCGCCGATTTGTTACTTCATTCGGGCAACGCCGGCAGACGCGGTCCGCGACATTCGAATTCGCAAGCGCGAGGACAGCAATGTCGTGGTCGGCGTCAAATTGGTCGGCGATGGCAAGGAAGTCCAACTCGAGTGGTCCTCCGTGATCCTGCTCGCGCAAAGCCGATTTCCCCAAATCGCACGCCAGCGGAGACTTTCCGGACGGCGAGCCCCTGCACCAATCGGACTCGAACGAAATCTCGAAGCTGGCCAATGAGATTTGGCCGAAATCGGGAAAGACCGACGAATTCGCGGCCCGGATTCAGCAATTTGTTCGCGAAATGAAGAGAAAGGAACAGCCGCGCCTCGTTGGACGCCTTGGGCATCGTGAAGAGCGGCGAGAACAGCATTTGCACCGCCAATGCCAATCTCGCCGCGGCCCTGCTCCGCGCCAAGGGAATCGCCTCTCGCTCGCTTGCGGTCATTCCTCCCACCGGGCAACGGCTGGAAATGCACCGAATCGTCGAGTTTGCCGACGGCGACGGTTGGCGATCATTTGATCCATCCTCATTGCACGCCGACATCCCAACCAAGCCATGGCAAAACATCATCATGGCGAAAAGCACCGCCTGGGACGAGAAGATGGCAATGAAGCTTCGCCCCGGCATCATGGCGGGTTGTCCCTATGGGCAAGAAATCGAAATGCTCAGTTCCGGAGTGAACTTGAATGGTCCGGACTTTTATTGGACCATCGCGAAGGCGCTCGCCGAATTCGACCCGAGCGACGAAGCGATCCAACTGGCCGTCAAAGCATGGAATCGCTTCCTGGAAACCGGCACTGTCAGCCCCGGCCAACTGAAGGCTGCTTTCGCCCAAAACGCCGATGAATTCGCTGAGTCTTTGCGGAAAAAATAATCCACGCTCGGTTCATGAAAACCGCCGAGAACTGATTCCGTCCCTTTTCCCCCTCGCTCCGCGGCTCCGCATTGCTCAATTCAAGAGTCATCGCTCCCTCACACAAATTTTTTTCGACAGCTTGGAGCCAATTCGTCGCATGTACGCAAGGGGCTTGACCGGCGCACCCCGGGCTAATGGGGCGACGGAAGATAACCAGCATTTGGGGGTGGTTCATGCTTCGCACAATCAAGTGGTGGAAAAATCGGAGCAAGACCACGCGGCGACGCAGGGCGAACGATATCGGCTCGGGCGGTAACTGCGCGCGGAACTGGAACCCAGATTGCTGTTCGCGACCAACCTCGGCGCTCTTGACGTCGGTCGGCTTTACCTGCCTAACCAGACAATGACCGGCTCTCTCACCAGCGACGGGCTGACGAAGTACACGTTCAGCGTGCCGGATTCGCATGTCGATATTTACATGTCCTTCACGCCGATCGTTGAAGAGCCGCTCGCGATTTTGGGGCTCACCCTGGAAGGCGTCGCCAGCACCGACGAAAGCGTGTTTCAAGTCGGTCCGAAGTATCTCGGCGTCGATCTTGCCGCGGGGACTTACACGCTCGATGTCCGCAATCCCGACAATCTGGATCGGTCGAAAACGTTGGTGATCAACGTCGACCTCGCCGAGGCCGCCACTCCGAGCGGCGGCGTGGTCAACGGCTCATCGGTGCTCGTCGCGAACGTCGGGCGGGATCTCGGCGTCCTCTCTGCCGGCGCGACGACGTCCGTCAAGGACTTCGTCGGCGGATTCAACGACGATCAATTCAATGACGACGGCGACATGTATTTCTTCGACATTCCCGTCACTGGCTCGGTCAGCGCCACGCTCGACCAACTCGAAACCGACGTCGCCGGCGGCACGGTGTCGCAGCGCTTCGAGATTTATCGCGATTTCGACCAAGACGGCGTTTTCGAAGGCAACGAACTCCTCGCATCGAAGAGCAACATTACTCCCAGCGCCAGCGGCGCCACGTCAACGACCCTCAGCGCGGGGCATTATGGACTGATCGTCCGGCCGCTCGTCGGCAGCGGGCTTTCTGGGCCTTACGGCGGCTCGAGCTACCGACTTCGCCTCTCGTACACGCCTCCCGACACTGGTGGCAATTCGCTCGCCGCCGCGACGAACATCGGGACCGTCGGCGGCGCGACCGTCACGCGCACCGACTACATCAGCGCCGCCGACTCCACGGATGTTTACAAGTTCACGACCGTCGCCGGTGGTCCATTCGTCTTCGACGCGAATGTTGGCGGCTTGCTCCCCGGCAGCGACAATCTCGTGCAGCTCATCCGCGATGCCAACGGCAACAACGTCGTCGATAAGGGTGAGCTTTTGGCGTCCGAGGAGACCTTTAACGCGAGCGGCGTTCACCTGTCCGCGTCGCTTATGGCAGGCACGTATCTCGTCCGCGTCAGCCGCGTCGCCGGCGAAGGGCCGTACTCGCTGACGATGGTCGCTCGCAATACCGACCAGGGCGGCCCCGCGAGTTTTCCGACGAACATCAATTTCAATACGTCCGCGCTCGGCATGAAGGAGATCGTGGACACCGTCAGCGCCACGGATATTGAGGACGTCTTCCGCTTTGACGTCGAGTCGGTCGCCGCCATCCGCGCGTCTTTCCCCGCGACCTCGACTGGCACCGACGCAAATCTCCAATTCATTCGCGACAGCAATAGCAACAACGTCTTTGACGCTGGCGACGCATTGATCGCGTCGAGCAACACCGCGGGCAACGCCGGCGAATCGATCGCCGCCAGCGCCACGCGCGGGAAGTATTTCTTGCGCGTCGTCCGCGCCGCCGGGACGCCGCAATACGATTTGACTGTCAACGCCGACTATGCGGGTAGCTCCCCCTCGACGGCCCGGGGGATGACATTGACGGGCGCCGACTCGAGCACAATTGAGTTCCTCGGGCCAGGCGCCGACACGGTTGATTTCTACCGCCTCAACGTCTCCGGGCCAATCCAGACTCAATGCGTTCATGTTCAACTTGGGCGATGAGGTGACACTCACCGTCGGCAGAGACGAAAACAGAAATCAAGTCATCGATCCCGCCGAGACGCTGCTGTCCAAGGCCCTTCCGCTCGGCACGGGCGATCGCGAGACCGTCAACCTGCCGTCGGCGGGGACTTATTATGTGAAAGTGACCTTTGCCGGCACGGTGGGGCTCAACTACGGCATTACCTTCGCCTCCGCGCCGGTAGACAACGCCGGCAACTCGCTCAGCGACGCGCGCAATCTCGGAGGACTTGTTAGTCCGCTGACGTTCAGCGACTTTGTCGGCGACGGCACGATCAATGCCGCCGACGATCTCGACGATTTTTACAAGTTCACCGTCGGCAGCGAGGGCCCGTATGTGTTTGTCGGACAAACGGCGTTTGTTTCGCCTAATTCATCGATCGCGATGCAGCTCATCCACGACACCAACAACAACCAGCAAATCGACGCGGGCGAAGTGATCGCGACCACGGCGTCGGCGCCGGGGTTCCCGCCGCCGCCGCTTGTCCTTCCGCTCATCGACCCGGGCTCATACTTCATCCACATCCTGCGCATCAGCGGCGAGGCGACATATACCACGACCTTTTCCTTATTCTCCACCGACACCGCCGGCACCAACTCGGCCAGGGCGAAGCCGCTCGGCCAGTTTGGCGCCGCGGCGGGGACGCTCAATTCCGGCTCCGAGTTCGTCGGACGCATCGACCGCGACGACGTTTTCGTCGTCACCTTGACGAATCCGGGCGAGTTGTCGGCGACTCTCAACACGGCCACTGCGGCGGCATTTATCGAGATCGCTCCGCAGCCGCCGTTCACGGGAGTGACGACGCCGTCGGAGTTCGAAGATATTTTCGCGGCCACGCCGGTCCAGCAGCGAGCCAGCACGCCGCTTTACGCAATCCGCGACCGACTCTTTTCAGGGGCTGATCGCCCTCGCCGCCGGAAAATATCTGGTGCACGTCCACAGCGAGATCGACACGAGCTACAGCTTTTCGGTCCGTTACGCCCCCGAGTCGGCGTTCAATGCCGCGGGGCCGACGGTGATCCCATTCGCGAACACGTCGTCGACATTTTTTCAAGATGGCTCGAGCAACACCATTGTCCTTCCGTCGACCGGCGTCGCGATTGAAGTCGAAGACTTCGACCAAGGCGCTCAAGGCGTCGCCTATCGCGATTTGTCCACGGGCAACGCGGGCGGAGCGTACCGCACGACCGACGTCGATATCTTCCCGGGCGCGGGCGGCGGGTTCGTCGTCGATCGCGCCGATGCCGGCGAGTTCCTCAACTACGCGATCTTTTCCCAAAGCAACGCCCAAGTCGACATCGACGTCGTCTGCGGTGCGGCGGCGACGGGCGGAAGCTTCCATCTCGAAGTCGACGGCGTCCCGGTCGGCCCGTCGCAAGTTTCCGTTCCTGCTCTTCCCGCCGGAAGCGCGCCGGCGACCGTCACCGTTCCGAACGTCTTTCTCGCTCAGGGGCCGCATGTTCTGCGGCTGGTCTTCGATACTCGCGCGCTTGGCCAATCGTCCGCCGGGGCGTTCGACTCGCTCACCATTCGCCGAGCGCAGACAAGCATCGGAACGTTCACACTGACTCCGCCGCACGCGACCGTTCCGATCGGCGGCAAGGTTCCACTTGCCATCGGTTGGACGGTGCCCGGAACCAGCTGGCACGAGTTGACCACAATCGACGTGCGATTGCGCAACGAATACGGCGTCGTAATTTGGCTGCGCTTCGATGAGGCGAAGAACACCGTCGCGACTTTACAACTCCCACTCCCACAAATTCGGCCCGGCGAAGAAAATCGGCGGCAAGGGTTTCTTGTTCGACGGTTTCGTGCTGATCGATCTGCGCGACATCAAAGTCGTCGCCGCCGGCCCCGATTCTCCGACCGTGACGCTGAACCTCTCGCTGCGGTTCTTGCGACCGCGCGGCGGCCAATTTCATGTCGATCTCGCCGCCACGAACGACAAGGGATTCATCGGCGACTTCATCGAAGCCGGCACATTGAATGTGATTCATCGTCGACGATGACGGCGCATCCGCAGCGGAACGCGCCTGCGCGAAAGGCTCCGCCTTGCCGAGCGTTCCCAGCCCAACGTTCGCCAGGCCAGCGTGTCACTCGGGGTGATTGCCACTGCTTGCCGGCCCCACGGTGTCTCCGCCGTCATTCCTTTGCGTCATCAGGCCGGCAAGCAGTGCCACGCCCGCGCGAATGCCCCTTAAGTCGACACCGGAGCCCGGCGGCCAAGAATCTCGAATCTCTTGGCGTCTCGACTCATTCCATCCGCGCCGATCAATCCTGTGTCCCTCGCTGCCAATAATCCGGGAATTAGGTTGCAATCTTCGCGTACCGCGTTAGGATCCAACTGCAAATAGACATCTAGTGACACCTTTGCCAGCAGAGGATTTCTTATGCTGGACGGCGAATACCAGAGGCCGATTCTGACAATCGACCAATTGCCGCAGCCGTGGCGTGGCATGATGGAAGCGCTGTCCGCACACGACAATCATCGAGCACGCAACTGGTTCGATCGGATCGGCAACGGGGTCTTCGAGGACGATTCTGGTGTCGGAACATTGCCAGTTCCTCACCCGATCTATCGTTTTCGTCGCGGCGAGCTGGCGGCGTATGTTTGGGAGGATGGCGGGGCGTGGTTCGTGCGGCCATGGCAGCGAATGCGGGGGCGAGTGTCAAAGGCGATCGTCCGCGTCGCTGACCTGGGTGCCGCACTCGACGAACTGGCTCGTTCGTCCCGTCCATGGTGGCGGTTCTTTGGGTAAATGGCAAAGACCGAACCAGACGATACAACGGACGTCCGTCGAAAAACCGGTGTCGCGGAAGCCTATAGCTCCCCTGCCCGTCCCACTATGGTGAGCGGCGCTATTTGGCACCGAGAGGAGACACGACATGGGCGATCCGGTTCATCTGGAGATGACGGGCGACGAGGCGCTCGTTCTGTTTGATCTCCTGCGCCGGTTCGATGACGAGAACACGCTCTCTATCCAGGACCAGGCCGAGGAGCGGGCGCTCTGGAACTTGCAATCCGTTCTTGAGAAAAAGCTGAAAGAGATCTTCCACCCCGACTACAAGGCGCTCGTAATGGCAGCACGGATTCGCTTGCGCAATTCAATAGACTGAGGCCGGATTGCCTTCAAGTTGGATTGTGTCAACATTCCCCGCGTTCCACGGTTCCGCCGCGGAACGCCCTGCCCCCAAGGCTGCGGCTTGCCGAGCGTGCCCGGCCGAACGGGCGGCGGAGCCGCCCAGGCAGCGAGCCGCCGGGCGGAGCCCGACGATTGCGAGAGTCTCTGAAACCAAGGAACATTTCTGTCCACGTGCGTTATTTCCGAGATTTCCCAACGCCTCAATCAATGAATGGGAACAAGTTGTGCGATGGTTGACCGCTGGGCAGTCGCACCTATTTTCAGTCAGACGTGCCTTTTTAGAGGCGGTTCGATGCCACGTATCAATTGGCTTGTGGTTGCCGGGCTCGCCGCCGCCACCGCACTCATGGCTGAAAGCGTTATCGGATTTGGGTTGATGTTCGCGCCTGGGTGGGCCAATCACTGGCCATGAGGCCTGTCAATTCATGTCGTCTGGCCCGGCGGGCTGACGGTCATCGCCGCCGTCATGCTCATGACTTTGGCGGTCGGAATCGGAGCCGGCTTGGCGGCCGGACACCAATACCGGACTGGCCGGTCGCCGGGTCGGTCATCGATGCTCGTCTGGCTAATCGGCGCGCTCGCCGTTGCTATTGTGGCGTCGGTTTTCCTGTTCCAGTTTCTCCGCGCAGACGCACTCTCGATGTGGCCCAACGGATACAATCCGTAAAATGACGGTAATAGCGACGGCGAGTGCTGCCAGACAACTTTCGTCATCGTTTCGCAATTCGGCGAAACGCCCCGCCCGCAAGGCTCCGCCATGCCGACCGTGCCCGGCCCAACGGGCGGCGAAGCCGCCCAGGCAATGAGTCGCCGGGCAGAGCCCGGCGACCAGAAAATACTTTCGAGCATGTGCAGCGGGCGGTCGCCGTCGATCACGTATTGTTGCAAGGCCGAACTTGTGGTGGCTACAATGCAGAAGCGCTCCGCTTCGGGGGAATTCGCCATGCTGACCTGCAGCACCGATACTCGTACTTCGTTGACTGTGGCTCGAACGCTGCGTCGGAGCAGACTGCCACGCCGCTCGTTGGCTGGAGTTGTCTTTACGCTCACATTTTCGATTTCGTGTTTTGGCGCCGCACGATGTGGCGCTCGGGCCCCCTATCCGATGATCAAGCCGCGACCGCGATCAAGCATATGCGCGGCTCGGTCGTTTGGGGGCATGACGACAAAGGCAATCGAGTAATCACCGAAGTGTTGTTGACTGGCCTCCCCGTCACGGATGATGATCTCAAGATGGTTTCCGGGCTTCGCTGGCTCAACAAGCTTAGGTTGACGGCAACGAAAATAACGGACGGAGGCCTTAAAAACCTGTCGAATCTGAAGCGCCTTTCCGATCTGGACTTGGAGTCCACGGAGGTCACTGACGAAGGTCTCAAACATCTTGCTGGTCTGACGGCTTTGCGCATGCTGGTCGTGACCAACACCAAGGTGACTGGTTCCGGCCTTCGGAGCCTCAAGTCGCTCGATAGATTGGAGGATCTGGAGATGTGTGATTCGGCCTCGGACGAAGACCTCAAAGCGCTGTCGCGTGCGAAAAAGTTGAAACGCTTGCTGCTCTTAAACTCCAAGGTCACCGACGAGGGCATGAAATGGCTCAAGAACTGCTCGGAACTGCGAACCTTGAGCCTTATTGGTACTCAGGTTTCGGACGCGGGCGTGAAGCAACTTGCCGCCTTGCCGAAATTGGAGATTCTAGGATTGCAGCAAACCCAGGTTGGCGACGCCGCGATTCCCGAACTCGCCAAACTCAAACATCTCAGGCTAGTCAATTTGATTCGCACGAAGGTCTCGGCGGCTGGGGTTGCTCGACTTGGGAAGCTGCTTCCGCAGTGCCACGTTACCATCGAACAGGAGAAGCGGGCGCCGTAACGACGTGCATTCAATTTGGCGGAATTCCCCAAAGGTCTCGGTTGCTGACGTCGCAATCGTGATGCGAGAAAAATGTCTGCGGCCCGCAAGGCTCCGCCTTGCCGAGCGCGCCCGGCCCAAAGTGCGGTGAAAGCCGCCCAGGCAGCGGGTCGCCGGGCGGCGATTGGGAAACGAAAGAGTCTCCGGCACGGCATCAACACCGTGCCGGAATCGCAACCGTCGGCAATTGGAGCGTTAGCTCTTCTTGTACTCGACTTTGCTCGGCTTGATCATCAGCTTGCCGTCGTGCTTGTGAACGACGCCGGTGACGGTTCCTTCCTTGCGCCCGCCGCCGCAGACTTCCTCGTGCCAGTCTTCCTGGGCGCCTTGATCGTCGAAGTAATAGACCACGTCTTTGCCCTTTTCCTTGACGACGATGGCGGTCGTGCATTTGGTCACGCCCTTTTCCTTCAGGCGCACTTGCGCAAAGAATCGTGCCCTTAAGCGTGACCGGTTTGTCCGCGGCGTGCACGGTCACAGCCAGAATGCCGATCGCCAGCGGCGCCAGCAGCATGGACCAGGGGGATTTCATTTCATCATCTCCAAACAGAACTTGGAAAGAAGCCGCTCGACCACCGCAGCGAGCCGGCCATCGTTTCCGGGATTGCTTCGCGCGGCGAAGGTCAAGTCGCCGGCAATACTTCCAATACTCCGTCATCCGCGGCCCGGGCTTGCTTTCTCGCCTGGAGCTTCAGCCAGCGGGCGCGGCGGACCCAGTAGAATCGCACCGGCAGGAAAATATCCACGACCTCATCGGCGATCAGCAGGCCGCCCAGCACCGGCAGGGCCATTGCCGAGATGATCTCGCTGCCGACGCCGGTGGCGAAGAGCATCGGCGCGAGGGCGACGATGGCGACGCCTTCGGTCAGCAGTTTGGGCCGCAGGCGATGGACGGCGCCTTCGATGACGGCCTGGCGCAGTTCCTCCAGCGACTGCGATGTTTTCCAGCCCGCCGCGTTTGTCGATGGCCTCGCGCAGGTAGACCAGCATGATGATGCCGGTCTCGGTGGCCATGCCGAACGCGGCGATGAAGCCGACCCAGATCGCCACGCTGAACGGTTCCGGCGCGGCGTGCCAGTCCAGCGCGTGAATCTTCGGGAACAGAAACATGAAGAAGATGCCGCCCGCCAGCGCCTCCGGCACGGCCAGCATCATCAGGCATCGCGTCCATCAGATCCTTGTAGGTCAGGTACAAAATCACGAAGATCAGCACGATCACCAGCGGGAAGATCACGCGCAGCGTCTTGGCGGCGCGCACTTGATGCTCGAACTCGCCGCTCCATTCCAGATGGACGCCCTGCGGGCAGCGCGACCTTCTCGGCCACGACCCGCTGGGCCTCGTCGACGAAGCCGACCATGTCGCGATCGCCGCGGACATTCAGCGTGACATAATTGCGCAGCCGGCCGTTCTCGCTCTTGATCATGGCCGGGCCTTCGACGATGCGCACGTCGGCGACATCGCATCAGCGGGACTTGCAGCGGTGCGGCGCTCGGCGCATGTCCCGGCGCGACCGCATGAGCTTCCGGGTCGGTCGCTGTCGCGACGGGTGGTTGGCCGGCGTCGCGATCCGTCATTTTCGCCGCGGCGCCGTTCCTGGCTGATTTCATCCCGCCCCGACTGACCAGCAGACGCCGCACTTCGCCTCGTCGTCGCGCTCGTCGCGGCGCATAGCGAATGCGCACCGGAAAGCGATCGCGGCCCTCGACCGTCTGGGTGATCACCTGGCCGCCCAGCGCCACCTCGATCGTGTCCTGAATGTCGCCGACGCGGACGCCGTAGCGGGCCGCCTGCTCGCGATCGATGTTGATCTCCAGATAGCCCTTGCCCATGATCGGCTCGGCGATCACATCCTGGGCGCCGCGAATCGGCTTCAGCGCCTGCTCGATTTCCTTGCAGACGCGGTTGATGGTTTCAAGGTCGGGTCCGAACACCTTGACGCCGATCTGAGTGCGAACGCCGGTGGACAGCATGTCGATGCGGTTGATGATCGGCTGGGTCCAGATGTTGCTCCAGCCCGGCACCTGCAGGACCGTGTCCATCTCCTGCCGCAGGTCGCCCTTCGGCCCGGCGGTCCGTGGCCAGAGGATCAATTTGCCGGCGAACGGCCTGTCGAGTTCCCGGCGCAGAGCGACGAACGGCCGCGAGCGGCTTTCGAATCGTGCGCTCTTGCCGTTGCGAGCGCGGCCGGCCTGCTCGACAAACGCAGCGAATTCGTCGACCAGTGTTCCGCGCCGCCGAAGAGTTCTCGGGTCGTGGCCGCGCGGCCGAGTTCCTCCAGGGCCGCCCAGGTCAAACGCCTCGACGCCGCGATCGAACAGTTCCCAGTTGATTTTCTTGATGGATCTGCTCCAACCAGAGGCTGTTGCCGCCGCGCTGCGACCGCCTGCGAGGATGTCGCCGGCGAATCGACTTGGGCTCGATCGCGCCAACGAGTTCGTCCGATGGCGTCGCCAACTCGGTTCAAAAGCGGTCGCTTCGGTTCCAAGGCGCGGCCGCGTCGGTCGGTCAATGCGCCCGCATCGGAAAACTGCTGGGCCGACTGGCCTGCGTCGATCTTGGTCACATCTTCGAGCGCCGGCCTTTTCGCCAGCCAACGCCCGTAAGTCGGGCGCCAGTTTCGCTGCCAGGCTGTCGATCAGCGCGTTTTCCACCGTCGAATCCGTCCCGGCCAGTTGAGCGCTTGCCGGTCGCGGAATCGTCGGACGATTTCGCTCGACGGCAAAGCGCGTCAGTACCGGGCCAAGTTCGTGCTCGAAGTCGCGGTAGCGCTGCAGAGGCCAGCGCCCGCATCGTCTCGTCGAACTGTCCCATGGCGCCCATCGCCGCCTCGTTGATGAGCGCGTCGCGGTCCTCGGCGTCGGCGCCGGCCGCAGGTAACCGCGCTCCTCCAGCGCCGCCAGGATGAGCCGGGTCTGCCGCGCGGCGTCCGCATACTCATCGCCCGGCGCGGCCACAGTTCCTGTGGCCGGAAGTTGACGAAGGTCTCGACCATATCCAGCGGCGCGGGATCGGTGGGCGTGTCGGCCCGGCCGGCCTTGCCGATCACCGACTCGACTTCGGGAAACTGCCGCAAGAGCGCGTCGCGGGCCTTGAGGTCGTCGGCGGCCTCGCGTGACGCTCGCTCGCGGCACGGTGATCGGCATGTCCATGACGGTCCCTTCGTTCAGCGGCGGCATGAACTCGACGCCGATCTTCGGGAAGTGATAAGCGCCAGCAACAGCTGCCGCGACGACCGAACACCACGCGTTCGGCGAAGGTAACCCGAGCGACGCTGCCACCGCGGTACACGCCGCGCGGTGAAAATCACCGTACACGAACCCGACCACGACGATGACAGCGATCGCCACGAGGAAATAGGCGATCTCCCAATCGTGATGGGCGGCGCCCAAGCCGAGCACCGCCTGCGAGCGGGAACATGCCCGGCCGCCAGGATCAGCAGCGCCGCGAACGACCACATCACGAATTGCGCCGCGGCAACGCCCAGGTCAGCAACGGCTTGTAGATGTGGATGAAGCTGCGGACGATCCAGTTCTCCTCCTCGCCGCGAAGCCGGCCCCTGATGAAGGTCGGAATCAGCGCCGGCACCAGCGTCACCGAGATCAGCGCCACGCCGATCATCGCCAGGCTCTTGGTGAACGCCATCGGGTGGAAACAGCTTGCCCTCGCGGCCGCTCATGGCGAACACCGGAATAAACGAGATCAGGATGATCAGCACCGAGAAGAAGATCGGCCGGCCCACCGTGCGGCAGGCCCGGATCACGATCTCGCGCGTGTCGCCCGTCACCGGTTCGGTCGCCGAAATGCTCCTTCAGGTGATGCGTGGCGTTCTCGACCATGACGATGGCCTGATCGACCAGGATGCCGATGGAGATGGTGATGCCGGCCAGCGACATGATGTTGGCCTGGATGTCGATGATGTGCAGCGCGCGCAGCACCCACATCATGCAGGAACGAGAACAGCACCGCCAGCGGCAGCGTCACGCAGATGACGAAGACGCTGCGGACGTGCATGAGGATCAGCAGGATCGCCACGGCGGCGATGAGCATTTCGTGCCACATCACTTCGGTCAGAGTTGTGGATGGCGCCGTGGATCAGGCGCGTGCGGTCGTAGGCGGGAACGATGTGGACGCCGGCGGCAGGCCCGGCTGCAGTTCCTGGATCTTCTGCTTGATCGCGGTCGGTGACGGCCAGCGGGTTCTCGCCGTAGCGCATCATCACCGCGCCGCCGACGACCTCGTTGCCGTCCTTCTCGATAGACGCTGCGGCGAAACTGCGGCCCGACTTGCACCGTGCGCCACGTTCTTGACGTAGATCGGCGTCCCGGCTCGCGTGCGTGATGACCGTGTTTTCGATGTCCTGCGGACTTGTCTCTCACGATGCCGCCGTCCGTCCACGTGCCGATCCAGCCGACGCCGCGGACGATGTACTCGGCGTTGTTCTTCTGCACGACGCGGCCGCCGACCGCGGAGTTGCTCTTGGCCACGGCCTCGTACAGTTCGCCCAGCGTGATGCCGTAGGCCCGCAGGGCGTTGGGATCGACGTCGATCTGATATTCCAGCGGCATGCCGCCGACCGTGCCGACCTCGGCGACGCCCGGCACGGAGTTGATCTCCGGGCCGACGTAGTATTTTTGCAAGGCCCATCGTGCGGCCCGGGTCCAGGTCGCCGCCTTCGAGCGTGTACCAGAAGATCTGGCCCAGCGCGGTGGCGTCGGGGGCCAGGTAGGGCACCACGCCCTCGCGGCAAGAAATGTGCTGGCCAGCGTCAGTCTTTCCAGCACGCGCTCGCGGGCAAAGTAGAAGTCGACGTTGTCCTCGAAGATGAGCGTAATCATCGAGAAGTTGAATTCCGACGACGAGCGGACCGCCTTGACGCCGGCCAGTCCCTGCAGCTTCAGCGACAGCGGATAGGTGATTTGGTCCTCGATTTCGCGCGGGCTGCGGCCCATCCAGTCGGTGAAGACGATGACCTGGTTTTCGCTCAGGTCGGGAATGGCGTCCATCGGCGTGTTGAGCGATGGCGTAGATGGCCCAACACGGTCAGCGACCGCCGCCACGATCAACACCAGGAAGCGGTTGCGGATCGAAAATTCGATCAGTTTTTCGATCATGGCATGATTCCCCGCCGAGCTTAATTGCCTTTCCGGGAAGATTTCACTGCCGCCCTCAATTTCTCCACCTTGTCCAGGGTTTCATCCGGATGCGCCAGGGCTTCCTCCTCGCAGACCTTGCAACACAGGAACACCGGTTGGCCGCGAATCGTCAATTTCACGGGTGGGCCCATCGAACCGAGTCGATTGCCGTCGTTCGTCGGACAAAAGCCCTGGGCTTCGGCCACGATGCGATCCTCCGGACTTAACTTGGCCAGATTGGCTCGCACCTTGGCCTCGAGCTCGTTGGCTACGCTCGCGGCCTGTGTGGAGTTGGTCTTGGCTCGATCCTTGAATTCCTTGATCCGATTGAGCGTCGCCTCGGGTTTGGCCAGCGCGTCCGTGATGCAGCCCTTGCAACAGAGGAATACAGCCTCGCCGTTGACCATGACTTTTTGCGGCGCCCCCATTGAACCAAGACGATTGTCGGCGAGCACGGGGCAGAATTGCTGCGACTCGGCCAACAAGCGATCTTGCGGACTGAGTCGGGCGAGGACGAAGCGGATTCGATCCTCTTCGTCGCGACTCGCCGACGGCCGCACCGCGGCGGTCGCGGATTTCGATCCCCCCGCCGTCGCGCCGCCGCTGGCCCCGAAATAGATCGAGCCGGCGCCGGCGGTCAGTCGCGTCTCCGCATCGATCAGGAAGGAGCCCGCGGTTGCAATTCGGTCTCCGGCTTGGAGCCCGTGGATCACCGGATAAAACGTTCCGCAGCGCGGCCCCAACTGAACCTCGACGCCTTCGAACAAGTCCGGCTCGGTTTCGCGGTAGACGATCTTGCGGCGACCCGTATCGATTACCGCCTGCTCGGGAACGGCCAGCACCAACCCCTTGGCATGCGACGATTTCTGTTCTTCAGTCGCATCGCCCGGCAAAAGGTTGAGTTGATCGGCGGGCACGCGGATGTTCACCGCGGCATACATGCCCGGCCGCAGCTCGTGATTTGGATTTTCCATGTCGAACCGCACCTTGAGCGTCCGCGTGCCGGCGTCGAGATGGGGGTGGATAAACGCCAAACGGCCGGTGAATTCACGCGCCGGAAACGATTTCGTCGTGGCGCTGACCGGCAGCCCGACTTTCATCAAGGCAACGTCGTCCTCGTAGACCTGGGCCTCGATCCAAACGTTATGGAGATCGACCAGGTCGAATAGACGGGCGCCTTCTTCAACGTAGTCGCCCTCGACCTGATATTTCTTGATCACATGGCCGCTGATCGGCGAGCGGATCGTCACCTGTGTGATCGGCTTTCCGGCTTTCACGATGGCATCGATCTGCTCGCCGTCGATTCCCCACAACGCCAACTTTTCACGCGCCATCTGCTGCAAGGAGGCATCGTTGCTGTTGCGTGCACGGAGCAGATCCTGGAC
Source organism: uncultured Gemmataceae bacterium (assembly GCA_963815035.1). GTDB lineage: Bacteria > Planctomycetota > Planctomycetia > Gemmatales > Gemmataceae > JBGQCZ01. Next base: position 76,599 of record CAWFFC010000026.1, read on the forward strand.
CGCGATGACCAAATCGGGACTGTAAAGAAGCGCCAGCGGTTGGCCCTTTTTGATCGTTTCGCCCGTGACATCGACGTAAAGCTTATCGATGCGGCCCTTGCCGGTGACGCGCACCGAGATTCGCGCCAGCCGGCGCTGGTCGAATTCCACGAAGCCCACCGTGTTGATTTCCTTGGTCAGCGGCTGGTAGGAAACCGGCACGGTCTGAATGCCGGCGGCGGCCACGCGATAGGGGCTGAGTTGCACCCGGCTGACAATGCCCGGCGGCAACGCCTCGTCCGATTTCCCGCGTCCGCCCTTCTTTCGCTTGGACAACGGCATGCCGCAAATCGGACAATTGTCGGAATGATCGCGGACAATCGTCGGATGCATGGGACACCAATATTCCGAGTCGGCGCTGGCGGTCGCTGCGCCGCCCGGTCGCGGGCGAAACCATTTGTCCAGCTCGGCGGCGATCCGGTCCTTGTACATGAAGCCGGCGCCGATAAGCGCCAACAGGGCGATGAAACGCAGCCGCGCCGGAACCGTCTTGATCACCTGCCAGACGACGCCAAAGCCGCTCCGCCGCGGGGCAATGGAAATTGATTCTTCGTTCATACCAACCTCTCGGCGCCCGCCCAGGACGCCACGCAATGGGCGCCGACCTTGGAAGGCGTGAATTCGTATCTCTCGTTGATGTCGAATGACCGGCACGATGCGCGACAACGCAGCGCGCAACCACAGTGGGGCTTGCTGACTAGTGGATGGTCAATGGGATCAAATCAGGAAGTGCTGCAGGGAAACGATGAGATCGGTTGGCGGTGGTTGATTGTGATCGAACCAGCTTTGCTCCGATGACCGGGACGCAACAAATACGGGCGTCGATGGAGTCAACGCGACCACCGCGGTGAACTGGCAGCGATCGCCGACACTGACGCGATCGTGATCCGAAACGTATTGGCTTGTTTTCAGCGACTTGTGGCAATTGGGCGATTTCAAATCGTGCCCAGGTTGCGACGAATGACGCTTCGCCACGGCCTGCCGCTTGGCACAATGAGAGCAGCTGGGGCGCGGATTTGCCGCTCGGCTCGGCTCCGCCTTGGCGGTCGCCTCACAGCAACTTGAACCGCCGAGCGAAATTCCCAGACAGTATGGTTTGAGGTTGCCGTTTGCGCAGGTGCATTCAAAATGTGGCGTGGCGGCAGCCAGCGTCGTCATGCAGGTGACGAGTGCGAAAGCGCTATGCAAGAGTGGATGCTTTGCGAACCGCATGGAAGTATCGTAACGGGCGCTGTCAAGACTGTCAACGTGAGGAAACCGCGGCTGGAGTCTGCGTCTGCTCGGTCAGCTGCGTGCCGACCACTCGCTCCAGCGACGCCAGCGCCTGGCCAAGCATCGATTGCAGCCGGACCAGTTGAATCTGATACCGCAGCAACTGCTGCCAGTTGTCGATCAATTGGATAAACGTCACTTTGCCGACCTGATAATCCGCGGCGGACGCATCCAGCGTTCGCTGGGCGCGGGGAATGATGTCGTCGCGATAGAGCTTAATCTCCGCCTCCACAGCACTGGCTTGCACCGTAAAACGCTTGACCAGGCGGAGCGTGTCGTCGCGCGTTGCCTGGAACATCTGGGTGCTTTCCGCCGAGCGGTCCTGGGCCTCGCGAACGCCGGCGCTCAACCTGCGATAGCGAATCGGAATGTTGACCCCGATGACGAACCCGATGTCGTCGCTGCCGTCGGCCGTTCGTGCGAGCGCCTCCCGTGGTCATCATCGCGTTCCACGAGACGCCGACGTTGACATCCGGGAAGTATTGCGATTTCGCCAATTCGATCTTGGTCTGATCGCGAAGAATCGCCTGCAAGCGACCCTGAAGTTCCGGCCGCGAGGCGACCGCCAACTGATACAGCCGATCGATTTGCTCGGGCGCCGGCAGAAGGTTGGGCTCCGCCGCCTGCAAGTCGCTCTCCGGCGCGGTGGCCAAGCTCTTGGCCAGGTCCGCCTGGGATTGCTTCAATTGGCGGCGCAAGTCGATAACTTGGTCGCCCAGCTTGCTCAACTCGACCTTCGCCCGCAGCACGTCCTGCTGGCTGGTCTTGCCGACCTTGTAAAGATCCTCCGCCACGCGGATGTAGTCCTTGATCAGCGTTTGGTTCTTTTCCGTAATGGCCAGGGCCTGCTGGAAGAAATAGATGTCGTAATAACTGTGCTTCACATCCTCCATGACCTTCAACTGCGTCGCGGCCAACTCTGTCAGGGCGATTCTCGCCTCGAAGTCGGCCACCTGGCCGCGCAGCCGCAATTTTCCGAACCAGGGAAATTGCTGCGAAATCGTCAGGGCGTTCGGCATGCGGCCGGCCGCGGTCTGCGGGCTGTTGCTGGTAATCGGCCAAAGGGTATCGCTGAGCATGGGGTCGGGCAAGGAGGTGACCTGCGGAATTCGTTCGGCCTCGGCCGCCACGCGGCTCTGGTGCGCCCGAATCTCCGGGTTGCGCTCGAACGCGGTCTGAACGTAAAAATCGACGGGATGGGTCCCTTCCAGACTGTGTTCGATTGGAACCGAGGCGATTTCCGGCGGTGCGCTGGCCAGCGCGGCAATCGGTATGCCGCCGAGTCGTTCTCGTGCCGAAGGAGCCAATTCGGACCTCACCGCGCAGCCGGCGGCCGCGACCGAGAAAATAGCCCCGGCAATCAAGCACCCTCGTGGCACGCGCACGTCCTCTGCCAACGCCCAATCAAAGAATAAACCCTATCACCTGTATCGGATCGCCCGAGCGAACACTTGATTGTTTCCCGAGCGGGGAAAAAACGGCTAAAGATCATGGCGTCCCCGCAGGGCTCCGCCTCACCGAGCCTGCCCGGTCCCACGGACGGCGGAGCCACAATTTCAACGAAGTGATTGCCACTGCTTGCCGGCCTCGCGGAATTTCCGCGATCATCGCCATGCGTCGCCTGGCCGGCAAGCAGTGCCACGCCCGGTTCGATGGCAAAGCGCCAGATACTGTTGGCCCCTCTGGGGTGTCGCGACCAATCCAGAGATTTGCACAAACTCAAGCCAGCGAGTTTTTGTCGAAAAATGCTTGTTCGCCCTTGAATCCACCCTGCTTCAGGTGCATATTCAATGCCGCTCCCATCAGCAGCAATTGGCCAATCCGCCAATCCGGCAATCCTTACGATCGGCGGTTTCAGTTTGGAGGCGGCCATGCGTGCGATCTTGTTTCCGACTCGTCATCAACCCGCTTGGAGCATTGTTGCGTACGTTGGACTCGTAACTGGCTGCAACCCTCTTCCAAGCGACGAGGTCCATTCGCCAAACGGAATATTTGCTGAGCCTGAACTCATCGATTTGGGCGAATGCGAGCAAGGACAGATCGCAACGGCATCAGTCCGAATCACAAATCGAAGAACTTTGCCGTTAACGGTAAGTCGAATCGCCACCAGCTGCCCCTGCCTAAAACTCAAGCCGAGTCTGCAGTATCTCAATCCGAAGGAGCAAGCATCGATTGAACTGCGGCTTGACTTGGCTCAAGAGCCAACTTTCGTTGGAAATCTCTTATTGACCGTGAGCATTTACGATCGGGAAGGCGAAAATGTGCTGGTATTTGGAGTAAAAGCAACGGTGAAGCGAGAAACTAAGCCCCGGCAACCCAAACCACAGTAAAATCCATTTCAGCGAGGAACAAATCATGCGTCGCAAAAAATCCGCTGCTGTCGTGTTCGTGACCATTGGTCTGTCCCTCCTTGGCGTTTTCGGGGGAAATTACATTTACGGTCCCAACATTCACTATAATTCGCCCTACCTCTGCTTCCGGATCATGCATTGCCAATCCATCTACTCTCCAAACAATTCGGCGTGCACCAGCGACGGTGAATATACGACTTGCGTAGATGGAGTTACCACCGCGCTTTTTTGGAAGTGTGTACCCGCGCAATACATCGGGTGCGACGAAAACTCTGCTAACTCGCAGCTGCGCGTGGGATATTGCAGCAAGCCGAATGAAATGGGCGGGTGGACCAAGGATCTCAGTCACCCCTGCACTTTTACATTGTACAAGTGCGATCCAGCCCAGTAGTGTAGGCTGCCGGCTGAAGAACGGTTCTGGCCAGTTCAACTGGTTGACGCTGCGAGGCCCCTATGATCCGCGTACTCTGGGCAGGCAACACTTGGATGTGTTTTGTTGTCTTGGCAGTGCTGACGTTTCCGATTTTCACAAATGGGGAAGATACTCAAGATCTTCTGGCCGTTGTCAAAGCCGCTCAGCAGTCGGCTAGGGATTCGGTTCGCACATTGTCATGTACGGTCATGGTTGATGAAAGGATACCGTCCTTTCAACGGACTCTGACTGGCAAGTATTGGCGCTCGACCGAAGTTGCCCGCGTCGAGCTTGAAACCCCGACTGGCGTCTCTGACTGGTATTACCTTTACAAGTTGTCGGAAGTCCGCAACGTCGTCCGCAATCGTCCTGGTACAGATCAGCCGCTGTGGTTGGCCGGACGCCAACCGATCGACGAGGGACCAGCGGCTTTCGACGTCTGGCAGAGGATGTTCTTACAGTTCGAATACTTCTTGGAGCTTGCCAAAACCACGGTGCGCGCAAAGCGCGTGCGGCTCGACGAGCGGGACTGCATTCAGGTTACGATGGATATTTCCCCCCGCACGAAAAAGACTTTTTCGTTTGATGCGACGCGCGGCTACATTGTGTGGAAATGCACCGAAATCTCCAAAGACCATCACACCGAGATCGAAAATCTGGCGTTCCTGGAGTCACAACCCGGCTCGTTTTTCCCAACGAAACTAATTAGCAAGAGCTTTACCGGATCCGAGCAGACCAATCAGGTTTCCGTCACACTTGCCGATGTCCGGATCAACGAACCGATAGGAAACGAGGTCTTGCAAATCCCCGGGATACCGAGCGGAACTATTTGCTACGACCGGATCAAGAAGCAAAGGTATCCGATACACGGAAACTGGGAACCAATTTCGGGTGGTAAGGTCGAGCCGATCGAGTACATTCCTCTTCCCTCGCCATCGGCATCGTCCGGCGAAGGGACGAAATTCACTTCCCAGAGCGTGGCGGAACCCAGATCGTGGACCCGCTGGATTGCATGGGGGTCGCTCACGACCTTGTTCTTGTGCTGGCGGCGTGGGTCTACCGACGATATCGCCTCCGTCCACACGAGGAATCTTAAGAATCTTCGCCAGCACAAAAAGAATTCGACGTGTGGCGTTCCTCCTGCTCATGCCGCTTTGGGCTGGCAGCGCAACCTGGCTCGTGCGTGACCAATTCCGCCGGCGAGTCACGCGTCCCATACTTGACTACCCGTCCACAGTTGACCTTGGGGAGCGGGAGCGCGGCGACATCGCCATCGCTCGTTTTGCCATTTCAAACCGCGGACAGGCTGAATTGCTAATTGACCATTTTTCGACAAGCTGTGCTTGTGCGGGAGTCGAACATGAGGTTAATGGACGCTGGGAGCGCGTCGAGTCGGCATCAGTCCCTCCCGGCGGGCAATTGCAATTGGCAGTGCGCCTGGCGGTATCGGCATTGCCGGGCGATGGACAATTTGTTCGAGTCCTTTTTCCGTCCAATGATCTGTCTCAGCCAATCGGCAAGATCGACGTCATCGTATCATATATTAGGGGCGGCGTTTATCCATTCCCGTCCGCAGTGTTGTTCGGCGAAGTGAGAGTTGGAAGCAAGGCTTGCCGCGTTATCGATTTGTATGATAATCGACAGGCGGGACGCCGAATTGCGATCGTGCGTAGCACCAAGCCAGACCGATTCAGTGTGCGTGTCGTTCCGAGGGATGAAAGCGAACCGGCACCAAAAAACGAGCGCGGTGGATCCTGGCTGGCTCGCGTCGAAATCACCGCGAAAACCAACCAGCCTGGCCCGCTGCGCGGGGCAATCGAGCTGGCCCGTACCGAAGAATCGCGTCCCCCCGATTTGATTCCGGTGTATGGAGACGTGGTGCAAGACATCGAGTGCAGGCCGGGGGCATTGATTCTGCCGCGCCGCGTTGGCGAACACTTCGTCGATTCCAGCCAAGTGCTGCTTCGCCACCGGGACGGAAAGCCGTTTGACCTGGAAATTAAAGACGTGCCGCAGGGGCTGTCCGCCAAGATTAGGCCGATGCCCGATGGCGACTTCCCATGGCTGCTCGAAATTGAATGCCATGGTCCTCGACCAGCTATTGCCGGCGAACAGATCATTAGCCTGCGCGGGCATTGCACTGGAATCCAGATACCTATAAACGTCACGGCTCTTCGGATGAGCTTTCCTACACCTGCTGGACAAAGCCCGAAATAAGGGAAGCCGATATGACCGAAAAAACCCGGCCCGGCTCCAGTCTTGTTGAACTGCTGGTGGTGATCGGCATCATCGGCCTCTTAATTGGAATGATCCTTCCCGCCGTGCAACACGTACGCGAGGCGGCGGCACGAACAGCATGCCTTTCCAATTTGCGTCAAATCGGCTTAGCGTTGCAAAATTACGAAGGCCAAAATGGCAGACTGCCACCGCAAGACGTCTCGCTGCACCCGGACGATCAATTCATTCATGGAGCCTACGTAACTTGGCGGGTGCCACTGTTGCCTTTTCTCGAACAGGGACCCCTGTGGAGCAAAACACTTGAGGCGTCTCAGCTTGACCCAGATTGCAACCATAACCCGCCGCACTTGGGCATGGCGACCGTAATACGGGCATATATTTGCCCCTCCGACTCGCGACTTTCGCAGCCGATTCAGGATCAAATCACAGGAATTAATGCCGCCTATACTTCATATTTGGGCGTTGAGGGAAGTCGTTCCGATTTCCATGACCACCCGCAGAACCGAGGGGTTTTCAGCGGAGGAGCGATCAATTCTGCCGGAACAAGGCTTGCTCAGATTTCGGACGGCACCAGCAACACTCTATCGATCGGCGAACGGCCTCCGCCCATCAGCTTGGACAATGGTTGGTGGTATTCGAACGTCTGCCCCGAAGGGAGACCATTTGGAGAATGCCGCGGACCAGCCGCTGCGATGGCGATGGAGTCATCCGGTCCCGAGGGCGGCTGTTCTGGGCCGTTCTATTATGGCCCCGGCTGGCTCTACAACCCATGCGACCGATTTCACTTCTGGAGCCTACACCCTGGCGGCGCGAACTTTGCATTTGCCGATGGATCGGCCCGGTACATCAGCTATCGGGCCAGAGCAGTCATGGCCGCCCTGGCGAACGCGCGCAGGCGGCGAAACGGTCACGCTGCCCGATTGATCATCGAAGTCTTTTCTGTCTCGGTCCAGGTGAACTGCTATACTCGCCGGAAAGCTCGGTTCATTGTTCTCTCGTTGCATAGCTGGTTTCGTGGAATGCGCTACTCGCAGTGCTCTGCCTTTTGAAGCATCGGCCATAGAATCGCCAACACCCGAACTGGCAGCCAATTTCCGAGCGACGCCCAGCAATCGGGAACATGTTGTCACGCTCGGTTTCACCCAATCTTCCCTTCCCTCCCGCGCCAACGACCGGTAAGCTGAAGTGTTGGAATTTCAGGAGTCCGCATATCACCGTCTCAGGTCCATCGAAGGATTTTCACCATGTCTATCCGTCGGAAGGGTTTTACGCTTATCGAATTGTTGGTCGTGATCGCCATCATTTCGATGCTGATGGGGTTGCTGTTGCCCGCGGTGCAGAAGGCGCGCGAGGCGGCGGCGCGAATCAGTTGTGCCAACAATCTGCACCAGATCGGCCTCGCCCTGCACCTGCACGAAAACACGTTTGGCCGCCTGCCCGCCAGCCGGCATGGCGAGGGGATGGCCACCTGGGCGGTCGATATCCTGCCGTTTCTGGAGCAGGACAATCTTTACAACCAGTGGATCATCTCGGCGAACTATTACCAGCAGAACGACATCGCCCGCATGACGCCGGTGAAGGTTTACTACTGCCCGTCGCGGCGCTCGGCGGCGACCGATCCGATCAGCCTCTCCGGCGATCAATGGAGCGGCGGCGGGCCGAGCGCCCCGCATGTCCCCGGCGCCCTGAGCGACTACGCCGCCAACATCGGCACCACCGGGCTCGACTATCCGTATAGTTTTCCACCCAACGGTGCGTTCATCCGCGGCCGCGGGCTCGGCTTCAACGCCTTCAATATCGACGGCCTGAGCAACACCATCTTCGTCGGCGAAAAGCATGTGCCCATCGACAAGTTCGGCGTCGGCTGGTGGGACTGCTCGACCTACAACGGCGACTATTTCACCTGTTCCTGCCGCTCGGGCGGACTGAACTATCCGCTCACCGTCGATCCGAAGGACCAGGGCTGGAAATTCGGCAGCCGCCACACCGGCGTCGTGCAGTTCTGCTTCGGCGACGGCGGTGTCCGCTCCGTCCCCGCCTACACCGACCCCTACATCATCGGCCTGCTCATGCAACGCAACGACGGCCAGGTGATCCCGGATTATTGAGATGAATTGATGGCTGAATGGGGCCGAAGCGCAGCGAGGCATGAATTTCGGCTCGTTACGCTTCGGCCTCTATCGCACTGGCGCTGCGGTGAACCCGGATTTATTCCTTCGCTCTCGGCGCGGGAGTTTCTTTGCCGTTCTGAGTCCACGTCAGGCCGCCCTCGTTAAATTGAATCCGGCCAAACGATGATCGATCCAGGAATTCGGTTTCGCTCAATGGCGTCAGCGGCACTGCCGACGCGGACTGTGCCCAACGCAACCTCAAAGTTTGTCCATCCAACTCAACATGCATCGGCGTCTTTGATTTTCCCCAATGATACAGGCCCGCATAGCGCTGAAGGGTCGCCCGGGCGACGTTCGCAGGCGTCGCGCGCTTGGCAGGCAATGGCGCTCCATGACCGAGGGCGATGCCCAGGAGCGTCTTGCCCTCATCGCCGGTAAAGCCCGATTGCGTGTTCATCAACACCACAATATGCAATTCATCCTTTGGCACGGTGAGAATGACTGAACTGTAACCGTCGGTGATGCCCGACTGCACGAGAACCTCTTTGTCGAACCAATTTCGTTTGCCCCATCCAAAAGGATAAGGCTGCTTGGAAATGTCAAACAGTTCATGGCGATCGATGGCGGTAAGCCAGCGATCGAGGTCGGGGGCCGAGCTGTATACATTGCCGCTGCCGAAGAGCGATGACGGATCGCGCGGCTGAGGCCTTTGGAAGTCCGTGCCGATGCCCGGAATATACCCCTCGGATAGGCGCGAAACGATCGCACCGGACTGCCAGACGCCGCTATCAGCCATCCTGAGTCGCGAGAAAACTCGCTGATTCAGAAAGTCGCCGAACTTCTTGCCACTGACCTTTTCGATCACCCGCGCCAACACGATATAGCCGGCATTGCTGTATCGCGACCGAGTCCCTGGCGAAAAGAGGAGCGGTTTGGCCCCGATCATTGCCAACAGCTCGTCGGGCGAAACCCGGCGGGCCGCGATTTTGTCGTAGTCGGGATTATCGAGGCCGGACTGAATGCGCCAAGAGGTGCCAGAGTTTGATTTTCTTGGCATGCGCGAATTCGGGCAAATAGACATCGAGGCCGTCGATGATCTTCAATTTGCCGTCGTTTTGCAACAGCGCGATGCTTGCCGCCGTGAACGTCTTCGTTACGGATGCCACGGCGAATCGGGTGTCGCCACGATTGGGCACGTCAAAGGCTCTCGAAGCATCGCCATAACTCTTCTCAAAGATTCGCCGCCCATTTCTCGTCACGAGCACCGTGCCGGAAAAGTCGCCGTTGGCCGCGTGCGCAGCGATGTAGGCGTCGAACATCTTCGCGGCCGCGCCGTCTGCCCCCGGTTCGTCCGCCGGCGACGGAGCGAACGCGACCATCCCCAACGTGCAGCACAGTACGAGTCTCATGTGACACCTCCTACCCGAACGAGGCACACGGATCGGCAACAATTTCGTGTGCACTTCAATTGCCTGGTCCATAGCGTAGCGATCCAAAACGATTCCATCGGGAATTTCGGTTAAAGCGCGACACCCGCGGACTCGGGCGCATTCAATCGTTGGGTGCGCACCGGGAATGTCAACCAACTTGATCAACAATTTCTAAGAAGACAGATTTGGGGGTGGCGCGGCGGTGAGATCTGTCCGCTTAGAGTTTCTCAAGCGGAAAACCGCCAGTTTCTAAGAAGACACATTCAAAGAAGACAAGCTACCAGCCTTCCTCTCGCAGCGCAATGACTGATTTTTCGACCGCGGCGATGGTGAGGTCGATGTCCTCGTCGGTGTGGGCGGCGGTCATGAAGGCGCCGAAGCCGAACAAATCGACGCCGTTGAGTAAAAGGCTCTGCCGCCAGGCGTAGAGCTTTTTCGGGTTTTTGGGCTCGTCGAGCTTTTTCAGGTCGCCGCCATAGGGAATGAAATCGTCGCCGGTCGGTCGCGGGCCGTCGTAGCCGGGCAGGATGTGCAACAGGGAGAAGTCGCCATAGGCGATCCAATCGGGGAACTGCTCATCGAAGAGGGCATTGAGTCGGCGTTTGAGTTTCGTGGCGTTGTCGTTGGCCTTGCGGCAGGCCTCGCCATCCGCGATGCGCGACAGCGCTGCCACGCCCGCCGCGGCGGAAAGCGGGTTGGCGTTGTAGGTGCCCGGGTGCCGCATCTTCGGCTTGCCCGGCCGCACTTCGATCGCCGCCAGAATGTCGGCGCGTCCGGCGACCGCGCCGCCGGGCAATCCGCCCGCCAGAATCTTCGCCAGCGTGGTGAGATCGGGCTTGATGCCGTAATGACCTTGAGCGCCGCCGGGCGAGACGCGAAAGCCGGTGATCACCTCGTCGAAAATCAACAACTGTCCATACTGCGTGGTCAGCCTTCGCAACTCATTCAGGAACTCGCCACGAATCGGCACGCGGCCCCAGTGTCCGCCGGTCGGTTCGAGAATGACGACGCCGATTTGCGGATCGCCGGAAAGCGTTTTTTCAAGCAGTTCGACATCGTTGGGCGGAATCACCACGGTTTGCATCGCCGCTTCTGCCGGCAACCCCGGCACCGCAGTCGCTTCGTACGGCGGGTAAGCGCCGGGCATCACGCTATCATGCCAACCATGAAAATGCCCAACGAATTTCAGCACTTTCGAACGGCCGGTATGAATCCGGGCCAATCGCAACGCCATCAAGGTCGCCTCGGTGCCGCTGCTGGTGAAGCGGACGCGCTCGGTGCTGGGAACCAGTTTCTTGACCCACTGGCCCCACTGAATCTCAAGTTCGTGGCAGCCGCCAAAGTGCGTGCCTTTCGCCATTTGTTGCTGCACGGCCTGGACGATTTCCGGCGGCGAATGCCCCAGCAACAGCGCCCCGTGGCCGTTCCAGAAATCGACCAGTTCATGGCCATCGACGTCCCACTTCCGCGAGCCGTGCGCATGGGTGATGTAAACGGGGAACGGCTCCATGCGGCGTGAATCGTGTGTCACGCCATCGGGGAAAATCGTCTTCGCCTGTTCGAACAGCCGCCGCGAACCGGCAAACTGCGATTCATAGTGCTGTTGCAGCTTGGATGAGAGCATGACCCTCATGGACATGGTTGAATTCCTTATTTCTCAAATTCCACGCAAATCAATTCTTTGGCGTCGCGCAAATACAGGCGGCCATTGGCCAGCGCGGATGGGCCCAGGTTTCGCCGCAGACTTTGCTTTGTGCCAATTCCTTGTATTCGGTTTCATTGGGCTGAATCAGCGTCAGCCGGCCGTGGTCGTCGAGCATGAGCAGTTTGTCGTCCCCGGTTTTGACAATCGCCGCGTGATATTTACCGATCTTCGATTTCGACCAAAGCGTCTTGCCGGTGGCGGTCTCGACGCAGCGCAGCATGATCGACGGGTTGAGCGCGAGTACGCCATTCACCATATAGAGGTGCTCCTTGCCGATGGCGACCGGAGTCGAGAAGTAACAGTTTAATTCCGGCTTCGTCCAGACTTCCTCGACTCCGGGCGTGCCGTCCTTCTTGTGGATCAGCCGCAAGGCCACTGAGCCGCGCGTTACCGAACTGGCGATGAGCAAGTCGCCCACAACCAACGGCGAAGTCGAGCTTTCGTTGATCGCATCCTTGAAGCCGTATTCCCAGTAAACCTTGCCGTCCTTGGGCGAGAGTCCGACGAGTCCTTTTTGCGTGAGCGCCACGATCTGGCGGCTCGTCCCCTCGCCGAATGCGATGGGCGATGAGTAACTGGCCTGATCGTCGGTCGCTTGCCAGGCCGGTTTGCCGGTCTTGCGATCGAACGCCAGGATACCGGCGCCTTTTCCCTTGGGCCCGTCGCGAAACTCGCCGCCGGCTTGAACGATGACAAGATCGCCTTCGACCAGGGGTGACGCGGAGAGGCCGAATTTCAAATTGTGGACCTTGAACTTGTCGAGGAGATCGACGCGGGCTTTCTCTTGAAATTGCTTTTTGTCAAAATCAACGAAGCCAAGGATGCCCGTGACGCCCAGGGTGAAGATCTGGTCGCCCGCAACGGTGGGCGTGGTGCGCGGTCCGACGCCAAACTGGCTCTGAAAATCCGCACGCTGATATTCGGTCGATGCCACTCGCTCGCCGGTCCTGGCGTCAAAGGCCGTCAGTCGCTCGACGTCCTTGCCCGGAACTTTGTCGAACAGGAAAACGCGGCCATTGGCGACGACCGGCGAACTGTGCCCTTCGCCGACGGCGATTCGCCAGCCGACTTTCAAATCCCCCGTCCAGGGTTTGATGATCTCGGTGGATGACCCATCGCGCCGCGGCCCAAGAAACTGTGGCCAGTCCTCGGCGCGGCCGAGCGGGGGGAGAACCAGAAGTGTTACAAAACCAAGCCAAGCAGCCTTGTTCCTCAACCCCCCCCTACCCCCCCCGTCTCGGGGGGGGTAGGGGGGGGTTGAGGAACAAGGCCAACTCCGAGAAGTCATCGAATTGGGTCGGGTTCTCAATGTATATCGCATGTGGAATTCCCTACTTGATCAAGCCAAGTTTAACGGAATGCGCTCTGTCTGCAGGGACTGTGCCGGCCGCGGCTCCGCCTCATTCAAAAAAACATGCAGCGGTGCATATCGCCAGCCTAAGTTATGCCTGTCTGCCAGCTGTTTCAGCTTTGTCAGCGCGTCTTCCATGATGACGTTCGCGGTCTGCTGATAACTCGGATCGCAAAAATAGATGCGGCAGCCCAGCGGCCGCGGCTCGCGCGCCGTGCAAAGCTTGTCCTGCTGAAACGGGCAGCCGTCGGGCGAAACCGGTTGCTCGTATGGCGGCGCCGATTCGAGCAGGACCTCGGCTTCGAGTTGGCTCAAGTAAAGGACATGGCCCCATTCCTTGAAACGGCAGCAGCGACCGCTCGCGTCGCATTTCGGACCGGCGGCGGCGACCGCGGCGTCTACCTCCGCGTAGAGTTTCAAGATTTCCTCGCGGAGGTTCATAAATTGATGACCTGCAGCCGGCGGGTAATTTCTTCAACCGGGATCAATTCGCCGCGGCCGGAGCCGGGGCAGACCTTTTTGGTTCGTTCCCAGGCCTGTGGCGTGCGAACGTTGCTCTCCCAAAGCGGCCAGGTGCGGCATTGTTTGGGGCGGACCGGGTAGATCGTGCAGCCCTCGGATCGATCATAAAAGACGCAGTCGCCGTTGGGCTTTTCGCGCAGGCTGCGGCCGCGATGGGCCTGCCGCGTGTGCCTGGCGATCAGTTCCTCGGCCGGTACGCCAAGAAAATCGGCGATCGCCGTAATCTCTTGGTCGTCAACCCAGACATACCCCGGCGTGCCGGTGCAACACAGGCCGCAGCGCGTGCATTCAAAATTCAGTCCATCGGCGTACCAGGGGTCCGACATTCCGGCTCCAAAATACAGGGCGCTAGCCTGGATTTTAGCCATGACCTGCTGAGACGCAAGCGGGCGCGAGTTCAGCGGTTTCGACCGGCGCCCCACCGCGCGACAAGACCAATTCTTCACCTTCGGCAGAGATTTAGTTCATCGAGCCTATTCGCATTCCATTTGGCTTGATCAATCGGCGGCGCTTGATCGAACGGCATCATCGATCCAGACCGCACGATTCGGACAACCGAATTCATTACGGGTGGATTTTCTCACTTTCCGTTTCCTTTGTTTTTGCGCTTGGCGGCACGTTGCGCATATTTGGGTTGAAAACAGTCCCGAGCGGGAGCACGAATGAAATCGGCTCACGGGTTGTTTTGAACCTCCAAGATGAAGAGGACCGTTCCCATGCAATTACGATATGTGGTATTGGCTGGGCTGTTGGCCGTGTCCCTCGCTGGGAACGCTCAAGCCAATTTTCTTCGCGGCCGCTGCAAGTGTAAAAACGAGTGCTGCGAAACCAGTTGCTGCAACAATGCCGGCAACGCCTGCTGCAATGCCGCTCCGGCCAATTGCGGCCCCGTGACGGTGAACTGCATCGAATGGGTGCAGGAACAACGTCAGGTTTGCTGCACGACCTACAAGATGGAACAAAAGTGCGTGACCTGCACCGGTTATCGTTGCGAAACCTACACGTTTCCTGAAGTCCGCACCGTGTGCTGCAAGCGCTATGTGACCGAGCAATGCATGGAATGCCGCACCGTCTGCGAGCGCATTCCGTATTGGACCGAAAAGACCGTCATGAAGAGCCACTGGGTGAGCCAGCAGTGCACCGAGATGCGCACCAAGTGTGTGGATAAAGGCCACTACGAGTGCTGCGAAGTGCCCTGCCGCACCGGCCTGCTCGATCGCCTCTGCCACAAGAAAGACTGCTGCGATCCGTGCGCCTGATGGCGCCCGAAGACCAAGACCGTCCAGAAATGGGTGTCCTGCAAGGTCACCGAATGCTGCCCGGTCACCGTCTGCAAGCGCGTCCGAGTTTGCGAACCCTGCACCGTCAAGGTGTGCTGCTACAAGACCTGCACCAAGCAGGTTCAAGTGCCGGTTTGCCGCACCCGCTGCATCACCGAACAGAAGCAGATCACCGTCAACAAGTGCTGCAAGCGCATGGTGCCCTACACCTACAACAAGACGGTTTGCTGCCGCGTTCCCTGCCAGGAAATGCGGACCGTCACCGTCTGTGTGCCGAAGTGCGTGCAGAAGCAGATCAATGCCGGCGGCTGCTGCGCTCCGATCAGCAACTGCTGCCGCTGAGAGACCAACAGGCGGGTCGCGGTCGCCAGTCGTGATTGGGAAAGGCAACGTGTGAAAGCACTCTGAATCTCCCGCTTGCGATTGGCCCGCGACTCGCTCTACGAAAAACCCGAAAGCAAAACCGGCCCGCGGATTCGCCCGAATTCGCGGGCCGGTTGCGTTTGGCGAAAGCGTCGATCAATAATCCGGAATCGGCTGCCGATCGTTTCGCTGAGCGAGCAATCCGAGCACCACTTCGTTGGTCGAGTTGCGAATCGCGTGCACGCTGCCGTCGCAGAAGACGAACTGGCAAAGACCTGGGTGGTAGCTGCCGAATTTCCAGCCGAGGTCATCATTACGATCCGCGAGTGGAAATCCTGGGCCGGCACACCGGGTATTGCAAGTAGGTGCATGGCCGTCATACTGGCCGCAATCCCACGGGTATTCCTCGAAATGTTGCTGAGGAACATGTTTCTCGCCAATCAAAATCGTGTTGCTGAGCCCATCGACTATATCGCGAATCGCGACGCCACGAGGTCGCTGCGAAATTATCGGGCGTGGGACAATCGGAACAGAACCCACAAATGGGTATCGAAATGCTCCATTGGGGAATACAGGGCCAAGAATTGATTGAAATTCGTAGTCGGCGCCCGTCGTCCCAATTGAAGCTGCATAGTCGCCCGGCACACCTAGAATGCCATCCAATCGGATACATATGCTGACTCCGAAATATTCAAATGGCTTTGACCTTCCACCCGGTGCCCGCCGAGACGGGCAGAAATAAATTGGGACCGCCGTTTGAAACGCACCGAACTTTGCCGGATCGAGCGGTCGGCTCAGGTCAACAAGGTTGTAGAGGTTTTCTTGTTCGAGCTGCGGAAGGATTAGCCAAGCCCAAGATACTCCCTCTCCAATCCCAACACGGCTCGGCGGAAATGATTGGTTCGTGTCATGGTAGTTGTGCACAGCCAAACCAATTTGTTTCAAATTGTTGGCACATTTGACTCGGCTCGCCGCCTCGCGTGCATACTGCACCGCCGGCAGCAGCAGTCCGATTAGCGTCGAGATGATGGCGATCACCACCAATAACTCGATCAATGTGAATCCGCGGATATGAATCCGAGCGCGTTTGGACATGATTCGCTCCTGAATTGGACAATCAAATTCAAGACTTGTGTTGCTGCGTTGGGCCTAGCGAATTCGCCGGCTGATCATCGACTTCGGAATGGTGAATCGCAACGGCTTGGTGAATTGGGGCGACGTGATTTCCAGCCGCAACGATTCGACATCGGCCGCGGGCGGCGCGAAGGCGAAGACATCGTCGGTCATCGACGTGGGAAAGACGCTAGAGTCCCGTTTGACGCCCGCGGCGTTCCAGCCCAGGTCGACATTTTGTCGCGGATATTCGCGTCCCTGGTCATCGGTGACTTTAAGGGCTAATCCGGCATCCATTCCTTCTCTCGGGGCGTGTGAATGCTTTGCAAATTCCTGGGCATCGCCGGCCTGCCGGCGACGCAACCAGATCACCAGGTATTGCTCCGAGGCCGTCTTGAGCGATCCGCCGGCAGTTCGCACTTCGACTTTCCCATTTGCAACGTTCACTATCTCCACGATGGTCCGATTTTCCTCTAGACCAAATCGGCTTGCGTCAACCCAATCGGCGTCTTTGGGAATACCGGCGACGGGTTGGCCCATCTTGGGAATGACTTGGATCACATCCTCAGTGGGTGCGTGCTGGCGATACGTGTAGTAGCGTGAGCCGAAAACGCCGGGCGCGAACGCCACGAGCAACAACATCAGCGTACTGTAGGCGGCGGTTGTTCCAGTGCGACCGAGGAACTCGCGGCGTTGAACCGCAGCGAACAGGAGTGCGGCCGCCGCGACAAATCCCATCGCCGCCAGCGGCAACACCAACCCCGCCAGAAACGAGAACGGCGTGGCAAACGCGGCGGAACTGATCAGAACGAGCACGCATGGCACCAGCCATTCCAGCGGCAGCCAGGATTCCCGATCGGATGACTTCGCCGGCTTCCGCCTTGCGCGGGGCGTATCACAGGCGTCTCAGCCGGAGCGGGTGGTGCGAAAACCGGCGGCGCTTTGGCAGGCGCTGACTGCGGTTTCCGGATTCGCCGCCAGCGTAAATTCCGTTGATTCGGCCACCGCGGCAACAGCGGGGTCAGCCAGCGCCGCAGCCTCCGCCCGCCGCTTCACCAGTTTTTTTGCTCGCGCCTTGCGCAATTTTCGTTTGAGTTTTGCCAGGTCGTGTTTACTCAGGTGGCGGTAACGGGTGCGGGTCAGTTTCAGTTCGCAGTCGCAATTGGGACACTTAATCTGCATGACCCGACGCCGCGCGATCCGCGGCCGCAGGGGGAGTGCGTCCGCGATTGTGTCGCTGGCACTGTACTCGGCGGTCGGCTCCACCGGCAGGAACTTGTAGAAATTGAAACAATTCGGGCACTGCGTCCGCGCCCCCTTCAGCAGCGCCGGCGCGATCGCCTGATGTTGACAGAATGGACAGACCGCCAAAGCCGTAGCAGACATGACTCGGCCTCGACCAAACAACGGGACTCATTTCAAGACTTGATCCGGAATCTATTCTGTCTCTGCACACGCCGAAACGCAACAAAAAAATCGGAGAATTTGGCTGTCCAAGTGCAATGGCGCTCAACGGGCACAACTGGTTGCGATCGGTAAGTTCCGATATCTTAACCGTTTAGAAAAGGATTCGTGACGCGGTACTCAATTGGAATCTCAAATGCTCGATCCTTATTCGTCATGTCCCTGCGGCAGCGGCAAGAAATTCAAGTGGTGTTGCCAGCCGATTCACGAGAACATCGAAAAGGCCCTGTTGCAGCAGAAAAACGGCCAGCACGAAATGGCCCTCAAGACCATCGACGACGTGGTCCGGGAGCACCCGAACAACCCGGAAGCACTCGGACGCAAGGCCCAACTACTGCACTCCAACGGGCGCAAGGAAGAAGCCGAAAAAGTGGTCGAACAGGCCTTTCAGATCAATCCGCAATACGCGTTCGGATACCTGCTTCAGGGCCTGATGCGACTTGAGGAACAGGAAGAGCAGGGGGCAATCATGCTCTTCCGCAAGGCGGCGGAACTGTATGCCTTCGACGCCTCGGAACAGTTGGCGTTCCTGTTTGAACAGATTGGTCAATACGAAATGAGCCGCAATCGTCCGGCGGCGGCTCGTTACGCCTTTAGCCAATGCGTGCGTCATCAACCCGACAACCAGGAACTACGGCAGTCGTTCGACGAGGCCTTTGGGGAGCAAAGCCGGATGCCGCTGGCGGCTCGGCGCGAATATCGGCTGCTCGGAGCAGAGCCTAAACGGCCTTCGGTCTGGCACGACGCGTTGGCCAAGGGCAATTCGGGCAAGCTGAGCGACGCGGCCAAGGCGTTTGAAACGCTCGGCAAGGAATCCAAGACCGACGCGCTGCCTTGGTACAACGCCGCGATTTTACGCGCCTGGCTCGGCGAAAACGCCAAGGCGATCGAGGCCCTCGACCGCTATATCGAGCGCGAGGCCGATGAGTCTCGCGCCGCCGAGGCCTGGGCTTTGGGGGAGGTGCTGCGGCTTGGCGGCGACATGCTCGAGCAGTCCGATTATCAGCAACATCGGCGGATCATTCGCTACTCGACCCCGCAGGCAGTCGTCGGACTTCTCCAGGAATGGGAAACCGCCGGCCGGCTTGTCGGCGCCCGGCAAGTCACTGAAGAAGGATTACTCACCGCGCGCTGGTTTTGGAGGAAACCTCGGGGCTAATCGGCGCCGCGGCTCCCACCTCCGCCGGCCTGGCGCGTACCTGATGCTCCTGGGCGACATGCTGCAAATCTGGTCGCCAAATGCTTCGAAGGTCGACCAAATTCTGCTCGAGGTCAAGACGAAACTTGGCTCGACGATCGTTGATGAACGGTCGACCATCAGTGACGCCCAATTTGGCGACGTGACCATCGACGCCATGGTGTTTCCGACCTACGGCAAGGCGACCCCCGAATACATCGATAAATCGAAGGAGCGGGCCCAGCACTACTTCGAGGAAACTTGGGCTCACCGCTCGCTGACGTCGCTCGCGGGCAACACGCCCATCGACGCCGCCGGCCATCCGATCCTGCGGCGAAAACTGCTCGGCGACATTTTGTTCCTGGAACAGAATTTCAGCGGCAACGCGCCCCGAAACTCGAAGGACGGCAAAGTTGTACGGGAACCGCTGTATGACTTTGAGCGGTTGCGGCACAAACTTGGGCTCGATTCCGCTCCCCCGCCGCTGCCGATCGATTTCGGCGCCATGAGCGCGTCGGATCTTGCCGGGCTCGACGTCAACGCGTTGAGCATCGAGCAACTGGAAAACGCCCATCAGGCGGCGCTGACGTTGGATGCCGGTGAACTTGCAAACAAGTTCATTCGCACGATCATCGAACGCCCGGTCGACGGCGGGCGGGCCGATCTCTTCCCCTTCTTCAAGCAGTTGATCGATCAGGGCCAGTCGCGAGCCGATTGGGAAGCCGCGCTGCGACTCGCGGATGAGGGCCTGAAGGCCGACGCTCAGCGCAACGGCGGCATGCGCCAAGGCGATTACGAAATTCGCCGGGCCCAGTTGCTGGCCAAGAAGGGCGACGCTGAGAAATCGGCCGAGGCCTTTGAGGCCATCATTGCACGCGTGCCGGGAGAACTGAAGTATCGCGGCACGGCCGCCGAGGCGATGCTCTCGCTTCGCCAGGGCAAACTGCGCACTGCAATTTGCGGAATCCGGCCTGACCGAAGCACGGAAGCAGGGCAACCGCGACGTCGAAGCATATTTGCAGGAGCTGGTTGCCGCCGCGAAAAAGCAAGGCGCGTAACAGCGTGGAGAGCAGTTTGCATTTCACCTTCGTGTGGCGCGAAACATCAACTGCGGATTTCCAATCACTTCTTCGGCAACAACTCGTCGCGCGGAATAATTAGCACCGTGCCGTCGGTCATCGGCGCGAATAGGGATTCGGCGCCGAATTCAATCGGGGCGGCGGCCGGAGCCGCTGGAAGCGTTGCCCGCGTCGGAAACGCATGCCCCACCTGACGGCCGGTCGCCGTTTCGATTGCGTCGAATCGTCCCGAGAGATCGGCCAGCACCAGCAAATCGCCGATCGCGCGTGGCGTCGCGTCGATGCCATCGCCGTTGCAGCGATGGGCCCACACCTCGCGACGCTGATCCGGGTTGAGACAGACCAGCTGATTGCGATCGACCACAATCAGAAATCGGGGCTGGTCCCTGTCGTTGATCACAAACGGACCAGCCGTGACTTCGTTGCCGTGGTGCATCGGCCGCATTTCCCATTTCATCGACGGCGCGAGCGACTCACCTTCGAGCAGATTCAGTCTTCCACCGGCATCGGCGACCGCAATTCGGGACACGCCCCCCTTGTCCGGAATCGCCACGGGAGTCGAAATGATGCGGTCAGGCACCGAACGCTGCTGTTTGAACTCCATCTCGGCGTTGGCTGGCCAGTTGTAAACCGTCAGCCCGCGATAGCCGTCCGACACCAGGATGTCGTCCTTGCCGAATATGGTCAGATAGGCGCGGGCCGATTCGCCGAAACGCGGTGCTCGCCAGTCGGAGCCGCGTTTGCTGTCCTTGTCGCCGATCTTCCACCGATGCATGGCGCCGTCGGCCAGAGCCATGATCAGCGTCGAACCGCTGAGGACTGGTTTTCCAGCCAGCGGCGAGGAAAGCCGCACTACCGCCGGCTGTTCGGGTTGTTGTCCGGCGATCAAGCGGATTGCATTTAGCGTTTTGCCGTCGCCGACGGCAAAGATTAAATAGGCGGTCTTGTTGTCGCCAGCCTGCAGCAGAACCGGTCCACCGACCACGTCGTTTCGCGGCCGCAAAATCACATGCCCGCCAAGCGGCCAAGATTGTCCCTTGGGCAATTCGGTTTTCTTGGGATCGATGACGTAAACACCCGCTCCCTGATCGATTTGATAAATCAAGTCGCCAAGCTTGATCGGGTCGCCCTGAACGGCCAGGCCGAGCGTTTGCTGCCAGCGAATCTCGCCGGACTTGGCATCGACCGCCGTCGCCAACCAGGCCGGCGGCGACGTGGTCTGCGTCACCACGAACAGGGTCTTGCGATCGTCGCTGACTTGCGCCGCATGCAAGGGCGTTCCCAGTTTCAAAGGAGCGGGCCAACGCAGCGCCAGCCGCCTTCCCTCTTTTCGGTCGAAACCCATGGTTTCGTAGATCAACTCGCCATGTGCGATGTACCAAAAATCATTTTCTTCCGCGTGCACCACCAGTCCGCGGCCCTCGCGAACGCTGCCCTCCTTTGGCTGCTCCATGATCAATGAAAACATCGCCGGATCCTGATTGTCCTTTTGATTGATTCCCAACAAGGCGAAGGCGCCAGCGTCCGTCACGACCGCGATTTTTTCCTGATCGCAAACCGGCGGGAACCAGGACCAGCCGGGCAACGGCGCCTCGACGCCGGGAATCGCCCGGGCAGTCTGGTCGAGTTTGCCGGGAATTTCGAAGGAACGCAATTTCATGGCGTTGAAGCCGTCGCTCACCGGCAGGATCAAATAGGAAATTCCGACCGGCTGTCCGGCGTCGTCCACACCGCCGACGACGACCGGCTCGCCGCGAAGCGACCCGGGCCCGTGATTGGTCGCCAGCATCGCCACCATCGCCAGCGGTTGCTCTTGCCGGGTGTCGAGGACATAAACGTTTTGACTGTCCGCGGGCAGGAAAATCAGGCCCGACGATTCCTGCTTGGCCGCGCCGGGGCCGAGTCGCTGGCCGACCGAAATCTGGCCCCGGATGCTGCCATCGCTCGACTCCATCACCACGACCGTTCCGTTGTCATCGGTCAGCGGCACGTAAAGCCGACGCTCCATGTAGATTGGTTGTCCGCGGATCGGGAAGGGAAGTTCCTGATGCCAAACAAATTTGCCGGTAAAGGCCTCGCGGGCGATCAGACCCTGGCCATTCGGCGTGGGCGCCAGGACCGTCTCGGGCGTGCGGCCGGCGGCCGGAATTCGCAGCGGCAATCCGGCCGAATCGATGCCGATTCGGGTGGCCCAGAGGATCTTGCCGCGCGATTGCGACAGCGCATAAAGCACTCCGCGCGACGCGGCGAACACCACCTTGTTGTCGTCCACCTTGGCGTCGGCATTCGCGCCGATCAGCAACGAAACCAGTCCAGCGACCGGCTCCGACTTCGGCGGAACGTCGGCCGCCACAAACACGATCCGCGCGAATTTTCGCCTCCGCGCTGTCGAATCGGTCGATCACTTCCGGCTTCGAACCGTAGCCCAGACGATTGGCATTGGTTCTCAAAACGGTCAATTTCGCCGGGTTCAATTCCTTGGCCAGATCGGCGTCGAGTTCGGAGATGAAGTCTCGATACTTCTCGCCCTCCTCGATCGCGTCATTCAACTTGGCATATTCCTGCGACAATTCGGCCGGAACCGACGGTTGGATATTCGGTGGGGAATATCGGTTGATATAAGCCTGCGTCTCGACTGCCTTTTTGTAATCGCGTCGCGCCGCCACAAAGTCCTTTTCCGCGCCGGCAATGTCCTTCTTGGCGTCACGAATCTGATCCTCGGCGATGCGAATCAGTGCATTACGAATCTCGTCCTGCCGCTCGGTGACCGCGCTTTTGTTCGGGTCCTCGCTCTTGTCGAAGCTGATCAAATACGTGGTGAAATCGTTGAGGCGCTTGCTCGCCTCGTCGCTCGGATTGGTCGCGTTTTCCATGGCCCGGCAGAAATCGCGGAGCAACCGGTATTTGCTGAGGTCCTTGCTGTTTGGATAGCCCTTCAGCAGATCATCGTACTGTTGGGAGGCCTGCCGATATTTCTTGCCGCTGATCAATTCATTGGCTTCCTTTGCCAACTCGGTTTCCCGGCGTTTGTGGCTTTGTTTGTAAACCAGTAATCCGGCGATCATGCCGACGACGACTAGAATCAGCATCCCCACGATGGCGACTGGAATCCAGCGGCGCTTGGGCCGGTGGTAGCCATGCAAGTACGAGTCGTAGTCGGCGCCGGCGTCGTCCGCCTCGGTGACCTCGTAAACCTCCTCGACGATCTCGGCCTCGGCCGGGAGGGTGTAGTCGTCGCCGTTGGTGATCTGCGGCGCCAGGCCCATAAACGCCAGGACCTCGTCGGCGCTGGCGCGATCCTCGGCGGCCGCGGTGGGCTGTTCAATCGGCCGCGACGCGGCGGGCTGCCGTACGGGCGGGGGCGGCATTTTTGACCAGTCCGCCTCAGGTGACGCTTCCATTCGCGCCGGCGTCACTTCTTCCACATCGTTTTCGAACGTGGGCGCCCGGCGATCCCGCGGAGTGTTTTTCACTGCGCACCGGCGCGTCCGCGACCCCGGGGGCCTCCCGAACCTCAAAAACCTCGCGGCATGCCTTATTCGTGCAACGAATTCGTTGGCCGATCAGGGCGGAATCAAATTGATAACGATTCTGGCACTTCGGGCACAGAGCATTGATCTGCACGGCGGCGTCTCGTCAACGGAAAAAATTGGGCCGATAGCTACATTCTGCCTCTTGGAATCAACGCTGACAAGTGTTGAAGCCATTTCATTCTCGGTCGCCCGAATCGGCCCGCCATCAATTCAGCGCGCCGGCTTGTTTTCAACTCGCCAAGTCACTGCCTTCGGAATCACAAATGCTCGCACGTGCCCGCGAAGATCTTTGGTCAAACCGTGTTGAAAGTGAAACACGATCACCTCGCCGTTGTCGCCCCGTTCGACCGACGGAATCAGTTTGTCGCCTCCCGACCCGGACCAGGCGAAGTAGAGCACTTTCTGCGTCGCGAAGTCGGCATCGGTCTTGATGCGGTCGCGCGCTTCCTTGTTGGCAACCGCCTTGTCCAACTCGTCGAGGCTGGTGATCACCGCCGGACGTTCGACTCGCCCCCGAGGCCGCCCAAACTTCAAGCCTTTGAAATCGATTTCCTTCACGTGCGTCTTGTCTTCATTCTTCGAATCGTCGGCCAGAATCGCGAGCGGCATCGCGGCCGCGAGAATGACAACCATCGCCATTCGCATGATTGGATCTCCGCTGGTGGAATCAATCGGGACTTAAAAATGGCCCTCCGTTGACTATTCTAACCCGGTTGTTCACGGAACGCGTCCCTGGGAATCATCAAATGAATGCCAGTCGATTGAAAGGCCGGACCATTGCCTTCGCGGCGTCCGGCGGACTCGATAGCTGCACCATAACCAAATGGCTCAGCGAACTCGGGGTCCAGGTCGCCTGTTTCACCGCCGACCTCGCCCAGCCCGACGAAACCGATTTCGACGACGTTCGCAAGCGCATGTTGGCGTGCGGGGCCGTCGAATTCGTTCGTGTTCCCCTACAAGACGCCATCGCCGAGGCCGGTCTGGAAGTGATTCAGGCCCAGGCCTGCTATGAGGGCCGCTACTGGAACACGACCGGCATCGCCCGGCACGTGCTCGTGGCCGGCACGATCCCCGAAATGCGCAAGCGCGAAATTGTCGGTCTTCAGCCACGGCGCCACCGGCCGAGGCAACGATCAGGTCCGCTTCCAGCTCGCCACCAACATGCTCGCGCCGGATTTCGAGGTCTACGCTCCGTGGCGGGACGAGGAATTCCTCAACCGCTTTCGCGGTCGCAAGGAGATGATCGAATACTGCCAATCCTATAAGCTGCCGATCAAGGCAACGCTCAACTCGCCCTATTCCACCGATGCGAACCTGTTGGGGCTAACTCACGAGGCGGGCAAGCTCGAATCGCTCGACACGCCGCCCCTATTCATCACGCCCGGCATGGGGGTGCATGCCCACGACGCCCCGGACAAACATGAAAAAGTGACCGTGCGCTTTGAACACGGCCGGCCCGTCGCCATCAATGGCGAAAATGTCAACGCCCACCAGGCGATCAGTCGCGCCAACCAGATCGGCGGCCGTCACGGCATCGGCATCGGCTATCACCTGGTCGAAAACCGTTTCGTCGGCATCAAATCCCGCGGTGTTTATGAGGCGCCCGGCATGGAATTGCTCGGCTCCTGCTACGCCTACTTGCTCCAGTTGATTTTGGATCGACGCGCCCGCGAGTTTTTCGATCAACTGTCGCTGCTGATCGCCAAGCAAATCTATCAGGGCTACTTTTTCGATTTTTGCTCGCGCATGGCGCGAGGCCCTGCGGCCGGTCACCGAGCTAGTCACGGGCGTCGTCGTCGTGAGCCTGCACAAGGGGAATGTGATTTTCGCCTCGGCGAAAGACGTGCCGCACTCGTTGTACTCGGAGGCGAACGCCTCGATGGAGGCGATCGGCGAATTCAACCATGCCGATTCGGAAGGCTTGCTGCGCATGCTCGGCGTCAGCGCCCGAGCCCTGGCCGCGGCGGGACAGATCAAACCGCCGCAGGCAACCTGGGGATAGAAAACCTCGTTCACGGTTCGCGCCCGCTGGCCAAACGCCCGCGAAACGCAAACGTGGCAAGATCCATATTGCTAGGCCAGCCCCAGCCTCATCCCTGCGTCCGGCAGCAGCACCTCGTCAAAACCCACTCCCCTCAGCGCCTCGGCCATCGCTTCCGAGCGCCGGTTTTCGCCGTGCACCAGGCAGACACGTTTCACTTTGCCGATGAGCGGTTTGAGATAGGCCAGAAAATCTTCTTGGTCGGCGTGGCCGGAGAAGCCGTCAAGATGAACGATCTCGGCCCACTTGTTCCACTCCTTTCCATGGAAGCGAATGGTAGGGCCGGTATCGAGCATTCGCCGGCCAGCTGTACCATACGCCTGATAACTCACCAGCACGACGCTGCAGCGCGGATCGTCGATATGGTGCTTAAGATGCTGCACGATTCGGCCCGCCTCGCACATGCCGCTCGCCGCCACGATGATTCCCGGCCCGGAGCGGGCGCTGATTTGCTGGCTCTCCTCGTACGAGCGAACGTACCGGACTAGCGGTCCCCCGAGATACTCGGGATCTTGATCCAGCGCACGAACCGCCGCCGGGTCCAAGGCCTCGGGATGTTCGCGGTAAACGTCGGCGATGTGGGCCGCCAGCGGGCTGTCGACGACGATCGTCTGCCGGGGAATCCGGCCGTCGCGAATTGCTTCGCAAAGAAAGTGCACCACCAGTTGCGTTCTCCCGAGGCTGAAGGCAGGGATGAGAACCTTGCCGCCGCGCTCAAATGTCCGTTGAACCACGTCGACCAGCCGCTGCGACGTCCGTTCGATCGGCTCGTGCACATGCCCGCCGTATGTGCTCTCGCAAAGGATCGTGTGGGCAGGCGGAATGGTCGAGGTAGGGCGTAGAATCGGCATTTGGCGGCGGCCGACATCACCGGTGAAGGTGAGCGACCCGGCGCCGGCTAAGTTCAGGTGCACGATGGCTGAGCCGATGATGTGGCCCGCTTCGTGAAGCGTCAAGAAAATGCCCGGCAGAATTTCCCGGCGTTGATTGCACAACAGTCCGACGGCCTGGGATGCCGCGTCCTCGGCGTCGCCGCGCGTGTAGAGCGGTTGCTGCCACGGCTCGCGGAAGCGCCGCTCGATGTTGGCGTGCGCCGCGTCTTCTTCCTGAATTCGCGCGGAATCCTCGAGCATGATGCTGATCAGGTCGCGCGTCGCCGGCGTGCAGTAAATCGGTCCGCGAAAGCCCTGCCGCACCAACGATGGCAAATTGCCGCAATGGTCGACGTGGGCGTGGCTAAGAACGACCGCGTCGATTTGATGCGCATGAAAAGGGAAGCGGCTGTTTCGCCGCCGCGCGTCCTCGGATCGCCCCTGCGTCAGACCGCAATCGAGGAGGATTCGTCGCCCCTCGGCTTCGATTAGATGCATCGAACCGGTGATCGAACGAGCGGCGCCCCAGAACGTGATCGTTGCCGTCGTTTTCGGCACATCAAGCGAATCTCCCATATCTCGATTATAACGACATCATTGCGCCTGGCGACCAAGTCGCGCCTGGTCCGCGAATCAATCAAGGCCATAATGCACAGCGAGAGGAAAGCTTGCTGCATCGACGCGAAACGGAGACCTAAGAAATGCGAACTCGAGTAACACCCTGGGTTTTGAGCAGCGTGGTGGCGCTGGCGGCCACATTGCCGGCGATGGCGAAACTGGAAATCACCGACATTAAGGCCGTCCACGGACCGCTTGGCCCCGAACGCCCGGACCAAACCAAGCTCGAGGTCTATCCCGGTGAAGAGTTATATTTCAGGTACAAGATCAATGGCGTCGGCGCCGACGAGAAGGGAAACCTCAGCGGCAGCCTCCAAGTGAAAGTTTTCGATAGCGAAGGCAAGGTTCGGCTCGATCAACCGACGCCGATGCGGGGAATGCTTGCGTTGGGCGGCTCGACGCTTCCGGGCACGGTGCGCTTTGGCTTCGAACCCAACGTCAAACCGGGAAAATACAAAGTCGTGCTCGTGGTCAACGACAAGCTTCGTGAGGAAACCGCCCGCTTCGAGCGCGAAGTGACGGTGAAACCGACCGCCTTCGCCGTCATCAATTCGAATTTCTTCTTCGACAAGGACGGCAAAATTCCGGCGCCGGCCGGCGGATACCTCGGCCAGACGCTTTTTTTTCGCCTGAATGTCATCGGTTTCGACAAGAGCGATAAAAAGATTCGGACGAAAATGACCATGCAGTTCCTGGACAAAAACGGCCGTGAACTGTTGCCGCAAGCGGTTCACGCACTGATTTCCATCGACAAACCGGAGCAAGTCGAAAAAATCAACTTGCTTACATTCAACGGCAACATTTCGCTGAACCGGGTCGGGGAATACACCATGCGCATGGTGTTCGATGACGAGCTAGCGAACAAGAAAACGACGTTTGATGCCAAACTCAATGTTCGCGAGTAAGTCAGGCGGCGCGCGAGCGCATTGAGGCGATTTCCAACACCGTCAATTCGCGGATCAACTCGGCGCTATGCGGCCGATTGGCCGGATGGCGAGCCAGCAACCGCCGCAGCAGTCGCGGCAGCGCCGGCGGCCACGGCCCCATCTGGTCGCGGAGGTCGGCGGGCCGATTCTTCAGGTGCGCTCGCAGCGTTTCGGCCATCGCCGCCGCTTCAAAGGGTAACTCGCCGGTGAGCAATTCGTAGATCATCACGCCGAGGCTGAAGAGGTCGGCGCGGCCGTCGGCGTTCGCATTCAGGTCGCAGATTTCCGGGGCGAGATAATTCGCCGTGCCCAGGATCAGCCCGCGTTCAAGAAACTCCGCGTTTTCGCCAGGCCGGTGCGCGAAACCCAAGTCGATAAGCACCGCCGCCCCGGCGCCGGTCAGCCGCACGTTATCGGGCTTCACGTCGCCATGCACGAAACCGGCCAAGTGCAGCGCCGAAAGCGCTTCGGCGACTTGCCGGGCAATCCATATCGCCGAATTGACGCTCAGCCGATATTCACGACGCAGCCGCGCCCGCAACGACTCGCCGGGCAGTAAATCCATGGCCAGGAAGTAGGGCCGCTCGTGCGTGTGATTGTCGCGAACGCGAATGAGATGCGGATGGGCGACGGACGTGGCGACTAGCGCTTCGCGCTGTAGCAGCGTCAACGCCGACTTGGAATATCCTGAATCGCGTCGCGGCAACTTCACCGCGACCCGCCGCCCCGCAAAATCAATTCCGGACCAGACGACCGTGAACGGTCCACCGCCGAGCGGCTCAATCATTTCATAGCCGGGAATGCGCGGCAACGGTTCCATATCGGAACAATCGGCATAACCGCGCCAGAAGTTTAATTGCTTGCGACGGGGGGAGTTTGCTCCGCGAAAGCACTGCTTGGCCGCCAGCGACGCTTTTGAATAATGGCGGAATCGACCATAGCCGGCCAAGCAGTGGCAATCCGGAGTTCACGGCAGCATCGATCCAGCATCGATCCAACATCGATCCAACATCGATTGCCACTGCTTGGCCGCGCGTCCGGGCTTCGCTAGTCATCAAGAGACTTGCCACGCGGCCAAGCAGTGCTGTCAGAACACTAATCTTGCGACGGAGAGTGGCGTAGTCGCTCCGCGAAAGCACTGCTAGGCCGCCAGCGATGCTTTTGAACAATGGCGAATCGACCGAATTCACGTCAGCATCGATTGCCACTGCTTGGCCGCGCGTCCTGACTTCACCGCCCATCAATGACTTACCACGCGGCCAAGCAGTGCCGTCAGAACTCGAATCTTGCGACGGGGGAGTCGCGTAGGGTGGGTCGAGCATGGATGCGAGGCCCACCGGTCGGCATGGTGGGCCTCGCATCCATGCTCGACCCACCCTACGCTTGTCTACGGTGTGTCACACCGGCACGTCGGAATCCTTCTTTTTCGGCGGGTGGAAAAACAAGAGCAGAATCAATGCCGCGATCAATGCCATCCCCGCCGGGAACAGAAACCAAGTTCGAAACTGCTCCTTCGGCGTGCCCTCGGGGAAGAACTTGCTGATTTGCCCGCACAAAAAGTTCCCCATCAGCGGCCCGGCGCCGAGAATCAGCATGTTGAAGAGCCCCTGCGCGCTGGAGCGAATGTCTTTGGGAAAGAACTCATCGACGAAGATGTAAACCGTGGCAAAGAAAAACGCGTAGCAAATGCCATGCACCATATTGACGGCGACCGCCGGGGCGACCGCCGGGAAGAAAGCGAAAATAGTAAAGCGCGCCGCGTGTCCGAGAATCCCGATCACCATTGTCAGCCGCCAGCCAAGCGACTTCAAAACGTAGCCGAGCACGGCCATGGTTAGAATCTCGGCGATCTGGCCGACGCTCATTGCGGGCATGATCCAGTTGCCCGGCACTCCCGCGGCTTTTTCCAGATAACTTCCGGTCCAGTAGAAATACATTTGAAGAATCGTGGCGTCAAAAAAAGTCACGATGAAGAGCACGAGCACGAACGGATGGCGAAGCAGCGATAAGGCCTCGGCCCACGCCAACTTTGCTCCGCCCGATTGGCTGGCCGGCTTCGGTGGGACGTTCGGCAATGTCAAGGCAACGAGCGACAGAAGCAGCGACGCGGCGCCCGCGGCGATGAAGGTGTAACTGGTTGCATGGCGAAGTTCGTCGCCTTTCAGGGAACTGCCCAACGCATCGCCAAGCCACTTGACGACGCCAACGTCCGCCATTTTTGGAACGTGGTCCCAGTCGACGAGAACGAACACCATTGGCCATGCCGCCGCGATCCAGCCGATCGTGCCCCACATTCGCAGCGGACCGAATTCCTTGGCCGGGTCCTTCAAATTCGCAAACGCAATCGAATTCACGATTGACATGGTCGGCACGTAAAAAAGCGTGTGCAGAGCCATCAGGCCGAAGAAGGCCCAAAAACTTGCGCTGGCCGCTCCCTCCGGCTTCTTGACCCAGAAGAGGCCAAGAATCGCCAAGCCGCCGATGAATTGGCTGAATGACAAGAATTTCTGCGCCGCGAAATTTCGATCGGCGAACTGATTGCTGAAAAACATCGCGATCAAGGCCGATACGTTGAACGCCGACAGGATGGCGAACTGCTCCGTGCCGTCAAATCCCAGGCTCGGCAGGTAGCCGAAGATCAACGGGAACCACGCCCCCCAAACAAAGAATTCCAAAAACATCATCATCGACAGGCGCGTCTTCAGCAGCGGCAGATCTTCGTTCGCGGACATGGAATCGACTCCGGGAAATATCAGCAGGGAGCGTGAAAGTGAATGTAAAGGGCGAGAGGCCGCGGGGCAAATGGAAAATCACGCCACTTCGCCTTTGAGGCGGCGCACCCGGCGGCGCGGCTTGGGCCGGACCGAGAACTCCTCGCGCCACACCCGCACCCGTTCCATGAAGCCGACGCGCCATTCCGAGTTCTTGATGAACCACCAGGGCACGCCCAGAAAGACGCCGGCCAGCACGATGCACGAGGCGATGATCGCGACGATTTTCCAGTTCACCAGGCTGCGGGCCAGCCCCGCCGTCTGCGTTCCCAGCAAGTTGTCGGCCTCGGAGAGCATCAGGAACATCATGTACACGAGCAGGCCGACAATCAAGGTGATCGGGGTCGTGACCAGCCACAGCACCAGTCCGCCGAGATAGCCGAGGCCGAGCGTCGCCAGCAGGCTGCGCCACGAGGTGCTAAAACGCGCCGAGCACCAGATCCCCGCCGCGCCCATGTAGAACAGGGCGACGGTCGTCACCACCGACGTGAGCAGCGTCAGAAACAGCGGCACCGCGCCCAGAAGCAACGCGCCCACCATCGTGCCGAGCGAGACGGCGAAAAAGACCCAAAAGGTGACGAACGAATCGAGCCGATTGCGAAACAGCACGGCGAGCACCGCGACGCTCACGCCCACGCCCATCATCAGCGCCCAGCCGCCCGGCGGCCCGACGATCGCCGCCAGCGCCAACGCCGGAATCATGTAGGCGAGCACATAGGGCACCGCGGCGCCGAGGATGCCCCAGAGTTTCTTGCGGATCAACTGCTGCGTCGCCAGCGGCGTGAGCAACAGCGCTTCCCAGGTCTGCTTTTCGCGCTCGCCGGATATCGTGCCCGAGCAGCGAATGCCGACCACCAGGCAGGCCAAGACGAGGACAATGCCGCCCAGGAGGAAAAACGCCGATTCCTTGCCGTTCAGTTTGTCATCCATTTTGGCAACGTCGAGGGTGACAATCCAGGTGGCGACATCGCGGAACGATTCGCCGCAAATCAGAGACAAGAGCGAGATGACCAGAAACACCGTCAGGATGGTAATGCCCGGCAATGCAAACCACCGGGGCATGGTCCGCAGAATCGCCAGCGGCGCGATGCCGTCGACGTGCCGTTCCTTCCACAACAGCGGCTCGTCCTGGATGGCGGCGCGCTGGGGCACGATCCATTCGCCGATGTTGCGCGCGCCGCTATGCTCGAGTTGCCGCATATACGCGCCGCGCAACCGCCACACTCCCACGGCGAAGCAGGTCAGGCCGACGACGCCATACGCGATCCAGGAACCGATCAGGAAGGCAAAGAGTTCGCGGGCCTCGACGCCGTACATGGCCGGCAGCGCCACATGCTTGGGATCGAAATAGGACATCAGCCGGCCCACGCCGGCAAAGGCGGGACCGAGTCCGCCCAGCGCCGTCAGGCCGAACCAAGCCAGAAAAATGATTCCACCGATCGCGAAGAAGCCGATCACCGCGTCGCGCGTCTGCCGGCACCAGACCGACAGCAACAGGCTCGCCGAGCCGATGGCGAACAACGGGCCCAACAGACTTAGACATACGGCCAGCAGCGACACCGGCGTGAACCCCGCCCACACGCCGATGAAGCAGACGAACGGCAGAGTCGTGAGCAGGAGGATGACCACCTCGAATCCGCGCCCGAGCAATTTGCCGATCAGAATTTCCCAGGAGGTCAGGTCGGCGGCGAAGAGGTACAGCAGCGTGCCGCGGGTCTTTTCATCCGTCACCGCGCCGGCGGTGAACACCGGCGTCGCAAGCAAAATAATCAAAAATTGTTGGTTCAGTACCCAGTTGACGAAGCCCACGGCAAACTTGTTGGCGGCGGTCGTCGCCAGCATTCCCGTTTGAGCGACGCTCTCGTCAACTTCCTGGCGGTAGCCGATGTAGAAAAAAATCAGTTGCAGCAGCAGCAGTCCGCCCACAAACCAGCGCAGGCCGTATTGCCTCCCGCGCCGGCCGCCCAGCAGCATCTCCAGTTGAAAGATCGGACCGAGCATGCCCGTGCTTCCTTCGTCGCCTCGATGTATCGAGCATGGTAGGATACGCGAACGATTCTCGCAAGTAATCGCGCTTTGATTCGAGAAAACTTGACGCGCGAGAGTCAAGCGGAGCTCGAAAATTCGCAGCGCGTGCGAACTTGGCTGAAAAAAAAGTCGGCTATTCGCTCTTGACATCCGACCTCAAACCTGCGACGGATGGATAGTAGAGAAGTGATGCGCTCGACATCGCTACCGGGAGGCTCGCTCGATCGGCATGTCAGCGAATGATTGCGATCGAGGCGGGAGGAACGAACATGCTGCACTTTTCTTGCGACCTGTGTGGAAAGGAACTTCTGCCACAGGCCGACCGGCGCTTCGTGGTCAAAATTGAAGTCTTCGCGGCCTACGACCCCAACGAATTGACCGAGGACGACCTCGCGGACGATCAATTGGAATCGCTCAGCGAGATCCTCGAAGAACTCGAGGAAACCGGCGACGAACCTGACCTGGCCCCGGCCTACAAGCAACTCCGATTCGATCTGTGCCCGGCGTGCCACCAAAAATTCTTGCGCGACCCGCTGAACAAAGACGCGATCAAATTCGATTTCAGCGAGAATTGATTCGGTATTCGAAGACTTGATGACGTGCTGCCGCGCGACATTCCTGTTTAGCCGCGCAGGCCGCGGCAGCGGCGTAAGCACGCTTCGATTCAAAACGCGCTGCGCCGCTACCGCGGCCTGCGCGGCTAAACACAATTGGCTAAATACGATCCCAGCGCACGTCAAACATCCAACCCGAGCGCGCCTGCCAACTCACGGCCATTCGACCTTCTCGCCGCCGTTGCGGGTCGCGATTGCACGCCAGAACCGCTCGGGCGTGGCTCGCTCAAAACGGTGGACGCTCCCGTCGGCCATTAACACATTCGTCTCCTCGCGTTGACCGCGTCGAATCTCGTACCATTTCGGCGGGCCAAAAATCCCTCCCACCGGCGGCAGCGGCATGTTCGGATCGTATTCCCATTCGTCAGGCTTGGTCCATGGTACGGCGTCGCCGGCTTCCAGGGCGATCATCGTATCGCTGAGTCCATCCTTGATGTCGTTGAACGTAATTCCATCGCGTTCGAACGAGGTGCCGGGGCCGGTGACAAAACGATAAAAGGTCATGCTCGATCGTTTGGATTTGTCGCGTGACGAACGGTAAACCGCGGGCATCTGATCGAGTAGCGTCAGATTCGATGGGCTGTTCCACGGCTCATCGAAACGAAAGCGGTCATAGAGTTGCTGCTCTCCAAGGTACGGGAGCAGCGTCACACGTATGCTCAGTAGGGGGTTTCCATCGCGATCGCGGATCGCGGATGGCAGCTTTTTGTTTGCGCTATGAAAATCGTGAATTGCTCCCGCGATTTGCTTGAGGTTGTTCGACGATTTCATGCTATCCACGGCGGGTTGGATCGTGGGAATCGCCAAAACGCAGAGGATCGCACAAGCCAAGGAGAAAGCACCCATGGCCATGCCTGTCACGGCATGCGAAGCTCCTTCACGTCCGGTGCTGCGCAAGACGCTAAGCCCAACACCTCCCATGACGATAGCCGCGAGACTGGCGAAAACGGCGACCGGCAGCAAGAACAGGCCAATCACGACATTGGCGAGCAACAACGATAACGCCAGCAGCACCGAAATGAATGCTACTGCGCCAAACTGAGCGCCCAATTTTGCAAAGACGTTCTTCAGTCGAGGATTGGACATGAGGGCTCGATTCTCAAGGACTTGCTTGAGTCTCGCCGCGCCATCCAGGCGCGTCAAGAACAAAGCGCCCGTTCGCGCCATTGTAAACTAATGTTCACTATGTTGACCAACATACTTGAAGGCCGCCGAGGGTGGTACGCGCGCACGGCTGGCGCCCTTTGGCGCCCTTTGCGTTTTCCCAGCGAATGAAAGCGGTTTCGATGACGATCGAATTTGAAGAGCGCCAAGACACGCCGCCTCAGGCATACAATCGATAATCGATTCCCGGGAAGATATTGTGCTGGCTCTCGATCTCGGCGAGCCAGGATTCGTCGATCCGCTCGTTCTTGATCTGTTCGTAGAGCGCATTGAAGTTGGCCACATGCGTGATCGTGCGTTTGACCGCGTATTCGACCATGGTGCCGGTCTTCAAGATGAAGGCCCAATCGGACGACTGGGCGAGCAGTAGTTCGCAGGCGGCCTGGCGAGCACTCGGCAGCCGCGCCGGCGGGGAAGTCGCCGGCGACTTTTGACGACGGAAGGCACGATGCCAGCCGTCTCGGGCGGATTCATCCCACTTGCTTCAACCAAATCGCAGCCTCCGCATCGCTGGGCATGCGCCAGTCGCCGCGGGGGGAGAGACTCACGGAGCCGACCTTGGGGCCGTCGGGCAGGCACGAGCGCTTGAATTGGTTGGCGAAGAAGCGCGTCAGAAAGACTTTGAGCCATTTTTGAATTTCGTCGCGGGAATAGTCGCGGTCGAATTTCGCCTGTTCGGCCAGGTAGAGGATCTTTTCCGGCGGCGAGGCGTAGCGCAGGAAATGGAACAAGAAAAAGTCGTGCAGCTCGTAGGGGCCGATGCTCGATTCGGTGCATTGAGCCTCGCCTTGAGCACCGGCCGGCAGCAATTCGGGAGAAATCGGGGTGTCGACGATATCGAGCAGCGTTCGCCGCGCGTCGCCCTTGAATTCGTTTTCCGCCGCCCAGCGGACCAGGAACTTCACCAGTGTCTTGGGAATGCTGACGTTGGGGTTATACATGCTCATGTGGTCGCCGTTGTAGGTGGACCAGCCAAGCGCGAGTTCGGAGACGTCGCCGGTGCCGACGACGAAGCCAGCGTTCATGAGCAGGTTCGTTCGCATGCGGGCCTGAACATTTTCGAACACCAGATCCTGGCGGCCGTCGGGGGACAGATCGCCCAGCTTGCGCGTCAGGCTTTCCACGTCCAAATTCGTCAGATCGATGCCAAATGGGCGATGGCCGAGCGCCCGCATTTCCTCCAGGCAAAGCGAGCGAATATCGGATTCACGCGCCGTGGCGCCGAGTTGGCGCATCAGGTCGCGGGCGTTCTTCAATGTGCGCGGCGTGGTGCCGAAGCCGGGCATGGTGAAGGCGTTGATCTTGGTTCGCGGCATCTCGATCGCATCGCAAGTGCGGCAAGCGACCAAGAGCGCGAGAGTCGAATCGAGGCCGCCGGAGACGCCGATGGCGATGGCGGGTTTGCCGATGTGTTCGAGCCGTTTGGCCAACCCGCTGACTTGGGTTAGAAAGATTTCCTCGCAACGATCGCGAAGCTGATCCGGTCCCGCGGGCACAAAGGGATGCGCTTCGACGATTCGCAGCAGTTTCTCCGCGGCGCTCGCCGATCCGGTGAAGAAGCCGAGCTTGCCGCCGCCCGTGCCGAATTGGATCCGATTGTATTCGCGTTTCATGCCGGGTTGCGACAGGGCATCGGAAAAGCTGCCGGTGCGCAGCCGGTCGATTCGCAGCCGGTCCATATCGACATCGGAAATGACAAGTTGATCCTCGCGCACAAACCGTTTCGATTCGGCGAGGATGGCGCCATTTTCCGCGATGAGGCAGTGTCCGCCGTAGACGATATCGGTGGTGGATTCATCGACGCCGCACGAGCAATAGACATAACCCGCCATGCACCGGCCCGATTGGTTGCCGATCAGTTGCCGGCGATAGGCGGCCTTGCCGATGATGTCGTTCGAGGCGGACAGGTTCAGCAGGATCGTCGCCCCGTTCAGCGCCTGGTGGCTGCTGGGTGGAATCGGCGTCCAGACGTCTTCGCAGACTTCGACGCCGACGGTCACACCCGGCGCGTCACTCGCCTCGAACAGAATCTCCGTGCCGAAGGGGATCGAGCGATCGTCGATTTGAA
This sequence comes from uncultured Gemmataceae bacterium, assembly GCA_963815035.1. Taxonomy (GTDB): domain Bacteria; phylum Planctomycetota; class Planctomycetia; order Gemmatales; family Gemmataceae; genus JBGQCZ01. The sequence continues at coordinate 113,141 of CAWFFC010000026.1, forward strand.
TGGTCTTGCTTCGGGCATTCGCCGCGGGACTGAACCAGCGGTCCTCGTAAAACTCCTTATAGTTGGGGAGATACGATTTTGGAATCAGGGCCAGCAGTTTGCCGCGATGGAGCACCGCGGCGCAGTTGAAGAGTTGATCGTCGTGTTGGATGGGCACGCCGACAACCGCCAGGCCGGAGAAGATTGAACCGGTGGCGCGCGTCACGGCCGCGAGCGCGTCGCGAGCGGCCGTCAAGGCGCCGATTGATGGAAGAGATCGCCGCAGGTGTAGCCGGTGAGGCAGAGCTCGGGAAAAGTCAGCACGCGGACGCCTTGATCTTGCGCTTGTCGCATCAAGGCGATAATCCGCTCGACGTTGAAATCGCAGCCGGCGACTTTCAGCCGCGGAATGGCGGCGGCGACTCGCAAGAAACCGTGAAAGAGCATGGCAGCCTCGACAGGACATGGCCCGACAGCCGGGCAAGCGCTCGATTTACTGCCAATATATCAGCAAGCAACGGCGATTCGATCCAAGCCCGATCGACGAAAGGAACTCACGCGTTGCCAGCAACCGACCGAACGATCCGACTTGACGATCCGATTCTGGCGTACATTCGCGAGGATTTTGCTTCGTTGCGACCGGCAATGACGGTCAGTGAAGCGCTCGCCGCGATTCGCTCGCATGGCCTCGGCGAGCGAATCATTTATTTTTACGTTGCCGATGATGACGATCGTCTAGTGGGCGTGGTGCCGACGCGGCGGCTGCTCACGGCCGCGGTCGACGCACCTGTCGCCGACATCATGATCGCGAAGGTCATCGCGATTCCTCACACGGCCACCCTCGCCGAGGCCTGTGAGTTTTTCGTGCTGCACAAGTTCCTGGCCTTCCCCGTGGTCGACGAAAACCGCGTCGTGCGCGGCATTGTCGATGTCGAACTTTACACCAAGGAACTTTTCGATCTGGCGGACGTGGAACAGGCGCCGGACACGCTGTTCGAGTCGCTGGGCTTCCATATTTCGCAATTGCGCGGAGCCTCGCCGCTGCGATCGTTTCGCTTTCGTTTCCCCTGGCTGCTGGCGACGATCGCCGGCGGCACGCTTTGCGCGATCCTGACCAGCGTCTTTGAAACCACGCTCGCCAAGAGCCTGGTGTTGGCCTTTTTTCTGGCGCTCGTGCTCGGTCTGGCGGAGAGCATCAGCATTCAATCGTTAACGTTGACAATTCAGGCCTTGCGCTCGTCACGTCCGAGTTTGCGCGGCTATCTGCGAGCCTTGCGTCGTGAAATGCTCGCCGCGATCCTGCTGGGCATCGGTTGCGGTTCGCTCGTTGGCATCATTGTCTTCGTCTGGCACAGTGCCGGCCGAGCGGGTCTGGCCATTGGATCGGGGATTTTCCTCGCCGCCATCTTCGCCTGCGGATTCGGCGTCACGGTGCCGACGCTGTTGCATGCGCTGAAGCTCGATCCCAAAGTCGCCGCCGGGCCGATCGTGCTGGCATTGACCGATATTTGCACGCTTCTCTTCTATTTCACGCTGGCAGCGCTCATCTTGTAGCGACTCGCTCGGCCCAAAATCGCCTGGTCTTCCATCGCGCCCAACTCGTGAACAAACTCTACTCCCCCGCGGCGGGCTCGATCTGAATCGAAAGCGGCTCGATCCATTGCTTGGCGTCGCTGGTGTAGTAGAGATAGGCCCGGCTGGCTGGCCCGCGATATTCGCCAGGGATGTCGGCGAGCAGGTCAATCGCCAGGTCCAATTTGGCGCCCGGCTTCGAGCGCTCGCCAGTAGAGCACCAGTTCCCGGCCGCGAATTTCGAAGAAGCTGATATCGCCCGGCAGCAACTCGCCGTTATCGGCCTTTCGCAAGGTGGCCATTTCCTTCAGTTGCTTCATGTCCTCGGGCACTTTCAGCCCTGCGGGCAAGCCGATCACGGCGACAGTCATCGGCTGGCCCTTGTCCTGGCTCAGGTTTTCGAGCGACACGTTGAGCCGCACGCCATCGCCCTCGCGGACCTGCCGCTTGTTCAGCTTGGTCGAAAGTTTAACGGCACATTTGTCGGAACTGTTGGGCGTAATCGCCGAGTAACTCCACCCGATCGTGTAGGGGTACTTGTTCTTGCCAATCAATTCGAGCTTCAACGAGTTCTTGCCCGTTTTCATGAACTGTTCCGAGTTCTTCACTAGGATCGTGACTGGTTCCTGTCTGCCGGCCGGGAAGGGCATTTGTTCGACAACCTTCCCATTGATTGCAAGGACGAGCACGCCCGCTTCGGCGGTCTGCTTGCTGGCTTTGGTGTATGCGATCAGCGCCTTGAGCGCCATGATGGTCGATTGCGTCGAACCGAAGCCCCCGTAACCGCCGCGCTGCTTGTTGATCCACTTCACGGCCTTTTGCAGGCATTGGGTGAATTCCGCCGGCCGGTTCGCCTTCATCCAGCCGAGCATGGCCAGGGCGGTGGTTTCGATTTGCAGATCGCGGCCGCCGGAGCGGGTGATGCTGGTCTCGGCGCCGGTGAGGCCGCCATCCTCGACTTGCTTGTCGCGAACGCGCTTGAGCAATTCGACGGCTTGTTTGGCCCGATCGGCCCCATTGCTGTTGAGCAGGGCGTTCGCCAAAAGCGACAGGAAATAAGGATCGGTCGAGTTCGAATGTTCGTGAAGGAGCTTGTCGATATCCTTGGTCATGTCCTCCTTGCCGGTCTCGGTCAGGGCCCAGACGATGTAGGCGTCGGTGATGTGCTGCGGGGCGCCGCCAAACGAATCGAGCGCCCGCGGGTTTCGCTCGAAGCCGCCCTCGGGCTTGTGCCGGCTGAGTAAGTACTTTCGTGTCCGTTCGAGCATCTGCTGATCAACCGGATGGACCTGGGCCATGTCCTTGAACTGCAAAAGGCCATAGGCGGTGAGCGCTTCGTGCGGCGGGGCCATGCCGCCAAACCACTCGTAGCCCTGACGTCCGCCGCCCTGCTTCTGGCATTCGAACGATGTGAGCCGTTGATAACCGCGGTCCAGCAATTCGCTGGCGCCTGCGCCGCCTGTTTCGCTTCCTTGGTTTCCTGGCCCGATTCCTTGATGTAATTCAGAATCAGCGTGTTGGGATAATTCGTGGTCGAAGTCTGTTCGAAGCAGCCATAGGGCTCGCGCAATAGGCTTTCCAAGCCCTTTTGCAAATCGGCGAGGGTTGATGGGTAGATGCTCGCCCAAACGCTTAAGGAACCTTTCACGTAATCCTTGGGCAGGATCATTTCGTTCTCAGCCACTTTTTCGAGCAGATCGCTGGCTTGGCCGACATACGGGAAGCCATCGGGCACGATCTTGATCGGCGCGTGACCTGGTCCTCGGCGAACGGTTCGCTTCGGCCGAGAATCGTCAAGCCTCCGTCGCCTTCGATCAGTGATGGCTGCAATTGGATCACGCGCCGGGTTCGTTTGTTCGGCGGCAGCACGATCGAAGCGGCGGCGCTGCCGCTGACAAGGTTGAAGCCTCTCGGCTGCACGGTGACGTTCGCCGCACGTTGCTCGTCCGAATCGTTGGTGATCAGCACCGGGATCGACAGCTTGTCGCCCGCGGTGACCTCGGCGGGAAGCTTGGCTTCCAGTCCAAACGGCTTGCGCACTTCGAGAATGTGCGTGTCGGCGCCGAGCCGGCCTTCGAGCGTATGCCCCGCGACCAATACGCGATACTTGGTGATCGAGTCAGAAACATTGAAGCTGATTTTCCCCACGCCAGTTTTGTCGAGAATCAGGGCGGGGTTCCAATAGACGGTCTCGGCGAAATCGCTACGCTGGCCGGAATTACGTTCGGTATTGATGTGAGCATATTCGCGAACAATGAACGGCTCGGGGGCGGGCATTGACTTGGCATTGCCAAATCCGGCTCCGCGGCCGCGGAATCCGCCTCCGGGCAACCCCTGAGCGGGACCGCCGATTCCGCCGCCGCCGAATCCGCCCGCCCGAAGGGGGCGCCGGGCGCGGGCAAAGCGCCGCCCCGATTAATCCCGCCCATCACGCCACCCTGGGCGAATCGCCGATCTTGGAAACGACCATTGGCTAGTCCGCCCTTGGCTTCATTCAATTTCCGTTCGAATTCGGCTTCGGCAGCCTGCCGTTGCATAAGCTGCTTGTCTTGCTCACGAAGTCCTAGGGCTTTCTTGGCCATCGCCTCTGGCCTGACAAACATTAGACGATTTTCATTCGCACGACGCAGACGATCGATTCCTTGCTCCTGTTTCTCATCAAGGTTGAAGGCACGCGGGAAATTGTCCCGCTTTCCGGCGGCCTCATTGGGCTTGCCCGGCGCGTTCGTGGGCGCCGCCTGCGCATCCAAAGCGGCCTTGTCCCGGCGCGGTTCCGGCGCAGCCGGTGCGAGTGGGGCGGCGCCAAGTCCGCCACCTATGCCCCGGCCTCGTAGCTTTCCATCCTTAGCGCCATCGAATTTCGCCGCTGCCTCAGGCAGACCCTCGGCCTCTTTGCGAAAGTCATTCGGAACGGCCATCGGCGCCGCCGCGCCTTCGACCAACCGATTGCTCTGGCCCGACTTCAAGAAGGCATCGTTTTTCGCGATAAGTTTCCCATTGGAGTCGTTGCTCGAAATGGCAAAGCCGATCAGCAGCAGAGCGCCGACGGTGATCGAGCCAGCCGCCGTCACATAATACGGCACGCCGGCCCTCGCGCCGCGAAAGGCTCCCAGCAACAGCGACACCACGGCGAGCAAGATCGCCGCGCCTGCCAGGGTTGGCACGATGGCGGCCCGTATCCGCGAATTGACGTCGTCGTAAGGGACCAACGCCAACGCCGCGGCCTGATAATCATGTTCACGCTTCCGAATCTCGGCATCCGTTGCTTGCAATTGCTTGGGAAACTCCGAATCTTCAGCCGCCGCGAGATTCTCAGTGACCGCGTCCTTCAGCCGCTCTTCCAATTCCTTCATTTTCGGCTGAAACTCGCCTTCGATTTCCTGCTGGCGATGGGCCAGACTGCTAACCATTCTCTCGCCCGATTGTCCCATCATCACCAGGATGCGTTCGGCGTCTTCGTGGCTGCGTTGCCGGAACTTGTTCGGATCCTGTTCGGCGAATCGCCGCCAGCCTTGCGTACCGAGAAGCAGATCAAGGGCCAGCGGCGCCTTCGGATGATCGGTCAGCAGGAAGTCGGCGTATTCGAGATGCTCGGGCTTGCGCACCTCGCCGACAAACATGAAATGCGTCGGCAGCATTCGCGCCGTCTTTTCGTCGGCCATCGTGATGACGGTTTGATTCACCACCGACGCGCCGACGATGGCCTGCGCCGGCTGGCCCTTCTCGTCAGCCGCCGTGAGCGTGACGGTGGCCTTTTCGCCCGGAGCGTAGCGGCTCTTATCCGGGGTCATGGTGAATTTGACGGCTTTGCCCGATTTGCGAAACACCAGCCGCTCCGCCACCGGTGCATAAACCTGGCTGGCGGCCGGATTCCGCTGCTCAAAGACGGTGACGCGAATCACGCCGCCGATGTCGTTGGGCGGTTTCAATTCGACAATCGCGGGTTTGCCGGGCTGCGTCTGCACGCGCTGATGGTCGAGCATGCGTCCGCGGCAGTAAGCGCCGACATAGAGATTGCGAGCCGGACCGGTCGCAAAAAGTTCGGCGCGGATCGACTGGCCGGCGCTGGTGACGCCGGTCGGCACGCGCAGCACCACGCCCTCGCTTTTCACTTCGGGCAGGGGGATCGTTTGGGAAATGCCCGCTGGTTGATCGACCTTGAAAACGTATTTTTCGCCTGCTTTGGGCGTGAATTCAAACAGACCCAGACCGTGATTGACGCCACGCTCCTTCGCATCATTGAGCGTTTCGACCTTGACGATCTCGCCGCCCTTGGCATCGAGAACGCGCCCTTTGAGTTCGGCGGGTTTGTCGAGCGGAGTCGTGGCCCGGAAGTAGACGCGGTTGGGCAGTCCGGCGACCAGGTCGCCGCCTTCGGCGAAAAACTTCACGAACATCTTGTTCACGATAATCGGGATCGGCTTTTGAATCGACTCGGTGGCGCCGCCATCGCTAAACGTCACCGTTAGGCTGGCCGACCCTTTGTCAATTTGCTTGGGCAGGGTGAACCGGACGCTGACCTGGCCCAAGGCGTTCGTTGCGCCATCGGCTCGTGCGGGGATCATTTTGCCATCGACGTTGGCTTCGGCGGCGACGACCGGCCGATTCGCCAGCGGGCCTGATTCATTCCAGATCTTGCAATTGGCGACGACTTCCTCACCCGCCCCATAGGTCTTCTTGTGAAAATCCAGTTCCTTGTTAATCCGGTCGGGCGTGTACTTGTTGACGATGAACTTGCGCTTTTCTTCGGCGAAGCGGTTGTTCAATTCGCGCACGCTGAGCGTATATTCGCCGCCCGGGAAATCGGGGGCGTCCGGCAGTCGATACGCGCCGGCGCCAATGCCTCGGATGGGCTTGCCGTCCGGGCCGAGAATCGGCTTCGGCGCCTGGCCGGGGGCCTCTTGCACGCGCGGCTGAGTCGCGCCGGCCATCGAAAAGATCTGTGCCCCCTGCGGATTCGTGATCCGGTATTCGGCGTGGAAATCCTCGGCCGGCGGCTGCAGCGTGCCGCGATTGAGCGTCAGCGACCGGAAGTAAACTGTTTCGCCCGGCTTGTACATCGGCTTGTCGGTCGTCAACTCGGTGACATAGCGAGGCGCGGCCCACGACAGCCGCACGTTTTTCAATTCGCTGGGAATTCGGCCTTCCGACGAAGCGCTGACCTCGAGCGACAAATCGGCGTTCGACTTGAACGACAGGCTTGGGGGCAAATTGACCTGATACATCCCCTCGCTATGGAAATCATCCTGCCAAACGACGTGATTTTGACCGTCCATGAGTTTAAAGGTAATTCGCGACGAGACCGTCGAACCATCGGTCACGCGTTTCGTGGTGACGTGGAACGAATTCGGGGCGCCCGGTTGAATCGCCGGCGGGCCGGTCACTTCCAGCAGCAAGCGATTGTCCCGAATCTGCTTCATGGCCGCCGCCATCGTCTCGTCGTGCTTTTGTTGAAGTTGGCGGATCTGGCCGGCGACGTCCTCGACCTTGGCGCCGGCGGCCGCCACCTTCGCCTTGTGCTCGGCCAGCAGTTTTTGGTGTTCGTCGGTGGCCCGGCCCAGCTCGACATCCGCGGCGGCAGCCACACTCCGAGCATGCACGTATCCCGAAACATGCTTCGCGGTGGGATACGATAGAACGCCGGCGGTCAAGAGGGCGCAGATTGCCGCCGCCCATCGAACAATGGTTCGCATCGATCGTTTCGGCGCCTGGGCTGGCGCGGCGGAAATCGGCTGGACTGCAGCCTTTTCGGCGCTGCCGGGCGGTTCGAACCGGACCGTGGGAAACTCGATCCGCGCGGCCGCGGCGAGCAACTCGCGGGCGCGATCCAGTTCCAGCCGCGCTTCCGGATGCGCCGAAACATACGCCTCGATCTCGGCGACATCCGGCGCATCGGCCAGTTCGTACAGGTAGTCGAGCAACAGTTCGCGGAAGCGTTCGTGACTGATCATGACCAACTCCAACCCGATTCTTCCATCTTCGTGGTCGACTCGCTCCGCAAGTCGCTGCAATCAACTCGCGGAGCGAGTTGATTGCAGTATCAAGCCAATACCTTTTTCAATTTCTGCAAGGCCGACCGCATTTGTGTCTTGACGGTGCCGACCGGGCTCTGGCGAATCTCGGCGATCTGCTCATAGGTCATTCCGCCGTTCTGCCGCAGCAGAAACACTTCTTTCTCTTCTGTCCGCAGGTCGTGGATGGCCCGCCGCAGGCGCTCGAGATCCTCGCGATTCTCCAGCGCATCGGTGGGGGCCGTTTCGCGAGTGCCCAGCATGGTTTCCTCTCCCATCAGCGGTTTGACCCGGCGATTCCACGCGGATCGTTGCATGTCTTTGGCCGTGTTCAGTCCGACTCGAAACACCCAGGCGCGCAGGTTCTGAATCTCGGCCACGCCGTCGCGGTTGCGCCAGCATTTTAGAAACGTATCCTGGGCCGCATCCTGGGCGTCGTCGCGATTGCCCAACAGAAACATGAGCGTGCTGATCAACTCGTCGCGGAACTCATTGAACGCGCGCACCAGGGTCTGCTCCGGAGTTAGCACTCCATCACAGACCGCGTCCGGTTTGACCGTCGGGATCGCGCCGAGCTTGTTCATGGCTCCAACCTTACGACGAGGACCCCCCGCGGGCCGATTGTCGATTTCGAAAAATTCCTTGGCGTTTTGGGCAAAGCGCATGCTAACCGCCGCGAGGGGGATGGACAAGAGATTTGAGAACGAGAGTTACGGACGACGAAACCTTGTGAAGCGCGCCGCGAGGCTACGATATTTAACGTCCTGCATATTTCCCATGAGACGAACCATGAGCGAATCGAGCCAGATGGCCGAGGTATTGAGATCGTGCACGCGGAAGCAAAAAGAAGAATTGTTTGCCGCCGTCGCCCGCGAATTCTTGAGCGACGCCGATTCGCCTGTCGTGTCGCTTCGCGACGAGACCAATCAAACCGTCGCCTATCTCTTGCCAGCATGGAACTCGGCACATGAGTATGGCGCCGACTATTCGCCTTCGTTCTTCCTGGAATTGGCTCGCCGGGCCGCTACGGCTTCGAACTCAATGTCTTGGCCAGAGTTTCAAGCTCTTCTCGACTCGGACGACGCGGCTGCACCAACAAGATGATTATCTCGCAACTCCCCAGACCGATCCAGTGAAGCGCTCGCCAGCCAGGTTGACGCACCGTGTAGATCAGAAACATTCCCGCGGTAGGCGATTCCCAAACGAATAACGGCGGTCGCCAATTCTTAACCGGCTCAGCATTCGCCGGCCTTCCTTCGCTAGCTCGCAACTCTTTTCGGCAATTTCGAAGTACTGAGCGGCGTGTCGTCTGCGCTCGTGAGGATCGGCCGACAATCCTCTGCGCCAGGACGCGAATGCGTCCCGCGCACCGACATGCACTTTGACGTCGACTTTCATTCCTTGCCCCCAGGTCGTCCTGCCGAGTGGCAATGACTCTATCTGCGATCGACGCTTCGAGCAAGTAGTAAGCGGTCCGTGGCAGCCGGATTGCTACAATGCCAAAAAGCGGATTGCCAAGATCATCCGGCCCCATTTTCCCTTGAACCAGGGATGGAAATGCGGACCCGCAGAAACCAGGTGCTCGCCAAACCCGCCGACACGAATGTGCCCGCCGATACGGGTCCGTGGGAAGAGGCGCTGGGACCAACTTTCGGATAAGGCTCGCGGCGAGTACCTGCGGGTTGCGCCGCAATTGCTGCCGGGTTTCCAGTACTTTTACTTCTCCGGCCCGAGGATCAACGAGCGGCTGCTCGCGGAACTTCAATCCGCCGGACTCATCGAACCGCGCACGGCATTGAAGGGAGGCGCCGCCTACGCCATTCCAGGCGAAGCCGTGCCTTTTGCCCAGAAAATCAGTTCCTTGAGATATCAGCACCCATTGACACTCGAATCCAATTCCTTGTCCGAGTTTCTCACGATCGACGTCCAGATGTCGCGACAGCGGTACCGAGCGCTGGTCGAATTGGCGAGGAAATCATCGTTCAAGGCGCGGACGACCGAATTGCTGCTCACACAATTGATTCCCAATCCCCGCTGGCATGAACTGGTGCTCGACGACTTGCAGCGCCACCCCGTCGCCGTGCGACTGATTGAAATGTTCCGCGAGCGCCAGGCGCCGATGCACAAAGCCGAGGTTCCAGGCCACCTCCGCGAATGGCCGGCCAGTATGGTGCGCACCGTGCTCGACGGTCTCATATACCGGCTGGTGCTCGTTGAAGAATTATCAAAGCAGTCGCGTCGCCTAGTCGTCGGCATGCCCAAGGCCGCGCGCGATCAATGGGGAAAATTCAAGGCCTGGCCCGCCGAGCGGCCTGCCATGTCGGCCGCGCCCCATCCCGCACAGGTTGGTCCGGCCAATGGCTTCCTGGTCGCCGATCTTCGGGCCACGTTGATCGAATTGTTGCGGCTTCCGGCGCCTGAAGGCGAACAATGATGTTTACGTCAAGGAAATCCCTCGCTTTGCTTCGGTACTAACGCCGCTGCCCGACTGGTTGACCGGCCAAGAGCATTCCGACTCGACCGGGCGAGCATTGACTGCGCTCACGCGTCTGTTCAGTCTTGAATTCGCCGAAGGTCGCGATCGCGATGGCGTCACCGAAATGCAGGTGACCCGCGCCGGCCAGGATTGGCTCGGCAAGCCGACGGAAGAGCAATACGCGGTTATCGCCAGGTTCTTTAGCGACTCGAGTGTGCGGTCCAGTCGTTATTATCCATTGCACGGCGACAACGATTTCATGGTCAGCAGCGTGATCTCAGTCCCGGTCAACGACCGCAGGAAGCCGCCCAACTTTTGGAACCTGAAGCCCGAGGACATCAAGCCCATGCGGCAGGCGTTCGCGCGCTGCTTCGATGAGTTGCCGATCGGCGAGTTCTATCCGCTCGCCGATTTCGTCGCTCATGCGTGCCACGGAACCAACAATCCCCTGCGCCTCGGCCGCGACGACGGCGAGTATGAAGTGGTGTCGGACGATCGGCCCGTCTCGCCATTTCCGGAAGTGCTCGATCCGTTGGCCGCGAATGCCCTCAAGAAACTGATCCTGGAACGGCTCATACCGTTCGGCGGCGTGCAGGGCGGCTGGGACGGCCGCCGACTTTTAATTGCGCGCCAGCCGCTGTGCGACCTGTATTTCGGCCGCCCGTCGGCGAAGCCGCGATTGATCACGGCCGCCGATGCCGGTAAAGTCGTCGTGCAACCCGATTTCTCCATCTTGATCATCGGCGAGAACCCGGCGTCCGCGGCTGAATTGGCCCCGTTTTGCGAGCGCAAACCGGGTTCTGCCAGCCACGGTACGCTGCACTTCGTCCTGACCAAGTCGTCGGTCGTGCGCGCGGCCATGGCCGGCATTTCCGCCCGGGAGATCCTGGCCCGATTGGAACGCCATTCGAGCGTGCCGATTCCGGGAAATGTCCGGCACGAGATCGGCGAATGGGCCGGGACGGTTTGCCACGTCAACGTCGAGCTCCGCATCCTGATTCGCTGCCCGGACGCCTCGGCCGCCGTGCGCGTCGCCGGGCTGTTGGGGAAAGACGCCGAGCGAATCGGCGGAACGGCGGTCGCTGTTCCGATCGGAAGTTGGACCGCGAATGCGAAGAGAAAACTTCGCGAGGCCGGCATCGTTCTTCCGCCGGACCCCGTTCCGCAGCAGCGCCGATATCGATATTGATTTGCCGCCGCCTATTTGCCGGTAAATTGAATTGATCCAGTTCGCCTTGAGGAAACCGCTAATGCCGACGTTTGCGAAGGTCGAGACGCAGGTCGATTTCCCCGCCTTGGAACGCGACATCCTGCAATTCTGGCACAGACACCAGCGCCTTCGAAAAGCTGCGCGCCAAGAATCGCGGCAAGCCGAAATGGTCCTTCCTCGACGGGCCGATCACCGCCAACAACCCGATGGGCGTCCATCATGCCTGGGGCCGCACCTACAAGGATGCCTACCAGCGCTACTTCGCCATGACCGGCCACGACGCTGCGCTACCAGAACGGCTTCGATTGCCAGGGCCTGTGGGTCGAGGTGGAAGTCGAGAAGGAACTCGAAGCTCAAGCGTCCAAGCGCGACATCGAGAATCTGGTCCCCGGCGACCGCTTCGCCAGCATCGACAAGTTCGTGAGGCTGTGCAAGGAACGCGTCGATAAGTTCGCCCGCATCCAGACCGAGCAATCGATCCGCCTGGGCTACTGGATGGACTGGGACCGCAGCGACGCGGACTGGGCCAAGCCGCCGGGCGAACGCAAGTCGTACTTCACCATGTCGGAGGAGAACAACTACACGATCTGGGCGTTTCTGAAGAAGTGTCATTCGACGCGGGCTGGTCTATCGCGGCTTCGACGCCATGCCGTGGTGCCCGCGCTGCGGCGTCGGCCTGAGCGAGATGGAAGTCAAGGAAGGCTACAAGCAGGTCACGCACAAGTCGGTGTTCGTCAAGTTTCCGTTGCGGGACCAGCGCCGACGAATCGCTGCTGGTCTGGACGACGACGCCGTGGACGCTGTCGAGCAACGTCGGTGCCGCGGTCAATCCGGAACTGACGTACCTGAAGATCACAACATCGCGACGAGATCTATTACGTCGGCAAGACCGCCTTCACCGCCAATCGCTCCGAGGAGCGAACAGGCCGTGGAAGAGGTGGAGGTCGAGACCGAATCCGTGCCCGGCAAAAAGGCATCCACGCAGCGGCTCAAGACGATCGAGCAAATGTTCAAGGAAAAGGGCAAGGACGCCTTCGAGATCGTCGGCGAAATCAGCGGCGCGGAAATGGTCGGCTGGACTTACGACGGGCCATTCGACGAATTGCCGGCCCAGGCGAATCCGTTCGGCTATCCCGAGACGCTCGCGGGCGTGGTTCGCCGGCAGAATTGGGCCCCGGAGGTGTCGGCGAAGCAGGCTCATCGCGTCGTCGCCTGGAAAGACGTCGGCGCCACCACCGGCACGGGCATCGTTCACATCGCCCCCGGTTGCGGCAAGGAAGACTTTCAACTCGGCAAGGAGCAAGGCTTGCCGCCGGTCGCCCCGCTCGACGACGCGGGCGTCTTTCTGCCCGGCTTCGGCGAGCTGGCGGGCAAGTGCCGCCGTCGATCCCGCGACCGCCGATTTCATCCTCGAGCGACCTGAAAGAAAAGGGCCGGCTGTTCGCCTCCGAGCAATATCCGCACAGCTATCCGCATTGCTGGCGCTGCAAGACCGAACTGCTCTTCCGCCTCGTCGATGAATGGTTCATCGACATGAAATGGCGCGACGAAATCATGGACGTCACCCGGCAGGTGAAGTTCCTGCCCGAATCGATCAACGGCCAGGCGCGCGAGCTGAAATGGCTCGAACAGATGCGCGACTGGATGATCTCCAAGAAACGCTTCTGGGGCCTGGCCCTGCCGATCTGGGTCGGACGAGCAAGACCGGCGACTTCGAGGTGATCGGCTGCCGCGAGGAATTGAAGCAGCGAGCCGTCGAAGGCTGGCAGGAGTTCGAGGGCCACACGCCGCATCGGCCGTGGGTGGACAAGGTCAAGATCCGCAATCCGAAGACCGGCAACCTGATGCGCCGCATCCCCGACGTCGGCAACCCCTGGCTCGACGCCGGCATCGTGCCCTATTCCACGATGGGCTACAACCACGGACCGCACATATTGGGAGAAGTGGTTCCCGGCCGACTTCATCACCGAGAGCTTTCCCGGCCAGTTCCGCAACTGGTTCTACGCGATCCTGGCGATGAGCACGATGATGGAGCAGCGGCCGCCGTTCAAGGTATTGCTCGGCCACGCGCCTGGTGCGCGACGAGCACGGCGAGACGATGAGCAAGTCGAAGGGCAACGCGATCGCGTTCGACGAGGCCGCCGACAAGATGGGCGCCGACGTGTGCCGCTGGCTGTACTGCCGCACGAATCCGGCTGCAGAACATCAATTTCGGTTATGGTCCCGCGAACGAACTGCGCTCCAAGTTCCACTTGAAGCTGTGGAACAGCTACGCCTTCTTCTGCAACTACGCCCGGCTCGATGAATTCGATCCGGCGAAGCCGCATGCGACGGCTTCCGACATGCAGGACATCGATCGCTGGATTCTCTCCGACCTGCAACTGTTGATCCATCAAGCGCGCGAGAGTTTCGAAGGCTACAACGTGATGGCGTTTTGCCTCGAGGCCGAGGAGTTTGTCGATGACAAGCTGAGCAACTGGTACATCCGCCGCAATCGCCGGCGCTTCTGGAAGGGCGAAAAGGGCAAGGACAAGCACGCCGCCTACCAGACGCTCTACACGGTCTTGAAGACGCTCGCGCAGTTGTTCGCCCCGGTCGTGCCGTTCCTCGCGAGGCGATGTGGCGAAATCTGCGCACTGGAAAAAGACCCCGACAGCGTGCATCTTTGCGACTATCCCCAGGCGGACGAGAAGCTGCTTGACGCCGAGCTTTCGCAGGACATGGAAGCGTTGCTCGATCTGGTGACGCTCGGCTCGGCGGCGCGGAACGCCGCCAAGATCAAGGTGCGGCAGCCGCTGGCGGAGATCAAGGTGCAATCGGCCGACGAGGCGAGCCGAAATGCGCTTCGCCGTTTCGGCGATCAGCTTTGCGATGAATTAAATATCCGCAAGGCCACGCTGCACGAGGATGGGCCGCTCTTGACCATCGAGGCGAAGCCGAATCGCAAGTCGCTGGGGCCGAAAGCCGGCGCGCGGTTGCAGGAAATCTGCACCGCGATCGAAAAGCTCGACACCTCCGGCGGATTGAAGTTTCCGATGGAGCTTTCGCGGCCGGGCGAGCCGTTTACTCTTGAAGTCGCCGACGTGACGGTGACCTACAAGGCCGCGGAGGGTTGGGCCGGCGCCGCCGAGAAGGGCACGCAGGTGGCGGTCGACACGCGCCTGACTCCGGACTTGAAACGCGCGGGGATGGCCCGCGAGGTCGTGCGCTTCGTGCAGGATCTGCGGAAAAATGCCGGCTTGCAGATGGAAGACCGGATCGCGCTGTGCCTGAAGTCCGCCGCGCCCGAATTGCAGCAGGCAATCGAAGCCCATCGCGATTACATTGCTTCCGAGACGCTGACAACGAAATGGGTTGATTCGTTCGATGCATCGTCTGCCAATTTAGAAGTCAAAATCGAGGGCGCGGCGCTGACGATTGGATTGAAGAAAGTTTGATTCAGTTTGTTTACGTTTTGCGCTCGCTTGGCGCATTCGAGCGCGAAACGTAAACAGCGCTGATTTGCTTGAAACTCTCAGCGAAATAGTCGAAACTACTCTTCATGCATCGTGAATTGTCAAACGTCGATGAGGCGCTCGCCCCGCCGCGGACCGCCGGGCTCTATCTCGTCACCGGGATTCTGGTGGCGCTGGTTGCCCGCGATCTCTGGCCCGACATCGCCAATTGGCTCAATTCGTTTGGTCTCGATCTGCCCATCTACTCCAACGTAGCGTTTCGCCTGACCTGGAAATGGCTCGGGGCCGATTTCAGCGTTCGTTACGCGCTCATCGCCGCGGCGATCGGCTTCGTGCGCATCGCCGTCGGCTCGACCGACAACCTGCTCGAGGGCAAGGTCGGCGCCGATGTCGCCATCGCGATCGCCTGCCTGGCCGCGATCCTGATCAATGAGCCGCTGGTCGCGGCCGAGGTCGTCGTCATCGGTCTTATTGGCGAATGCCTCGAAAGTTTCACCTTCAATCGAACCCAATCGGCGATTCGCAAACTCGCCGAACTGTTTCCAATTCGCTGCTGGGTGTTGCGCGATGGGCAGGAAGCCCGCGTGCTGGTGCAGGAGGTTCAGGTCGGCGATCGGGTCGTGGTCAAGCCCGGGGCGAAAGTGCCGGTCGATGGCGTCGTCCGCGAGGGGCAGTCGGCGGTGGACGCCAGCGCGCTCACCGGCGAAAGCCTGCCGGTCGACAAGAAACCGGGCGACGAGGTGCTCGCCGGCAGCGTCAATCAATTCGGCGCGCTCACCATCGAGGCGACGCGGGTTCGCGAACAGACCGTCGCCGGCCGCGTCATGGAACTGACCGCGCAGGCGCTCAAGGAAAAGGCCCCCATCGAGCGGCAAGCCGACCAATGGGCCCGCTGTTTCCTGCCCGTGGTGCTAGGCCTCGCCGCGATCACGTTCGTCGCCAACGTGCTTTGGTACATCGGCCCGCTTCGCGCGGTTGATATGCGGCTGAGCCTGGGCGCGGCGGCGCGGGTGAGTGTTTATCCGACGCTCGCGGTGCTGGTCGTGGCCTGCCCTTGCGCGCTGATTCTCGCCACGCCCGCGGCGGTCATCGCGGCGCTGGGCCGCCTGGCCGGCACCGGCGTGCTGCTCAAAAGCGGCGCCGCGCTCGAACGTCTCGCCGCGGTGAAGGCGTTCGCCTTCGACAAGACCGGCACTCTTACCGAGGGCAAACTGGAACTGGGTGACATTCTTACCCTGAATCCATCGATTTCCGCCGACGAGTTGCTGCGCCTCGCCGCCAGTGCCGAGCAATCGAGCGAGCATCCGATCGCTCAAGTGATTTTGAGCGCGGCCCGGACGCGAAATCTGAACCTCGACCCGATCGAAGAATTCGTCGCCAAGCCGGGCGCGGGCGTTCAAGCACGATCAGCCGGAAAATCACTCTTCGTGGGCACGAGGCGACTGCTCGAAGAGCAGGGGATTGCCGTTTCGCCCGAAGCCGCTGAACTTTTAAATCGACTCGAGAACGACGGTCAGACGCCGTTGCTCGTCGCCAGCGACGGAAAAATCCTCGGTGCGATCGGCGCCCGCGATCGGCTCCGCCCGGAAGCCTACGGCGTGCTGAGCGAACTTCGTGAAATCGGCATCGCCGATTTCATGCTGCTCACCGGCGACCGCGCCGCCGTCGCCAATAAGATCGCCTCCGAACTTGGTATTGGCCGAGTTCACGCTGAACTTCTCCCAGCGGAAAAAGCTCAATTCCTCGAAGGCCGAGTGCCGACAGCCTTCGTCGGCGACGGCATCAACGATGCCCCGGCCCTCGCCCGCGCGTCGGTGGGGCTGGCGATCGGCGCCGGCTCGGACATCGCCGCCGAGGCCGGCGACATCGTGCTCATGGGCGATCCCTTGCGGCCGATGCCGCTCTTGGTTCGGTTGTCACGGCGAACCGTCGAAATCATTCGCCAAAACATTCTCGTGTTCGCGTTTGGCGTCAACCTCGTCGGCATCGCACTCACCGGCTGGGTATGGCCGCTGCTTTCCAAGTCGCCCGGCTGGATCGAAAAGGCCCCGCTCGCCGGCGTGATCTATCACCAGATCGGCTCGCTGCTGGTGCTCTTGAACTCGATGCGGCTGCTGACCTTTGAACGTGCCGCGATGAAAAAGTCGTCGCATCGAATGAAAAGCCTGCTGATCATGACCGACCGCTGGATCGACAAGCTCACGAATACGGATGAGCTACTGCACGATTTGGCCCATCGCTGGAAGCCGATCGCGGCGATCGTCGCGGCAATCGGGCTCATTGTCTACGCCCTCAGCGGCGTAGCCTCCGTCGGACCCGACGAGGTGGCGGTAGTGCGGCAGTTTGGCCGGCCGCTTGAAAACGACCTGGAGCCCGGTTTGCATTGGCGCTGGCCCTACCCGGTCGAGGAGGTTATTCGCATCAAACCCGCCCAGGTGCGAACGGTCGAAGTCGGCTATCGAATCGTCCGCGAACCGTCGCTAAAGCCGGGTGAAAAGAGCACGGCGTCAACTTGGCTCAGTCAGCACGAAGGCGAGGGCGTGCTGCGACTCGCCGAGGAAGCCCAGATGCCGACCGGCGACGGCAATCTCATCGAAATTCAGGCGACGCTGCAATTCCGCGTCCGCCAGCCGCGGCGGTATCTGCTGGAGGTAAAGGATCCCGACGAAATCCTGCGCTCGTCCCTCGAGGCGGTGTTGCGCGAATCAGCCGCCGGCGAGAACTTCCTGGATCTGCTCACCCACCGACGCGCCGATTTTCAACGCGAGGCGTTTGTGCGCTTGAAAGCGCGGTTGGAGTCGCTGGGCGATTCGAATTTGGGCGTGACGCTCGAAGGCCTGTCGCTGCGCGATTTGCATCCACCGCCTGACGTCGTCGATTCCTTTCACAAGGTCGCGCGGATGGCCGAAGAACACGACCAGCGGATCAAGGATGCCGAGGCCGACGCGTTGCGGATGCGCCGGGCCGCCGAGGCTGAGTCGACCAAAACGGTGGACGATGCTCAGGCCGCCGCGAACAAAACCATCACCACGGCGGAAACCGAGCGCGGCGCCTTTCTCGCCTGGCACAAAGTGCGCAACGAACTCAGCCCCGCCGTCGAATCGCGGCTGAGGGCGGAGACTCAAAGGCGGATCGCGATGGGCGTCGATTCGACCAGCGCCATGCTCGACCTGCAGCGCCGGCGACGCGAGCAACTGGAATTGCAGAAGTTCCTGATCGATTTTCGCCTGACCTGGGATGCGCTGGCCCAGACCTTGAGCCAACGCGACAAAGTGTTCATTGATGCGGACAAACTGCCGGGCCGCCGCACGCTGATGCTCTTCGGCCCGGATCAACTCACGCCGCCGCCGATCATCCTGCCAAATCGCGGCCCGATCCCGCGCTCGGATGAAGAGCGATGACTCGCGAAGACCATGGGGACAAGCCCCGTGGCTCGTAAACTCTTGATTTGCGAGCCACGGGGCTTGTCCCCGTGGAACTCATTCTCAATGGATGCGATACATCCCGTAGCTGAATCCAACGGTCGGGCGATACACCGGCGGCGGCACCACGACGACCGGCGGCGGCGGGGCATACGGATCGACATAGACTGCCCGCGGGCCGCGACGCAGATACATGGTGTTCTGCATCTCGGTAATCACGGCGTCGCTCACGCCATTGTCATGCAGCCAGGAGATTTGCGACGGCCCGAGATTGTAACGCGTGCCGCTCTGGCGGATCTGATTGCGGATGACCTCATCGCCAAGGCCCTTCTTGGTCATGTCGACAATGTCTTCCAATCGGAGTGTGCCTTGCACGGGTTGAGCGGCGTAGGCTTGCGCCTGCTCGATCTTCTTTTCGCGGGCATCCTCGGCGTTGCCCGTGACTCCGCCGAGCACCGCGCCGGCGGTGGCGCCGATCGCGGCGCCTTCACCTGGGTGGTGTCGATCGATCGCGGCGCCCATCAGTCCGCCGATCACGCCGCCGCCCAGCGCGCTGCGCTGCGTGTTATTCATCGATTCGCAGCCGGACATGAACATCGTGCCGGCAATCATAACCGCGGCCATTTTCCATGTCTTGCCCACGTTCCCCTCCTACCGGCGGGATCGCCGGTACAACTCGGCTCATAGCGGCGGGCCCGGCTCGATGTCAAGCGACTTCCGCCGAAGTGACCTTAGCCGATTTCGGTGCTGTAGCCGCCCTCTATGGGGCCGGGGCCGATTACGGTGCTGTAGCCGGCCTCTATGAGGCCGGGGCCAACCGGGCTCAAAGAGCCCAGCTACAGGTGCGACACTAGATCATAAATCGGAAGGCTTTGGGCAGCGACTGCAACAATCAACGCACAAGAGCATAACCGATTCGGGAGCCTGAACTTCCGCCCCAATTCGGCAGGTTGACGCCAAAGTTACAAACCCGCCAATTTGCCCGGCTTGACGATTGAGCGTGGCGCCGCAAGGATAATAGTTTGCCTCAATCGATTTCCATTTTTCAGGAACACCCTGCATGAAGTCGAAATCCCTGTTTATCGCCGCGATCGTCGTCGCGGTCGCGCCATCGCTGTCGTACGCTCAAAAACCTACCGCCGAGAAGGTGACCTCGGTCGAGGGCATCACCGAATACAAGCTGCCCAACGGCGCCCATTTCCTACTCTTCCCCGACCCATCGCGTCCGGTGGTCACGGTCAATCTCACCGTGCTGGTCGGCTCGCGGCACGAGGGCTATGGCGAAACCGGCATGGCCCACTTGCTCGAACACATGGTCTTCAAGGGCACGCCGTTGTTTCCCGAGGTGCCCAAGTCACTGCGCGACCACGGCGCCCGCTTTAACGGCTCGACCTGGATGGACCGCACCAACTATTTCGAGACCATGCCTGCCACGGACGAGAACCTCGAGTTCGGCATCCAACTCGAAGCCGACCGGCTGGTGAACAGCTACGTCAAGCGCGAGGACTTGATGAAGGAAATGACCGTCGTTCGCAACGAATTCGAAATGGGCGAGAACAATCCCGAGCAGATCCTGTCGCAGCGGGTCACGTCCGCCGCCTTCGAATGGCACAACTACGGCAAATCGACCATCGGCAACCGCTCCGATATCGAGCGCGTTCCGATCGTAAACTTGCAGGCGTTCTACCGCAAGTATTACCAGTGCGACAACGTCGTGCTGGTCGTCGCCGGCAAGTTCGATGAGCAAAAAGCGATCGGCTACGTCGAGAAATATTTCGGCGCGCTGAAGCGGCCGACGCGCAAACTGGACAACACCTATACCGAGGAACCGACTCAGGACGGCGAGCGCTCGGTCATGCTTCGGCGGGTCGGCGCTATCGCCGCGGTCGATGTCGTTTACCACATTCCCGCGGGGGCCCATCCCGATTTCCCCGCCGTCGAAGTGCTGGCAAACGTTCTGGCGACCGGCCCTTCCAGCCGCCTTCACAAGGCCTTGATTGAAACCAAGAAGGCGTCGAGCGTGTCCGGCTACGCCTTTGGGCTGCACGATCCGGGGCTGCTTGAAGTCGGCGCCTCGTGCGAGCCGAAGAACCTCGACGCGGTCCGCAGCGCGCTGTTGGCCGAACTCGAAAGCCTGCCCGAGCAGAAGATCACCGCCGAGGAAACCGATCGTGCCCGCACGCAGTTGCTGAAGAGCCGCGAGGATCTCATGTCCGACAGCACCCGCGTCGCCATTCAATTGAGCGAGTGGGCGTCCAAGGGCGATTGGCGGCTGTTCTTCCTGCACCGCGATCGTTTGGAGAAAGTGACGGCTGACGACGTCAACCGCGTGGCCGCTGCCTACATCAAGCCGAGCAATCGCACCGTCGGCGTGTTTATCCCGACGCCAAAACCGTTGCGGGCCTCGATTCCGGAAGTGCCCGAAATCGCGAAACTGGTCGGCAACTACAAGGGCCGCGCGGCACTGGCCAGCGGCGAGGCATTTGAACCCACGCCGGCCAACATCGATGCCCGCCTGAAGCACTCCGAGCTCGGCGCCATCAAGGTCGGCTTGCTGCAAAAGAAAACCCGCGGCGAAACCGTCAACGTGGACATCGCCTTGCGCTTTGGCAATTTGGAATCGCTTCGCGGCAAGAAGATCGCCATCGATCTGATGGCCGACATGTTCAAACGCGGCACGAAGAAACACACCCGCCAGCAAATTCAGGACAAGCTCGACAAGCTCGGCTCACGAGTCAAGTTCGTCTCCGAAGCTGGGCTGATCATGGCCACGATTCA
Source organism: uncultured Gemmataceae bacterium (assembly GCA_963815035.1). Classification (GTDB taxonomy): domain Bacteria; phylum Planctomycetota; class Planctomycetia; order Gemmatales; family Gemmataceae; genus JBGQCZ01. The sequence goes on from CAWFFC010000026.1 coordinate 134,044, forward strand.
GGCGAAACGGTCCGGTTTGGCCGAGACGCTTGACTTGGTCACCGAAATGCTCCGCGATCCGAGCTTCCCGGAAAAAGAGTTCGACTTGCTCAAGACCGAGATGCGCGATCAGCTCGACAAACAGCGCACCGAGCCGATTTATCTGGCCTTCAAGGCGCTGCAACGGAAGTTGAACCCGTACGACAAAGAGCATCCGCTTTATGTCGGCACGATCGACGAGGACATCGAGCGAATCAACGCGACCACGCTGGATCAGGTCAAGGAACTCTACCGGAAGCAGTTATCGGCCCAGGCGGGCGAGGTGGCGGCGATCGGTGATTTTAACGCCGAGGGCACCGTCAGGCAGTTGCAGAACCTACTCAAGGATTGGACCTGCGAGGTGAAGCATGTTCGCATTCCACGGCCGGCGCATCCGGAGGTGAAGGGCGAGCGAATCGTCATCAACACGCCGGACAAAGCCAACGCGCTATACGCCGCGGGCATGACTTTCGAGGTCGGCGACAGCCATCCGGATTATGTCGCGCTGGATGTCGGCAACTATCTCTTCGGCGGCGGCACGCTGTCGTCGCGGCTCGGCAATCGCGTGCGACAGAAGGAAGGCCTGTCCTATGGCGTGCAGTCGGTCTTCAACGCCTCGCCGCGCGACCCCGCCGCCCGCTTCATCATGGTCGCCATCGCCAATCCGAAGAACATCGAAAAAGTTGACACGGCGATTTCCGATGAGGTCGAGAAATTTCTGGCCAATGGTCCTTCATTGCAGGAACTGAGCGACGCGACCAAGGCCTACCTGGAATCGAAAAAGGTAGCCCGAACGCGCGATTCGGAACTGGCCATGCAAATCGTCAACGATCTCAATCTTGGCCGGCCGTTTTCCTTTTATGCCGAGCAGGAAAAGAAGGCAGCCGAGTTGGGGCCGGAGGATGTGAAGGCGGCCTTCCGCAAACACATCGATCCGAAACGGCTGATCATCATCAAAGCCGGTGATTTCAAGGCGAAGTAAACGAAAAAAGGCATTCTGATTCTTCGCTGAGTCCGACATCGCCGGAACATGTCGTTGCACTCAAGCGAAAAATCAGAATGTGCAACAAATCCTGGCGACCGTTTCCGATTCGAAGACCTCGTGCCGAACCTAGCGGAGAACCATCGAACTCGACCAGCGACTTTTGTCCTACCGGCGAATGAGTCCGTGGAGCAAATGGCGGCAAGGCGTGCCATTTGCCGTCACGCGGCACATAATCGTCAGGATTATACGGCCACAGGTTTGCAGCCTGGCGACTAGCCAAGCGACAATGGCCGGTGATCCCCAAATTTCTCCGACGCCGCAGGTGTGCGACATCTCGGCTTTTTTCTCGCGGTCCCTCGAATGGAATTCACGAATGGCGAGTTTTCGCGCACGATTGCTTGAATCGTTCCTTCGGACCGCGGGTCTTAAGACCTTAACGAACACATTGTTCGATGCGCTGTTTCCGAATGACGCCAAGCACGCAAAGCCTTCGTTGCGAATGCGATTGCGCCATCGCGTTGCTACGCGGCAAATGATGGGGCGGACCGTTTACACCATAGCTCCGAAGTCCGGCGCCTCGATCGAGCATATCTATTACCTTCATGGCGGCGCCTATTACAACGGGTTTATCCCCGCGCACTGGCACCTGCTGAACCGTCTCGTCTCCGAAACCAAGTGTACCGTCACCGCTCCCGACTTTCCATTGTCTCCAGAAGCCGGCGTCGATGACATCTTTGCCATGGTGCTGCCGCTGTACAAAGACCTCTTAGCGCAAAAGCGAGCCGAAAACCTGACCGTGATGGGCGATTCATCCGGCGGCGGCATGGCATTGGCACTCGCCGAAAAAGCGCGGGACGCGGGCTTGCAGCAACCTCGCGATTTGGTGCTGTTGTCGCCTTGGCTGGACGTGACGATGTCGAATCCCGGCATTCTCGAAGCCGACCGCAAGGATCCCCTCCTCGGCCTCCAGGCGGTCATCAGCGCCGGCAAGAGATACGCGAAAAACGACGATCCGAAACGGCCGGACATCAGTCCGATCTACGGCAGACTCGACGGTTTGGGTCCCATTACGCTGTTTGTTGGCACCCACGAGGTCATGTTGCCGGATTGCCGGAAACTGAAAGACATGGCTACAGCGGTTGGAATCCCGTTTGAATATCGCGAACGTACCGACATGATCCACTGCTGGATGTTGCTGAAATTGCCTGAATCGGACCAGGCACAAAGAGAAATCATCTCCATCATTCAAAGAGCTTGATCGGCAAGTTCCTCACGATCCTGCGATACGCGATTATAACCGCCCAGTCGCAGCAACATCTCCATTGCCTCGGGACTCCGGTCGCCGGCCTGGACTCGCACGATGGTGCGCCCCGCCTTGAAATCGGCCTCAACGTCGCCTTCGCCGCCCAATCCCAGAAGATCGCTGAAGAAACGCGCAACGCCGGCGACAGCGCCTTCACCTCGCTTTGTGGCAGTCTCCGATTCTCGTACCTCTTCGCTGGTAAGCTGCCTTGCGACAGCGATTTGTTCGGGTGTGAATCCGGCAAGGTTCAGTTCGCGAATAGCGATGTCGGCCTGCTGCTTGTCGTCAAATATCGCAACTGCGGCTTGATTTAATGGCATTTGTTCGGTCTCCCAATCGATGCGAAGAATGTCCGCTGTTTCCTTCGGCGCAACGAATACTGAGCGCCGGAGTTAGCCGGACTAACGTGATTCATTTGCGCCAAATCTTGGCCTTTCGGCAATTTCACATTCCAAACGAGCCGCACCGATTCAAGTGCGCGGATGACCCAATAACTCAGGTCGATCTCCCACCAGCGTAGGCCGTGTTTGGCTGACGTCGGGAAGGCGTGGTGATTGTTATGCCATCCCTCGCCCAAAGCGAGGATTCCGAAGATGACGTTGTTGCGACTGTTGTCGCTGCTCGGATAAGGACGCCGCCCCCACAAATGACAGGCCGAGTTAATACTGAAGGTAAGATGGTGGACCAGGAACATTCGCGCCAAGCCCCCCCAGATGAATCCCGACCACGCCGCTGCCCAGGTTGATGCCGCCAGGCCGCCAACAATCGCGGGTAGTAGCAGGCCAAGTATCACCCATACGGGAAACAAGGCGCTCGCAGTACGCAAAAGATTGCTTCGGCGGAGGTCGGCGGCCAGTCGACCGACGTCGGGCGGGTCCGGCGCAAACATCCAGCCGATGTGCGCATGCCAAACACCGCGGATCAGTCCAGCGATTCCAAATCCGCCGTGATGCGGTGAATGGGGGTCGCCCGCTCGGTCACTATGCCGGTGGTGCCGTCGGTGCGTGGCGACCCATTGCAGCAGCGATCCCTGCGCGGCCATTGAACCGAGCGCAATCAAAAGAACCTGAATGATTCGACTTGTTTGAAACGACCGATGAGTAAACAGGCGATGGAATCCGACGGTGATGCCCAACATCGTTAATGCATACATCCCGATCAATACTGTTGGCTCCATCCAAGTCACGCCGCCTAGCGAAACCACGGCAAGCATCACTCCAAGCAAGGGCCCAATTATTGCGACGAGATTTGCAGCTTTCAGCCACCACGGCATTGGTCTGACAGCCGCATCTGGGAGTTGGTCTGGATCGTTTGTCAAATGCAAAGACGCGATCGATTGGCGCACGGAAATTCCATCGTGAAGAAGCGGCCGCGAACGGTCGCTACGTTCTGGTTGTTCGGCTCTCGTTGGGCTCGTGCCGGTTGGCTCGTCTTCCCGGCTGAAGCCGTTCGACATGGCGCGTTGTGATAACTGCCCTTCAAGCAGATTCGGTATGCAATACCCGTACCGATTTCATTTCTGAACTGCAGTTATTGCCAAGCGGACTCGTTAGCCATCCCACTTGCCGTTTGGATCGAGAGCCGTTTGAACCTGCAAATCGCGGCTTATTGCGTGACCGAGCAAATCTGCCGAATCAACGAAATCGTTGCTGACGCAATTTCGCTGATTGCTCTAACCTGAACCGCGATTATCCCTGCGAAGATTCATTTGCGCAAGTTCATGTCGGTTGAAGGCAAGCCTCAGCTCGGCGGCCGATGTGAGGTGAACGGGAAAGATCCAGGCCTTACTCCGCCACGAGCACAATGCGGTTGGGTCTTGGATTGCCTGTTGATGATCCGATTTCAAAGTGGATCAAACGGCGAAATGCTCTGAGCCAAGTTCGTTGGATGCTTGACTCGCTGTTCTTGGCATTCGATTTGCCTCAACGGCCATCGTTCATTGGTGCGTGACCGCCAAACTTTCCGGTTCGCCTTTACCTGCCCAGACATCGATTAGGAGCCAAAAATGGCAAAGCACAAAGCCGATTCAGCAAACCATCGCGATGAGATGAACCCCGACTTGGCGACTGTAAGTGGGGTCGCGGCGGGCGCTGCCGCTGGTTCGCTGCTCGGTCCTCTCGGAGCTGCGGTCGGCGCGGTGCTCGGCGGAGTTGCCGGCAAGAATGCGGGCAAGAAGTCGACACAACGAAAACCATCGCGAAGTCCCACCAAGAAGGCGACAGGAGGGGTCAAGGCGGCTACTAAGAAAACGAAGTCCGCCGCAAAAAGAGCCACGACGTCCGCCAAGAAATCAACCGCCAAGGCGGCCAAAAGAGTTGCAGCGCGAAGGAAATGATTGGCAGCAACTTCGGCGAAAAAAAGCAAACTCTCCTCACCAATCGCCATGGTTTACTCATGAGTGACGTTCATGGGATGAATCCAAGGCGGATGATCTGCTGTAGTGCGAGGAGCGGGTGGAACCCCTTTTTCGTTACGACACCATCACATCCTTCACCAATTCCATGGCTTCCTGAGTGGCCTCGGCGCCCAGCGCGACCAGGGCTTTTCGCGCCGCTGCGGCGAATTGGGCGAATGCTGCGCAGATTGATGTTGGCCTGCTTGAATCGGCGCATGATTCGCGCCAGTTCGCCCGGCCGGTCCTCGACCTGAATCACGATCACATCCTCGCTGAACGCCTTCAAGCCATGGGCGGTCAGGGTGCGCAGGGCGTCGTCATATTTGTCGACGGTGAGGATTGCCACCATGCCGCCGCCGACGCTTTCGGCGGTGAGCGACTCGATATTCACCTCGGCCGCCGCGAGCGTCTCGGTGATGTCCGCCGCCAACCCCGGCCGATCCGATTCGACAATGGTGATTTGCTTCATGAGTCAATCCTCCACCGACTTGAACCACAGAGTCACAGAGAACACCGAGAAAGCAAAAAGCGAAATCAAAAAACTAAACGATGAAAAACCATTGGGATCTCGCCTATCTGAAGTCCGTTCAAATAGTTTTCTCTGTGTCCTCGGTGACTCTGTGGTGAATCATTCTTGTCCGTCATGCGCCAGATCCGCCGCGAATTCGTCGATCATCACGCGCGTCACATGCGGCATCGTGATAATGTGCGCCCATTCATTGTGCACCGCCAATTGCCACTTGCGAATTAGGTTCATCGACGGCCGCTCGAATACCACGGTCACTGAATTTTCGTTTCGCCAGGGCTTCTTGGCGGCGGCCTTCAATTTCGCCATCGCGTAGTCGGCCATGTCCAGCGAGCCGCGCACCAACTTGCGGAAGCCTTCGATCCCCACGGTGCGAAACGCATACCAAAGGAAGAGCGGCGTGATGCCGTTGCGCGAGCCGGAAATCGTGGTGTCGAGCGTGCCGACATATTCGACGTGCCGGGCGATGCGCTCGACATTTTCCTTGCGCCAGCGCCACGCCGCAGGGAATCGGCGAGCCGATCATCTTGTGCCCGCTGATCGAGATCGAATCGACGCCGGCCTGAAAGTCCCACGGCGGCGGCCGATCGACAAACGGCAAGATCATGCCGCTGAGCGCCGCGTCGGCGTGAATATAGGCTTCATGAATCGCCAGGTCGCGAAAGATCGCCTGAATCCCGGCGATGTCGTCCACGGCGCCCTTCATCGTGGTGCCGATATTGGCGAAGACGATCGGCGGCACGTCGCGATGGATCTTGATCGTCTCGCGCAGGTCCTCCAGGTCGATGCGGCCGTCCGGCCGGCTCTTGATCATAATGTTGCGGACGTGCAGGCAGCGCAGAATCTTGTTGACCGAGTAGTGCGTGTCCTCGGAGTAGTAAACCAGCCCGTCGGGATAGAGTTCGCGGGCCAGGAAGATGCCGTACATGTTGCCTTCGGTCCCGCCGTTGGTCACGTATCCCCAGGTCGATTCCGGGTTGGCGTGCGTCAATTCGCCAAAGATCTTCACGACCTCGCGCTCGAAATCGTGAGTGTTGATCCGGATGTTGCTGGCGATGAACGGATCGCCGACATTGTTAATCGGGTACTGGAGGAAGCGAAGGAGCGGCGAGTAATCGAACGCGGCGTTGACCGGGTAGCCGATGTAGCGATCCAAAGCCCGACCCATTGCCGCGAAACGCTCGTCCAGCCGCCGGCAATCGGACTCATCGAGCGACGGCGATTCCCCGCCAAAGAACATGCCGCGTCTCCCATGCCCATCAGCGCAGGCTAAAGCCTGCGGCTACGACCACCCGTCGCTACGACCACCCGTCGCAATACACCCGTAGCCGCAGGCTTTAGCCTGCGGAGGTGTCGACGGTGAAGTCAGTTTATGGACGAGAACTTGGAAAAGGTCACTTCTGCAAGATGAGCCGGTTGCGGCGCGTGATGCGTAACCGATAACAAACGCCGTCATGGTCGATGCAGATTTCGCAGCGACCGCGGAAAAGCTCCTCGGCCTTGAGCACGCGCACATCGGGGGCCGACGGTTGCAGCCGCTGGACCAGATCAAGCCGTGGTTCTTTCGATGGCTCTGCCATGGCGGTGCCTGATGATAGTTACCCTCACGATGATGCTACATTAATGAGATCAAGTTTCAACAAAAAATAGCATGTTTCAAGTGCTGATTACTCAATTTTCTGCATGGTTTAAGCAAAAAAACTCAGCTGGAATCATCCAGGAGCACTTGTCAGTCCATTGCTTGACCATAACTTACTTTCATATTGTTGAGACTTTGTATCATTAACAGCAATCTCAACAAACAACAAGAGGCTGCTCCGCCACCGCCGTGGGGCCGATTCCGAGCCCCGCTTCCGTTCGCAATGCACCTCGCCTTTCCCTTTTCCAGGAGGTGCGGTCATCATGCGCGCGTTGAACTTTCGAAAAGCGTTTACGTTGCTCGAGTTGCTGGTCGTGATCGCGATCATCGCGATCCTGATCGGCTTGCTGCTGCCCGCGGTGCAAAAAGTTCGCGAGGCGGCGGCCCGGGTCAAATGCCAGAACAATCTCAAACAAATTGGACTGGCCATTCACAATTACGAATCGGCCTATGGCACGTTGCCGCCTGCGGGACTGCTTCCGGTGGGCGGGCCGAACAACACCTGGTCGGCCACGGCCCGGCTACTGCCGATGATCGAGCAGGACAATATCGATCGCCAAATCAACTTCGACATGCCTTACTCCACGCAGCCGAATGTCTCGTCGCTGCGGATCCCGATTTACGTCTGCCCGGTCGAACAGAACGATGTGGGCAAGTTCAATTCGTCGGGCGTGCAGGTGCACTGGCCGATTAACTACGCGGCGAATCTCGGCAGTTGGATGGTGTGGAACCCGGCCAGCGGTCTGGGCGGCGACGGCGCCTTCACGCCGACGCGGCCGACCCGCATGTCCAGTTTCACCGATGGCTTGAGCAATACACTGGCGTTTTCCGAGGTGAAAGCCTATCAGTCGACGCTGAGCAAAAGCGGCATCCCGAATGTGGCCGCGGCGCCGATCCCCGCCTCGTCCGCGGATCTGATCGCCCTGGGCGGCGCCTTGCGAATCGGCACTCCGGGCCTGGCCGGCGGCCATAGCGAATGGGTCGACAGCAAGGTTCTCGAAACCGGCTTCACCACGGTATTTCCGCCCAACACGCCAGTGCTTTACAACAGCGGCGGTCTGGATTACGACATCGATTTCAGCAGCGCCAGCGAAGGGAATTCGGCGGGGCAATTTTCGTACGCCGCGGTTACCTCGCGCAGTTATCACAGTGGCGGCGTTAATGCCGTGCTCATGGACGGCTCGGTGCGGTTTGTGCCCAACACGATTCATCCCGAAACCTGGCGAGCACTCGGCACCCGCGCTGGCGGGGAAGTGATTGCTGAAGGAAATTGAACCGCAGAATTCAAAGGCAATCCTTTACCGGTGGTCTTTACCCAGAGGCGAAGCCCACCGGTCACTTCGTGAAGCAATTCACAATCGCGATAATCAGCACAAGAAAGTAACCGGTCTTTTCACAGGCGCAGCCGAAAGATGCGTCATAAGTATTTACGGGCATAGTTTTTACGTTCAAAAATGCGATGTCAACAAACTGAGCGGACCGGTTATAACCGGTTACTTTTTTTGGACGCCCATGACGGCGCCAAGGCAACGCGGATTCGAACCAGCTGCGGCGGTCCGACTTCGGCTTGCGATTTCTGCACAATCACACAAAAATCTTAAATCCCGGCTGGGGAAACACGAATAACTGTCAGCATCGGTTATTCAATCTGACGGGGCACTGGCCCGACGGACCACCCCGGAAGCTAAACCACGAGAGAGGACATGGGTATGAAGTGCTGCAAGAAGGCCTTGGTGGTAGCGGCTGTTCTGGGCGTCGGCGTTACCGCCCTTTATGCCACCCGGGTCGGCCGTATGGCCAAGAGCGAAATGACCGGTTGGTTCAAGAAACAGATTCCGCCGGAAGTGCAACTCAAGGAAGTCAAAGACCAAATCTCGCAGATGGATAAGGACATTGACAAAGGCTGGACCCCGATCGCCATTTACGAGCGTGAGATCGCCGAGCTGCGAACGGATCTGGAATCGAAACAGCGCCAGGTGGCCACGCTTGAAAAGAAACTCGGGGAAGCCGCCGACAAACTCGACAAGAGCATTCAAAATGTCAAACTCAGCGGCCCCGCCGAGACCAAAATGCTGAAGTCGCTGAATAATCAGACCAATCTGTATGTCGCGCTGAAGAGGGAAGTGGCCTCGAAGGACAAGCTGCTGTCGGCTCGTGAGCAGAAGCTTGAGGCGGCCCGGAACCGCCAAAAGGCGCTAATCGAAGCGAAGAGTCGCCTGATGGCCGAAGTGGCCCAGATGGAAGCCGATCTGGAAGTGCTGCGGTGGCAGCAGACCGAAAGCAAGCTTCCGGCCGGCGACAATTCGCGCCTGGATGACATCAAGGAAAAGATGCGCGACCTGCAGAACCAGATCACCGATCAGAAGCGGATTCTGGAACTGAAGCAGCAGTACAACCCGAATACGGACGTTGAGGATGCGGCCCCGGCGAGCGACCTCGGCGATTCGCGGGAAGTCGTGCTGAAGAAGGTTCGCGAGGCCCTCGGCGTCAACGACCCGCACGTGGCCTCGAAGAATAAGTAGTCCGAATCGACTCCGCGATTCAACCGACGAGCCGGAGGCGTGCGTTCCCCAGAACGCTCGCTTCCGGCTCGATGTGTTTTTACGGCGTTCGGCTTTCCGCTGGTGGCCAAATACCAAACTAATCTCCGGCACTTTGATAAACTACTCACATGGGCTCAATGCCGATCGCCGAGAGCCGAACAGTACATAGCAGAACGCTGATTGCCGAAAGCCGATAGCCGAAAGCCGATCCATGTTTGGCGCCGCTTGGTTGACGTTGCGACAAGTCCGGGAAGCCCTGCGGTCAGGGCGGCTCGAGGAAGCTAGCCGTTTGTTGGGCGAGCGCGGCGTGCGCGGCCACAAGCGTGCGTTCGCACTTCAACAAGAGGTCATTCGCGGATTCGTCGAACGGGCCGAGCGGAATTTGCGGGCCGATGCGATTCCCGCCGCTTGGGAAGATGTGCGCAAGGCCGAACTCCTGTCGCCGAATGACCCGACCATTGAGCGGTTTCGCCAGCGCTTGTTGAGCCTCGGGCGAGCGGAGGCGAAGGCCGCGCTGGAGGCGGGCCGGCCGGGACGCGCCGCCGAGGCGGTCGCCCGAATTCGCGACCGCGGCGCCCGGCAGGCCGAGCTGCACCCATTCGACGAGGCGGCGCGCAACTGGCTCTTGGCCCGCGAATCGGCCGACGCGGGAGAGTTTGCCCTGGCGCTGAAAAACCTCGACGGCATCCAGGGGCTCATGCCGCCGCCCACGACCGGTTTGGACGATTTTCGCAATCAACTGCTCGAACGCCAGGAATCATATCAGCAGGGAATGATGAAGTTGCACGAGGCGATGCAACAGCGACAGTGGCGCGAAACGGTCATGCACGCCGAGCAGGTGCTGAAAGCCGCGCCGCAATGCGGCGAGGCAAGAAAGGCCCGCGCCACCGCCTGGAAAATGGTCGAACCGGAAACGACCTTGCCCGGCGAAAACCGGAATTCCAGCGTCGAATTCGTGCTCCCCGCCGAGGAACCGCGCGAATCGCTTCGCCGCCTGCTGCTCTGGATCGATGGCGTGGGCGGCTATCTCATCTGCCTGACCAACCGCGTGACCTTGGGCCAGGCCACCGGCGACGCCCCCGTCGATGTGCCCCTGCTGGCCGATGTTTCCCGCATGCACGCCACCCTTAGCCGCGATTCCGAAGGCTACTTGATCGAGGCCGCCCGGCCGGTGCTGGTCAACGGCCAGTCGCAAACACGAGCCACGCTCCACCCAGGCGACCGGGTCACGCTCGGAACCTCGTGCCAATTCCTGTTTCAGAAGCCGGTGCCGATTAGCAGCAGCGCCAAACTGGAAATGGTCAGCGGCCATCGCCTGCCGCTCTCGGTCGGCGCGGTGCTGCTGATGGCGGATTCATTGGTGCTGGGCGGCGGCTCGCAGGTTCACGTGCCGATTCCCGATCGAAGCGAATCATTGGTGCTCTTTCGGCACAAGGACGGGCTTGGCCTGCGCTGCCCGGGCGATTTCACGATTGACGGCAAGCGCTGCAAGGACAAGGGCGTGCTCGGCATTCAAGCCGCGGCCCAGGGGCCGGATTTTGCACTGGCCATTGAGCCGGCTGGTAGGATTTAGCCGTCAATGGGCTCGACGTCGCGGAGCGCGTCGGCTTCTCTATGTGCTTGCTCCGGTTGAGTTCCCCGAAACGCGCTTCAATCTAAAGATTTCGCCGCCTCGAACGAATTACTTTTCACAGTGCCAAAGCGACGGAAAATCGAACCACTGACAACGGACGACCTGTCATGAAGTTCACCTATAGCACCGGGCAGCGACCGCTGGACGGATACACCATCAAGCGCGGCGTGGGCAAGGGCGGCTTCGGCGAAGTCTACTTCGCATTGAGCGACGGCGGCAAGGAAGTGGCGCTCAAACTGCTGCGCGGCGACCAGGCCGATATCGAATTGCGCGGCATCCGCCAGTGCCTCAACCTTAAACATCAAAATCTCGTCTCCCTTTATGATGTGAAGGCCGATCTTCATGGCGAACCCTGGATCGTCATGGAATATGTCGCCGGCGAGACGCTCAATGCCATTCTCAATCGCCATCCCAAGGGCCTGCCGATCGAGCTGATCCAGTCGTGGTTCCCGGCGCTGTGCCGCGCGGTCGGTTATTTGCACGATCATGGAATCGTCCACCGCGATTTGAAACCGGCCAACATCTTTCTTGAACAGGGCCTTCTCAAAGTCGGCGATTACGGCTTGAGCAAGAGCATGAGTTCGAGCCATCGCTCGGCCCAAACTTGCAGCGTGGGCACGGTCCACTACATGGCCCCCGAAATCGCTTCGGGCAATTACGACAAGTCGGTGGACATTTATGCGTTGGGCGTGTTGCTGTACGAGATGCTGACCGGCGCAGCTGCCGTTCGACGGCGAGTCGGCCCAGGAAGTGATGATGAAGCATTTGATGTCGTTGCCGGATTTGAATAAGGTGCCGACGCCGTTCAAACCGGTGCTGGCGAAAGCCCTGGCGAAGGACCCACAACATCGCCATCAGACCGCCGCCGAACTGGTCAAAGACGTCGAGACGATCTTCGGCGAAGCCGTCCCCGCCACTCCCAAGCCAGCGCCGCCAAAACTTGAGGCAAAACCAGTTTCCAAGCCATTCGAGAGGCCGCGCATCCCGCAGGCGATTCCGGTCGCTCGCCCGGTCGGCAAGGCGGTCGAAATTCCGTTGAATCGATTCCCGCACAAGCCGGTCCAACCCGAACCGTTGTCCGTCGTTCCCGCGATTCCATTTCGCGTCAAGATCGCCGAACTCGCCGGATCGATGACGTTGTCGGTGGTGTTCGCGGCGGTTGCCACAACCCTGCTGGCTGCACTTCGCCTAAGCACCGACTGGACCGCCATTGGCACCCTGTTCTTCCTCACCGTCGCGGTTTGCTGGGCGGTCTTGATTCCATCGAAGTTCTGGGCGGGCAAGACCAAGGACGAGTCGGCGCGCCGATTGACGCTGATGGCCGGCGGAGCGCTGATCGGGCTTGGAGCCCTGTGGCTGGACGGCTGGTCGCCTGACCTTCCCAGTCTAGGCGACGGACCGACGCACGCCGTTTCGACTACGCTGTCCGCGGAAAATGTCATCCCGATCGGCGCCGGCTATGTGGCGTACTTCGGCCTGGTCCTGGGTCTGCTGCGGTGGTGGAAAGTGTCCGATCGCCGCCGCGACTCCTGGTTCAGCTTTTTCCCGGTGTTGGCGACCGGCATCTGGTCCGCGGTGTTATTGCCGCTGTGGCCCTGGTCGGAACGGCCGTATGGAATCGCGGCGCTAGTGATGGCGTCCATGATTGTGCAGTGGGTGAGTCCGTGGCAGGCGCCGCCGCCGCCCGCGCCGCGAAAATTGAAACTGCGTCGAGCCTGATCGAGTTGATCAATCCTCCGGCAAGGGCCGCGACGATTGTGGAGTTTTGCCATGCGTGCTTCGTTGATAGTCGGCTTTGTGGTAATCGCTCTGGTCGGGCTGTCGCTACGGCATCGGGATGACGCGCGCCGTCGCGCCCCCCACGGAGTCAATGCTCGCCAACAGGTTGAAAGCAAGCCGTCGAAACGCCGAGGCTCCAAGCAGGCCGCGGCGAAGGCCCCCAAAGCGCCGGAGCAACCGGCCGAACCCAAGGCGCCTGAGGTGGAAATCGCGCCGATCACTCGGAGTTCCGATTCGAGCAAGGCAATCTGGAGCAAGGAAGTTCGAGGCGAACCGCGTGCGAGCATTCAAGCCGCGCGGCAAAGCGCCCTGGAGACCGCCGCTGAGAAACTGGATGGATACTTGAAAGAAAACTACCCGGTTTTTGAGTGGACGCCGACGCCGAAATTCATCGCCGATCAGAAAATGATCGTTCACGAAAATCAAGAAGAACAAAGGCTCATCGACCAGGAAGCGCCGATCATGTACACCCAGACGCTCACCATCGAACTGCGGGATTCGCAGTTGAAGGCGGCGTTTGAGGAAAATCACCACGAGCGCGTGCAAACGCGGCTGTGGCAGGCCGGCCGCGGACTCGGCGGTCTGCTGATCGTCCTGCTCGCCATCGTCGGCTACGTCCGTCTGGACGATTGGACCAAGGGCTATATCTCATTGCCGCTGAAGCTAACGGCGGCCGCGCTGGCTGTCGCCGGACCAGCCGCGCTCTGGTTCCTCATCTAGCGCGAATTAAACTTCGTTCGACGGAGCCTGTTGCCCCCGCGCTGCGAAAAAGCGTATATTATGGGATGAACGGTCTGGCTGTACGCCGAGGGCCGTGAGCCGATGGCCGGAAAATGTCTTCAGAAAGCGACCGGCTGCTGATTCAGGGCATTCGCAACGGCGACCCCGGGGCGTGGGAGCAACTCATTGCCCGCTACGAAGGCCGCCTGCTTGCGTTCGCGCGTCAGCGCCTCCAGGACCGCAGCCTCAGTGAAGACGTCGTGCAGGACACGTTTGTCGGCTTTCTCACCAGCTTGCCGAATTTCGACGATCGCCGGGAATTGCAGACCTATCTGTTCACAATCGCCGCCTACAAAATTACCGATCAGCTTCGCCGCAGCAGTCGTCGTCCGCATTATTCCCACGGCGAGGCCAACGACGACATGCTCAACCACCAGCTCGATGCCCGCCAGGGAACCGCATCGAGCGCGGCCCGCAGCGTCGAGCAACGCGAACTCGAGCAGACGGCGATCTCCCGCGCTTTGGGCCAACTCGTTCAGAAATGCGCGCCGACGGCGACTACCAGCGCTTGAAGGTGATGGAACTTCTCTTGTGCCGCGGCTGGCCCAATCGCGACGTCGCCAAGTATCTCAAGGTGAGCGAACAGCAGATTGCGAATATTCGCTTCGCGGCAATGAAAAAAGTCGCGGAGCACGTTCGCGCTGCCGGTCTGCCCGTCGAGGTCTTTCCCGAACTCTACGAAGTCGAAAACACCAAGTAGCCTGCATCATTTCGCCAACTCGCGCTCCGTCCGTTCGATCAATTCCCTCACCGGCCATTCACGGCTCCCGGCGGTCAGGCGTTCGTCGTCCTGGAGCCATTGCCGAACCTTTTTCTCGGCAGCTACGGCGGCGCTGTGGCTCTTGCCGCCAAAAAACTTGCTGATCTCGCCGAACGACGCCGCCGTGTGCTTGCGGCTCAGATAAATCGCCAGCATGCCGCGGATGGCTCACGGCCCAGCTGCGCTCCTTGCCCTGCAACGTGCCGGCGGGCAATTGCAACACCTGACGCACCGCCGCATCCACATCGACCAGGCGAACCACGCGTACGGCGTGTCGCAGCAAGTCGCCCAGCGCTTCGCGCGCCAACTCGCGATCGATCGCCCGCCCGGTGACCCGGCTGAAATGCCGCAGCGAATGAATCGCCCCCTCCAGTTCGCGGACGTTGCCGCGCAAATGTTCGGCCAAATAGGCCAACACATCGTCCGCCAGCGGGGCGGCCCCGTTCGCCGACGATTTGGTTCGCAGCAGCAATTGTCGCGACTCGCCGTCGGGCGGTTGCAAGCCCCAAATCGCGCCGCCCAGCAGCCGGTCCATCAGTTCCGGCCCGAAATCATCATTGAGCCGCGGATGGCAGTCGCAGCTAAGCACCAGTTGTTTCCCCTCGGCGATGAGCGCGTCGAATGTGTGCAGGAATTCCTCCTGCGTCGCCCGTTTCCGCGCCAGGAAATGCAAATCGTCGAGCAACAACACGTCGCCGGAACGGAAATACTTGCGGAACGCGGCCTGCTTGCCGAAGCGAATTGCCGTCACGCAGCGATTGGTGAAATCCTCGGCGGTGACATAGATCACTTTCAGTTCGGGATAGCGCCGGCGGATGCCCGCGTAAATCCCCTCGAGCAAATGCGTCTTTCCGGTTCCCACCGGGCCGTGCAAAACGAGCGGATTCGGCCCTTGCCCCGGCTCCTCGACGACGCTCATCGCCGCGGCATACGCGACTCGATTGCACGACCCGACCACGAATTCGCCGAGGTGATGCCAGCGGCGTTTCGGAAGGTCCGGCTTGTCGGCCTTGGGCTTCGCGCTGAATAAATCGGGCGGAACTTCGGTCTTGGTTTTGGCGTTCGGTTCGGCGTCGACGGCAGCTTGCTTTTGTTCGGCCCGCAGGGCCTGGAATAATCGCGGCTCAATGCGAAAACGCACCTGCACCGGCCGGTCGAACATCTCGGCGACGGTCTGGCGAATCGGATCGCCAAGAAGTTTTTGAATCCAATTGAGGAAATGGAGATTGGGGACGCCGACGATCAGGCAATCGTCGTCCAGTTCGAAAACGGACCGGTCCTTCAGCCACAGATCGTAGCGATTCTGACCGATCCGATCGATCAGCAGCGGCGTCAGCACCGCGGCGAAATCATCCGCCGGGGCCGGATTTCCACGCTGCTCGACGCGTTCAACTCCAAACGGCATCGGCACGGAGCATCCCCTCTTGCGCACCTTGCAAAGGGCGAGCGATGATCGCGCAAGAGAGGTCGATTAGATGCCGAGGAGCGGAAGGGAGTCCGTTCCGGCGGCGAAAACTCGGAGAAGCGATCCTATTGCGGCGCGCGGCCGAATGCCAGAGCAGTTTTCTCGAAATCCTCACACAGGCAACGACCTGCCCAGGCGCGATCCGCCAAAAGCGCGGCCGACGCCGCGCCAGTGCATCGGGAAAAGCAGGCGAATTCGTCGCCTTGCGCGGTTGCGACTAAAAATCTCAGCTGCGATCAAGTTCCGCACTCAAGTCAACCGCAGCTGGGGAGACGTCACTTTTTCGGCGCCGGTTTCGGTTGTGTCACCATTTCCCAGTCGTCGGTGCGGAACGGCGATGTCGGCAGTCCGGCCTTGTTCCACAAGTTGGTTTCCGGGAAATTGTTCCAGCCGAATCGTACCGCCTTGGGCTCCTTGACCTTCGGGCTAAACACGGTCACCGAGTTCTTTCCATTGATGATCGCATACGCCGGGACAAACTTTTTGTCGGCGCCGGCGATGGTGAAACCGGTCAGTTTCTGGCCGCGAAGCGCAAGTCCGCCATCGACATGATTAAACGTCAAATTCACGTGGTCGCCGGCGACGCGCATCGATCTGTAGATTGGTCCGGAATACTCGATCGGCTGCTCGTACGCGATGCCAAGCGCCAACAGCGCAAGGCGGCGCCGACCGGTTCTTTCTGCTTGGGGTGAATGTCGGTGCGATCGCCCACGTCGGTGATGACCGCCATACCGGTTTTCGGCAACGACAGGGTCATCAATTGCGCTTCGCGCAATTCGGGCCAGGTCTGCTCGTTGGGCACGCCCCAGGGCGCCAGTTGCACGAACAGGAACGGAAAATCGCTGCCCCAACGCTTGCGCCAGTCCTTGATCATGGTGGGGAACAGGGTCCGATATTCGTATGCCTTGCCTGCGTTCGATTCGCCCTGGTACCAGATCGCTCCGGCAATTCCATAGGGAATCAGCGGCGAAATCATCGCGTTGTAAAGCGTGCTTGGCGACCACGGAGACGTCGCGGGATTCGGCAGCGGATAGGGTCGATAGGGAACCGGCTTGCCGGCGGCCTTCGCCTCCGCCGCGGCCTTCTCCCACTTCGCCAGATCGTCCTTGAATTTTGCCTTCGCCTTCTCCGGATCGTAATTCTTGATCGCGTTTGCAAGCACTTGATTGTAATAACCCAGCGTCGGTTCGTTCTCGAGTGCTTCCTGGCTGGTCCAAGCTTCGGCCGGCGTGCCGCCCCACGACGTGTGAATGATTCCGACCGGCACTTTCAACGCTTCGCGCAAGTGCTTCCCGAAGTAATAGGCCACGGCGGAAAAATTGATCGCCGACTGCGGCGTGCATTCCTGCCACTTCGGCCGACTGACGATCGACGTTAGCGGCGTGGGCGCGGCCACGTTCGGCACCGTGTACAGTCTGAGCAGTGGATCGTTCGCCGCCGCGGCTGCCTTTTCGCCATCCTGGGTGTAGCGCAGGGCCATTTGCATGTTCGACTGGCCGCTGGCAATCCAAACCTCGCCAATCAGCACGTCGTGAATTGTGACCGAGTTTTTCCCCAAGAACGTGAGCGTGAGCGGATGGGCCGCGCCGGGTTTCGCGATCTGCTTGGGAAGCCGCACCATCCATCGGCCCTTGCCGTCGGCGATCGTCCGATCCTGAGCCTTGACATGATCGCCTTCGAGAATGACTTGGACTCGCTCGCCCGGCTCGGCAGTGCCCCAGACCGGGATCTCACTGTTGGCCTGCAGCACGACATGATCGGTAAAGAGCACATGCGGAGTCACGTCCGCGCGCGCACCGCGACCGGCGACAACAGCCCGGCCGCGAGAATGATCGCGATTTTGATGTTCATGGATGAGAGTCCTGAAGATTGGGGGGCGGGTGCAAAACCCCAATGTACCACGTTCGCCGCTCATGCCAAGCGCCGGAATTCGTAAAATCATGCTGCGAATCGCGAGCTTCTCCGCATCGCACGGAGCCTCTTATGCCCAAGACTTCGAAATCGATCTATGGTGTTCATCCCAGCGTGAAAATGGTCGCTGACTGGATTGACTCACTGAAAGCCAAAACCGGCAGAACGCTGCAGGAATGGCTGGCCGTCCTCGAGAAGGATGGTCCCGAGGACGAAAAAGCCCGCCGCGACTGGCTCAAGTCGGAGCACGGCTTCGGCGCCAACGCCGCCTGGTGGATCGCGGAACGCGCCGATGGAAAGGGCTGGGAAGACGGCGACCCGGACAAGTATCTCGCTCAGGCAGAGATCTTCGTTCGCGATCAGTACGCCGGCGGCAAATCCGACCTGAAGCCCCTTCACGAGGTCCTGCTGTCGGCCGCCGCCGAGCTGGGCGACGATGTCAAAGCTTGCCCGTGCAAAACCATGGTCCCGCTCTACCGAAATCATGTGTTTGCCGAAATCAAACCAGCGACGAAAACCCGCATCGACTTCGGCCTGGCCCTTGCCAAGTTCACCGGCAAGATTCCCGCGCGATTGATCGACACCGGCGGCAAGGAAAAGAAAGACCGCATTACGCACCGGATCCCCGTCTCGACCAAGGCCGACATCGATGCTGAGTTGAAAAAGTGGTTGAAAATCGCTTATGAATTGGATGCCTGACGCGGCTTGCAGCGTTGCAGATTGAGTTACCGATGCTCGAATTAACTCCGACCAGCCTGGAACGTTACCTTCGCGATCGCAAGCGGATTCCATCCGGGCCGGTTCGGATCATGGAGCTGGCAGACGGCGTTTCCAACGCCGTCCTTCGCGTCGAAACAGACACCGGCAAATTCATCGTCAAGCAATCGCGGCCGCAACTACGTACGCGCGACGACTGGTTCAGCGACATCTCGCGCATCTGGCGTGAACGCGACGCCATGCAACTCCTCAAACCGTTGATGCCGCAGGGCGCCGTTCCCGAGGTACTCTGGTGCGATGAGGAAAATTTCGCCTTCGCGATGAGTCATGCCCCGGAGCCGTTTCGCAATTGGCGAACCGTCTTGCTCGGAGGCGAAGTGGATCTCGCCCTCGGCGAAGCTGCCGGAAGATTGCTCGGCGCGATTCATGAAGGAACCGCTCGGCGAATTGATAAACTCGACCCGCTTTCCGATCGAAATGTTTTTGAACAATTGCGCGTCGAACCGTTTTACCTGCGTGTGCAAAAGCGCTGCCCCGACATCGCCGATGCACTTGAACCACTGATCGAGCGCTGCCACAGCGAGCGGCTCGGCCTGTGCCACGGCGACTTCAGCCCGAAGAATCTGCTGCTTCAAACCGGCGGCTTCACCCTGGTCGACTACGAAACCTGTCACGTTGGAGATGTAACCTTCGATCTCGGATTCTTCCTCAGTCACTTAATTCTAAAATCCATTTACGTTGCGCAAGAGCGCAACGCCTTCCACGACCTGACCCGTTCGTTCTGGCGCGGATATTCGGAAACTGTGTCATTCGCTCCGACAAACAAACTGACGAGCGCTGGCATCGGTCATCTCGGAGGTTGCCTGTTGGCGCGCGTCGACGGCGCCAGCCCGGCGCCGTACTTAACCGACGAAACCCAACGCGACACCATAAGACGGTTCGCCCGCAGAATTCTGCGCGAGCGGCCAGCGGCCTGGGAACAACTGCTGGAATTGGCTCAATGAATGATGAAATAGCCCGCATTCATGCCCGCGAAGTCCTCGATAGCCGCGGCACGCCAACGGTCGAGGTCGAGGTGCACTGCGCCGACGGATCGATGGGACGGGCGATCGTGCCTTCGGGCGCCAGCACCGGCAAACATGAGGCTGTCGAACTCCGCGACGGCGACCCGAAGCGTTATGGCGGCAAGGGAGTCCGCCGCGCGGCCCAGAATGTCAACACGGAGATCGCGCCGAAACTGATTGGCCGCAGCGCCGCGGATCAGTTCGAAATCGATCGCATCATGATCGAACTCGACGGCACGCCAAACAAGTCGCGGCTCGGGGCGAATGCAATCCTGGGCGTCTCGCTGGCTGTCGCCCATGCCGCGGCCGCAACGAGAAAGATGCCGTTGTGGCAATATCTGTCGACTACTCTGTTGCCGACGTCGCACCGCGGGGCCAACCCCCTCCAGCCCCCCCCGATTCGGGGGGGGCTGGAGGGGGTTGGCCCCGCGGCGACTCGAACCACTCTTCCGCCCCTTACTCGGGGGGGGCTGGGGGGGGTCGAACCCGCGGGCACCGCCCCTCCCTCCCCCTCCCCATGGTCAACCTCATCAGCGGCGGCCTGCACGCCGGCGGCAACCTCGATTTTCAGGACTTTCTGCTCCTGCCCATCGGGGCTCGATCCTATTCCGAAGCGCTGGAGATGACCTTCTCGGTTTATTGCACGCTCGGATCGGTATTAAAACAACATGGCTATGAAGGCGTGCTCGTCGGCGACGAGGGCGGCTATGGCCCCAAGCTCCCCGAGAATGACCGCGCGATCGAAATAATCCTCGCCGCCTTCGCGAAAATCGGCCTGAAATCGGGAGCCGACGCCGCGATCGCCCTTGATGTTGCTAGCACGCATTTCTATCGCGGCGGCCGCTATCATCTCCGCGACGCGGGAGGCGAAGCGCTCACCTCCGAGGAAATGGCCGAACGCCTCGGCAGTTGGGTCAACGCCTACCCAATTCTGAGTATCGAGGACGGCCTCGCCGAGGACGACTGGGCCGGCTGGCAGATTCTCACGCAAATGCTCGGCAAGAAAATTCAACTGATCGGCGACGATCTGTTTGTAACCAATCCCGAACGCTTGAAGCGTGGCATCGCCGAGGGCGTGGCGAATGCCGTCCTAATAAAAGTGAATCAAATCGGGACGTTAACCGAAACTTTGGAAGTGCTGCGGATCGCCCGCGACGCGGGTTATCGTACGGTGATCTCCGCCCGCAGCGGCGAAACCGAGGACAGCACCATCGCCGACCTCGCGGTTGGAACGGGCGCCGGTCAAATCAAAATCGGCTCCGTCGCCCGCAGCGAACGGCTGGCGAAATACAACCAGTTGTTACGCATCGAGGAACAGCTGGGCGACCAAGCGAAATTCGCTGGGTGGAACACCTAGAGGCTCTAAAACAATGAGGAACGCAGGAAGACAGGAACAATAAAGCTGCTATTTTTTCCTGTGTTCCTGCCTTCCTCATTCATTCTTTTCAGGCGCTCTATGGCATTGGATCATCTTCGGGTTGGCTAAGCGCTCGTGGGTCGATCGCATATCCCCACGCTTCGAAGTTTCGCCGCCAGGCCTGCGCGACCTTCTGGCGCGTTTCCGCCTTCAAAGGCGAGTACTCGTTCTTGCGATAATTCTTCAATGAAGTCACATACTTCGCGAGCGGCTGGCGAATCGGCTCGAAGCCATTCAAGTCCAGCGCCTCATACAGGCGTTCCATTTGCCGCATCGGGTCGCGGGCCAAATCGGTGAAGCGGATGTCGTAAAATCTCCCCTGGGGAATCAGCGACTTCTGCTCGAAAAACGCGTCATACATGTCGCGATAATGTCGCAGGATCCGCTCGTCGAGATTTTCCGAGTGTGATCGCTGCAGGCCAATCATATCCGCCATCACTTCGTACAGATGCCGACTCGATTGAAAGACCTTGTACGGGTCGCGATGAATATGCACGAAGCGGGCGTCGGGGAACATCTCCAACAGCAACTTAATCCGCGCCGTGTGCGGTGGCGATTTCAGCACCATCGGCTTGCCATGCGCCAGGGTCATCCGCTTCATGAACCAGACGAAGCCCGCCTGCCAGCGTTCGACTTCGTCGCCTGGGACATCGCGAAAGGTCAAGTATTTTTCAAACTGTTCGGCTCGCCGCGAAAACATGAAGCCGAAGTATGGCGACATGCCCGTGATCATCAGCAGCGCCAGTTCATCCTCGACCGGCTCATTGGGCCCCATCGGCATCGAATCGACAATCCGTCTTTGCGGCATGAGCGAGCCGGAAAGGCGCTTTCCAATCGGCCCAAATACGCCAAAGGTGAATGGGTTATAGGCCTGAAACGTGCTCAGCGAGCCTAACCGATGATCGACCGAAAGCAGGTTTTGCAAAAGCGTCGTGCCGCTTCGATAATGGCCCAGCACAAACACCGGCGGCGGAATCGCGACCGAATCAAGTTGCGACCCGAGCTTGCGCGTCTCCCGCCGGCTCATGATCGATGTCAGCGAACTGCAAACCAGATTCAACGCGACCTTCGGCCAAAACTCCGGATCGACATCGAACTGCACGCCGCGCATGAACTGCCACCAGTCGCGCACGCCGCACCCGCCAACGGCGGACAAAGCCGGGTGACGAAGTAGGTTTTCAACTTCTCCGCGCCCGCCGGCCGCGGCACGTGATTCTGAGGCATGGGAGGGGATCCTCAGAGGAGATGGGCCTGTTTTATGTTCTACCAGATTCGGCCGACACGAAACTACGGACGCCTGGGTGGCCCTCGCATCCTACTCGACTCGGAGTTTACGCAGGGAACAATTCATCGTTGATTAACAGTTGACGAAGTTCGACTCGCAGCGGATCATTGATCCGAAGCAGATTAATCGTGACCCGACCGATGGCAGTGCGCCCGATCAGACACGGGCCATTCCATCGAAAATGACGAACCCAGCTGTGCCGTCGCGGATGGAACAGCGGAGTAAGTTTGCCTCCTTGCTTCTCTAGACTTGCGAGATCCGAGCCTTTGAATGAGTTTGCAATGGAAACAACTGAGCGCGAGATTGCTGGCGATCGTTTTGCCGCCATGTTTCCTGGCAATGATGTGATCGATTTCAAATGGAATCTCATCGCACTCCTGCGGAATTCGGCAATACTCGCAACAGTCGCCGGCACGTAGCCGGACCAGTCGCGTTAGCGCTGCATCCATGAGCTGCCTACGAAGAAACTCGTTTGCCGGACTTCATCCGTAGCGTTCGTCGGGCGTTCGCTTTCAGGATTGATAGCAACGTGCCGGCCTTTGCGTAAGCCTGCAACTCCTGCTTTTCCTCGGCAGACAGATCGTCGGCCTGATTGCGCGTTACAAGTTCGTGTATCCGTGTCTTGTCGCCTTCGCTGAATTCGCGATTGAGTATGTAGCGAGCCAACAAGGGCGGCATCGTTCCGTTGTTGTCGCCCAAAATGCGTGCCAGGATTTGAATCTCACTTGCGACGTTGAGGTCGACGGCCGGTGATTTCATCGTTCGCCTCCGCTTGCTTGCCATGCCTATCATAGGGCCAAGGCGACGCGCATGTCGAGAGTCGTTCAGGAACCCGCACTTGTGTCGTATTGCCACTGCTTGGTCGCCTTCGAGAGCTTCGCCATCAATCCCAACCGTCGCTGGCGGCCAAGCAGTGCCATCGCGCCCGCAAGAAATCTGCACTTGCGGGCCAGCGACTGGCGATTATCGTGATGCCCGGCTCACTGAGGCTCGCAGCGCCGCGAAGGACTTGTGAACTTCTCCAGCTCCGTTTTTAGTCGGTCGGCGTCCTTATTGCGGATCGCAGTTTGCACTTCCTGAAGTGCTTCCTTCGCCGAGCGGCTAGATTTGCGCAATGGTACGCCCTTTGCTTGCGGTATATCGGCATCACGACTGTTCGCCCGGTCGAATGGCAATGGGGAATGGACATGGCTCATCATCAATATCAATCGTGTATCGAGGCCTGTGTACGTTGCGCCGAGGAGTGCGAGCATTGTGCTGACGCCTGCTTGGGCGAAACCGATGTCAAGAAAATGGCCGAGTGCATCCGGTTGGATCGCGACTGCGCGGAAATCTGCTGGATGGCGTCGGCGTTCATGAGCCGAGGGTCGCAGTTCGCCGCCGACGTTTGTCGCATTTGCGCTGAGATTTGCGAAGCGTGCGGCGATGAGTGCGCCAAGCATCCGATGGAGCATTGTCGGCGTTGCGCGGACGCCTGCCGGAAATGCGCCGAGGAGTGCCGCAACATGGCGGGAGCCGCCGTCTGAATCGTCCCGTTGTTCACCATTCGGCGCCGCTGTCCGGTTGCAATTCACCGCGTCCGGGCAACGGCACTTCGAACCCGTTTCAGCCAGTGCATTTCTGATCTGATGAGATTGCAATGATTAGTGTTCAAGCGTATAATATTTGAGAAAACGAGCGATCAGGTTGTGCGCTCGTCTTGGAGGCATTGAGTCATGAACTCAGTATGGCCTGTGATCTGTGGTTGTTGTTCGATCGGCGCCAACAACACACCAACAAAGCGGACAAACCGGACAAGGTTTTCGATGTTCGGGAATTCGGCGCGCAACCGCCTGGAAGAACAAGCGCTTGCGTCAAAAGCAGGTCATCCAATTGACATCGGCGATGTCCGCTTTTGTCCGGTTTTTGGCGGCGCAAGTTCGGCATCAAATTCGCATTATTCACTTGTGTGGGCGCGGCAACGGACTTGCCGGCGCGTGCTATGATTGAATAGCGGCTGTCAGAATTACGGCCGCCGATTGAGAGAACCATGAAGGCCCGGCCCGACGAATTCCTGAACCACATGCCCGCGACGGCGTTCGCCTTCCGCGGCTACAACATCGAAAATCTTGGCCGCACGCCCGAACTGCTCGATCACCCGGTTTATGGCCCAACCGTTGAATCGGCCCTTCGCGAAGGCGCCGAAGTTTGCGGCAAAGTCATCGGCCGCCCGGTTGATCTGGTTTCGCGTATTCGCAATCGAATCGAGACTCGCGACCTCTCGACCTATGCCGAGGATGTTGCTCTCATCGTCAGCGTCGAACTCGCTCAAATGCGATTGCTCAAGGAGCGGTTCGGCGTCTCGTTGCCGGGCGCGGCTGGCTTTTGGCTACAGCCTGGGCGAGGCCGCCGCGCTAGTTGCCTCGGGCATGTACGAGATGAAAGATCTCCTCAAGGTGCCCTTGGCCCTGGCGGAGGATTCGGTCGCGTTGGCGCAAGATGTGGCCATGGGCGTGCTGTTTTGCGCGGGCCGGCGCTGGACATGGCCGACATCAAACGTGCCTGCGTGGAAATCAGCCAGCGCGGCGACGGGGTCATTGGTGTATCGTCAGTTCTCTCGCCCAACTGCGTGCTGCTCTTGGGCCAAAACGGCACGGTGGACCAATTCAAAGCTTCAATGCCGGATTGGCTGCCGCGCGCGGCCAACCTCCGCAAGAATCCGCACCGCTGGCCGCCGTTGCATACGCCGATCACCTGGCAACGATCGATCCCGAATCGCGCCGCGGTGATGTTGCAGACGATCCCCGGCGGCCTGACCGCGCCGCCGCTGCCCATCCTTTCGAGCGTCACCGGCAAGGCGAGTTACACCGCCGAGAATAGTCGCGAGTTGATCCACAAGTGGGTCGATCACCCGCAGCAGCTCTGGACTCAGATGGTGGAAGTGCTTGAATCGGGTGTGCGGACGGTCGTCCATGTTGGGCCGCTGCCCAATTTGATTCCCGCCACATTTAAGCGGCTGAGCGACGATGTTTGCGGGCAATTGAACGGCCGCTCGCCGAGGCGCTTCGGCCTGCGGATCGCCTCGCGCATGGTGCGGCGGAAATGGCTATCGCGAATGCTTCCTTCGGCCGCAATCCTGCTGCGAGCCCCGCTGCTCAATCACGTCATTTTGGAAGACTGGTTGCTGGACCAGAAGTCATGACTCATTTCGATGGATCGAACAGCAACGGAAAAAACCTTCCGCCCATCGGTTGACCGGCGGGAATCGCATCGACGCCCTTCAGCAAGGGTTGGTTCAAATCGGATTTGACCCCGTCGCGAAAAGCGTTGATGACGGTGGCTCGTCGAGGGCGATCGGTTGAATTCGCGAACGAGCCGTGAACCATCAATGGATGATGGAATGACGCTTCGCCTTTCTTCAACTCAATCGCGACCGGTTTGAAGTGGGCTTGTTGTTCGGGGGAAAGGACTGTTTGAATCGCATTCATGTCGCCAGCCAGGCCGGTGATCGGCAGCAGCTCCCAGCGATGGCTTCCCGGCACATAGTGGACGCAGCCATTCTCCTTGGTCGAATCGTCGAGCCCGATCCAGCAGGTAATATGAGCCATCGGCTTGGTGCGGGTCCAGTAGGAGTAATCCTGATGCCAGGCGACCACGCCGCCATGCTTGGCCGGTTTGCAGAAGAGTTGATCGTGCCAGAAGCGGACCGCGCCGGCAAGAAGTTGGCTCGCGGCCACGGTAAAGGCAGGGTGCCAAAGGAGATCGTGAAAGCCCGGCGTGATTCGCCAAGCGCCAAGGGCATGAAACAGCACCCGCGAAGGATCGGGCGATTCGTTGGTGTGATATTCGTGAAATAGTTCGTTGCCGGGGTGTTTGGGATCGAAGAGCCCATCGAGCTCGCCGCGAAGTTGTTCGATTTGGGCGCCATCGAGAATGCGAACGCCGGCCAGGTAGCCATGTTCGTGATAGAAGGCAACCTGCTCGTCGGTCAAACGGAATCTGTCCCATTCGTCGCGGCTGGATGGACGCGGAACGAAATTCGTGATGGGATGCGAGTGCTGGGAAAGGTCCTGAATCATGGCGATACCAATACTGACCGGCGAGACGGCGGCTTTGTTTCCGCGGGGTTCCGGCGGGACAAGCCCGCCGGCTCGATTCATTGTGGGTATCGTATGAATCAGACATCACGGCGGGCAAAACCGGCCAGGCCGATGAGCGCGAGGATGCAGGACGCGGCCGCTGTCACGCCGAGGACGTTCGCGACCAGCACCGAGTCGTATTCGCCCATGAACATGGTCGGGAGCAGGCGAAGGATCCGATCGGGCGTCGGATACGACTTGGGCAACAATTCCATGAGCAGCCCGCCGCCATAAAGCCCGACCCAAAGCATGGTCATGCTGACGCGCGTGCTCGGGCAAAGCGCGCTGAGCGTAACGCCGCCGGAAATGACGACCATCAACATCGAGACGATCAAGACCAGCGCGATCAGACTCCCAACAAGTGTCAGATTATCGTGCAGTAGGAATCGGCTGGCGAGCAGCATCGCCACGCCCAATACGAACACGGTGCCAAGGACGCTCGCCAGCCGGGCATGCCATTTGGCGAGAAAATATTGGTAGCGGCTGATGCCACGGCTGAGAACGGAATCGGCGAGGGTGCCGCGCTCGGCGGAAATGCTGCCGACGCTCAAGGCCGCGATCACGGCAACGCTGCCGCCCATCACGACCCAGCGAATGAGATCGGCGGTGACATCCGAAGCGTGCACCATGAACCCGCCTTCGCGGACGGCCCCCATGCGATAGGTGAGATAACCAAATGCTGCCAAAAACATCGCCAGCACCCAGAGCCGATAGCCCCAGTTGCGGAAGGTTTGGCGAATGTCGGTTTGAAATACCGCGACGTAAGGCAGCCAGCGGCGATATCGCAGGACAGTTGCAACGGCGGGTGCATTCATGGCAGGAGTCTGCGGGTTTAGGCGGCTTCCGCGCCCGTGTAAAGTCGCGTGAAGCCGCGCGATTCCTCGGTTTCCACCAGGTCCAAGTAGGCTTGCTCGGTCTGCTGGCCAACGCTGCGGATGCTAACCAGCGACACTTTGTTATCGGCGAGCGTGACGAATACGTTCGCGAGCGCCGTGCAGTTCGCGACGTCGGGATGCAGAAGCAGTTCGAGCCGGCGTTGTTTCAAGTGCACGGTTTTGAATTCGCTCATGGTCTTGATGACCTGCACCGCCTTGGTGATCGTCTTTTGGTCTCCTTCGAGATCGAGTTCGTAGTGATTCTTGCGGATGCGGCCTTTGAGTTCCGAGAGCGAACCGCAAAAAATCATCTGCCCGTGATGCAGCACGGCGGTGTGATTGCACACCTCGTCCACGTCGTTGAGATTGTGGCTGGAAATGATCAGCGTCTTTTCGCTGGCCAGGCTCTTGATCAGTTCCAGCATGCTGCGGCGAGCTTCGATGTCGAGGCCGCTGGTCGGTTCGTCCCAAATCAGCAGTTCCGGTTCGTTGATCAGGCTGGCGGCGACTGCGAGCCGGGCCGTCATGCCCTGCGAAAAGCGATCGACGGGGTCGCCCGAACAATCAAGGAGATCGACGGCCCGAATGAGGCCGGCAAGCCGCGGCTTGCGCACGTCGCGAGGTAGTCCAAAAAGCCTGGCCATGTAATCGAGATAAATGATCGGCGTCATGCCGCGCGGAAACTGGGGATTGGTGGGAATATAGCCAACTCGACGGCGCAGGTCGGCCGCGTTGGCGGTCATCCGTTTGCCGAAGACGTTCACGGTGCCCGCGGTCGGTCGATGCAGGCCCAGAATCAGGCGCAGAAGAGTCGTTTTGCCGGCGCCGTTGGGACCCAGCAAGCCAAGAACATGCCCCGGCTCGATGGTCAACGAAACGTCATTGATGGCAATCCGGCGGCCCTGGTAAATCTTGGTGAGCCGGGTGGTTTCCACCACCAACGAGTCGGAATTGGCCATGACGGCGCACCCTCGCCCAAAAGACACAAGTGCCGATGTATACGCGGAATCGGCGAGGATGAAAAGAGCAATCGGCGAGGATAAAAGTCGTTCGCTATGACGCCTGTGCTTCCCAAACTTGCAAACCGGTGGTATCGATTAACGCCGGCAAAACCTGCATTCCCATCTCCTCGGCGATCCGGCGGACGTGAGTATTGTGATTGCGTTTCACCAGGATAGTCACGGTCCCGCCGCCGCCGGCGCCATTGGCCTTGAAGCCGATGGCACCCGCCTCAAATGCCGCCTTGTGCAAGGCCTCGATCTCGGGCGTGGTGATATCGGGGTGCAAATTCTTTTGAGCCTGCCAATTGGCGTTCATCGCGGCGGCAAAATCGTCAACGTTTTCGCTCAGCAGAGCCTCCTTGCCGGCAATGGCGGACTTGGCCAACTGATCAAAATCGCCACGGTGTCGTTCGGCCTCACTGATCACCTTCTGGTGCATGGCGCTGGAGAAATGCGACTTTCCGGTGTAAACCAGCACAAAACGATCCTCCAATTCGCAGCGCGTGGCGGCGCTGAGCGGGAGCGGAAAAACCCTCGCATTGGGATACTCGACCTCCATGAAGCTGACGCCGCCATAGGCCGCGGCGAACTGGTCCTGGACGCCGCACTCAAGTTTTAAATCTTCCACTTCCAGCAATTGCGATTCACGGGCCAGTTCATGCGGCAGCAAATGTCGATTTTGGTAGGCGGCGAGCGCGCCCATGGCCGCGACGCCCAAAGCCGCGGACGAACCAAGCCCGCTGGCCGGCGGGGCGTCCGAGCGCACCTGAACCGTAACCTCGCGCCGAACCGGATAGAGCCCGCCGCGTGCGCCTCGATTCCGGAGCGTGCCACCGCCGCCTTGAGCAAATCGAGCACGCCGTTGTATTCCACCCGGCGAACATCGCTGAAACTGTAACGCTCATCGGTATCGAGGCTTTCGAGGGTGAAGCCGCCCGCGCCTTCCTGCACTCGCAACGTCGCATAGGTATACATTCGGGCCGCGAAGTTTAGCACCGCGCCGCGCGGCACGATGCGGGTGTCCGTCCAGCCGCCCAGATCGCAAAAGCGGACCGGCGCCCGCGCTCGCCATTCGTTCATGTTCGGCTCCGTCGCGCAAAGAGGATCGCAAGGATTATCCTACAACCGAGTGTTGCGTTCGTTTACGTCTCCCGAGGCGCCGAGCGAACGCGAAACGTAATCGGTTGAATCAGCAGTCATTTTCTTTTCGTCGCCATTGAATTTGCCCGACATGATGTCGCCCATGGTGCGCGTACATTCCGAGCACATCGCCCAGCTTGTAGGTTTTTTTGTACTCCGGATGTACGTACGACCTCGCGAAATCGTTATCCGACATCGCTCGCAACAGCGCCACCCAGCGAGCGTGAATCGCCTCCAATAGCCGCAGCGACAATTCCACGTCGCCGGACTTGGCGTCCGCTAATTCGGCCCAACGACTCTCGTCGTACGGCTTAATCGTGGGCGAGTCCTCGGTCAGGGCCAGGCGGTATCGGACATAGGCGTTGACATGACTATCCGCCAAGTGATGAATGATTTGCCGAATTGTCCAGTTGCGGTATTTCGTGTCCAATTGCTCCGCGGACAGGCCCGCGACGGCGGCCCGCGCATTGGCGGGCAATTGCTCAATCTGGGCAATGAACTCCGCGCGCCGCGCCGGCGACGGATCGGCGGCGGGTACATATTCTCCAACGGGAAATTGAGGCGGGTTCATTTCTCGCTCCCGATGTTTGAGCTTTCCGTGGTTGATCGGTCCTGTCTTCTCGCATATTGTCTAACCCTGACCGATCGTCGTCAATTTGTCGCAGAGCGCCCCACATCATCTCGACGGAGGCAACATCATGAATCGCCGACAATTCGTTTGCTCTAGCGCCGCGGGGTTGGGCTTGGCGGCAACTCGAACTTACGCCGACGAGCCAGGCGCGTCGAAAAAACGCGTCGGGCTCATTGGCTGCGGCTGGTACGGCAAGGCGGACCTGTTTCGGCTGATTCAAGTTGCTCCCGTTGAAGTGGTTTCGCTTTGCGATGTGGACAAACGGATGCTCGCGCATGCCGCCGATATGGTTTCCGAGCGGCAGGCGTCGAAGAAAAAGCCACGCACCTTCCATGACTATCGCGACATGCTCAAGCAGAAAGATCTCGATATCGTCTTGATTGCGACGCCGGATCACTGGCACGCTCTGCCGATGATCGCGGCGTGCGAGGCGGGCATCGATATCTATGTGCAAAAGCCGATCAGCGTCGATATCGTTGAGGGGCAGGCGATGCTCGCGGCGGCGCGGAAGCACAATCGGGTGGTGCAGGTCGGCACGCAGCGCCGCAGCACACCGCACCTCATGGAGGCGCGAGATCGAATCATCAACGAAGGGAAGCTCGGGAAAATCGGCCTGGTGGAAATCTACTGTTACTATCACATGCGGTCGCGCGAGAACCCGCCGGATACCAATCCGCCCGATTATCTCGACTACGAAATGTGGACCGGCCCGGCGCCGATGCGGCCTTACAACAAGCTCGTGCATCCCCGTTCCTGGCGGGCCTTCATGGAATACGGCAACGGCATCATCGGCGACATGTGCATCCACATGCTCGACATGGTTCGCTGGATGCTCGATCTCGGCTGGCCCAAGAGCGTCGATTCCTCCGGCGGCATCTACGTCGAGAAAAACAGCAAGGCGAACATCAGCGACACGCAGACCGCGACCTTCGACTTCGGCCAGTTCCCGATTGTCTGGACGCATCGCACCTGGGGCCCGTCGCCCGATCCGAAATATCCCTGGGGCGCGACCATCTACGGCGAAAAAGGCACGCTCAAGGCCAGCGTCATGAGCTACGATTTCGTCCCAAATGGAAATGGCAAATCGATCCACAAGGACGTGACCTATGAACTGGATCAGTATCCCGAGGATCGGACCGAGCCGGACCTGGAAAAGCACGTCGCCCCGGCGATCCGCGTGCACATGAAGGACTTCCTCAAGGCGATCGCGACGCGCGACAAGCCGGTCGCTGACATCGAGCAGGGCCATATCTCGACCGCGAGTTGCATTCTGGCGAACCTGTCGATGAAACTCGGCCGCTCACTCACCTGGGACGCCGCCAAACAGCAAGTCGCCAATGACGACGAGGCCAACAAGCTCCTGCGGCGGCCGTATCGCAAACCGTGGATCCATCCGGAGGTTTGAGCCGAATTGGCGTTGTCTTATTTGTCTTCTTTGAATGTGTCTTCTTAGAAACTAGCGGTTTTCCGCTTGGAAAACTCTAAGCGGACAGAAGACACGCGCACGCCACCCCCAAATCTGTCGCCTTAGAAATGTTGATCAACAAACTTGACTTTCCGCCTGCGCACCCAACGATTGAATGCGCCCGCGTCCGGGGTGCGCGCGGAGGAAAGCGCACTTGTACGTTGGTGATGAGGTCGTGGTGCAACGGTTTGCTGCGCGCCTTGCAACTTGTTTTCGCAGCAGCTTTCAAGGCCCCTGCAATCCTTTCCGTGCAATGCGGCTCAGTTTGCGACTTAACGAAGTAGCATCTTACAAATTGCAATTCGCCAGTTTCCATCTGGCCTCCGATCGCGATTGTCCGAATAATCACTAAAGCGATCGAAACAGTGATTTATATCTCTTGGCAGCGGACCAAAAATGGAGAATCGCAGATGAAAAATGACACAAGTAGAAAATTGCGAATGGTTTATGGATTCACTCTGATCGAGCTACTCGTTGTGATCGCGATCATCGCGATCCTGATTGGACTGCTTCTCCCGGCCGTCCAGAAAGTTCGTGAAGCGTCGGCACGAATCAAGTGCAGCAACAATCTCAAGCAACTCGGTCTCGCAGCGCATAACTTCAACGACACCCAGGGCTTCCTGCCCGGAAACGTGCGACCGGACGCCGAAGAAACGGTGCGCGTTCGCTGGACGACCTTTCTGCTGCCGTACTATGAGCAGGACAATATCTACAAGATTTACAATCAATCGGTGAACTGGTCTGATCCGATCAATCGGACGGCCGTTGCCATCCCACTGCAAGTGTTGCAATGCCCTTCGGCGCCGGAGGCGGATCGCGTCGACTATAATCCGGACGGCGATCCCGCGTTTAATGGTTTCATTGCTAGCGGCGACTATTCCGGCATCTATGGCGTGTCGCCGTTGCTGGTGCAGGCGGGGCTGGCGGATAACGCCAATCCTGGCATCCTCTCCAAAACGACGAAAGTGCGGCTGATTGACGTGAAGGACGGTCTCTCCAACACCATTTACGTCACGGAATCGGCTGGCAAGCCGCATCTTTATCGGGCGGGGAAATTGGTCGGGACTCCGCCCGCGCTTTTCACGCAGGGCGGCGGCTGGTGCCGGCCCGCCAGCGACATTGCTCGCCTCGAAGGGCTAACGGCCGATGGCGCCGCGATTGGGGGGACGTTTGGCATCAATGCCGCCAACGGCTTGCAGAAGACTGTGTATCCCGATTCGTATTTCGGCACCGATGGCTTGGGCCAGATCTACAGTTTTCACTCTGGAGGCGTGAATGCGGTGTTCGGCGACGGATCGGTCCATTTCATCCGCCAAACGATTGACATTCGCACGCTCGCCCGACTGATTACCCGCAACGGCGGCGAGGTCGCATCTGCCATCGACAACTGAGTCGTCGGACCTCCGCGGGGGCCAGGCGTGGGAGAGGCGCCCGGCGCCCTCGCGGGGTCCGTTTGATGGTTTTGAGCGGAATCTCTTGGATGGCGCCCCTCATGCCAAGCCCCATGATCAGGCCGACGCCGATCGACTCGCTCATGGAGTTCCTGACTCCCTATCGGAGTCTGTTCGCGCGGCGATCAATGGCGGTGCTTCGTGGCCTATCTTTTGGGATTGTTGGAACCGTCTCCGCGCAAAAGCATTGGTCCGATGGCGCGGCTGGACTCCGTTCAAAATCGCCTGGCGGCAGTCGATCCCGCGCAGGCCTTGCAACACTTCATCCAGAGAAGTCCATGGGACGAACAACGCCTGCTCGCTGTCTACCGCACCGAGGTTTTGCGCCGAATTCGCCGGCGGGCGGAATCTTCCGTGCTGGTCGCCCAACCGATTACTTTTTTCAAGAGCGGACAATGCTCCGTGGGTGTTCAGCGACAAGCAATTGCCGGAGCGCATCGAAAGGCAAATTGCCAAACAGCCATCGCGCTCACTCTGGTCGAGCAGTCGAGACAATGGCCGCTCGCCGTTCGCCTGTTCTTGCCGTCGGCATGGATGCGCAACGTAACCAGGCTGAATTCCGCGGGAGTTCCCGCTGCGTTTCGCGAACCGGTCCGCAAGACCGGAATCGCGCTCGAATTGATCGATTTGATTCGCGGCGAAGACTGGCCTGATCTCCCAATCGTGGCCGATCCAACCATCGCCGGGGTCGCCGACTTTACTGATGGCCTGTCGGCGCGCAGATCAAGGCTCGAAACCGATGCGGACGTGCAATTCCGCTCGCTCCGAATGGCCAACAAAGTTTTTGAAGACATGCGAACCGAGCTCGGCCTCGACCACTACGAAGGCCGATCGTGGCGCGGCTGGCACCACCACGTCAGTTTAGTCCTCCTGGCGTGCGGCTATTGCCGAGCGGCAGGGAATTCCTCGTCGCATGAGCGGGACGGCATTTCGGTTGGAGAACAGGCGCCTGGCGCGACGGATCACTACTGATCACTTTCGTCAATGTGATTTGTTTCCTGGCGAGCAACCGTGGATTCGATCGCGAGATTCAGCGCTCGGAGTTTGTGTCGAAGGCTGCCGCGGGTGATGCCAAGGATTCGTGCGGCCAGCATCTGATTGCCCTTGGTGTGGTTGAGAACGCGCGAGAGCAGTTCGCGTTCCATCACGT
Organism: uncultured Gemmataceae bacterium; assembly: GCA_963815035.1. GTDB lineage: Bacteria > Planctomycetota > Planctomycetia > Gemmatales > Gemmataceae > JBGQCZ01. The sequence continues at coordinate 168,095 of CAWFFC010000026.1, forward strand.
CGCGGGCCTCCGCATAAAGATTGTTGGAGGCGGCTTGCAACCGCTGCTGCACGAACGATTCCCAGTAGGGGAACTCGGTCCCGGTCGCCTGCGGCCAGTCGTGGTTTGGCAAGGGAGGCAGGAACGCCGGCAGCAGAACCGGACCGGTCGCTTCGAGAATTGCCTTTTTGAGGACGCTTTCCAGTTCACGAATGTTGCCGGGCCATGAATAATGCTTCAAGGTGGCTAGGGCGCCATCGGCGATTTGTTGGATGTTCTTATCAAATTCGCGTGAGTAGCGGCGCACAAAATGGTCGGCCAGGAGCGGCAAATCGTCCAGCCGCTCGCGCAGCGGCGGCAAATGAATCGTGTAGCCGCCGATGCGGTAATAAAGATCGCTGCGGAATTCGCCATTTCGGACCATGAGTTCGAGGTTGCGATTGGTGGCGGCGATGACGCGAACGTCAGTCTCAATCAATTCATTGCCGCCGACACGCTCGAAGCGCTGTTCCTGCAGCAGGCGGAGGATTTTGGTTTGCGTCAGGGGCGGCATGTCGCCGATTTCGTCCAGGAACAGCGTGCCGCCATGACATTGTTCAAACTTGCCGATACGCTTGCGCTCAGCCCCCGTGAAGGCACTTTTTCATGTCCGAATAGTTCGCTTTCCAGCAGATTCTCGGGAATGGCGGCGCAATTAAGCGCCAGGAAAGGGGCCTGGGCGCGCCGACTGTGCTGGTAGATAGCCCGGGCGACCAACTCCTTGCCGGTCCCGCTTTCCCCCTCGATCAGCACGGTCACGTCTTGCGGCGCGACGCGGCCGATGGCCCGATAGACCTTCTGCATCTGCTGGCAGCGACCAATCAGGGCGTCCACTGAATCATTGGGCGATTCTTCGGCGACGGTGACCACCGGCACGTTCATTCGCCGGCTGACTTCCAGGGCCGCCTTGACCACCTCGCGGAGTTGCGACAGTTCCAGCGGCTTGAACAGAAAATCGTACGCGCCGCGTTTCACCGCTTCGATGGCCGTATCGGTCGCGCCATGACCGGTAATGAAAATGACCGGAATGCGGGCATCGAGTTCCTGGATCGATCGATAGGCATCGAGTCCCGAGCGATCCGGAAGGTTGAGATCCAGCACGACGGCGTCTGGATGTCGCTGCCGAACGATCTCAATTCCGGCGGCCGCGGTGTCGGCCGACAACACGTCGACTGCCTGGTCCTGAAACGCCCTCCGGAAGGCGTGCTGGATTGGCAACTCATCGTCGATCACGAGCAACTTGGCCACAGAGATTTCCTCAAACCGCGGCGCGGGCGATGCTCGACACAGGCAGCCTCAAGCGCAGGCAGGCCCCACCCTCGGCACGATTGCTGGCGTCGAGAAAGCCGCCATGGGTTTCGGCGATTCGTTTCGAGATGCTCAGACCCAGTCCCAAACCCGTCTCCTTGGTGCTGACGAATGGCTCAAAGAGCCGGGATTCCAATCCGGCAGGAATGCCAGATCCCGAGTCGAGCACGCGAACGACGGCCTGGGTTGAATCGCCTTCAAGGGCGACCTGAAGCTTTCCGCCGCTGGGCATGGCATCGAAGGCGTTGAAGATGAGATTGACGAACAACTGCTGCAGCAGTTCGCCATCGCCCTCGACCATGGACATTTGGACCGAAGAAACGAAGTCGATCTCGATATTCTGTTTGCGGGCGCGACCGGCAACCAGCGCCAAACTGCGATCGATCACCGCCGCGAGGTTCAATGGCTTCCGCTCCAACTTGGGCGGCCGGGCGAAATCCAGGAACTCCTGCAGACACCGCTCCATGCGGCGGATCTCTTGTTCGATCAGCGTCAGATCCTCGGCGGGAATGCCGCGCCGCTCCGCTTCTTCGTGATTGGTCTGCACCAACATTTTTACCGCGGTCAACGGATTGCGAAGCTCATGAGCCATGCCCGCGGCCAACTGGCCGACCGCGGCGAGTTGATCGGACCGGAGCACTTCTCGTTCGCGCTGCTGCAACTGCGACACCACCGATTCGATTTCACGCACCACCGCCTTCATTTGTTTGTTGATGCTCCGGAGATCACCGTCTTCGATCAGTGTCACCGTGGGCGTATCTTGGCGGAGCCGGCTGGCGGCGTCACGAATACTGACGCTGAGTTGATAAACCGAGCGGCGGAGCCGCCGGGCCACGCTGTAGCCCAGGTAAATGCCGTTGAGTGAACTGACGATGCCCACGATCACCAGACCCGGGAGCAGCCAGCGCGCGATGCGACGATGGCGTTGCTCGGACTTATCGATTTCGCCGGAATTGAAACTACGGAGCTTTCGAACCTGGGGCAGCGCTTCGGTCTCCAGCACGCGGCGAGCCGCGGCCCGCGCCGCCTCGCGCTCGGCGCCGTGTTTTTCCGCGACCGATGCCCAAATCTCCTGATAACGTTCGTAACTTGCCTTCATCGTCTTGACGATGCCGACTTCTTGCGGCTTGTCCGCATGCTCCACGCAGACGGCCAGGTCGACGGCTGCCTCGTCGTGCAGTTCGTCCAGATTCTCTAGGTTTTGGCCGATGACCGTGCTCAAGGACTTTAGGGTCGATTCGAAGTCTTGGGCGGCCTTGCGGCTTTCGATGTCCTCGCTGAGCATTTCGTCGGACGTTGACTGCCGCATGTAAAGATACACCGCCGCGACGGTGCACAGGGCAAACAGCACAAAGCTCACGAGCACACTCGGACCCGCGAACCGAAGGGTCGATCGACGAGGGAACATAGGTTGGGTCCGGCTCCATGGCAATTCGTTCACGGTCGCAACGGTCATCATAACTCACCCCGTCTTCGCGGCCAATCGAGACTCCGTTGCGTGACCAGAACGCTCGAAGGGATTCACCGCCAGTGATCGTCGCGCGATCAGCTTGGTCGGCGCACGACCAGGGTAAGCAAAGCCCGCTCGCGCAATTCGTGGGATATAAGCCCATGCATCCGGCCGCTTTGCCGCAAAACCAATTCCGAAGCGAGTCGCTGGAACGCCGCTTGCATTCGCCATGCCGCGTCGACATCGGAACAATTGCGGTCCAAACGCCAACGCATGTCTCGAGACCGCGAGTCGACCAGAAGAGGAAAGCAATCATGTATCGAATTGGAATCTATGGCGTCAGCAGCCAGTCCGGCGCGGCATACTTCTCGGACCTGACGTCGGAAGGCATACTTGTTTACGGCTACGCGCGAAGATCCGAGCACGGCCGGGCCGTGGTTGAGGCGATTGAGCGGCAAGGCGGCATTCAGGTCGATCGTCCCGAGAACGAGCTTCACGAAGCCAGTCATTTCGTGCCGCTGATCGGCGCGGCGGTCGGACACGACCTGGAGTATCTCGCCACCCAGTCGGATTTGATCCTGTTCGCCCATCCCTCGCTTTATCATGAGGAAACGGCCCGGGAATTGGCCCCGTTCTTGCGCTGGAACCGACGGCAAGTGCCGATCGTGCTGTCGCCGTCGCGAACGCTGGCAAGCCCCTATCTTTGGCGGATTCTCGGCGACGACTATCCGATCGTGTCGTTTCAGACCTGCCCGTATGCCTGCAAAGTGTTTCGACCGGGCTCGGTATACATTAAGCGGCGGAAGCGTGCCTGGCTGGCCAGCGCGGAAGGCAATGTCGATGCCGGCGATTTGGGCCGGTTGCGTTCGCTTTTTCCGCACATGCTCTTTAGCCGCACTCCGGCGGCGAGTTCGCTCGGCAATATTGGAGCCGTCTTTCACCCGACGGCCTATGTGCTCAATCTGGATGCGATTCGCGAAGCCGAGCGCACCGGATGCCCGTTTTCCTTTTATCTGGACGGCATCGCGCACAACCCTGTTGTCGGGCCGATCGTCGAGGAAATCGATCAGATCCGATTGCGAATTGCCGCAGCGATCGGCTGCTCCGTCTTCGGTTTGCGGGAAAACCCCCGCGAGCAGGAATGGCGCGAAATGATGTCGCGGGTCCGGCGACTGGAGGAAAAACCGTTGGCGGATCTCCGCGTTCACCGCCAGCGCCGCTCGGACCTGTTGCAGCCGATTCATGATGCGGTCGTGTCGGGGCAGCACTGGCTGGAATACACATACGGCGTCGAACGCCGGTCGGGCGAGAGCTTGGCGTCAGTCATTGGCCGCACTCCCAACTTCATGAAAGATTCGTTTCCGCAAGCGCGCTACGCGGACGAGGATGTTCCGACCGGTCTGGTGCCGCTGGAGGCGCTGGCGCGGCGACTAGGCATTTCCTGCGAACCGATCACTCGGGTCATCGACGCCTACTCCGAAATCAAGGGGATCGACGCGCGTGCCCGCGGTCGCAACCTGGAGGATTTCCCCATGAGTGATTTACGACGCTACCTGTTGGGAGAAGCGAAATGTCACGCGCTTGCGTCCTAGCCACGCTGGGCGACGATCCGCATACACAGGGTTTGTTTCGCGTGGCGCGAATCGCCCACAAAGCGGACCTTGCCGCGCACGTCCTGCCTCCAGGCAGTTCGATCGAAGCCATTCTCGATCGGGTGAAGAACGTCGATCCCGGTTGGCTTGGGTTCAGCTATCGGCTCAGCCCGGAAGTTGCGGTGCGAGAATTCCGTCGCTGCCTCGGCACACTGCAGGCCGAGGGATTGTTGCGGCATGCCAACGGCTTGAGCCGGCGAGTGGCCGTCGCCGGCCTGCCTGAAGCGATGCGCGGCGGTCGAGCAGATACGCCGGGACCTTCCCTGCGACGTTTGGACCATGCCGCAGGATGCTCGATCTGTTGCGGGCTTGCGACCGGGTGCTCGACTTCTTCGACGTGCCGGCCGGACAACGCGCGAGCCATCCTGGACGAACTTCGGCCCGAGCTTTTCCCGCCGCGCTTTCCGAGATTCTCGATCAACTGGCCCGCGATATCGTTGCCGATGACGTTATCGCAACGAACCGCCCTTGCCGGTTCCCACGCCCGCTGCTCGAACTTCCTATGTCGAGCGAATCCGCGAAATGGAGATGCCGCTGTTGCGAACCCATTTCGGCATTCCCGCGCGAGACCATCGCGCCGACCGTCGAAGGCGTCCCGCGCTGGCCGAAGCCCGGGTCGTCGACGAGATCTCGCTCGGGTCATCCGATCTGTCGCAGCGTCACTTCGGCGAACCCAGTCGCATTCGTCGGCCGGAAGAACGACGGCGGCGTGCCCTACAGCACGTTCGAGCACCTGGTCGAACTATATCAGGCGTCGCGGTGCGGCAACTTCCCCGGCATGAAGCCCTACGCGCATGTCGTGGATCTGGTCCCGTTCGTCGACACGTGCCTTCGCGCCGGCATGTTGACCGGCTCGCATCAGGCCGTGCCGTTGTTCTGGTTCAACGAGCTGGACGGCCGCGGCCCCACGCCGGTGGCGGAATCGATCCGCGAGCATCAGGCGCGCGTACGCGAATTGGCTCGCCGCGGCATCCCCGTCGAGATGAACGACCCGAATCATTTCTCCTCGCGCTGGGCGCACGACGCGATCGTCGTCGCGGACTACGCGACTCATCACGGCGGTCATGCTCGCCCAGGGCGTCCAGGACCTCATTCTGCAATTGCAATTCAACAAGCCGCGCGAGACGAGCGATCATGGCGACCTGGCCAAGATGCTCGCCGGCGCTGGACCTCGCCGAGGAGATGGCGATCGGCTCGGACAGCCGGCCGCGGCTGTGGCGCGAGACCCGCACGGGCATCGACAGCTTCGCCCCGGAACTCGACGCGGCCCGCCATCAGCTGGCGCGCTCCACCCTGCTGCAATTGCTCGTCGAATCCGCACGCCATTCACCTGGTCAGTTATTGCGAGGCGATTCACGTCGCCGGCGTGGCCGACGTGATTGACAGCTCGAGACTGGTTCGCCGCTGTGTTCGCGTCTTTCGGGAGCACCAGGCGGAATTGGAATCGCTCAAGCGGCACCCCTTGGTCGTCCGAGCGGCGCACGTCAACTCGTTTCCGAAGCGTCAAGCATCCTTCGCCATATCGCCGCCTTGGATGGAAAAGGCATCCCCGACTCGCGCGTCTCAAGATCGTCGCTCATCGGCCGGCTCGCCCATCCCGAGGTGCTGCTGCAATCGTTGGAAACCGGGATCATGGCGGCGCCAGGAATCTTTCATCCGCGCTATTCCAGGCGGCACGAAACATCGTCACGGCGCCAGTGACCAATGGCTTCATCGATTGCCTCCACCCCGTGTCCGGCCGGCTCATCACGGAAACGGAAAGGCTGAGAAAACTTGTTGCCGCCTAGGACGGGAAGGTGCAATCAGGTGGCGAATTGGCAGCGCACGCTCCGAGTGCTTTGGCTGGTGCAGTTTCTGACGACCATGGCCATGAACCTGGGGCTTGTCTTTGTTCCGTTCTATTTGACCGACGACCCGGTCTTGCACAGTGGAGGACCCGTCCGCGCGAGCGATTTATACGGGCCTGATTCTGGCCGGCCCATTTTTCACCACCATTCTTTTTACCCCGATCTGGGGATGGGTCGCCGATCGGACCGGGCCGAAGCGGCAAGTGGTTCGCGCTTGCATTGGACTCGGGATCACGCAACTCTTGATGGCGGTTGCCCAAAGCCCCGACCAGATGGTCGCGATTCGAATGCTGCAAGGCATGCTGTCGGGGGTTCTTGCGGCGTGCCTCGCCCTGGTTGCCGTGGTGACGCCCGAGTCGCAGCATGGGCGCGCGATCTCAATCCTACAATCCGCAACGCCAGCCGGTCAGGTTTTCGGACCGGTTTTTGGTGGTGCATTTGCGGCGTGTCTTGGATTTCGGCCGACTTATGTCCTGCTGGGAAGCACGATCCTGGCTACGGCGATCCTGTCGTGGCTGTTTCTATCGCAGGAAGGCTTTAAGCCGACCGCGTCGGCGAATCCCATTCTCGCGCTTTGGGGCTCGACGCGCGCAGCGTTAGCCAAGCCTGTATTGCGGCAGGCTCTGGCCACGCTCATCGGTGGACAATTTGCCTTCACGGTGGCGCAGGGAGTGTTCGCGATCTTCGCCGGGAAAGTGATCACCGGATGGGTCGCGGAGGCGGGCGTGTCGCCGGCCTGGTGGAACTCGGAACTCGGCTTTACCGCCATCGCCATGATGGTGACCGGCCTGGCGAGCATATTCAGTTCGGCCTGGTGGGGCCGGCTGCACGACCGGCATGTTCCATTTCTGATTCCCGCTGGCTTACTTGTATTGAGCGCGTCGACGCTGGCGCTATTCGCGCTGCCCTGGTGGTCGACGATCTTGCTGGCCCGAGTGGGCGTGGGCTTTGGCATCGCCTCCTTGTCGACGCTGCAGTTCGCCGTTGTTGCGAAACAGGTTCGATCCGACCAGCGCGGCCAATTGATGGGCGTGGCGACGGCTTCTACTCACTTCGGCAGTCTCGCCGGGTTCGTTTCCGGTGGCTTGCTCGCAACCTGGTGGTCGGAAACCGGCAACTTTGCCCTCGCGGCGGGCGTGTTTCTGCTTCTTGCGATCGCGGCTCTCTGCCGCGAGTTCTTTGCTCGAAAGGACTTTGCACAGTCCAACAATCAAAAACCTGGCGAGCCTGTGCACGGCCAATTAAAGTGCGCCGCGTCCGGTTACCTAGGAAGCATCCCGGCATTGAACGCGAAGCGATTCGAAAGGCTCCTATGATGTCGATAGGGATTCGCTGGTCGCATTCGCTTCAGTTCACGAGTCGTTCGCCATGCATTCGCGCACCGTCGAATACTTTCGCTCGTTTCAAGATCGCATTTGTGCCGGGCTGAAGCGCACCAATGGGAGCGCCGCCTTTCGCGAGGACAGCTGGGAGCGGGCGGGGGGCGGGGGCGGGCGGACGCGGGTCATGACCGAGGGCGGCGTCTTCGAGAAGGCCGGCGTCAATTTCTCCGAGGTCTTCGGCGAAATGTCCGAGGAGTTTGCCCGGCAGGTTCCCGGCGAGGGGCGGAAATTCAGCCGCCACCGGCCTGTCGCTGGTGCTGCATCCGCGCAATCCGTTCGTGCCGACCGTGCACGCCAACTTTCGCTTTCTCAGCAAGGGCGATCGCTCCTGGTTCGGCGGGGGCGCCGATCTGACGCCTTATTACCCGTTCCGCGAGGATGTGATTCAGTTTCACAAGAATTGGAAAAACGTTTGTGAGAAGCATGCCCCGCTCGTCGATTACCGCAAGATGAAGGCGGAATGCGACAAGTATTTCTTTCTCGCCCATCGCAACGAGCCGCGCGGCGTCGGCGGCATCTTCTTCGATTACTTCGAAGGCGATCTGGAAAAGATCTTCGCCTTCGTCCGCGACGCCGGCGATTCCTTTCTCGATTCGTATGTGCCGATTGTCGAGCGGCGCAAGGGATTGAGCTACACCGAGGCCCAGCGGCGGTTTCAGTTGTTCCGCCGGGGAAGATATGTCGAGTTCAATTTGCTGTACGATCGCGGGACGGTGTTTGGCTTGAAGACGGGCGGCCGGGTCGAGAGCATACTCATGTCGCTGCCTCTGAATGTCCGCTGGGAATACGACTATCGCCCGGAACCGGGTTCGCCGGAGGCGGAGTTGTATGAGGTGTATTTGAAACCCCGCGACTGGGCGGACGAGGCGGGGTGAGGGAGTTGAAGGACTGAGTCCGAACCACAGAGTCACAGAGAACACAGAGAAGAGATTAATTCGGATTTCAGTTTTCTCTGTGACCTCTGTGACTCTGTGGTTAGAGCGAACTGAGTGTCATTGCTTTTTCGGTTCGTCCTTCTTCGGCTTCGGCTGTTCCGGCGGCGCTTCCTCGAGAGACCGCCGGGCGGCAACTGGAGCTCCGCCGGCACGCCGAATCGCTTTTGCTCCATTTCTCGTTGCAAGACGGTCGCGTTTGTCTTCGACGTGATGTAGTAGACATTGTCCATCGCCACGGGGGCCAGTTCGCACATGTCGGCGAGCACGCAAAGCGCAGACAGCAGGCGAACGTCGTTGAGCGTCGCGGAGACATGGAATGAAGTCTTATCGACTTGGCGAGAATCGATGACGATGTTGGCCCCGGTCGAACGCCGCAGTTCCTCGACGGCGTCGGCAAACGATTTGTCCTTGATGGAGAGCGTGACCGGCTCGCCGACTTCCTGCTCAAGTACTAACTCGGCCCTGATGATGCCCAGGCCACCGTGACCGATCGAAATGTAGCCGGGGACGATGAAGATCTGGTTGTTTCGAATCTTGTAGGCAAGCCTGGAGGGCCATTCGCCACCTTCCGCCCCTGCTAATGGCTTCATTCGCGCGAGCAACTCGTTGAGCACGTCGCGAATGGTCGCGTTTTTCATCGCGGGAAGTCTTACGGAATTGTTGTGAATATCCTGATCCGAAATCGAATAGCCCAATCGTTTGAATGCCGCCACATCGAAACGAACCGATAGATCACGCGCACCGAATTGCTCCAGCCAGTTATCGAGCGGCAATTCAGTTTCGCGCTCGACGCCGCTATACGGCAGTCGCAACATGTCTCGAACTTCTTCGGGCGACTGCGGGCCTTTCGCCGCGTTTGCTTCCGTGGTTGTTTCCAGCTTCGCGATCGTCGGCGGCGCCCAGGGCTTCGGCTTTTCCTTCGGCTTCTCGGCGGCCGGCTTTTGCACGTCGGCCTTGCGCATCAAGACGGTGATGCCGGTGCCGCCGGCCAGCGTCAGCATCACGGCGAACGCGGCCAGCAGTGTCATGCGATTGGTGGACATGGTATTGGCTACTCCCGCAGCAAGTTTGAGGACATGTTGAGCCGCGACGCCGGCAGCACTGCCGGTGCGGGCAAATTGCAACACTGCTTGAACCGTTCGAAGAAGCAGACCCGGTACAACTCACGGACGTGGCCCTCGGTTTGCCAAAGCGATTCGAGGGTGAGCGCGCCGGACAGGGCGACGCCGCGCTTCAGCAGGCGGCCGTGCAGTTTCTTTCGGGCCGCGGCGAGCCGCGAATCAATCGTGCCCTTGGGGCAGCCCAGGAGCTTGGCCGCTTCGCTATTGCTATGGCCTTCGAGATAGCAGAGCACGATCGGGGCCCGCAGGCGATCGGGAAGGGCGGCCACTTCCTCCTCGACCGCAGCGGGCGCGTCTCCTCGCGGGCCGCCTCGTCGATCGAGTCGGCGATGCGGTCGCTTTCGCGAAGGGCCACGGCTTTGCGTCGAGCGGCTTTACCCATCGCTTTTCTCGACACGAAATAGGCCACGCGGAACAACCAGCCGGCCAGCGATTCGCGGCGGCCGATTCGGGCCGCGTCGCGGGCCAGCACCAGAAAGACGGCCTGGAAGGCATCCTCGGCGTCGGCGTGATCGAGGTGCCGGCGGCAGACGCGAAGGACCATGTCGCCATGGCGATGCAAAAGCACTCGAACGCCGCCTCGTCGCGATCGCGTACGAATCGCTCGAGAAGCGACGCATCGGCATCCTCGCTCGCCGGTCCGCTCAAGCCCCGCAGCGCCTGCAACAACCGATTCGGCGGCGTCTTCAGCATCGTGGCCTCCGCATCATCGCGAACAGTTCGGAAGGGTCGTTCCGCGTGGGGGCGGTTTGCTTCACATTTTCGCAAAGATTTTTGGGAAATGCCACGCGCTCGGGGCATTGCGCTTTCCTCGCTGCTAAACGGGGTGGATTGCGGATTTCCGCGGAATCGCGAAAGTTTTCGACGTGGCCGTGGCTCACGCCTATACTAGATGGCACCTTTCTCGTCACCTTCGACTCCGAGGAACCATGATGCGCAAGACTCTGATGGTCGCGCTATTGGCCGTGGGCTTTATGCCGCTCGCCGGCCGCGCCGACCCCAATACCACCGACACACGGTTGCTCTCCAACCCGGGCGTCAGCAAGGATCACATCGCCTTCGTGTACGCCGAGGACTTGTGGATCGCCAATCTCGACGGCAGCGATCCGAAGCACTGACGAGCGACTTAGGCGTCGAAACGTTACCGGTCTTTTCGCCCGACGGCAAAACGATCGCCTTCAGCGCTCAATATGACGGCAACACCGATGTCTATACCATCCCGATCAGCGGCGGCGTGCCCAAGCGCCTGACCTACCATCCGGGGCCGGACCTGGTCCGCGGCTTTACTCCCGATGGAAAGGTTCTGTTCAATTCGAATCGGAACGTTTTCAGCAATCGGCATTTTCAATTGTTCACGGTCGGCCTCGCCGGCGGCATGCCCGATCAGTTGGCGATCCCGCACGGCTTTGAAGCCTGCTACTCGCCCGACGGGACGCGAATCGCCTATTGCCCCGAGCGGGACGTGACGGCGCAATGGAAGAATTATCGCGGCGGCACCCATAGCCGCATTTGGCTCTATCACAACAAGAGCCACGCGGTTGAGCCGATTCCGCAGCCCAAGGGCCGCTGCAACGATCTCGACCCGGTCTGGATGAACGACACCCTTTATTTCCGCTCGGATCGCAACGGCGAATACAACGTGTTCGCTTATAACGTGGACAGCAAGGCGCTCAAGCAAATCACCACCCACACCGATTTCCCGGTTCTCGACATCGCGGGCGGCGGCGGAAACCTGGTTTACGAGCAGGCCGGCTACTTGCACCGGCTCGACCCGGTGGATGGCAAGAGCACGCGGCTGAAGATCGGCATCGCGATTGATCTGAACGAGGCGCGGCCGCGTTACGCGAAGGGCGCGAAGTATATCCGGGGCGCGGCGGTGTCGCCAAGCGGCTGCCGGGCCGCGTTCGAGTTCCGCGGTGAGATCGTCACCGTTCCCGCCGAGAAGGGCGATCCGCGAAACCTCACCAACAGCCCGGACGTGTATGAACGCGATCCGGCCTGGTCGCCCGACGGCAAGACCATCGCCTACTTCAGCGACGCGGGCGGCGAGTACCAGCTGCGCCTGGAACCGCAGAATGGTCACGGCGAGGTGAAGAAGATCAAGCTTGCCGGCGCCGGCTTCTATCAGAACCTCGTCTGGTCGCGCGATTCGAAGAAGGTCCTTTTCAGCGACAATTCGGAATCGCTTTACTGGTTGGACGTGGCGACCGGCAAGCAGACGCGAATCAGCGAGCCGAAGTATGGTCGCAATCGCGGCAGCAATCTGAGCAGTTGGTCGCACGATTCCAAGTGGGTCGCTTATACGGAAGAAGACGCCGCGAAGATCTCGCGCGTGTATGTGTACTCGCTCGAAAAGAACAAATCGTTCCCGATTACGGATGGTTTGAGCGAGGCCACCGAGCCGGTTTTTGATGTCGGCGGCAAGTATTTGTACTTCCTGAGTTCGACCGACGCCGGCATGAGCAAGCATGGCTTCATGCAATCGTCGGCGGATTCGCAGCGGCCGCATTTCTCACTGAACCTGGTGGTGCTGCAAAAGGACGTGCCCTCGCCCTTCCTGAAAGAGAGCGACGAGGAAAAGGGCGAGCAGCCCAAGAGCAAGGAAGGGATCAGCCGCGCCGCGGCCGCCGCCCACGAGGGCGACGAACCCGCCGGCGCGAAGCCGGGGCCGAAGGCCGCCGCGAACGGCAAGAAGCCAAAAGATCTGAAGATCGATTTGAAAGGAATCGATCAGCGAATTCTGTCGCTGCCGATTTCGGCCGGAAGCTATTCCAACCTGCAGGCCGGCGCGGCGAATCAGATCTATTACATCGCGCGATCGGACAGCGCGGAGGGCGGTCGCGGCCGAGGCGGCCCGGCGCCCGGCGCGCTGCATCGTTATGATCTCGACAAGCGCAAGAATGAAACAATTCAACCCGCGGTCGTTACCTATGAGCTGACGCCCGACGGTCGGAAGATGCTCTACGCGACCAGTCGGACGACCTGGTTGATCGGCTCGTCGGGCCCGTCGCCGATGGGGGCGATGGCCGGCATGGCGGCAGCGATGAGCAGCGGCAGCGGCCGCCGGGGTAGCCGCGGTGGTTCCGGCGCTGGACCAGGCGAAGCCAAGACGCTCAACCTCGACGCCATCGAGGTCCGCGTCGAGCCACCCAAGGAATGGAAGCAGATCTTCCATGAAGCGTGGCGAATCAATCGCGATTTCTTCTACGCTCCGAACATGCACGGGGCGGACTGGCCGGCAATGGAGAAGAAATATGCTCAGTTTTTGCCGGACCTGACCAGCAACGCCGACCTGTACAAGGTCATCCGCTGGATGCTGAGTGAACTGTCGGTTGGCCATAGTTACCACACGCCCGGCGAACGTCCCTTCGAAAAGAAGAATGCTCGGGCGGCCTGCTCGGCGCCGATTACGAGGTGGCCAACGGCCGCTATCGATTCAAAAAGATCTACGGCGGGTTGAATTGGACCTCGGCGTTGCGCTCGCCGCTCACCGCGCCAGGCGTCAATGTCAAGGAAGGCGAGTATCTGCTGGCGGTTCGCGGCGTCGATCTGAAGTCGCCGACCGAGATCTTCTCGCTCTTCGAAAATCGCGCCGGCAAGTCGATCGAGATCACCGTCGGTCCGAACCCGGATGGGAAGGGCAGCCGCGTGGTCACGGTCGAGCCGCTGTCCAATGAATATGCCCTTCGCAATCGCGATTGGGTGGAAGGGAACCTGAAGAAGGTGCAGGAAGCGACGAAGGGCCGCGTGGCCTACGTTTATGTACCCGACACCGCCATGCGCGGACTGACCGCCTTCAAGCGCTATTTCTTCCCGCAGATCGACAAGGAGGCGATCATTATCGATGAGCGCTTCAATAGCGGCGGCTGGATCGCCGACTACTACATCGATTCGCTGCGCAAGCCGTTCCTAAGCTATTTCGCGCCGCGCTACGGGGCCGACTGGAAAATCCCAAGCGCCGGCTTGCAAGGTCCCAAGGTGATGCTGATCAACGAAGGCGCGGGCTCCGGCGGCGACATGCTGCCCTGGATGTTCCGCAAGAACAAGCTCGGGCCGCTGGTCGGCAAGCGTACCTGGGGCGGGTTGGTCGGCATCGGCGGTTATCCGCAACTCATGGATGGCGGCAGTGTCACCGCGCCGAGCATGGCCTTCTGGTCGCCGGAGAGTGGATACGCGATCGAGAACGAAGGCGTGGCGCCGGATGTCGAGGTCGAGCAATGGCCTGCCGATGTGATCGCCGGTCACGATCCGCAACTGGAAAAGGCCATCGAGATCGTGATGAAGGAGTTGGAAAAGAGCCCGAAGAAGGAGGACAAGCGGCCTGCTTATCCGACGCGGGTGCACCAGGAGAAGTGAGTAGTTGAATCGTTGAATTGGCGCGCCAACTTTTTTTGGTTCGCGCCACAACTCGTTTACATGTCGCGCTCGCGAGATTCCGCGCAAGCGCGAAACGTAAAGGAGTTGTGGCGCAATTCTAGTTCCACTCAAGTCCGCTTCGTCCTCGGCACGTGGGTTGCTCTCTTGATGTAGAGACGCAATTCCGCATTTGAAATCTTGCCGAGGAAAAGTCATGAGAGAAACGCAAATCAGCCTGCCGGAACTGATTATGATCGCCGGCACTCGCGTCGCGCTCGGAGCGGGGATCGGTCTGCTTTTGGCAGATCGGCTCTCCGAAGAACAGCGCCGGGCGGTCGGCTGGACTCTGGTGGCGGTGGGCGCGATCAGCACGATTCCGTTGGCCGCGGAAGTGCTCGGCGGAGGCCGGCTTTCCGACTCCCGGCCGGGGGACCCATTCTCAAGCAGTGCCCCACAAGAATCGTTCGAAATGGTCGAGGAGATCATGGCCGGCGCCTGAGACGCCGCTCCGCTCCGCGACAACATGCCGGCCGTGCCAGGGCAACGCCTCGGCGAACCGCCGCCAATGGACTATACCGCTCCCTGGGCGGAATCGGTCCGCCTTTCGTCCCCGGGCGGGAGGACCACACAATGCTTGTCGGCATCGCCGCCGATCATGGCGGCTTCGTTTTGAAGTCCAATTTGGTCGCTCGCCTCCAGGCGGCCGGCCACCAGGTGCTCGACCTCGGGGCTCATGAGTTGGAACCCGCGGACGACTACCCGGATTTCGTCATTCCGTTGGCGCGAGCGGTCGCGGCCGGCAACATGAAACGGGCGATCGCGGTTTGCGGCAGCGGGGTCGGCGCGTCGATCTGCGCCAACAAGGTCCACGGCGTTCGCGCCGCGCTCGTCAGCGACTGTTACTCGGCGCGGCAGGGCGTCGAGGACGACAATATGAACGTCATTTGCATCGGCGGGCGGACCGTTGGCGCCGCGCTCGCCTGGGATCTGGTGCAGGCGTTTCTCGCCGCGGAATTCAGCGGTGCTGAGCGACATGTAAGGCGATTGAAAAAAGTCGACACGCTGGAAGCGAACCATTCATGAGCGAAGATCTGCCCGTTGTTTACCTGGCGCGCCACGGCGAGACCGCCTGGAGCATTTCGGGCCAGCACACCGGGATGACCGACTTGCCGCTGACGCACCGCGGCGAAGAAAACGCCCGCCGGCTGGGCGAACGGCTCCGAGCCGTCGCTTTTGCCAAAGTTTTCACCAGCCCCTTGCAACGAGCCGCGCGAACCTGCGCGCTGGCCGGTTTCAATCAGATTGCCGAGGTTGATCCCGATCTGGTCGAGTGGAACTACGGCGAATATGAAGGCCGCCGCACGATGGACATTCATCAGGAGCGGCCGGATTGGAATCTATTTCGCGACGGCTGTCCCGGCGGCGAGAGCCCGGCCCAGGTCGGCGCTCGAGCCGAGCGCGTCACCCGTCGCGTGCGGGAAATTACTGGCAACGTCATATTGTTTTCCAGCTCGCATTTTATTCGGGTACTGGCCGCGCGCTGGCTTGACCTGGAACCGCCATTCGGGCAGTTTCTCTTCCTGAGCACGGCCAGCCTGAGCGCGTTGGGATTTGAACATGACCGTTCCCAGCCGGCGATTCGCTTATGGAACGACACCAGTCATTTGCGTACGTGATCGCGAGGGATGAGCGCATGACCAAGAACTTTCCGCTTCCTTCGGCGCGGCCGGCCTGGGAGGCGCTGGCCATCCATCATCAGGCGATCCGCGATGTTCATTTGCGAAAACTGTTCGACGATGGCTCGTCGCGCGGCGAACGGTTCGTGGCCGAAGCGGCCGGACTCTATCTCGATTTTTCGAAAAATCGCGTCGACGAAGAAACGCTCCGCCTGCTCGTGCAACTCGCGGAAGAATCCAACCTGAAACTGCGCATCGACGAGATGTTTCGCGGCGACAGGATCAATATCACGGAAAACCGGCCGGCCCTTCATGTGGCGTTGCGGGCCCCGGAAGGCACGTCGATCATCGTGGATGGCGAAAATGTCGTGCCGCAGGTTCACGCCCTGCTGAAACGGATGAGCGGTTTCGCCAACCAGGTGCGCTCGGGAGCTTGGGAAGGTTATACCGGCCGGCGCATTCGCAACGTTATCAATATCGGCATCGGCGGCTCCGATCTCGGGCCGGTGATGGCCTACGAAGCGCTCAAGCATTACAGCGATCGCTCGATGACGTTCCGTTTTGTCTCCAACGTGGACGCCACCGATTTTGTCGAGGCGGTGCGCGATCTTGATCCCGCCGAGACGCTTTTCATCGTCGCATCGAAGACGTTCACCACGCTCGAGACGCTGACCAACGCCCGCAGCGCCGCGACTGGTGCCTGGCGCGGCTTCACGATGTTGAAGCGATCAAGCGCCACTTTATCGCGGTTTCCGCCAATGCCGAGGCAGTCGACCAGTTCGGCATCGATCCTGAGAACATGTTCATACTCTGGGATTGGGTCGGCGGCCGCTACTCAATGGACTCGGCGATCGGTCTGTCCACCATGATCGCCATCGGTCCGGATCAATTTCGGGAACTGCTGGCCGGATTTCACGAGATGGACGAACATTTTCGCGATACGCCCTTCGATCGCAATCTGCCGGTCATCATGGGCCTGCTGACTGTCTGGTATGCCGATTTTTTTGGAGCGAAGTCGATCGCCGTGTTGCCGTATGAACAGTACCTGAAGCGATTTCCCGCCTATCTGCAGCAGTTGACGATGGAGAGCAATGGCAAGTCGGTCGCCCTCGACGGCTCTCGCGTCGACTACGACACGAGCCCCGTCTACTGGGGCGAACCCGGCACCAACGGGCAGCATTCGTTTTATCAGCTTCTGCATCAGGGCACGGGTTTCATTCCCTGCGACTTCATCGCGTTTGGGAAACCGCTCAATCCGCTGGGCGAGCATCATGATCTGTTGCTGGCGAATGTCTTCGCCCAAGCCGAGGCGTTGGCATTCGGCAAAACGCCCGGACAAGTTGAGACTGAAGGCATTCCCGAATGGCTCGCACCGCACCATGTGTTCGAGGGGAATCGGCCGTCCAACACCATCATGGTTGAGCGCCTCACGCCCAAGACGCTTGGCAAGCTCGTCGCCCTGTACGAGCACAACGTGTTCACGCAGGGCGTCATTTGGAACATTGACTCCTTTGACCAATGGGGCGTCGAACTGGGCAAGGTGCTTGCGAAACGAATTGTTCCCGAACTCTCCGCGGCGGCGGAACCCAAACTCACGCACGATAGCTCGACCAACGCGTTGATCCGCCGCTACCGAACGTTGAAAGCGAAGTAGAACAACCTGACCGGCCTCGAAGTCATTCGTTTTCTGATTAAGAAGAGTCGAAATGGATCGGCGACCACGCGGCGATGGACTCGGCGCGCTCGCCGCGGCCCAACCCTGGCCACTTAACCGGAAAGGCCGAGAGCGATGAAAATCGGCGGACTGTTCACCTTGTCGTTCCTGCTGATCATCGCGTCGTGGACCGCCGTTTTGAACTATCTTCGGCTTTCCGATGCCCACGCGCTGCTGCGTCGCGTCTTGCAAAGCGCCCGCGAGCAGGGGGTCCAGTTTGACGAGACCACCGAATTCCTCATTAGCCGGATGCTTCGCACCGAGCAGCCAAGCTGGGACGAGTAACGCCGCCGCGATCGCGCCGGACGAACGAAATGAAGACGATTTCCATCAATCGCGCGCCGGTGCTCACCTTGTGGGCGTCGGTCGTCGCCGAGCGGCTGGGGTTCAATCGCGATGAGGCGTTGACGCTGGGAAAGGCCGTGGCCGGCTTGAACGCCCAGGCCAAGGGGCGTCGACTTGGAATTCTCAAACCGCATGAGCGGAAACCGAAGGAAGCGCGCGAAAAGGCAGAAACCTTCCACATCGAAATCTGCAGTCGGCCCGTGGCGGTGAAAAACACGGCCGCCGGCCTTCGTGCCGTTCGCGGGACCCAGCCAATCGACCCGGACAGCGTGCGTCGCTATTTGGAATCGAAATTTGGCGACGATCTCGACGCCGCTCGCTCGGCCATGCGGCGATTGGCCCGGTCTTTTTCCCCCGCCGACTTGGCCGCGCACGCCTACTCGCTTTACGAGAGCTTTCGTCCCTCGATTCCCGCTGGCCAAAAGGGTTGGGGCGCGAAGGGCGAACTGGAATTGAAATTAATTTCCAAATTGACGCCGAAGAACTGAAAAGGCCCGTGGATCGTTCGATCGAGAAGGATCCACGGGAGAAAACTCAAACGGACTGTTCATCCCTTCAAGATTCAAACGACAGCTTGAGCGCCACAGGCCGCGGCGCAGGAACCAACCGCAAAGACCCAACAGCGGCGTCGAACTCGCCAGCAACAGGATGTTATCCGGCGCCGGGATGGCCAACACGCGCGTCGTGCCGGTGAACGCCGCGCCAAGTTGCTGATTGGCGGGCAACGTGATATCGAAGGCGCTCGAAAGCGAGTAGGTGCCGCTCCGAGTGAATAAGATTTCCTTCAACTGCTCGGATGGAGGCAGCGGAAAGAGCATGTTTTGCACGGGAGTGCTAAACTCTGTGCCAAACTCTGCGTTGCTGTTGTCGGCATAACTTTGGAAGGTGCCCGTCAATGGCGAATTCTCGCCGCCGATCGACGAGATGCCGAGCTGACTTTGCAATCTGGCTGGCGTTCCGGCGGCGCCGGGCTTGGTGAAGCCCGTGTCGGTGATCGCAATCTGAATGCTCCGCGAAACGCCCGATTGATTCTGAATGTTGACCGTGGCGTCCTGAATTTGCGCCTGCGGTTCGGACGGTTCATTCTTGTTGGAATTGACCGCGATGTTGTAGTTGACGCTATTGAGCGTTCCGGCGATGAAGATGGAGCCCGCGGCCGGATCCAAGTCGCCCGCAAGATTGTCCGTCACCACAATATTCGATCCTGCGACCGTCAGCGAGACTTTGAAATCCGCACGCGCGGTCGCCGGCAGCATTGCCAACGCGACGGCAGCTGCCAGCCAGCAAGCACCTTTCCAGACCGGACGTAGTTTTGAACCTGTCATATTTGCCCTCCACAAAATCAATAGCCAAAGATCGAGGCAAACGCAGGACCTTCCTGCGATTGCATTCGCCGCGGGGCGGAGACATCTCCGCAACCGCAAACAACGCGACAGATCTTTAGCGAGGGCGTGGAGGCCGGAATAGCCGGGAGGCACGCGGCTGGACTGGCGAATTGGCCGATTCGATCGACACGAATCCTGAAATTGGAGGAGGAGCGATAGCGGGGCGGAAGATGAAAGTCAATTGTTGCCCATCGTAGCTGGCCCCGCTATCGCCTGATGGCTGAGGGCCGCAGCCCGAATACGAGCCGCGACCGAAGAGACATAAGGGAACTAGGTACGAATGCGAGTGGGTGAACGGTCCTTGATCCTCATCCGGGGCAGGCATCGGATCGCTCTGCGCTCGCGGGGTTGACGAGTTTCTCATGCTTCCCGAATCCCACGGAATTTCGCGATTGCTTCGACGGTTCGCGTTCGAGCCACTGACGAGCGAAATAAGGTCGTCGCTCCGAAGGCGAATAAATTCGGCCCGGGCCTGGCTGGTATTGCCAACCCACAACAAGCCTGCCAACACAGGAAGGAGAAGGCCAAATTTCACGTACAAGTCTACCTAAGAACGTTTACCGCGAGCAAGCGGGTGCACACGGCTGAAACTTCTGATGCGCACCGCAGTTCGTTTCCGCGTCGGCCGAGTGAATCGATACCCGCGAAACATTGAAGTTTTCATTTCAATGTCGGCTAATTGAATGTTGAGCCGGCGTGCGTGGCGTATATTTGCAACTTGAATGCCGAATTGCCGGAAGAATTTCGCAAGACGACCAGCTGTTGCCTGGTCGCGCAATCAACGTACCCGTTGGCGTGCGTTCGTCGGGAATGGGGTTGGGTGACCATGCCGCATGGCCTTGTCCGTGAACCGAGCGCTGCGGTATAGTTGCACGGATTCAGTGGAGGCAGCCATGACCGCGAAAAATGGCGTTGTGCTTTGGGTTGGCCCGACCGGTCGAGACGTGGATGCTCGCGAAGCGCTGGAGCGGGCCGGATTCGCCGTCGAGTTGGCCAGTTTTGACGGGGCGTGGGCCGCGGCCGAGCTACCCGTGTTCGTGGTGGCGGATAGCTCGAATGCGCTGGAGCCGGCCGCGGAGTTCTGCCGCCGCTGGCGCGATGCCCACGCGAACCAGACCGACTTGTCAATTATCTGGCTGGCCGATTCGCGCGAAGAGCGGATGGCCGGCTGGCAGGCCGGGGCCGATGCGGCCCTCAGCCGGCCGCTGGCCGACGGCGAATTGGCGGGACAACTCGCGCGACTGGCCAAGCAATCCGAGGAACGCGCCGAGTTGACGCAACGAGCCGCCGAATCGTCGCGCATCAATCAAACCTTGCTTCGCCTTTACGAACAGAACGACGCCGACTTTCGCATCGCAAGGCGGATTCAGCGCATGTGCCGGCCAACGCTACTGCCCGCGGTGGGCCGAGTTCGCTTCGCCGTCAGCCATCGCGAACGAGTCGGCAGTCCGGGCGATTTTCACAATGTCGTCCGCGTCGATGAAGATCGGGTCGGCTTCTTCGTCGGCGATGTGCTGGGGCAAAGCCTCACCGCTTGCATGCTAGCCGTTTTCATTCATCAAAATGTCGCGAGCAAGGAAATCGGCGGGCAAAGCTACCGGGTGCTGCCGCCGGATGAAGTGCTACAGCGCCTGGCCCGCGCTCTATCGATGCTCGGCATGCCCGATCCGCCGATGATGCGAATAAGTTACGGCCTGCTGAATTGCCAAACCGGCGAGATGGCGTTTGCCTGCGCCGGGCACACGCCGCCAGTGCGCTTGCCGGCCGCCGGGCCGCTCGAAATCCTGCACGCGACCGGGCCATTGCTGGTGCCCGGCGACATGCACTTCCGGGCGGAACAGACGCAATTGCAGCCCGGCGATCGCGTGCTCCTGTTCACCGACGGCCTGCCGGGCGCTTCGCCGCAGCCAATGCAGAGCTTTTTGGCCGCGGTGGAGGCACGGCGATCGTTTCCGCTAGCCGGTTTGGTCGCGACCGTCACGCAAGATCTGCTGACTCAAACAAGGGAACCCGACGATTTCACGCTGCTCGGACTGGAGCTTTCAGGAATCGACGAGTCGATCGAAAAGTAACCGGAAATAACCGGTTCGTTGGCTCGTGAAAACTGTCTATCCGCGGCGTAAGTTCTTGCCCGGCAAGAAGCTATGAATTCGGTGAACCGCCGTGAGGTAAGCGACACCGGTTACTTTTGATTTGCAATCGATTCTTTTTAGGCTTCAGGAGCTAATCCATGTCCGATCCGAAGGACTACCCGTATGCCACATTTCTCAATGTCCGCTTCAGGACGTTGGAACTCGTCGATGTGCCGGCGCTCATCGCGGCGGTCAAGGACCAATGGTACAACCAGACGCTGTGCCAGGTGAATGACTCGGTGGTGCGGCTCGGCGTGATGCAGGGCGAATATCACTGGCACAAGCACGACGACCAGGATGAGTTCTTTTTCGTGCTGGACGGGAAGTTCCTGATCGACTTGGAGGATCGGACGATTGAATTGTCACCCTGGCAAGGATTCGTGGTGCCCAAGAGTGTCGTTCACCGGACGCGAGCGTCGCAGCGCTGCGTGATCTTGATGGTCGAGGGTGCGGGGATCGTGCCGACGGGGGATTAAGTTGAAACGCAAGGAGCCTGCAGCGCCAGCCAAGGATCTTTTCAATTCCCTTGCTGGCGCTGCGGGCTCCTGTTCAATTCCCCGGTGAAATTACACGCGCCAGCTGTATTTCTTTTGGGATCGGCCGTAGACCGGGGAGGCCGGTTTCGCTTTGGCTGCCGCTTGTTCCTTGACGCGCGGCTTGTAGGCCTCGAAGCCTTCAATCCGGTCCGCGGGAATGAGCATGTTGATTTGCGCTTCAATCGCCGTGAGCAAGTCGCCTTGCTCGGGTGTGACGAAGGCGATGGCCACGCCGTCGTTCCCGATGCGGCCGGTGCGGCCGATGCGGTGCACGTAATTTTCGACGTCGTCGGGCAAGTCGTAGTTGATGATGTGCGAGATGCCGGTCACATCGATGCCGCGGCCGACCACGTCGGTGGCGATCAAGTGGATGATCTTGCGATCGCGAAAAGCCTGCATAATGCGCTTGCGCGGGCGCTGATCGAGGTCGCCGTGCATCACCGAGACGCCTTTGCGCGTCTGCCGCAAGCGCTGATAGAGATCGTGAGACCCACGCTTGGTCTGACAAAAGATGATGCTTTGCCGGGGTTCTTCGCGATCGAGAACCTTCAGCAGAAGATCGAACTTCTTGTGCTCGTCGACGGTGATATAGGTTTGGCGAATCTTCTCGACGGTGACGTGCTCGGGCGAGAGATTAATGTTCAATGGCTCGAACATGTAACGCTGGGCCAGCTTGAGCACCGGTTCGGCGATCGTCGCCGAGAGGAGCAGCGTCTGCCTGGCCTGCGGGCACTGGCGGAGGATCTTTTCGATGTCGGGCCGGAAGCCGATGTCCAGCATGCGGTCGGCCTCATCGAGCACGACGTAGCGGATGCGGCTCAGCTTGAGCACGCCGCGGGCGATGAAATCAAGGACACGGCCGGGCGTTCCAACCGCGATGTGGCAGCCGGCTTTGACTTCGTTGGCCTGCTGGCGGACGCGCGTGCCGCCGTATATCGACACGACTTTGCATTCCGGCGAAGGATTGAGTTTTCGGGCCTCGTCGCGAACTTGCACGGCAAGTTCGCGCGTTGGGCAGAGGATCAATGCCTGCGGCCCAACGCCTTCGCGCGGGCTCCATTTGGTGAAAAACGGCAATAAGAAGGCGGCGGTTTTTCCGGTCCCGGTCTGGGCCTGGCCGATCACATCACGGCCTTCGCAGGCGGGCGGGATCAAAGCGGCTTGGATGGGAGTAGGCTGATGGTAAGAGGCGTTATTCAGGGCTTCCAGCAGTGAAGGGGCTAGATTCAAACCGTGGAAACCGCTGGAAGGGCCTGCAAGAGCGGCATTCGTCAAACAAAAACTCCTCAAAAACAGATCAAATTAATGCCGGTTCCAATTAACCGGCATGTATCCGTCATTTGTTGGAATCATACGCGATACGGCGCAACTTGTCCAGTCGAAGCCGATTGGCCCGAATCGTCGCCTGGTGCAAATTGAATGCGGCAATTACTTCCGCTTGCCCGAGAGCAAGCCCGCGCTCGATTGGAAAATCTTGTGCCGCCGATGCTTGGCGTGATGAGCCGCTTCTTTCTGCTGCGCCTTCAAGTCGGTGAGATTGGCCCGGCAGAACGGGCAGCAAATGGTTTCCACGTGAAAGCGGATGTACTCCATCAGGTCGTCGTCGAGGGCTTCGAGCAGGTAGCTTCCCAATTGTTCGCGGCTAACGCAACTGAGCCGTTCGCGCCGCCAGATGGCCCCGACGCTGTGCTCGCCGCGATCGCGCTCTTGCAACGTCAATTTGAGTTGCTGCCGCAACGTGTCCGACTGCCGCAATGTCTGCTCGATCTTGGCGGCTTCGGATTCCGGCAGGCAATCATCCAGGTAGGCATGCAATTGTTCGCGCGTGATTTCGGACATGACGACGACCTCGTGTGCCGATTCATTATCTTATGGGAAAAGCTAGCATCTTTTACAACCGGGGCAGGCGCGGCTTGATCGGAGCCGCGTGCAAGTGATAATACTTCTACTTGTGGGCCAAAGTTCCATCCGATCGCACTTGATAGCTGTAAACCCAGTGCGAGGCATAATCGGCGACATAGAGCAACGTCTGGTCCGGCGACAAGACGATGCCATTGGAATATTTCAGCCCTCGATCGACGACTTGTTTTTCCTTCTTGGCGTTGATCAGCCAAACCTGGCTCGGATTTCCCGGCTCGGTCACGTAAATGTTCCCGTTGTGCCCGACGATCAAATCATTCCCGGCCAAGCAGTGCTCCACGATTCAAGTGCAGAACGCGACGAAAGAATTCCGGAAGCGGAATCGTGCACGGCGATTTCGCACTGCTTGGCCGCCAGCGACGATTCTGCACAGTGGCGAGTCTCCCGCAGGCGGCCAAGCAGTGGCAATCACCACTGCGCGGGCAAGGAGTCATCACGATCCAAACAGTCCCGTCTTGGTGCAAGGAATCATTAATATCGAATTCCATTGCCACTGCTTGGCCGCCTGCGGGGACTTCACCATCAATCCCAACCGTCGCGGGCGGCCAAGCAGTGCTCCACGACCGAGATTCCGCAGTCGCGAATCAGTACCAAAACCGATTGGCACTGCTTGGCCGCGAGCGACGATTGGGATTGATGGCGACGCTCTCGAACGCGGCCAAGCAGTGGCAATCACAACTGCGCGGGATCCAAACAGTCCCGTCTTGGTGCAAGGAATCATTAATATCGAATTCCATTGCCACTGCTTGGCCGCTTTCGGGGACTTCACCATCAATCCCAACCGTCGCGGGCGGCCAAGCAGTGCTGCACGACCGAGATCCACATAGCCCTCCACGATTCAAGTGCAGAACGTGTTGGCCGCTGCGATTCGCGCCGGCTTCGCACGCGTGGACGACGCCCGCTGCCCCTAGGGCGTCGATTGCTTCGTTCTGCCCAATCCGCTGGATGGCGAATGGGATCATGGCTTACGTTCGGGCGGCGACGGCAGGGCGGCGCTGCGGCCGACCCAGGTCGAATTGCCGCAGTGACTCCGGCGTAGGCGGCTAAGAACTCGAAATTCGTTTTCCGCTGGCAGTTCGCGCCGGCTCGCGTAAACTCATTTCCAACGGTTGCGTCGCCAGCCATCCCGCCCGCGACAAACTTGAATTACACCGTTGTCCCTCTCGTTGGAAAGGATCACACTCATGTTGTCACGACTGTTGCTGGGTGCCTCGCTATTTGCGCTCATGCTCGTTCCTGTGCGAGCCGACGACAAGCCCAATTCCGCCGTTGTGCCGGCCAAAAAGAACCCGGAACGGCACGAAAAGTTTCTCCAAGACATCAGGAAGATGAACGGCAAGATTGATCTCGTCTTTATCGGCGACTCGATCACCGACGCCTGGCGCGGCAAGGGGCCGCGCGGCGGCGTGACGGTTTGGAACGAGCAGTTCGCGCCGCTGCACGCGCTCAATCTCGGCATCGGTGGCGATCGCACCCAGCATATCCTGTGGCGAATTGAACACGGGGAACTCGAGGGCTATGAACCCAAGGCCTTCGTGATCATGATCGGCACCAACAACATGGGCAGCAACACGCCGGAGCAAATCGCCGAAGGCAACAAGGCGATTATCGACGAGATCAACAAGAAGCATCCGAAAGCCAAGATCCTCCTCCTCGGCATTTTCCCTCGCAGCCACAAAGCATCGGATCCGATTCGAGAAAAGGTCAAAAAGACCAACGAACTCCTGTCCAAGATCGATGGCAAGAATGTGAAGTATCTTGACATCGGCGACAAGTTCCTCGACAAGGACGGCACGCTGACCAAGGAAATCATGCCCGACTACTTGCACCTTTCGACCAAAGGTTTCATGATTTGGGCCGAGGCGATCGAGCCGGAAGTCAAAGAAATGTTGAAATGAGTTTTTGAACCACGAAACACACGAGTCACACGAAATGAATTTCGTGTGACTCGTGTGTTTCGTGGTTTCCCATCCCTCGGAGTCTTTATGTTTCGTTCCATCGTTTGCGGACTGGTACTTTTCCTCCCGCTGGCCGCGCCACCGACGATAAGCCCATCCTCAAGAAGGGCGATCGACTCGTGATCGCCGGCGACTCGATCACCGAGCAGAAACTTTACTCGCGCGATCTCGAAACGTACCTGACCGCCTGCCACCCCGAACTCGACCTGTGGATCTTACAGCTCGGTTGGGGCGGCGAAACCGCCGGCGGTTTTCTCAATCGCATGAATTTCGATCTGCTCTCCTTCAAGCCCAATGTCGTCACCACTTGCTACGGCATGAACGACGGCGGCTATCGCAAGTTCGACAAGAATATCGGCGACAATTACCGCCGAAACATGAAGCAGATCATCGAACGCGCCCAAAAGGTCGGCGCGACCGTTGTCGTGGGTTCGCCCGGCGTGGTCGATTCCAAATACTTTGGCGGAGGGGGCGACCGGCCCGTGGTCTACAATGACAACCTCGCCCACCTGCGCGACATCGCCAAGGAACTGGCCCAGGAGCATCACTGCCCCTTTGCCAATGTTCACGACGCGATGTTCGGCGTCATGCCGGTCGCGAAGAAGGCGCTCGGCGACGACTATCCGATCGGCGGCCGCGACGGCGTGCACCCATCCCCCAACGGCCATTTGATCATGGCGTACGCCTTTCTGAAGGCCCTCGTTGGCGATGGCAACATCGCCACGATCACGGTCGATGGCGATCAGGCCGAGGCCAGGGAGGGCCACAAGGTTCTCAATCACGCCAATCATGAAATCGAGATCGAGAGCACGCGCTATCCGTTTTGTTTCTCCGGCGACAAAAAGTCGCCCAACTCGGCTCGCAGCATCCTGCCGTTCATTCCGTTTCAGAATGAGTTCAATCGCTTCATGCTCGTGGTGAAGAACCTGAAGGGCGAGAAGGCGAAGGTGACCTGGGGCAAGCAATCGAAGACGTTCACCAAGGAGCAACTGGAAAAAGGCGTCAATCTCGCGGCGGAGTTTGACGAGACGCCGTTTGCAGCCGCGTTTCAGAAGGTGGACGGCCTGGTCGGGCGGAAGCAGAATTACGAGACCACGCTCATCAAGCAGTATCACGTCGGGATGAGATTGCTTCGTGGCGCGGTGGCCGACGATCCGGAAGCCGCCGAGATGCTGAAGAAACTGGCTGAAAAGCTGCACGCCCGGCAAGCCAAGATGTCGGAGGAAACTCGCCAGGCTGTCGTGCCGGTGAAGCACACGATTCGGATTGAAGTGGAATAACTCTTAAAGTCCACAGGATTGGAATCCTGGGCCACGGGTCCGTGGCCCAGGATTCCAATCCTGGGCCACGGACCCGTGGCCCAGGATTCCAATCCTGTGAATCCGCTTTCAACGCTCACTTCGTGGCGACGATCTTGTCGCCTTTAACCGGCATCGCGGCGATTTGCTGAGCCTTGGCATAGGTCAGGTCCGCGGTCTTGGCGGAGCGAAGGAACTGGCGATCGGCGCCTTGCACGCGTTCGAGCGCCAAGCCGAGCTGTTCGGCTGCCGCCGGGTGGAGCACTTCCAGCGCCGCGCCCCGGCGAGCCGATTCCGTCGCCGCGGTTGTTTTGCCGAGGCTCGATCGGCCAACGCCTTGAAATACCACGAGGCGGCGTCCTGTGGATCGCGTTGAATCGCCGCGGTGACTAGCTTCAGGGCCGTGGTCATGTCCTGGTCGCGATAAAAGGTCACGGCTTCCTGGTAGAGCGATTCCGCGCTGCGTTCGGGAGTGATCGCCTTCGACATTCGCCGCGGCATGGGGCCGCGCGGCGGCAGTGGTTGCGGATTCAACTGCATCGGCAGCCGCTCCAAGCGCACCGGAACGAGATAGTAGGCGTAGCCGCATCCCAGTCCGGGAAACAAGCCGCCGCACGCAGTCGCGAACGAGCAGGGTTCGCAAGACGATTCGCAGCAGTTGCCGCAAAGCCGGGCGAAGAAGCCGCACCGATGGGGCGCGGGGTAGCTGGTGTAAACGGGAGCCGGAGAGGTCGGCGCCGGCACAACGACAAGCCGCCAGCCCCAGACCTCCGCGGGCCGGTTTTGCTGCGGAGGTTGACGCATGTTTTCTTGAAACTGCGGGGGCGAGTTTTGCTGGCCGGCATTCGGCCGCGGTTCATTCGGCGGCGGCGGTTGATTCGGTGGAGGCGGGGGAGGCTGAGCGATGGCGGACCCGATCAGAAGCGTGCTCATGATCGTTGCGATGATTCCTGAACGCATGAAATCGACCTCCTGAGGTGATGCGAAATGGGGGAAGCCTTCCAAGTTTGCGGCTCCTGCCTATCTTGCCGAATTTACCGAATTGGTTTCCGGCTGTCAATCAATTGGATTTCTGCTTTTTTCATTGACGGAAGCGGCGATTGTCACAACCGCGCGCCCTTGCCTACTTGTTTATTGCGTCGCGGATGTTGAACCGCTAAACTCAATGGGCGAATCGAGGGAAGTCGTCATGCTCGCTCTGAGGCGGTTTATCGGGTTAATGTTGCTGGCGCCCGGGCTCGCCTACGCCGATTCCCGGCCCGTCAATCGACCCGGGATGCCGTTGCGTCCCGAGCCGACCGAGGTCCGTCTGGTTGACGGCAGCCGCCTTCACCTCAGCCTCAACGAGCAGCAGATCGAGGTCGCCACGCCCTACGGCAAGTTGATCATCAAGCTCTCCGACGTTCAGCGCATCGAATTCGGCACGCGATTGCAGCCGGAAGTCGCCGGCAAGGCGGCCGCCGCGGTCGCGCAGGTGAGAAACGCCGACGGCGCCAAACGCGAGGCCGGTTGGAAATCGCTGGCGGGTTTCGAAAGAATCCGCCTACCCATCGCTCGTGATGCTCGAACGCGATGCGGACGCGGGAATTCGCGCCAAGGCCGCCGAACTGCTTTCGGTTCTTCGCAAATCGGTGCCCGAGAAAAAGCTCGGGAAAATTGATCGCGACGTGATCTACACCGAGTTTTCAAAAATCGTCGGGCGAATCGAATCGACCGGACTGCGAGCGCATACGCCGCATTTCGGCGATGTCAATCTGCGGATGACCGATCTCGGCCTGGCTGCGCACGGGCAATCATGCCGAGGAAGACGACGGGCCGATCCATGTTTTGCCCGATCCGGGAACGCTGAGCCAATACGTGCAGCGCGTCGGGCAAACGTTCTACTTCCGCGTCCAGGCTCGTCCGGGCGGTTCCGTCTGGGGCAGCGAAGTTTACACGACCGATTCGCCAGCTGGCGACCGTCGCGATTCACGCCGGGGTATTGAAATCGGGCGAGACCGGCATCGTGAAGGTCACGATCATGCCCGGCCAGAACGGATACATCGGCTCCACGCGCAATGGAATTTCCACCTCCGGCTATGGGGCCTATCAAGCTTCGTATCGCGTCAGCAAGCTCGGGCACAAGGACGACGATTGAGGTCAGACGGCCTTGTTTGCCATGGCCGCGGCGCAGCGCCGGAAGTCCGGGCCCGGCGTAGATCATCCCCGAATAAAGCTCAACGAGATCGGCCCCCGCGCGGCGAAATTCGACCGCATGCTCCGGGGCCATCACGCCGCCGCAGCCGATGAGCAACTTTTCCGGGCCAATCAGATTTCGCAATAGCGAGACCACGCGCAACGCCTCCGCCCGGAGCGGCTCGCCCGAGATCCCGCCGGGCAGTTCCGGCGGCGGGAGGCTGACATATTGAAGCGCGAGCCGCGCCGAGGTGTTCACCGCGACGAAGCCGTCCACCGCGTCGGCCGCCAACAACGGTTCGACCACGCCCTTCAAATTCGCCTCGGTCCAAAGCTCGCGGTTTTCATCCTCGGGCGGCAATTTGACCAGCAGCGGCGTTCGCCATGTTCGATGGAAACTTTCATCCAATTCGCGAACCCGCGACCGAACCGGCAATACGATCCGCTCACAAAGTTCGGGACTCTGCAGCAGGCTTCGCAGGCCGGGCGTGTTCGGCGAACTCAGGTTGATCACGAACAAATCAACGAACGGATGCAGTTCGTTGACCAAATGCAGGAACTCGTCGCGGGTTGTTTGCGAACGATCGGTCGCGGTCTTGAGATGACCCGGATGCGGGCCGATGTTGCAGGCCAGGGTCAAGCCGCGACGCCGCTCACGCGGAGCGCAGCCGTAGGTTTTGGGCGTACGTCGAGTCCGAGGCTCGTGAAACCGAGCCGGTTCCAGATGGCGTGCAATTTCGGCAGGCGTTTCATTCGCGGCGAGACGAGATTGCCCTGCCACGGCGCAACCAGGATGGTGCCGACTTCGACAAAACCGGCGCCCAGCCGCTCGACGCCGCGAACGCAGGCGGCGTTCTTATCAAACCCCGCGGCGATGCCGATGCGATTGCGAAAAGTTAAGCCATTCCAAATGAACGGGTCGTCTGGCAGGCGCGGGGCGAACCGAATCGGCAGCTTTAACAGGTTCAGGCCCAGCGCATGCGCAAACTCCGGCGGCAACCGCCGCACGATCGGCCACAGGCGTCGATAGGAAAGCATGCTTTCGATCTAGCGAATTCCCGCCGAGCGAAACCGCTCGGCGGGATCGATTAACGCCAAATCAATGGTTAAACAGAAATGCCGGGCTGTTGATCAGGGCCCAGGCCAGATCCTGCGCCGAGCAAGCGCGTGTCGGCCGGAGGCGGGGCGTCGGCGACCGCGTCCTGCAATCGCTTCAGTTCGGAATCCAATCCGCGATAGTAATCGGCCACCGCGGCCTTCTGGGCCGGCGTCCGCTTCGCCATCGGAACCAGAAGCGCCTGCTGCACCGCCGCCGGCAACGACTCTTTCAACAGCGGATTCTTGCTGGTCGTCACCGAGACGCGGAACTTGCCAAGATTGTGCTCGCGGCCGGCGAAATGCTGCTCCATCGCGATCGTGAACATGGTGCCCTCGGTGAAACCGATTGGCATCGTTGTCTTGAACATCGCCATGTGCGAGCGGCCGGTTTGGGGAACGACGGCCCAGCCGGTGTCGAGCTTGCCGTCAATGGCGTTGCCGACCGGGTAGCCGCCCTGCGAAAAGTCGGCGATCGCGCCGGTCAGTTTCACCGGCTTCGGCTTGGCCTTGTCGCCCGCCTTGGCCACTTGAACCTTGAACTCGCTCAAAACGAAGTTGCCGTTGGGCGGCCGGCCCGGGCCCTTCGACGGCAGACGCGGGTCGGTCAAGACCTCCAGTCGAATCGCCGTGATATCTTTCAGCTTGGTGGTCGCGTTCATCGTGTAGGTTTCGGGGAACGGGTTCTTGCCGCTGGCGAGCACCGAGCCATCCTTCTGCCTGGTC
Source organism: uncultured Gemmataceae bacterium (assembly GCA_963815035.1). GTDB lineage: Bacteria > Planctomycetota > Planctomycetia > Gemmatales > Gemmataceae > JBGQCZ01. The sequence continues at coordinate 199,124 of CAWFFC010000026.1, forward strand.
AGCACGGCGCCGCCCTTCGACTTCAGATTCGAGAGGTCAAGCGTCTCCCAGACCGTGGGCTGGCCGTATTTCTTTTCCCAGGCGGCCTGTTTGGCCGGCAGCGTCGCTTCGTACGCTTGCAATTCATCGACGCGTTTTTGATAGATCACATGCAGCCGTTTTTGATCCTCGGCGGCCGCCCTGAGCGCCGCCACGCCGGTCGCGATTTCCTTGGGCGTCGGCCTGCGGCAAAGGATCATGACAAAGATTTCCTCGACCACTTTGCGATCGTCCTTTTCGGCCGCCACGAGCTTGGCAATATGGTTCGCCGGGTCGCGCAGGGCGTCGCCGACCACCGGACCGTTGACCATGTTCAGCACCGGCCCGAGCATCATGCCGCTGGAGCGCTCGCATTCGCAGGCGCTCTCGCGCGGCGGTTTGCCGAAGGCGTCGAGGAACCCGCCCGGAATCGGCACGTTGCTGTCGAGCAGCTCGGCGGCCCGCGCTCCGGCCGGCAGGCCCGGCAGTTTCGGCTCGAGCCGGTGGCCCGATGAATGGCGTCGTAGAGCACCTCCGCCGGCAGATCGCCGGGCGGTCGCATGCGAGTAGTTGATCTCGTCGTCGGCGTTCCATTTGTTGGTTCGATCGAATGCTGATAGGTCCGCGACTTGCAGATCGTCTTTCATCATCGCCTGAACGTTGAAATCGCTCTTGATGAATTCATTGCGTCAGGCGATCGAGCAGCGGCGGATTGCTCGGCGGATTGCCGGCGCGGATGTCGTCGATCGGCTCGATGATGCCGACGCCGAGCAGATAGGCCCACATGCGATTGACGTAGCTCTTGGCGAAGTACGGATTGTCTTTCGAGATGATCCAGTGGGCCAGTTGCTCGCGGCGGGTCGCCGACTTCGGGGCCAGATCCTTGTGCGTGAAGGGGAAAGTCGGCTTGGCGAGTTCGCCGGTGCGGCTCGTGCTTCACGTCGCCGCTCTTTTCGTCGAAGATGATCTCGACCAGCGGCACGGCGCCTTCGACCGCCGAGCCGCCGATCTTCTGGCCCTTGTAGCTCGGGTCCTCGCGTGCGGCCGACCTGGGCGAAGAACGCCGCCAACTCGTAATACTGGTCCTGGGTCCAGCGCTCGAACGGATGATCGTGGCATTTATTGCAGTTGAAACGAATCGCCAGGAAGAGCTGGGTCGTGTTTTCCATCGCCGAGTCGGCGTCGCGCAGAATCTTGTAGTACGAGGCGGGCGGGTTCGCGACGTTCGAGCCGCCCGCGGTCAGGATCGTATGCACGAACTGGTCGTAAGGCATGTTCGTCGGCGATCGCTTTTCGAATCCAGCCGCGCAGCGCGGCCGCGCCCTTCTCGCCGAGAAACTTGCGATTGACCTGCAACAGGTCGGCCCACTTGTTGGTCCAGTGTTCGACATATTCCTTGCTGCCGACCAGCCGATCGATCAACTGGTCGCGCTTCACTTTGGTCGGGCGCGGGTCGGCCAGGAACGTTTTTCACCTGATCGGGTGAAGGCGGCAGCCCGGTCAGATCGATGAAGACCCGCCGAACAAACTCCGCATCGGTGCAAAGTTCGCTCGGCAGAATTTTCATTTGCTTGAGTTTGTCGTAGACCAGTTCGTCGATATAGTTGTTCGTCGGCGCGTCATTCCAGGCGAAATCCGGTTCGATCGCCCATGACGATGAGCGTGCTGGCGTCGTACGAGCCTTCGTAGCGGGCTAGCATCGTGGCCTCGCCGCGGCGCACGGCGGAAACCAGCCCCGTCTTGTCCACGGCCGCCACCTCGGTATTGCTGCTCTCGATAAACGCCTCGGCGGTCACGTCGCGAACCGTCCCATCTGCGTAGGTCGCTTGCACCGCCATCTGCTGCTTCATGCCCGGCAGGGGGAGCGTCGGCCCTTTCGGTTCGACGTCGATCTTCACCACCCGCGCGGTTTTGGGATCAAACTTTACGCCCTGGCTGATCCAAGCGTGAATGAGCGAGTAGTAGGGATCGCCAGGTTGAATCAATACGCCGCCGGTGTGCGGCACGCCGCCGCTGGGCTTTAAAAGCATCAAGCTGCGATCCGGGGCGGCCCGATTGAACCGCCGGGCTTCCAGATCGTCGGTTAGGGCCCGAAAATCCTCTTCCGGATCGTAGCCGCGCAGGCTGAGCTTGAATCCGTTCTTCCCCTTGGCCGCACCGTGGCAGGTGCCCGCGTTGCAGCCCAACTTGCTCATTACCGGCATCACTTCGCTGACAAAGCTCACCGGATGCCTGGTCTTCTGGCCCGTGACCGTCACCGGCACGGTTGCGTTTTTTCCGCCGAGCGAAAACGTCAACTGACCGGCCCCATCGCGGGCGGGCCGAATCAAACCGTTGGCGGAGACTTTGGCGCAGTCGGACGCCCAGGCCGCCGCCATTCGCGTGGCGTCGAGCGACTCGCCCGATGCCAGATGCGCGGTGACCAGCATCTGCCGATAGTCGTATGGATGCTTGAGCGTGATCGATGCCGGGCTGATTTCCAAACGCACGACCCGAGCATTCGGCGGAAGTTTTTCCTGGGCCAAGGCAGGCGCCGCGATCGCGGCCAAGAGGCCAACGCAGCAAGAGAGGAATCGGTTCATCGTTCGGATCTCGCAAATCGAAGTCGATCGAATTCAATCAACTATGCCAACCAAGAAGCCCGAATGCAAAAAAACCAGGGCTTGTAATTCTGTCACCGCGCAATGCTCACTACTTCTTTCCCATGGGGATCGGCACGAACTCCTTCATCAATTTCCCGGTCATGGGATCGTTCAGCCGGACCAGTCCATCGAAACCGGCCGAGGCCACGGTCTTGCCGTCCGGGCTGAAGCGGACCACGAAGACACCGCCCTTCTGCCCGGCGAACGTGCAGACTCTCGGGCCATCGGTCTTGTAAACGCGAACCTCGCCCGTGCCATCGCTGCTGCTGCCGGCGGCGAAGAGGCTGCCGTCGGCGTTGAACGAAACCGAATAGACGCGGCCGGGCATCTTCTCATATTCGCGAATCTTGTTGGCGTCGTCGCCGATCACTCGCTTCGATTCCCGGTGCATGCGATAGAGCCGAGGGGCGCCGTCGGCGCCGCCGGTGAGCAACTCGTTGTAAAGTTGTTCGCCTCCACCGGTCTCGAGATCGCGCTTCACGTTTCGCCGCTCCTTCAATGGCCGCAGCGCCACCGTCGCCAGGCCGCCCTTCAGCGCGCCCGGCGTGATGCTGGTGACGTTGTCGATAAAGCGCTGCGTCGCCACTTCGGTCAGCTTCATGGCGCGGTCGCGACTCACCGAAATCACAAAGGTCCCATCGAGCGAAAAGGTCGTGTCGAGCACCCAGTCGCTGTGGGCGCCTTGATAAAGCACCTGCTTGCCGGTCTTGGCGTCGATCGCGCGCAGCGTATTGTCGTCGCAGCCAAACGCCAGCTTCGATCCGTCCGGCGACCAACTCGCCCCGTTGACCGTGTCGAAGCTCATGGGCACGGATAGCCGCAGCGTTTTCTTGGCCACGTCCCAGAGTTGAATTTCGCCGAAGCGTCCGGGATCGCCGCCCGTGACGGCGAGCGTCTTGCCATCGGGCGAAAACGCCACCGATTGGATTCGCTCGGATGCCCCGATCAGGCGCGCGACCAGACCGGAGCCATCGGCCTTGTGCAGCAAAACCTCGTGATAGCCGGCGACCGCGAGCAGCTTGCCATCTTTCGAATAATCGAGCGAGGTGATGACCGGCGGCAGCTCGTATGTCGGCGGATGATCCTCGTCGAACGCCAGTTTGCTGACCGACGCGGGAGTATCGTCCGCGGCGCCCTCGGCGATCCATTGCCGGATCTTCTTCACCTGAAAATCGGGCAGCGGTTCGCCGTCCTTGGGCATCGCTGGCTTCTTTCCGTCCTGCGGCGTGACCTGTCTGAGCAACAGGCTCTGGTCGGGTTTTCCTTTTGCGATCGGCGGCTTACCGGAATTGCCCGCCTGGAAGAGTTCCGCGTGCAGCGTCATCACATAGCCGCCGCCCGCCTTGGCCGGCTGATGGCAGCCGAGGCAATGCTGCTGCAGGATCGGCCGAATCTCCTTGTAGTAGCTGACCGGCTTGACCGGTTCATCGCCCGCCGCGACGCCGAGCGTAAGCCAACCGGCGATTCCCACGACCAAACAGCGGCACAGCCAGCACATTGGAGAGGACCTCGACTCAAAGCACCGTTTTACATTCGTGACGGAACCAAGGTTCCGATAAGGTAGGTAATCTCTATTGTGGCGGGAATTGACTTCGAAAACAAGGGAAAAGAATTTGAAGGGCAAAGGCAAACCACAAAGAGCACCGAGGAGGCACAAAGTCTTGTAGGGTGGGTCGAGCATGGATGCGAGGCCCACCGTTCGCATCGGTGGGCTTCACATTCAATTTTGTAGGGTGGGTCGAGCATGGATGCGAGGCCCACCGTTCGCATCAACGGCGGCCGGAGTCCGCCGCTACGAATTCGCATCGGTGGGCCTCGCGTCCTGCTCGACCCACCCTACGAAATCTTCGACGGCGGCCGGAGTCCGCCGCTACGACCAATTACTTCACATTCAATCCATTGAGATACTTGTCCAGATCCTGGCGCTGCTGCAATTCGTCTTTCTGCAGCTTGCGCTGCTGGTCGCGCAGGCTCTCGATCTCGGTCTCCTGCTTGTCGAACTTCTCCAAATAGCGCTTGTACGCCTTCGCTGTCGTCGGCATCTCGTGCAAGTTCGCCCGCAACCGCGTCTGATCCTCCGTGATCACCCGCAACTGCTCGTTGACGTTGGTTAAGTCCTGCCGCGTGCTGTTCAGCTTGGTCTTGAATTCCAATGCCTTCGTCAATGCCGCCTTCAACTCCGGGCTGCTGATGGCGTTATTGATGAAAAACCGAATTGTTCCATCGGCGGAGTTGTTGATGCTAATCGAGGTGTTCAGGTCCTTTTCCTCGACAATCGTCTGGCTGACGCTCGCCTTGGCCTTGGCCGGCAGTTTCAACTCGAAGCGATACACGTCGCTCGTCCGCTCGACCGGCTTATCCTTGCTGACCAGGTCGAAATCGGCCCGGTAGGGATGTTCGATCCAGAGGGTGCGTTCCTGGCCGGTTCGATTCGTGGCGGTGTAGGTCTTCTCCTCGCGGATGCGATCGGTGCGGATCACCATGCCATGCTGGATGCGAAGGCTGGTCAGGTGATCGGGAGCGCGTTTGCTCTTGGTTTCGACTTCGGTGCCGAGATCGACCGCGTAGCTAATCAAGCGGTCGTCATTGGGCGGCAGGTCGTTGATGCGAGCGTCGCCGGCGTAAGTCGAGCCCTCGAAGACGGTGATTGGTCCCTGCATCAGGTGCAGGCCGGAAGTGTTGGTGAGTTTCAATCCCAGCATCGGGAATTTGGCGTGGACGCTCGGGTTATAAATCGAGAGTCGCTTGGCCTCGATGTCCTTGTTGACGATGGGGAGCAGGGCCGATTTCTGGCGGGGCAGATTCACCGGCGTGTTGATGACATACTGGAAGAAATCGCCCAACTGCGACGCGGTCGCGGCGGATTGGACGCCGCGTGCAGGTCCATGCGATCCTTGGCGCATTTGTTCCATTTCGTGGGCGAAGCCAGCGACGAGTCTGGCGGTGACCCACGCCCATCGCCATAGCCCATTCCGGCGCCGCGCTCTTTGGCCGGCCCGGGCCCATGCATGGGCGGCGCGGCCGAATCCGCCTCCTCCGCCGCGGCCGCCGCCGAATGAGCGGCGCCATCCGCCGCTATCCATCGGCTTCGCCGACCCCGACCGCTATACGCCACCGGCCGCAACGACTGGAACAGTTCCAATTCGACGGTCGGACGCGGAACGTAGAGCGGTTGGTACAAATCCATCTGGAAGGAAATCGGCCGGCCGGAAATCAGGGCCATGCCCACCGAGTTCCAGTCGTCGTCGGTCGGGTTGTCAACGACGGCCCAGCCTTGCAGGAACGGTTTGCCGTCTTTGTCGAGAACGAGACGATATGCTCGTTTTCCAGATTGGGTTCTCGACCACATAGCCGACCGTCACGTCGCGCTTGCCTTCGCCGGTGAAATTCAGACTCACGGCCTTCTTCTGGGCATCATGCGATAGCGCCAGGGTATCGAGCGCCCGGCGGAATTCGGTTTCCATCGTGGGATTCAGAAATCGCAGCCGTTGAATCTCGCTCAGCTTGAGCGCCCGCACCCCCTCGGCGCACCACATGTTGAGCACTTCCGATTCGACCACGCCTTCCTTGGTGATCTCGCGTTTCTTTTCGACGCCCATGATCGAGCCGGTGACGGTGCCGGGTTGATTCGCGGCGGTCTGGTTCAAGACCACCTCGGCCTTTTCGCCGCGAAGCTGCGTCAGGACTTGCCCGAAGGATGGATTGTTGGTGAGATTGACCGCGAACGATTTCAGCGTCCGTTCGACCGGGTCGAAGCTGTCGTAACTGACCGCCGAGATCAGACCCTTTTCATCTTGGAGCACCATGCTCTTGATCAGGTCGTTGATGTCGCGGACCTGGAAGGTGAGATCGACGCGGGCGTTGCCCTCGACCTCGCCCTTGCGTTCGAAATAGCCGACGCCGCTGCTGAAGAGCACGACTTTCTTGATCGGCAAATCCGGAGCGGCCGCGGCATTGCCGGCGACGTCGCCCGGCTTCGCCGCGCTGTCGGCCGGCTTCACAACAAAGAAGGCGGCCAGCCGCAGGCCCCCGCCGCTGGGATGAGCCAGTAGATTTTCCGCATGGAGAGTTTCCTCCTCGAAGAGAAATGTCGATTTTTAGAGGCTCGAAAACAATGAGGAAGGCAGGAAGACAGGAACAATAAAGCTGCTATTTTTTCCTGTGTTCCTGCCTTCCTCATTCATTTCTTTAGGCGCTCTTTGTCAAAACTAGGACGAAATGCAGGCAGGAAAAGATTGGCGAAACGGGCAAAAAGGGGACATTATGGTGTTTCGCCCGCGCCGTCCGTGACGAGAATTTAGTCCAATAGTTGGCGAAAAACCAGAATGTCCCTTATTGGGCTTTTCTTTTGTTGGCATGGTTCAAACGTGGGAAGCAATTTTCGTGGGACGGGATTCCAATCCTGTTGGCGCCTCCAAGACCGGATCGGAATCCCGTCCCACGAAATCGCTACCCGAACACCATCGTTTTTGAAGCATGTCCTTTTGTTGCCCCCGCTCAACCGCCCCGCTCCCCCCTCGTGTCGGAGGGGGAAGGGGGCGGTTTAGCGACGGCATCCTGATTAAACCTTGAATCGTGTGATTGCCCATTGCCGCCGTTCTCCTCATCCGCTTCGCCGTCGGCGCCAAACGGCGGCGCGGGCAATTCCGGAAGCCCCAAAAAGGTCCGCGCGTGCAGGCAGGCTTGCATGAGATACCGGCGCGTCTGCATCTGATCGCTCAGCACTTCCAGGCTCAGGATCTGCGGCTCGGAGATGGCAATGCGAATCGGGCGGAAGAAATCCATCTTTTTGCCCTGGGTCGGCGGTCCGTTCCAGAAGGACGTAAAGCTGCCCCAGCCGCCCTCGATCCAGCAGGCGACCACGGGCGTGCGCGGCTTCTCGCGCAAGATCTGGTAAACGCCCTGGCCGAATCGGCGAACCGATTGATCCTCACGCCGCTTCAGCCAGCCTTCGGGAAAGATCAGCACATTTTCGCCGCGATCCAGGGCCGCGATCGCCTGCTGGATCTCCGGCGTTTCCCGGCGAAAGCGGGCATCGGGCACGCGGATGGTGTAGAAAACATTTCGCATGAGCCAATGAATGCAGGGCAAGTCGTAAAAGCGCGAGGTCATCATCGAGCGACAGCGAACGGCATCAGCTTCGCCACCCAGAGCGGGTCGAGCCAATTGGTGTGATTGGCGATGATGAGAATCGGCCCGCGCGTGGGAGTGGCTTTCGCGCGGGACCATAGGGCCGGATCGTATAGGCCACGGCGAGGACCGGTTCGAGCAGCAATTCGATCAAGTCGCGGAGATAGGAGTAGACCGCGGCGGCCGCGAGCAAGATGGCGATGAGCGCCGCCGTCACATGAATGGGCGCGACGAATCGCACCAGAGCGATGCCGATCGACAAACCGATGGCCTGGGCCGCGACCATGAGCGTCAGCCCGGCGAGACGCTGCCGCGGCGGCAGATTCGCCAGCAGATCATTTCGTGGCGGCGCATGGGCCAGGCCGAGTGAGACGCCAAGCAAGAGAATCGGCCATTGAGCGCCCGGCGCGATCCAGGTGCAGATAAAAGCGATCACTGCGAAGACCGCCGCGACCGGGATCAACGCCGCGGCGCACTGCGGATAGCGCTGATAGAGCGAAAGAGCAATTCCCACGATGTAGGCGATGCCCGCCCGCGACAACAGAGGCGCGAGTCGATCCGGCTCGGCGGGCGACTGCAACGCCAACCCGATGGCCAGAGCGACCAGCAGAGCATGGAGTCCGCCTGTGATCAAGCTCCGCAACGCGAGGCGATTGGCGACATGGCTACGATCGAAGAGGAAGAAACGGGCAGGCGGTGACGGCTCTTCCGAAACGATCAGACTGCAAATTAAAATGATCGTCAATGAAATCAGAAGGATGGGGAAGATCAAAGCCTGCATGACCCGCCCAGAATCAAACCCCACGATTTGTGAAAATGCGAGCGACCAGCCCGTCCAACAGCCGAGCATTCCGGCGAGCGAAGTAAGGCCGACCTGGCGGGCGGGCCATGTCCTTGCTCTGCGCGAAAGTTCGATCAGCCTCGAATTCACAAAACCGAACATTAAGGGAATGCTGGTAATGGAAAGGATGAGCACCAGCCAATTGGTCAGCTCGTGGTTCTCGCCGTTCGCAGTCGATTCGGCATTCGCAACTGCCGAAATGTTGGTGGGCAGCAGGTTGAACCAAGCGAGATTCCAACCAAACCACGCAATCATCGAAGCGGCGAGTTGGATTCGCGGTCGCAAAGATGAGTTTGCCATCGTAATCGAGTCTTGGCTTCAATTCGCGGGCGGCCGAGATTCCTGACAGGAGAAATTGTGCGAAAATGCTTCCCGGTCGGTAAGGCGATCACGGCAAAAGAATTTCAGGCATTTTATGCACGCACCCGTTCGCCGATCGACGGCCCAAAAATGCAGTTTGGGCCGGGAAAGCGTAAGATGACAGATTCTGTGTCGCGCGGCGAGCGCTGTGGCGCCCTTACACCCGCTTGAGCACGACGCGGCTATCCAATGGACACTCGCCGCCGGAGCAACCAACAGCAATGAAATGACGCAACTTGCTTCCTCCGAGTGACTTCCGCAAGTCAACGCAACTCAGAACCATGTAAGCGAAAAAGCCGGGAACCAACACGAAGTTGCTTCCCGGCTTCAATATTCCCGAGTTAGGGAATCAAGTTACTTTACGTCAAGGAATCAGAGCGTTTTGCGGTTCGCCGACCTGGCGTTCGGCCTCTTCGCGGTTGATGATGATGCGCGGAGTCACCATGATCAACATGCTCTGAGCATCGCGGCCGTAACCGGTGTTGCGGAACAGCCGATTCAGGTACGGGACCTTGCTCAGGATCGGCGGGCCGAATTCGTTGCGGCCCTCGTTCATGGTCTTCAAGCCGCCCAGCACCACCGTGCCGCCGTCCGGCACGCTCACCGTGGTCTGAACCGTGATCGAGTTGAACGACGGTTGTTGCACGAATTGCGTGAACGGAATCGGCTGACCCACGAAGCCGCCCTCGAACACCGGCGTGATGAACGCGGTGACCGGGAACAGCGGCACCAGGGTCGAGGCCAGGCTCGACAGCACCGGCTGCATGTTCAACCGCACGTAGCGCCGATCCGCCGACACCACCGGCTGGAGGAACAACTGGATCGAACCGTTGGTTCCGCCGACCGGCAACGGGCTGTTGACCGGGCGGAAGATGATCTGGCCGTTGACATTGAAAACCTGGACATCCGTCACAAAGAACTGGAAGTCCGTGATCTGAATGTTGGCACTGGCGCCGTTGAAGGCGGTGAGCTTCGGCGCCTGCATGACGTTGAAGCGTCGGTCGCCCTGGGCGGCTTCCATGAACATGAACACCTGAATGTCGTTGAGGAACGCCAATCCGAGCGACAGGCCGCCATTGGCGCCCGGCGAACTCGGGTAGCCGCCGAATGGAGGGATCGCCATCTGGAAGCTGCTGCTCTTCAACGGGATATCCAGGTCCGGAGTGAACGTTCCGGCCGGAGTCAGACCGGCAATCACGTTTTTCGGGCTCGGATCGTTGAGGAAACCGGCCGGCTTGAAGATGCCGCTGGTCAATTGGTTTTCGAAGTTCTTCGTGAGCGAATCGGTCTTGATGTTCATCGAGAAGTCCATGCCGATTCGTTCGAAGAAGGATTCGGAGACCGTGACAATGCGGACTTCAATCGCCACCTCCAAGTCTTGCAGCCGCCGCAACTGATCGAGCAGATCGGCGATCTGTTCCTGCACATCTTCGAGCTGATTCACGACCAGGGCGTGGCCGATTGGGAAGTAATCGATCGTGCCCGATCCGCCCACGTCGCTCCACGAACTCGGAGAAACCGTGTTCGTGACCAGCTTCATCAGCACCTGTTCGATCGTGTTGTTAGCCAACGTCACATGACCCGAGGCCGACATCGGTCCCGCCTTCACGCCCGCGTTGTTGGCCCCGATCGGCAGTTCGCCCGGCGTCGTGCTCAACGCCGAAGTTCCGGTCGGCACGCCGTTGCTCAGGCCCACGTTTGGCTGGAACGCCGTCTTCATGCCGGCCATTCCCGGGATGCCGTTGTTGCGGGCGTTGTGCTCCTCGAGCAAGTGCATCAGGTTCGATGCCGGCGACGGAGCATAGTTGTCGATCGGGATCACCAGGTCGGCGACCGGGTAGATCTTCTGCACCAGCTTGCCCTGCGCTTCCTTCAACGTGACCACCTGGAGCACGTCGTCGGAAATGATGTAGGTCAGCCGGGCCTGCTTGAGCAGCAGATTCAAGACCGACTTCAGCGGCACCGCATCAACCTTCAGCGACACCGGCTGATCGAGATTGATGTTGTCCGATCGCATCGCCTCGGTTTGATTGAGGACGATATTCATCTTCAGGTACTGCTGCAAGTACTTCACGGTTTCCTTCAACGAGGTGTTGTTGAAGTCCACCGTCACCGGAGTCGACAGCTTGCGTTCAATCTCGTGCTCGCGTTCGGTCTTAGGAAGCCCCTTGAGCGTGCGCTCGCCGCTCTGGCGCGTCATGGCGCGATCGCGGAAGTGATCGGTATCGAAAGAGATCGGATCATGAATGGTCAGAGGCTTGCCCTCGTCGTCCGTGTCATTCAATGAGCCGAGTACGTACTCCTCCTTGCCGTCCTTCAGTTTCTTGGCAATGAGCGTCCGTTTGGCCATCTTGGCGATTTCGACAGCGGAATGCACGATTTCTGAATCCGGATCGAGTTCCTGAGCTTTCAGAGCCAGGAGTTCGGCCTCGGCAAACTTCTTTTCCTCCATTTTGCCGTTGTACTGCTTCATCAACTCGGCCACGGACTTGAACTTCGACTCGCGCTCCGCCGCGGCGTCGGCGAGCTTCTTGTTGTAATTGTCGCGACGAGTCGCCAGACTGACCTCGGCGTCGCGCTGCGATTTCAACACCTTGAAGTGCTGGAGCCGATATTCGACCGGCCGCTGCAGCATCGCCAGGTCGGTCGGCCCGAGCTTGGCTTCTTTCAACTTGGCCTGATACTCCTGCAGGAGTTGAATGGCCGCGTCGGTCTCGCCCCGGCTGAAGCGGGACTGTGCCTCGCGTTGAACCTTCAAGCCCTCGGCCCGCAGGCGCTGGAATTCGACCTGTTGGAGCGCCTTCATCTGGCTGGCGTAGTTATCGCCGGCCGGCAAGGGCGGATTGATGGGCGTCGCCGGCAGCGTGGTGGTTTTCGGCTGGTCGCTCGCGCGTGCGACACCCGGGACGGCTTCGGCCGGCGCCGGCAAGGGCGGCGGCAGCTTCGCGCCCGGGGGCGCCGTTGGCGAGTCGCCGGGCAAGCTGGTGCGAACGATTGAACTCCCCGCTTGCAAGGCAGCCTGGGTCTTCGCCTCGTCCATTCGGGCCCGCATCAACTGGTTCTTTTCCATGGTCAGCATGGAGCCATCGACCTTGACGAAAATCGCGCAAGCCGCGTGATAATCGCCGCGGTCGAATGCGGCCATGCCGGCCTGGTACGCCTGGTTGGCGCTTTGAATCTGCTGGTTGCGTTCTTCGACTTCGCAAAGCCGCAAGATCGTGGACGCCTCATTCTGCAGGCCGTGTCCGCCCGAGAAAACGGCCTCGGCGAGTTTGCGAGCCGATTCGATTTGGCCGTTTCGGAGTTCGAGATGGGCCTTGGCCAGCATGTCGCGGCCGGCGTTTCTGGGATCGCCGGACGACGCGATCGTGTGCGGCGCCGAGCTAGCGGCCGACGCCAACCAGCGCATTTTGACGTCGATGCCGTTGGTTTCGAAACCCATGCCCAGGGCATAGGTTCGGACATTGCTCAGGACTGCCTGGGCCCGAGCGGCGTTTTCCGGCGTCGGATGCGTGCCGGCCATTTTCATGGCTTGGGCTGCGGATTCATTAATCTGGGCGGCCGCCTTCTGAGCAAAATCGTTCAGAGCGGTTTCCGGCCGATCCTCGCCGGGGGCGTATTGCACGTTCAGCTTCTGCGCCTCGATCGCTTTCGACCTCGCCTCGACCAGCCGATTCGCGGCCGCGAGAGCGCGGCTTTCCGCCATCAACGCATGCGCTTTCTGATCCGGAATCATTCCCGATGAGGGGGAAGGAGGCGTGGTCTGGATTTGTCCGCGACCATAGGCTTCCGGCGAATTCGCCATTTCCATCCGTCTCGGAGTCGCTCGTCAACGTGCTCGGCGGACTTGCCGCAGGTGAGGAGCGGTGCTGCCGCGCCTTGGCGGCGTCGATCTCGGCGATCAGTTTGGATGGACGATCGCCAACTTCCCAATTGCCATAGGAGCCATGCATTTGCTCGGCGTTGTGCGCGAGTTCCAGGGCCCGGTCATAGTCGCCCTGCTGGTAGAGCTTGCGAGCTTCGACCAGCATCTGCTCCGCGTCGCCGCGACCGTGCTCGGCTTTGGCCTGGGCGACGTGCGAGGCAAGCTTTTCGGCCGTATATTCGAACAGTCCCCAGCGCGTCGGAATGGCCTGCGCCCGCTTGGCGCATTCGTCCGCCAAATCGATCTTGCCTTGCTTGAGAAACTCACGCCCCATCTTGACCAACTGCCGGGCGTCGGTCGGGTAATTGATGCTCGGCTTCGGCGCTTCAGCGCCGCCCACGGGCCGGAGCGCCGGCGCTTCACTGTCGTTTGCGATCGCGGGCCTGACGGCGTTGAGCGGTTGTGTGCTGCTGCCGGGCTGAGTGGAAATGTCGCCGAGCAGTTTTTCCGGCGTGTCTTCTTGCCAGAATTCCCATTTACCGGAGAACTTTTGTGCCGCCAAGGCATAGCGCCGGGCGGTGTCGAGGTCGCCGGCCATCAACGCGGCGCGGCCCTTCTTCAAATAGTCCTGGGCGGTTGCCTTGTCCGAGGGCCGCTGGATCGCCGCCGGCGTCGGGCCTTGCGCCCACAACGCGATCCCACCCCCCGCCATGGCCGGGAGCAGAAACAATCCCGCTGCCGCCCGTCGCCATGCGCGCTTGGTAGCCTGAGACACCATTGCCTCCTTTCCCCCGTCCGATCCCCCGACCGGCAACGGTTGATGGTTCATGAACACCGTCTCCGCACGCCCTGCCAAACGCAATGGCACGACCATCGCGCAGGGTGGCGTATCCCCCGCCAGTGATTCTGGCACTCAGAGACTGTGTGGTAAGCGGGACGGCGAATACTCAAACCCGCGAGACGTGTCAACGGAAAAAATGCGAAAAAATCTGGCTAGGGTAAGCAGCTCCAAAGTTGGTGGAAAATTTGGTAGGGTTGGGGTGGTTGTCCTTGGACCAGGAATTTTCACCGCTCGGAGTGGCATCATGGCTGAATCGTTGACCCCCGAACAACACGCCCTCGCTGACCGCATTGAATCGGCCCTCGCTCAGGCCACCGCCGCCGAAGTGCGGCAAATCGCTGAATTGCTCGCCCGCAAATCGTATGGCGAACTGCTCGGCCAAACCGAGTTTGAAGTTCGCGACTTGGTGCACCGCATCGGTGCCAAGGCCGTGGAAACCGCTCTGATCGAGCGGAAAAAAGGGGCTACATCGGCAGCAGCGCCGGCTGTCCGCACTGCCGCGAAGCCGCCAAATTCCAACGCTGGCAAGCGAAAACCGTCGTGAGCTTGCTCGGGGAGATTCGCCTGGAGCGGGCCTATTACTACTGTCCGCATTGCCACGCGGGCCACTATCCGGCCAACGCGGCGTTGCGGTTGAGCGCTTCGGACCAGACGCCCGGTGCCGAGCAGGTAATAGCCTTGAGCGGGACGCTGGACAGTTTTGCCACGGCGGCGACCAAGGCGTTGCGACTCTTGACGGGGTTGCGGCTGTCGGAGTCGACGGTGGAACGCACCACCGAAGCGGTCGGTCAACGCCTGGGAGCGGCGTTGGAAGCCGGGCAGACCGTGGGCGGACCGACGCCGTGGCATTGGCATCAGGATGCGGAGGGAAAGACCTGCGCGTATGTGTCGGCGGATGCGACCGGGGTCGGCCAGCAAGGAGCCAAAGGAGCAAAGGCCGACGGACGCATGGCCAACGTGGTAATGATCTACAATCCGGTGCCGGAGGAGAAAGAGCGTTGGTCCAATCCGCAGGCCAAGCGTCGTCCGCCGTGGGAGGCTCGCTATCTGGCCGGCTTGGCATCGGTGCCGCAGCAACTGGAGCGGTTGCGTCGAGTGGGAGCCCAAGTGGGGATGAAGGCGGCGCAGCGTTGGATCGCCCTGTGCGACGGCGGAGCCGGGCTGGAAGAGGCGATTCGCGTGAATTTTCCGCTGGTGGAGGTGGTGATTTTGGATTTTTGGCATGCCGCCGAGCACGTGCATGAGTTCGCCCAACGGTGGCAACTCGGCGACGAAGGCCGGAAGCTGGGTGAGACCTGGTGCCAGGAAATGAAAAGCAGCGGTGGGGAGGCGTTGCTGAGCCGGCTGCGGAGTCTGCCGGTGGGCCGTCGCAGCGCGGCGGTGCGGGAGGCGCACCGGAAGCTGGTGAATTACATCGAAAACCACCTACACCGGATGGATTATCCAGCGTATGTGAGCAAAGGCTGGCAGATCGGCTCGGGGCCGGTGGAAGCCGCCTGCAAAGGAGTGATCGGTCAGCGTCTGAAAGGTCCGGGCATGCGTTGGAGCGAAGCGGGCGCCGACGCGGTCTGCCATCTGCGGGCGTTGCTGTGCAGCGCCAACGATCAATGGGGTGCTTTTTGGAATGTCGTCGTCTGAACCCACGACCACTGGTTTACCAACACAAGTGACGCTTACCCATCTGGCTACTTCTTGGCGGCGTCTTTCAGGCGGTCGATGTTGTCCTTCACGCTCTGCCGCGCCGGCTCGATCCCTTCCAGCGGCTCCAGCACCTTGATGGCGTCATCGCGCCGGCGGAACAGGTCCTTTTCATACTGCGAGCCGGTTTCAATTCCCTTGCGGGCCATCTTGATGTTCTCCACGACCCCGCGATCGATCACTCGATTCAGCAGACCGGCCATCTCCGCCGTGCGCTCGCGATCCTTGGCGTCGTCGGCGGTCTTCACTTCGTCCGCCCAACGCTTGGCCAGCTTCGTGCAGATGTCCGCCCGAGCGAAATAACCGTCGAAGTTGGCGTCCTTGTCGGAAAGCTCGAGGCTCGAATCGATCGCCGCGTGAACCAGCGCCCGGTTGCGTTGATAGAGTTCGGCCTGGTCGGCCGGCGACACCGGGGCCTGCGTCTGCGCTCCGACGATCGCCACCATCAGCGCCGAAATCCCGGCCGCGGTCAGCCAACGGCTCATGACTTGCCCTCCCCACCGGGCGGCGTCCTTCCGTCAGCCAATTTCTCCTCGCGCGCTTTTTGACGCAATTTCTGATGTGCTTCCTTCGCGACCGCGGCGATCTTTTGCATCGACGCCACCGCCGAGGGCGGAACTTCCCGCGACATCCGATCCGCTTCCTGGCTCACACGCAGCAACTGCTCGGCGATCGGGTCGATCATCTTCGTCTTGTCGGCGGCGGCCATGTCATCCGCTACCGCGCCGGGCGCTTCACCAGGCCCTTGTCGCTCTGCACCATCTTGGCATACAGTTGCGCCAAATCATTCAGATCGTCCGCGCTCGCCACGCGGGCGACGCTGCGCGTGCGGGCCTCCACCCGGTCCGCCAGAATTGCCAATTCCTGAATTCGCTTTTGTGGCGTGGTCGCCGTGGCCAACGCCGTGTTGCGCTCGACCAGTTCCGCCAGGAAATCGTCGCTGGGCGCTGCGTTATTCTTCGGGCGCGGCTCGCGATTGAACACGCCGGAAAGCATCAGCGTCAGCAGCACGACCGCCGCGGCGGCCGCGACGCAAGTCCGCCAGGTGATGCCGTAACGCACTCGCCACGATGGCATCACCGTGGTGGTCGGCTGGGCGAGAAGTTGTTGAATCAACTCGGCCTTGGCGCCGCGCGAATCGGGAACCGGCAACTTCGGGACGGCGCGGTCGATCACGGCCAGGCGGGCCTTCCAACGCTGGCAGCGGCGGCAGTCCTGCAAATGGCTCAGCACTTCCGGCGACAGCTCCGCCGTCCGGAAGTCGCCAACATTCGCTGTAGGACTTGCCTGCACTTCATCCCGTTTCCTCCAACTCGGTGTCTTCCTTGACCACTTCCGGCTTGTGCCGATGCGTCGCTGGGAACAAATCCGGCGAGAGCGTCTGCAACAATCGCTGCCGTGCCTTGAACACGCGCCAGCGGGCCGTCTCCTCCGTGGTGTTCAGCACCGCCGCCATCGAACGGAAACTCAACCCTTCCTCGATCCGCAACAAGAATGCCGCCCGGAAGTCGGGGGGCAGTTTCGCGACCGCCGCGGCGAGATGCTGCATCGCCTCGCGGCTGAGCGTCTCGTCGATCGGGCCTTCCTGGCGGCTGGGCGACTCGGGCGGGAGAGGCTGGCGATGGTTCGCCTTCGCCCGATGCAGGTTCACGAAGTTGTTATGCCCGATGCGAAACAACCACGCCCGAAAATTCGTGCCGGCTTGAAATCGCCCGATGGCGGCAAACGCCTTCATGAACGATTCTTGAGCCAAGTCTTCCGCCGCGTGCGCGTCGCGAGTCAGGTGGTAGAGCCAGCGGTAGAGGCGGTCCCAATAGCGATCGACCAGCACCGCGAACGCCGAGCGGTCGCCCTTCTGGGCGTCACGAATCAGCTCGGGCTCCTCGGCCAGGAGTCGCTCGCCGTCCTTCGCCACGCTGTCCGCACCCTTGTTCGAGTCGGCTCGTTCGCGAGAATCGGCACCCACGGCACATTCCCCGCGGGCGTCTTCGCGTCGCCAGCCCGTCTCGGACCCATTGGCGCCTGCCCCGGTCTGGCTCTCCCACCAATATAACCAACCCCCCGTCCGAATGTTGGCGAAATGCTTCCGGCCCCTTTGGGTGCTCGCCAAAAACCGGACAAAAGCGGACATTCTGCTTCCAAACCCACCCACCTGCTCTTGATGTAACCCTTTGTGTGAGTTCCTGTTGCGTCCCGAATTCCGAGCCATCACAAAAGTTGTCCGGTTTGTCCGTCCGCATGTCCGTCCATATGTCCGTCCGGTTCCGGTTATAACGACAGGCTGCCCGCCGCGGACGAATTCGTCAGCTGCAATGACGATCAGGACGCAGAAGATGTTTGTTGACATGCTCATATCCGACACTCCAAAGGCGCAACGACAGCGCTGAACTGATCCAACCTTTAACTATACATATGTATATATTTGAGCTCAATGTCAACAATGGAGTGGGATGAGATTATTCGACAATGCGATGGCAGCATTTCACGGGCTGCGATCGCCGATGCCATTCGCATCGCGGGCAAAGTGAGTGAAAGGCCCATCCCGCGTGATCGTACTTGTTCGTTGTCCGCCCAATTTGCGGCTGAACCTCACCGGCCCGATTTCGGGCGTCTGAATTCCGCTAAAATCCCATCGTACAGTTATCGTGTGGAGATCGTATCATGGCCGCTGCCGAAAAAGCCGGTTCAACCCGCTGGTATCGCGGCGCCGATGTGCCGATGTCGTTGATCCGCCGATTTGCTCGAGAAGTCGCCGAGCGTTTTCAGCCGGACCGGATCATTCTGTTTGGCTCGCATGCCTATGGGAAACCGCATGCAGATAGCGACATCGATATCTTGGTGATCATGCCGGCGCGGAATGAACTCGATCAAGCGCCGCGAATCCGCTTGGCTATCGATTATCCTTTCCCCCTGGATCTGCTGGTTCGAACGCCGAAAAAACTGTCCGAGCGATTGGCGGCGGGAGACTTGTTCTTGCGTGAAGTCGTGACCCGGGGCAAGGTTCTTTATGAAAAAGACAGCCCGCGAGTGGGTGCAAAAAGCCGAGGTCGATTTTCGCGGCGCGGTAAGTCTCGCGGTAAGCCTTCCGCCCATGCATGACCTGGTTTGCTTTTGCTGCCAGCAGTCGGCCGAGAAGTATCTCAAAGCGATTCTGGACGAGCAAGGGCAGTCGATTCCGCGAACACATAATCTCGAAGATCTCCTCAGTTTGCTGCTTTCCGCCTATCCGCAGCTCGGGTCGCTGCGGCGCGGATTCAAATTCCTGATTCAGTTTGCTGTGGAAGCCCGCTATCCCGGATTTCGTGCCACCAAGCGTCAGGCGATTTCGGCCCAGCGTTGGCCCGGCCGCGTCCGCGACGCGTGCCGTGCGATCCTCGGCCTTCTGTAAAGCTGCGGTGCATAACGAGTGCCGGGACGACACCGTGCCGGTGAGGGACACGCTTGGCGGCTGAACCTCACCGGCCGAGTATCAGGGGCCCGGAGTCAGAAATCACTCTTAGTTCTGACATCTGACCTTTGCTACAATGCATTCATGAGCACCAAATCCGACAAGTCACTGCGACGCTGGTACGGCGGCGCCGACATTCCGATGCGTCTGATTCGCCAATTCGCTCGGCAAGTTGCTGAGCAATTCGATCCCGAGAAAATCATCCTCTTTGGCTCGTATGCGTACGGCACGCCGCATGCCGACAGCGATGTCGATATTCTCGTGGTCATGGCGACAAGGAACCAACTCGATCAGGCGGCCAGGATAAGCATCGAAATCGATCCGCCATTTCCGTTGGACATTATCGTCCGCACGCCACACAACATGCGATGGCGCTTGGCCGAAGGCGAATCATTCCTGCGTGAAATAACGACCAAGGGCATTGTCCTTTATGAAAAAGACCACGCGGGAATGGGTGCGCAAGGCCGAAAGCGACTTCCGACTGGCCGTCGACATCGCTCAGGGAAACAAACCTTTTCATGACGAACGCTGTTTTCACTGTCAGCAATCCGCCGAGAAATACCTGAAGGCGATCCTCGAAGAACTCGGCGTGACGATTCCAAAAACCCATCTCTTGGTGGCATTGCTGCCGTTGCTCGCGCCCCATCACCCGTCATTGCGTTCCTTACGACGCGGAGTCGACTTCTTGACGCGCTTCGCCGTTCATACGCGCTATCCCGGCGACCATGCCAGCAAGCGACAGGCTGCATCCGCCTTGCGTTGGGCCGGCCGCGTCCGCGACGCGTGCCGTGCGATCCTCGGCCTTCCGTAAAGCGCAGTGCGCAGGACCAAGCGCCGCGACGACACCCGGCTGGTGAGGGACATGCTTGGCGGCTGAACCTCACCGGCCGATTGTGTTTAACTCGAATTCACTCGCCAGACCAAATTTCAAGTTCTCGTAGCGGCGGCGTCTTGCCGTCGTAAGTTCGACGGCAAGATGCCGCCGCTACGACAATGCGAACTCCGATCTAGCAGATTGACCAGGGCGATCAGGCTCGTTCGCTGCCGGCCAGAAATGATCCGAACACGCTGTTCTGCAACTTCATCTGAGCCTGGGCGAGCCTGAAATTCAGCCGCCGGGGCCGACATCCTGGCTGCGCCGAACGAAAGAACGGGGGGATTCAACTCGGAAAACGAGTCAAACCTCCCCGTTTTGCACTTACGCGACCAAATCCCCGGCATCCAGCCACTTCGCGAGCAGGCTGTTCTTGTCGTTGAGCCAAATGCCGGCGGGCGCATTGTCATTCGAATGCGAATCGATGGCCACGGGACTCGGAATTGCCGCGTAGCCCATGATCCGAATCGGTTCGACCACCAGACTGGCTCGCTTCAGTTGCACCAGTATCGGACTCACCGTCGGCGTCTCGATCGACACATTCGCACTTGCGTCATTGAGCCAGCCGAGGAAACCGCTCGGCGTGGCGACCGGCGTCGATGCCGGCGCCGTCAACTCCACGCCGGGCGGGTCGGCGATGCCTTGCGGGTTGGTGTTGCCCGCCGCCAGGGCGAAATTCGCCGCAGCGCTTTGACTGCCCGACGTGCGGGTCGCGGCCCCCGTGTACTGATACACGCGATCCGTGCCGCTATCGACGATCCAAATGTCGCTGACGTTGTTGGGATTGATCGTCAACCCGCTCGGCGTGGAATTCGCCGAATCGATCGACCAACTACCAAGCAACGAGCCCGACAGCGTGTACTTGAACACCTTGTTGCTGCTGCTGTCATCGACAGTCCAGATCGATACGCCGTCGGTAACGATGCCTTTCGCGTTCTTGTTGTTCTTGTTTAGCGAAAAACTGCTGACGGCGTTTTGGCTGCCCGAAAGCCGGCTCGCGGCTCCGGAATAGCGGTACACCTTATCTTGATAGCTGTCAGTCACCCAGATGTCGGTGCCGTTGGTGGCGATGCCCTGAAGTTGGGCTGAGGAAGATATGCTTCCCAGCGTCCACGATCCGAGTAACGTTCCGGCGTTGTTGTAGACGTAGACCTTCTTGTTCGCATCCACGACCCAGACCATTGTGCCCGCCGCATTGGCTGCCACCCCGCGTGGCGAAGTATTGGCAAAGTCCAAACTGTTCGATACGATCGCTGCACCGCTGCTTTCGTATTTGTAGGTTCTGTCTTGTGTAGCGTTATCGTTTATCACGAAGAATTTTGTTTGAGTGTTGAGTATCGTAACCACGCCCTGGTTATCGGCGATGGTAGCTCCGGATCCGTTCGACAAGTTGACGGAAAACGTCTCATTGGTTTCGTTGACGCCGTCATCGACCGGGGAGACGATGATTCGCTTGCTGGTTTCCCCGGGCGCGAAGGTGAGTCGGCCGCTGACCGTCGCGTAGTCGTTGCCGTGAGTCGCAGTCCCATCGGCAGTACTGAAATCAACAGTGATGGCGCTCGTACCTGCCTCGGAGAGAGTGACTATCGGTCCTGTCCGATCGCGCATGATTTCGTTGGCGTATTCGCTGCCGACATAGAGGTCACCGTTCGGGCCGAACGCAATGAATGCGGTCTCGGGGCCGACGCCGCTCCCCGTTGCGACTGGTAGGTCGACGAACGAGCCGGTTGTTCCGTCGAATCGGAATACTCGCTCGTAGCTCGTAGCCGATGAGACGACGTACAAGTTGCCGTCTGCCCCGAACTGCATGTCATGAGGGCCGGACAGTCCGCCACTTCCCGCGGCAACGAATTCGCCGATGTATGACCCGTCGATGCCACTGTATGCCAGAACTTGGTTCGTGAGATTGCTGGTAACGTACAAATCCTGGACCGAGTCGTTGTTGCGGTCCGGGCCAAAGAGTATCCCGGCGGGACTATCCAGTCCGCCATCGCCGGCCGCCACGAATACATCAATGAACGTTCCGGTGTTTCCGTCGTATCGAAGCACTTGGTCCGAATCGGAACTTCCAACGTAAAAGTTGCCGTCGGGACCGAAAGCCATGCCCTTCGCATTAAGCAGGCCACCGTTCCCGCCAGGGTTGTTTGCGGAGATAAAGGTACTCGCGGTCTTCGTCTGGTCGATCCGCAGGACCGTGTCGCGCACACCAGTCCCGGGATCGGTCGAGGTGAACACGGACCCGTCCGGACCAACGGTTAAGAATGCGGGTCTGTTCAGACCAGAACTCGGGCCTGCGAACTGCTCTAGAAAGCTCCCCGTCATGCCATCGTAAATGACGATATTCTTGCTGACCCGCCCAGCGCGTAGAGGTCCTGGACTCCATCGTTGTTCCGATCCGGCCCGAATACCAGACCCGATGGATGTTCCATGATTGCGGCATCCCCCGGAACGAACAGACCGAGGTTGCCCTGCTCTTTGACTGACGCATCGGCAATGGAGATTGATACGGCGGAAGGCACCGTGCGGTCTTCCAGTCGCTCGACGGCAATACGGCTGCGGATCGTTCGCTTTGATGCCACGAGTCGAGAAGCGCCGCGAGCGAGTCGGTTGTGCAGAGATTTGAGCCAGGGGGAATTCTTCATCAGAGCGTTTCCTTTCAACCAAATCAGGCCTGCGATAGAATGAGACGGCTCGCCGCCGGCAGCAGACCGGGCGTTGGGGCGACACCGGGCCGGTGAGGGACATGCTTGCTGGCTGGTCCTCACCGGCCGATCAACTCGGCGACAATAATTTCTTTGTGCTTCGTTTGGGCCAGTCTCCAGGTGTGCGGGGCCCACAGGACCGCGCACAACTGGAGGTTCACATGACTCGCTTTCGGCAACTCCCACTGCCGGTCAGTGATGGAGCCGGATAAACCCGTCGAAGTCATAGCGGAACGGGGCGCCGTCGGCCGTGATGTCCGCCAGGTCGGTTCTGGTGACGACAAACACATCCCCGGTGGCGTTGGCAAACATTCGCGTGCCGCCAACAATCCGGAAGTCCGAGCGACTGATGAGGGTTCCGTCGGCCAGGTCCAGGGTGAAGAAGCCTTCGTACTGGAACCAGATTTCGCCCGCGCGGCTCTTCATGATGTGGATCTTGCGACCGGGTCGGATCGGGTTGTTTGTGGTCTTGTACGGATAAAAGATAATAGTCGGCCCGCCGACGATTCCCGGCGTGAAACTCTGCGCGGCCCCGAAGTGTTGGTCCCAGCCGTCGCCGACCAGTTGCCCGTTGAGGCGGAACTCGTTTCCAGTGGGAGTCCCGTTGTAAACAGAAATTCCCGAGCCATCGCCGACGACCGTCGGATGGGTCGCCGGGTCTCCGACGCCGAGATTGGCGGGCGAGAAGACTCCGTATCCGCCGGTCTGGAAATGAAGGGGGTCTTTGGCACTGGCCTCGCCGACGAGCGCCATCGCAGAGAGAGCGGCGATGGTTAGCGGAACCAAGTACTTCTTGTTCCGAAACATTCTGAACATGACGAAACTCCAAGTCCGCTGTTCGCAAAAACCCAAACTCACGCCGTGCGGACTTGTGGCGAATTGGGTTAGACACATTGCTTTCGATCTCTTGAGAGCCCAACGTGTGCGTGGTCACGAGACCCGTGCACAACCGCTAGTGCGTCACTTCGTGTGCAAGGTTCCCTCGATGCTGAAGAAGAAGTCGCCTACCGGCACCGCGCCGGTGAAGCCTCCGGTCAGGACGCCGTGGCCGGTCGCGTGGCGAAAGCGGCCCGTGCCGCCATGAATCTCGATGTCGGCTATCGCCAGGTAGGGAAAAGCCGGGTCGCCGGAAGGATACAGTTGGCCGCTGTAGGCGACGTTGTAGGAATCGCCGTGGGCGCCTCTGTAGGTTGCGACTCCCGCGAATTCGCCGGTGTTGAGGTTGAGCGAGTGATGGCCAGTCGCGGTGAACTTGCCCAGGTGAGACGATTTGCCGCTGAAGGCGTCAATGTCGTTGCGAAACGGAACTCCATCGACATCGGTGATGCTGTCCAGGGTCGCCGTGCCCGTCGCGGTCACTTTCCAGTTGGGCCGGCAGCCGTGGTCGTCGGCGACGGCGATGGAAGAACTCAGGCCGATGGCCAAGCAGATGACCAAAGCGATGCGATTGATTCTCAAAAATCGGTTCATGAATTGGGTCCTTTGCAGATTGGAAGCAAGAGATTGAAAAAACCGCCAAACCGTAGCCGGAGGCTGTAGAGGCTGTAGCCGCAGGCTTTAGCCTGCGCCGGGCCAAAACGCAGGCTAAAGCCTGCGGCTACAGCCATTCGGCTACGGCCTCCGGCTTTGGACCTGTTGCGGCCGTTCGCGGCGCTGCCTACTTTTTCCCGCCTTTGGCGAATTGCAACTTCCCTTCGCCTTGCCAAAAGTAGGCGGTCGGTTCGGTTGATCCCAATTCAAACGGCTCGGACATCGCGTACATGATCCAGCCACCTTTGACCCCCTTGAACTTGCCGGTGCACTGCGAAACTACGGGAACGAATTCGGCGATCCAAAACGCGACAAAAGTGCCGTCGCCGACGGGGAACAGTTGGAAGGTGCCGGGGCTCGACGAGCCGCCTTCGGCGTTGGGCAAATCGTCGCGACCATATTGGCACGACAAGCGATCGCCATTGGCCCCGACAAACACAAACGGCTCGGCGCTGCCAAACTCGCCGGAGTAGATTCCGGTGTCTGGATCGAAGCCGGTGATCGCGTTGGTGTGCACGGCGCCTTCGCCGTAGTATTTGCCCAGGTGGGTCGCGACGCCAACCGCCCAGTGCGGCGCCGAACCGCCCGGCAACGGAATGCCGTGCGGTGCAATGCCGCCGCCAACAATCTTGAACGGCTTCACTTGCGCCTGAGCCTGTTGGCTGGAAAGCGCGACAACCGCCAACAAGGCGCCGATTGAAACCACGATCGCCTTCAGCCGAGAGTTGCGAAACATGACGAACCTCCAGGTCCGCGGCGAATAATCCCCACTTCCCGCCACGCGGACCCGGCGGCGTCGGGGCGGCATCTTGTTTTCCAACTCTTGCGGCACGCTGAGCGCTGGTCCGGTGCGGCTTCTGATTGGTGGCGGCACGCACCGGCGCTCTTCAACTGGATCGGGACCACAATAGTCCCGTCAGCCTAATTCGTTTCAATTTGGTTCGAAGTTTGAAAGATGGAGATATTCCCCCTCGATTTTCAATTATCGAGCGCACCAAACGAAGTTTCGTCGCGCCGCTTGGCGGCTTCCGCCGGCTGATTGGTCGCTTGGTCGTAGCGAACGATTCGGTCAATTGAATCCGCCACGATATGCTCAATCAACCCCGCCGCCCTATTCGTTGGCGAAGACGTGGTCGATCACTCCCCAGATACGTGGGCCAGTTATCAGGACCGATCAGGATGACGCGAAGCGGTTTCCGGTCTTGAACGATGTCCTCCATCGCTCACGGCTTTGCATTTTTCGGCGCGTTCTTCATCTGCAATTCCGCCAGCAGTTTCTTGAAATCCGACCGGTCGCGCAGCAGGTCGAGGTCGTTGTCTTTCTTCATATGCGCGGCGTCCTTGTAGCCAGCCCGCACGGCTTTGTGCAGAAGCTCCATTGCCCGGTCGCCGTAATTCCTTTTCTTGTCGGCGGTCTTGCCGCTGGCGAGCGCGAAGAAACGGCTGCAGTCGTACCAATGCTCGAAAGTGAACGTTGGGAAACTGGCGGCATCGGTAATCAATTCAAAGAGTTGGGCGGCCTCGTTACTCGCCTCCGACAGTTTTCCCGCGCGATACAGTGTGGCAGCGGTTCGCACGTTCCCATACCCGCTCGGATGGCGGGCTCAGTTCGATGGCCTGGTCCCAGTCGTTAACGGCCTCGGAATACTTCATGAGCGCATCGTAGGCCCTGGCCCGGCCATCGTGGCTATTCCGCAAAAACTGCTTCGCCGTGGCGTCGCGCGGCTCGGCGCGGTGCAATGCTGCGAGCGTGGCGATGGCCTTGTCGAACCAAACTAGACTTTCGCTGGCCCTCCCGCCGTCGCGTACCATCTCACCGTGATTGCAATAACTCCCTCCTAAACCAATTCGATAGACGGGGACGGCGGGGAAGTCGGTCGCCAGTTTCTCCTCGACGGCCAGCGCCTGACGGTGCTGCTCCTCCGCCTCAGTTTGTTTCCCCAGATGGACCAGCAGGACCCCCAGGTTGTTGTGGCCGTTGGCCAGTGCCTCCCGATCGGCGGGCACGTTCGGAAAGTCCTGGGCGAGCTTTTGTTGGATGGCCAGCCCTTTGCGGAACTGTGCCTCCGCCTCCGTTGGTTTCCCCAGACTGCCCAACAGTTCCCCGAGGGAAAGGTGACTTGCCGCAAGATCTCGCCGATAGGCGGGTACGGTGGAGAAGTCGGCGGCCAGTTTCTCAGAGATGGCCAGCGCCTCGCGGTAATGCTTTTCAGCCTCCGCCCGTTTCCCCATACCGGCCAGCAGAATCCCCAGGTTGCCGTGGCTGGCACCCAGCGCCGGCAGATAGTTGGGGACGGTGGGGAAGTCCTCGGCCAGCTTCTCCTGGATGGCCAGCCCTTTGCGGAACTGCTCCTCCGCCTCCGTTCGTTTCCCCTGACCCCCCAGCGAAACCCCCAAATAAATGTGGCTGAGGGCCAGGTCCCGCCGATAGTCGGGCACTGCAGGAAAGTCGGCGGCCAACTTCTCCCGGATGGACAGTGCCTGGCGGTACTGCTCCACCGCCTTCGCTCGTTTCCCGAGGCCGACCAGCAGATTCCCCAAGTCGTCGTGGCTGTTGGCCAATTCAGCCCGATAGTCGGGCACTGCAGGAAAGTCGGCGGCCAGCTTCTCATTGATGGCCAGTGCTTTGCGGAACTGCTCCTCCGCCTCCGTTCGTTTCCCCAGTTCGGCCAGCAGAGTTCCCAGGCTGTCGTGGCTGCGGGCCAGGTGCAGTTGATGGGCGGGCACGGCGGGGAAGTCGCTGGCCAACTTCTCCCGGATGGACAGTGCCTGGCGGTACTGCTCTTCCGCCTTCGCTCGTTTCCCGAGGCCGACCAGCAGATTCCCCAAGTTGTTGTGGCTCGTGGCCAGGTCCTGTCGATAGTCGGGCACTGCAGGAAAGTCGGCGGCCAGCTTCTCATTGATGGCCAGCGCTTTACGGAACTGCTCCTCCGCCTCAGTGCGTTTCCCCAGAACACAAAACAAACTCCCCAAGTCGCAATGGCTGCCGGCCAGATCCAGCCGAAACGCGGGCACTGCAGGAAAGTCGGCGGCCAGCTTCTCAAGGATAGTTAGCGCTTTGCGGTACTGCTCCTGCGCGTCCGTTTGTGTCCCCAGACTGCTCAGCACTGTCCCAAGATTGCGGTGGTTGGAGGCCAGCATCTGCCGATAGTCGAGCATGGTGGGGAAGTCGGCGGCCAGTTTCTCAAGGATCGCCAGCGATTTGCGGAACTGCTCTTCCGCCTCCACTTGTTTCGCTAGATGGTTTAGCAGAGTCCCCAGGTTGCCGTGGCTGACAGCGAGTCTGTGCCGATAATCGGGGACGGCTGGAAAGTCGGCGGCCAGGTTCTCAAGGATTGCCAGCGATTTGCGGAACTGCTCCTCCGCCTCCGCCTGTTTCCCCAGACCGGCCAGCACAACTCCCAGGTTGCCGTGGCTGCGAGCTAGGTCTCGCCGATAGTCGGAGACTGCGGGGAAGTCGGCGGCCAGCTTCTCAAAGATGGCCAGCGCCTGGCGGTACTTTTCCTCCGCCTCCGCTCGTTTGCCCAGATCTGCCAGCAGAATCCCCAGGTTGAGTTGGCTAAGGGCCAGACTCTGCCGATAGGAGGGCACGGCGGGGAAGTCAGCGGCCAGGGTCTGGTAGCTATCCCGAGCCATTTGATATGCGGAGATTCCTTGTTCCTTGCGACCCAGCCGGGCCTCGATTGCCCCAACGCGAAACGCCGCGCTCGCGGTGCGGGCGCGGGCTTGCTCATCGTCTGCTTTTTCGCCCGCAAACTCCTGGTAGTACTTCAACACTCCAGTCAGGAACTTCTTCTGGTCAGCGCCGATCTCCTTCTGCGTGCTGAGCGAATCGCCGGTAGCCTCGGAGGTCATGGCGTCGAGCACGTCTCGGGTGCGGTCGCGTGCCATCTCCGCTTTCGCCCGTTGCTCCGCTTCGCGTAACTTGGCCTGGCGTTCCGAATCGGCTGCCTTCAGCGCGTCGCGTTCCTTGTCCTCCGCGATTATTCGCTGTTTGGACTCTGCACTGCGCGCCGCCTTTGCCCGGATCAACCCAAACGTCGTTCCGGCAAGCCCGGAAACCAACGCCAAAAGAAGGAGTAAACCCGCGATCACCTGCGGCCGATTGCGCCGAACGAGTTTCGTCATCCGATACCACGCGCTCGGCGGACAGGCCTGCACCGGTTCGTCGTTCAGGTAACGCTGCACATCGGCGGCGAAGGCGCCGGCAGATTCGTAGCGGCGGTTGCGGTCTTTGTCCAGAGCCTTCATTACCATCCAGTCGAGTTCGCCGCGGAGGGCGTCGCCGAGTTTACGCGGTTCGACGCTTCGATTCTCGGCGATCGTGGAAAGGCGGGCGACTTCGAGTGTGTTCAGGCGGTTGCTGGGTTTCGCCGGTTCATCCTCGCGGATGATGCGGCGCATCTCGTCGTAGCCGGCATTCTTGAAGCTCTCGCTTTCGAATGGCGTGGCGCCGGTGAGCAGTTCGTAGAGCAATACACCCAACGAATAGATGTCGCTGCGGGTGTCGACGTCGAGCCCGCTCAGCCCGGCTTGCTCGGGGGACATGTACATCGGCGTGCCGACCATATCGGCGAATCGCGTGTAGATGGTCTTGTCGGTGAGTTCCTGACCCATCGCCTTGGCGACGCCGAAATCGATTACTTTTACCACCGGCTTCACGTCGTGGACGGTGACCAGCACGTTGGATGGTTTCAGGTCGCGATGGATGATGCCTTTTTGATGGGCATGTTGCACTGCCTGGCAGAAGGAGAGAAAAAGCTCGAGCCGTTGGCGCGTGGTGAGGCGATTCTGGTCGCAGTAGTCGGTGATGGGGACGCCTTTGACGAGCTCCATGACGAAGTAGGGACGGCCTGCATCGGACAAGCAGACAGGGGGACTTGGGGACAAGGGGACAGGGAGACAAGGCGACAAGGAGATCGCTTGCGGATCGTCCCCTAGTCTCCTTGTCTCCTTGTCCCCCTGTCCGGTGCTGCCCGCATCGAGGACTTTCGCGATGTTCGGGTGGTCCATCAGGGCGAGGGCCTGGCGTTCGGCTTCGAAGCGGGCGATGACCTGGCGGGTGTCCATGCCGGGCTTGATGACTTTCAGCGCGACCCGGCGGCGGACCGGTTCGGTTTGCTCGGCGACATAGACGAGGCCCATGCCGCCCTCGCCGATCAGTTCGAGCAGCTTGTAGGGGCCGATGAATTTCGAGAGGGCAACCGGCTCGGCGGGGAATTCCAGCGTCGCCGTCGGTTTGTCGCATTCGTGAAACGAGCCCATTTCCGAGCGCGTTCGCAGCAATCGTTCGACGCGGCCGCGAAGTGCCTCGTCATTGCCGCAGGCCTGGTCGAGGTAGGCCGGCCATTGCTCGGGCTGGCAGCTTTCCATGGCTGCCAGGAAGATCGATTTGGCTTTGTTGTTCGAGTCGCTCATGGGCAGATCTCCCGCGGCGCCGTCGCCGAGTTGTTTACAGTGCGTTGTTTGGGCGTGGTTTTTCTCACGCGCGACGAAAAAAAAGTGCAAAAATTTTCGCCGTTCACGGATTTCCCGGCTCCAGGAGCTCGTTGTGGAGCCAGGCGCGTGCGTAATTCCAGTGCCGATAGGCGGTTGCGGAGGAAACGCCAATGGTGGCAGCTGCCTCATCGATAGTCAGGCCGGCGAAATAGCGCAGCTTGACGAGTTCGGCGGCAGACGGATCGTCTTGTGCAAGCTTGGCGATGGCCTCGTCGATGGCGAGCAGTTGGTCGGGCGTCACCATCGTGGCCAGGGCGACCGCGTCGATATCGAGTCGCTTCAACTTGCCGCCGCGTTTGTGCCGCGCCTTGTCGCGGGCCCGATCGACGAGAATTCGCCGCATGGCCTCGGCGGCGGCCGCGAAAAAATGTCCGCGGCTATTGAATTGTTGATCTGTTCGGCCAGACACGGCCTGCGGATCGCTCACCAGGCGGAGGAAGGCTTCGTGGACGAGAGCCGTGGCTTGCAGGGTTTGGCCGGGCTTTTCCTGGGCCAGTCGCTGCGCCGCCAACGTGCGCAGTTCGTCGTAGACCAGCGGCAAAAGCTGCTTGGCCGCGGTCGGGTCGCCTGCATCGATGGCGGAGAGAATGCGATTGAAGTCGCTCATTGCACCGTGTGAGTCTGAGCGCATTGGAAACAAACCGTATTCTATGCATCGGCGACGAAGCTGGGCGATCGGGCATGTCTCATTCGAGCGCGCAACTGCGTTCGCCTTCGCCGATACGTCAACCCGCCGTTAGGGCCGTTGATTGTGAATGTGTTCGCGTCGATGAAGTTGATGTCGGCGTCCTCGCTTGAGTCTTTGGCGGTGCGGCGAAAGCAGACGATACCGCCGGATTCCGACACCACGGTCCACGTGCCGGTAATGACCGCCCGTCGGCCGGCGGCGTGAGAGATGGTGACGACCATTGCGTCGGCCAGCTACTCCGTGACCCTGTGCCGGTCAGGCCCCAATAGAAGTGTCCGCCCTGGCGGCGAGCAGTTCTTTCGCGGTGACGCCGCAGGAGCTGGCCGCGGGCGGCAACATCGCCGGCCACGGAGCGGTCGAGCAAATGGCCGGTGTCAGAATCGGGCGAAGCAATCACGCGAAGTCTCCTACCACTGATCTTGCCAAGCGCGGGAAAAGGTAACGTGAAATGCGATTTTTTTCGAGTCGCGAATGATCGGCCGACAAGATCGTAACCAGACGTAACACCATCTGCAATGAGAAATTTTGGATGAACACACAATTCGATCTTGATTTCAGTCCTGCGTCGGGATCACCTTCACCGCACATCGTTTCAATTCATGAACTAAGGTTTGAATGATTCCGCCTGGCGGAAGCGAGTGGTTTTGTTGCTCCATCCTATAGGTAGTCCCCCTCATGGAGACGTTTGCGCTCAATCCCGGGTCGGTCAGCGATGAGTCGTTGGTGCGGATGTGCCAGTCGGGCGACGGGGCGGCGGCGCGGAAGATTTATTTGCGTTACGCCGAGCGGTTGCGGGCGCTCGCGGTTGCGCAGTGCGCGCCGGAGCTTCAGGCCCGGTTCGACGCAGACGACATCGTGCAGTCGGTTTTTCGCGAGTTTTTCGCGGGGCTGAAGGAATGCAGCTACGACGCGCCGGAGGGGCAGCAGTTGTGGGGCCTGTTGTTTGTGCTGGGGTTGCACAAGATTCGCAACCTGGCCAAGCATCACCGGGCGGCCAAGCGCGACGTGGGGCAGACGCGGGGCGGCGATTCGCTGGAAGGCGTCGATGTGGTTCGCAGCGACGACGCCTCGTGCGATTTCCTCATGATGCTGATCGAGGATGAGATTCGCGACTATCCGCCGGTCAATCAAAAGATCATTCGCATGCGGATCGAGAACTGGGGGATCGACGAGATCGTGGAGGCGACGGGGCGGTCGCGGCGAACGATCGAGCGCGTCTTGCAGGAGTTTCGCCTGAAACTTTCCGAAGTGCAACCGGAGTGAATCATGCAACCGGCGACGCCTGAATCGGCCAAACGCCTCGACGATTGGGTCGGCCCGTTTGAGGAGGCCCACGGCTCGAGCGTGGAGATCGACCTGGCTCAATTTCTGCCGCCCAGCAGCGATCCGCAGTATTTGAAAGTGCTGACCGAGATTGTTCGCGTGGAGATGGACCGCGACTGGGCCCGCGGGCAACCCAAGGCGATCGATGAGTATTTGAAGCGGTTCCCGGAGTTTCAATCCAATTTGAATTTGCTCGCCGAGATCGCGTTTGAGGAGTATCGGCTGCGTCGCCAGGCGGGCGACCCGGCGACGCCGGAGGAGTATCGGGCGAAGTTCGGGATCGAGGTGGGGGAGTGGTCGTTGTTTCCGATTCCGAAGCGGGCGCGATGGAAGGGCGGATTTGGACGGCAGGACGTTTGATGAAAAGTAGCCATCACGCTCCGCGTGATGTGCCCAAGTGATGGCTGCGAAGCGAGTTGGCGACGTAGGCGGAGGTTTTTGGGCACATCACGCGGAGCGTGATGGCTACTTTGGGGATTGGCTGCATTGTGGATTGGCACATCACGCGGAGCGTGATGGCTACTTTGGGGATTGGCTGCATTGTGGATTGGCACATCACGCGGAGCGTGATGGCTACTATCCCGAAAAAATCCAAAAAAAATCGCAAACCGCTTGGCACATCATGGCGGTTATTCTTGCTTCTCTTATTGAGGGCAGAGAAGGCCGCCTGACAGCAGCAAGCGGGGCGGCCCTCAAGACCTAGCCATGATCGGCGTTTCGGCCGCCTGCCCGCCTTCCTTCCACCGGGTTACGTCTGGAATCATCGAACCGCCGCCGAATCGGCCGCGTGCGAGAGCGCGCTGCGCGATTGGGCGGCGGCATCATTTTCCCGAACCGAACGGACAAGTCGCGGCATCTATTCGTCCAAGGCGTGGTTTTGAGCCGATTTTGCCGCCCGCGCAATCGATACAACGGTGCGGCTTTTGCAGGGTCGATCCGGCCCGCGCGGCAATTGAAACTATCGGATACAAGCTACAATAGGCTCGTGGCAATTTTGTCGCCGTTGCCCGGGAGAGAGTTCATGGCTTTTCGCACCCGGTTGTTTCCCTTTGTTCCGGCGGCACTGATCGGTGCGCTCTGCCTGGCGGGCTGCACGAAGGACGCGGCCAAGCCGGCGGCGAAGAATCCGAAGGTGGTCGTCACCACGCCGATCACCGACACGGTCATCGACTATCAAGACTTCACGGGGCGATTGGACGCGTCTAAAACGATCGAGATTCGGGCGCGGGTGACCGGCTTCGTGACGGAGGCGCCGTTCAAGGAAGGCGACCTGATCCAGAAAGGGCAGTTGCTGTTTCAGGTCGATCGGCGGCCGTATCAGGCCGATCTCAATCAGGCGATCGCGAATTTGAATGTGGCGATCGCGGAGCGGAACCTCGCGGAGAAAAACGAGGAGCGGGCACGGAAACTACCGCCCACGGCGTTGTCGCACGAAGAATTCGAAACCTTCGTGGCGGCGTTTGAGAAAGCGAAGGCGTCGGTCTCGGCCATGGAGGCCGCCAAGGAAAAGGCCGAGCTTTATCTCAATTACACCAAAGTGACGGCGCCGGTGACGGGGCGCGTCAGCCGCCGGTTCGTGGATCCCGGCAATTTGATCAACGCCGATAACACCGTGTTGACGAGCATCGTGGCGGAAAACCCGATGTACGCCTATTTCGACGTGGATGAGCGAACGTACTTGGAGTTGCTTTCGACGGTTTCTCCCGGGCAGACGGCGTGGAGCGCGGATGTGCATTTGCCGCTGATGATCCGCCTGGCGAACGAACCGGATTTCGTGCTGGTGGGCTATATCGATTTCGTCGACAATCGCATCGTCGCCACGACCGGCACGGTGCGGATGCGCGGCGTTTTTCAGAATCCCAGCGGCAAGTTGAAATCGGGGTTGTTCGTGCGCGTTCGCCTGCCGATCGGGAATTCGTACAAGACGCGGATGATTCCCGACGAGGCGGTGCAAAGCGATCAGGAGCGGAAGTATGTCTGGGTGGTGAACAGCAAGAACGAGGCTGAATACCGCTCGGTCGAGATCGGTCAATCCATTGGCACGCTGCGTGTGATCCGCCCGGCGGCGAAAGGCCAGGAAGGCAAGGTCGGGCTATCGGAGGGCGAGCGAGTCATCATCGCGGGCATGCAGCGGGTTCGCAATGGCATCGTGGTGGATGCCGACCAGCAGGCGCCTCCCAAGCCGCCGCGAATGACGCTGGTGCAACTGTTAGCCGAGAAGCAAGCCACGCAACCCAAACCGGCGCCGTAGATCGGCGTCTCACGGACGAATCCCCACGAGACATTGACGGCGAAAGCGATCGTTGACGCACCCCAGGCGTAGGCCGGCCTTATGTTCTCGCATTTTTTCATCGAGCGACCGATTTTTGCCTCGGTACTGTCCATCGTCATTACGTTGGCGGGGATCGTGGCCGTGGTAAATCTGCCGCTGGCCCAGTATCCGCCGATCACGCCGCCCAGCATCATGGTGTCGTGCAACTATCCCGGCGCCAACGCCCAGGACGTGGCCGACTCGGTGGCCGCGCCGATCGAGCAGCAGGTCAACGGCGTCGAGGACATGATGTACATGCTGTCGCTGTCCAACAACGACGGCTCCTACACCCTGACCGTCACCTTCAAGCCCGGCGTCAATCTGAATTTCGCCCAGGTGCTTGGTGCAAAACCGCATCAACCTGGCGCTGCCGCTGTTGCCCGACGTGGTCAAGCAGGCCGGCGTGACCACGCGCAAGCGCTCGCCGGACATCCTGCTGGTGATCGCCATCTATTCGCCCAACGGCCGATACGACCAGCTCTATCTGAGCAATTTCACAACCATCAAGATCAAGGATGAGGTCGCCCGCGTGGAGGGCGTCGGCGATTGCATCCAGTTCGGCCAGCAAGACTACAGCATGCGCATCTGGGTCGATCCGGACAAGCTGGCGGCCCTCAACCTGACTGCTTTGGACGTGGCCAACGCACTGCGCGAGCAAAACAAGCAGGTCGCGGCGGGGCACATCGCCCAGCAGCCGACGCCCACGGGCCAGCCCTATGAATTCACCATCACCGCGCTCGGCCGACTGAGCGACCCGGCCGACTACGAAGACATCGTCATTCGCACCGATTCCCAGGGCCGCCGGTCCACATCAAGGACGTCGGCCGCGTCGAGCTCGGCGCCGCAATATGGACACGACCAGCAAGGTGGACCTGCGTCCCAACGCCAGCCTGGCCGTGTGGGCGCTGCCCGAGGCCAATTCGCATCGCCACGGCTCAGCGCGTGCGGGCGAAGCTGGAGGAACTGAAAAAGAAATTCCCCGAAGACATCGACTACACCGTGTCGCTGGACATGACGCCGTTCATCCAGGAATCGATCAACGAGGTCATTCGCACGCTGATGGAGGCGGTCATCCTGGTCGCGATCGTGGTGGTGGTGTTCCTGCAAAACTGGCGCTCGGCGTTAATTCCCCTGGTCGCGGTGCCGGTGGCGATCGTCGGCACCTTCGCCGCCATGGCCGCGATCGGCTTCAGCCTGAACACGCTGACGCTGTTCGGCCTGGTGCTCGCGGTCGGCATCGTCGTCGACGACGCGATCGTGGTCGTCGAGGCGGTGGAGCACCAAATTGAAAACGGGATGTCGCCGCGGAAAGCGGCGCACAAGGCGATGGAAAGTGTCGGGGCCCGGTCGTCGCCGTGGCCCTGGTGCTGTCGGCGGTGTTCGTGCCCTGCGCGTTCATCAGCGGCATCACCGGCCAGTTTTTCCGCCAGTTCGCGCTGACCATCGCCGTTTCGACGGTCATCTCGGCGTTCAATTCGCTGACGCTCAGCCCGGCGCTGGCGGCGATTCTGCTGCAGCCGCGCGGCGGCGAAAAGATTTTATTGGCCGCGGGCTCGATTTTGCCCTGGGGTGGTTTTTCCGCCTATTTAATTGGACCTTTCGGTAGCGGCCGAGCCGGCTATTTGAAAATCGTTGGCTGGAGCCTGCGCGGCAGCGCGCTGATGTTGTTGCTCTACGGCGGTCTGCTCGGGCTCACCTGGTACGAATACAAACAACTGCCCGAGCGGGTATATTCCCAACCAGGATCAAGGCCGCTTCTACATGGCGGTGCAATTGCCCGACGCCGCCGCCTTCGAGCGAACCCAGCAAGCGACCGACCATATCGCGAAGATCATTCAGCCGATGCCGGGGATGGGCGCACGTCACGGAAATCACCGGCCAATCGTTTACGCTCAATGCCAATGGTTCGAATTTCGGCCAGTTTTTCGTGATGCTGGACCCATTTGAAAAGCGGCGCGACAAGTCAATGCACGCCTTCACGGTGGTCGATCGGGTGAAGGCGGTGCTCGACAAGGAAGTGCCGGAGGCGCAGGCGTCGCTATTCACGCCGCCCGCGGTGTCAGGTCTCGGCAATGCCAGCGGCTTCAAGATCATCATCGAGGATCGCAATGACCTGGGTGAGGCCGAACTCCAGCGTCAGATCGAGCGGATCATGGCCGCGGGCAACACCGGCCGGTTCAAGCTGAGCGAGCAGTCGCTGGTTTCTTTGCGCAAAAACGGACCCGCCGGTTCCGGAATCCCTCCTCGATAAGCTCGAAGGTCTGAAGAACCATGAGTTCCTGGCCAAGGAACTGTTCGATCGGGCGATCGACGACGTGCTCGATGAGGCCGGGATTCGCGATGTACCCGGGGTCTCAGACCCCGGCCGACATGCGCGTCTCAGACCCCGGCCACATGGGCGTCCAGACCCCGGCCACATGCGCAGCCAATTGAAGTGCGTCGTGACCGGGGCCGCCGAGAATCGCAAGGTGGTCGGCAACCTGTTTTCGATCTTCCGCGCCAACACGCCGCAACTGTACGTCGATCTGCATCGCGACCAATGCCAGACGATGGGCGTCAATCCCAACGATGTGTTCAAGACGCTTCAGGTATTATCTCGGCTCGCTATTACGTCAACGATTTCAATCGCTTTGGCCGAACCTGGCAGGTGGTCGTGCAGGCCGAGGGCGAGTTCCGCGACGACCCGGACAAGATCAAGCTAACTGAAGGTGCGCAACTCCCGCGGCGAAATGGTGCCGCTGGGCGCCGTGCTCAGCGTCAAGGAGCAGGGCGGGCCGATCAACATCGGCCGCTACAACATGTACCCCGCCGCCGCCATCCTGGGCTCGACCAGCCCGGCGTCTCATCGGGCGAAGGCATCGAGGAGATGGAAGCGATTTGCAAGGAACTGCTGCCGCCGGGCATGGCGTTCGAGTGGACCGAAATCAACTACATGCAGATCGACGCGGCGAAGAACATCTGGAACAACCTGATCTTCCCGCTGGCGGTGGTTTTCGTCTTCCTGGTGTTGGCGGCGCAGTACGAAAGCTGGGCACTGCCGCTGGCGGTCATTCTGGTCGTGCCGATGTGCATCCTCGGCTCGCTGACTGGCGTCTGGCGTCACGCAGCGGCGACATCAACATCTTCACGCAGATCGGCTTCGTCGTGCTGGTCGGGCTGGCGAGCAAGAACGCGATCCTGATCGTCGAATTCGCCAAGCACAAGCACGAGGAAGGCGGCCTGACTCGCCGCGAGGCCACGCTGGAGGCGTGCAAGCTGCGCTTGCGGCCGATCCTGATGACCTCGTTCGCCTTCATCCTGGGCGTGGTGCCGCTGCTCTTGACCACGGGCGCCGGGGCCGAGATGCGGCATACCTTGGGCACCGCCGTCTTCAGCGGCATGCTCGGCGTGACGCTGTTCGGCATCTTCCTGACGCCGGTATTCTTCTACGTCATCGAGGGCTTCGTTGACTCGCGAGCGCTGTCGTCGCCGCGGTTCAAGGCGATGGAACGCGTGTTGGTTTATGTCCTGCGCGGCATGACGCTGGGCCTGTTTTGGCTGTTCCTCAATTGCTGCGAATGGCGTCGCATCGAGCCGCTCGGCCGGGGCGTCGCCCGCGCTTCCCGCGCCGTCGGGAAATGGCCACGCCAAAATCGTTCATTCGGACGGCGCCGCGGCCAACGGTTCCATCACTGCGCACCATGCCAATGGCGATTCGCTCAACGGAACGCCTGCCGGCACTAATGGCGAAGTGAAGCCGGACGACGGCTCGCTCCCGGTTCATCAAGACTGAGGCTGCAACGTGTTTTCGAGTTTCTTTATCAATCGGCCGATCTTCGCGTCGGTAATGTCCATCGTCATCGTGCTCGGCGGCTGCATCGCCTTGTTCACGCTGCCCGTGGCGCAGTACCCGGACATCGCGCCGCCCACGGTCGAGGTGTCGGCGTCGTATCCCGGGGCCAACGCGCAAGTGGTCGCCGACACGGTCGCCGCACCCATCGAGCAACAGGTCAACGGCGTCGAGGGCATGATGTATATGTCCTCGCAGTGCACCAACGACGGCAACTACACGCTCACGGTCACATTCAAACCCGGCACCGATCTGAATATTTCGCAGGTGCTGGTGCAGAATCGCGAATCGCTCGCCGAGCCAATCCTGCCCGACCTGGTCAAGCGCCGCGGCATCTCGGTGAAGAAGAAATCGCCCAACGTGCTCATGATCGTCAATCTGTTTGCGGCCGATAATCAAAATCGCACCAACCTGGAACTCAGCAACTACGCCACGATTCAGATTCGCGACGAACTGTCGCGTCTTCCCGGCGTGGGCGACATCACCTATCTCGGCCAGCGCGACTATAGCATGCGGCTGTGGCTCGATCCGCAGAAGCTCGCGGCCTATGGGCTGAATGCCCAGGACGTGATCGCCGCGGTGCAGGCGCAAAACGTGCAGGTGGCGGCCGGCCAGATTGGCCAGCAACCGACGCCGCGGGGCCAGGTGACGCAATACATCATCACCACGCTGGGCCGCCTGCGGAACACCGATCAGTTTTCCAACATTATCCTGCGCAAACAGCGGTAGTACGCTGGTCTATCTCAAGGATGTCGCCAGCATCGAAATGGGCGCTGCAGTCGTATGACCAGACCTGCACGCTCGACAAACGGCCGTCGGTCGCCCTGTCGGTTTACCAGTTGCCGGGCTCCAACGCGCTCGACGTGGCCAAGCGCGTCCGCGAGCGGATGAAGGAACTGAAGGATCGGTTTCCGCCGGGCATCGATTACTCAATCGTCTACGACACGACGCCATTCATCAATGAATCAATCAATGAAGTTTATGAGACGCTATTCGACGCCATCGTGCTGGTCGCGATCGTCGTGCTGGTGTTTTTGCAAAACTGGCGATCGTCGTTGATCCCCCTGATCGCCGTGCCGGTCGCCATCATCGGCACCTTCGCGGTGATGGCGGCGATCGGGTTCAGCCTGAACAACCTGACGCTTTTCGGCCTCGTGCTGGCGATCGGCATCGTCGTGGACGACGCCATCGTGGTGGTGGAAGCCGTCGAGCATCACATCGAGCATGGCCTGGCGCCGCGGCAGGCGAGCCTGAAGGCCATGGGCCAGGTGTCGGGGCCGGTGATTGCGATCGGTCTGGTCCTGTCGGCGGTATTCATCCCGTGCGCGTTCATCACGGGAATCATTGGCCAGTTTTTCCGGCAATTCGCGCTTGACGATCGCGGTCTCAACCGTGATCTCGGCGTTCAACTCACTCACGCTCAGCCCGGCGCTCT
Source organism: uncultured Gemmataceae bacterium (assembly GCA_963815035.1). Classification (GTDB taxonomy): domain Bacteria; phylum Planctomycetota; class Planctomycetia; order Gemmatales; family Gemmataceae; genus JBGQCZ01. Next base: position 238,158 of record CAWFFC010000026.1, read on the forward strand.
CGGCGTTGTTGTTGAAACGGCGAACCAAGGGCGTGTTCGAGCCGCTGCCCTGGTTTGCCTTCGTGCCGATGGGCGGCTGGATTGGCCACAAGATCGGCTTGCATTATTTGACGCCGACCGCCGTCGCCAACATGAATTGGCACATGCGGCCCGACATTCAAGAACTGGTGCGCGTGGGCGGTCCGATCTTGATCGGCGCGTTTGTGGCGCTGATCCTGGCTTTGACGCTGGGCCGGCCGATGAACTGGCTCTTGGGCCGAGCTTTCGGCGCGTTCAATCGGGCGTTTGACTGGTCCACCAACGCCTACACGCGATCGGTTTCGCGATTGCTGACCGTCAGCGCGGTCGTGTTGATCGTCTACGGCGGGCTTCTCGGGCTGACCTGGTGGGGCTTCACGCATACACCGACCGGCTTCATTCCGCAGCAGGATAAAGGCTATCTGCTGGTCAACGTGCAGTTGCCCGACGCCGCCTCGGTAACGCGAACGCGCGAGGCGGTGCGGCGAGTCGAGGAGATCGCACTCCAAACCCCGGGCGTCAAACACACCGTGGCGATTTCCGGCCAGTCGATCTTACTGAGCGCCAATGCGCCCGAATTTTGGCGCGCTCTATTTGATGCTCGACGAGTTTGAAAGCCGCCGCGATGCGTCGCTGTCCGCCACGCGCATCGCCGAGGCGTTGCAGGAACGACTTCAGCAAGAGGTGCCCGAGGCGAATGTCAACATCTTCGGGGCGCCGCCCGTCGAGGGGCTCGGCACCGCCGGCGGCGCGAAAATCGTCGTGCAGGACACCGGCGACAACGGCCCGTTTGCCTTGCAGAAAACCGCCGAGCAAGCGGTGATCAACGGCACGGAAGATCCGAAGTTGCAGGGATTATTCACCAGCTTCCGGGCCAATACGCCATGGCTCGAACTGATCATCGATCGCGCCCAGGCGAAGGATCGCGGCGTCTCGATCGACGACATTCGCACGCAACTCGAATCGACGATCGGGCCCTATTACATCAACGACTTCAATCGCTTCGGCCGCACCTGGCAGGTCAATGTCCAGGCCGCGGGCGAATTTCGGCAGACGATCGAGGATGTCAAGCAATTGAAAATCCGAAACAGCACGGGCGAGATGGTGCCGATGGCCGACTTTGCCACGGTGCGGCCGGTGAGCGGGCCGGTGATGGTGACGCGTTACAACATGTACCCGTCGGCGGCGGTCCACGCCGACGCCGGGCCCAACACCAGTTCCGGCGAGGCAATCGCCCATCTGGAAAGCGCGGCCAACGAGGACTTGCCGCAATCGATGCGCACCGAATGGACCGAGTTGGCGCTGTTGCAGCTTGAAACCGGAAGCACCGCCATGTGGGTCTTCGTGCTCGCCGTGATTTTGGTCTTCCTGGTGCTCGCCGCCCAGTATGAAAGTTGGGCGCTGCCGCTCGCCGTAATCCTGGTCGTGCCGATGTGCTTGCTCTGCGCGATCGGCGGCGTGGTCATGACCAAGTCCGACGTCAACATTTTCACGCAGATCGGATTCCTGGTTCTCGTCGGCCTGGCCTGCAAGAACGCGATCCTGATCGTCGAATTCGCCAAGGCGCAGCGCGAATCCGGCGTCCCGCGCAAGCAGGCGACGCTCGAGGCTTGCCAACTTCGCTTGCGGCCGATCATTATGACCTCGTTTGCATTCATCCTCGGCGTGGTGCCGCTGATGATCTCCGAGGGGGCCGGCGCGGAAATGCGGCAGACGCTTGGCGTCGCCGTCTTCTCCGGCATGTTGGGAGTCACGCTGTTCGGAATCTTCCTGACGCCGGTCTTCTATTATGTCATCCAGTGGCTTAAGGACATGCGCCCGCCCCGCGAACCGGAGCCGGAAGACGAGGAAGAATCCGAACTCGAGGCGGCGCTGCCGTTCAGCAAGTGAAGCACTAGTAATCAAAGGTCATTACTAGATCTCATCCCGCCGCGAGCTTTGATAGTCGCATTGACAGCTTCGCCACAATTAGCTGATTGAGGCTGACTCGTTCCTGCTTGGCTTCTGCCTCAAGGGCGGCGTGAAGCGTCACCGGCAAGCGCACCAAGACACGACCGTTTTTTTTCTTCGGCGTGGCGCCATCGATGAAGCCGGTCCGATCCTGAGCCGCGTCGATCAGTTCGCGAATAGCGCGATACTCTGGCGTTTTCATGAATTTCAACCGATCAGCCCGCGACGGGTACGCCTTGCCCACCAGTCCCTCTTCGGGATCGAACAGGGCATTGGAAAGGTCGGCCCAGGTTTCAGCGGTGAGAGCGACTTGTCGCGCCGACTCGAGAATTCTCCGTTCTTTGGATTTCATTTCAGTCCTCCTCGGCAGCATGCGGCGGAATGAATTCAACCGTGCTTTCCACACGTTCGAGATAAATTGATTCCTGGTCGAGCAATTTGGCGAACCCGGCTCATGTCACTGTAATTCAACGGGATGAGCAGCACGTATCGTGGCATTCCCTGCCTTCAATGAACGAAACATCTTCGTCAAGCGATATCAGATGTGATATCGGCATTCAAGCACGATCTGACTGGTGCACTGGGACGACTCTCCTTGGCGGCAAATTGCCGAACCGGGACAGTTCGAATCAGCGAACCTATCATCTCCCTGTCCCGTTTCGTGGCCATTCCGGACCAGTCACGTGGCAGAATCGTTTGATATCGAGCGTCCCGCGTCGTTCTATTTGGGTCGCGAGTTCGATCTCGCCACAAAAAGCGTGCGCGACGATCGGCCGCCAGTGATGTACGATGCCCGCGATTTGCTCACTCATGGCGTCGTCGTCGGCATGACCGGCAGCGGCAAGACCGGCCTGTGCATCAATCTCCTCGAAGAGGCCGCCATCGACGGCATCCCCTGCATTATTCTCGACGTCAAGGGCGACCTCACGAATTTACTCTTGCAGTTTCCCGAACTGGCGCCGAGCGACTTTGCCCGCTGGCTGAACCCCGAAGACGCCCGCTTAAAAAAGCTCACGCTCGATGAATACGCAGTGCAACTTTCCGAGCGCTGGAAAAAGGGCCTGGAGGAGACGATGCAGTCGCCGGAGCGGATTCGGCGGCTGAAGGAATCGTCGGACTGGTTGATTTACACGCCGGGTAGCGACGCTGGTTTGCCATTGGCGATTTTGAAAACCTTCGCCGCCCCGGAGCCGGGCTTGCCGCGTGAGGAGTTGGCCCAGCGGCTCGATGCAGTGGTTTCCGCGCTGCTGGGGCTGACCGGCATCTCCGCCGACCCGGTGCAATCGCGCGAGCATGTCTATATTTCGCAATTGTTGCTCAACGCCTGGAGCAAGGGCGAAGACCTTGATCTCGCGCAACTGATCGCGCGCATTCAGGTGCCGCCGATCCGCACGATCGGGGCGTTCGATGTGGACACGTTCTATCCCGAAAAGGAGCGATTGAAGCTCGCGCTGGCCCTGAACAACCTGCTGGCGTCGCCAAGCTTCGCCACTTGGATCGAGGGCGATCCGCTGGATTTATCGGTGTTGCTCCAAGCGCGAAATGATAAACCCAGACAATTGATTTTCTACCTGGCGCACCTCGACGACACGCAGCGGATGTTTTTCCTGACCTTGTTGCTGTCGGAAGTGTTGAGTTGGACGCGGAAGCAACCGGGGACCACGAGCCTGCGAGCGATCGTTTACTTCGACGAGGTCTTTGGTTTTATCCCACCCTACCCGGCGAATCCGCCGACGAAGCCGCCGTTGATGACGCTGCTCAAGCAGGCGCGGGCGTTTGGCGTCGGCATTCTGCTCGCGACGCAAAACCCGGTCGATCTCGATTACAAAGCGCTGTCCAACGCCGGCACCTGGATGATCGGCAAACTGCAAACCGAGCGCGACAAGGCCCGGCTGATCGAGGGACTCGAGGGCGTCGCCGCCGAACGCGGCACGCTCAGCGATCGCGGCTATCTCGACAGCGTCATTTCGGCGTTGGGCACCCGCGTTTTTCTACTGCACGACGTGCACCAACCGAAACCGATCCTGATGCAGACGCGCTGCGGCGCTTTCGTTTCTCCGCGGCCCGATGACGCGCGAGCAAGTGGCGGAGATGATGAAGCCGGTGAAGGAAAAGCTGGCGACCGAGCGGCCGGCGAGTTCGCTCAGCGATTCCGCCCGGGCCCGCGCCGAGGATCGCGGCTTTCGCGAGCGGCTGGCGCATTCGGGCACGGCGTCGGGAATCGGGCCGGCCACGCATGTGCCGCCCGGCTTGCCGCCGGGACTGACGCCGTTTTATTTGCCGGTGGTTCCGCCCGTGGCGACGATCGCCGATCCGAATGCCGCGCCGCCGCCCAAGCGATCGTTGATCTATCGGGCAATGCTGCTGGCCTTTGGCGACGTGGACTTCATCGACAAGAAGCGCGGCCTGGAGTTTCGCCGCGGCTATCGCCTGGCCGCCGATCCGCCCAATGGCGATCCCAACATCAACTGGTCCTCGGCGCTGACTGTCGCCGGGCAACTCGCCGACGGGCCAAATGACAACGCCCAGTGGTCCGAAGTACCCGAGTCGATCAATTCCGTGAAGAAGCTGAAGGCCTTGCAAAAGTCGTTCGCCGATTTTCTTTATTCCAGCGCCAAGATCGCCTTGTATGAGAGCCATTCGAAACTCGGTTTGCGCAGCGATCTTGGCGAGGACGTGCAGGCGTTTCAGTCGCGCTGCCGCGACGACGTGCGCAGGCGGGCCGAGGTGGAATTGGAACAGGCGCGGGTGGAATATCAGACGCAGCGGCAAAAATTAGCGGCGAAGCTGCCGCCGGAGGAAACACCGCAGCCGGCCTCGTCGTTTATCTGGAACATTCCGGGGATGAGTTGGTTCAAGCCCGGCCCTTCGAAGATTGTGCTTGGGCCGAGCACCAAGGCGCAAAGCCGCCAAGTTTCGAAAGATCGCAAGGCGTTGCAGGATCTGGACGCCGACTGGCAGGAAAAGCAGGAAAAGGTCCGCCGAACCTGGCAACCGATCGGCGAAGCCTATGGCGACATCCTTCTGACGCCGCGAAAAGGAGATATTCGCGTCGGCAATTTTGGCCTGGTGTGGACTCCCTATTGGCGGCTGAGTTACGCGGATGGCCACGCGGAGACGGTTCCAGCCTTTGCGCGAGAAGTGAAATGAGTGATTTTCCAATTCAAGCCGTCCGGGCACAATTCCCGGCACTCGAACGCCGCCTCGACGGGCAGCCGGCGGTCTACTTCGACGGGCCGGCCGGCAGCCAGACGCCGCGGCGAGTCGTTGACGCCATCGGCGACTACTTGATTCATCACAACGCCAATCATGGCGGCGTCTTCGCGACGAGCGTGGAAAATGATGCGCTTTTGATCGACGCGCATCGTGCCGCCGCGGACTTGCTCGGAACATCTGATCCGCATTCGATCGTCTTCGGCGCGAACATGACCACGCTGACATTCGCCTTCAGCCGGGCGTTGGCCGCGAATTGGCATCGCGGCGACGAAGTCATCGTTACCGACCTTGATCATGACGCCAATGTCACTCCCTGGATCATGGCGGCGCGCGATCGCGGCGCGACCGTCAAGCGCATTCGCATTCATACCGACGATTGCACACTCGATCTCGATCAACTGCACGCGCTGCTCACTCCGCGGACGCGGCTGGTGGCGATCGGCTGCGCGTCGAACGCGGTCGGCACGATCAACCCGGTGCGGCCATTGATCGATCTGGCCCATGCGTCGCGCGCCGAGGTGTTTCTCGACGCGGTGCATTTCGGGCCGCATGGCCTGATCGATGTCGAAGCCTGGGGCTGCGATTTCCTGGTGTGCTCGGCGTACAAGTTTTTCGGGCCGCATGCCGGCATTCTTTGGGGCAAGCGAAAGCGGCTGGAGGAACTGAACCCGTACAAGGTTCGCCCGGCGTCGAACGATTGCCCCGATCGTTGGATGACCGGCACGCCAAACTTCGAGTGCATCGCCGGCGTTCGCGCCTGCATCGACTACCTGGCCGATCTTGGCGATGGTATCGATCGCCGGGCCAAGCTTTGCTCGGCGTTCCAAAAGATCGGCGACTATGAACGCGGACTCGGCTTGCGCCTGCTCGAAGGTCTGACGACAATCCCGGGCGTGAAAGTGCTCGGCATCACCGACCCGAATCGGATCAAAGAGCGCGTGCCGACGGTTTCAATCATGCACGACCGATTGCCGGCGAAGGATATGGCGGAGATGCTCGCCAGGCATGGGATCTTCGTGTGGCACGGTAATTTTTACGCGCTGGCCCTGAGCGAATCGCTGGGATTGGAGCCGCAAGGAATGGTGCGCATCGGCCTGCTGCATTACAATACCGCCGGCGAGGTCGACCGCCTGCTCGACGTTCTCAAACGAGGCCTATCATGAAATTCACTCCGATTCTCGTTTGCCTGTTTTCCGCGCCGGTCTTCTTCTTCGCGGACGAACCGAAAAAGAAACCGATCTATGAGACGCGGCGGATTCATGATCCCAACGGCATCGGCAAGTTTTACAAGGGCCGCGAGATCGCGATGGTGATGGGCCACGAGGCGGCCGGCTGGCTCGATCGCCCCGAGCGCGAAAAGGAAGAGCAGCCGGCCAAATTGCTGCCGCTGCTCAAACTCAAGCCCGGCGACGCCGTGGCGGACATTGGGGCGGGCAGCGGATTTTACACGTTTAAGTTGTCGAAACTGGTGGGCGAAAAAGGGAAGGTATACGCGACGGACATTCAAAAGGAAATGTTGGCGATTATCGCCGAGCGCGCCAAAGAACGGAAGGTTGAAAACATCATCCGCGTGCTCGGCACCGAGGAGGACCCAAAGCTCCCCGCCGACACGCTCGACCTGATTCTGCTCGTTGACGTGTATCACGAGTTTTCCTTCCCGTACGAAATGACGGCGGGCATGGTCAAAGCCTTGAAGAAGGGCGGGCGGCTCGTGTTCGTCGAGTACCGAATGGAAGATCCGGACGTGCCGATCAAATTGGTGCACAAGATGAGCGAGAAGCAGGTCAAGAAGGAGATGGCCGAGTTTCCGAACATGAAACACGCGAAGACATACGAGGATTTGCCGTGGCAGCACGTGATCGTGTTCGAGAAGCAGGTTGAAAAAACGTAATCGCCGACCCTTCAATCGAATTCGCATATTTGAATAGGGACCCACAATCGACACCCGCAATTGACGGTTTCATCCGATGGCTCGTCGCCGATTACGATTTGATCTTCGTTGGCTGATCGGGCTCATCGTCGCCGTCTTGCTCGTCGCGCTGTTGTTCTCGCCGATCGGCAAGCCGGCCGACAGCGTGCACATGGTCCACCTGGGACCGAAGATCAAGAAGTTCGAGCGCGTGATGATTCTGCCGCGTTCTCCCGAACCGCGCGGTTGGTTCAGCAGCCGGAAATCGTGGTCTCAGGCGCGGTATGTCGATTTGAAATCGAATGGTCCGACTTTTCGCGCCTATCTTCTCGATCTTTCGTCGCTGAACGATTCGAAAGCCAAGGTCGAGGCGTTCATGAAAGCCTCCGATGAAATCGCCGCCGGAAAGGAACCGACCACCGCTCCCGTCAAGGACAAGGCGGTCAATGTTTCCAATGCGAATTTCCGCTTGCGCTGGCTCCCATTCGGCCTCACCTGGAATCTGGATTACATGCTCATCGTCGCCAGCGAAAATGAAGTCGCGGTTGAAGTTCGCACCAACTATGGGCGATGACGGGTTTGGCGGTTCCGGCTTTAGCGATCGACGTGTTCCGTTTTCGCAAAAAGTTCATGGCGCTCAACTTGCATATCCATTTGAAAGATGGCCAGAATAGCAAGTGAACCGATTTCGCGGCTTGTTCCAGTCGTTCGGGCACGGGATGGGAATAGGCATGTTTCGCATCGCAATCGTCGCGGCTGTCCTTTCGACATTGGTTGTGCAAGCCGATCCGCCCGAGGCGAAGGCGCCGCCCAAGCCCCTGTCGCCGCGGGATTATCTGCCGACGCTGCTTTTGAAGACGCAACTCGACGCCACGCGCGACTACGCGGCGTCGCTCGAGTCGCTCTTCAAACTCGCGCAATCCCTGAGCGACGCCGGCTTCGTTCCCGCCGCCCAGACGCGGCAGGTTGAGCGCGAGTTGCTGCAAACTCGGATCGACCTGCTCAAAAAGGACCGCGAGCACCTCGATGCGCTGGATCAGTATCAAGCCAAGTCCGACGTGTCGCCCGAGCGCGTGCGCGAATTGGAAGAGACGACGTTTGGCGCGTTGCGGCTGCAGGTCCGAAAATTCGAGCGCGTCGGCCAGAACCTGGAAACCATGGGCAAGGAGGTCAACAAGTACGACGATCCGGACAGCGTGCAAAAACTTCGTGGAGCCATGAGCCGCATTATTTCGTCGGCCGAGGCGTTTCGCGACACCTCGTTCCGAAAGGACTTCGCGCTACGCTGGGATTACTGGCATCGGCAGTCGGACCGCGACATTGCTCAATTGCTGCAGGACAAGTCCGAGGAACGGCGAAAGATCCTGGCGGACAAGATTGACCTGGAGCAAGATGGCCGACAATTGAGCCCTGCCGGCCAAAAACTTCTGAACGCAGCCGAGTTTGAAATCGAGCTCGGCCGCTTCGAGTTGACCCTGAGGCGTTATGAACGAATGCCCTGGAAGGACCAGGACGACGCGGCGCAGCGGCAGGCCGACATGTTTCGCCATGTCGCCGCGGCATTTGGCTCGGTCGTGTTGCGCGGATTGGCCCAACGCATGGACGAACTGCGCTCGAATTGGCCGCAAGTCGAACCATTGTCATTCCAAAAAGTCGATTTACTTGGCGGCGATCGCCAGCAGGCGGAGCGCGCCGTGGCCGGCGCGATCAAGAATCCGGAGGCGGCCGCGGCCGCCAAGGCCAATCTGCGAAAACTGCGGTCGCTCGCCGAAACCTATCGCATCGGCACGCGACTGGTCGAGATGGCGATCATTCAACGACAACAAAATGTCGATGCCCTGCGATCGCCCTCGGTGCTGATTGAGAATGCCGCCAATTCCGAAACGAATGGACCAGTCGCGCAGGTGCTCGCATCGGAAAAGGATTTGGCGAACGAGAAGTCACGGCTTTACCGCACCTGGATCGAAGCTCAACTCACGCGAATCGAGTTGGCGAGCGAGTTGGGAGTTCCAGCTCGTTGATTCCACTCTGAGCTGACGAACTTTTCGCGTCGATTGTCCGTTGCAGCAGGCAACAGCTGTTGGCGCCGCCCGCAACATTCATGAAGATTTCTCCAGATGAGAAGAATCCGATTGTTTGTTGTTGGATGGTTTGCTTATTATGATGAGCCACGAACTGACACAAGCTTGGCAGTCGCTGCGTGAATTCGCATTGGGCTTGCCCGGCGCCTATGAGGAGCATCCCTGGGGCGAAAGCGTCGCCAAGGTCAATCGGAAAGTCTTTGTATTCATGGGCGTGGCGGACAAGACGCCCGCGGAGTTGACTTTCAGCGTGAAATTGCCGGAATCGCGCGAGGAGGCACTCGAATTTCCCTGGGCCGCCCCGACCGGCTATGGCCTTAGCAAGAGCGGTTGGGTCTCGGTGCGATTCCCCGCGGGCGAAGCGCCCGCCGACCGACCTGTTCCGCTGTTGGATTGAGGAAAGCTATCGTACCATCGCGCCGCAAAGCTCGTGGCAAAGCTCGACAATCCTGAACCCGAACCAAAACCAGCGCGCAAGAAGTCCGTGACTCGCAAAAGGAAAACCAAATGATCACAGGCGTTCACACCATGTTTTACACGTCGCAGGCCGATGCCCTGCGCGCATTCCTTCGCGACAAGCTCGATCTGCATGCGAGCGATGTGGGCCAGGGCTGGCTGATTTTCGATCTGCCCGAGGCGGAAATGGGCTGCCACCCCGCCGACGTGGAAAAAGGCGCGGAATCCGGCACTCACGACATTTCCTTCTATTGCGATGACATCCACAAGACTGTCGAGCAACTGATGGCGAAAGGGGTCGAGTTCGTGGACGCCGTCGCCGATCATGGCTACGGCCTCGTGACCCATTTCAAAGTGCCAGGCGACTTCAACGTGCAACTGTTTCAGCCGCGCTACAGCAAGAAGCCTTCGGCCAACGGCAAGGCCAAGAAACCCAAGAGGAAAACCGTGAAAAAGGTCGTCCGGAAGGAAGTCAAAAAAGCCGTTAAGAGGGCGGTCAAGAAAGCCAAGTTGAGGTAATGCTCGATCAGGTTAGGTCCTTCACAAGCAACTCGTTGACCCGGCGCACGAAGGCCGCTGGGTCTTTTGGTTTCGATCCCTCGGCGATCGCCGCCTGGTCGAGCAACAAGCGGGCCGAGCCCTCGATGCGAAGATCGTCGGGGGTTTTCGAGTGAAGATTTCGCAGGGCCAGGATCGCGGGATGCGCCGGGTTTAATTCCAGCACGCGCTTCGATCCGGCTTCATCCATGCGCCCCATCCGCTGCATAAGTCTCTCGAAATGGGCGGTCATGGCACCAGCGTCGGCGACCAGCACCGCCGCGCTGTCCGTCAGGCGATTCGAAACGCGAACGTCGCTGACCGCGTCGGAAAGCTTCTCTTTCAGGAACATCAGCAAGCCCTTGAACTCCTCGACGGTTTTTTCATCCGGCTTGGAGTCATCCATCTCGCCGCGATCGGCCGCCTGCAGATTCTTGCCCTTGTAAACGCCCAGCGAGGGAATCGCGAACTCGTCGATCGGGTCGGAGAGCAGAAGCACGTCTTCGTTCTTGGCCTTGAACCGCTCCAGATAGGGCGAATTCTCGAGTTGTTCGCGTGATTCGCCAATCAGGTAATGGATCTCTTTCTGATCGGCGGACATGTTTTCGACATAACGCGATAGCGTCGTGTATTCGCCTTTGGGCGTCTTAAGCGATTCGAACAGCAGCAGGTCGGCCACTTTTTCGCGATTCTGCCAATCCGAGTGGAATGCTTCCTTCAGGATCGGCCCCATGCCGCGATTAAAGGTCACATATTTTTCGTACTCAGTGTTTTTTATCGCTGCGAGGCCATCGAGCACATTCTTGACGACGCTCTTCTGGATCACGTCGAGTTGCGGGTTTTGCTGTAGGATCTCGCGAGAGACATTCAAAGGCAGGTCGGAGGAATCGACGACGCCCTTGACGAAGCGGAGATACATCGGCAGCAGTTTCTCGCACTGATCCATGATGAGCACGCGCTGGATGTAGAGCCGCAGGCCGGTTTTCGGCTCGCCCCATTCCAGTTCGAAGGGCTTGTGGGCGGGGATGAAGAGCAGCGCCTTGAACTCGGTCTGCGCCTTCGCCGGTGTAATGGATCACCTCGCGCGGCTCGGCGTCGTCGTGCGTCATCTGCTTGTAGAACTCGGCGTACTCCTCCGGCTTCACCTCGTTCTTGTGCCGCAGCCAGATCGCCTTGCGCGAGTTGAGCGTCTCCTCCTCGATCTTCTTTTCGCCTTCCTTCTCCTCTTTCTCGACGTCCATGACGATCGGATGCTCGATGAAGTCGGAAAACTTTTTGACGATCTGGCGAAGCCGCCAGGGATCGAGGAATTCCTTGGCGTCGGGCTTGAGGTGCAGGATGACATCGGTGCCGCGGCGCGGCTTCTCGGCGGGCTCGATGGTGAATTCGCCTTGGCCGTCGGACTCCCAGCGCGTGCCTTCGCGCGGCGCCGCCCGGTCGGCGTGAGAACCGTGACCTTGTCGGCGACCATGAACGAGGAGTAGAAGCCGACGCCGAATTGGCCGATCAGGTCAGGCCGGTTGTCAACGGCGTGGGCCTTGATCGCCTCGAGGAACGCCTTCGTGCCCGAGCGGGCGATGGTGCCGAGGTTGTCGATCACCTCCTGCTGCGTCATGCCGACGCCGTTGTCGGAGATGGTGAGCGTGCCCGCCTCCCTGTCGGTCGAGATCTTGATCTTCCAGTCTTTGTCGTCTTCGAGAATATCGTCGTGCGACAGCGAATCGAACTTGATTTTGTTGATGGCGTCGCTGGCATTGCTGATCAGTTCGCGCAGGAAGATCTCGGGGTTTGAGTACAGCGAGTGCGTGATCAGGTGCAGAAGCTGCTTGAGTTCGGCCTTGAATTCGAGCTTCTCGGACATGGCTGCAATCTCCGTGGTGTCGTTTCGATGGAGATATTTTAGTGAGGGGGCAAGAGTGGTCCCGTGCGTTTACGTTTCGCGCCCATGCGGCACCTGGCGAGCGCGAAACGTAAACTGGAAAAAACAAATCAACTAATCTGGTCTCCCTTCACTCAGCAGCCCCGGCGCCGCTTCCGTATCCCGCTTCAGGTGCGGCGCGCCGAGAATCCACACGCCGCCGCCGACGACAATCAAGAGCGTGCACAGGACAAATCCGGCCTGGAGGCTCTTGGTCACGTCGGCGATCCGGCCGATGATCAACGGCGAAATCGCGTCGCCGAGCAAATGAATGCAAAGGATATTGATGGCGAACGACGTGGCGCGGATCTCCTCCGGGACCACGTTGGCCAGGATCGTGTTGCATGGCCCGGTATTGAGAAACAGGCCAAAGACGGCGATGAACAGGCTGACCCAGGCGTATGGGAACGGCAGGAACAGCATCCCGAGGAAGAACGGCACCGCCGCAAGCGCGCCCACGCCGGAGACCAGGAAATAGGCGCCGGAAAAACGGGAGCGCAGCATATCGCCAAGAATGCCGCCGAGCAGCGTCGCGAACAGCCCGGATAGAACGACAATCAGGCCGAAAATCAAGCCGATCTTGCCGGTCGTCATCGAACCCGGCGTCACCAGGCTGTCAAAAATGCGCGAATTGTATTGCTCGATTTCCTCGGGCGTTAACTTGGTCACGAGCTTGGCTTTTAATTGCGCCGCATTGAGTTCCTCCGGGCTTTGAAGTTGCCTCAGCTTTTCGATCATTTCCGGCGGCACCAGGGGAGTCACGTTATCCGAGGCCCGCTTATCTGCCAGCTTGGTGACCGCCTCGGCGGTGACCTGAAAGCGCGCCTCGCGCTCGAACACATACGCCGGCACCCAGGCGGCGACGCCTCCCGTGACAAAGGTAATCGCGGTATAGGCGATGGTATTGATCCGCCAGGACGGAACTTTGAACACGACTTTTACGACTTCAAAATAGCTGCGCAGTCGCAGCGGCGGGTCGGGCAGCTCGGTAGTCGCGCATGAACAGGGCGATCGTACCCAGCACCAAACCTGGAACCATCACGCAGACAAACGGAGCGCGCCAGCCCCAGGCCGAGTGCTCAGCGACTTGCCCGCCGACGACGAAGCCCAGGGCGCATGCCGACCGGAATGGCCAAGTAGAAATAGGCCATGATCTTGCCGCGATGCGACTCGGGGTAGAGATCGGAAAGCATCGACGGAGCGACTGGGCCATATGCGGCCTCGCCGACGCCCACGCAGCAGCGCAGTGAGCAGCAAGACGATAAACGCGGGGGCCAGGCCCGATCCGCCGCTGGCCAGGCTCCAAAGGATGACCGCCCCGCCCACCACCAGCCAGCGCGAGCCGCGATCGCCTAGCCAGCCGAAGATTGGCGACAGGAACATGTAGCTGAGCATGAAGGCGGTGGTCAGGCTGCCGAGCTTGGTTTTCAGCCACGGGTCGGTCGGCGAAAACATGCTGGCGTCGAGTTCCAGCTTGGGCAGCACCGCCGACAGCACCTGCCGGTCGATATAGTTGAACAAGTTGATCGCCAACAACAGCGTCAGGGCGGTGCGGGCGCCGGGGGCGGGACCCTGGCCCGGTTTGGCGGACTGGCTCATGTCGCTCCTACTTGAAGCCGCAAAGCGGGCGGCGACTTCGGATTCAAAATTGACCATTGCGAACGCCGCTTCATATAATCCCCGTGGCCATGCTCAAATGAAAGAGCATTTCGCGCGAACAACCCTTCATTACGGACCGCCAAGGCGGACGGGTAGCGTGAAACTCCGGTCCGGGGGCCCCGCCCAAAAAGCCCCTGTCCCAACTCGAAGGCGAGGTAAGTTATGTCCCTCGAAGAAGTCAAGAAACGATTTGTCGATGAGATCAAGCTGCGGGCCTACGACGACAAATATGTCGATCGCAACGAGGAACGCGAAATCCTACAGGTCGCGATTCAGCAGGGGATCAGCATCGATTCGGGTCGGGCCGCGTTGGCCCAGGTCTGCGAGCATCAGGGCTACGTCCTCGAAAGTGCCCTGATCAAGGAAATGAAAACCCAGGTTGAGACCGCGTTCGGCAACGACGGCAAGATCGATCAAAAGGAATTCGACCTGATCTTCCAGAACATGAAACACAAGGTTGCCGGCAAGAAAAATGACATCCAGGTCAAGCGCATGATCGTGGAAATCATGGAAGAAACCGGCATGTCCAAGGTCAAGACCGGCTGGTTCAGCAACTGGTACACGAACATGAAAAAGGAAATTGGATTGTAAACGCCGCGCACAAATTCCAAATTCCAACCCGCCGCTTCGCGCAATTCCAAAATCCAATCTCAACGCTCCAAAGTCCCAATTTGGAGCGTTGGGATTGGATTTTGGTATTTGCTTGGAATTTGCGGGCCGGTCCCTGGAATTTACCCGTCGATCTTCTAAATTACACCTTCTGCCGAATGCTGTATTTAAGAGGTGGAAATGATTCGCAAGAACTTGGGCAAGGGGCGGAGAGGTCGCTGCCGTTTCTGCACGAAGGAAGGTTGTCCGCGGCCGGCGTTTGTCGATTACAAGGACATTCAGACGCTAAAAAAGATGTGCACGGGCCAGGGCAAGCTGTTCAGCCGCAAACGTTCCGGCAATTGCGCCGCATTTCAGCGGGCGGTCGGCCAGGCCGTCAAACGGGCACGCTTCATGGCGTTGATGCCGTACGTCGGCGAGTGACCCTCCCAGATTGATCATCGACGCGGATGACATGGAGATGACACGGATTATCCCGCGTTATTCCGGTCATCCGGGTTCTTTTTCCTTTCAAGCTGCTTCCATTTTCCTAGCGTAGAATAGAGCATGCAACGAAAATCATTCCCCACGCCGAATCGATAGAAACACCGCCATGGCTCGCGATCCCTACGAAGTTCTTGGCGTTTCCCGCGATGCGACCGAAAAGGACATCACCAAGGCTTACCACCAGCTCGCCTGGAAGCTCCATCCCGACCGCAATCCCGGCGACAAGGAGGCCGAGGCCACGTTCAAGGATGTTCAAAACGCCTACGAGATCCTGAACGACCCGGCCAAACGCTCGAATTACGATCGATTCGGCTCGCCCGACGGCGCCCGCGGCGCCGGGTTCGGCGGATTCAGCGGCTTTAGCGGCGGCACGCCGAGCGACGATTTCCTGCAAGACCTCCTGCGGCAGTTCGGCGCCGCGGGGGGAGGGCCGGGCGGGTATACGTTCGACTTTGGCGGCGAGCCGTTCGGCGCCAGAGCGCCGGCCGAACACGCGGACGCCGGCGCACGCGCCCGCCGAGGATGTTGAACACGAGGTAACGATCCCATTCATCACCGCGGCCACGGGCGGCAAACTCGATTTGGATGTGAATGGTCAAACCGTCAGCGTCACGATTCCCGCCGGGGCTAAAGACGGACAGTCGCTGCGGCTCAAGGGCCTGCTGCAAAACGGCGCCAACCTGAAGCTGAAAGTTCATATCGAGCCGCATGCCCGGTTTCGCCGCGAGGGCGACGACCTGCTGGTGGATGTGCCGATTTCGTTGGCCGAGGCGGTCCTCGGCGCGAAAGTCAACGCGCCGACGCTAGACGGCGGCAGCGTCACCGTCACGGTGCCGCCCGGAACCTCCAGCGGCGCCAAGCTGCGGCTCAAAGGCATGGGGATCGCCGGCGGCGATCAGTTCGTCGTGTTAAAAATCATTGTCCCGAAGAATATCGATGCCCGCAGCCGCGAACTGATCGAGGAGTTCGCCAAGCTGAATCCGCAAACCCCACGGGGATAGGCGCGCCGATGCCCGACCAGGGCTTTCGCTCCTGGGAGCACCTGAAACGCGAAAGCGATTTTCGGCGCACCTTTGATCGCAAGCGCTCGGTCAGCGACGAGCGGCTGATCGTCTACGCCCGCGAAAACGGGCTGCCGCACAACCGACTCGGGATGTCGGTGTCGCGAAAAGTCGGCGGCGCTGTCGTTCGGAACAAAATTCGCCGGCTGTATCGCGAGGCGTTCCGCCTGACGAAAGCCGACCTGCCGACGGGCATGGATCTGATCCTGATTCCCCGCGGCCCGCGCAGTGCCGGAACTGACCGATCTGATGGAATCGGTGCGCAATCTGATACCGCTCGCCGCGAAGAGATTGAATCGCGATTCGAATCCGAAATGATCCAGGTGTTATCCAATTCCCTGTCCTTCCTCTTGATCGTGCTGGTTCGTTTTTACCAGTACGTGATCCGGCCGGTGTTGCCGCCGGCGTGCCGCTATCAGCCCAGTTGCAGCGAGTATTTCATCCTGGCGGTCCGGAAATATGGCCCGATCGTCGGCGCGGCAAAAGGCCTCTGGCGCATCTGCCGCTGCAACCCGTTCTGCGCAGGCGGCCGCGACGATCCCTAGACGCGAAGCGCGTATATCCCAAATTCCAGTTGCGAAATCCAATCGAGAATCGGCGGCATCTTGTGCCGCGGGTTTTTCGTGCTATCGTGTGATTGCCAATCCCCGGTCGTTCCGCTTTAGGGAGACAGGTCATGATTTCCCGATTTGCGATTGCTGCTCCAATGATGTTCATGCTGGCCGGCGTTGTGACGGCCCAGCCGCCCAAATCCGCGGACGAGGCCCAACGCCGCGTGGCCGAATTGGAAAAGCGCATCGAGGCGCTGCTGAAGCAAGTGCAGGCGATGCGGAACGAAGACGGGGCCCGAAACCGCGGCCCCGAAATCCAGGTTTACAGCCTCAAATATGCGAAAGCGTCCGGATTGGCGAAAATCCTTAAGGAGTTGCTCCAGGGACCGGATTCACGCAACCTGGCGATTTCCTGCGATGATCGCACCAACAGCGTTTTGGTGCGCGGCGACAAACAACAATTGACCATGATCGAAGCGATCATCGCCAAGCTCGACCGGGACACCGAAAAAGTCGGTCAGGCCACGCCCAGACTGCCCACGCCCACGGAGGCGAAACGGGCGACTCAATCGAGTACCGACGAACTCAAGGAAAAGCTCAAAGGCCTCGAATTCGACCTCCATCTCGACCCCCAACAATGGCGGGATCGCGCGGCTTGGCTCAAGAGAATGAGCCAGAAGGGCTTTGTCAGCCCCGTCCAGATTGAACTCGACCTGAAATCGCTGGAACAGGCCCGTAACGAGTTGATGAAGGTTCGCGACCAGCTGATGAAGCAACTCGAAAAGCCAAAGAAACCCGAGTCGACAAAGGAACCGGCCAAATAGGCGAAAGTCTCCGGCAACAACCGAATCATCGCCAGACGGAGGCAACGGCCAATAGCGGCCAGGGAAGGGCGAGCAGCGTCAGCCAGGCGGGCCACGATCGACCGGACTGCACGGCCCAAATCCAGATCGCCAGCGGCGTCCAGGTGAAGACCCGCAGCGAGCCATACCAATGCTCGTAAATCGGCCAGCCGGCCAATGCGATCAATGCCGCACCGTCAAACGCGAGCAATTTCACCAGCCAATCCGACTTGAGGAATGGAATCGCCAGGCAGAGCAGCAATTGCAGGCCGATCCAGATCATCGCCAGTCCGTGGGTCGGAATTCGGCCGGATTGATCAAAGGGCATCGAAAGCCGCTGCACAAACCCGGCGAACGGCAGGCCGAAGTTGCCGGTGACGAATGGCGATTCGCCGTACCATTGGTGCAGAGTCACGACCCAAGCCAGCCAAAGAACGCACGCGGGAACGAGCGAAATCGCGCGTCGCCCGTCGCGCTGCCAAAGCGCCAGGAAACCAATAATTCCGATGACCGCCAGATTTTGCTCGCGGGCAAAGAGGGCGAGGGCGGCCCAAAGAGCGAGCCAGCCGGGATGCCATTTTCTCAGCCAGGCGACGATTAGGCCGAATGCGCCGAGAGTTCCCAGCAGGTCGGTCAAATCCCTCAGTAGCGGCAGGCCCGAGTGCGTAAACAGCGGCAGCAACAATCCCCACCAGGGACTGCGGCCACATTGAAGCGCGAAGAATGATCCCAGGCCGGCCAGCGCGGCGATCGCCAGGAGGTTTACGAATGGCATCACCCAAAAAAGCGCGACAGGATCCCCGCGGGTGATCGCCCAACAGATCGCCGGATACAGCAAGCGAAGATGGCGATAGCCCGGCGGGGCGACGGTTTCGGGCGAATGCGGCCGCCAGGGATTGCGCCAGGGCGTAGGAATATTGCCCGTCGTAGCCGTTAGGCCCAAAACCGACATGAACATGCTCGAACGGATGCCGACCGACCTTGTCGTCGGGGAGGCAAACCAAAGCGGAAGGATCGCCGTGAGATTTGGGCGCCGCCAGGAAGGCGCTCAGGAGCACCAGGTGGAGCCCGATCGCGGCGCAGACCGGGCCGAGGTACCGCTTCCATGCGTTGGCTTCCATTGTTGCGGCTTCCTCAAAGTCGCTGTTTGAATCGCTCAGCCTAACCAATCCGCGAATTCCGTCAATGCCTCGTCGCTTCCGCGCAGCGGGCTTAGAATGATTGTTTCCCTCGGAAAGGAATTTGCATGCCGCTCGACTGGCGACCGTTCATCGATTTTGTTCGCACGCCCAATCACTTTCTGCTGCTGACGCACGTGCGCCGGATGGCGACGCCCTCGGTTCGCAATTGGCTATGGGCGACCTGCTCAAACAGCTCGGCAAGCAAGCCCGCATTGTCATCGGCAGCCGATTTCCTGAGCGTTACCATTTCATGGATCCCGACAAGCGGGTCGAACGTCACACGACTGCAAGCGATGCCTTCGCGAAGGCCGACGCGATCATCGTTTTGGATACGGGGACTTGGAGCCAACTGGGCGATTGCGGCACTCCCTTAAAGCAGCGAGCCGTGCCCAAGTTCGTCATCGACCATCACCTCACGCAGGACGATCTCGATGCGATTCGCCATGTGGATGTGAAATCCGAAGCGACCGGCCGGCTGGTTTACGAGGCGTTCGAGGCGTTCGGCGAAACGCCCTCGCCGCCCGCGGCGACATCGATGTTTGTCGCCGTGGCCATGGACACCGGCTGGTTTCGCCACAGCAACATGCGGGCCGACACCTTCGCCCTGGCCGAGAAACTGATGATCGCCGGGGCCAAGCCGGAATGGATTTACGAACAGCTTTATGAGCGAAATACGCTCGGCCGCATGCGGCTCAACGGCCGGATTCTGGAACGCTTGCGATTGGTGCAAGATGGGAAAGTCGCTTACACCGAAGTCCACATAAGCGACTACCCGGAAACCGGCTCGGTGCCGGCGGACACCGAGGACTTCGTACAGCAGACGCGGTCGATCGCCGATGTCGAGGTCGGACTGATGTTCATCGAACAGATGGATGGCCAGGTGAAAGTCAGCTTCCGGTCGCGGGACAAGGTGAATGTGGCGGAGTTGGCGAAGAAACTCGGCGGCGGCGGGCATGCCCGCGCCGCCGGCGCCACCGCCGCCGGGCCGATCGCCAAAGCGCGCGACACGGTTCTGGCCGCGGTCGCCGAGGCGCTCGAGGCGCCTCAGCCCGGTCCGGGCTCATAGAGCCCGGCTACAGTTTTCTGTAGCCGGGCTCTGCGAGCCCGGCCGGGCTGTAGCCGGGCTCTGCGAGCCCGGCCGGCCTCAGAGAGGCCGGCTACAGAAAACTGTAACTCTGCGAGCCCGGCCGGCCTCAGAGAGGCCGGCTACAGAAAACTGTAACTCTGTGTGGCCGGCCGGCCTCAGAGAGGCCGGCTACAGAAAACTGTAGCCGGGCTCTGTGAGCCCGGCCGGCCGGCTACAGGACCGCGGCGTTGACACGATGTTCAGGCGGGCTAGGATGAACGTACCCGCCTAGATATTCCTGTTGGATCAATCATGAATCCCCATGCTGCCGCTAAGTCGCCCGAACCGGGCCGGCGTTCGTTTTTGAAAATGATCACCTGCGGGCTCAGCGCCGCCTTTGGCGCGACGCTCGGCGTGCCGGCCCTAGCCTACTTGCTGGATCCGCGAAATCGCCCCGCGCCGCCCGGCGATTTCAAGGACGTGACCAAGCTCAGCGAACTGAAAGAAGGCGTGCCATTCGAGGCGGCCGTTCGCGAGATTCGCCGCGACGCCTGGACGCTTTATCCGAACGATATCGTCGGCCGCGTCTGGCTGGTCAAGCAAAAAGACGGATCGGTCAAGGCCTGGACCACGACCTGCCCGCACTTGGGCTGTTCGGTGAACTGGGAGGGCGAGAAATTCGTCTGCCCATGCCACAATGGCACGTTCAATGTCGATGGCGTTCGCGCCGCTCCAGTGGCGGGTCGCACCAATCCCGCGCCGCGCAACATGGACACGCTCGAACTGAAACTCGCCGACGATCCGAGCGACCCCAAGGACAAAATCGTTCAAGTGAAATTCCAGAGTTTCTATCAGAACTCGCCGGCGAAAACCGTTCGTTCGTAATTCATTTGAGAGCAAATCGTGATTCGATCTTTGCGCGATTGGATGGATCATCGCACCGGGCTGGGCAATGTCATCGACGCGATGCTGCTGGAGCATATCCCCGGCGGGGCGAAATGGCGCTACGTCTGGGGTAGCGCGCTGGTCATCGTCTTCAGCATCCAACTGATCACCGGCGTGTTACTGATGACCGCCTACAGTCCGGGCGACACCACCGCCTGGAGCAGCGTCTATTTCATTCAGTATCAGATGGATTTCGGCTGGCTCATTCGCGGGCTGCATCATTTCGGCTCGCAAACGATGGTGGTCCTGCTCGGCGTGCACATGCTGCAAGTCGTGATCGCCGGGGCGCACCTGAAGCCGCGCGAAGTGAACTGGTGGCTTGGCCTCGCCCTCGCGGGCGTCGTGCTGGGTCTGAGCCTGACCGGATATTTGTTGCCGTGGGATCAAAAGGGCTTTTACGCCACGCAAGTGGCGACGAATATCGCCGGCGGGTTGCCGGTGATCGGCCAACCGCTGCAAAAAATCATCGTCGGCGGACCGGCATACGGGAATCACACGCTGACGCGCTTCTTCGGCCTGCATGTGGCGATTTTGCCTGGCATTTTGATCGCGCTGTTGGTCGCGCATATTTGGGTGTTTCGGCGGCATGGCATCACCACGCCGAGAAACGCCAAGAGCGATGGCTGGTTCTGGCCTGATCAGGCGTTCCGCGACATGGTCGTCGGTATGGTCATTTTCGCGATCATGCTGGGCCTGGTGGTCTATGGCTGGGGCCACAAGATAGAGCCGGCCGCCGGCGCTGACGGCGCGGTGGCCCAGCGAAGTTTTTACGACAAGATCGCCCACGCCGGCCGCGACGGCCGCGGCGCCAATCTGGACGCCCCGGCGGATCCGAACACGCCTTACCCGGCCCGGCCCGAATGGTACTTTCTGTCGCTGTTCCAATTGCTCAAATATTTTGAAGGTCCCAAAGTTCTCATCGGCACCGTGGTGATCCCCGGCGGCATCGCCTTGATTCTGTTTCTCCTGCCATTGTTCGGGCACGGGAAAATGCGGATCCTCGCGCACATTGCCAGCGTGCTTTTCGTGATTGCCCTGCTCGGCGGCGCGGCGTATTTAACCGCCCAGGCCTGGGTCGAGGATCAGCGCGAATCGACCTTCGAAAAGGAGCCGTACAAGAGTCTGAAAGATTTCGTGGCGAAAAACCGCTACAGCACCGCGGAGGCCAGCAAATTCCAGGAAGAAATTGAAGCCGCCGACAAACGCGCCAAGCGTGCGATCCAACTGGCGAGCGATGGCATTCCGGCCGCTGGCCCGCGCTACCTGCTGCGAAATGACCCGATGACCAAGGGGAAGGAACTGTTCAAGACGAATTGCGCGACCTGCCACAGCTACGGCGAGGAGTTCAAGAAGGAGGATGCGAGCGCGTCCGATTTGAGTGGTTTCGGGACCAAGGATTGGATTAAGGGTCTACTGACGAATGCAGACGGTCCAAAGTACTTTGGAAGGTCACACCTGAAGTCTGGAACCATGGCCGGCTTTTCAAAAGACAAGCGGAAGCAGGCGCAATCGAATCCGAAAATCAACGAGAATTTCGAAACGATCGCGGCCTGGCTGGCAACACATCCCCGCGGTAGCGATGCGAAAGCGCCGGGATTCACGCTGTACAAGTCCACGTGCAGTAAGTGCCACGGCTACAAGAGCGCACCGGATGAGGGACTCGAAGGTCCCGATTTCCATGGCTATGGCGATGCTCAATGGCTGCGCGATTTTCTGTTTAATCCTGCCGGTCCATTGAAGTACGGCGCCAACAATCGCATGCCGGCGTTCCGAGATTTGAAATCGCCAACTGGACCGCTCGTCGAGGACATGTTCCAGCGCCAGAAGGAAGCAGCGCTAAGTGAGGCGAAGGAAGCGGACGAGAAGAAGGCCATCGAAGCCTCCCATAAAGTCATCAATCTCTCCGAACTCGATCGCGAGTTAATCATTCGCTTCGTCACCGGCGACGGCCACGTGGTGTTTGGCGGCGAATCCATTGGCGCGGCACCATCGAAGAAGTAAACGGCCGCGGATTTCGAGCCGATTTCAATTTTTCGTAGCGGTGGCCTGGCGACCGAACGCGCGGCGGCCAGAGGCCGCCGCTACGGTAACCTGAAGCTCGGTCCATTCGTTTCCCACTGGGAAAACGCAAAGGGTGCCATAGGGCGCCAGCCGTGCGCGCGTACCACCCTTCGCTTCCCCCTACTTTGTTGATCCGAATAGTGAACATTAGATCAAGTATTCGAACTTTGCCGGCGGGCTATTCGAACAAGCGGCTCACCGATTCATTGAGGTGAATGCTGCGGATGGCGTTTGCCAGCAGCGGCGCCACCGACACCACATGGATTTTGGCCAGCTGCTTTTCTTCGGTCAGCGGGATGCTGTCGGTAATGATCACTTGCTCGATTGGCGCACTGCGGACGCGGGCGATGGCGTCGCCGCAGAGCACGCCATGCGTCGCGCAGGCGTAGACCTTGCGGGCGCCGTGTTGCACGGCGGCCTCGGCAGTGCCCACCAGCGTTCCGGCCGTTGAAATCATGTCATCGAAAATCACGGCGACCTTGCCCTGCAAGCTGGCGCCGATGATATTCGCCTGCGCCGTCTGCGTGGCGCTCAGGCGGCGCTTGTCCACGATCGCAAACTGGCCGCCCAGTTTCTTTTGATAAATCAAGGCTTTTTTGATGTTGCCGGCGTCCGGGCTCAAAATCACAAAGTCGCTCGGGGGAATGTTCAATTTCGTCAGCGCCTCCTTGATGACCGGCACCGCGTAGAGGTGATCGACCGGGATGTCGAAGAAGCCCTGAATCTGGGCGGCGTGCAGGTCGAGCGTCAGCACGCGGTCGGCCCCGGCGCGGGTGAGCAGGTCGGCCACGAGCTTGGCGGTGATCGGCACGCGGCCCACGTCCTTGCGATCCTGTCGAGCGTAGCCGTAGTAGGGAATGACAGCCGTGATCCGCGAGGCACTGGAGCGCTTGAACGCATCCATGATGATCAGCAGCTCCATGAGGTTATCGTTCACCGGCGGGCAGGTCGGTTGAACGATAAAGATGTCGCGGCCGCGGACATCTTCCTCGATGGCGACGCGGATTTCGCCGTCGGGGAAATCGGCCAGGAGCAGCTTTCCGAGCGAGTCGCCGAGATTCTCGGCGATTTTTTCCGCCAGCGGCCGGTTTCCACGCCCACTGAACACCTTCAGTTTGTGCATGTTCATCATGGGAGCATCTACCGCCGTGCGAAATGGGTGCCGAGCGAAGTTCGGGGGACGATGGCATTATGTAAACTGGATGAAGGGTCCGTCAACCGTAAGGGCTTGACGCGGAGCGGTTTTTCGGCAACCCTGGAATAAGGTTTACTTAAATTGCAGACAATCTGGAGATACCCGGAATGCGCCGTTTGATCGCGCCCTGCGTTGTTGCCCTCGTTTGCGGCCTGTCCGCGCCGGCTCAGCAGCCCAACGGGAATCAATCCACGGGGCAGGAAGGGCAGTTTTTGCCCGGTCCGTTTCGGGTTTACGCCGTCAACGGCTCCCGGGCCAAGCATTTCCACTGCTTCTTTACGGAAACCGGACTGAACCCGGCGGTGGCGATCATCGCGTTGCAACCGCCGGCGCGGGCCGAGGATCCGCTGGGCGTGCTCATGAGCAAACTGGACGCCTTCGCCGCGGCCCACAAGGCCGATCAATTCCAGACCTTCGCGATTTTTCTGTCGCTGGACAAGCCGTTTCTCGAACAGCTCGACCGCGACTCCAAGGTCGGGGCGATTGAAAGCCTGGTAACGACCTTGGGCCTGAAGGGCGAAATGTCGCTGGGCCTGGGCGACAAAGAAGCCCAACCGGTGAAGCAATACGGCATTGTGACCAACGACGATGCGATCAACAACATCAAGAAGCACGCGGTGACCGTGCTGGTCTACAATAAACACAAGGTCGAAAAGCGCTTCACCTTCACGGAAGACAAGAAGCTCGACGAGGCGGCGATCAAGGAGATCTTCGCCGCGGTGGAAAAGATGATTCCGCCAAAGAAATAACCGCGGCATCGCAGGGAAAGCCGTGCAATACAATTTGATTTACACGTTCATCTGGCTGCTCATTGGGCTGCCGCTCCTGATCGTCAACCTGACGGGGAAGGAGTTTTCCGGCATCGGGCCGAGCCGGCAGACCATGATGGTCGCGATCATTTCGCTGGTGCTGGCGGTGTATAATCTCGCAAGGTGGGGAGCGACCCGGGCGTTTCGCCGGCAGGCGTCCAAGCCGCAGCCCCCGGTGCGGAAAAAGCCGATTGAGGGTCGCCGGCTTGAATATAATCCTGAGTTCGATTTCGATCGCCCCGGACCGGTGACATTGCCCAGTGATGAGGATTCCGCAGCGAAGAGTTGAATTGCCCTTGATTGGCCGCGTCCGGCTTGCGAAACTGACTAGTGCCCGCCTTTAAGTTTCCCGCCTGAATTCACTTGAGCGCGAACCTTTTATAATGAAGTCATCGGCTGCCGAATGCGACGGCCGGTTTCAAAGCTTTCGACGTTGGAAAGACATGGTTTCATTTCTCCGCCGCCGGGGAGCCCTGCTCGCGGGTTTTGCGCTTGCGGCGTTTTTCTTCGCCGGCTGCGCCGACGAGCCGGTGCGCGTCTACGAGGTTCCGCGCGAGAAGCAGCGGCTGTTGGCGGCGATGATCCCGACCGATTCCGCCACCTGGTTCTTCAAGCTGATGGGGCAGTACGACGACACGACCAAGAACGCGGACGTTTTCTGGAAGTTCGTGCGCTCGGTCAAATTCTCGAAAGACGATCCCGATCAGATCACCTGGACGTTGCCCGAGGGTTGGACGCACGATCCGGGCACCGGAATGCGTTATGCATCTTTTCGGCTTCCGCATGATCAGGTGGTGACGGTATTCAAGTTTGGGTCGCAGCCGGAAAATGTGATTGAGAACATCAATCGTTGGCGCAAACAGCTTAAGTTGCCGCCGTTAAACGCCGCAGACGTCGAAAAGATCAAGAAAGAGACGATCGACGGCAGCCAAGCCTGGCTCATTGATTTCGAGAGCGCCCGAACCGACGCCATCGACGTGGAAACGATTGGGAAAGCCCAGCCCGGCGAAAATCCGCATGGAGAGGATTCAGGCGCTCCCACGTTCAAAGTCCCGGACGGTTGGAAAGACGTCTCGCAGCCGGGGCGCATGGCGTTGGCCGCGCTTCGCGTCGAGGAAGGCGGCATGTCCGCCGAGGCGACGTTGATGCCGCTTCCCAGCCGGCCGACCGGAGTCGCGGAAAATGTCAATCGCTGGCGCGGGCAGGTGGGATTGCCGAGCTTGCCGAATGCAGAGGCCGAAAAAGAAGGCCAGATCATTGACATGGACGGAGTGAAATCGACCTTCGTCGATTACACCGGGATCGATCCTAAGACCGAAAAAAAAGTTCAGCTTCTGGGCGTGATTTGCCCTCGCGGCAGCACATCGTGGTTTGTCAAAATGACGGGGCCGCCGGAATTGGTCGGCAAACAAAAGCCGGCGTTTGAAGCGTTTGTGCATCGATCCGCTTTGGCGGAGGAAAATAATATGAGCAAGAAATCGCGGCCCGGGGCCGTGACCGCGGTTCGACCGGGGACGAAACTCCCGCCGATCGCGCCCGTGCCCACCGTGAACGCCGCCCCGAAAGGCAAGCCGGTCAATCCCGCCTGGCAAGCGCTGCAATACATGGCATCGCTCAAGCTGACGGTTGTCCTGCTGATTATCGGCATGGGGCTCGTCTTTTTCGGAACCCTGGCCCAGGTCGAAAATGGCGTCTGGACGGTGGTCGATCGCTATTTCCGATCGCTTTTCGTTTGGATTCCGTTCCAAATCTTCGCCCATCCGACGGTGAAGGTGCCGGGCGGCTTCCCCTATCCGGGCGGCTGGTTGATCGGCTCGCTTTTGCTGATCAATCTGATCTCGGCTCACATCGTCCGCTTCAAGTTGAGTTGGACCAAGATTGGCGTGTGGCTGATTCACATCGGCATGATCGTGATGATGCTGGGCGAGTTTCTCACTGGCGTCGCGGCGGTGGAATACAAAATGATCATCGAGGAGGGCAAACCCTCGAGCACATTGATTGATAATCGCCGGATGGAGTTGGCGTTTATCGATGTCACGGACCCGAACACGGACAAGGTTGCCGCGATTCCCGGCTCTCGCCTGAAGAAGGGCCGGAAAATCAGCGATCCCAATCTACCGGTCGATGTTGAGGTGCTCGCCTACTACGCCAATTCGGCGGAAAAAAAGGATGGGCTCGATTCCAAAAACCTCGCAACGGCCGGAATCGGCCAGAGAAATCACGTGGTCGAAAAGCCGGAAGTCAGCGGCGTGGACACCGAGCAGGAGGAAGACTCGCCGTCCATGTATGTCCGCCTAACTGATAAGAACACGGTGCGGACCGGGGTGTCTACCTGGCATCAACGCTTTTCAAGGGTCAGTTGATTGACTTTGGCGGTCGAAAGTATGAATTGAGTTTTCGCTATAAGCAAGTCCCGGAACCGTATCAGTTCCATTTGATCAAGTTCACGAACGACATTTACCCAGGGACAGAAATTCCAAAGGATTATCGCAGCCACATTCACATGGTGGACCCAACTCGCAATGTCGATCGCGAAGTCGAGATCTACATGAATGCCCCACTGACGTATGAAGGCAAGACGTACTATCAGTCGGGATTTCTTCCGCCAAATTCCGGAAGCCGGGGAACGATTTTGCAAGTCGTGAGCAATCCCGGCTGGTTCATGCCATATCTCTCTTGCGGACTGGTGGCCGCCGGGATGCTGTTCCATTTCGGACTGGCCCTTTACCGCTTCCTGCTTCGTCCCAGTGTTTGAATCGGAGCCGCGTGATGAATGCAGTCAAACAATATGGCACGCCGATCCTGATCGCGGCGGTTCTTGTCATGTTCGGGCTCCGCGTGCTCAGTTCGGCCGTAGGCACCGACGTGTCGCCGGAAAAGTACGGCGGCTACGACTGGAAGACTGTCCGCTTGATCCCGATTGTGGATGGCGGCCGATTGAAGCCGCTCGACAAGCTCGCGCGGACGACGCTGCGGCTCAACAGCAGCAGCGAAGTGCTCAAAGACGCGGATGGAAAGGAATATCCAGCGATCGTGTGGCTCATGGAGGTGATCAGCAGCGAGCCGAAATCGGATGCGGCATACCGGCCTGCTTTGGACCACCGAAACGTTCAAAATCGATAACGACCAGATTCGCAATGTGCTCGGCCTGAAGGGCCATCCGGGTTTTCGATACAAACTGACCGAACTGGAGGACAAGTTCGAGACGCTGCAAAAGGAACGGGAGAAAGCCGAAAAAACGCCGAAGGAGAACCGAGACTTATATCAGACCAAGCTGTTGGAGTTTGCCAGCCGGCTTTCGGAATTCGTTCGCGTCAATCAGCTCGCGTTTCGCGGCATCCCGCCGGAGTCTCTTGCATCCGAGTGGACTTCGATTGCTGACCGAAAGGCCGAGTACCTTGACAAGGCCAGGAAGGAGGCCGCGGCGAAGGCGGACTCCAAGTTTGGGGTGCATTTCGAGCCCGGCAATCCCAGCTTTGACATTCTCCCAAAAGAAAAGAAAGAGGAGATCGGACGCTTCCAGTTAAACATGTTGAAGCCGGAAAACGAGCGGCTCCAGCGGGAAGATGCCGGACTTTCTCCATGGATGAATCTGATCAATGCCTATCGAGACAAGGACGTGGCGCTTCAACGAAGCCGCCGCGAGCCTGGCGAAGAACGCCGAGCAACTCACGCCCAAACAGCAAAGCGCGTTGAAATTGGAAGTGTTCTTCAATCGCTTCGCGCCGCTTTACAATTCGATCGCGATGTATGTTTCCGCGGCGGTTCTGGCGTTGATCGGCTTGCTGCTGACCGGCTGGAGCCGCGAGCTTTCGCCGCCGTTCCGCTGGGCGTCATTTTCGCTAATCGGCTTCACGCTTCTGATTCACACCTTCGGCTTGCTGGCTCGGATGTACATTCAGGGCCGGCCGCCGGTCACGAATCTGTATTCGTCGGCCGTGTTTATCGGTTTCGGCGCCGTGCTCTTGTGCATGGTGCTGGAGTGGATCAAACCGATGGGCATCGCGAATTTCGTCGGCGCCAGATGGGATTCGCGACCACCATCATCGCCCACAACCTCGCCACCAGCGGAGACACCCTGGAGATGATGCAGGCGGTGCTGGATACGAATTTCTGGCTGGCGACCCACGTGACCACGGTCACGCTCGGCTATGCGGCCACCTATATCGCCGGGGCGGTTGGGCTCGTTTACCTGGCACTCTACGTGTTGCCGCCCGAAGCCGCCCTCAAGAAGACCGTGTTGATCGGTGGTCCGGGTGCGCACCCGATGGAACTCGGCCGCGTGATCGGCCAGATCATTTACGGCGTGGCCTGCTTCGCGACGCTGCTCAGTTTCACCGGCACGGTTCTGGGCGGGATCTGGGCCGATCAATCCTGGGGCCGTTTTGGGGGTGGGACCCGAAGGAGAATGGGGCCATCCTGATCGTGCTCTGGAACGCGCTGATTCTCCATGCCCGGTGGTGTGGGCTGGTGAAGGATCGCGGCATGGCTCTCCTGGCGATCGCCGGCAATGCCATCACCACCTGGGAGTTGGTTCGGAACGAACCAAGCTCGGAGTCGGGCTGCATGCCTATGGCTTCAGCAACCTGCGGCTCTGGGCGATGGTCGGATTCGCCGCCGGGATGCTGGGAATCGTCGGACTTGCGTCGGCGTTCCCGTTGGGTCCTTGGACCAGCAACGGCGAACAGACTCCGGCTCGCCGCAACCGTTTGTAGCCGGCCGGGCTCGCAGAGCCCGGCTACAGCCTTTTGTAGCCGGCCTCTGTGAGGCCGGGCCGGGCCCGGCCCGACAGCCTTTTGTAGCCGGCCTCTGTGAGGCCGGCCGGGCCGGGCTCGCAGAGCCCGGCTACAGCGCCTTTTGTAGCCGGGCTTGTGAGGCCGGGCCGGGCTCACAGAGGCCGGCTACAGCGGCCTTCTGTAGCCGGCCTCTGTGAGGCCGGCCGGGCTCGCAGAGCCCGGCTACACAGCCTTTGTAGCCGGCCTCTGTGAGGCCGGCCGGGCTCGCAGAGCCCGGCTACAGAGCAGAGCCCGGCTACAGAGCAGAGCCCGGCTACAGAGCAGAGCTCGGCTACAGCTGTGCCACACCGCGAGTTCATCATGCCCAATCAGCGTTTCGTGACCGCCGCTCAGATGAAAGTCGAGGAGTTGCCGTGGGGCTCGCTCGACTGGCTGTGCCGGGCGGACATGGTGGCGGCGGAACAGTTGCAATTGGTTCATGTGCGGATTCCGCCGGGGCAGGGGCACGCCTTTCATCGCCATCCGGAGATGGAAGAGATCATTTACGTGCTCGAGGGCCGCTGTGAGCAGTGGGTGGAACGCGAACAGCGCATCATGGGCCCGGGCGATGTCGCCCATGTTCCGATGAACGTGGTTCATTGCAGCTATAATGTCGGCGATTCGACCTTGCGCGTGCTGGCGATTTTGTCGCCCGCGAAGATCACCGGCCCGGCAATGGTGGATGTGTGCGAGGAAGAGCCCTGGAAGTCGTTACGTCGATAGCGTCTCGCGGTCGGTGCCAACCGTGAGTTGCCGGGAAGTTTGTCATGTCGCATGCCGGATCGCGTCGCACCCGTGTCGTGGGTTTGGGAATCTTGCTTGCAGTGGTGTTGGCGGCGGGGGGAATCGCCGCATGGCCTCGGCTGTTTCCCTCGTGGGCGGATTCAACGCCCGCACCGGCGGGATCGTCGCCTTCCGACGACCCCCTGACCTTTGACACGCCATATCGCAACGTGCGGCCGGAGGTGAAATATGTCGGTGACGCGGCCTGCGCCGAATGCCATCATGACATCGCCAAACAATACGGGCACCATCCGATGGGGCGCTCGATGGGATTGTCCGCGGAACAACTGAGCACTCAGCAGCTGGGACCGCAAGCTCATAATCCATTTGAGAAGTTCGGCAATGTCTACTCGGTGGTGGTTCGGGATGGCAAGCTTTATCACCGCGAGGAGCGGCGCGACGCGTCGGGAAAGACGCTGACGAAAACCGAATGCGAGGCCCGATACGCGGTCGGCTCCGGAATGCGCGGCAAGTCGTATCTGGTCGATCGCGGCGGCCGGCTGTTCATGTCGCCGATCAGCTGGTACGGGGAAAAGAGAATTTGGGACATCTCACCCAATTATTCAGAAGAGAGCGCGCATTCAATCGGCCCATTAACGTCAAATGCCTGTATTGTCACTGCAACCAGGCGAACGCGGTTGACGGAACTCAAAACACTTACAATGAACCGGCATTTACCGGCCTGAGCATTGGTTGCGAGCGTTGCCACGGCCCAGGCGAACTCCACGTCCAGCAGCGCAAAAACGGCGCCAAACCCGACAAAGACGACTACACGATCGTGAACCCGGCGAAGCTGGAGCCGCGGCTGCGCGACGCCGTTTGCGAGCAGTGCCATCTGCAGGGGCAGCACCGCGGTTTGC
This sequence comes from uncultured Gemmataceae bacterium, assembly GCA_963815035.1. Taxonomy (GTDB): domain Bacteria; phylum Planctomycetota; class Planctomycetia; order Gemmatales; family Gemmataceae; genus JBGQCZ01. The sequence continues at coordinate 269,126 of CAWFFC010000026.1, forward strand.
GGCGCGGCCGCCAGGCCTTCGATTTTCGCCCTGGTTTGCCGCTGGACCAGTTCTGGGCGATCCACGTTTTCGTTCCGGAAATGATGAAGAGTTATCGCTCGGTGGGCCAGTTCGAGCAAATGCAGCAGAGCCGCTGCTACATTTCCAGCCAGGGAAAACTCGGCTGCATTTCGTGTCACAATCCGCACCACCGGCCGGACGAGAACGAGCGGGTTGAGTTTTATCGCGGTCGCTGTCTGCAGTGCCACGAGTCGCACGGATGCAAAATGGACGTCGCGCAGCGAAAGCGCAAGCAGGCCAACGATAGTTGCATCGATTGCCACATGAGCAAGGACGGCAGCGCGAACATTCCGCATACCGCGGTGACGGACCATCGAATTCTGCGAATTCCGGAACCCAACCAGTCCAAGCCGAACCGGCCGGACCCGGGCCGCTTGCCCATCCGCAATTACCATGACGGAGATGCCCGGATTCGACCGGGCCGAGGCGGACCGCGATCTGGGGGTGGCGCTATGCGATTTCGTGCTGCAGCGCCCCGCCAGCTCGGCGCAGTTGAGCATGGTCGCCGAACCATTGCTGCGGCAAGCGACGCGCGATCATCCTGACGACGTCTCGGCATGGTTTTCGTTGGGAGCCGTACTGGATTCACAGCGCCGAAGCTCCGAGGCGATGGAGGCATTCAAGAACTGCTTGGAGCTAAAACCGAATCGAGAAGACGCGCTGGAATTTGCCGCCAATCTGGCGACGCGGATGGAGCGGACCGAATTGGCGATTGGTTACTTAAAGCGGCTGATCGAGGTCAATCCGTCTCTGGCCAAGCATCACGAGCACCTGGCCATCCTTTACGCCGAGCGGCGCGAATTCACGCAGTCGCAGACCGAGTTTGAAGCCGCCCTGCAACTCGATCCGGTGAACATCGAGGCGCGAACGGGGCTGATTGCCTGCCTGCTGCGGTCCGGCCAGAACGAGCGAGCCAAGGCGCACTTTGACATCCTGATGGCCCTGAAGCCGCCAAATGCAACTGAACTGCGCGACTGGTATCAGCGTCAGACGGGACAATAGCTCCGCCGGACGGGCCGAATTTTTCGCCGCGCCAGCGGGCGCTGATCGCTAAATCGTGCGAATTCATCAATTGCATGGTATTGTTTCCAGATACCCGAACTCATCCCTTCCGTGATCTCTGGCGCTGAGCGATTGTAACGGTTGGAGCGGTTATTCATCCAACCTCGCCCAAGGTGCACTTGCATGGTGGTGCTGACCGGCCATAGCGACCCCGTTAACGCGGTGGCCTTTTCGTCGGACGGGCGCTGGCTGGCGAGCGCCGGCGACGACGGCGTCGTTTGTGTCTGGGATGTCGCCTTGCAAACCGGAATGGTGAAAATCAACTGGGGCGCGAAGTGGGTTTTCAGCGTCGCCTTTTCGCCGGACGGCCAATCGATGGCGGTGGGCACGGAGACCAGTCTGCTCCTGCTGCGCGAGCAAGACGGAAAATGGAAGCCACACCAGCAATGGAAGGACCATCACTCGTGGGTCAAGGCCGTGGCGTTCGATCGCGACGGCCAGTTGCTGGTCAGCGGCGGCGAGGACGGCATCATCCGGGTGTGGGACGCCCGGCACCGCCGCAAGCATCCCCTGAGAGTCTTCAACGCGCATATGGGCCCGGTGCGGTCGTTGGCCATTTCGCCGGACGGAACGACCATCGCGGCCGGCGGAGTTTCGGGCCTGGCGATGTGGAAGGCGACGGACCCGGAGCCGATCTTTTTCCACCGCCTGCGCGACGCCGACGCCAAGGCGATTGCTTTCAGCCAGGACGGCGAGACGCTTTTGGCCGCCGCGACCCGCTGCGTGCTCCAGGTGGAATGGGCGCGCGGCCAAGCCGCCGAAATGCTGACCGACCGCGTGGGAACCTTTCGCTGCTTGGCCGCATCGCCCATCGAACCGCTCCTGCTCCTTGGCCGCGAGGACGGTTCGATCGTGGCCTGGGACTATCCGGCGAACGCCGAGAGGCAGTCATTCGCCTGGCATACCGGCGTGGTCAATAGCGTGGCGTTTCATCCCTCGGGGATCATGGCGGCATCCGGCGGCGACGATTACGCGGTCTGCTATTGGAACCTCAATTCCACCGCCGCGGACTGATCGGACCCTTCCAGGCCGTACAATTCCGACATGCTTTCGCTGCTGGGCCATACCGGCCAGGTGATGTCGCTGAAATTTTCACCCGACGGTCGCTGGCTGGCTTCCGCCGGCTGGGACGGCAGCGTCCGAATCTGGGACGTGCATGCGGGCGCCGAGGTCCGCTGCATTCGCACGAGCAGCCCACGAGCCACCCGCGTTGCGTTCACTCCGGATTCCTTGACCGTCATCGCGGGGTTTGGCGGGCGCGGAGGCTTGCTTGCCGGCGATGCGAATTTGACCATCTTCCCTCGCGAACCGGGCGAACTCGACGCCAACGATTATGTCCACCCCAGCCGCGGTTGGAGCCTGCGGCACGGCAAGGGTATTCGAAACATCGCGGTCTTTCCCAACGGGAACGTGATCGCCACCTTGTGCATGAACTTTTCGAAGGATCCCTACATCACATTTTGGAAACTCCCCGAACGCGAACTGATCCAAAAGCTTCGCATCGATCAAGTCGTCGAACAGATTGGCTGCGCCCGGACGGGTCCGAATTGGCGGCCCTGATCCATCGCCCCGCGCGCATCATTTTGCGGATGCTCAATCCATTGCCGCAAGAGGCCCCGGTCGATGAGGTGCTGATCGGCGAGGATTTCGGCGAGTCGCTCGCCTACTCGCCCGACGGGGAAACGATCGTGGCGACCCTGGGCAGCGGGAAAATGTTTTGGTGGCCGCCCGATGGCCCCGACGCGGGAATGCTCAAAGCCGGCCACGGCGGTTCGGCTCGAGCGCTGACCTTTTCGCCGGACGGCCGCACCGTTCTCACCGGCGGCAGCGACGGCATGATTCATTTCTGGGATTCGGCGATTCAAAAACGCCAAGTGACCTTCAATTGGGAGATCGGCGAGATCGGTTGCGCGGATTTTGCACCCGATGGTTTGACCGCGGCCGCGGGCGGAAATGGACCGATTGTCGTTTGGGACGTGGATGTTTGAGCGACTGGCACGGCGATTGCTTTTTGTCCCCCGAGTTCGATCAAGAATTTAACTGAATCGGAGGCCAGCCATGCAAACCACCACCAAAGCCAGCATGAGTGTTCGCTGCGAGTTGGAGGAGCTGACCGCCAAAGACTTGATGACCGAAAACCCCCTCTCGGTCCGTTCGGATGCCACGGTCGATGAAGCGATTCGCTTTTTCACCACCAAGGGGATCAGCGGCGCGGTGGTCGTCAGCGAATCGGGCCGGCCGATTGGGGTGCTCAGCAGCACCGATATTTTGATCAATCTGCGAGAAAAAACGCCGGGCGGCTTCGAGCCGGTCCCCACCTTTGTCCAGGAGGTGATGACGCCCGCGGTCTTCAACGTCCACCCCGACACGCCGGCCTTTCAGGTCGCCGAGCAGATGGTGGCGCTGAACGTTCACCGCCTCTTTGTGGTGGATCGAGCCAACGTCGTGGTCGGCGTGATTTCCCGCGCTGGACATGCTGCGGCATCTCGGTTGAACCAAGCCCGATTCTCCCTGGCAACCGGCCCGGTGCGGCAATAATTATGCTGCGCCGGGCCTGTTCATTTCACGTCGCCTAAGAACTGGCAAAGCAGAAAGTTCGCCACCCCGGAACCGACGATCACCAACGCGCAAGTCACCCAAATCCGCATCACCCAAACGTAGAGGCCGGAGACCGGGTTTTGTTCGGGTGAGATCGATAGATCAGCCTTGGCGGTCATGATTGCCCCCTGCGCGCCATTCCAATGAGCCATGTTTGATTCCTCGATTTCGATCGTTTTGGCGGTCCATGCTTGTGTGCGTTCCGTGCGAGAAACGTCTGGGGGTGTGCGGAGCCGCCACATTCGACTACACCCCCATCATGGACGTTTCACCCCTCGGAGATCAAGGCATCCTGGCAAAATTCGCGACGGTGGCGGACGCGCTGGCGTTCGCTTCCGCCGTTCGTGCCGCCAAGGTTCCCGGGATTGTTGACGTCGTGCCGGCTTATTTTACCGTTGCGGTTTTTCACGACCCGAACCAAACCGATTTCGCGAATCTGGCGGAACGGCTCGGCCGCATCAACGCAACCGCCATGCCGACCCAACCGCCCGGCCGGCGGCACGTCGTTCCCTGTTGTTATGAATTCGGCCCGGATTTGTTGCGAATCGCGGATCATTGCCGCCTGAGCCCTGCCGAGGTGATCCGCCATCACTCAAATTCCGAATATACCGTTTATGCGATCGGATTCTGCCCGGGGTTTCCCTACCTGGGCGATCTGCCCGAACCGCTCTGTGGCGTTCCTCGTTTACCATCTCCGCGGCTTCGCGTCGAGCCCGGAAGTGTCGGGCTGACCGGCACACAGACGGGCATTTATCCGCTGGAACGGCCAGGCGGTTGGAATCTTCTGGGCCGCACGCCGCTCGAATTGGTCAACGTCGCCGACGGCTATTTCCCGCTTCGCGCCGGCGACCGCGTAAAATTCGAACCGATTGATGTCTCCGAATTCGAGCGCCTGCGCGGAAATCGGCTGACTTGATTCGGTTGCGAATTGTTGGCGCATCGCCGATAATATCGGTTACCCGCCGATTGCATCCCCCCGCCTGTCGAGGCTATCATGCCCATCGCACGCCTGAGCGCCCTGCTCGTATTGGCGACCGCAAGCGCGGCGGCCGCCGCTGATTCACCGCGCTTCGATGTCGAAGTCATGGCGATATTGTCGAAGGCCGGCTGCAATCAGGGCGCGTGTCACGGAAACCTGAACGGCAAGGGTGGATTCAAGCTCAGCCTGCGCGGCGAAGACCCCAACTGGGATTACCAGGTGCTCACGCGCGACATGCTCGGCCGGCGGACCGACCGCCTTTCGCCCGCCGATAGCCTGGTTCTACGGAAGCCGACGACTCGCGTACCTCACGAGGGTGGGCATCGGTTCGACGTCGAGTCCGTCGAATACCGGATTATGTTCGACTGGATCGCCGGCGGGATGAAGCGGGAGGCGGCAGCCCGAAGCTGGTTGGGTTGACAATCGAGCCCGCGGAAAAAGTCGTGATCGAGCCGGCCGACCTCGTTTCGATCTCGGTTCGAGCAAAGTGGGACGACGGCAGCGAAACCGGTGTTTCCCGGCTCGCGGTCTACGAGGCGGCCAATCCTGAAATCGCGGCGGTCGAGCCCCACGGGCTGGTGCGGCGATCGCGCTTCGGCGAGACGAATGTCAGCGTGCGGTTTCTGAATCAGCAGGGTTCGGTACGCGTTGCATTCGTACCCGCCAGGCCCAATTTCCGCTGGTCCGCGCCGAAGACGGCCAACTACATCGATACGCACGTTTTCGCCCGATTGCGTTCGTTGCGAATGAATCCATCGAATCCGTGCCGCGACGCGACCTTTCTAAGACGAGTTTACCTCGACGCGATCGGCACATTGCCCACAGTCGTCGAGACACGGGAGTTCTTGTCAGACAAACGGCCGGACAAACGATCTCGTCTGATCGATCGATTGCTCCAACGGCCCGAGTTCGCCGATTTTTGGTGCTCAAATGGTCGGATTTGTTGCGGAATGAAGAAAAGGTTCTGGATCGCAAGGGCGTGGAAGTCTTTCACGGCTGGATCCGGCAGTCAATCGCCGAGGGCATGCCTTTCAACCAATTCGCGCGGGAACTGATCGCGGCCCGCGGCAGCACCTATGCGAATCCGCCGGCCAATTACTATCGGGCGCTTCGCGACCCGCTCACGCGTTCCGAGGCGACCGCTCAGGTGTTTCTCGGCGTGCGTCTGCAGTGCGCCCGTTGCCACAACCACCCGTTCGATCGATGGACGATGGATGACTACTATCGCAGCGCCGCCTTCTTCTCCCGAATCGAATATCGCATTCTGGAAAACAACCGCAAAGACAAGTTCGACAAGCACGAGTTCGATGGCGAGCAAATTGTCTGGGTCAACCGCAACGGCGAAATGAATAACCCCCGGACCGGCCGAGTCATGAAGCCGGGCTTCCTCGCTGATGTGCGACCCGTGGCATCCGATGCCGATCGCATGCGAGCGCTGGCGGACTGGGTCGCCAAACCAACCAATCCATTTTTCGGCGCACCCAGGTGAATCGCGTCTGGGCTCAACTCATGGGCCGCGGTTTTGTCGATCCAGTGGATGATTTTGCGCCAGCAATCCGCCGTCGCATCCAGCCCTGCTGGAGGCGTTGGCCCGCGATTTCGCCGCCCACCATTTTGATCTGCGCTATCTCGTGCGATTAATCCTGAACTCGCGTACGTATCAACTCGATTCAATTCCGAATGAGTTCAACGCCGGCGACCAAACGAATTTCTCGCATGCGCCGATGAAGCGACTGGATGCCGAGGTGCTGCTGGACGCGATCGCGCAAGTCGCCGGAACGCCGATCAAGTTTCAGGGCGAACCGCGTGGCACGCGGGCAATTCAACTTCCCGGCGTGCAATTGACGCCACGCCGCGGCCGCGTCGGCGAGGCCGAGCGCTTCTTGAAAGCGTTTGGCAAACCCGATCGCCTGTTGAGTTGCGAATGCGAACGCTCCGACGATGTCACCATTCCGCAATCGTTGCAGATGCTTTCGGGTGAACTGATCACAAAGCTTCTGGAGGCAACAGACAATCGAATTGGCGACGATTTGCAATCGGGTCTTGATGATGATGCGATTGTGACCGACCTGTATTTGGCCGCACTCTGCCGCGAGCCGACGACGAGCGAGCGCGAACAGACTCGACGGTATCTCGCCAGGACCAAGGATCGCCGCAAGGCCCTGGAAGACATCGCCTGGGCGGTATTGAACTCGAAAGAGTTTCTGATGCGAAGGTAAAATGAAATCGGTCGGCGACTGTTAAATGTGCGAGGACCATTGCATGGGAATGCTGCGATTTGAAACAATTATTGAATCTGACGGCGAACTGCACTTGGCAAATCTGCCTTGTCATAAGGGCGAGAAAGTGGAAGTTGTGCTGACTTATCCGGACGCCGAACGCGAACGGCTACGGGAAGATGCCCGCAGACGATTGCTGGAGGTAGCCCGAAAATCGAATTTCCAGTCCGAGGGTCCCTATCCGAGTCGTGCCGAGCTTTGGAGGCTCTAAAACAATGAGGAAGGCAAGAAGACAGGAACAATAAAGCTGGCCTTTTTTCCTGTGTTCCTGCCTTCCTCATTCATTCTTTTAGGGCTCGTAAGAATTGCACGGATTTGAGTTGTCGGATTTAAGTCTTGCTGCTAGCGATTTGATCACCGCTTGATGAGGAATCGGCAAGAACAATTCAGGACGAGGAAGTGCCTTATGAAGGCGATTGAATTCAAAACTCGTGTCGAAAGCAGTGGCGCCATTTCAGTGCCACCCGAGATCAGTTCTCGCCTGCACTCCGGTCAACGGCTCCGAGTATTGCTCTTACTTGACGAAGAGTTGGATGAAGCGGAAGAGGACCGTTCCTGGCGTGAAATGACTGCGCATTCGTTCTTTGCCGGCTATGACGAGGGAGAGTCAGTCTATGACCGCTACGACGAGTTACACGGCCGGTGACCGAATCGGCCAATTGCAATCCACGGACCGGCAAGCTGTGGCACGAGTCTTGAATCAGCTTTTCGGAAACTGGTAATCGAGTGTATCCCCATGGAACTCAGTCCAAACTCGAACCACTGTTGGAAACTAAGTCGCCGCGATGTCCTTCGCGTCGGCGCGGCGGGTTTCTTTGGGCTTTCGCTTCCGCGACTGCTTTCGGCCAAGGAACGGGTGGGTCGCAGAGCCTGCGCGGTCGGTGATCTTCCTGCATCAATGGGGCGGGCCGGCGCAGCACGACACGTTCGACATGAAGCCCCACGCCCCGGAACAGGTTCGCGGCATTTTCAAGCCGATCGCCAGCACGGTTCCGGGGATTCAGGTCTGCGAATTGCTGCCGCGCATGGCGGCCGTGATGGACAAAGTTTGCGTCATTCGCACCGTCACGCACACGATGAAGAACCACAACTCGGCCGGCTATTACAGCCTGACCGGGCACGCCCCGCCGACCGACGATCAGCGCCTGCGCGACTCGCTCGATCTGTTCCCCGCCTACGGCTCGGTGGTCGATCGGTTCGCGCCCGCGCGACAGCGGCATGCCGACCTTCGTGGCCTATCCGCACGTCATCAGCGACGGCTCGATCACGCCCGGCCAGCACGCCAGCTTTCTCGGCAAGGCGCACGATCCGCTGTTCATCACCCAGGACCCGAACGTCGGCGACTTTCCGCCTGCCCGAACTGAGCCTGCCGAGCGATCACTCCCGAACGGCTCGGCGAACCGCCGCGAGATGCTGAAGATCATCGATCGATCAGGCCGAACTGCTCGAATACTCCGCAACCGCTCGCGGCATCGACGAGTCACTACAGAAGGCCATCGACCATGCTGACCTCGCCGAAGGTCAAAAAGGCGTTCGATCTCTCCGACGAACCGAACGCGACGCGCGACGCCTACGGCCGCACGACCTACGGCCAGAGCTGTCTGCTGGCCCGGCGGCTCGTCGAGGCGGGCGTGCGAGTTCGTCAACGTCTATTTCTCGCGCGTCGATCGGCGGCGACACCGGCGGCTGGGACACGCACGGCTTCAACGACAAGCCGATGTATCCGATCCTCAAGAACTACCTGCTGCCGATCACCGACCACACGCTGCCGACGCTGCTCGACGACCTCGACGAGCGCGGGCTGCTCGAGACGACGCTGGTGGTGTGGATGGGCGAGTTCGGCCGCACGCCGAAGCATCAACAAGCCAACGCCGGCCGCGACCACTGGCCGCAATGCTACACGGCGCTGCTCGCCGGCGGAGGGGCCCGTCGCGGACATGTGTTCGGCATTTCGGACAAGATCGGGGCCTACCCCTTGCAGGATGCGGTCAAACCGGACGACGTGGCGGCGACGATTTTTGAATTGCTGGGGCTCGATCCCGCGACGGAGATGCGCGATGCGCTCAATCGGCCGTTTCCCATCGCCACGGGGCAGCCAATTCGCGGCGTCATGGCGTGAGATTGCCCGCCTCGGCGCTTTTCTCCGGCGCCTTCTTTTTCTTTTCCCAGACCGGCTGAAACATTTCCGACTTACTGCGGATCTTGTTGTACGACTTGGCCAATTCGTGCATGGCCCGGCAGAATTCGCCGAAGGCTTCGCGCAGTTCTCCCCGCTTGAGCAGGTTTTGACCCTCGGCTTGGTACTCCGCGAAACTCTCCGGAACCAGTTGGGGATAGGACTCGCGAACCCGGTCGCGCAATTCCTCGATGGCGCCAGTTTCTCGACCACGACTCGGTCGATGTCGCACGGGAAACTGCGGTAGATATTCAGGTGCTTCGGGTTATTTTCGCTGACGCGGCGCTGCTGTTCGCTGCGGGCATGCAGCGTCAATCCGATCAGGCCGACGACGCTGCTGATTCCGGCCAGCAAGAATAACATCAGCCCGACCATGCGATGGATCGCGACCGCCGCCAGAATCGCCACGAAGGTCAGCGCAATGCCCAGCGCCAGCACGGCAAACGACCAGTGCGCCTTTTTGAGCAACTCGGCCAAGGGCACTCGCCGCGAGGAGGACGAATCGCTGTGCTTGCCGATGCGAATGATTTGCACCGTGATGTTGTCGGGCCCGCCGCGGAGATTCGCCAGCTGCACCAGAAACTGGCAGGCCTCCTCGGGCGGCAGCAAACCGGCCACCGCGCCGATTTCGGAGTCGCTGACCGGGCCGCTGAGGCCGTCGCTGCAGAGCACGAAGACATCGCCCGGCTCCAGCGGATGCGGCCCCTCGATGTCCACCTGCACCAGCGCGTCGGGGCCGAGCGACGCACGATCACGTTGCTCTTGATGCCCTGAACCTCTTCCGGCAGGATTTTTTGCCGCCGCGCCATTTCCCAGACGTAGCTATGGTCGAACGTGAGTTGCTCGATGCGATCGTTGCGAACGCGATAGACCCGGCTATCGCCGACGTGGGCAATCCAGGCGCCTTCGGGCCGCAAGACCAAGGCGGATGAGGTGGTGCCCATGCCCTGGAATTCCTTGTTTTTCTGGCCGATGGCGTGGATCGCGGCGTTGGTCTCGATGAAGGCGCGCCGCAGGGCGCCGGCGACACCCTCGTGCGCATGCTTCGCGAACGTCAGCGGGATTTCGCCGGCCGCCTTCTGACTGGCTTTTTCGCCGACGGCGTGGCCGCCCATGCCATCGGAGACAACGAAAATGTGACCCTGTTCACGCCATTGCTCGATGCTTTTGGCCAGGACCGAGGAATGCGCATCTTGGTTATGGCTGCGCCGGATCCCGACGTCACTCAACGAGTAATGTTCGAATCGATCGAATCCAATCACGGTTCCACACATGCGGGGCGGGGACGGTTTCTTTCCTTCATCGTACTGTGTTTTGACAATCCGGCCAATCGCGACTGGCCGAGACCGTTTCGAGCCGCACTCGGACTTGACCGATCGAGCACAATTGAGTATCGCCTCGCTTCCGACTTGGGAGGCGAAATGGGGCGTGCCGTGCGCTGCTTGGCGATGGCGTTGCTGGCGGCCGGGCTCACCGGTTGCGTCGAACGCCGATTCTTGGTCGAATCCAATCCGGCCGGCGCCACGGTTCTGGTCAACGGAGAATTCAAAGGCACCACCCCCGTGAGCGTGCCGTTCACCTATTACGGCAAATACGACATCACCCTGGTCCGCGACGGCTTTGAAACCAAGACCTATCCCGCCAGCATTCGGCGACCCTGGTTTGAATTCTTCCCGCTCGATTTCTTTGCCGAAGTGCTTTATCCCATGCACATTCAGGACAATCGCCGATTACAGTTCGAATTGTCATCGGTGGCCCAGCCAAGAACCGAAGACGTGTTCAACCGGGCCAACAGCATTCGGCAACGAGCGCTGGGAATCGGGCCTGAGACGACGCCGCCGAATCCTTGAGCGGCTGGCGTCTGCCGCCCAGGTAATATCCGAAGTAAAAGACCAAACCCAAGAGCACGGCGACGACCAGCGCCGCGGCGATGCCGATCAACAGCCACCGTTGCCGCCCGCCGCTTCTGGCCTCGTCAAAATGGCGGACCGCCGTGGCGACCTTGCTGACCTGCCGCCGGGCGAGCGGATGGTCCGGATCGGTTTCGAGCACGTTGAGATACGCCCAAACCGCGTCGCCCAGATCGCCTGCCTTCATCGCCTCGTCGGCTTTGTGCAAATGCTCATCGAGATTGCTCATGAAATCCACCAGCAGCGAAAGATCGGTCCGGCAGCGCGGGCAGGGCGTCGCCGCCGGCTCCAGCACCTTCTTGCACATTGGACAGGTCAACATGATCCGCCCCAGCGGAAAACCGAATGGAATTTAGAGTATGAATTTCCCGGAGCGAGGCCGCCGGCGTGGCGCTGTTCGCGACGATGGCGGCTGGAAGCACGCTGGTTTCCAGCCGGTGAACTGTATGGGCGCCGTGCAAAGCGCGTGCATGCGGCGAAATATGGCGCCCTTTGAAATATTGACCAAGATCGTGATGGTTCCGAATGGACTGTATCGTATGCTATTGCGAAAATGGCTGCCCCTGAATCAGCCAATTCTTACCGGAACTTGGAGGCGTGTTCCGAGTGTTACGCCGGCTTGACTTATAAATCAAGTAAATTAAAATGGTGATATGGGACGACGACCGAGGCGGAAATGTTGAGCACATTGGAGAGCATGGGCTGACTTCTGATGAAGTCGATGAGGTGCTGCTGAATGATTCGCTTCCGGTCGCATTCAGCAACAGTACGGGTAGACCTTGCAAGTTCGGAAACACATCGACTGGGAAACATATTGTCGTGATCTGGGACCAAATTGATGGCGACCCCGACCTGATTTATCCTGTGACTGCCTATGAGGTCCCGGAGCCATCATAACCAATTGCTTGCCGTGGGAGACGAACATGACTGGCAAGAAGACAGAACAGCCGTTGTCGGCGAGCACGCTTGAAAGAATTCGCCGTCGCGCGGAGGAGACCCGGCGGAAACTCGAACACAAGCCAGGTGAAAGTGACCTTCTGACGCCACAAGAAAAGGCCGATGCAGCGCCATTTTACTTCGTGCTTCGGCATTACATTCAGCAACTTAAGGAAGCACGTGAAAAAGCCAGACTGACGCTTGAAGATGTGTCTGGAAAAAGCGGCTTGGCGGTCGAATCATTGTCCCGCTTGGAAACCGGTGCGCAGACGAATCCGACGTGGAAAACGCTGGGCCTGTATGCCGCTGCCGTGGGATGCAAGCCACAACTATCGGCCACAGCCGAAGAGTCGGGCGCGATTGGTTCTGTTTGAACGGAATCGGAGTTGCCCGCCAATCCAGCGTTCACTTATATTCCAAATCTCAATCAGCCAATTCCGAATTGAACCTGAGTGCCGTCGCCCCTCGAAATTGCGAAACCATCGTCTCGCATTGTACAATTCGAATATGGCCGCATCGTTGACCGTTTTGCCCGCCACGTTGCCTGCGTTTCTGGACCAGTCGCCGGAAGCGCTGCGCAAATGGTTTGCAGTGCGCGGTCAGAAGCCGTTGCGGATTAAGCAGATTCGCCGCTGGCTCCTGGCAGGTGGCGCGGAATCGTACGAGCAAATGACCGATTTGCCGCGCGGTTTGCGCTCGGAATTGGCGCAGGCCTTGTCGCCGCTGGGAACGCGCGTCGCCGTGCATCAGGCGGCTCGCGACGGCACGCACAAGCTGCTGCTCGAACTGGCCGACGGCAACCGGGTCGAATGCGTCTTGATTCAAGATCAGGATCGCCGCACTGCCTGCATTAGCACGCAGGTCGGCTGCGGCATGGGCTGCGTCTTTTGCGCCAGCGGGCTCAACGGCGTCGAGCGAAACCTCACCACCGGCGAAATCCTCGAGCAATTGATTCGCTTGCGCAACCTGCCGGGGCTCGACGGCAGCGAAGAATCAAAGCGACTCACGCACATTGTGGTCATGGGCATGGGCGAGCCGCTGGCAAACCTGGCCAACTTGCTCGACGCGCTGGAGGTCGCCTGTGCTCCGGACGGGCTTGGCATCGGCGCCCGGCACATCACGATTTCCACCGTGGGTCTGCCGGCGAAGATGCGGCAACTCGCCGACGCGGGCAAGCAATTCCACCTCGCCGTCTCACTGCATGCTCCCCATGACGAACTGCGAACGCGAATCGTGCCGACGAACGACAAGATTGGCCTGCGCGCGATCCTGGACGCAGCCGATTATTTCTTTGAAAAGACGGGTCGGCAGGTCACGTTTGAATATGTTTTGCTGGGCGGAATCAACGATCACTGGACGCACGCCCGCGAGCTGGCCGCCCTGCTAGCCGGTCGAAAAGCCCATGTGAATTTGATTCCGTTCAATGCAGTGGAAGGATTGCCCTATCGCCGGCCCACGGATGAGGCGGTTTCGGCGTTTATTTCGCAACTCGTTCGAGTCGGCATTAGTGTGAAAGTGCGAAAGCGAAAAGGCTCCGAAATCGATGCTGCTTGCGGACAGTTGAGGCGACGCTCAGTGGAAATGACCAAATCCCAATGACCAATGACCATTACAACGCGCGGTTATGCACCAATTGGTCATTGGTGGTTCATTCGTGAATTCCAGGCCGGAACCCGCCGCGGCCTGGAGTGTTGAATGAGACGAGGGCGGTTGGCTTTCAGCGGACGAGGCGGACGTGGGTGGAATCGGCCAAAGCAGCGCTCAGATGGCGCTGCGCGACCCCGACATCCGCCTGATGCTGCGCGTTCGTGACGCCGACGACTCCGAAGCATTCGCCGACCTGGTCGATCACTACCAACATCGACTGGTGGGAATCATGCATCACTTGCTCGGCAGCATGGAAGAAGCCGAGGATCTGGCACAGGAAGTCTTTTTGCGTGTCTATCGCACGCGCAAGAAATACAGCCCGAAGGCCAAGTTCAGCACCTGGTTGTTCACGATCGCCAACAACCTGGCGTTGAATGTGATTCGCCGCCGGCAACGAAAACCAACGACGACCCTCGCCGCGAATGAATCGGGGCCCTTGGGGCCGCGGCCACAGGAGCAGTTGGCAATCGACCCCAACTACACGCCGGCCCACGGTCTTCGACAGCGCGAACTGGCGCAATTGATTCGCGAGGCCCTCAACGAATTGAACGAACGCCAGCGCATGGCGGTGGTGTTGAACAAGTTCGAGGAAATGGGCTATTCTGAAATCGCCGAAGTGATGGGGCTGTCCACCAAGGCGGTGAAGTCACTCTTGAGTCGGGCACGCGGCCAAGTTGCGCGAGGTGCTTCAGCCCTATGTGTATATGGACGGTTCGCCGCCAAGGCCGGCCAGCGAGATCGAATAGGAGGGACCTCGGCCTCGCATCCTGTCCGACTACGGGTCCTTCCTGGGATATCGGGGTGCTGGTGGCTCGTCACCGCTTTTGGATTCTTTTGGAGAATTGTCGGAAACCTGATTCGCATTCCCAGAGCCATGCCTGAACCACTCGATTATGAACGTGATGCGGAACTGGTCGCCTACCTTGACGGCGAACTGGACGAACAATCCGCGCGGGCGATTGAAACCCGGTTGCAAACCGATGCGACCCTTCGCGAACGGGTTGACGGGCTGAAGCGAACCTGGGAGCTGCTTGACTATCTGCCCCAACCGGAACCGTCGTTAACATTCACGTCGCGGACGCTGGAGCGGGCGACGGCGATTCGCCCGGCGGAGGGGCGGCCGAGTTCGACGCCGTCGCTCAGCGTTCAGTCGCCGACGACCTCGTTTGTGAACCATCCACAATGGACGTGGCGGACATGGACCGCGGCGATCGTCGCGGCTCTGCTTCTGTTCGCCATCGGCTATCTCGCGCCGGGACTGTCGCTGAATCGAGAACCCCGGCGATTGAGCCCGGCGGAGGCCGAAGAGCAAATGGCTCGCGACCTGCGGGTGCTCAACAATCTGTCGCTGTATCGCTACGGCGACGATATGTCGTTTGTCTACAACCTGGATCATCCGGACCTGTTCGGCGAAGACGCCGGAAACCGCTGATTCGTGAGTTCGATCATGCGACGACTTCGCTACCTCGTGCCGCTGCTCGCCGCCGGACTGGCGGTGACCGTGTCGGGATCCGGGCCCGCGCCATCGGAGGACCAGGAGGCGAACCGAAAACTGTTGCGCGAGTGGCAAACGACCGACCCGGCCCATTACGATAAAATCGTGCGAAACTTCGAACAATTTCGCCGCATGACGGCCGAGCAGCAGGAACGGCTGCGGACGCTCGATCAGCAATTGCACGACGAGGATTCCGCGACGCGAATCCGCCTGACGCACGCGCTGGAGGAATACGCCGCCTGGCTGACGAACTTGCCCAGCGAGCAACGGCAACGGGTGTTGTCCGCGGCCAACTCGGGCGAGCGGCTCAAGATCATCCGCGAATTGAAAGAAAAACAATGGTTTGACCAACTTCCGCTGGCTTACCGCCAGCAGTATCAGCAGGCGACGCCGGCCAATCGAACCAAACTGCTCGAGCAATGGAAAAAGGACGAGCAGAAGCGGCGTGAGGATCGCAGCGAGCAGCGCGGCTGGGAAATCGTCGCCCACGAGCGGCCGTTCCAGGCGATGGCGGATGAGGATTTCCGCAAAAGTTTATTCACATTCGTCTCGAAGTGCCTCGAGCCCGATGCTGTCGGACGATGAGCAGAATCGGCTGAAAAAATCCCAGGGCGAGCCGAGGCGCGGGCCGATGCCCTGGCTGCCCTGGCTGCGGGCGATCGCCGATCTTTCCGATCGCCATCCGGTGATGTCGCTCGACGTTCGCTATCGGTTGAAAATTGACCTGCCGCTGGAGTACCAAAAGGCGCTCGAGCATCCGCCCGACTCGGCGGCGAAAAAGGTCGTCGGCAACTTACCCGAGGGGAAATGGCCGCAGTTCGCGATCGAAACGACGAAACTGCTGCGATCCTGGAACGTGCCGATGCCGCGGCAACTCGGGCCGGCAAGCGCAAGGGAGATTTCGCCGGCCGTGGTTCAGTTCGTGGACGGGCCGCTTGCCGGCGCGGTGAGCGAGCGCGAGAAGCGCGGTTGAAACAGGCCGAGGGCAAATGGCCCGACTATCCAAAAACGTTGCACGAACTGGCCAAGGCACATAAGCTGCGGATTCCGGACCTCGATCTGCCGGGTGAAGCGTCGCTGTGGAATTCGGTTCGCAGCTTTCAATTGCGCCGGCTGCCCGATCCGCCCACGGACAAGCTGCGGCGATTCGCCATGGAATTCAACAAGCAGCACAGCGGCGTGCCGCTGTCGCCGGACGATCCGTTTGGACGCGAGATCCTGAAGCGTCGATACTACGAGAAGTATCCCGAAGCCTTGATCCAAGCCGAAAAGCAGGAGCGGATGCGCGGCGATCGGCGGCGGCGGCCCTAAGCCGTCAAGCAACCGAATTGACAAGCCGGCCAATGCCGGTCACTTCGATGGTGATCCGATCGCCGGAGGCCAAGGTGAAATCGTCCGGCGGCACCACGCCGGTTCCCGTCAGCAATACCGTGCCATGCGGAAAGCTGTTGTCGATCCCGAGCCATTCCACGAGACTTTCGAGCGTGCGCGCCATCTCGGTCAGTTTGGTTCCACCTTCAAAAACCGTGTTGCCGCCGCGCTCAATCCGCATGTCGACATGAACCAGTTCGCGTTCGGGCATTCCGGCCGCCAGGGTCACGACTGGGCCCAGGGCGCACGATTGGTTGTAGACTTTCGCCTGCGGCAGATAGAGCGGATTTCGCCCCTCGATGTCGCGGGCGCTCATGTCGTTGCCAATTGAATAGCCCACGATGTGCAGGTCCGGCGAAATGAACAGGGCCAGCTCGGGCTCGGGCACGCTCCAGCGACTGTCGCGGCGAACCCGAACGGGATCACCCGTGCGCACGACCCGCTCGGCGGTGGCTTTGAAAAACAGTTCGGGCCGGTCCGCCTCGTAGACCAGGTCGTAGAAGGTCGCGGCGCCTTTGGATTCCTGCTCGCGGGCGACCTTGCTGCGCTTGTAGGTGACGCCCGCCGCCCAGACTTCCTGGCGATCGATCGGCGCCAGCAGGTCTTTGCCGACCAGGGGAAAAGTCGTTCGCGCCTGATCGATGAGTGTTTCGATCGTCTGCAGCGGTTCGGAGGCGTAAAGCACGTCGCTCATGCAGGTGAACGAAGGATTCGACGCCAGGTCGAGCAGAAAGACCTGGCCGTTGCGAATGAAGCCGACGCGGGCGCGGCCCGAGTCCGAGCGCAGTTTGCACAGTTGCATGGTTCGCCTGCGAAAAGCGGGAGCACTGGGAGTCGGGCGAAACCCGGCCATCGCGAGTCAGCGATAGTGTAGCGGATTTGCGGGCGAAGGCGAAACTCGCTACGGAGCTTTCGGCGTTGCGCTTGTCACGGCGGGTGTGATTGGCGGCGGCACCCGCGAGGACAACCAGGCGATCAGGCAGGGCGTCAGTTTTCGCGCGAGGCGATATTGTGGTGCCCATTCGGATCGACCACCGTGGTCACCTCCAGACCCCGGCTTCGCGCCAGATAGGCGAAACTTTCCACCTGAGCATCGATATTGAACTCGTCGCGGCCGACATAGCCGATGAACATGTCGAGCTCGCCAGGTTGAACCTGATAGCTGTCGAGCATTTCCGCCGGGTTCTCCTGGCTGATTTTCGCGATTGCACTTTGCGACCGACCATAAAGTGGATCGATCAGGCGGCGCTGCCGGACCACGAGAACTTTGTAAAACCGACCGACTGGCGCCCACGGCTGGATCCGCGTCCGCCAGCCAAAACAGCAGGGATCGAAGTCGGAGAAGTAACGCCCGTGACAATCGAGGTAACGGAGGTTGACGGGCGGAAAGATCGCGCCGACCGTGGCGATCGAGCTGCGATACTTGATGGCCAGGTTGTAAGCGGCGAAACCGCCCATTGATCCGCCGATCAGGAGGTGCGCTTCACGCTCCGGGCGGATCGAAAAAGTCTGATGTACGAAGTTCCAGACATCGTGCATCGTGTAATCTTCGAAGCGCCCGGCGTTCGAGTTCACGTAGAAGCTGCCCGCGTTGACCAGCGACGGCCGGCCGCGAATGGTCCCGTCCGGGCAGGCGATCACGACCGGCGGCAAATCGCCGCAGGCAATCGCCCGGTCGAACAGATCGACGAATTCGAGAAAGCCGCGCTCGTCGTGCCCGATGCCGTGAAGGAAGTAGGCAAATGAGTATTGGTTTTTCGGATCGTAGCCAGGCGGAATGTACACATACAGGTCGCGCTTTTCGCACAACGCTTCGGAATAAATGCGGCGGTCGCAGCCGTGATTCGCCGTGAAATCGAGCACTTGCCCGTGGATCTTGCGGTTCACCAACTGCAGTTCATTGGCAGGGTGCAGCCAGCGGTCCAGCACGCCCGCTTGCGCCGGGGCGGCGATTCCGAACAGCATCACCGCCAACAGCGACGTTCGCATTCCAATCACAGGCCGTTCCTTTGTCGATAACGAGGTTGCATTCATAGTTTTCGACCAATTGAATGGAACCGGACAACGGATCGCCTCCTGCGAATTCAATGATTCATTTCCACACGCACCGACCCGATCGCGTAAACCGATTATGCGGGATTGGGATCAAATTCCCAATTCAATGAACGTGCGCTGCACGACGGCCTTGTCGTTTGCCGCTAATCCGGCTCGAAGTACCACAAGGTTCCGAATCTGTCGGCTTTCAATCGGCACCGCGACACCGCTGGGGGGAGGGTCTGCAACGATTTTACGGGATATGCCCCCCAGCAGCGAATGAATTCCCGCGCCCGTCTTGGCGGAAACTCGAACCTCGATGTGGTCGTCGTCAAGCCCGGTCTCGAGCAGGTCGCATTTGTTGAGAACCACAAGCATGGGAGTCGCCAGCGGCTCCGGCCAAACGGGGTTTTCGGCGTCCACGATCCAAAGGCAGAGATCGGCCGAGTCGATGACGTCGCGCGCGATGTCGATGCCGGCTTGTTCGAGTCCGTCGGCGTCGGCTCGAATGCCCGCGGTGTCGAGCAGTTCCACGGGCCAGCCATCGATCGCCAGGCGCGTCGCCACCACGTCGCGCGTGGTGCCGGGGACCGCCGCCACCACGCTCCGCTGAAACCCGGCGAGCGCGTTGACCAGGCTGCTCTTACCGGCGTTCGGCGCCGCGGCCACCACGATCCGCCAGGGATCCACCAGGTGCAAGCCAATTGACGCGTATCTTAGAATGCTGTCGATTCGACTCAAGGCCGCGAAGTTGTCGCCTGTTCGCGCTTCATCGCGGATGCCGTGTAGCTCGCGTTGAAATGCGCCATCGAACTGATCGAGCAAAATCGCCGCGGTCCGGGCCGTTGGGGCGCTCGCGAGCAATTGCTGCGCTGCAACGCGCCAGGGCGGCTCGATCTCGGCAAGAAACTGCGGCCACGATCTCGATTCGATTTCCTGCTGACGCAACAACTCGAGCAGCCACGCAATCACCGGTTGGCCGCCGTGCGAATGAATCTCCAGCCACGGCCGCGGTTGCAATTGTTTGACGGCCAGAACGACTTCGTCGGCCAGCCCATCATTGCCGAAATGGCCGAACCAGACCGCGCCGAGAGCGGGCGGCGTTTCCGGCAACTGTCGCTTTGAGGCCGGCTTGAACAAATCGCGGACCGCGCTCCAGCGCGGGGGCCACGAATGGCGAGCGTGGCGATCGCCCCGGTTCCCGGGCCGGTCAGGCAAGCAGCGATTGTCGAGTCCGCGTTCATGGCGAATGCGTCGCGGCGATGCGAATCCCCTCGAGCGTCAACTTCGGATGCAGTTCATATTGATACAGGTCGCGATCGGGCAGATCGGGTTCGATGTCGGCAGCATCGCCGCCAGTGAGAAAAACCTGCAACGGCTCGGCGGCCGGCACGCAACGATGCAATTCGCGAACCAGGGCCGCGATGCCGCCGACCACCGCCCAATGGATGCCCGCGCCAATGGCGGGCGCGGTCGATTTCGCGGGCACCAGATTTGAATGCTCGGCCAAATTCACCAGCGGTAACGCCGCGGTCTGATCGTGCAACGCCTCGGCCATTAGGCGGGTCCCCGGAAAAATCGCCCCGCCCGCAAAGGCCCCGCTCTCGTCGAGCAAATTCACCGTGACCGCGGTGCCGACATCGACCACCACCACCGGCGTCGTTTCGTCGACGCGCGACTTCGCCGCCAGCACATTGAGCAGGCGATCGATTCCGACGCTTTCCGGCAAATCGACCGAAACTTGCAGCGGCAATTGCGAAAAGTGATCGAGAATGCGAACGCGGTTTCCGGATTGTCGCAGCCAATCGGCGAGATAATCGCGGCGTTTGGGATCGACGCCGGCCAGCGTCCAGTCCTGAGGCTCCTCGATTCGCCATTCGGCCAATTGTTTTCGCCAGGCGTCGGGATCGTCGGGCAGCGAGGCGGAGCGAGCCACCCGGGCGCTGTCGCACAGGCCGAACTTGATCCGCGAATTGCCGATGTCCGCGACGATCATGGCGCTTCCTCAACTCATGGCCATTCGTTTCTCTTCTTCAAGCCGCTGCGAAACCGCGCCCACCAACTGCGACAGCCCCTGCCCAGTGACGGCGGAGATCGCCAGCACTTCGAGATCGGTTTCTTTTGCCAGCCGGTCGCGACACCTCGCCGCTGCCGGTCAGTTCCGATTTGCTCACCACCAGGAACTCGGGCTTTTTCGCCAACTCGGAATTGTAGAGTTCCAGTTCGCGGCGAATGTTGCGGTAGTTCTGAACCGGATCGGAACCATCCGCCGGGAACGGCTCGACCAGATGCACCAGGATCCGCGTCCGCTCGACATGGCGGAGAAACTCATGCCCGAGGCCGACGCCCGCGTGCGCCCCTCGATGAGACCGGGCAAATCGGCCAGCACGAAGGCGTGATCGCCGCTGATATCGACCATGCCCAGGTTCGGGTACTTGGTCGTGAACGGATAATCGGCGATTTCCGGCGTGGCCCGCGACAGTCGGCTCAACAGCGTCGATTTGCCCGCATTCGGCAAGCCGATCAGCCCGACATCGGCGATCACTTTCAGTTCCAGCGTCAGCCAGCGTTCCTCGCCTTTCTCGCCCGGCTCGAATTCGCGCGGCGCCTGGTTGGTGGAAGTGGCGAAGGCTTTGTTGCCGCGGCCGCCCTTGCCGCCATGGGCCACCGTCACCTGATCGCCGGCCTGAACCAGATCCTTCAGCACGTGGCCGCGGTCGCGATCGCGGACGATCGTGCCCGGCGGCACCTCGATGACCAGGTCGTCGGCGGAGCGGCCGGTGCAATTGGCGGAGCCGCCCGGCTGCCCGTTGACGGCTCGCCAATGCTTTTGGTAGGTGATGCCGGCGAGGCTGTCGGCCCCGGCGAGGGCGCGGATGATCACCGAGCCGCCATGCCCGCCATCGCCCCCGTCCGGCCCGCCGAGCGGAACATATTTTTCGCGGCGGAAACTGCACATCCCGCGTCCGCCATGCCCGCCCGACACAAAAATCGTCACTCGGTCGACAAACATTTCACTCGCTTCCCGTGGCGCCTCGCTGAGGCAATTTGTCATTCTATCAGTCCGCCCGCCGGTGATGAAAAACCGGACAAATGCGGTCATTTCGCCTTCGCACCAACCCACCTGCTTTTGATGCAAGCTCTTGCAGGGCAGCGACCTGGGAGCCGAATTCGAGCACATCGCAAAAGTTGTCCGGTTTGTCCGTCCGCATGTCCGTCCGCATGTCCGTCCGCATGTCCGTCCGGTTGTCCGTCCGGTGACGGCGATTCGACGGGCCACGACAACTTGGTGTTCAACGACTGACATGGCCAAGCTCCCTGATGGGATGCGTCGGTTCGCGCCGCGCGCACGATCGGCGCGGGTTCGCAAATCATTGTATACGTTTGAACACTATTATCACAATGTGAGCAGATCGTCGCCCGACCAGCCCAGGGCCTGCACCACATGTGGCGGGCTGTATGACGACGGGCTAATATGGTCGCCAGTCAGAGAATCAATGATTGGACATACAACCGATCCGTGACCGCCTTTTCGCGGAACAAAAGGCCGATAACGGAGCCGACTTCATCTTTGATATCCCAGCTGAATAATTCGCGGCCCTTGGCGGTATTCGTTACGACCAAGGCATCCCCGACGGCGGCTCGGATCCGTGGGAGGTGCTGGAGGCGCGAGGATGAGGGCGGATGGACGGGGCTGTGTCTTCGCGCTTGCCTTACTTCCGGAATTGCATTGCAACTTTTTTTGGCTGCGTTACGATCCATCGGGAAGTCGCTCAATTGCAAATCCGGCGGTGGGAGCATCGGGCGATGGGAACTCGGACTCGTGGATTTATTGACTACCGACTGCCAGCCGCGGCTCACAATTCGGCCGCCGCAATGCTTCGGAATCTGGGACCGACTACGCCAGCATGCAAAGCCGTGGAAGAATATTGGCGTGCTCTTGAGTCGCGGAATCAGCCAAATCGTTTTGATGCCTGGGGCATCTGGGAGAAAGGCGAAACTGATCTCCTCATGGATCATTGATGGTTCGCCGGTCCAGGTCACATGAGCATTCGATTTTACTCAAAGGTCGCGCAGATTTTTGCCGCGCACGCCTGGCGAGGGTTCCTTACGATTCCGCCGCTCCGCGATGTTCATCGCGCGGCATTTGAGTCGATCGCGCGAGCGGTTGGGGCGAGCGGTATCATTTTCGTTCCCGACTACGCCGACGAATTACTCGGAGCGGCCGACGAGGGAAAAAGCCTTGATGAATGTCTAGGTGTCATCGAGGAAAAATGGGGCCCCATGCAGGGTGACCTGGATGAGATTCGTCCTTCAGTAATCGCCGATTGTGATAGATGTCCTCCGAAAGTTTGGTTTTTGCACCCGATGTGATCGCTGGCGAAGTAGCCATTGGACATCGTTGTGGGCGGCCTTCTGACTGAACCACGCGGCGCGACCGAATGTCCCATTTTCTTGCAAGGCCGCAGGAGCCCTGCGGTCGAGTCGCCGGCCCGGTCAGGAGATTGGGCCAGAACGGGACATTGAGATATCGCCGCAAGTCAATGAATTGCTTTGGCGTCGTGTCCGGCCTGGCGGCAAAATCGCTCGTTGCGCAAGTTCGGAGTCACGTCGGGAGAACGATCTTGAGCATTTATGCCACGCATTGGATATTGAAGTTTCCCCGCCATGGGTATGCACATTCGGGCTGTGAATGGATCGAGGTGATCGGCCAAGGAGTGCCGGCTCATATCGGGACGCCGACGCCGGGTCACGGATACGAGTCGGGGGACCCTTACGCCGGATTTCTTCCCCGGCGATCCCGATGCCGGAAACGGACGATGGGCGGGCGCTGCGGGCCATGGTCGTCGTTCGCGATGGCACCGAAAAAATCGGTCAAGAGTACATCAATCCATTGCTTGTGTTTTCTGGGGAGGAGTACGCCGCGATTTCGTTCGAGGAGTTGCACGACCGAATCTGCGACGCCCTCCGCGGCGGACGGCCACGATGCATCGGCGAATGGATTGGCAAGGATGGTCGTCGACGACAGTTTTTCGAGGATGGCTCAGTCCCTGAGACGCCGCATGGGTCGGGCGGGCCGGCGTGACCAGCGAGCGAGGGGTTTCACCCCTCGCTATTGGCGGCCGCCGCTTCGCGGCTACAGACCGCCCCTACCTGGTGGAGTTTCGCACTGAACCTCAGTCGGCGTCCCTGTCGCAAATCGAATTGCCGGCGGACCAACTTCAGGCCATGCGAGACATTGAAAAAAAGAGAGCGGCTGTCTCCGAAACGACGTTGCCGCCAACTCAGCGAGAAACCTCCTTCTTTACCGCGAAGCGGTTATACAACCCAGCCCAGGGTCGCGAGCTTGCGAGCGCACCCTGGTGGGGCGTGAAATGAAATCCTTGGCCGGTTCGGCGAAGCCGAACCGGGCCCAATCCATCGGCGACGGCGGTCCCAGGGTGCGCTGCGCGACCCTGGGCTGTGTTGTGTAACCGCTTCGCGGTAAAGAATTCGCGAGGCGAGCAGGTTGCGCGGACGGTTTCTGGCACCGATCTCTTAGCGGCCTGCGTGGGTTTTCACCGGTCCAAGCCCCGAGAAAAAGAGGATTCCTCATGTTTTCGGATGAATTTCGCCAATGCCTTTCGCTGGGTAAGTACACGAAGTGGGCCGCGGACCTCAACGAATGGCAGCTGGAGGCCTTGTTGTGGATGGTCGGAGAGTTTGGCCACCGATCGTATCTTGTGCTCGAAATTCTCGACAAACACAAAGCTAAGTTCCCGTTTGACGACGTTCCCCTCGCTCGTGCCAAAACAGCTTTACGGACGATCTCCAGAATCGTTGGCGGTGAGCGATTGGATACAGGCGAAGCGACCCGAAGAATTCGTGAAGCGGTGTCGCAATTGACTTCATCAGATGGCAATTCCGCATCGCCGGGAAGCGCAGAACCCAAGAATGGCAACGAATGCCTGTGACCACATCGCGAACGTCGAATTGGTCCCCAGGGTGCGATTCGCGACCCTGGGCTGTGTTTGTGTAACCGCTTCGCGGTAAAGAGTTGGCGGGGCGAGCGAATCGCAGATTGTTTTGGCGGGGCGATCGACGCCGCGGTAGAATTGGGGCAGCAGGTTGTGGAGGAGCATAAGGGCTCTTTATCCCAAGTGGTGATCGAAATGTTGGAAGACCCAATCGTTGCCGAGGTCCACCGCACCCGCGAAGAAATAGCGGCGAAATTCGGCTTTGACGTGAAGGCGTTCTTCGCGGACGTTCGAAGTCGTCAAGCGGCTTTGGGCGAAAGGCTGGTGCTCCCGTCAAAACGAGTGGAGCCGACGGCTGAAACCGAACGTGACGATGCTTCCCCCAATTCAGGGGCCGATTCCAAAGGCGAGACCTCGGCGGCGTAATTGGGTGTTCGGGCTCTGGCGGTGTCGCACCAATCGAGCGCTGCTTGCACATGGGGTTTCGATGCGTGGCGATGTGGTCTATCGCATTTATGGCATACACGAAGGCCGCGAGAAGGACTACTTCTTCGGGGCTTTCCGCACTGTCGCCGAGGCGGAGGCGGAGATTGCCAGGCTCCGCGTCCAAGAAATGAATGGGCGAAATTGGGCCGAGCAATACCACAATCGCGGGTTCGTCATTCGGGAGACGATCGTAGAAACCGATTTTGAAATACCGCCGCGCCCGAAGCCACGCGACCGCTACTTTGTCCGGAGCACGCGGAAGGAGTATGGACCGGGAACGATCGCCGGCACTGTGGTGGAGGTCTTCCGACGCGCCGACGCCGGGGGCGAACCGGAAAAGGTGTGTGAGTACAAGCGGAACTACGGCCTGCTGCAGACATTCGAGCCGTTCCGCCAGGGCGATCGGGAGTTCGCGCTGATTTCTCCGCAATACACGGGCACATCGGTGCTGGACCTCGCAACCGGCCGCGTGATCGCCGAGGAGCCCGTCTCGTCCACCGGCTTCTGCCCAGTCGGGTTCTACGTTCCAGACTGGTGGGACTTGCACGACGGTTCGATCATCCCCGGCAGCGAGTACTGGAAGGCCGACTGCGAATGGCCTTCCGGCGAGGTCGGATTTGTCTGGGGCTGCGTCTGGGGCGATGACAGTTCGTGGAAGGTCCAACTTCTGGATCTGACCGGAATTCAGTCTGGCGTGATTCGGCGGGACGAGCGATTTGGGTACGTGGAACTGGCGACAGATGGGTACCGAAGTCCTTGCTTCGACCCCAAATCAACAATGCCGCCGCGCGGGAGTGATCCGCCACCGTTCATCAAGATCGAGCCGTGGGAGGGGAAAACGAATGTGACCTTCGCGGTCGAAATGCGATTCGATTTCGCCTCAGGCCGGCCGACGGAATGGCAACGCCTGAGAACCGCGGATTTCGAGTAGCCCGGCACGACGATCAGGGCTGGAGCCAAGTCCGGCCGTGGAAATCAAGCGAGACAGCGTCGAAGGGGAAATATTCTCCAGTTTCTGTATGTCGCCGACAGAACCTGACGCTCGGCGAATTTCGGGCACCGGGACACACCAGACGGCAACGATGGAACCGCATAGCGACCACGAGCGAGCCACCAACGCGGTGCCGGGGGTCATTCACCGTTGGGATCCATACGGCCTGCTTGCCGGTGGTTCTCCCGCGGATGAGTTCGACCGCGAGATCGCGGCGGTCGTCGCCCAGATTCCTCGCATTCGCTCCCGAGCGGACGCCGTGCATGCGCTTTTGCGCGTGTTTTCGTCCGCATTTGAAAAGAAGCGGTTCCGGCCCGCGGATTGCGAAAAGGCGGGTGCTGAGTTGTATGAGTTGCTCTCTGCCGAGGGATTGTTGCAAACGTAAGAATTGACGGGCCCATTCGTGTTCCTAGGGTGCGCTGCCTGTCTTTCCCAGGATGCGCTGCGCGACCCTGGGCTATGTTGTGTAGCCGCTTCGCCGTAAAGAATTGGCGGGCGAGGAAGTCGCGCGGAATTGGTCGTGGCGTGGGGTTTGATTCGAGGGAAGAATCGGGGGGTTGGTTCTCGAACCAAAAACATGGTCATCCGCGGCGACTAAAGTTACTCGCAGTCTTGATAGCCACGGGCGCAATGCTTTCCAGCCGCAGGCTGTCCGCAGCCGCCCGAGGAATCTTGGGGTCCACGTGGCTCGGCGGCCAGACTTGTATGAAACCGAAAGTTTACATCGAAACGACGTTTGTCAGTTACCTGCTGGCTCGGCCCAGTCGCGATGTGGTCATCGCGGGCCACCAACAAACTACCCATGAATGGTGGGACACTGAACGTGACAACTACGAACTTTGCGTGTCGCAGCTAGTCATTCAAGAGGCGAGCGCAGGAGATCCACAGGCGGCCCAAGAGCGCCTGGGTATTCTGAAGCCGATGATATTTGTGGAAACGACGGCTGCCGCATTGGAGTTGGCAAAAGACTTGGTCCGAGCCGGCGCTGCCCATCAAGGCCGCCGATGACGCATTGCATATCGCCGTGGCCGCCACTCAGGCAATTGAGTTCTTGCTAACATGGAATTGTCGGCACATGGCTAACGCCACGATGCGGCCATTAATCGAATCCGTGTGTACCGCCAAGGGATTGAAAGCGCCGATTATTTGCACGCCCGAGGAATTGTTGGGAGCGAAGCCATGAATGACCCGATTGTTGATGAGATTCGGCGCATCCGCAATGCGCATGCCGCACGTTTCAACTATGACCTGGAGGCGATCTTCCGCGATATCAAACAACAAGAAAAAAAAAGCGGACGCAAATTTGTTTCATTTGCATCAGGCGAGGCGGCCGGGAGCCAACCGCACCAGCCGACCGGAGCGGCCATTCCGACTGCGGGAAACGCCGAGCTATCACCGCCGGCGCCAGCGATTGATCGGTAGGATCATCTGACTTCTGCGCGTCGAATGTTGTTCAAGGTCGAAGATCGGTTCATGATTCGAGGGCGT
This sequence comes from uncultured Gemmataceae bacterium, assembly GCA_963815035.1. GTDB lineage: Bacteria > Planctomycetota > Planctomycetia > Gemmatales > Gemmataceae > JBGQCZ01. The sequence continues at coordinate 296,595 of CAWFFC010000026.1, forward strand.
GAAATGAAACCTGTACCGATACGGCTTCGCCGAACCGGCTCAAACATCTTGCGATCGTATTCCCAGGGTGCGCTGCGCGACCCTGGGCTGTGTGATGTACAACCGCTTCGCGGTAAAGAGTTGGCGGGGCGCGCCAATTGCGCGAATTGCTCCTGGTATGAGAATCGATGCGCCGTTAGAATCGGGGCGGTTGGTGGTCGAAACGCAACAGGGCCTCCTTGAGATGAGCGTCGGCTCGGCGCGAACCGGCCTTATCGCTTGAGTGGGGTCCGGCGAATCAGACGCAACCGATGGAAGCGTCGCAATGGTTGAAGTTCCGCCGAGCGTGGGCGAAGCGCCGGCCGGCGTGGTGCGCGGCCCAAGGTTTCCGGGCGGTGTAGCCGCGGCGGTTAGCGTTGTGACCGCCGGGTGGGCGGTTGGCGTTTGCCTGTCCGAGACGGCCTGCGCCGTCGGGTCCGTGTGTGGAACCTGCCGCGAGTCCAGCCGCGCGAGTCTCTACGGCGAGGCGGCCTGCGCCGTCGGCGCGTCCGCAGTCGCCGCGCTGGCGGCCCAGTTCGGGACAGTCGGCGAATTCCGCGTGGCCCGGTGCGCGGCGCTGGTCGCGCTCGTCTTCTGGTTGGTTTCCATCGGGTTTGTCCGCAGCTGGTGGTAGCTGAGCGGTAGTCAAGCCGAGCGATCTCAAGTTCTCCTAACCGGGGCACGGAACGGGGAGGAGATTTTGGCAAGCCCCAGGTTCACAGCGCTCGACGGCTTTAAACTTCATTCAGAGGACGACTTCAATGAGAAAGCTGATCATCGCATTTGTCTGTTGCAGTTTGATTCTGGCGTTCCCAATCTTCGGTGAAAGTAGCGCACACGGGCAGGAAACCATTAGAGTCGCGCCGAGCAGCGGCGGCGTGGAGCTTGACGAGATCTATGTTGTCCGTTGGACCGCGCTCGGGGCGGTAAAAGCTGCGGACTTGACCAATATGAAAATTGGGCTGCTGTTTGCTGCAAAATGGGAGCCGACGGATACGTATTCTCCGCCCCTCATCCACCTTCAAGCACTGAGTCCAATCGAGGATGACACAGGTCGTGTGTTGTCAACCGAGAACCGACTAAAGGAAATCGAGTTTCTCCAGGGCGAGGTGCGTGGAACCACTTGGAAGGGATTCGGCGGCAAGCAAGGTCCCGTGGTAAGTCTATTGCTGGACGCACCGGCACGCGGGGCGACGACACTCAAGACAATTAAGGGTAAGGCAGTGGTCACGTTGACGAAACAGGTGAGTCTGAACTTCAAGGATCTCGCCTCGGTCAACGGAAAAGAACTCCGCCACCCCGACATGAAAAGCCTCGCCGCCATGAAACTTCGATTCTCGATCACCGAGAAGGACGGACGCGTGACCGCAACGATCTCGGCGCCGGTCAACTACGCGAGTCCGTGGAACCGCGGCCGCCTTTACAATTGGAACGTGACCGAAGGAGGACGCAGGCTGAACCTTGCCAGCGAGGGGACATCTCCGGCTGGCGAGGGGGTCGCGGTCGAGAAGACATATCATCGCAGGACGATCAAGGGCCTCTCTCTTCGTCTCGACGTTTTGGAGGCGGTCGAAAGCAAGACTTTCGACTTTGAATTCCGCAAAGTCGAGTTGCCGTAAAGTTGTCTGCGGTCCTCCCTCGGAGGGCAGGTCGATCCGGCGTTGCATCAGTCGATTGCCACGAGTTGATGTTCATGAAGTCGAATTCGCCAATTTAGTTCTGGCATGTGCCCGCGGTTGAGCGTCGCTGAACCAAATTGATCCTCGGCTGAGTTGCGCGCCTCTTCGTTGTGAATTCTCCATTCGCTTTGCGGTAAGAATAACGTGGCGATCCAATCGGCGCGGTTGGCTGTAAAGCCGCGTCGCGGAATTTCCATTTGGGCAAACTGATGGAAACCTGTTCTATGTCTACTTCCGGGCTTTACTTGAAATTGTTAGGCGGCTCCTGGGAGGGCCTGGATCAAGCGGTTCGGCGCCTGCATGCTTCGGATGCGCCGGTGCATGCGGTCGGTCGGTTTCGAATTCGGCGGGGGACGAACCGGTTGGCTCGCATGATGGCGCGTTTGGCGCGGATGCCCTCGGCCGGGGACGCCGTGGACACCCAGCTGGTGGTCAACACGCGGCACGACGGCGAGGAGTGGCGGCGAACGTTTGCGGGGCAGCCTTTGATCAGTTTGCAAGCCGGACGGCCCGATGGGTTGCTCGCGGAGCGGATGGGACCTGGCGAGCTGCGGTTTCGACTGCGAGTCGTCGAAGGCGCTCGCCTACGAGACCACGAGCGGTGCGCTTTGCCTTGGTCCGTTGCGTGTGCCGCTGCCCCGTTGGTTCCGGCCGCATGTCAGGGCCTTGGAACGACCTACTGGCGACTGCAATCAGGTTGATGTTTTTGTGGAAGTAAGTCTGCCCTTGCTCGGCCGCCTGATCGCCTATGAGGGGAAGTTGACCTGCGCCGAGGCGAAAGGATGATTGCGGCGTGATGGCTCCTTTGAGTCCGGAGACTGATCATGATCGCCCGCCGGAAGTTTCATCGCGGGGTGTTCATCGCCGCGGGTCTTTACAATCTGGCTTGGGGCGTGTACTCCATTGTCGATCCCTAGTGGTTGTTCCGCTTCGCGAATATGCCCCGGCAAAACTATCCGGAGGTCTTTGCCTGCCTGGGAATGGTGATCGGACTTTACGGCATTCTCTACTTGGAGGTTGCCCGAATTCCAGAGCGGGGTTGGCTCCTGGCGGCCGTCGGGCTAGTCGGCAAATTGTTGGGCCCAATCGGTTGGTTGCAATTGGTCTGGAAAGGGCAGTGGCCCATCGCCACGGGAGTCTTGTGCGTGACGAACGACTTGATCTGGTGGATTCCATTCGGACTGTACATGTATGATGCATGGCCGGGGCGCTGCCACAAAGACGCTCGCGCCGTGCCATGCTAGGCGACCGCGGAGGAGCATCGGTTGTCGATGAGATACAGCCTGACGTTCCTGGTGTTGGCGGTAGCATGCGTGATCGCCGGATTGATGGCGTGGGACATCATCGGTTGGGGCGCGGTCCTCTTTCTCTATTTTGCCGTATCGCTGCTTTTGCTCGCCGCGGCTTACGCGGGGGTCGGGCCGAAACTGCTGTTGAAGCGGGCCGATGGACGACAATCCGCGTGGGCGCGGCTGGTGATGGCTCCCTACTTGGCCGCGAGCGAGGCGACCTTCCAATTCTATCGGCTACTGTCGCGAGAACCCGCCTATGTGCAGGCGGCGCCGAATCTCTATTTCGGCCGCCGGCTGACGGCTCGCGAAGCAACAGCCGTGAACTGGGTCGCCGTCCTCGATCTCGCGGCGGAGTTCGCGGAGGTGCGGCCGCTGCGAGGATTACCGGCCTATCGATCCTTGCCGGTCCTGGACACCATCGCGCCGAGCGAGGAACAGTTGCGTGAAATCGTGGGCTGGCTGACGCGGGCCGCCGAGTCCGGACCGATCTATGTCCATTGCGCCTTGGGCCACGGGCGAAGCGCCACGGTCGTGATCGCCTGCTTGCTCGCGACGGGTCGTGTCGCATCGGTCGCGGAGGGCGTCAAGTTATTGCAGTCGTTACGTCCGGGCGTCGGACTTTATTCGGGACAACGGCGGCGGCTTCGCGCGTTCGAACCGCAGGCGACCGGTCCGGCGTCGCAGGACCGGCGCGAATTCAAATGATGCCAACTTTTCCCGGCAAGCGCTGCGCAACACTGCGGCGTTGAGTTTTTGTCGCTTCTCGACAAGAACGGCGATCAGCTCGGCCGCGCGCGTGTATCTATTCAAGTGGCAATACAATAGGTTTCCGGAATTTCTTTGCAACTTTCACAAACTGCGTTACGATCCATCGGAAAGTCGTTCAATCGTAAGTTTGAGGGCAAATGGCAAACAGCTTGAATAGCGATATCGCCGAAATCGACGCGATCGGTGTTCGCGAGCCGATCGGTTCGGCGTTCCCTATGGGACAAGTGTGAAAACGACGCGCAAATCGAATGGCGTTAAGACTCCATCAAGCAATGGCGGCGAGATCACCGCGTATTCGCGGGCCCAGTCGCCCGCGTTTGGCGCCATCTGTGAGCAACTGCGCCAGTTGATCGACGCCGCACTGCCCAAGACGGAATCGAAAATCTGGCATGGCGGGCCGGTTTGGTTCGTCGATGACAATCCGGTCGTCGGTTACAACGCGGCCGCCAAGTCGGTCAATCTTCTGTTCTGGAATGGCCAGGCGTTTGACGAACTGGACCTGAAACCGGTCGGGAAATATGGGGCGGCGCAGGCGGTCTTTGCCGATGTGTCCGAGATCGACGCCAAGACGATTCGCCGATGGTTGAAGAAGGCCAAGGCGGATGTTTTCGATTCGAAAGCGTTCTTCAAGAAGCTTCGCGAAAGCAAAAAATAAGACGGGCGATCGAGGGGAAATTCTGTGCCAGGCAACCAAACGAAAGCCAGGAAGCACGATCGTATTTGAGACTGCAGCCATGATCGTCGTTCTGATGGGTGTGTCCGGATCGGGCAAGACGACGATCGGGGAATTGCTGGCCGAGCGGCTCGGTTGGGCGTTTGTCGATGCGGACGACTTTCACCCGGCGGCGAACGTGGCGAAGATGCATCGCGGAATCCCACTGACCGATGCCGACCGCGCTCCGTGGCTGGATGCTCTTCGCCGGCGAGTCGACGACGCGTGTGCGAAGGGGGAGAATCTGGTGCTCGCCTGCTCGGCGCTCAAGCATGCCTACCAGCATTATCTGGAGCGGGACGTGCCCGAGTGCGTCCACTACGTGCACTTGCGCGGGTCCGAGGATTTGATTCGTGGGCGGCTGGCGAACCGCACGGGGCACTTCATGAATCCCGGCCTGCTGCACAGCCAGTTTGAGATCCTGGAGCCGCCCGACCAGGCGATTCAAGTGGACGTGACGCCGGCCCCCGAGGCGATCGTCGCGGATATTCGCAAGAAGTTGGGGATTTGAACGAGCGGTGAAATATCGTGGAAGCCTTTAAACCGATTTTCCCGGTAAGCAGGGTTTGCCCAAAATGCGGCAGCGAAGACCATCAGAAAGTGCAGCCAGACGCTTTCGTTACTTTCACGTACGACCGCGTTTGTAAGGTGTGTGGAACGCGGTATGCGCCGCCGACGCCGCGCTGGGGGGCAATCGCTTGCTGCATCGCCGGTGGCGTGGGACTTATCATATGTATCGTGGGTTTGTTCCTCAGTGAAAACTGGAAGCTGCCAGCCATTCGTCGCATTGTCTTTTCAGTCGAACTCATAGTTGAATGTGGTACTTTCACTTTGTTGATCGTTTATGGTGTCTGGTCATTGCGAAAGCGAAGTAAGACTGAGAGCGAATTTCCCGAAACCTAGGAGGAATTTCACCATGCCCGATCCAATCGCCCCCGTCGAGATCGTCTTTCGCATTCCGGGACCGTGGACGCATCCGAAGGAACTGGTCGAGCGGCTGCCGGAGGGACATCGCCTGACGCCCGAGGCCTTGATCCTGCCCGATGAAACGAAGATCGAGCTCGGGGCGAGGGCGCCGGACAAACAGTTTGCCCAGATCTTTCGTTCGTCGTGCCGGCAGCCGGCGGCAGCCGACGAATTGGCGACGGTGGACAATTACCGCGTGAATGTCACGCTGTGCGGCCCCGGCGGGTCGCTGGATGCGGCGCGGACGATGATGCGCGCCGCGGCGGCCATCATCCGGGCCGGCGGCGCGGGCGTCTTCATCGACAATTGCGCGCTGGCTCACGGCGGGAGAAACTGGCTGACGATGACTGACGACGGAAGTTCGGACGCGGTCAGCTTCGCCTTCGTCGCCATCGTTCAAGGTAAGGGAGAAGCCTGGACGATGGGCATGCACGTGCTCGGCCTGCTCGACGTGGTGATGAAGCAGTCCGACGCCGAGAAGGACGACTTCGGCATCATCGACGTGATTCGCTACTTGGCCCGCGGCGACAAGCCGGTCGGCGACGGCCATGTTCTGGCCGACCTGACCGGGCCGCGCTTTCGAGCCTCGGCAGAAGACGGTCCGCAAAATCTCGTCGGAAGCCCGATGCACAATCCATATGGGCGTTTGAAGCTGACGAGCGCACGGGACATCGCGGAGGCGAATTAGATCGCCGAAGTCCGCCGAGGATCCATGCGAGCGGTTGCTTCGCGGCGGTTTTCATCCGGATTGGCTTCGCCCAAGCGGAGTTGCGAATATGCGGGCCGCTCGTCGGTTTGCGGCTGTGGTATTGAAGGTCCGTTTTTCCGAACCTTTGTCGCAACACGCTCCGCCGCCTCTCATTTTTCTCCGGCTGCATAATTGGACAGCCGTTTTCACACTGCTCTCATTTGGTCTTCAGTAGTTTTCAATGATTCGCCAGAAGCACCGATCGTCGGAGACGGGATGTCCGGGCTTTGGGAAGACGCTGACTTGACCGCGTTGATGGTGACCGGGGCGTCCGCCGCTTTGGTGGGGGGCTTCGGGCTGGTCGGGCGATTTGTCGACCCGGAGCGAGGCCACCGCGTCGGCAACGTGCTGGCGGCCGCGAGTCTAACGGCTTTTTCCGTTTACTTCGCGGCCACCGACGGGCGGCGATCGATTTGGCTGCCGGCGCTGGCGATCGCCATTGTCTTCGTGTGCTGCCTGATCTTGCAAATCTCCGCGGTAATGCGTCGAGTGAGGACGCTGGCCAATTGGTGCCTGAGGCACTCGATTCATGGCCTTTTTCTTGTCGTCGCCGGGACGTCGCTTTCGGTCTGGTGTGGTTTTCGGCCCGGCGAGACGCCGGCGTCCACCGAGAAAGCAACCCCTCGCCTGGAGACCTTGGAGGCGTTGAAGGCGCTGCGGCCGGTTGGTTCGCCGATGGCTCTGACGGACAAGGGCCGGCGCATCGGGCTGTTCGCCTTACGCGATTTTGTGGTTCCAGCGGCCACGCTTGATCTGATGGAGATGGATTTGGTGCGCGAGCGGGGACTGAGCTTGCAGATGGTTCGCTGTCAGCCGCCCAACCCGGATAGCGATTGCCATGGCTGGGTCTTCGCCGACTCGCGGTGGTGGATCCTGGGCGAGGATGTGCAGCTCATCCTGGAGGACAACGGCTACGAATCCGTGACCGATCCGTGCCGGCGATTTGGTTGTCTACCGCGATGGCCCGGATCTGATCACCCACTCCGGGATCGTGCATTCGGTCGCCGACGACGGCTCGGTTCTGATCGAAAGCAAATGGGCGTGGCTTGGCGTTTATTTGCATTGGCCCGAGGCCAATCCATACGGCGGCCAGCCATTTTACTATCGCAGCGCCCGCAAGGGCCATCGGCTCGTGATCCAGACTCGCGACGGCCAACCGTTCGTCGGGAAGCGCAAGCGTTCGCAGGCGTCGGGCATGGAACGGCGAGCAGTTGCCATAACAATTCACGGCCGTGCGCCAGTCACTTGACGATTTTCACATTCGGATGAGCTTGGCGGAATTGGGTCAGGCCCCGGGGGCTGACGCGGGTGCGGGTTAAATTGAGATAGCGCAGCTGTCGCAGGGAAAATAATTCCCGCAGGCCGTCGTCGGTCACCTTCGTGTGCATCATTTCGAGGTAGACCAACTGCGTCAGCCCGGCGATTTCCTTCATGCCGTCGTCATTGATTCGCGCGTTGCTGATGTTCAAGTGGCGAAGATCGGTGATCTTGCCGATTTCCTTCATGCCGGCATTGGTAATGGTCCATTTGCTCAGATCCAGTTTGACCGGCGCCGGAACGACCGCGAGGTAGTGTTTCAAGCCGAGGTCGGTCAGCGCTCTGCGCGGCAATGCCAACGATTTCAGTTTCATGCCCAGGAGCGCTTTCAAGCCCGCGTCGGTGACTCGAGTCGCCTCCAGATCGAGGTCATCCAACTGCCGCAGCCGCGCCACCGCCGCCAGGGCCGAGTCGTCGATGCTTTGACCCAGTTGCAACCGGCTGAGGTTTCGCAGCCGCTGGAGGCTGCGAATGCCATCGGCGCCGACGGCCGAGCCGGAGAGATCCAGTTCGCGCAGTTGCGACATGCGCCCGATGTCTTCCATGCCGCTGTCGGTCAGATTGCGAGAACCGATGTAGAGCAGTTGCAGACTCTTCAGGACCGTCAGGTCGCGCATGCCGAAGTCGCCCAGGTGCTGCCCCGCAGGTCGAGAGCCTTGAGATGGCGGAGCTTGGCCAGATCGGGCGCCCCATCCTCGGTGACCCGGGTCCTGCTGACATTTAGGAGGCGTAGATTCGTCAGCTTGGCGATTTCGACCAGGTCCTGATCGCTGATCTTGCAGCCGCTTAGGTCGAGCATCTCCAAGTGCGTCATGCGGCCGATCGCCTTGATGTCGCCGCTGGAGAGGTTCGCATTGGCCAGATAAAGGCCAAACGGGCAGGAGGGCGGCGTCAGATCCACCAGTGCGTCCGGATCGTAGCGATTGAACTTAAAGGCCCGCACGATCATGAGCGGTTCGTCGCCCTTGATGAGCTTGGTCTCGAAGCTGTCGATTTGACGCGGCCGCCAGATTAAGAAGCCCGGCGTCGCCTCGGCGATCTTCCATCTGCGCCACGATGTTGGGCGGAATCGATTCGATTTCCTGGCGGCGCCCCCAGAGCGAACAGGCCCGCCAATAGTGCCGCTATGCATGGTTTGGACATCGTCGTCTTCCCGAGTTTGACTGTGCCGGAATTGGCGCTATCCAAGCATAGCTCACGGACCGCCGCGGCGAGCGATCAGTAGAACCTCGAATGGCGAGTTGAAACGGTTCGACACGTTCGAACTTGTTTGCTAGGATCAAAATGTATCGTGGTATCCGTTCGTTTCGCGGGAAGACCGATGTCCGCCTTGATCTCGCCGAAGGTGTCAGTGCCGGGGACAACAAGCATGTTCTTGCGCCGATTCACCCTGGATGAATACCATCGCATGATCGATGCAGGCGTATTCGCGAAGAACGATCAGTTCGAGCTTCTCGATGGATGGATCATCGCCAAAATGCCGCACAATCCTCCCCACGATCTCGCCGTGAGCCTTGGGCTGAGGCAACTGACAAGTTGGCTGCCGAGTCCGTGGTTTTGCAGGGTTCAAAGTGCCATAACCCTCGCGACCAGTGAGCCCGAACCGGACTTGGCGGTGGTCCTCGGGCCGGAACGACGATTTGCTGCCAATCATCCGACGGCACGCGATATTGCCCTGTTAATCGAAATTGCCGACAGCAGTCTTGCCGATGATCGCCGCGAAAAGGGTGCTCTCTACGCGCAAGCGAATATCGCCGAATACTGGCTTGTGAATCTCGTGGATCGGCGTGTGGAAGTTTACACGAATCCTACCGGCCCCGTCTCCGATCCGGAGTATCGCCAGCGTCGCGATTTTGATGCGGCTGCGTCGGTGCTGCTGTCAATCAATAGCCAACTCGTGGCGGCGATCGCGGTGGCGGATTTGCTGCCGTAGGAGATTGGAGGCGAAATTGCCATGACCGATTACAAATATCTCGGCCCGCGCTATGGGTCGCTTTACACGCAGTTTTTTATCAAAGGCACGGGCATTCGGGCCGAGACGATTCACCGCGCCGTGGTGGGAGTCGATCCGCGCACCCCGGAGCAGGTGGCGAAGGACTGGAACCTGCCGCTCGAGGCCGTACTCGAATGCATCGACTACGCGGAAACGAACGAAGACTTGCTGCGCACGGAGCGCGATGAAGACTTGGCGGACATGATTCGGAAAGGATATATTAAAGCAACTTCAACGTTGGCCTGATTTTATTCAAATCATTCACCTTCCTTTTCATCAGTCGCTGATTCCTTCTTGCCATTTTCATTTGTTCGGGAAGGCTTTCGTTCTCGGCCGCCAGGACGCGGCTTCGCCTTTGTGCCCGGAGGCGGGATCACCGGCGTCACGTCAAATGACTGCACTACAGCAGTGCTTAGCGTCGGGGAACTTTGAGCGTTGCCAAGTTTTGATTTCATGACGGTCACCCTTACACTGTGAATTCTGCCAATTCTTGTTCACCAATGCGAGAGGATTCCGGTAAAATGCCGAAACTCGCCGTGATCATCCAATCGGAGATCTGCCATCATGCCCCGCCACCTTTTCGCACTCGCCGCCCTGCTTCTTCCCACCCTTGCGCTCGCCCAGGTTCCGCCGGAGAAGGCGCTCTCGACCATGAAGGTCGCCGACGGCTTGCAGATCGAACTCTTCGCCTCGGAGCCGATGTTTTCCAATCCAACGAGCATCGATGTCGATCACAAGGGGCGCGTCTGGGTCTGCGAGTCGGTCAATTATCGGCACAAGTTGCTGCATCGTCCGCCGAACCGGCCCGCGGGCGATCGCATCGTCGTGCTCGAAGACACCGATGGCGACGGCAAGGCGGATAAGGCGACGACCTTCTACCAGATGCCCGACTTTCTCGCGCCGATCGGCGTCGCGGTCGCCCCGTATCCGGATGGCAAGGGCTGCAAGGTGGTCGTCTGCCATTCGCCTTACATCTATGTCTTCGAGGACAAGGACGGCGATCTCAAGGCGGATGGCCCGCCGAAGATTTTGCTCAAGGGCTTTCAGGGGGTCGATCACGATCATGGCGTGCATGGCATCAACATCGGGCCCGACGGCAAGCTCTATTTCACCGTCGGCGACCAGGGCGTGAAGGACCTGCAATCGAGCGATGGCAAGGGCCGCAAGTGGACCACCAACCACACCGACTGCCAGGCCGGCACCGTTTGGCGTTGCGACATGGACGGCAAGAACCTGGAACTGATCGCCCACAACTTCCGCAACAATTACGAATGCTGCGTCAACAGCTTTGGCGAAATCTGGTGCAGCGACAACGACGACGACGGCAACCAGCAAACGCGCATCTGCTACGTGATGCCCGGCGGAAACTACGGCTACTGGCCGCGCGGCCCCGGCCAGAGCCACTGGCACGAGGAGCAGCCCGGTATCGTGCACAAAGTCCTGCGCACCGGCTTCGGCAGCCCCACCGGCATTTGTTTCTACGAGGGGACGCTGTTGCCCAAGAAATATCAGGGGCAACTGCTCCATTGCGACGCCGGGCCGCGCGAATTCCGCTGCTTCCACATCAAGCCGAAAGGCGCCGGCTACGAACTCGAAAAGGAACTGCTGGTCACCAGCACCGACACCTGGTTCCGGCTCAGCGATGTCTGCGTCGCCCCGGACGGCAGTGTCATGCTCGCCGACTGGTACGACCCCGGCGTCGGCGGCCACGGCATGGGCGACACCACGCGCGGGCGGATTTATCGCGTCACGCCGAAGGGGCACAAGGGATACAAGGTGCCGAAGGTGGAATTGGCGAATAAGGAAGGTGCTTTAGGGGCTCTCGATTCGCCATGCCCAGCAATTCGCGCTTGTGCTATGGCTGGCCTTAAGTCCCGAGGAAATCAAAAAGCTAGCCCGGCCTTGGCAGTTCTAGCCGAGGGTATGGGGAGCAACAGACGTGACATATTGCGAGCGCGGGCATATCTTCTTGCAATGCATTTGGCATCTGACGCGTGGCAAGACCCCCTCATATTTACACGTGAAGACGCCGCTCTACTCGGGAAAGCGGTTGGCGGTGTGTTGCAGGAGATGCCGGAGATGGGGTACGTGATGGACTTTCGCGTGGTCGGCGAGATGGCCAGTGTGCCCAAGTTTGCCAAGCGGCTGAGCGATCTCTTTAATCCGGCAACTCCGGATTACTATGATGGTCACGATTCCATGGTCCGAAGGGAGATTGTAATTGCATTCGCGACTTTGCACCAGCAGAGAATGCGACGCCCTACATCTTGCAACTGGCCAAATTTACGACGGCCATGACGACTTCTACCTCGCCGCGTTGAACATTGCCTGCGGGACGGATCCGGCTCGGCGCGATGCGATTCTTGCGGACTTCGACAAGCATTTCCCCGAGTGGAACGACAAGGTCGCGGACCTGGTCTGGGAATTGCGGCCCAAGTCGATGCTGCCGAAGATGGAGAAACTGCTCGGCGACGCAGAAGCTCACGCCGAAGCAGAAGGCGCGGATCATCGACATTCTCGCCGGCAGCGACGATGTCGCGGCGGGGAAGACGATGATCAGCCTCGTCATGGGCGATTACCCGCCGGAAGTGAAGTCGCGCGCCATCGACAATTTGAAACTGTTCCTGCCGACGAAATGGGCGGCGCTCAAGAAGAGCGACGAGTTGACGAAATCGGTCGATGAATTGATGCGCTCGTCGAAGACCTGGATCGCGGGGATGCAGTTGATCGCCGCGGCGCAACTGGTCGATCGGGCCGATCGCCTGGAAGGGATTGCGATTAAGCCGGAGGACGCCGAGATTCGCACCGCCGCGATTCGCACGCTGGGGCAGTTGCATTCGCCCAAGGCCGTCGAAATCCTGGTCCGGCTGACCGATCGCGGCGGCTCATCTCGTCGAGGTCGCCCAGGCGCTCGGACAACAGACCAACGGCCGCGGCTCGAGGCAGGCGATGGAGGCGCTGCTGAAACTCCTGAAAAGCGACAATTCCGACGTGGCGCTGTGCCGCGGTGAATGGGCTCGCCGGCAGTCGCGCCGGCAGCGACGCGTTGTTAAAAATGAAGGAGAAAAATCAACTGCCCGAGCGGCTCGTCGCCGACGCCGGGCGGCTGCTTCGCAACAGCCCATTCGCTCCGGAGCGCAACAAGGCGATGCTCCTTTTCCCGCCGCCCGGCAAGCTCGATCCGCGAAAGCTGCCGGCGATTGCGCGTGCTCGCCAAACGGCATGGCAACGCCGAGAATGGCCGCCGGATTCTCGCCGCGTCGCTCAAGAATGAGGCCCAGTGCCTGAAATGCCACACGGTCCGCGGCGTGGGCGGGCAGGTCGGGCCCGATCTGTCGATGATCGGCAAAAAGGCGAGCCGCGAGAATCTGATCGAATCGATCTTGTTGCCGAGCAAGGCCATCGCGGATCAGTTCCTCCAATGGCGAATTGAAACCAAGAAGGGGCTCGACATTCAGGGCCTGATCGTTGAGGAAACCGCCGATTCGATCCTGCTGCGCGACGCCAACGCCAAGGATTATCGCATCGCCAGAAGCGACATCGACACGCGGACCAAGAGCACCGTCTCGATCATGCCGGCGGACATCGTCGCCGCGCTGACCGAGGATGAATTGATCGACTTGGCGGAGTATCTGGCGACGCTCAAGACCGCTTCGCTGACGCCCGACTGGTGGCACATCGTCGGTCCGTTCCCGAATGACGGAAGCGATAGCGGGCTGGACAAGGTGTACGAGCCGGAGAAAGCGGTTGACCTCAACGCGACCTTCCCGAGCCCGCAGCGCAAGCAAGGGGAGACGAAATGGACCAAGGTCTTGCGCGACGGCGCCGGCTACGTCGATCTGATGGCGCATTACGCCGCCTAAGAGCGATTTCATCATGTCGTATCTCTACCGCGAGATCGAATCGCCGGCGGATCAGGAGGCCGTGATTTCGCTGGGCACCGATGATGGATCAAAGCTTTGGCTAAACGGCACGAAGGTTTACGAGACCCGCGCACATGATGCCGCCGTGCCAGACAAAGCGCGGGTGAAAGTGAAGCTGAAGAAAGGAACGAACCAGTTGCTGCTCAAGATCGTCAACGGCAACAACCCGCATGGCTTTTACCTGACGCTGTTAAGCGAGCAGGAGTTGAAAGTGGGGAAGTAGAATCAAATTCACCAACCACGAAACACTCGGAGAAATGCCGCACCATTCGAAAAAAGACATCAGGAAACCAGGAATGCAGGAATCAAACACGCTTTGATTCCTGCATTCCTGGTTTCCTGATATCCGTGGTTTTGTTCGTCTGGCGCGAAGATTCTGAACATCAATAACACGAACCACACGAAAAGAATTCAAATTTCTTTTTTCGTCTGGTTGGCGTGTTTCGTGGTTCACTCGTCTTTCTCTTCTTTCTCTGTTCCTTGTTATCCTTGGCGGCGAAGCCGGGCATCGGGTATTCGGGTAAGCCCAGGTGGGTTCGGGCGTGGAGCACGCGCTGCATCAAGTGGCGGCGGGTGGCGATGTTGTCGGCGAGCAGTTCGCTCGGCAGGATCTCCGGCTCGTTGACGCCGATGCGAATGAGCTTGACGAGATCCATTGGCTTGTTTTTGCCGGGCGGGCCGTTTTTCCACGATGTGAAACTGCCCCAGCCGTCCTCGATCCAGCAGGTGATCACGGGCGTGTCGGGGCACTGTCTCAAGATGCGATGGACGCCATTGGCGAAGCGGCGAATCGGTTGTTCCTCTTTTCGGCGCAGGAACGATTCGGGGAATATCATGACCGAGTCGCCATGCTTCAGCGCGTCCACGGCCTCGTCGATTTCCGGAGCCACGCGGCGAAACCCTTCCGCGGGCACGCGAATCGCCTGGTAAACACGGCCGCACAGCCACTTCAGAAATGGCTTATCGAGCACGGTGCTGATCATCATGGCCCGGTTTCGCACCGGCAACACGCCCGAAAGCCAGACCGGGTCGAACATGGCGGCGTGGTTGCCCACGATCAGCGCCGGCCCGCGCAGGGGCAGGCCGTATTTCCCCGGCCCGAAGGCGACCGGGTACCAGAGAACGCGAAAGACGACTTCGTTGATGAGCTCGACGAACGGGCGGAAGAGAACGTATGTGAAGACGCCAAGGCCGAGGACCGCGATCAGCAGCAATGCGAGAAACGACGTGCGATTTGCAATCCTGCCCGGCGCGAATGGAAGACGGAGCCCGCCAACAGGACCGCGAAGACCGTGGCCGCCAACTGATAAAAGCAGAGTGTCGCGAATCGTTGTCGCGAGGGCAGGGCGGCGACGAGCCCGGCCATCAACGGCACGTGGCCGACGGCGGCGAGCCCGACGAAGAGCAGCGGCCAGTGCGCGGCGGGATTGATCGCAAGCCCGAGGAAACCGACGATCAGCAGCAGGAAGGCCCACGGGACAAAGCCAATCGCCCGGTGCCAATGAAACTGAAGCGTCGAAATGGCCACGCCGATCAACAGCGCCAAGCCAAACAGCGGGAACGGCGCCGGCAAATCGATCGCGACGTCCGAGGCTCGCCAATCAGCTTGCGCGAAGCGGGCGGCCGCGCCTGCGCCGATCAATCCGAGCAGCAGCACTCCGGCGGCGAGGTAGCAAAGCGCCAGGCGGTTACTGATGTGCCGCCAATCGAGAAAGAACCATCGTTCCTCTGGTTCCGGAAGCCTATTTCGACCCGAGCCAATCGTGCGTGCCAGAGGCGGAATCGCGGCACACCCCAAAATCAAGATGATCAGGCCTTCCCAGGTGGCCCACTCGGTTCCGCTGCCCGCTTCGGTGAACAGCGGCCGGAACCGGGAGCCAAAGCCCCAGGTCGCGCCCAGAAGGGCCAGGCTCAGGCCGATCAATTCCAGCACGCCGACCAGGCGCGCATGGGTCATGCGGACCTGGGCGGCCATGTCGGCGGTCAATGACAATTGCCAGGCGCGGACCAAAACCAGCAAAGCCCCTGTGACAACAAGCGCGGCCTCGGCATCGAATCCATCCAACGCGAGATCGATGTTGCGGACGAAAAATGCAATCTGACTGCCGGCGCAATACATCCACGCCGCGTTCAGCGCCAAGAGCAACAACAGCAACATTCGATTTCGGGTCAGGTCGCGGGACATATCGGCAGCGGCTCGGCGAGGAATTTCTTCTATCACTCTACGCAAGATATGCGCCAGGCGCTTGAAGGATGACGGAAAAAGAAGAGGACAACGAGAATCCTCGTTGTCCTGTTCTTACTCCACCGCAAGCGGCGAAGATTTACTTGTCGGTTTCAGCGGCCTTGAAACCGAAGGCGATGACCTTGCTCTTGATGTTGACGCGCAGCCGAGCCGTCTGTCCCATTTCGAGCGTGACGGCGACGGTGTCGGTGCCTTCGGGATTGCTCCCGAAGACTTCCTTGGCGATCTTCTCGGCTTTCTTTTCCTTGACGTCGAGCCCGGAGGCGCGAGCCACCGAGACAACCACGCTCAGCACCGCTTTGGACTCGCTCGGCTTCAGGTTGGCGGCCTCTTTGATTGCCGCCAGGGCGTCGTCACCGAGCGAAAACAGGACCGCATCGTCGCGGAAGCCGAAATAGATGGCATTGCTGCCAAACATTTTCTTTTCCTGCTCGCCCATGTCGTCGGCCACGGCCTTGTGGATCTTCAGGTCGCCGGCGCTGGCGGCGTCGAGAGTGATCTTCTCCTTGTCCTTTGCCGGCATGCTCTTCACCAGATCGCGGACGAAGGACTCAACTTTCTTGCCCTCAACCAGTCTCAGTCCGGCCACCATGGTGTAGTGGCCGTCCTTGTTCGGGCCGCGCATGCTCAAGCCGCCATCGAACTCGCCGGACTTGATGGTCGGCATGAGCGTTTCGGCGGCCTTTTCCAGGAGGGCTTTCTTGGTCGGGTCGTTTTCCTTGGCGATCGCCTGCTTGATGGCGTCTTCGACCGCGGGGGCCAGCGACTTCTTGATCTCCTCGGGAACCACGACCGTGCCGTTGACGCTGACGGCGTCGTTCTTCGAGGTCAGGCCATTGAACAGGGTCTGGGCCTTGCCGGCGGCTTCCATGTCCTTGGCCAGCTTGGTGCCCGGCTTGGCCTTGAAGGTCAGGTCGAAGCTCACATCGTCGTTCTTGGTATCGACGCCGATCTTCAGATTGACGTCCTCGCCGTCGGTGATCACGGCCTTGACTTCGTTGTTCACGAAGTCGATGACCTTTTCGCGCAGCTTGGCGACCGCCGGCGGCTCATTCTCGTTCTTCTTTTCCTTGGCCTCGGTCAGGGCGTTATCCACCTGCCCGATCGCGATCTGCTTGACCAGGTCGGGGAATTCGGAGAGCTTCAAATGGGCGCTAATCAGTTCCGGACCGGCGCCGAGAACTTTCGCGGGGTCGAGCAGTTTCTTCTTGTCGATGTTGCCCTTTTCCATCGCGGTGACGTAGGCGTACTTATTGGCGAAGCGGAAATACAGCGCGACGGGAATCGGGACGTTGGGAATGTTTTCAATGGTATAGACGCCGTCGTCGCCTTTCTTGGGCTTGATTTCGTAGTTGCCCAGAAACTCCACAAACGCCTTTTCGCTGGCGATCGGCAGCAGGATGACGACGGGGCTATCCTGCAAGCCAGGGGTGATGCTGGCATACAAGCCGATCGGCCGTTTCATGTCGATGCCGCCGAGCCCTTCCTTGCCCTTGAAGTTATCCAAAAGCCCTTCGGCCTGCTTGAATTCCTCGTCCTTGCCGGCCAATTTGGCCAAATAGTGCGCATCGGCGAGAATCCCCTCGACCGACTTGACTTTGACGACGATCGACGGCGAATTGCTATCGTCGGCCCGGACGGCGGGCAGGACCAGCGCGGCCACCGCCGCGGCCAAAATCAGTTTCAAACGCATGAAGAATACTCCTCAACCTGGTTATAAACCCGTGTTTCCTAACGGGTAATACTCCGGTCACGCGGAAAAGTGTCACCGATCCGCGGTGGGACAGAAATCAGCCACTGCATAATTCAAACCGTAACACGTGCCTTCACCCATTTTGTGAAAAAAAAGCGAATTGGCCGCGAAGTTGGGGGATCTTTGCGCATTCGGGAAATGGAACGAGAGAGGTTCGAATGGAGAAGGACGCCGAAGCGGACGAACGGTCGGTTTCGTGATTGGATCGTTTCCAACGCGCCGGGTGTGCGGCCCAAGCCTCGGAGACCCTCTTCCCGCGCCGGAGCCGGCCGCTGGCCCGTTTCGACGGACTTCTCCTCCTTACAATCGGCACCAACTCTTCCCCAAGAGTTCGGAGGCGCCCGGCGGCGTTCGCCGGGCGTTCTCCATTTTCAGCGACTGAAATGTACTCGACTCGCGGAGCGAGTCGTTTCATTTCCAGCGGCTCAAGACGCGTTTGATTTCGGCTCGAATTTCCTCGTCGGTTGACTGTTTCGCGAGCGTTTCGAGTTGCTGTTTGGCCTCGGGGCCGCCGACCTTCTCCAAGACTTCCAGCGCCCGCAGCGGCCGCAATTTCTCGGGCGACACCTGACTGTTGATGACGCTCAGCAGCCGATGCAGGCGTGCGCGCGCTCGGCGCTGGCGGTCCGCTTGAGCCCGTGCGACATCGGCTCGCGGGCGCTTTCGCCCATGGCCGCCAGCTTCCGGTAAGCCTGCTCGCGGACACGAAACCGCGGCGAATCAAGTTCGTTGACCCAGTTCTCGACGGTCCCCGCGTCGGGGCCGATGACCGGCTTGAGCTTGCCGCGAAATAGCGACAAGGCCTCGCCGGGTCGATCGACCAGGGACCAGATTGCCTCGCTGGCGGCTTTGCCGTCGCCCGACGCCAAGCTCAACCACCAGTCATCCAGTTGCTTTTGGGTCGGCTTGATCGACGGCGAGGACTTGGGTAGTGTCGCTTGCAGCTTCGCCACATCCCAAATGACGGCGGTGGTGTCGGCCGAGGCGGAAATCAAGCGCTTGCCGTCCGCGGAAAAAGCCAGGTCGGAGATGCGGCCGCGATGGCCGGCGAACCCGCCGGAGGTCGCGCCGCTGCGCATATCGATTAAGCGAATTTCGCCCGTGGCGGAGCCGACCGCCAGCATTCGGCCGTCGGGCGAAAAGGCAGCCGTCGATTGACCGGTCATCGCGGCTTGCGGGATTGTCAGTCGCACCAGGCCCGTGAAGACTTCCCAAATCAGCGGCGATCGATTGCTGGCCACGCTCACCAGCAGCCGGCCATCCGGCGAGAAAAGCAAATTTTCGGCATACATCGGCATGTTCGGGTTGCCGACGATCGTTCGCCGCTCGTGCTTGCTGGACAGGTCCCAGATATGAATGGTGCCGTTCATGTTGTAATCGAGGTAGGCGAGATAGCGCGTGCCCGTTGACACGCAAACTCGCTGCGGATAACTGTTGACCGTGCCGGAAATTTCCTGGATCAATTTGCCGCTCGGCATCGCGTAAACGGCCAGATTTTGAGCCGATTGCAAGACGGCGGATTTGTAGTCGTCGGCGATTGCCGTGACCGCGCCCAGGCCGGCGACCGGGATCTGCTCGAAATCGGAGTTTTTCCCCGGCGTCCATTTCAAAATGTTCGACTGATTGGACGCCAACACGACCGAGCGGCCGTCGGAATGCGCGACGAGATGGGCCGCGTAGATCGGCTGCTGTTCAAAGCGATCGAGTTCCTTTCCGGTTTTCGCGTCCCAGCAGCGGAGCGTCTGATCCTGGCTGGCGGTGACCACGCGGCCGTCGCGCAGAAACGCGGCGGCCAGGATCGGGCCGCGATGGCCGGCCTCGTCGTACAGTTCCTTCCCGCTCGCCACGTCCCAGACTCGGATCGTTTGCCCGTTGATGACGGTCGCCAAGTATCGGCCGTTGGGCGAATAGGCCATGGCGTTGGCCGAGACACTGCGGACGTTGTCGAAGATGCGCAGTTCGGCGCCCGAGGCCAGGCCGACAATCCGCAAGCGGCCGTCGGAACTGCTGGTCGCCAGGAAGCGGCCGCTTGGCGAAATGGCCATCGAGTAAATGTACTGTTGATTCGCTGACTCGAGGCGGCGCGCGACCTTGCCGGTGGTGGTGTTCCAGAAATACTGCGCGATCCGTGCCGCTGCCGATCAGGTACTTGCTGTCGGGCGTGTAGACCATAATGCTCCCAGGCCGGTAGCGGACCAAGGCGCCGGCCTGCGGCTTTTCGAACACGATGCTCGGTTTTCCGGCCGCCAGATCGTAAGTCTTCAAATCCGAATTGTAGCTGGCCACGACCAACTGCTTGCCGTCCGGCGAACAGGCGATGACCTGCGGACTGGTCACGCCGGACGACCACGAGTGGACCCGGCGGCCGCTGGGCACGTCCAACACTTCGATCGTCCCGGTCCGGCCGGAAATCGCGAGTTGATGAGCTGTTCCCACCCAGCAAAACTGTCCGGGGTCATATCGCTGCGGCGGATTGCGGACGTAAACCTCGTTGACGCCGTCCGCGTCCCAAACCCGGATCAGGCCCTCCGCGCTTGAAACCGCCAGCAACTTGCCGTCGGCCGAATATTGAACGTGGGTGATATTCGTGTACATGGAGTTCATCCGCCAGCTGCGGCGTTCTTGCCCGGTGGCGACCTCCCAAATCCGAATCATGCCGTCGTTGCCGCCGGACACCAGCGATCGACTGTCGGGCGAGAAGGCGATGGCGCTGACCGATCCGCCATGATTGAATCGCGACGAGCCGAGTCGAACGATGGCGCCGTCGGGCAGCGCCGTCGAGGCAGCGCCGGTCGGCAGGCCCGGGGGCGTGGTCAAAATCGGCTGAGCGACCAGGCTGGCTGCCAATCCGATCAGAACGCCGCTGCTGAGGATGAATGGTCGCCACATGATTGCATCTCGATGGTTGTTTGGGCAGCCTGCCGGCCTTATTTCGCTTCGATGCGGGCGATGGCCTCGGTCGCGTTTTGACGCAGGGTTGCGTCGCCGAGCGCGTTTGCTTTCCGCAGCGCCGGCAGGGCGGATTTGGCCGCCGGCCCGATGTCGCTCAATGCCTTGGCCGCCAGAGCCGCGCCGCTCCGCGGCAAGCTTGAGTAGTAGGCGCCCGGCGTGATCGGATCGGTCTCGCCGAGGGCGGCGGTCAGAACCGGCGCCACCGCATCCGCTTTCCCTTCGATTTTCCACAACGCCGCGGCCGTGCGCACGCGTTTGGTCAGGTTTTCGTCCTTGAGCGCCGCGCGGAGATCGGGCAGCGCCGATTTGGCGTTCGCCCCCATCGAGCCGATCGCATCGAACGCGAGACCGGCATAATAAACGTGCTGAGTCCGCGCCAACGTCAACAGATCCTTGAGAACGTCCGGGTTCTTGGCGTCGTGCCTGGCCAGGATTCGCAACGTGGTGATGCGCCGGGTGACATTCAGATTCTCGGTCTGTCCCCGGAGCCAATCCAGGACCGGTTTGCCCTTGCCCGTGTCGATGGCGAGAATCGGTTCAGCGAGGCGAAGTTTAACATCGACCGAGACGGCGGTGCGCCACTGATCGAGCAGATCCGGAAGGGCATCTTGGGCCAGCGAGCCCATGTTCGCAAGCGACTCCGCCGCGCGATTGCGCCAGGACGACGCGGGCTGCCGGAGCATGGCCCGCAATTCGGGCACCGCGTCCTTGCCGTCGGGGCCCAGGCGCGCCAGCGCGACCGCCGCCTGATATCGGACCGCGAGATTCGTGTCCTTCATCAGGTCGCGCAGGAGCGGGGCCGACTCCTTCACGGGTTCGGGGCGATTGTTCAATACCATGACGATCGACTGTTTCGTCCCTGGTTGGGCCTTGACGTAGTCGCGCAGCAGGGCCATCAATTCGCCCGCGCTCACGCCGCTTTTGAGGAGCAAATCGGGAAGCAGATGGACGTTGATCCCGGGTTTCTTTTCGCGCATCAAGCCAAGCAAGACCGGGACGGCGTCGCTTTTCGACGGCGGGTCGATGCGCAAGAGCGCCGCCGCGGCCTCGGCCCGCATGGACGGCTCGGCATGGGTCAGAAGTTTTTTCAGTTCCGGCGACGCGGCCTTGGCTCCGGGGCCTATCCGGCCGATCGCCTGGATGAGCGTTTGCAAGTTGCTTTTGGTTCTGGATTTGTCCAGCTCGACGATCAGCTTGACGAGATCCGGCGTCGCTTCCGCGGCGTCCGAGCCGACTTGGCCCAGCAGGCTGAGCGCCCGGTTGCGCGTCGCCGGGTCGGCGCCCTTGATCAGGTCAACGATGGCCGGCAAGGCGTCTTTGCCAAGAGCGCCATAGCCGCCCAGGATCGTCAGAACCTCGATGCGGGCCCGAGAGTCGCCGTCTTTGAGCAGCGGCGTCAGTTTGGGCGCCGCCGCGGGGCCGATCATTTGCAAGGCTTGCCGCGACGCCGACTGCAGTTGCTGGTTCGTGCTGGCGAGATTCTTGACCAGGGGCCCGACGGCGTCGGGGCCCATGTGCGCGATCGCCGGGGCCAGATTGTAAGCGTAGTTCT
Source organism: uncultured Gemmataceae bacterium (assembly GCA_963815035.1). Classification (GTDB taxonomy): domain Bacteria; phylum Planctomycetota; class Planctomycetia; order Gemmatales; family Gemmataceae; genus JBGQCZ01. The sequence continues at coordinate 318,513 of CAWFFC010000026.1, forward strand.
GGCCGTTGGGATCATCGAGCGCCTGCAAGAGCGCCGGCAGCGCCTGTTTGGCGTCCGGACCAATGACCGTGAGGGCCTGGACCGCCTGATACCAGTTGCCGTTTCGCCCGATTTCCTTGACGGCGTCGATCAAAATGTTCAAATTCTCCTTCAACGATTTCGGGTCCATCTCCCAGAGGGCCTGGACCGAGCGGTAGCGAAGATCGTTATTCGGGCCCTTGAGCGCGGCGCGGAAGATCGGTTCAAATTCCTTTGGTTTGGGCTGTGCGTTGAAGGCGAGTTGCATCGCCTCGCTTTTGACCGTGGAGTTCTGGCTCTGCGACCATTCCACCACCCGCTTCGTCAGCCCGCTGCGGTCCTGATTCCATTGCCACAGCACCCTGCGCAGGCGATTTGCAGCCGCGGGTCAGGGTCCTTGAGCATCGTTTGCAGGATCGGCACGAGCGGCTTGGAGTTCAGAGCGAAATTCGACACCATCGCGACCAGCCGATGGGCTTGCGAACCGCGCGCCTTGTGCATCGCGGCAATCAGCGCGGTCATGCCGTCATCGCCGAACTGTTGCAGCAGGGCGACCGCCGGATTGGAAACGGAATAATCCGTATCGAGAATCAAATCGATCAGGTAAGGGGCCAATTCCTTGGCGGGCTTGCCCAGTTGGCGGAGCACCTGAATGGATTGCAGTCGCTGCAGTCCGGTCGATTTTGCCAGGCTCGCCTCGAACAATTCCTTCGCGGGGCCGATCGGGCCGCCGATTTTCCAAAGGGCCAGGGCGGTGCGCCGGCGGACGGGAGCGGCATCGGCGGCGACGATTTTCTCCAGCCGCGCGATCGCTCCCTTCGCCTGCGGGCCCAGCCGACCCAGCACCTCGGCCGCCTCTTCGCGAACCAGCGGGTCGGGGTCGTCCAGATCGGCGATCCACTGCGACAACGTCCGATCCGCGTATCGGGGCTCCTTGGCCGGTTCCGCGGCCGGCGCGGCGGTTGACGCCGCCAGCAGCAAACCGACCATCAACACGCACCAGAACTTCATGAGAACCCCAAATTCGGCAACAACCCAAACTCAATCTTGGTTGTTGCTTAGTATACGGGCTGTACCCATCCAGCAGAACCGGTTCGGAGCGGCTGGACAAGCAAAAAATGCGCAACAAGCGATTCGAACAAAGCGGGCCGCTCGGCTGGTTCACCGGCGCGATGCCTGACGCGGCGCCAAACGGCGGCCACGGGGCGATTCTCTTTATGTATTTAATCGAAACAGGATTCGCAGCAGTGGCGTAGGAGAATCGGAGCGCAAATTCACGATCAAGTCGCGGAAGCCGCCGAGAATTACTCCGATCACGGCGCCAACGACGATTCCGGCGAGCGCTTGGGCAAACCGATCCGAGACACTTTGCGCATGGGCCGAGCCGATCATGACCAGCCGGTGCCCGTTCATCAGGCCGGCCAGCGCGCCGACTGCGGCGCCGGAAAAGCCGCCGACGAAGCGCATGCTGCCGCCATCCAGGTAAAGGGCGCTCGTGCCTCCAATCACGCAACCGATTAAGCCGCCGGCGACAATCCATCCCAGCCAGGCGATGATCGATTTCTGTGTAAACTTGTGGTCGATGTTGTGGCGAGAGGAATAAAGATAGGTCGGACGATCGCGGGTATAGTCGCTATCGTCCTCGTCGTAGGCGGAATTGTCGCAATAATCGTAGTTTCGCGATGAGCCATGTTGGTGGATCGGCTTCGCCAGGCTGAGGGCTTTCACGCCGCCCCAAAACAGTCCAACCAACAGGCCGGCGATGATTCCGGCGATCAGTCCCGAGCGGGCAAATTGTTCCTTGGTCGGCGGGCGATATGAAAGGCCTTTCGTTTTGGCCCAGGGCGAAAACTGGTCGGCCGCGTCGAGCGTCTTCGACCGCACACCACCGGCGACTTCCGCCCACGATTCCAGGGCCCAGCGCGCCACTTCCGGCGTCAATTTCGTCGCTTGCGACAGTTCCGCGGCCATGCCGTCCAGCGCCACGTGGCCGCCGCGCAGCTTCTGAACGAAGCCTTTGTTCAATGCCTCCAACAGCGCGTCGCGTTCCGCGGGTAAATCGTTGAGTATTTGGCCGACCTGAAACGAGAGCACGCGCGGCGTTTCCAGGATGCCGTTGCCAGTCGAGGCAATCAGGTCGCGCAGTCGTTGACGGGCTTGCGAATTCATGGGGCGCCTCATAGAGAATGTACGCCCCAAGCTTAGCTCACAGCCGAGCCGTGAATTGACAACGCTGACGCGAAAATTCCGGGAAGTCGCCCCACGTCATCCCGAGCCTGGTCATTCCCCTCACTGACTTTCACGATCAAAAGAGAAATAACCGGTCCGGAAATGGGTACTGCGCGGGGTGGCATCATAACTTGCTTGCCGCCAAGAAGTTGTATCAAAAGAACGGTCGAAAGCAGTCATAACCAACCGGTTATAACCGGTTACTTTTGGACCGGAAGCTAGGCGGCGGCGACGTGCCGCACACTCAGTTCGGCGGCGTTGACCGCAAAACCCGCGTGCGCCAGCCAGCGAAATACTTGTGCCATTGGTCGTTCCGCGGTCGCGCGGGACGCGCGCAAGTCGATCGGAAGATTGGCCGCCTCCCGAGATGGAAGCTCCGCCCCGATCACGCGCTCGCCGTGTTGTAACCCTTTCAGCAGCGGACCCAGATTGATCCCCGGCGAGGTGACGACCAGCGCGATATCCGCCGGCAGGCGGCGATCCAATTCGATCAACGCCTCGACCTGCTTGGAGTCCGGGCCGGTTAAAAACACCAGTTCAAACGCATCGAAGCAGGAGGTCACGCGGAACGCTTTCAATTTCTGTTCGGCTTCGAGCATGGTGAATCGGCCGTCATCGACGGCCCGGCGCAACGCGTCTTTTAGCCGATGGGCGATCGAGCCGCGCACCAAGGCATCGGCGTCGAACAGGGCCACCGCTTCGCCGGCATACAGCGCATCAACCGCCAGCGAGATCGCCAGGTTTTCGCCGCCATGAATGCCGATTCGTTTGGGAACCGGAACAGAATGCCACGCCAGCGCTTGATCTCGGCGGACGCGGGCCAGCCGCCGCGATTCTTCTCCCAGCGGATGATGCCCGTCGAAGGCGAACGCGGCCCGTTCGCCGGCCAAGCCTTCCTCGACGCCAAAGCGCCAGCCATGAGCCATCGATTCCGCCGCGATCTGGGCCAGTGGATTGTCCAAGATCGGCTTCGGCCGAAACCAGGCGGGGTGTTCGCGAAATCGAAGCCGCCAGCCGCGGCGTCCGCGCAGCCGGTCGGCACGGCGTCCGCGGTCTTGGACATCCGCCACGAACCAGTTTAACTCCGTCTTGGCGGGCCGCTGACCAAAGGCATGATCCACCAGGCCGATCGACTTCGCGGTCCGGGCCGGCAGCAGCCGGCCTTCCAACAAGATTTCTTCCGCCCGGCGATAGCCGATCAATCGCGGCAAGCGTTGCGATGCGCCCCAGCAGGGCAGGAAGCCATTGGCCAGGGCGTCGAAGCCGATGCGCGTTTCGGGCTTGGCCACGGCGAGGCGAAAATCGCAGGCGAGCGCCAGTTCCAGTCCGCCGTTGCTGCATTCGCCCTCGATCAGCGCGATCGTCGGCATCGCCAATGAAAGGTTTTCGAGGCGATCGAAAACGCTTTGACCGAGATCAGAAAAACGCCGACGCGACTCGTCATCAATCAAACTGGAGTATTCGTCGAGATCCAGTCCGTTCGGAAAACCAAGCTTCTCGTTGCCGCGAATGATCAAAACATCGGCGGTGCGCGTCCGTTCGAGGCCGCGCAGCGCTCGATCCAACTCACGCAACACGCCGCGAGTAAGCGTTCGCTCGACGAATCGAATCGTCGCCACGCCATCGGCACATTCCACGCGCATTCGCGTTAACGGATCGCTCATGGGTCATTCGCCTCCTTGCGCTCTATTGGCGTCGGCCCATAATCGATCAAGCGGGCAAATTGGTCAATGCGAAACGGCCACATCAGCCAAGCCCAAAGCGTTGCATGAGCGCCGCCAGCAATTCCTCGTTGGCGGATCGGTCGCCCTCGCTGAGCGGCAAACTGTCGAGGCGGCGCAGGCTGCGCCAGCCCAGCTCGACTTTCAACTGCGAATTCTCGGCGGCCCGGTTAAATTGCTCGCGCAGCCGTGCGGCCCAAACCACGCCGAATCGGTCGCGGAAGTCGAGCCAGCGCGCGTCGGCGTCGTATCCTCGACGCCGAAATACGATCGGAATTGCAGCGAACCACGGGGCGGCCGCCGTCAAACCGAACGCCAGAATTCGTTCCAGATCGCCCAGTTCAGCGTCGATGCGGTGAAGCAAAATCAGACACGAAATCAGCATTGCGACCGCCCCGATTCCGCCCCGCGTTGGGATGTAGTTTATCAGGCTCACAGCCAGCGCGACCGCCAGAAATCCCAGCAAAATCGGGTCAATTTGCAGCCCGGCATTCGAAAAGATCTGTCGCCCGAGGGGCAGCAGCAGGACCGCGAGCAGCCCGAGAACGACCGCGTTCCAGGCCGCCGCGCCGGGCCGCCGGGCGCCCAGTACCGCCACGCCGGCACAGCCCGTTAAGCAAAGGGCGGCATAGCGCCACACCACCATGGTCATCGCCGCCGCCAGAATCCATGCCATCCAGGCCGCGGCCGCCCAGGCCAAAGCGTGGAGCAATGTCGTACGCCGGTTCGCCCAAGCCGCCCAAGCCAACGGCAGACCTGCGAGCGCGATTGCGACGACGAAAATCACCTGCTGACCCCACATACACAGTCATTGACCATCTTGCCGATTTTATCGTCTATAAGCGGGGTAGTCGTGGCAGGCGAGGCACTTTGGTGAGTTTTCAGGCGGTTTGGACGCATCCCCAGCCGATCACCTGGGAGAGACACGGAAGGTTCGAGATCTTGGAGGGATCGCCATGGTTTGGCGCCTTGGTTTGCTTACGCTATTTACCTTGCTGTCCGCGATTCCCGCGCAGGCTGGAATCATTTTCAATCGCCATTCCCGGAAACCAAGCAAAGAAAACACGGTCACCGATCCAACGGCGCAGTTAATTCAAGTCGCCCGCACGGACTCTGACGATCGCCGCCGCGCCGCGGCCGTGGAGGAATTGGGCCAGTTCGACCTTCGCCAGTATCCCCAAGCCGCTTTTGCCTTAATCCAGGTGCTGCAGGGCGATTCCAGCGCGGCGGTGCGAGGCGAAGCCGCCAAGCTGCTCGGGAAAATGCGGCCGCTGACGCAGCAGGTCGCCGAGGCGCTCGACGTGGCGTCAAGCACCGATTCGGCGCCAGGCGTGCGGCAGTTGGCTCGCGCCTCCTTGCTGCCGTTCCTGAGTGCCGGATACAAACAAGGGAATCGCTCGGATGCCCCCGCGAATGAGCCCTCCTACGCCGGCCCCGCGGCTCAACCGGCTCGCCCGATCGCTCCATCGAGGCTGCCCAGTCCGTTTGTTCGGCAAAACCCCCGGCCGGCGACCTTGGGAAATGAAACGACCGAACCGCCGCTGGCCGATGCCGCCCCGACTGAAAGCGCCAAGCCCGCTTATCCCTCGGCTCCCTCGAATGCGTCCCCAGCGCGACCGACGATCCCCAGCGTGAAGCCGCCGCTGGCCACCGAGTCGAAACCATCGACGAATAAACCGAAGCCGATCGAGTTGACGCCGCGCAACGCCGAAAAACCAGCGCCGGCGAAACCGAGTGAAGGCGAAGGGCCCATCTTGATTCCACCCCAATAAACCGGTCAGTTTGTCTTGCCTGCGGAGCTTTCGCAACGGTCTCGGGTTTACCCGGGACCGTGTTCGTTTTCATCCAGATTCACTCCGGCTTGACACGCGCCGCATAAAAGGCCACAAGCCTCCGCCTTGCCGAAATTCGGGGGAATTTCCGGCAAGCGAGCGGGGGAATCGACGATGCGCCCATTCTTCGCATTTGCCGGGCTGTTCGCACTGTTGGCAGCCGCCCATGCCGAACCAATTCAATCCGCGGCCGGACATGACGGCACCATCTTTTCGCTGTCGGTTCGCGCTGATGGCTGCCAATTCGCCACCGGCGGATTCGATCGCAAGGTCAAGATTTGGAACGGCGACGGTTCGTTGATCTCCACGCTCACCGGGCATCGGGCCGCGGTGACGGCGGTCGCGTTTTCGCCGGACGGCCAAGCACTGGTCAGCGGCGATTCGGACGGCGGGTTGCTGCTATGGCATCTTGGCAATTCCGCGCAACCCCGCCGGCTCGAAGGCCATCCCAACTGCACCTATGCGATCGCCTTTCATCCCACTGGCGAGAGCTTTTTCACCTGCAGCCAGGAACGGCGAGTCAAACTTTGGCGAGCGTCCGATGGCGCCTTACTGAATACTTTTGATCTCTTCTCGGCCCCGCTGTATGCATTGGCGATTTCACCCGATGGCGCGCGATTCGCGGTCGGTGGACGCGATGGCGTCATCTTTGTTTGCGACTCGGCCACCGGCAGCATTCAACTTGAATTCACCGGCCACACCGGCGATGTGTTGTCGCTCGCCTTCACTTCGGATGGCCGCCAGATCGTCTCGGGCTCGCAAGACACAACTGTTCGCTTCTGGGACCTGGGATCGGGCGAGGAAAGGTTTCGGCTCACGGGCCATCGCGACGCGGTCTATCACGTCGGCTTCGCCGATTGGGGCCGGCGACTCATGACGGTTGGCAGCAGCGGCCAAACCGTGATTTGGGACACGTCGTCCGGTTCGCCCCGATTCAGTCATCGCCTCCCCGGGCCCGCCTATTGCGGCGGATTCGGACCTGACGGCGAATCGGCGATCATCGGCACGGCCGCCGGCAAATGGTTCAAACTGGTCCTGCCGCCTAGCGCCTCGATGACGCAGTAAAACCGCGAGTTCGATCACGGCGAACTTAACTCCTGGATGTGCTTTTCGATTTCTTTCTTCCGTTGAGCTTTGCGCATCTCGCTCTCGGTCTCGCCCGGCAGCAATTCCAAGCATTTCTTGTACGCGGCGATTGCGCCCGCCCGGTCGCCGGTCAGAGCGAGCGTTTTGCCAAGATTTGAGCAAATCGCAAATGACTTGGGAAACAATTCCGCGGCCAGTTCGAATAACGCCAGGGCGTCTTTCGTTCGGCCGTTGTCGATCAGGACCGCTCCCGCGCCGACAATGCCGTTGCCGCCAACCTCAATGTCATCGCGACAAGTGCGGATCAGCTCGGTCGCTTTTTCGACGCCCTGCCGTTCAATCAGCATCGCCAATTGCCGCGCGGTCGGCGGCACGGGCGCCGGCGCTCGGAACTGCAACTTGAACTCCTCGTTCAATCCCTTTCCGCGAAGGCTCTGTTGCAGGGACTGTTGAGCTTCGGACCGCTCCTTCAGTGTGGCGTCGAGAAACTTCAGAATGTGCTCGCAGACGCGATCATAACTTCGCCGCAGCGCCCGAGCTTTGTTGGCGTCGGGGCACTTTTCCGGCATCAGCGCCGGCCGGATGGCGCCGTGCGTGAGGTAATCGTTGTGTTCGAGCGACCCGACCGTCGCCTCGTAACGAGGCGCGAATTTCAAGTACGGCTCGAGGCTTGCGAACTTGGATTTGTTTTCTCGCGACGCGAATCGAAGTACCGCCGCCCGCAGGTTGCGCTTGGTCGCTTCGAAATGGGCCTTAAGCGGAGCGAATCCGGGCCAGTCGATGCCGACATTTTCCACCGTGGAGTCGATGCTCACTGCCGCACGAAGCGCCGACGACGGCTCGGCCGCCCACGCGAGCGCCGCCTGGTGCGCCATAGCTGTGCCCCATCGCGGCAAGCCGGTTGGCGTCCGCGTTCGGCAGTCCACAAGCGTAACGAGCCAGGAACTCCATGTCCCGAAACGAGCGTTTCAGGTCCCAATCGATGTTCATGGTCGTCGCAGACGCCTGCGAATAGGCGCTGCTCACCACCAAGTAGCCGTGGCTGGCCAGATATTCAAACAAGACCGAATTGTCTTCGTAAGAACCGCCCAAGCCGGCATGATAGATCACGATGGGAAATCGGCCTTCCGCCGCGAGGGCATTTCTCACCGCGATTGTCTTGGTGTTCAGCAGGCGCTCAAATGCAGCCGCCTCGCCGGGGGAGATCGCTTTGATACTCCTGCCGATGGCCTCCTCACAAACGACATCGCGAATGTAGGGCATGAGCCGTTTGGAAAACGAAGCCACGAGAGGATCGGTCGAGGGAAGGTTGAGATACTCGCGATAGGCAATCCGTTCGGCTTTTGTGGCCTGAGCCGGATACCAGATGCCAATGAGGATCGGCCGCGGCCGGAGACTTGGCTTGCCGCCATATTCCGGGTCATAGAGTCGAGCATAGTCGAGTTGATAAAGCCTCCGATAGCCGACGACGTACGGCCCGGGTTTTGAGGCTTCCCCAGAGCAGGGGCTCCCGGGCGATTGCCGGCAACGCGGTCGCGGCCAACAGCATGGCGAGCGCCGCCAATCGCACGCCCCCAAACATTCTCAACATGATTTGCTCTCGCATGGTTTTTATTGGTGATTTCTGTGACTGGATCACAACTGCCACAGGGCAAACAAAAAGGGCGGGGCACCTGGGTTCCCCGCCCATGACGGATTCCAGAACCGGCAAGCCGTTTATTTCGGCCGGTTCACGACGATGCTGTAGGCTTTGCCCCTGAACGTTAGAAACTTTACCGGCTGCCCAAACTTGTAGTCGCCGGAATTGATCGACAGGGTCATCAGGTCCGATAACTGTGTTGCCCCGGCGGGCATCAGCCGTGCTTCGGAAGCGCTGCCGGAAATCTTGCCGACCTTGTAGGCGATCAAGAATTTGTAGGCGTTTGTCGGCCCCTCCTTGCATTCCACTTGATCGGCAAAGACCGTGAAGCGCAGGCGGGACAGGCCGCCGACCTGATTCGGGTCATTCAACGACCGCGCTTAGAGCTTGGCTGGCCCCATCTTTGCCCCTCTCGTTGATCGATAGATCGATCGTCGAGCCCGGCGGCGCGTCGATATCGACTTGGGCCACCAGTGTGCTATCGTCTTGAAGCACCTCGGTGACGTTCACATGGAAGTTTTCCGCGGCCGGCGCTTTCGCATCGGCCAACGACCTGGCCTGCCAGATGCCGGCGCCGGCAAGTGTGAACAGAAGCAGGGCCGCCGCGGCAATCGCCATTTTGATTTTCAATTTGGAGAAATACATGGACCGCAAGACCTCTCGTGTTAGACCAAGAACCTCGGCGGAGACCATTCCCGCCGCATTCCCAGCCGCGAACTGGTTCGCGGCCTGAATCGTGGACGACAAGAGCGCAGCCGGCACGCTCGCCGACGCTTGATCTTGAAGCAGGGCCGCCGCGATCGAACCGCCGGTGGCCAAGGCACATTGTCGCGTGAGCCGTTTCGCCAGGATGGCCCGGCCCCGCGACAGTCGCCCGGAGACCGTGCCGATCGGCCAGCCGAGTTGCTCGGCCGCCTCGCCGTGCGACTTTCCTTCCAATTCGCAAAGCACGATCGGCGTGCGATACTTGTCGGGCAACCGGCTCAATTCCCGATCGAGCAGATCGCTCAGTTCATTCCTTGGAACATGAGGCTCCGGTTCGGGCAAGTTGCCGGAATCCGCTTCCCGCAATCGCCGCTTGGCCCGCGTGGCTCGCGCTTTCAAAGCCGTTTGGTAGGCGACGCCATAAAGCCAGTTGCCGACCTTCTCGCGCGGCACGATCGTCGCTGCCCGCCGGGCGAGGACCAAAAACGTCGCCTGGAATGCGTCGTCGGCGTCATGATGATCGCGCAGGACACGGCGGCAGACGCCAAGGACCATCGAGCCATGACGCAGCACCAGCGCCTCGAGCGCCGCCTGCTCGCGCCGCTCGACAAACCGGCCGAGGAGTTGCCCATCCGACAACCCCTGAACCGCCTCCGACTCGAACAGCGTCCGAAAATACCGGACCGCCGCATTCACGCCACCGGTGCTCACCCAGGCTCCTTAACTTTGTGCGATCGACTTCTACCCTTTATTACCCGCTCAGGGGAGGATTCATACAAGAATTCTGTTTTTTGATCGATTCCGGCGGAAAGCTAAATTCGAACAAAGTGGCGAACCTTGCGGTGTCAGCGCACTGAGCGGACTGCGGGCCGCGAATTCGAAATTCATCGCAGGCGTTTGTTGCGGAGAAGTTTGTTGGCCCACTTCGCGTCGTCGGCGCGCACGGGCGGGTTCGGCGGTTTCGAGTAGTCGATTGAAGCGTCGTAGGCCCCGTTGTCGTAGGCGGCGCTGCAGGACTGCGCCGAGATCGAGCGGGACATCGGGATCCTTTCCTTTCAGCGGAATGCCGATGACCGGCAGGCGGTTGCGAAGGCGGACCGGCCAACAGCGCGTGCTGCGCCGCTCGCCGCCGCGGTAGACCAGCACGCGATAATCCGATTCGCGCAACGAATCGCGAACGATCGAGGGGTCGCCGGCGCGAAGCAGGTCGATTTCTACCCAGTTCACGTCGGTGGCAAGAATTTCGTTCTTTTTTTGCAGAAAGCTCTTGCGGCCTTCGGAACCGCGAATCTTGTTCGTCGGGCTCAAGACCTCGATGATGGTGACAATCGCGCCGGTCTTCGGATCCTTGATTGCCACATAGGCCTCTTCAATCTCAGTATCCATGAGCGGGATGATGATCGGCTCGTCGATGGCGAGCGCGGCGCCGCGGTTCGCCTTGCCGTTGCGCACGCCGGCCCGGGCACGCGTCTCAATTCGCAGGTCGGGGACAAGCGCCTGCCGGCCCGGATCGTCTTCGGTGCTGATGTAGACGCGCAATTCGACACGAGCTACGTAGTTCGGCTTGAGCCGCGGGTTCAGCCGCGAGCGAATCTGGCTGATCAATTCGTGGTGAACATCGGGCCAGAGTTCCGGCGTTTCAAGATACGGGTCCATTCCCGGAAAAGGCGATGGCATTGACTCTTGTCCTCGACTGGATTAGCCGAGCTGATTATAGCGAGATTCTGGCGCCAATTGCCGGCGAAACGGCGGACGCTCTTGCTATTCCGTTTCGCGCCACCGGTTTCGCTCAAATGGATTTAGCATCGTTTCGGTCAGCTTCAAATTCTTTGCTCTTTTAATATTCTTGCCGAACTCCTCCTCATTCCCGGCGACCTTGTGGGCCAACGCGAGATGGAATCGCCGCACGGCGGACTCCTCTTGGGCGATGGCTTCCTGAAGGTCGGCGATGGCGGCGGCTGAGTTTCCCACCACGAGCTGGGCCATTGCCCTGGTGTCCAGCAGCGGCGGCAGCGGGCCGACCATGTCGATCGCGCGCTCGATTCGCGGCAGCGCGTCTTTGCCGTTTTTTGTGAGCGCCAGGAGCATGGCGGAGTTGTTCAGTGCGGAGATATTATTCGGCTCGGAATTCAAAGCGCGATCGTAGTACGCCAGCGCCTCCACAGGCCGCAGTCGTTGCTCGAAGACGCCGGCCAGGGCCAGATTCAACGACGCCGCATGAGGAGATTTCTTCTGCACCGTCTTGATCCAGTTTTCCAGTCGATTCGATTGAGCCTTGTCGAGTTTCGGAGATTGCAAAATCGCGGAGGCGACCGAATAGACCGCGTCGGGACGGCAGTCGCCCCCGGCGGCTTCGGCGATCCTGAGTGCGTCGTCGATCCGGCCGCGCATGGCAAACGATCGCGCCAGCGGCAGGTCCGCCGAGGCCCCAAATTTCGGCTTCAATCGCAACGAATATCGGCGATAGGCTTGCTCGGCGGAATCCAATAGTTCGTTCTCCTCCATCAATCGGCCGATGACGATCAATTGCTCGGGGTTACTGGCGGCCAGCATGAATGTTCGCAGCAGCGCATTGGCCTCGTCTCGCTTGCCCAAGTGGACCAGCACGCGGGCTTTGACCGCCGCGGTGCTCAGCGAATCAAGATCGATCTTCTCCAGGCGCTCAGTGCATTGCGCTGCAGCGACCAAATCGTTGTGAACCAGCAGGCGATTGATGAAATAAATGAGATGCCTCACGGCCGGCGCGCCCGACACAGCGGTGAGGAGCAATTCGCGGGCAGCGGGCCAATTGCCCGCGGCTTCCTGGAGTTTCGCGAGCAGGATCTTTTCGTCAGCCGTCGACGGCAACAGCTTGAACGATGCTGCGAGTGCGCGAATCGCCTCGGCGCGGCGGAATGGCTGCAACGCCAGCAAAATCGCTTTGGCTCGTTCGTCCTCGGGAGTCGGGTGCGACGAGTTGAGATTCTGTTCGATGAGCGGAATCGCCTCGCGAATTCGCGCATAGGTCCCCGTTTGAACCAAAATCATGGCTTGCTGTCGTCTGGCCCAGTCGGCTTCGGATGATGCACCATGCGAGAGTTTTTCGAGGATCGGTTCGGCTTGTTTGAGCTTGCCGGCGTGAAGGTAAAGTGCCGCCAAGCCCTTTTGAATCGTTGAATTGTCGGGTTGTTTCGCGGAAGCATCGAGAAGGCGCTTTTCGGCAGTTTCAATTTCGCCGAGCGCTTCCAGGCAAAGTGCCAGCGCCGTCATCGAGTCGGGTGAGATTAGTTTTTGTTCCGCCTCGGCAAGCGCTTTTGCGGCCTGCGCTTTCTGGTTGCTCGAAGCCAAAAAGAAAACAAGTCCGACCCAGGCCTCGCCGGCCTGCGGGGCCAATTCGACCGCCCGGCGATAGGCCTTCTCGGCTTCGGCGGGGTTCTTGCCAAGCGCGGAGAGCAGATGGCCCAGCCAAAGATGATCGCGATAGTCGCGCGACGACTCTGGCATGGCGTCGCGTGCCCGAGCCAGGATTTGCTCCGGAGTCTCGCGGCCGATTGAAGCGGGCAGCGCCAGCTTCGCCAATTCGGCGTCGAGCGACCATTGACTCGCCAGTTTTCGCAACAGTTCCTGCGCCTCTTCGAAGCGTCGCCGCGATTGCAGCAATTGCACGGCATGGCGAACGACCGCCGGCGATCGCTCGCCCAACTCGATCGCCGAGCGGAAATTGACAAGGGCGGAATCGATCCTGCCCTCGCGTTCGTCGAGTTCGGCGAGCAGCAAAACCGGAAGGCTCCAATCAGGCCGGGCGCGGGCGGCATCGCCGGCGCGCTGCCGCGCATCATCCATCCAGGAATTGTCATCGGCGGGCTTGAACTGAAGGTTCACGGCCACGTCGCCGCAACGCCAATATGGCCCGGCGTCACCCTCGAGTTCGCGCAGTTTCGCGACCATGGCCCGTGCCGCCGGTTCATCTTTGTCCGCAAGAGCCAATCGCAACAAGCCGAAGCGCAGGTCAATTCGGGCCGGTTCGAGGTCGGTCAATTGTGATCCAAATTGCCGAGCCAGCTTGATATCGACCGCCGCACTCAAGCGATACAAACCTTCCAAAAGTCTGGTTCGTTCGCGCGCTGGGAACCGCTCGGAATCTTTCGCGAGCTTTTTCAGTTCGGCGGTCGCCTCGGCTTTCGGCATTCGCACGGCAAGATTCGCCCGCGCCAGGCGAATCTTGACGCGATCGCCGGCGACCTTCCGCGCACCGTCCAGGATTTCTGCCGCCTTGGCAGCATCGTTTTTTCGCAACGCCAAACCGGCGAGGGCCAGGCGATAGGAAACCTCCTTCGGCTCGGCGCGAATCGCGGCTTCGAGTTCGTCTGCGCCTCCCTTTTCCTTTCCTTGCGCCACTTGCACTTCGCTGCAAAGCAATCGCCAATCGATCGAGCGCTGTTGCGTTTCGGGCGCCTCGGCGAGTAGTTTTTCGACGGCCTTCCAATCGCGATGATCCGCCGATTTTTTCAAAACGCGTTGCATCGCTAGCCGAACGACGACTACTCGCGCTTCGGGAACTTCCAGCATCAGCTTTCGATAAAGGTTCAGTGCCTCGTCGAATTGGCCGCGCTTCAGTTCGGCGGCGGCAAGTTCGAGTTGGGCCGGAACCCACGCCGGGGAAAGATCGAGCGCGGTGCGAAACGACATCGCCGCTTGCTCGGGATTGCCCAGCTTGCGCTGGCAAATTCCCAGCAAGAGATAGTTGACGCGGGCGAGCGACCGGATGGGGGCCAGTTGGGCCCGGCAGCGTTCGAGCAGTTCGCGGGCGCGAACGAAGTCGTTTTCGGCCATCAGCACTCGCGCTTCGAGAAAATCGCGAATCGAGCCGGGCAGCCAGTTGTTTTGGGGTCCAGCGAGCAGTTTGCGGGCCTCCGCCAACTCATTGACATCGATCAACAGATCGAGAACGTCGGCGGTGCGGCGCGGATTGTCTTCCAATGTCTCGAGTGTTCGAAGCACCAGCTTTCGAATCTCCTGGCCAGCGCTGGTTTTCGGGTTGCGCTTGCGAAGTTCGGCGAGCAGCCGGATCGAGGGCAGATGATCCGGGTGGTGTTTCAAACCTGCGGCGAGATGATTGGCCGCCACGTCCTCGCAACCCAGCGCGAGTTCGACCCGGGCGGCCTCGTAGCGAACCTCGGCGGAATCGTCCGCGAGCGAGACCGCACGCTCGGCGTCCGCTTTCGCCTCGGCGGGGCGGCCGGTCTCGCGAAAATATCGGGCTCGCGCGATCAACGCCGGCGGCGAACCGGGAGTCGCCTGGCGAAGTTGGTTCATCAACTCGTCGGCCTTTTCCGGCCGATCCAGCCGCGTCCGCAACAAGTGCGCTTGGCGAACGTAGGCTTCCATTTGTTTCACATCCATCGCAATCGCGACGAGTAAAGCCTCGAGGCCTCTTCGATCTTTCCCGAGCCTTCGGCGCATTCGCCCAGTTGCCGCACGATCGAGGCGTCATCGGGAAATGACTTCGCCAGGAGTTCCAGATGGCCTTTCGCCGCGCCGAATTTGCGAAGCTCAAGCGCTTTCTTGACTGCCACCTCCCGCGCCGCGGCGTCGTCCGGTTTTAGGACTAGTGCGAGTTCAATCAGACCGAGCACCTGGATTTGATCGCCGGGCCGCTTCGCGGTCTTTTCCAGCATCGTTGCCAGGTCGCGGACCGAGTCGGAGTCGTCGCGGAACTTACGTAGGTAAAGCTGAATGAACTTGACGGCTGCCTCGGTGTCGCCGTGCTCGGCCGCATCGAATGCTTGCGATTTGAACACGAGGGCGGCGCGGCGCGAACGAACTTTTTGCACGGCGACCGCCGCGCAGGCGAGGACCGCGACGCCCACCAACAGCGCCAGGACCAGTTTCCATCGCAATCGACGCCGACGACGCATGCTGCACCGATCTCAGGGAATGCCGCGAACGATCCGCGGGCCGATGATTTGCGAGACGCGCAGCGGCAGCCGCTGCCAAAGTTGGATCAGGCGACGATATTTGGGATTGTCCGGCCGCATGTCGGTGATGCGGCCGCGGCGAACGCAATACTGCCACACCGAAGGCGACGGCTGGGCGCCCCATTGCTCCTTAAAGCGATAAGTGCCGCTGCCGGGCGTGGAGCGGCCGAAGTCGAAGATCGATTGCCCGCGCTGGATGGCGCGCTCGATCAAATGCCAATACATGAGCATGTTGGCGTTGGATTTTCGGAATTCGCGCAATGCGCCGGCGCTCGGAACCTCGGTGACGCCGTTGCCATGAAGCACCAGAGCCGCGGAGATCGGCGCGCCGAGCCGCCGAACGACGCACAACTCACTGCGGTCCGGAAACGAGCGCAGGATCTGCGCGAACAGACGCAGCGAATAGACCGGCGTGCCCAGGTCGCGCATGTTTTCGCTGAAGACCGCATAGAACTCCGGCAGCAATTCGCGGCGGCCCCAGGCGACTTCGAGATCGTTCTTCTGCCCCTTGCGCACCTGATTGCGGACCGACGCGGGAAAACCTTCCCAAAGCGGGCCCGGGAAATCCGGCAGTTTCAGCCGCATGTGCACCTTGTGCGTCTGCTTCGCGGTGAGGTAACGATGGTCCAGGAGTTTTTCGTGGCGAAGTTCGAGGTAGCGCACCTTCAGCCGCTCGGCGAGGTCAACGGCGCGATTGATCAGTCGGCGCGCGACTTCCTCGTCGCCGCCGATGACGCCGCCGGCGTTCAGGAACGGCAAGCCGACGAGAAAGCGGCCGAAAAGGATGCTGCGGACAAACGCCAACGGCAACAGGCCAACCGTGCGATCGGCTTCCACAGCCTCCAGCAAATAGGGATCGTGCTGCTGGCCGTATTGCAGGATGTGCAGCCAGGCGGGGTGCCGGCTCAGCCCGGTGAGTTTCTGGCTCGCGGCGAACTCGATCGCGCGCGGCATGGCGTCGGCCAAATTCGAGCGCGAATACACTCGAACGGCCAAGTCGCGTTGCGGAAAGGTCGCGAACCGTTGCGTCACCTAGTTGCCTCGGCGCGAAGTTCATCACGTTGCCATTGCACTTGCCGGGCCAAGCCTTCATCGAGCCCGATGATCGGCTGCCACTCCAGATGGCGTCGCAGTTTTGTTGTATCCGCGAAGGTATGTCGTTGGTCGCCGGGGCGGGCCGGTTTGATTTTTGTCGCTGCCTTGACGCCGACGATCGCTTCCAAGGCGCTGGAGAACATCCCAGACGCTGGCCATCTCACCGCCGCCGACATTGAAGATTTCGCCCGGCATCGCGTCGATCGCGGCAACCGTGGCGGCGACGCAATCGCCGACATAGGTGTTGCCGCGAATCTGGTGGCCGTCGCCGGTGACGGTGATCGCCTCGCCCGTGAGCATCGCGCGGATGAACTGGTGATAGCCCATGTCGGGCCGTTGCCGCGGACCATACACGGAAAAGTAGCGGAGGATCACCAGCGGCAAGTCATGCGACTCGGCAAGGCGCGGCAAAGGTTTTCCGCCGCCAGCTTGGTGACGCCATAGGGCGAGATCGGCCGCGTGGGCAGCGATTCATCGCCACTGGCGAACTTGCCGTATACCGAGGAAGTCGAGGCGTAAATGAAGCGTTTCAAGTTCGGCGCGGTGCGCTGCACGGCTTCGAGCAGGCGATGTGTCGCCAACACATTGCAAGTCAAGTAGCCGTCGAATTCGGTCCAACTCTTGGCCAAGCCCGGCATCGCCGCGAGGTGAAAAACGAAGTCGGCCCCGGCGACAAGTTCCTCCAGCGGGTCGGCGCGGAGGTCGAAATTCTGAAATCGGTAAGCGGGATGCCGCGAGGCATCTGTTGTATTCCGTTCTTTGATTTGCGCGGATAATACGGGGTGAAGGCGTCGACGCCGCGAACGCGGTGACCCAGCGAAACAACTCCTCGCACAAATGCGAGCCGATGAACCCGGCGGCCCCGGTCACGACGCTGAGCATTTCACACCTAACAATTCATCGTAAATCGTCGCCAACTTTTCCATGCGCCGGGCGAAACTGTAGCGTTGTTCCACCGTCGCGCGGCCGGCTTCGCCGAGCCTTTGACGCTCGTCGCCGGCGGCGAGCAGTTCACGAATCACATCGGCCAGCGCAGATACGTCGCCTGGCTCAACTAGACGTCCGCTCTCGCCATCCAGAATCAATCGCGGCACCCCCGCGATCCGCGTGGCGAGGCACGGCACTCCCAGCGCCATCGCCTCGAGCAAGACGTTCGGCAATCCTTCCCGCAAGCTGCTGAGCACGAATAGGTCCATCGCCTGGAAGTAGGGTTTCGGATCGGGCTGAAAGCCGGCGAGGCGAAGGTCCGAATCACTCTCCGAAGGCATAGGCAGAGCGCCGATTTCGGCGTCCTCGACCCCCCCAGCCCCCCCCATCTCGGGGGGCTGGGGGGGGTCGAGGACGCCAAGCTGCCTGGGCGCGGCGATTTTCAGTCGTTTCTTTTCGTCAATCATAGCTTGCAATCGCGATCGCTCATCACCATCACCGACGATCACCAACTGAACGCCGTTGCCCAACTTGCCGACCGCCTCAATCAAGAGATCGAAGCCTTTCTCCAGCGACAGCCGGCCCACCGCGCCAATGAGCGGGCGGGCTGGATCGAAACCCAGCGCGGCCTTGGCCTGTTCGATCGATCGCGTTCGTTGGTACGCCGCCAGGTCGATGCCGTTCTCGAGCAGCAGGCAGCGATCCTCCGGCACGCCGACGCGGCGGCATTCCTCGACCAGATCGGGCGAAACGCAGATCACTTTCTCATAGCGCGGCAGGCAAAGCTTATCGATGCGATAGTAAAGCGGCGTGCGCGACGTATGCCGGACCCAGCCGTGCGCGGTGGTGACCAGCCGCATTGGCCAAAATCGCTTCAGAAACAATCCGAGCAGATTGCTCTTGTAATCGTGGCCGTGATAAATGGCGACTTTTTCACGCCGGCACAAATCGAGCAAGCGCCTGAAAACGCGCCAGTCCCATGGCCCGCGATCCGGAATCGATTCGAGCGGTGCGTCGAGCGATTCAGCCTGGGAGTGCAAGACTTCGAAACCTGCGTCGCCCGGCGGATGCAGATAGGCGCAGATCATGCGATAGCCGAGATCATTCAAAAATCGAGGTGAATTCAGAATGGTCTTTTCCGGTCCGCCGCCGGCGCCGGTGACCACGCGGGCATCGAGTACGACCGGGAGGCGTTCAGTCATGGCCGGCTCCCTCGATCAATCGCTCAAACTCGCGTGCCTTCGCTTCCCAACTTTCCTGGACCAGCCGCTCGCGCGCGACGCGCTGATTTACGGCGACGCCTGCCTGCAAACGCTGTTTGACCGCGGCGACAAACGCCTCCGGCGACCCGGCGACATCCAGGCAATCGGCCCACTCACGATTGGCCGGCAAGTCGCTGACCACGCAGGGCAGGCCGGTCGCGAGATACTCCTTCAACTTCAGAGGCTGCATGGCGCGCGTCACCGGCAGATCGGCATAAGGCATGATCAGCACGGAACTGCGACGCGCCAAACCGGGAAGTTGCTCGAACGGCGACGGCCCCGGCGCGACCACGCCGGGCAGCGCGAGCAATTTGGGGTCCGGATCGTTGTGCGGGCCAACGAGCAGGATGGTGCCGAGCGTTGCGGCGGACAAGGCTCGCATGATCTCGAGGTCCATTCGGCGATCGACGACGCCCCAAAAGGTGATTAAGGGACGGGGAAGATTCGCAGAACTCTGCTTCGCCGTTTCGGCGAGACCGCTATCGTTTCGCCAAAACCCCAAATCGACACCATGTGTAAGGATCTGCGATTCTTTTCCCAGCGACTTCACGCGTTGCCGGAGCACTTCGCTCGCCGCGATGACGCAGTGAGCATTCGCGATTAGCTTCGCCTCCATCTCGCGAAGTACGCGGCCGTCGAGTCCGGGCCAGGTCGAGAAATCATCGACGCAATAATAGACCCAGCGCGCGGCGGGAATTCGGCCGACCAAATCGGCGACGACGGGAATCGTAGTGACAACAATCGGCGGTTGCGGCAGCGTGGTTATCAGGTTTCGCAAATGGCCGGCGAGAAGCCTTCGATTGAGCCAGCGATCCCACGAATGGCTGAACCAGGGCCACATGCGGGGGTTGGAGACTTTTGGTTTAGCCGAAAGTTGTTGGCTCGGAGGCTCGACCCCCCCGGCACCCTTCGAGTCGGGGGGGGCTGGGGCGGGTCGAGCCGCCGAGCCAAATCAATCTCCTTGCCGCCAACTGGCTTGGCCCACTCCCGAATTTTCTCCAACCCGCGTTTGAACGCATAAAGAGTGAGGCTCGGCTTGCGCGTGCCGATGGTGTTGATCCAATAAACTTTCCGCCGCGGCAGAAGCTGGCGAACCAAGTGCTGCGAACTGGATGGGTGCCGGCCCCAATCGTCGGCGAACCAGATGATCGGGGCGAGTTCCGGCACGGACGGACCCTTCGGCGCTTTCGGCGGGCTCACGCCAGCATAGCATGAATCGCCTCGGCTCTTATCGGATCACTTTGCCCTTGATTCCCAGCACCTGGGCCACGGCCATGCTGTTGCCGAAGGTTTTGAAATCCTTGAAGGTCCAGACGACCTTCTTGTCGCGGGTCACCTCGAACAGTTGCGGGTTCGACTCGCCCGCGTGGCAGTTGCCGACGATCAGGTTGCCATTGGGCAGCAATTCGAGCGTGGTCACCCAGAAAAGACGAATGCCGGGCAGTTCATCATGCTCGATGCTCCAGACGGTTTCGCCCTTTGGGTTCACCTCGAAGACGCGGTTGTTGTTGCCGCCGGCGATGATGGTGTTTCCATTCGGCCGGCGGATCGCCCCGAAAACCTCGGTGCCGTGGCCGTCATGATCCGGAGTGCGCGGCCGGCCGTGTAGGTCGAGCTTGTAGCTCCAAACCACCTTGCCCGAATCGTCGTATTCGCGAACCATGCCGTCGCCCTCGTGGCAGACGAGATAATGGCCATTGGCGAGTTTCCGCGCCATGCGCGTGTCGCGGTGTGGATTCGGATGATCGACCCTGAGCGGCATTTCATGAAGGATCTTGCCGCTCCGATCGACTTCCACGATCCGGCGATTGCCGCTCTCGGCGATCATGGTCAACCCATTGTCGAGCCGTTGAAACGCATGAATTTCAATTTGACCCTTGTAGCCGGCTTTTGGTTTGGCCTCGTATTTCCAGACCACTTTCTTCTCGGGCGTCATTTCCACCACGGTCTTCGGCCCGGTGTGCAGCAAATAGTTGCCGTCGGGCAGCAGCGCGATGTCATGCGAGTCGTAGCGGCACGGCACTTCCCATTCGACCTCCCCCCTGGCGTTGACGATCGCCACGTGCCCCTTGTCCTCGGCGAGAACCTTGTAATTGGGTCGTTCATCGGCGGCGCTTGCCGTGGCAATCAATCCAAGCAGGCAGAGGGAAAGTGTTCGCATGGCGGTCTCCGAGGTGGGATTCGCATCTTTTGCAGCAACGCGTGGCGTATATGATACAGGCCATGCCTCAATACCCCACCGATATTCGCATCGAGGATGTCTCGGTCGTCTACGAAGACTTTCTCTATCGCACGCCGATCAAATTTGGCGGCGTGGCGCTCGATCGCGTCACCATTCTCAATGTGAATGCGATGGTTCGCACGGTCGCCGGGAAATCGGCGAAAGGCTTCGGCTCGATGCCGCTGGGCAATGTCTGGTCATTCCCCAGCCGCGTCTTGAGTTACGATCAGACGCTCGCGGCGATGAAAGCGCTGGCGGAGCGATATCGCAAACTCTTCGCGGAGTGTCGCAAAGTCGGACATCCGATCGATCTTTATCACCTGCTCGAGCCCGAGCTTTTTCGCGTTGCCGACGAGGTCACGAACGAATTAAAGCTGACTGAGCCGATTCCCAAATTGTGCGCGCTCGTTGTCGCGAGCGCTTTTGATGCTGCGATCCACGATGCATTCGGCAAAGTTCATGGCCGCAATTGCTATTCGACCTATGGCCCCGAATTTCTGCATTACGATCTGGGCCATTATCTCGGCCCCGAATACGCGGGCGAACATTTGAGCCAATACGTCAACACATCGCCGAAGCCGCGGATGCCGCTCTATCACCTGATCGGCGCGCTCGATCCAATTACCGATGCCGATGTCAAGAACCGCATCAACGACGGCTTGCCCGAGACGCTGCCCGAATGGATCATGGCAGACGGTCTGACCCATTTGAAAATCAAACTCAATGGCGACGATCTAAATTGGGATGTCGAGCGCGTGGTGAGAATCGAGCGAACTGCCGCGGCGACGCAAGCCAAGCGCGGCGTCGACAAGT
The DNA here is from genome assembly GCA_963815035.1 of uncultured Gemmataceae bacterium. Lineage (GTDB taxonomy): Bacteria > Planctomycetota > Planctomycetia > Gemmatales > Gemmataceae > JBGQCZ01. Next base: position 340,018 of record CAWFFC010000026.1, read on the forward strand.
GGCATTACTCGCTCGATTTCAACGAGCGCTGCGCCAATGTCGCCTATCTGCTTGAGTTTCTCGCCAAAGTGAAAGAGCAAGTCCCCGCCGGCTTCGAGCGGATTCAATACATCGAGCAGCCGACCGCCCGCGATCTGAAGGCGAATCGCCACAATGTCATGCACGAGGCGGCGAAGATCCGCCCCGTGGTCATCGACGAGTCGCTCATCGATCTGGAAAGTCTGAAATTGGCTCAGGAATTGGGATACACCGGCGCGGCGCTGAAGGCGTGCAAGGGGCAAAGCCCTACGCTGCTGCTGGCCGCCGCGGCGCAGAAGGCCAAGCTCTTCCTCTGCGTGCAGGATCTGACCTGCCCCGGCGCGTCGCTCATTCACTCCGCCGGGCTGGCAGCGCACATCCCCGGCGTCGCGGCGATCGAGTCGAACGCCCGGCAATATTGCCCCGCCGCAAATGAGGCGTGGAAGTCTCGATTTCCCGGCATGTTCGCCATCAAGGATGGCACGATGGAAACGGGATCGCTCACGGGGCCCGGACTGGGCGCCGTGGCGTGAGGCCAACGGACGGGGCCACGCTAGAAACCACACTTTCACTTGCCGTGTGATTACGGACCGCTGGCGGACGCGCGAACAATCCTACAAACTAGACTGGGCTAGACAGACTCAGCGTCAATGAGGCATGCTGGCCCGAGTCGCTACGCCTTGGCGCGGAGTGCCGCACATGTCGGGCAACGATTTGTGGCGCTCAACTCCAAGAAGGAGGTTGAAAGCATGTGTCGATCTGTGGCATTGAACTCAACTGGCCGAATGTGCGACCGTGCGGGCAAGCCGGCCGCCGATCGTTGCGGCGCACCGATCTGGCCGAGCTCTTTGGGCAGACGCGCATTTGTTGTGATCGCCGAGTTGCTTGCCTGCCTCCTTGTTGCAGGAAACATGGAAAGCGCGTTGGCACAGTCCACGCGGCCGGAGTTGCTCGCTTCCATCAAGACCGAGTGCTCCGGAGTTCCGATACGGTTTTCGCCCGATGGGAAAACGTTGGCCTTTGTGGACGGCACTCCGGGTGGGTTGTTTGGTACACCCGACGGCAAGATTCGCGAAACCCCGACGACAGAGGGCCTTATTTTCTGGGACGTTGGAACGAAAAAAATTCGTCGCCAAACCGCGAAAGTCGACCTTTGCATGAACATACAGTTCTCGCCCGATGGCAAATTCTTGGCGCTGCTTGGCCTCACAGGGCTATCTCTGTTCGATCCAATTGCACAAACGTCGCGCGTGCTTGTTCGCAATGAAATACTCTTTGACGCCGGCTCGCCGCCTATTTCGCCACTGGCCTTCTCGCCAAATGGCAAGCTCCTTGCGACCACCGACTTTCCTAACAAGGTGAAAGTCTGGGCCGTCACGTCGGGCAAGCTGACCGCAACTTTGACAGTCGAGGGCGGGGTCGGTGATATCGCTTTTTTTTCGCCCCATGGCAAGACCATAGCCTGCGCATCGCAGGATGCAGTTTGCCTGTTGGACGTGGAGGGCAAGCAAAAGCCGCGATTCTTAAAGGGTTACAACTACAGTGTGCGTTGCCAGGCGATTTCGCCCGACGGCAAGACGCTGGCGACGCCCGGCGACTCCAATGAAGTTTGGCTCTGGGATGTGGACAAGCAGCGCATTCGCGACAAATGGAAAGTGGACTACAAACTGATCGAAACGGTCGCTTTTTCGCGCGACGGTCGAATCTTGGTCGCGGCAGGCGGCAACGGCAATTTAACGGGAATCAGATTGAACCCCGGCATGGTTACGATATGGGACACAAAGACCGGCAAGAAACTCAGCAGTTTCCGAGTTCTGGAGGACACGGTCGGCAAACTGGCGCTTTCGCCCGACGGAAAACTGATTGCCGTATCGCCGATGGTATCGTTGCGGAAAGTCAACGTGTGGGATATTTCATGGGTGTTGCCGAAGCAGACAGGCACGCACAAGTGAGGGACCGGTCGACCCGTACTTCGCATTTGTCCTCAGCCCGATTCACCTGAAATCGCCGCGCGAGCAAACCATTCGATCGGGTTCACGCCGTAAAAGCCGCTTAAGATTTGGTAAAGTTCCGGATGCAGTCGGCGAAGATCGGCCGGCCGCGTGTAGAAACGCTCGGAGGCGACGGAGAAAAACTCGGTCTCATTCTTGACCGCGTAGCCGCCAAGCAATGTGCCATGGCCCGCGCGAACCTTGCGCCGCACTTTCTCGAATTCCTCCGACATGACTCGTTGCCACTGTTTCTCTTGCTCATTACTCGCCAATTCAGGAGTGCCGTTGAACGAGCCGTCCAGGCTATCGAGTTGATGGGCGAATTCGTGAATGACGACGTTGCGGCCGCTCGACGGGTCGCGCCCCTCGGCAAGCACCGCGTCCCAGGCGACGATCACCGGCCCGCGATAGGCCGCCTGCCCGGTCGCCGGGGTCCCTTCCTCGATCAGGTCCATCCACTCGCCGCCAGGAATTACGAATGTCGAGGGATAAATCAGAATCGATTGAACACGGCGAAAATAATCGTGCTCGAGATGCAGCAGCAGAAGCGCCGCCTGACCGGCCACAGTCACCTTCATCTCATCGGTGACTTCCAGTCCGCCGCAGCCTTCCCAGTATTTCTTGGCGACCAGAACCTGCGTGTCGGCGCGAACCTTCGCCCGTTCCAGTTCGCTCAGCAAGCGGAAGTGCGCGACGTTGTCATTCAAATAGCGCTCCCACTCTGCGGGAAAAGGCCGGGAGCCGGGACGATCGAGCAGTTCGCCAAATATCGACATGGTCTTGGCTAATTCTACCCATTACAGCCGCTTGTGCGTGCCGTCGCACTGATGGCCGTTGCCGCTGTGTTTGCACTGGCACAGCGCCAGTTTCGTTTTTTGTTCCAGCGTGAATTCGACGGGCGAAAAACCGGAGCCCGCGTGCGAACCGTCGCAAAACGGCTGACTCTTCGACTGCCCGCAACGGCACCAGAAGTATGTGCCGGCTTCCAGTTCGAGCACGGCGGGTCGGCGTTCGGCGATGACCGGGTCGGGCATGGCTGTCTCCTTGATTCACGGTTTCTCGGCGAGGAGTTCCTCGATCTTCTTGCGCATCGCTTCCTCGCCTTTGACATTATTCCAGTTCAGTTCGCCCTGCCAACCATAGCGAACCACGCCTTTCTTGTCGATCAGGTAAACGCAGGGCCAGTACTGGTTGTTCCAGGCCTTCCAGGTCTTGGCGTCATTATCAACCGCGATGGCGAATTCGAGCTTGTTCTCTTTCACCTTCTTTTCAATTCGCGATCGTTGCTTTTCCGCGGCCAACTCCGGCGTGTGAATGCCGAGCACGGTCACGCCCTTCCCCGCATACTTTTTGTGCCACGCTTTCATGTACGGATAGTTGTGAATGCAATTGATGCAGCCGTGCGTCCAGAAATGCAGCACCACCACCTGGCCTTTCAAATCGGCGAGTTTGAGCGGCTTGCTGTTGATCCACGCGGTGATGCCCTCGAGTTCCGGCGCCGCCACGTTGAGCGCCACGGGCTGTTGCGCGGACGCCGCCGATGAGGCGATGAGACAAGCGATGCCGGCGGCGAAATACATCTGGCGCATCACGGCGCCTCCGCATTGACGATCAAGCGATCTGCCCAATTGGATGCAAATTCGTGGCTTCGGATTCAAGGCTTTTTTGTGCGAGATCAGGCGACAAAAGCGAACCGGCCCTCCGGGGGAGGAGGGCCGATGGGAGGTAGGTTGGGAAACCGGAGCAAAGTCGCGTTTTGAGAGGAGAGACTGCGACCGCGGCAACGGGAGAAGCTGTCGCGGTCGCAATCGTCACGGCCCGACCTGGGGGGCAGGTCTCGGGCCATCAGGACGGCCGGGAGAAACGATGGCCGGTTGGGTCACGCTCGATCCGATCAACCATTGTTTGTCTCGATGCAAAATCAAGATGCAAGGGCGATGCCGAGCACGTTGCAAAATCTCTTCAAAACCGGAAAGCGGATCGCGGCCGCTTGTTTTCAGGCTCGAACGCGATTTAGTCAAAAATAGATTTGTTTGTCACCGGGCCGATCGGCATGTCGGAAGGCGTTGCAGTTTGTAATTTGTACCCCTGGCGAGTTGTAAGACCTGCAATTTCGGGGATGCGCCATGTCCGCCGACCAACTTTGCGACGACCTGTTCGCCGCGATCCGCCAGATTCCGCTGATCGATCCGCATTCGCACATCGACCCGCTCCGCCCGGTTTCGCGGCATCTCGACGATATCCTCGGTTACCATTATTACACCGAGCTTGCCCACTCGGCGGGGATGTCGCAGGCGCCGCTGAAGCCCGAGGTTTCGCCGCGCCAGCGCGTGCGGGCGATTCTTGAGCACATGGATCGCTTCGACAACACGGTCCAGTATTCCTGGTTCCTGGACATCGCCAGGACGTTTCTCGGCTTCCAGGGCGAGCGCATCACGGCCGCCGACGCCGAAGCGCTCTGCGACGCCGCGGATCGGATTTTCAACCAGCCCGACTGGGAAGCCCAGGTCATTCAAAAAACGAATTTAGAGAAGATCTTTCTCACCAATGAATTCGACGATCCGCTCGAAGGCTTCGATACAGGCCGGTATGTTCCCTGCCTGCGGACCGACGCGTTGGTGTTTCATTTGAAACAACCCGAGATCAAGCAACGCCTGGAAAAAGCAACGGGCGTAAGCATTGGCAGCATTCCCGATCTGCGCAAGGCAGTCGGCAAACTGTTCGAGCAGTTCACGAAACGCGGAGCGAAAGCCTGCGCAATTTCACTGCCGCCCGACTTTGCGCCGACCGGTCCCGAGGCCAACGCCGCGTTCTGGATGCTGGCCGAGTTCTGCCGCGATTTCAAATTGCCGTTCGACCTGATGATCGGCGTCAATCGCAAGGTCTACGCCGGCGGCGTCTATCAGGGACAGGATTTATTCGATCATCGTTGCTCGCTGCTGCAATATCAGAAGCTGTTCAATGCCTTTCCTGAAGTGACGTTTTGCGTCTCGGTGCTTTCAAGCGGTTTGAATCAGGAACTAGTGAGCCACGCCTGGATTTTCCCGAATGTGGTGACCAGCGGGCACTGGTGGTATTCGAATGTGCCGGCTTATATCGAACCCGATCTGCGCGCCCGACTCCAGGCCGTTCCGAAAACCAAGCAGATCGGCTACTACAGCGACGCGTATAAGCTCGAATTCGTGCTGCCCAAGTACGACATGTACCGCCGGTCGCTGGCGAACGTGCTCGCCGACGATTTCGTCCGTCCTGGCCGGCTGACCGAGACGCAGGCTGTGGATTTGGCGAAACGCCTCTTGCGCGAGAATGTTCGGGAGATCTTCCGCGTGTGACCAATCGATTTCTTCGTCAATTTACGCACCTTCACATCTCCTGTGAAACCGCGCAGATTCTTCAATCTTTTTCATAATTATTTCGCAGCGAACTTGACGAAAACTCCGGTTGTAGCGGTTATTCCGAAAAGCCGTTTTTCCGTTGGAGCGTAAATCATGCGCGGTCGGATTGTTGGACCATTGGCGGCGTTTCGTCTGGCGAGCGCCACGATGATTTTGGCGGTCGGGCCGTTGGCAAGCTGGGGCCAGGAAGGGCAACTCTTGCCGCCGCCCGCGTCGAACCAATCCGTTCTGACCGCACCGGCGGTGACGGCCGATCCTCCCGCGCCGGTTCAACTTCAGCCGACGAATCCCAACGACTCGCCTGCCATTCGGGCCTTGATCCTTGACGAGATCAAGAAGAACGAGGCCGCCAAGAAGGCAGCCGAAGACAAGAAAAAGCAAGAGGAAGCGCAAAAAGAAGGAAGCCGAGGGCTATCGCGTCGGCACCGATCTCAAGGGCGCGGTGCGTTGGGACAACGGTTTCTTGTTTGAAACGCCCAATAAGGATTTCAAGTTTCACGTCGGCGGCCGCTTCCAGGATGACTGGGTGTTTTGGGATCAAAGCGCCGGTTTGCGTGCGGCCCCGGGCGCCGGCGGCATCGGCAACCTGCAGGACGGCACCTTCTTCCGCCGGATCCGCATCTTGATGGACGGCACCATGTGGGAGGTTGTCGAGTTCAACCTCGAATATGCTCCCGAAGCCGTCGTGCAGGGCATCCCAGGGCTGGACGAGTTTTGGGTCGGCATGACGAAGCTGCCCCTGATCGGCACCGTTCGTATCGGTCATCTCAAGGTGCCGCAGGGATTCGAAGGCGATATGGTCAGCAGCAGCAAGGCCATGACCTTTCTCGAACGGTCCGCCTACACCGACGCGTTCTACCAAAACTTCGCGCCGGGCATCTGGGCGGGGAATTCGATCTTCGATCAGCGCATGACCTGGTCGGCGATGTGGTATCGCCAGGAAAATGCATTGCACGCCAATAGCGGTTCCGATTTCGGCGACGGCGAATATGGCGTATCCGGCCGTTTGACCTTCTTGCCGTTGTGGGAAAATGACGGCCGCCACATGTTGCATCTGGGCGTTTCGGCCACCTATCGCAACGCGGAAAACCCCGACGACGGCAACGGCGGATTGACCGGGCCGGGCGTCGTCCGCTTCCGGGCCCGGCCGCAAATTCGCGACGCCCAGGGCGACTTTGGCAGCACCATCGTTGGCGGCACCGTGCTCCCAGGCAACACCAATCGAATGGTCGATACCGGGGCGATTGCCGCGGACGCCGCCACCGTAGTCGGCACCGAACTCTTTTATGTGCTCGGGCCGCTCTCGGTGCAATCCGAATGGGCCTGGGCCATCGCCAACGGGGCGGTGGTCGGCGGAGTGCCGCAAGGGTCGCGCAGTTTCAACGGCGGCTATATCGAGCTGTCCTATTTCCTCACCGGCGAAAACCGCGTTTACGACCGTCGCCTCGGTCGCGAGGGTTCGACCTATATCGCCAGCCCGTTCACGCCGTTTTGGGCCACCCGCGATGAGGGCGGCGGCTTGAATTTCGGACTCGGGGCCTGGGAACTCGCCGCGCACTACAACTACCTGAACTTGAACGACGGCCCGATCCAGGGCGGCGTGCTCAGCGGCATGGAGCTCGGCGTCAACTGGTATCTAACCACTAACTTGAAATGGCAATTCACGTACTTGAACGAAAATCGATATCATCTGCGGGCCGGACAAATCCCAGGAATCGTGAACGGCTTCGGCACGCGCGTGCAGGTCTTCTTTTGAGAGACCTGGGGCCCAAGGCCAAATCGGTGTATATTCGCGAGCGAATTTGTCGATCGTATGGAAATGCCCTTGGCGAACGGAGTTGCCAATATGATTCGAGTCATGTTTTCAATGCTGGTGCTGGGCGCGTTGGCTTCGGCGGCTGTTGCCAGCGACCGCCTTCACCCGAACAGGGCCAACGATTGCGACTGTAAAGTTTGCCAGCCGGTGAGCGAGGTGAAAAAAGTCCCGGTTCGCGTTTATACCAGCGTCTGCGACGATTTCTGTCTCTTGCGGCCGTCGTTTCTTGGCGGGCTGTTTTGCAATCAAGACTGCGCCGGCTGCAAAGACGCCAGGTGCGGCCCGGTGCACACGAAAAAGTTCCTGGTCGTGAAGATCCGCACTCATGAGGAATGCGTCACCAAATGCGTGCCGAAACCGGTGTGCGAGCCCGTGCCGGTCGTCACGCTGATTCCGGCGGCGCCTCCGGTCGCGCCGGCTTTGCCGCATCGGCCCTGAAGTCGTGAACACAATTCGGACCGTGCCGCCGCGGCCCGGTCCGAAATCACGCATTGCTCTCGTTGTTCGTCATATCTTCATTCTGGCGTCATGCAATTTTCAGAATCTTGTCGGCGGGCTGTTTCATTCGCCATGTGAATGCGGTATCATCACGCCGGGGAACACATCTTGGTTCTGGATATTCGAAAGGAGGACAGCCATGCGATTCCGACTCGATCGCGTGCATGTCTGGGCTGGTGAGGTCGACGACAGGCCGGGCGGCGTGGCCAACACGCTGGCGGCTCTGGCGGCCGCCGGCGCCAATCTTGCCTTTGTCTTCACCCGCCGCCTGCCCGAAAAGCCTGGCAAAGGCATCCTCTACCTCGCTCCGCTCAATACTGCCGAACAAATCAAAGCCGCCAAGTCGGTCGGCTTGCACGAAGTTCACGATCCGGTCGTGATGCGCGTCGAAGGCGACAACGAACAGGGTCTCGCGCATCGCCTGACGCAAAACTGGGCGCTGGCCGGCATCAGTTTTCAAGGTCTCTCGATGGTGGTGATGAACGGCAAGTTTGTCGGCTACGCGACCTTTGACACCGTGGCGGATTCGAACCACGCCGCCGAGATTCTCGCCGATTTGGGCACGCACTAAGTTCCACATGTCTGTCGCGCCGGGCGGGATCCGAATCGCGAACGATCAACCGGTTTCCAGATAAAATGAAGCCAAGGCCGCGATCCCGATTCCGCCCGGCAACGAGATTGGCCATGTCCGCGAAGGCAAAGTCCCCGTCGCGAAGCGCCGCCGAGTATCGCTCGTTGGGCGATCTGCTCAGCCGCTTGGGGAATGTTCCACCGCATCGAATTCGCTATCAGCCGTTTCCCGGCACCGCCACGGAAAAGGACCTGGCCGCGCAAAAAGCCGCCGATGGCTTCTACTGCGAATTGGTCGACGGGACCCTGGTGGAGAAAGACGTGAGTTTCGAGGCATCGTTGCTTGGACTCGCACTCGGGGCCATTCTGCGGTCATTCGTAATGCCGCGCAAGCTGGGACTGGTCAGCGGCGAGCAAGGAATGCTCCGATTGTTTCCAGGATTGGTCCGCGGACCCGATGTGGCATTTATCTCCTGGTCGCGAATCCCCGGTCGGCGGGTGCCGCGGGTTCCCGTTCCCAACTTGGTGCCCGATCGGGTCGCCGAGGTGCTCAGCCCGGGAAACACCAGGGCCGAAATGAATCGCAAGCGCCGCGATTATTTCACCGCCGGCGTGACTATTATTTGGTCGGTCGATCCGAGAAAACGCACCGTTCGAGTTTATTCGTCGCCCAAAGACTTCATCGAACTGACCGAAAACGATACCCTGGATGGCGCGCCGGTCCTGCCTGGATTCAAGCTTCGCCTCAAGGAACTGTTTGCCGAACTCGATCTTCGCGGCGACGATACCGAAAACGGCAAGTGATCAATCGCGACCGTAAAGCACGGTCAATTCCTTCAAGCGGGCCAACGCATCATCGCGCAGCGCGTCCGGCGGCAGTCGCCAAGCCCAGTTGCCGTCGGGCCTACCTGGTGTGTTCATTCTTGCTTCGCTTCCCAGGTTGAGCACATCCTGCAGCGGAGCGATCGCCAGGTCCGCGACCGACGACCAGGCCAGGCGAATGAAATCCCAGGCGACGTCGTGGCCATCGCGACCGAGATAGCGGCGGACATGGTCGCGCTCCGCTTCCGAACGGCTGGCGAACCAGCCGCGCGTGGTGTCGTTATCGTGCGTGCCGGTGTAGGCAACGCTGGCGTTGTTGTAGTTGTGCGGCAGGTAGGGATTTTCCGCGTCGCCGCCGAAGGCAAATTGAAGGACACGCATGCCGGGCAGATTTAGCGAATCGCGCAGTTGCTCGACATCGGACGTGATCAGGCCCAAGTCCTCGGCGATCAGCGGCAACTTTCCCAGCGCCTTGCGCAGCTGGGCAAACAGGTCGGCGCCCGGTCCGGGGACCCAGGCGCCGTTTTCGGCGGTGATTTCGCCGGCCGGCACGTGCCATGCCGCGGCGAATCCGCGAAAATGATCGATCCGCACGACGTCCACCAGGGCCAGGGTCGACTTCATTCGCGCCGTCCACCAGGCATAGCCCTCGCGGCGGGCAGCGTCCCAATCGAAAATCGGATTGCCCCACAGTTGGCCGGTGGCGCTGAAATAATCGGGCGGCACGCCCGCCATCATCGTTTGACGCCGATTGGAATCCATTAGAAACAAGTGCGGATTGGCCCAGACGTCGGCCGAATCGCCGGCCACGAAAATGGGAATGTCGCCGATGATGCGAACATGCCGCGCGTGGGCGAACTCACGCAACCGATGCCATTGGCGGAAAAACAGAAATTGAACGAACTGATGCCGCGCCGCCCGCGGCCCCAACTCCCGCCGCGCCGTTTCGAGCGCCTCGGGCCGGCGGGTTCGAATCGGCTCCGGCCATTCCTGCCAACTCGCGCCGCCTAGGGATTCCTTGATCGCCACGAACAGGGCGAAATCGTCGAGCCACTTGCGCTCATTGCGGCAGAATTGCTCGAATTCATTCTTGAGCGCCGGAGGGCCTGACTCGTTGAATCGCTCCCAGGCCACGTCGAGCATCTGATTGCGAAACGGAATTACCGCGCCATAGTCGACGCGGTCGGAAGGAAATTGTCCCTTTTGCAATTCGTCGCGACGGAGCAATCCGTCGGAGGCGAGTTGCCCCAAGCTAACCAGGATCGGATTGCCGGCGAAGGCGGAAAAGCTCTGATACGGCGAGTCGCCATAGCCGGTCGGGCCCAGCGGCAGAATCTGCCACCAGTGCTGGCCGGTCCGCACCAGGCTGTCGATCCAAGAGTATGCCGGTTCGCCCAAATCGCCACTTCCGGGGCCTGGAAGGCTGGTGGGATGCAACAGAATTCCCGAAGCGCGTTCGGGTCGAAGTCGAATTGAACTCATAAGCTCATATTCCAGATCGCCGACAGCGCCGGCAAGCGATTCGCGATCGGCGAACCGAAGAACGGCGAACCATGAGTTTGCATCATCTTCAGGCGAGTGCTACTCTTTTCAAGACCCAACCCTCTTCGCGATCGCGAACCGCTCGCGGGCATCGCGAGGTAATTGTGCACGATCTCGATATCTCTTCCTGGCTTTCGGATGATTTCGCCCTGCCCGCACTCGTCGGCAGCGGTTGTGCAATCCTGCTGCTGGTATTTTTCCTTGCATTGCGAATCCTGCGCCCAAAACCGAAGCCCAAGCCGCTGCCGATTGAGCCCGGACTCGGGTCGAAAGCCGATTTCGACCCATTCGTTACCGGAAGCGCCACCGAAAAGCGGGCCGTCATCCGCCGCAAGGGCAATCCCGTCAAGGTGGTGATTCGATTGTCCGACTCGCCGGACGAGGAGGTGCAGGGAACGGTGATCGACCGATCCACGGGCGGATTGGCGCTATGCGTTGCGGTGGAATTCCTCGCGGGAACGCGCATCCAGGCGCGGCCCGACCTGGAAACCCTGATCGTGCAATGGGTGGAACTGGAAGTCCGCTCGGCGCGCCAGGAAAACCGCGAATGGCTGCTGGGCTGCCAATTCGTCGAAACACCGCCCTGGAGCTTGCTGGTTCAATTCGGATAAACGGCAGATCATCGGATTCCCGGGGCGTCAACCGATCGCTTGTCGCCCGGCAACTTTGTTCATCAAGTCGAAAAAAGACATTAACGTCGTCAATTTGCGAGCAGTTTCCTGCCGCCTACAACAATAGTGCGCCGCGGGATCAACTTCAGGGCATTATCCTAACAAACTGATTCAGATCGCCAGGGAGAGCGCCGATGCTGGCTATTCAATTGCATCGACTCGCGGAACAATCGGCGGAGAAATTGCTGCCTGATTGCGAATTGTTGGCGCGGTTTGCCCGCTCGCGCGACGAGTCGGCGTTCGCGGAACTGGTCCGGCGGCACGGCTCGCTCGTGCTGGGCGTCGCCCGCCGTGTGCTCGCCGACCATCATGCCGCCGAGGACGTCCTTCAGGCGACTTTCCTTTTGCTCGCCCGCAAAGCGCCCGCCATCAATTGGCGGCCGAATATCGCCCCATGGCTTTATTCCGCTGCTTATCGGCTGGCGATGAAAGCCCGAAAACGCCGAAAGTTTGCGACCCTAAGCGCAGCGCCACATGCCACTTCGTCAGCCAATGCCGATCGCCCGCTGCTCTGGGACGAAGCGCGGTCGGCGATCGACGAGGAACTTTCGCGGCTGTCGCGGCCGCTGCGCGAACCGCTTGTGCTCTGTTACCTTCAGGGCCGCACGCGCGACGAGGCCGCCAAGGCGCTCGGCTGGTCGCTGGCGACTTTGAAACGGCGATTGGAGCGCGGTCGAAAAGTGTTGCGAGCACGCTTGACACGCCGCGGACTGGCGCTGACCGCGCTGGGCGCGGCGATCGCCCTCGACGACCATGCGGTGTCAAATATCTCCGCTCACGAATTGGCGAACAACATTGCAAAAAGCGCTATTTCTGCGTCCGCGGCTGCGTTACTCGAAAGCGGTTCGCTCGCAACGTGGCAGAAACTAGCCATCGTATTCTTGCTTTTTGGCTTGATGGGAATTGGCGGCGGTTGGCTCGTCGGCCTGGCGCCCGCGTTGGTGGAACCGCCCGAGCAACCGCCGATTGCCGGGCCGCAACTGCCAGCGACGAAAACGATCGACGTCTCCGGCGACCCGCTTCCCGAAGGCGCCGTCGCCCGCCTCGGCACCACCCGCCTGCGGCCCGGAAACATGATTCACGCTGTCGAGTTTTCGCCCGACGGCAAGCAGATGGCCGTCTGGGCGCGAGTTTGGTCGGGCGAGGCGCAAGGTCGCCTGATTTTCTACGATTCGGCGACGGGTCGTGAATTGAAGTCGATCCCGTTGCCGCCCAATCAATTCTTTGCCATGCGCTGGCTTACGAATGGGAAAGGATTGGCGGTTATCAAGCTCGATCGAAAAGATCTGTTCATTTGGCAATTCACCGGACCCGGATCGCCGTTGCCGGTGTATGACAAAGCCGACGCGAACACGACTTTCCCAGGCGACATCAAAGCGGCGGCGATTTCGCCCGATGGCCGTTGGATTGTCACCGGCCGTTCCTCGGATGACGGCAAGGATCAACCGCTCGAGCTTTGGGAGGCGAAGCCCGACACACACTTAGCCGAAATCAAACCGCGCCGGCTTGGGATGCAATCTGGTCATGGAATGTGTTTTGTTTTCAGTACGGACAGCAAGCTCCTGTTCTCATTGAGTCGAAAGCCGGAGGCTGCGGATGCCACGGGCGGAGTAGTGACGCCTGGCAAACCGGCCGATCGATCATGGCTGGTCGTATACGATGTGGAATCCGGCAAGGAGTTGAATGCATACGATGTGACGCCGCCTAAGAGATACATGGAAGGAGCAGAGCCGGCTCCCGAGCGAATGGCAGTCAGCGCCGATGGCAAAACGGTCTGGATCGGCGACGAGAAGGGCATCACCCATGCCTACAATTGGAGAACTGGCAAGGAACGGTTGTCATTCCTCGCACATCCTGCTGGCGAACCGAAAAACTTCCGGGAGCCGGCGGGCGTGTCTGCCCTTCATCTGAGCCCGGACGGACGGACTTTATATACGTGTGGCGAATTTGGCGGCTTTTCCATTCGCGATGCCAAGACCGGCATAGCTCGAAAAACCGTCCCGATGCAGCGGCTCGGCAGGGGACATTTTTTTGCGATGTCGCCCAATGGTACTCGGTTGGCCGTTACCGACCTGAGTGCGAGCGCGGCATCCATCCACCTGTTCAGCGCGAGCAACGATGAGGAATTGATTACGCTCCCCGGCCACGTCGGCGGCATCTCCGAAGCGCGGGCGCTTCCCGACGGCACGGCGATGACCGCCGGATGGGACAACACGATTCGATGGTGGGATCTAATCACCGGCCGTGAGCTAAAGAGCCAGTATGTCGAACGGCCGCGGGAATTTCCCTCGCCTTTCTCACTGACCGCCGACGGTCATGGCGTTTTCAGGGTGCGAGGAAACCGGCTGGCCTACGTCGACTTGACAACGAGGAAACAAACCTTCGTTGCCGACCTGGGCGGCAAACCTCACGCTCGAATGCTCGGCGTTTCCGGTTCTTGTGTGTTCTTCACCACATCAGATGGCAATTTGCAGCAATGGGACTGCGCATATCGGCGCGATCCGAAAAACTTATGGGCCTCCGCCGCATGCCGAAGACGGACCGATTTGGCCGGGGCATCCGACAATTTCGCCTGACGAACGGCACATCGCCTTCATAGCGACTGCGTCAATTCGATCCGGCCGGATCGGATATTTCACCGGGAGCAGCATCTGCTTTTATGATTCGAAGACTCGTGAGATTCGCCGACTTTGGGAAACTCGTGAAGCGCGGGTCGAATGCTGCGAGTTCTCGCCCGATGGCAAGTATTTCGCCGTCGGGGGAATCACTTTGAGTGCGTACGGTCCGAATAAGACCGACGAATTCACCCTGCCGATCTCCGCCAAATCCGGCCTGTTGCTTTTCGATGGTCGCACGGGCGATCCGATCCGGACCTTCGAACCCGGAGCAAACTCGCCATATAACTCGAATCGGGTTCCCGCGGTCGGATTCTCGCCGAGCAGCCACTTGATCGCGGCCGTGCAGTGGGACAATTCGGTCGCAATCTACGAACTCGCGACGGGCAGTTTGTGCCGTCTGCTTAAGGGGCATCAGAACCAAGTCACGCAGTTGGCATTTACCGCCGACAGCCGTCGGTTGATCTCGACTAGTCTGGATTCCACCGCCCTGGTCTGGGACACGTCGTACGCCAAGCTCGCGAAGCCCGCGGCGGGCGATCGCGACAAACTCTGGGCGGATCTCGCCAAGCCCGAATGGCAACTCGCGGGGCCGGCATTAGCGGCGCTGGCGCAAAAGCCGGATGATTTCCTGGCCTTGGTGAAAGAGAATTTGCCCGCCGCGGACAAGCCCGACGTCGATCGCGAGGCAATCGCCAAATCGCTCAAACAGCTTGATGACCAAATCTTCGCGGTCCGTGAGCGAGCGAGCGCGGCATTGTCTCGACTCGGCCGCGAATCGTTGCCACAGCTTCGCGGGCGCTTGAGTAAAGCGACTTCGAGCGAAAGCAAAACGCGCCTGCAACGGGCGATCGACCTGATCAGCCGAATGCCGGCGCCGTCAGGCCACCTTCGTCAGATCCGCCTGCTCGCATTGCTCGAACAGATGCAATCACCCGAAGCGAAACAGGAACTGGAGCGCCTGGCGCGCGGCCATGCCGACGCGGCCCTGACGAAGGATGCGAAGGCGGCGCTGGCAAGAATCGCAACGAGCAAGGGGAAATGATGGAAAGATCGTCCGGATTGCAACGATCAAACCTGGGGCTATTTGTTCTGCGCAATCGGCCTGCCCATGAAATGCATCAAAGCGCCGTAAACTCCGCCAGCTACGTCGTCCGGTAAATTGTGCTCGATATCCACGTCGGCTCCCATCTTGCTTGTCCATTTTCCCGTCGCCAACTGGCGGGCCGCATGCAGATACCAGGTCGAATCGCCGAACAGAGCGACCTTTTCGAGATTCTGCTCCAAAGAGCCGTCGGAACAGATCTCAAATCCCAGCGACCGATAGGCTTGAACGAGCGTTTGAATATCGCCGGCCGGTTTCGGCGCGGGAATGGGCCAGTACACATCAGGCTGCCACCACTTTTGAGTATCTCCGACCGCCCAAGCGATGCAATTGTAATCATTCGACGCGGGGCTCGTCTCGCGATGATTCTGGGACGTCAGTCGAGGAAACAGAGGGCCGATCAGGCTCATGCGGCGAGTAACCCCCGTGCGTGACCCCAATCAATCCAAGCTTGGGCCATCTCCCGCACATTGCCGCGGGATCCAGGCGGCACAGGATCTTCTTCCGTGATCGCTTGCAAAGCCCAAAACCACTGCCGGGGCTCGCGTTCCAACTCCTCGAGAATTAGCGGTACGGCCGGCTCGCCCATGCCAATGATTCGCTGATATGAATCGAGTGTCGCCATTTGAACGGTGTTCGAAAGAAAACGCGACTCGGCTTTCCATTTGGCTGCCAATCGCTCAAATTTTTGCCGAAGTCGCTCCGGCACGGCAATGGCATTCATCGCTGACCCCAGTTCATCGAATGATCTTGATGCAACTATTTTCACACCAAAGAGAGGTCATGACAAGCAATTGATTCAATTTGTCGCGACGGTCACTTCGCGGCCCGATCGCGTTGTTCACTATGTTGATCAACATACTTGAAGGCCGCCGAAGGTGGTACGTGCGCACGGCCGGCGCCCTTTGGCGCCCTTTGCGTTTTCCCAGCGAAAGAACGCGGTTTCGATGACGATCGAATTTGAAGAGCGCCAAGCCGCCTCAGGCATACAATCGATAATCGATCCCCGGGAAGAGATTGTGCCGGCTTTCGATCTCGGCGAGCCAGGATTCGTCGATCCGCTCGTTCTTGATCTGTTCGTAGAGCGCATTGAAGTTGGCCACATGCGTGATCGTGCGTTTGACCGCGTATTCGACCATGGTGCCGGTCTTCAAGATGAAGGCCCAATCGGACGACTGGGCGAGCAGTAGTTCACGGGCGGCCTGATTGAGGGCCCGCCGTTGGAGCGGATTGGGCTGCGGATTGGTCTGGGCGAGTTCGATCATGCGGTCGGCGATTTCATGCAGATGCGGATAGATCCAGTCATTCGACCCGCCCAGCCAGACTTCGAAATAGCCCTTGAAGCCCCAACTGCACGCCGGCGGCTGGCAGACCTGGTTCACCGGATAAAGTTTCAGATACTCCGGCATGGTGATCGTTTTAATCGTCTGCTGATCGTAGTGCATTTTTCGAAGCAAATACTCGATCCACATCGGCCCTTCGTACCACCAGTGACCGAATAGCTCCGCGTCATACGGCGCCAGGATCAGCGGGGCGCGCCCGGCATCTGCTCGGCCAGCCAATCGATCTGCTTCTCGCGATTGAACATGAAATTGCCGGCGTGCGATGCGGCCTTGTCGTGCGCCGCATCGGGGTCATACGCCTGCTTGTCGTCGGTGCGGCCGGTGATCTTGTAATACTTGATCCCGAGATTGGTGCGAATGCCCATCGAATGCAGGTGCGGCCGCAGATAATCCATGTCGAGGTCGAAGCCGATGTCTCGATAGAACTCGCGATAATCGTAATCGCCGGGATATCCCTCGATCGAACTCCAGACCTGCTTCGATGACTCCGTATCCCGAGCCAGCGCCGCGACGCCGCTGCCCGGGCAGACGATCGGGGCATAGACGCCATACTTCGGCCGCGGATTCGCGAATAGCACGCCGTGGGTGTCCATGAAAAAATAGCGGATGCCGGAATCGCGCAGGAGTTGATCGACGCCCTCCGCATAGCCGCACTCGGCGAGCCAGATGCCCTGCGGTCGCCGGCCAAAATGCCGCTCGAATTCGCTGGCGCCCAATTCGATCTGGGCCCGCATCGCCTTTTCATTTCGATTCATCAGCGGCAGAAAGCCGTGCGTCGCCGTGCAGGTGACCAGTTCCAGCTGGCCCGCCTCGAAAAAGCGGCGAAAACCCGTGAGCAGGTTGTGGTGATATTGATTGACGAAGACGTGCCGGCAGCGCATGAAGCGATCGTGATACATCCGCGCCAGGCGGTGAAACTCCGGCTGGAATTGCGTCCGCTGCAATTCCTTCTCGCAAAGCCGCAAGAGATTGTCGAGGTGCCGCACGTAGCGCATTTGCAACAGCGGATCGGCCAGCATCGCGGCCAGGGATGGCGTGACCGACATGGTTAGCCGCCAGTCGCAGCCATCGCGATCCAGCGCCGTCGAACACGTCGAGAATCGGAATATAAGTCTCGGTGATCGCCTCGTAGAGCCAATCTTCTTCGAGAAAATCGTCGTATTCGGGGTGCCGCACGAAAGGCAGATGGGCGTGTAGAACGAGGCAAAGGTATCCTTGCGGCATAGGGCATTACCAGTCAGTTGTTCTTTGTTCTTTGTCTGTTGTTCTTTGTCAGTTGTCTGTTGTAAGAAAGACCACTGACGACTGACCACGGACAACGGACAACGGACAAAGAACAACTGACATGCACGGAATTGAACGCACCGCCGCCGAACTGTTGAATGCCCAAGTGCAAGGCGAAACCGCCGAGAGCATCGCCCAGGCGTTTCTCGACGCGATTCGCCAGCGTGAATCGAAAGTGCAGGCGTTTCTACACGTCGATGACGCGGTTGTGCTGGAGCAAGCGCGAGCCATCGACTGGAAGCGCAAGAACGGCGAAGTGCTGGGCCGGCTGGCGGGCGTGCCGATCGCCATCAAGGATGTGCTTTGCATCCAGGGTTGGCCCACGACCTGCGGCAGCAAGATTCTGAAGAATTTCGTTCCGCCATACGACGCGTATGTGATTGCCAGGCTGAAAGAAGCCGACGCCGTGCTGATCGGTAAGACGAACATGGATGAGTTCGCGATGGGCTCGTCCACGGAGAACAGCGCCTTTCAGATCACGCGCAATCCGTGGGACCTGGAGCGGATTCCGGGTGGAAGTTCCGGCGGCAGCGCCGCGGCGGTGGCCGCGTGCGAGGCGCCATTCGCGCTGGGCAGCGACACCGGCGGCTCGATCCGCCAACCGGCCGGGCATTGCGGCGTCGTTGGCCTGAAGCCCACGTATGGCCGCGTGTCGCGTTACGGCTTGGTTGCGTTCGCCAGTTCACTCGACCAGGTCGGGCCACTCGCCCATGATGTTTCCGATTGCGCTCTTTTGCTCGAAGTCATTGCGGGACACGATCGCCACGACAGCACCAGCGTCGATTCCGCGGTCCCGCCCTATTCAAAATTGCTCGATCAACCGGTGATGCCATTGACCATCGGTGTGCCGAAGGAGTTCTTCGGCGAAGGCCTCGACGCCGAAGTTGAAAAGCGAATTCGCGAAGCGCTAAAAGTATTTCAAACGCTCGGCGCGAAGATCAAGGAGGTGTCGTTGCCAAACAGTGAATACGCGATCGCCGTGTATTATCTCGTGGCCACCGCCGAGGCATCAAGCAACCTCGCCCGCTATGACGGCATGCATTTCGGGCATCGCACCAAGGAAAAGGCCGACCTGATCGGCACCATGATGAAATCCCGCGGCGAAGGATTCGGCACGGAAGTCGAACGCCGCATCATGCTCGGCACCTATGCGCTCAGTAGCGGCTACAAGGACGCCTACTACTTGAAAGCATTGAAAGTCCGGCGTTTGATCAAGGATGATTTCGACAAGGCCTTCGCCGAATGCGATGTGATCATCGGGCCGACCTCGCCAACCGCGGCCTTTAAGATCGGCGAAAAATCCGACGATCCGCTGGCGATGTACCTGTCGGACATTTACACGATCAGCGCCAATCTCGCCGGCATTGCCGGCATCAGTGTTCCGTGCGGATTCACCCAATCGGGCCTGCCGATCGGCCTGCAGATTTTGGCTGCGCCCTTTGAAGAGGAAAAGTTGTTGCGGGTGGCGCGCATGTTCGAAAATGCAACCGACTGGCACTCGCGACGTGCCAGAATTTGAACCACAGAGTCACCGAGGGCACAGAGGAAAACTTAGATTTCCTCTCTGCCCTCGGTGACTCTGTGGTTCAAATTCTTTTCTTACTCCCGCACCAGTTTCTGGAAGCGCTCGCGGAGTTGGCGGGTCATCGGGCCGGGTTTGCCGTTGCCGATGGTTCGGCCGTCCACTTTCACGACGGGGATGACCTCGGCGGCACTGCCGGTGAGGAAGACTTCATCCGCCGCGTAAACGTCGTGCCGGGTCAGAGACATTTCGAGTGCCTGGATGTCGGCCCCGCGGGCCAGTTCCAGACCGCGTTGCGGGTGATTCCTTCGAGGATGCCGGCATCCGTCGGCGGGGTCTTCAGCACGCCGCGCTTGACGACGAAGATGTTGTCGCCGGTGCACTCGGCCACTTCGCCCTTGGTGTTGAGCATGATCGCTTCGAGACAGCCGGCGCGGATCGCCTCGATCTTGGCAAGAATGTTGTTGAGATAATTCAGCGACTTAATCCGCGGGTTAACCGCATTCGGGTGGTTGCGAATCGTCGACGCCGTGATGATTTCGAGCCCATTGTCATATAACTCGGGCGG
Source organism: uncultured Gemmataceae bacterium (assembly GCA_963815035.1). Classification (GTDB taxonomy): domain Bacteria; phylum Planctomycetota; class Planctomycetia; order Gemmatales; family Gemmataceae; genus JBGQCZ01. The sequence continues at coordinate 359,778 of CAWFFC010000026.1, forward strand.
ATAGAGTTGAATGTCATCGACGATGATGATCACTTCCGGCACGCACTTGCGCGGATCGAGGCCAAGGTTGCCGGGGCCGCGTGAAACGACCAATCGAATGTAGCCATCGGGCTTGCCATTGGCTTTGACCGTCTGTTCGACGGCTTTCATCAAGGCGTCGCGGCGCCAGCGGGATTTCGAGGAGGATCGCCCGGGCCGATTCATAGAGCCGATCGATATGTTCGCGATGGCGGAAGACCTTGCCGGAGTAGACGCGCATGCCCTCGAACACGCCGTCGCCGTAAAGAAATCCGTGATCGTAAACGCTGACCTTGGCGTCGGCCTTGTCCACAAGTTTGCCATTGATGCTGATCGCGGCCATATGTCACCGTGGGTTTAACCCGCCGCCAGCGGCGGGCTATACAAAGGCGCGTCTTCGACGCGCCCGCCGACCAGCCGAACCACGCGGTCGCTGCCGGCGGCAAGGTCCATGTTATGCGTCACCATGACGATAGTCAGCCCATCGCGCTTGTTCAGGTCGCGAAGGATTCTGACGATTTCCTGCCCGGTTTCCTGATCGAGATTTCCGGTCGGTTCGTCGGCCAGGAGAATGCGCGGGTTGCAAATCAATGCCCGGGCGATGGCGGTGCGCTGCATTTCGCCGCCGGAGAGTTCGCGCGGCTTGTGCTTGAGACGATGCCCCAGGCCGAAGCGTTCGAGCAGTTCCGTGGCTCGGCTTCGCACTTCACTTTTCCGTCGCCACCAGCGTAGCACGGAATGGCCGATCATGGCCGGCATGAGCGTGTTTTCCAGCGTGCTCAGTTCCGGCAGCAGATGATAAAACTGGAAAATGAATCCGAATGTCTGGTTTCGCAAGTCGGTCGCGCTCTCGCGCCGGCAAGCAATCGATGCGGTAGCCGTCGAGCAGCACCGCCCCCTGATCGGGCTGGTCCAGCGTGCCGAGCAGATGCATCAGCGTGCTCTTGCCGGAGCCGGAAGTGCCGACGATGCTCAGGAACTCGCCGGCCCGCACTTCCATGTCCAGGCCGTTGAGCACCCTCACTTCGTTGGCGTACTTCTTGTACGTCTTGTACAGTCCTTGTGCGATCAACATGGGAAATCCCAAAATCGTTCACGTTTCGCGTCCTCGCGGCACTTTGCGGGAGCGAAACGTAAACCGTGTTATTCGTACCGCAGCGCCTGCACGGGATTCATCCGCGACGCCTTCCACGCCGGAAGGATGCTGAACACCACCGCGACCAGGATCGCGCCGGCGTTGACGGCGATGACGCTCGACACTTGAACGTTGGTCGGAATCCTGTCGAAGTAATAGATATCGCGCGGGAAGAGCTTGGTGCCGGTCAGCCAGGAAAGAGTCGATTCAATTTCATTGATGTATTTGGTGATGAGCAATCCCAATCCGGTGCCCAACATCGCGCCGACGAAACCCAGCAGCGTGCCGTAGCCCAGGAAGATGCTGAGCACGCCGCGGCTAGGCGCTCCCAGCGATTTCATGATGCCGATATCGCGAGTCTTTTCGCGGACGATCATGGAAAAGATCGCGAGGATCCCGAATCCGGCCACCCCGATGATCAAAAACAGCAGCAGGTTCAAGATGCCCCGTTCGACATCAATTGCGGACAATAGCGGCGCCTGCTTGTCCCTCCACGTCGAGACGCGCACATATTGTGGCGAAAAAAGATTTTGAAGTGCTTTCTTGGTGCTTTCGCTTTCGAGAACGTTGTTCGAATTGTTCAATCGAGCTTCAATCGTGTTGACCCGGCTCTCCATGGTTCGCAGGTGCTGCAGGTAATCCAGCGGGACAAAGACCGTGGTCGAGTCGTAATCGCTCAAACCGGTTTTGATGTAATCGCAAACGACGAACTCATCATAGACCGGCTCCAGGGTGCCGCAGCCGACGGTATAGATCATGACGGAATCGCCGGGATCAAGAACGGCGACGTTCTTTCCCGACGTCGGATCCAGATAGTTCGCGATGGCATGCCCCACAATGATTCCGCGAGGCTTGTGAATGACCATCGGCGGCGCGGCGATGGGCGGCAATTCTTCGACACGCTTGACTGGCTTCTTCGACTGGCGATTCGGATCGATTCCCGGCAATTGCAATTGGTCCTCGGGTTTCACCACCGGCGCTTGGCGGGGGGAACGGCTGCATTGCCGGCTCGGGCGGATGCATCGCGTCATAGCGCTTCATCGCCTCGGGGCTGAGATCGAATGAAGGATTCAGCCGCCGCTGCTGGTCCGTCAAGCACTCCGCCCAGCCGCCGAGATTGGCCTGCATCTTCGGGTCAACGCCAATCATGCGCACGCGCTGGGTGAAACTGCGACCGCGAAACTGAAATTGCATCAAGCCGAACAATTCGACCGAGGGCGACATCGCTTTGATGCGAGCGCTCGCCGCGGATGCCTTGATCTTCGCCAGCATGTCGTCGGTCTTGCCCGGGAAGCCGTAAATCTGATCGACGGATTCAATGATGATATCGGCATTGAGTGCCTTGAGTTGCTCGGTCAGCTTTGTGCTGAAGCCGCTCATGACGCCGTTGACGACGATGAGCGTGGCCACGCCCAACATCACGCTGACAACGCATACCATCGCCAAGTAGCGCGTCCGCAGGTATCGCACCATAGCAGTAAGACGTACATCCGTGCCTCTTGGTCAGTTGTTCCTGGTCAGTTGTTCTTTGTTCTTTGTTCTTGGTCAGTTATGGCGTGGCGTGCGCCAGGTTGGACAACGGACAAAGAACAACTGACAAAGAACAAAACTACATTCTTTCCGGCCGCAGCAGCGGGAACAGAATCACGTCGCGGATCGTCTGGCGTGTTGGTCAGCAGCATGACCAGCCGGTCGATGCCGATGCCGAGGCCGCCGGCCGGCGGCATGCCGTGGCGCAGCGCCCGCACGAAATCGTCGTCCATCTTCGCCATCGAGTCTTCTTCCGGCAGGCCGGCCAGTTGCTGGCGGAACGTCTGCTCCTGCGTGATCGGATCGTTCAGTTCGGTGTAGGCGTTGGCCAGTTCCATGCCGTGGACGTACAGCTCGAACCGCTCGGCGATGGCCGGGTTGCCGCGCTTGCCGCTTGGTCAGCGGGCACAGCGCCGCGGGATAATCGTAGACGAACACCGGCCCGATCAGCTTGTCCTCGACGTGCTGCTCGAACAGCTGATGCACGAGCACGTCGTGATCCTTGCCGTCGAGGTCCGTTGCTCGTCTTTCGAGCAAAGCGCAATGTCGCGCTCGGCACGCGTCGCGGACGCCGTCCGTCGTCCATCGCCACGCCGACGTGCTCGCGGAACAGGTCGGCGTAGCGCAGCCGCTGCCAGGGCGGCGTGAAGTCGATGTCTGTGTTCGCCGTAGGGCAGCTTGCATGCCGCCGCCGAGCGCATCGCACGCAGGCGACGATCAGCCCCTCGGTCAGGTCCATCATGGTGCGGTAGTCGCCGTACGCCTGGTACAGCTCCATCATGGTGAATTCGGGGTTGTGCTTCGGGCTGATGCCCTCGTTGCGGAAGACCCGGCCGATCTCGTACACCTTCTCGATGCCGCCGACCAGCAGGCGCTTCAGGTGCAGTTCCAGGGCGATGCGCAGGAACAGGTCGATGTCGAGCGCGTTGTGGTGCGTGATGAACGGCCGGGCCGCGGCGCCGCCGGCGATGGCGTGCAGCGTCGGCGTCTCGACCTCGAAGAAGCCGCGCTCGTCGAGGTAACGGCGGATCGTGCGAACGATCAGGATGCGCTTGCTGGCCCGATCGAGCGTCTCGGGATTGTAGATCAGATCGAGGTAGCGATGCCGCAGGCGAAATTCCATGTCCTGCATGCCGGCGAACTTGTCGGGGTGCGGCAGCAGCGACTTGCCGAGGAACGTCAGCTTGTCGGCGAAGATGGTCGGCTCGCCGCGCTGCGCGTCTTGCCGAAGGTGCCCTCGACGCCGATCAGATCGCCCAGGTCGAGGTGCTGGGCCAGCTGCCAGCCGGTCTCGCCGACCTGCTTCTGGCCGATCATGACCTGAATCGCGGCTCGACAAATCGGGAACCTTCTCGACGTCGCCTTCGCGTTCGCCCTTGATCTCGCGGAGGGTCGGCTTGCCGGACCAATCCTTGAGATCGAGGAAGTGGACCTTGCCGCCATCGCGACGGCTGACGATGCGGCCGGCGATGCGGACTCGCGGGCGCTGATCGTCCGGAACGTCGGCCGGCAGATTGAGAACCTCGGCGATCGGCTGATGGCCGTCGAAACGGCCGCCCCACGGATCGAAACCCAGGGCCTCGATTCGCCGTAGCTTCTCGGCGCGGCTGGCTTCCAATTGCTGTTCGGGTGCGTTTGACACGGGTGCTGGCTCGCTGGCAATTTGGGGAATCAAGAGGCACAGCCGAAGGTGCGGCTATGGTTATACCAAGGCTCCTGCAAATCAGGCAAGTCGAGCCGCTCGCAGGTTCGCGCACGGCTCAACTCGCGGATCGCCTTGGCACATTGTAGTCGGCGGGGCTTTTCAGGCTCTTTCGGCGGCAAGGGTCGCTTCAAGCCATGACTCATCGCGGGACGACAAAGTCCAGTTCGCGACTCACTCGGGCTCAAAATGGCGCCCGGAAATAACCCTGTTTTTCATCCTTAATCAGTCAAGTTATTTTACATAAATCCTTGTTTTCAAATAAGTTACATCAAAATTTTTGCGAGCCGAATTCCGGGCACTGGGCGCGCTCAGCGGCATCCGACATTATGCAAATTTTTACATTTGCATGCCCGGGATCCACTCAGGCCCAATGGTTGACTCCGGCTTGCCACCCGCTTAAGTTGGTTCCGGGATGCCCCGCCTTTCACCCTCCCGGAGCCAACGTCATGGGCCTGCCTCTCAACGCTCCTCGTTTTGCTGGTTCCCGCCGCGATTTGGGCCGATGATCTCAGCCGGGTTCGTCCCGAGGGCCGGAAGTCCGAAGACGCCCGGTTGGCCCGGCGATCACCTTGAACAGCGACTTTCCGTTCAAACCGCCGGAATCGCGGGAGGCGTGGGCAGTCGGCGCAACGCGGTTCGCGAGCAGATGCTGGTGGCGCATGGGCCTCTGGCCGATGCCGGAGAAGACGCCGCTGAATCGCCGTCATTCACGGCAAGATCGATCGCGACGAGTACACCATCGAGAAAGTCTTCTTCGCCAGCATGCCGGGCCATTATGTCAGCGGCAATCTTTATCGGCCCAAGGGCAAGACGGGCAAGCTGCCCGGCGTGCTGTTCGCGCATGGCCACTGGGCCAATGGCCGGCTTCTACGATGCCGGCGAAAAGGCCGCCAAGCGCGACGTGAAAGCCAAGGGCGAAGGGACCATCGAAGCGGCGACGTTATCCGCTGCAAGCGCTCCCGGCGATGCTCGCGCGCATGGGTTGCGTCGTCTTTCATTACGACATGGTCGGCGTCGCCGACAGCAAGGCGATTCCACACGCCGCGGGGTTCGCCGACGCCGAGGCCGAACTGCACCTGCAGAGCTCCATGGGCTTGCAAACCTGGAACAGCGATTCGCGCCCTCGATTTCCTCAGCGATCTCTGCCCGATGTCGACGCCGAAGCGCATCGGCATGACCGGGGCCAGCGGCGGCGGCACGCAGACGTTCATCCTCTGCGCCATCGACGATCGGCCCGCGGTCGCTTTCCCGGCGGTGATGGTCTCCACGGCGATGCAGGGCGGCTGCGTCTGCGAAAATTGCTCCTACTTGCGTATTGGCACCGGCAATGTCGAGATCGCGGCATTGTTCGCGCCAAAGCCGCTGGGCATGTCGGCCGCCAACGACTGGACCGCGAGATCGAAACCAAGGGCCTGCCTGAACTGAAGACCCTATTCAGACTACTCGGCGCCGAAGACCGTGTGATGGCGAAGTGCTTCCCGCAGTTCGGCCACAACTACAACCAGGTCTCGCGCGAACTCATGTACAACTGGATGAACAAGTATTTGCGTCTGGGTTTGCAGGAGCCGATTCACGAAAAACCATTCGTGCCGGTTCCGCCGAAAGAACTTTCGGTTTACGACGCGGAGCATCCGGTTCCGAGCGACGCCTTGCCGGCCCCGCGCTTGCGGGAATTGATGACCGCCGCTGCCGATAAACAGATGCAGGAGGTTTTCCCGAAGGACGCTGCGTCGCTCGCCCGGTTCCGCACCATGGTCGGCACTGCGCTTCGTTCAACGATCGGCGGTTTGCCGAGCAGAGACGGTATTGCGATTCACAATGGGCCGATCGGCTCGAAAATCGACGGCTACGATGTTCACAAGGCAATTTTCGGCCGCAAGGGTGAAGGGGATCGAATTCCATCACTTGGATTAATTCCGCCCGACTCCGGATCGGTTGTCGCCATTTGGGTTCATCCGCGGGGCAAGGCGAGTCTGTTCGAAAACGGCAAAGTCGTGCCGGAAGCCAAGGTTTTGCTCGACAAGAAAATCAACATCATGGCGATCGATGTCTTGCAGGTCGGCGAGCAGACCGGATCGGCGCGGGCGGTCGATAAGAAATTCGCGGGCTACACGTTTGGTTACAACCGCCCGCTTTTGGCCGAGCAGACGCGCGACATCGTGACCGCCGTGGGATTGGCCAAGAATGTCCTCGGCGCGAAAAAGGTTTATCTCATCGGCTGGGGCAGCATGGGGCCGGCGGCGATCATGGCCAAGGCAATTTGCGGCAATGCCATCGATAAGTCCGCCGCCGACATGAATCAGTTCCGCTTCGACTCGATCACGAAAACCGACGATCCGATGCTGCTGCCCGGCGCTTTGAAATATGGCGGGTTGCCCGCCTTCGCGGCGTTGTGCGCACCGGGTGAGCTATTCTTACACAACCACGCCGGCACCAGTTCCGGTAAGATGACCAAGGCGGCCTACGAGGCGGCGAATGCGTTGGGTAAGCTTAAGCGGACACCGGAGCAAGCGACGGCGAATGAAGTGGCTGAGTGGATCGCCAAATAACGCGTGTGGACGTTGGGTGCGAGCTCGGTGAATCAATTGGAACTTGCCTTTTTCGCCAATGCCGCGGAAGTATCCGAAAAGGGTACGCTCAATGTGCTGAGCGGCGGCATTGACGTAATCAATGGACCGATGTTCCCGGCCCCGCTTCAGACGATTTATGTCATTGCAAAAGTTGTAACGACTCCGAGCGAGGTCGGGAACGAGAATGATTCTTGCGTCAGAGTGCTGGCTCCGGACGTTTCGGCGATTTCGGCCGACGTTCACTTGAAATTCAAAGCGACGCCTCATCCAAGGAATCGTCAAAAGAATAACTGGGTCATGTTATCCGTAAACTACCAGAATCTAGTGATTCCAGCGCCTGGTGAATACGCGTTTCAGCTCTCAGTTAACGACAAGTCTTTGGGAAGGATCGTTCTTGAGGCTGTGAAGACTTAAAGGCAATCAATATTTGGAGTCCGTCGTGCCATTGGCCGTTGACATTTGTGGCGACATCATTCCTTGGACGAGTCGTGCAACACTTGAATCCGAGTCTTTTGGACGCGGAATACAGATTGCTTCGGCTCAAAACTGGGGGATGCGGAGAGCCCTAAACTCTATCGAGAAACTGCAACGAGGCATGGCTCCGACCGCGGCTGCGGACACGGACAAGTATATTCGAGAAGCGCGTTCAGGCGGGATGTATGGCCCCCTCGACTAATCCACGTGCCATCGTTCTTGATGCCTCGGCCGTGATTGCGTTGTGCGCCAACGAAGCGGGGCGGCATGGAAAAATCAAAGCATATCTAGACTATCACACCTCGGGCGGAAGCCTTTTTCTATGCTCCAGGCGTGATGATTGCCGAATTGCTTTTCATTCTCTGCCGAAAACTGGCCGACGCGATCATCTCCGCCGCCGATCATTCGATCGCCGTGCAGACGCTGGAACTTCTTGCGGAAAACATCTTGCCGCCATTGGACGGTCGGTATCGCATGATTGCTCCCGCCGAACGAATTCGCGGCGCGCACGGCTGCAGTCATTCCGCTGACGCCCTTTATTTGGCATTAGCGACCGAGCTGGCAAGAACAGAGTCAGTCGAGCTCGTCACGTTCGACAAAGGGCTTCAGACGCTGGCGGCCCAGAATACGCCAGCAATCGCAGTGACCTTGCTGACGTAGTTTCAAAGACATCCGGAATCGCAGGCGGACGTACACATGCCCCGGCTTTTAGCCATCGGCGATATTCACGGCTGCTCGCGGGCGCTCGACGCGCTTTTGATGGCTGTAAAGCCGACGCCTGAGGATTTAATCGTCACGCTCGGCGATTATGTCGATCGCGGGCCGGATTCGTGCGGCGTGGTCGAGCGGCTGACGCTGCTCCATAAGGCCTATCGAGTGGTGTCGCTTCGCGGCAATCACGAAATCATGATGCAAGCCGCCGCGAATGACCATGAATCGCAGCACTTCTGGATGGCGGTGGGCGGACGCGAAGCCATGGCCTCGTATTCACTGACCTGCCGAATGGATGACGTCCCCGGGCACCACTGGCGATTTATTCGCAACACCTGCGTCGACTGGTACGAGACGAGCCACTACTTTTTTGTCCACGCCAATGTCGATCCCGAGCTGGCCCTTGATGAACAGCCGTCGTCGATGCTGCACTGGGAGTATTTCAATCATTTCTCACTGCCGCATTGCTCCGGCAAGTTCATGATCTGCGGGCACTCCGAGCAACAACACGGCTGGCCGCTGGTGCTCGACCACGCCGTCTGCATCGACACCTGGTGCTATGGCGGCGGCTGGCTCACCTGTCTCGACGCGCTCAGCGGCGAAATCTGGCAGGCCAATCAACGCGGCCAGACGCGATGCGGCTCGATTCGCGAAGCGGCCGCAAAGTGATCACCAACGTTTTTCATCGTTGCCGTGTTTAACGGGTAGGCAGTTTTCCATCCGAGGCTGAATCCATTACTCGTTTGCGGCGTCAAACAAATTGGCGGTTGAGCAGCGGGTTGAGGAGACCCGGTTTTCTTCATCATCTCAGCGTCATGACCTGACCAAGACGGATCGCGGACCCAGGTTTCATTTTTCTCATCCTTGAGGAGGAATGCATCATGTGGATCAATCGTTTACGTGCTGCGCCGTGGGCATTGGCCCTGGCGGCGGCGCTGCTGGCGGTCCCGTGGGCTCAGGCTCAGCGGGTGCGGCAATTTCCGTCCATGGCGTTTCGGACCGGCATGACGGCGAATCAAATGACAACCATGAATTCCGTCATGTTTCCGCGGACCGTTTTTAATCCGCCGTTTTATTCAGTACTCGCGGCGAGAAATCCGCTCTTGTTGGCCTCGGGTTTGGCCAACAATTCGCCGTTTTTCAACAACATGGGATTCGGCATCTATTCATCGATGGCGAATCCATACCTTCGCAACTCGTTGCCGTATAACCGGATGCTTTATGGAACGTATGGGATGGGCTATGGCGGCTACGGAATGGGCTATGGTTACAATCCCGCGCTGTATTCAGCGCCTACGGCGGCTACAGTGCGAACAACTATTCGGCGAACTATTCGCCCGCCGGCAGCGCGTACCAGCCGGCGTATTCGCCTTCGACTAAGTCCGCCTACGCGCCGAATAACGGCAAAAAATATGGCGAGAGCGAGTCGCCCTACACGGCTTCGGTCGCGGCGGGCAAATTCGAACTAAAGGTTTCGGATCACTCAATTTCCGACAAGAAGATCACGATTCCCGCCGGAACGACAGTGACCTGGATCAACGAAGGCGAAAGGCGACACACCATCGCGGCGAACGACGAATCGTGGCATGTAACGCTTCGTCCAAACGAGTCATTCGGGCTTAGGTTCGTGGATCAAGGGACTTACAAGTTCCACGTTGACGCCAAGTCCCACGGAAGCACGGGCCTGATCGTGGTGAAGTGATCGACGAGCAGCTTCGCGCCGCCGGGTTGCTCCTCGGCGGCTGCTTTTGACTGGCCGGACGAATTCCGCCACGATTCGACTTTGGACGCCGGCGTGTCAATGGCCGGCGCACCAATCCCGAGTTGGGGGCCGCAGGAGCGAGGCTGTTGGGTGACGCCGAAGTTGAGGGATAAAATAAAACAGTGCGGGGCACGATTTTTGCTTTACCAACGTCAGTTCGGCGGTCGGGTTCCCTGCAGTCCTTGCTCGCCCGAGCTGGAGGCAAACATCATGAAATTTATGCATAAGCCGATTTTGGCTGCGGTGGCTGCCCTCGGGATGATTCTGGCGTTTGCCCCGCAAGCGCCGGCCCAGATAAACACACCGGCCATTCAAAGTGTAGCGTTCCGCAACAACTGGCTGATTCGGCGGCAAATGATTCTGAATCAGCTGCGTTTCAATCAATTCGTTTATGGCAACGCCTTTGGCCCCAACGCTGCCTACTACAGCCTCTTCAACAATAACCTTTACAATAACAACTTGAACAATGTGCTGCGATTGAACCGGCTTCTCTACGGGTCCAACATGAGTCCCTACGCCGCGTACATGTACGGGGGCTATCCAATGAGCGGCGGGTATAATTACAACTACAACTACAACTATTCCAGCCCGCCCACATACCAGTCCAGTCCGTACTCGTCCATGGGCTACTATCCGTCGCTCGGCAGTGCTGCCGCGGCCAACTCGGCGCCGAAATCGATTCCGCACTATACTCCCGAACCGAATCCGTCGTTCGCACGCAGTGACGTCTTTAAAGTCGAAATTCACGACATGTCGGTATCGCATGCGACGGTCACGATTCCGCCGGGGACAGCCGTGGAGTTCACCAACGCCGGCCGGCGCCCGCACACGGTCGCGGCAGACGACGGCACCTGGCGGACAACGCTGCAGCCCGATGAATCGTTCAGTTTCAAGTTCACGCAGCCTGGAACGCACCGGTATCATGTCGATGCGAAATCGGACAAAATCGACGGTTCGGTCGTCGTCAAGAAGTAGCAGGTTTCAAATTTCGTGCCGCCGGGACAGATCCTCTCGGCGGCCTTTTTCATATCGCGTTGCGAAATTCCACGTTATATTCCAGGGCGGTTCTCGCCTCCTGAGGCAGAGAGGCGCCGCCGTGGAAATGCTCTGCATCGCTGCCGTCATCATCGCCATTCTGGTGCTCGCGCTGGTCGGCGCGATTCACCTGATCGTTCTGATCGTTCGCGGTTTCGATCGCCTGCCGGCGATTCGCGAAGCTCCCCACGCAAGCAGCCGGCAGGAGCTCTCGTCGTCGCTGGAAACGAATATCGAGCAAACTAAGCTGCGGACGACACTCAAGACGCTTTTAGAATTTCGCGACTCGGAATTGATCGACGAAGAAACCTTTCAGAAACTTCACCAAGTTGTTTCGATCCGCCAACAGCGGCTTCGACCGACATCGAGACGGTCGGCGCCGGTTGTCGAGGCCATTTCGGAAGTGCTGCCTGCCGATCTAAGGCACACCGCCGTCGAAGCCGCCGAGCCTCCAAGAGAGGCGACGCCGGTCGCGGTTCCCGAATCGCCGCGGCCTCGGCGCAGCTGGGGTGAATTGCTTTCATCGTTCATGGAAGAACGGCACATTCTCTGGGGCGAACTGGTCGGCGGTTTGCTGATCGTTGGCTGCTCCGCCGCGCTGGTGTTGAGCCTGTGGCAAACACTGCAGCAAATACCGATGTTCCCGTTCCTGATTCTTGCGGCGCTCACCTCGGCGATGTTTGGCGTCGGTCGCTACACCCTGCAGCGCTGGCGGCTCGAAGCCACCAGCCGCGGGCTCGTGGTCATTGCGCTGTTGCTGGTTCCGCTCAACTTCATGGTCTTGGCGGGATTGTCGGCCAGCGTGACCGATATTCGCATCGAACTGGCGACGAAGTTCATCGCCGTGCCATTATTTGCCTGGCTCGTGTATCGAGCCGGTACGCTGCTGTTTTCCAAACACGAGGCCGGATTGCTGGCGCTTGCAGTTGTCGGAGCCGCTGTCAGCCCGCTGCCCGTGCCCCGATTGTTCGAACCCGAAAGCTTGCTTTGGCTGTTGCCGGCGATCTGGGCCGTGGCGTGCTTTGGCGCAGGGATGTCGCTATTCCTTCGCACGCGCTGGGAACAAACCGACATTGCCCCGCGATCGGCCTGGGAGACGCTTGGGTTTCTTGGGTTGACGACGTTTCCACTGCTGGTGGCACTGATCTTTACCGGCGTATGGGCCGGCACGCATGACGCCGATCTGATGTTCATTCTGCATCGATTGTCGTTGCCGATTGTCTTGGCGGGCGTTCCGGTCGCGGCAACGGGACTGATGGTGCAACAGCGCAGCAACGCCGGCCCGCTCGTCATCGCGGGAACGTGCGTCGCGCTGATCGGGATTCTCATTCATGGCGAGGCACTATTCACTTCCTGGCCGCAGACGGAGTTTCTGATTCTGGTCGGATTGATCATCGCGGCGGCCTGGACCGCGGGGGCGATCGCCTTTCGAATTCCGCTGGCGCACGCGGCGGCCATGGTTGGGTTGACCACGGCGGCCGTCGCCACGGTTCATGTGACCGGGCCGTTCTCATGGCCCGTGGTGCTTACCAGCAAGACCGGGATCGCACTCGCCGGGCTGTCGCTTTTCCTCGCGGTTGTCGCGGATCAACTGCGATGGCGCGAGTTGTGGAATCACGGCCGCGTCCACGCCGCATTCGCCGCCGCCTTGATGGCTTGCGGCTTAATTCTTGTGGGAACACATGCCGGGCAATTCCCGTGGCGAGCCGCGGCGGTGGGCGCGACGGCGATCGTGACATGTTTGATTTTGGAGCAACGTTGGGGCATGCCGATGCTCGGCCAGATTGGGGCGTGCCTTGCACCGGTGATAACCATCGCCGTCCTTCACGCTTTGTTGCCGGGCCAACTGGCGACCTGGGGCGCGCTTCTGGCAACCGAGGCGATCGCTTTGACGTTGATTCGCCCCGCCCGCAGACCGGCGGTTGGGTTGGCCGTGGGTCTAGCGGTTCTTTTCCTGGCGCTGTTTTCGCCGCTCATGGCGCCCGCACACGCCGCAACTTTCGCTTTGCTCGCGCTGGTCGCCGTCTTGCAGGCACACCAACTTCGAATCGAAGCGCTGGCGTGGGTTGGTTCGGGTACGCTGCTGTTAAGCCTGGGGCATTGGCTTTATGTCCAGCCAGAGACGCCGTTGCCGCTGGCCGCCCCATTGGTCTTTTTGATTCACGCAACAATGCTGTTGCCGGCGCTGTTGGTGCGGCGATTTCCGAATGTCGCTTTGATTGGACGGGCCCTGGGAAACTCGGCGAAAGTGAGCAGTCTGATCGCGGCCGGCGCACTCGCATTTTATCCTGATCCGACCAAATTGACTTGGTTGACGGCCGGCGCCGGCTGGGTCGCAGTGCTTTGGTTGGCATTCGCCGTAATCGAATCGCGGGCGGGCTGGTATTCGGCGTCGCAGGCGGCCACGGCCATGACGGCGGTGCTGGGAATTTCGGCGGCATTGCGATCCGCCGGCCTCGAATCGCAAATTCTGGGGTCGCTGGATCTCTATGCCTTAACCCTTGCCGGGCTGGTGGCGATTTGGACGGCGCTTCGACTCCTTAGGCGGCATCCGATTTGGGACGCCGCCGACTGGCCCGCCTTCGAGCGGGTCATGCTGGGAGGGCTCATTGTTGCGACCGCGGCATTGGCGATCATGCGAGTCGCGCCGAATGTCGTCTCCGAACTGGCGTCGCCGGGTGAAGTCCGCTACTCGATTCAGCCGTTTTGGCGGATCCCCGGCGGTGAATGGCTGGTGCTCAGTGTTCTCGCAATCGTATTGGCTGCCCAGTTCTGGGTTGTTGATCGGACATGGCAACATGCTCTGGCGCTCACCGGCATGTTGACGATTTATCTGGTGATCCCCGCGCTCGCGGCGAGCTATTTCAACAATCGGCTGACCTCCGCCTCCGCGCTTCGGTGGGGCCTCGGAGCCGCTTTCTTGTTTGGATGCATTCCGTTCTGGTATCGGGATTCGATTGTCGAAATCGCCTCGCGGCTTGGAATCCGCGTCAGCGATCCGGAATCCTGGAATCGAGTCGCGGTTGTTGGGGGCTTGCGGTTCGCGTTGCTGGCGGTGGCAGGCGGCGTGCCATTACTGCTCACGTTGGTGACCATGGGCAACTTGATCGCCGGGCATTCGCCGGCTGGTCCCGGCGCCGGAACGGTTTTTCACAAGCTTGGCTTCACCTGGTCGCACGGATTGCCGCTCGCATTTGTCGCGGCGGGCATGGTGGGACATGCCCTTCGAGATCGGTCGTCCGAATACGCATTCGGTGCGGGCCTTCTAGTAAAGTTTCTTGTCTGCGGAGGATTTCTCGTTGCGGCCGCCACCGCACATCGCCCGTTTGACGAATTTGTGTGGATTGAGATGGCCCAGCGGTTCGCCATCACCGCCGGCGCATGGGCGATCGGTTGGCTGATCGTGGCGAGATGGTTGGGCCAGTTTCAAAATGCGGATCGCCCCTGGCTTGAGCAGCCGTCAGTCTGGTGGAACGCGCAATTCACGCTGGCGGCGATCAGCACTCTGGCGCCGCTGCTGCTGGCCGCCACGTTCATCGCGATGAGCCGAACTCTTCCGCCCTGGATCCTTGCGATTAGCGCCTGGCCGGAGTGGCTGGCGTTGATTCTGGCGCTCGTCGCGATCGACGTCCGTTCGCAATTTGCGGGAAAAGATCATGTGGCCCCGATCATTGGCGTCGGGGCGATGGCCGCCGCGATGCTTTTGGCCGCGTCGATTCCGATGGGCTGGCCCGGTTGGGCGTTTCGCCCTGATGCTTGGCTGGGCGGCATGTGCCCTCGTCTGGGCGCTTCTAACGCACTGGAAACGAACACAAGAGTTACAGGGCGGTCTCGCAGTCGCCACGGTTCTTGCCATTCTGCTCGCGTCGAAAGATCTGCTGATTCATGCGGAGCCCGATTGGTGGAAGCGAACACTGGCGCCGTTCGCCATTGGGCTGACAGCCGCCGCGTTGGCGATCTTCCGATCGGACGATGAGCGCATCCGCCTGAGTCTGGCAACGATATGTCTGTCGCTGGTTGTGGCAACGTTGACCGCTTTCGGAGTGGCGATCGTTCCGCCGGAGGCGTCGGCCTTGTGGCTGCATCGAACCGTGGCGGTTCTGGCGGCGCTTTCGATCGGCACGGTGGTTTACGCGTTCGCCTGGCGGCGAGAGGGCGCTGGGCGATCGCCGCGAGCGAAATCGCGCCGCAATTGGGGCTCATCGCCGCGGGCGTATTGGTGCTGAGCGTCGTCGAGCAGGGCTTTCTGTTTGATGTGGTTACCAAGCGGACGCCGTTGCTTGGAGCGGAAGTCGCGGTGCTGACGCTCGCGACGATCGCATTGATGGCGGCGGCAATCGCCTTCGCGGTGCGGCCGGAGATCGATCCCTTCCGGGTGCCGGGCCGATGGCGATCCGGATATGTGTACGCGACCGAAGTCTTGCTCGTGATCTTGTTCCTGCATCTGCGCTTCAATGTGCCGGGCATGTTTCCAAGCATCAATGCCCAGCTATGGGCGTTTGTCATCATGGCGATCGCGTTTATCGGCGTCGGGCTCAGTGAATTGTCGCGGAGGTTTCGCCTTGACGTCTTTGTGCATCCGCTGCAGCGAACCGGATTGTTTTTGCCGCTGCTGCCGCTGTTAATGTTCTGGATGAAGCCGCCTCAGGCGCTTCGCGAGCCGATCATTTCCGTGTTTCCGGGTTCCAAGCCGTTGTTGGGTTTCTTCGACCAGATTCCAACCGATTTTGGAAACTACTCGATGCTTTGGTTCCTGTTCGGCCTTCTCTATGCTTGGCTGGCGATCAGCCGGCAATCGTTCCGGCATGCGTTGTTCGCGGCGCTCGCGGCAAATGTCGGGATTTGGTCACTTCTGTGGCAGGGAGGAATCTCGCTGGCGGCGCATCCGCAGTTTTGGCTCGTGCCGTTGGCCTTGATCATACTCGTGAGCGAGCAATATCAACACGCGCGAATCCGCCGCGAACTTTCTCTCGGCCTGCGCTACACGGGGCTGGGGTTACTCTACATCTCTTCCACCGCCGATTTCTTCCTGGCGGGGTTGGGGAACTCAGTGCTCTTACCGCTGGCCCTGGCCCTGCTCTCCGTCGCCGGCGTGCTGATCGGGATTTTGTTACGAATCCGCTCGTACCTATTCCTCGGCACCGGGTTCCTCACGCTCGTGGTCTTCAGCATGATCTGGCACGCGGCCGTCGACCTGTCGCAAACCTGGCTGTGGTGGGTCAGCGGAATCGCACTCGGGATTGGCATCCTGGCGCTGTTCGCGTTGTTTGAAAAACGAAAACAGGTGGTGGTTCACGCGATCGACGAATTGCGAGCGTGGCGCTGACCGGCGGTCAAGCCGGCCCGTCTTCTTCCAACGACGCGGTGCGATCGATGGTGATGCCGTAGGTTGCGAGCTTGTTGCGGAGGGTGGCTCGGCTGATGCCAAGGATTCTAGCCGCATGGCTCAAGTTGTTTTCCGTGTGCCGCAGCACATGAAGGAGCAACTGCCGCTCGGTCAACGCCTGAAACTCGGCGTGGAGATCGGTGGCGCCGCTTTTCAGGCGCTCGTCGACAAACTGCATCAGATCGGAGAGATTCAATTCATGACCGGGCATGGGTGGCGTCGCGCCGTCGGCCTGGGGATGAATGGAATCCGGCAGAAAGTTGGGCAGCAACACGGGGCCGGTTGCTTTCAGGATGGCCTGCTTTAGCACGCTCTGAAGTTCACGGACGTTTCCGGGCCAAGTATGTTTTTGCAGCAGCGCCATGGTTTGCGGTGCGATTTTCACGACTTCCTTTTGCATTTCGCGGCCAAATCGTTTTACGAAATGCTGGGCGAGCAATGGCAGGTCATCGCCGCGCTCGTTCAGCAGCGGCAGTTTGATCGAAAATACATTCAGACGATAATACAAGTCCTCGCGGAACTTGCCGGCCGCCACCATGGCGTCGAGATCGCGGTTGGTCGCCGCGATGATGCGGACATTGGTCTTGATCAATTCGTTGCCGCCGACGCGCTCGAATTCGTGATCCTGGAGCACCCGGAGAATTTTGGCCTGCGTCCTTGGGGCCATTTCACCGATTTCGTCGAGGAACAACGTGCCCTCGTTGCATTGCTCGAATTTGCCGATCCGCTTGCGATCGGCCCCGGTAAAGGCGCCCTTTTCGTGTCCAAAAAGCTCGCTTTCCAACAGGGAATCGGGAATCGCGGCGCAGTTGAAGGCAAGAAATGGCCCATTCGCACGAGGCGCTATAGTGGTAGATCGCACGAGCCACGAGTTCCTTGCCGGTGCCGCTGGCCCCCAGAATGAGCACGGTGACGTTCTGGGATGCGACTCGGCCAATCGATTTGTAAACCTCCTGCATCGCCGGGCATTGCCCGACCAGCAGGTCGACCTGGCCGTCGTCCGGCTCCGACTGTTCCATCTTCGCCGGGACGCTCATCAAGCGGCTAATCTCGAACGCTCGCAGAATCAATTCCCGCAGGGCCGGCGGATCGAGCGGCTTGAGCACATACTCGAACGCCGCCCATGCGCATGGCCTCGATGGCGGTTTCGGCGGTGCCGTGTCCGGTCATTAGAACGATGGGAATTTTCGAATTGAGATCATGAAATCGGCGGAACGCCTCGAGACCCGAAAGATCCGGCAAGCGCACGTCGAGCACGACCGCGTCCACAGGCCGCTCGCCAAAAAGTCTGAGCCCTTCGGAAGCAGATTCCGCTGTGGCGACCGCGACCTTTCCGTCGGGAAACAGCAACCGGAAGCATTCGAGCGTCAGCGGGTCGTCGTCGACCACGAGCAAGTTTTTTTCGTCACTCATTGCGCATTTTCTTGAGCACATTGGCGATCGTAAGCAGCATTTGCTCGTCGGAGTAGGGTTTGGGCAAAAACGCGCCGCGGCCAATGGAAATTGATTCGGCGACGCGCCCGCTCACGGGCAATCCGCTGCTGACGATGACGGGCAAATCCGGCCTAAGCGAGTGTAATTCCGACAGCACGGACGGACCATCCATGCCTGGAAGCATCATATCAAGAATCACCGCCGAGATGTCGCGCGCGTGTCTTCGATAGAGATCAATGGCGCTTTGTCCTTCCGGGGCCGCCAGCACGCGATAGCCGCGCCGTTCGAGAGTCGTCTTGGCGGTTTCCAGAATGAGCGGCTCATCATCGATCATCAGGATCAATTTGCCGCCGCCCTCGGGCAGATTCGGCTGCAGCCGGTCAGATGAGGCGAACACGCGCGGCGCCGCGGCCGGAAGATAGACCTGGAATTCGGCGCCCTTTCGGGGCTCGCTGGAGATGTTGATGAATCCGCCGTGCCTCTGAACGATGCCCAGCGCCGTCGAGAGTCCGAGCCCGGAGCCCTTGCCCGGCCCCTTGGTCGAAAAGAACGGATCGAAGACGCGATCGATTAGATCCGTCGCGATCCCGACGCCGGTGTCGCGGACGACCACGACGACATAGTCACCGGGTTTCGCCTCGATTTGCAAGCGTGGGTCGTCCTTGCTCAACACGGTATTCAGGGCCTCGATGGTCATGACGCCGCCGTCGGGCATCGCGTCGCGAGCGTTGACGCACAGATTCATCAAAACCTGCGAAAGCTGTGTGGCATTGGCGAACACCGGCCACAGGTCGTCGGTTAGGTGCATTTGAATCTGAATCGATTTTGGGAAGATGTGGTCGAGGATTGCGGCTACTTCGGTAATGATTGTTTTTGGCTCGATCACCGCGCGGGCCTTCGGAATCGCCCGCGAAAGAGAGCAGTTGCCGGACCATTTCGGCGCCGCGTTCGGCGCTGAGTTGCAGCGTATTGATCAGACGCAGCCGGTCGTCCTCGGGGCGATTTTCCTTGAGCAGCTTGACCGCCATCAGAATGGGGGTCAGCAGATTGTTGAAATCGTGAGCAATGCCTCCGGCCAGAGTGCCGATGCTTTCCAGGCGCTGGGTGCGCAGCAGTTGGGTTTCGAGTCGCTGCCGGCGCTCCATCTCCTGTTGGAGGGCGGCGTTGGCCTGGGCGAGTTGATGCGTTCGCCGGGCGGCCAATCCGAGCAGGGCCACGATCCAAAATACGACCACCGCCAAAAGGCGATTGACCAGGGCGATCCCAATTTCGTCGGCCGCGGGTGAAAGCATGGCGCCGATAATCGTCAGTGCACTGACCAGGGCCGCCGAGAAATAGGTGAAGCGCCGGTCCGGCATCCACAGCGACATCATGACGACGACGATGTAGGGCAGCCAAACCGCCAGGCGAAGCGGCGTCATAATGTCGAGCACGAACAAACAGCAGGCGAGTAATACGATGGCCAAAGTCAACACATATCGCCATCGATCCACTGCTGATTCCTTCCTGCCGACGGGCCCATCTGGCGGGGCCAGCTGTCGAAAAATGAAACCGGTCCGTCTGGCAACACGCGCCCTGGACGGGTGGGCGGCGGCGGTCGGAAATTCACCCGCGAATCCGGCCAATTTCCGTCCACCCGGCAACGATTTTACCAGTTTGCGCCGCCGATGCGAACAATCAACGCGCCGCGGGGGTGTATTTTGAGCCGGGAACCCGACGAAGCATCGGGAAGCTTGTCCATTCTGCGATTGGCATGCCGAATGCATATTTGTGGACTGCGACGGGCCGGTTCTCGCATTGGTTTTGAAAGATGCCGTCAAATAGACCACTCCTCGGTCCTGTCGCCATAGGCCATGTCGAATCGTGGGCGATTGGATGCCTGCAAAGACGAAGGCATGAATCACGCGAAATCTTGGCAATTCGAGTCTCGCCGGCCGAAATTCCGGCTGTGGATTCCGGGGTGACTGATGTGGACAAAAAAAGCCTTTCACCGATTGATCGACGAACGGTTGCGCGATCATCGGTTGATTATTGTGGCGAATCGTGAGCCTTATATTCATCGGTTCGCCGATGGTCGCATCGAATGCATTCGGCCCGCTAGCGGAATGGCCGCGGCTTTGGAACCCATTGCTCGAGCTAGCGGGGGAATCTGGGTGGGGCATGGCAGCGGCAGCGCCGATCGAATCACCGTGGACCAAAACGATCGCGTTCAGGTTCCGCCGGAAGCGCCGGCATTCACGCTTCGCCGCGTCTGGATGAGCAAGGACGAGGAGGAGGGATTCTACTCCGGACTGGCAAATCGCGGCATTTGGCCGTTGTGCCACACGGCCTTCACCCGCCCGGTGTTCGATCCAGACCACTGGCAAATGTACCGCCGCGTGAATGAACTGTTCGCCGACGCGGTGCTCGAGGAAGCCGACAATCGTCCGGCTTTCGTCTTCATTCAGGATTATCATTTTGCGCTGCTTCCACGGATGCTCCGAAATGCCAATCCGGGACTGATCATTGCCCAGTTCTGGCACATTCCCTGGCCCAATCGCGAGATGTTTCGCGTCTGCCCCTACGGCGAGGAGATTCTCGACGGCATGCTCGGCAACGACCTGCTCGGCTTTCATTTGCGCGGCCACTGCCAGAATTTCTTGGATACGGTCGATCGTAGCGTGGAGGCCCGGATCGATCATGAGCGGTCCGAGGTGACTCGCGGCGGGCGCCACGGTCGTGCGCCCGTTTCCCATCAGCATCGACTTTGAGGCCCACACGCGTCTGGCCGATAGTCATGCCGTCTCCGTCGCCATGAATCGCTGGCTTGAAGAACTGCCGCTTCGCGGCTGCTGGCTGGGAATCGGCATCGATCGGCTGGACTATACCAAGGGCATTCCCGAGCGATTGCGGGCGATCGATCATTTCCTGACCAAGTACCCCGCCTATCGGCGGAAATTTGTCCTAGCGCAAATCCTGGTTCCCAGCCGGCTGCAAGTGCCGGAATACGCCGAGTTTGACCGGCGCGTCGATAACCTGATTGAGGAAATCAATCGAAAATGGAGCGTCGATTCGTGGAGCCCGATTATCACGTTGAAGGGTCAATACGGCCATGCGGACATGATGGCGCTGCATCGGCTTTCCGATTTTTGCATCGTCAGTTCACTGGACGACGGCATGAATCTGGTGTCGAAGGAGTACGTTTCGAGCCGGACCGACGCAGGCGGCATGCTGATTCTGAGTGAATTCACGGGCGCGGCCCGGGAGTTCGAAGACGCGCTGCTCGTAAATCCTTACTCGATCGACCAGATGGCGGATGCCATGCGCCAGGCATTGGAAATGCCCGACGCCGAGCGCTGCCGGCGGATGCAAAAGATGCGTGCCGCAGTGGCCAACAACAACGTTTATCGCTGGGCCGGAAAAGTGGTTTCGGCCCTGGTTCGCTTTGAGTTTCCCGAAATGGAGTCGCACTCCGTACGTGGGGTCGATTGTGAGCATTCCTCTTTTGCCCTATCTGCCCATGCTTCGCTCGCGAATGATTAATGCGTCGCATTTGTTTGTGTTTTCGGATTTCGATGGGACCCTGGCGCCCATCGTCGATCGACCGAACAACGCTCAAATGCCCTTCGAAACGCGAACGACGCTGACGAAGCTGGCTCACCGTCGCGACACAACCGTCGCGGTGATCAGCGGGCGCTCGCTGAGCGACGTCAAAAGTCGCGTCAATATTCCCGAACTGATCTACGCCGGCAATCACGGAATGGAAATTCTCGGCGAGGACCTGCATTACATCAACTCGACCGCCCTGGCATGTCAGGACCGGCTCGCCGCACTTTCCGGCGAACTGGAATACCGCATCGGAGAAATTCCGGGCGTCATGATCGAAAACAAAACCTTCAGCGTGGCCGTCCACACGCGTCATGTCGCCGGCCGCGACATGCAGAAGTTGTTGGACGGGCTCTTGTTTTCGCTGAGCGACTTCTTGCCCTATTTTGAACTGACCGCCGGCATCATGGTGTTCGAGGTCCGGCCCCATGTCGACTGGAACAAAGGTCATGCGGCGAAGTGGATCGTGGAACGCGTCAATTCGCCCCGGCCGCTGACCATTTTCCTCGGCGACGACATTACGGACGAAGATGGATTCCGCCAGTTCCCCGACGGTTTCAACATCTGCGTCGGGCATCGAAGCAAGACGTTCGCCAACTATTCGCTTGGGGACTCCGCGGACGTGGCGCATTTCTTGAAGTGGCTCAGCGATTTCGACGGGTCGCGGCACTGATTGCGATCGCATTTCGAGATCCTCGCGCGGTCGTCAGTGGGAAATGATCAGTCCGCCGCATCAAGGCTGATGCTCCCATTCCGGCCCCGCGGGCGTATACTGGATTATTTTCGTAAACAAGTTCCGCGTTGAATGCGAGAAATGTCATGACTCCCGAGCAAGTGATTGCCAGGCTCAACCAGCTGCGCAAAGAATTCGACGACGACAAGCAGGACGAATCCTACCTGGCGCTGACTCACGCGATGTTGTTCATTTCCTACCAGATGGCCGCGTTCAAGGCTTACATGCAGGAAGCAAACAAGAAAAAACAGTGATGATTCATGTTTCATTTTTGCACGTTTCGCGCGCCCGGCGCCGCGCGTGCGCGAACGCAAACTCTTATCGCGCAAACTCGACCGCCCGCGTTTCGCGGACCACCGTCACCTTGATCTCGCCCGGGTAGTTCAGCTGCTGCTCGATCGCCCGGGCGATGTCGTGGCAAGCTTGATCGCGTCCGCGTCGGTCGTTTTGTGCGCGTTGGCGATGACGCGCACCTCGCGGCCGGCCTGGATCGCGTAGGCGTGCTCGACGCCGGGGAACCCCATCGCCACCGCTTCCAGTTCTTCCAGACGCTTGACGTACTTCTCCAGCGTCTCGCGGCGAGCGCCGGGCCGGGCCGCGCTGATGGCGTCGGCGGCGGCGACCAGCACCGTGTAAATGTGGTCGATCGTCACGTCGTCGTGATGGCCGACGATGGCGTGCAGCACGTCCTTGTTGGTCTCGCCGTAGCGGCGGGCCAGCTCGGCGCCGATCTTCGGATGGCCGCCCTCCATCTCGTGGTCGGCCGCCTTGCCGATGTCGTGCAGCAGACCGCAGCGCCGCGCCAGCCGGCCGTCCAGCCCCAGTTCCTCCGCCATCATGCCGCACAGGTGGGCCACTTCCAGGCTGTGTTGAAGCACGTTCTGGCTGTAACTGGTGCGGAACTTCAGCCGGCCGAGCAGCTGAACCAGCTTCTCGTGCAGCGGGCCGACGTTGGCCTCCTGCACGGCCTGCTTGCCGACCTCCAGGATGTGCTTCTCCATCTCCTGCCTGCGTCTCCGTGACGACTTCCTCGATGCGCGAGGGATGAATGCGGCCGTCCTGGATCAGCTTGGTCAGGGCCAGCCGGGCGGTTTCGCGGCGGATGTTGTCGAAGGCGCTGACGATGACGACGCCGGGCGTGTCGTCGACGATGACGTCCACGCCGGTCGCCTTCTCGAAGGTGCGGATGTTGCGCCCTTCGCGGCCGATGATGCGGCCCTTCATGTCGTCGCTGGGGATGTCCACCGTGCTGACGGTGGTGTCGGCGGTGTGTTCGGCGGCGTAGCGCTGGATGGCGGTGGCGAGGATTTCGCGGGCTTTCTGCTCGCAAGTGGCCTTGAGCCGTTCCTCGTGTTTCTGAATGCGATCGGCGATCTTCTCGCTCAGGTCTTTTTCCAGTCGTTCCAGAAGCGTGTGCTCGGCTTGTTCGCGGCCCAGGCCGCTGATTTCATGCAGTTTTTGCACCTGCTGCTCGATGATCGCTTCGAGTTCTTTCTGGCGTTTTTCGAGTTGTTCGCGGCGCTCGGCGTTCTTTTCCTTGGCGTGATCGACGGTCCGTTCTTTCTTGGTCAGTTCACGTTGATTCTGGTCGAGGGTGTCTTCGCGCTTTTCGAGGCGGCGCTCCTGCTCGCGCAGCTCGCCGCGGGCCTTTTCCATTTCCTGAGTGAAGTCGTTGCGTTTTTGAAATAGTTCTTCCTTGGCGCGCAGCTCGGCCTCCTTGCGGATGGTGTCCGCCTGAAGGCGTGCCTGCTCGAGCAGTTCCTGGCTGTGGGCCAGGGCGTGGGCGGCTTCGGCGTCGTCGCGTTGGCGGCGGCCGCGCGTCAGCAAATAGCAGGCGACAAAGCCCGCCAACGCGCCGGCCAGGCCGGCGAGCGTGTACCAAACGGCTTCCATGAGGGCCACTCCCGGAGCATTATCGGGTGGCCCGGCGGACTTCTCGATGGGCGAGGGTGCGGGTCGGCGGATGAAAATAAATCGTCGACCGGCGGAAATCGATCGTGGAATGGATTCACACCCGACCCCAGATTTTGGGGCGGGGAAACGACGTCACGCGCGCGAGCCAGCGCGGACGATTGGCATAGGGTGGCGCGCCCGGAAATCCAGTCGATCGATTCGCCGTCCATGGCAACCGACTGAACAAGTCCCAGGCTTACGACGAGTAGTGCGAGGATCGGCATTTCCTCACTCGTATCGATCCAGCCCTCCCGGCACGGCGAGGGGCCACGCGACCTAGCGGGTGTGTGTTGGGCTTTGGTCAGCCCGATTGCCCGGCGGAATCGAGAAGCGTCGGACCTAAATCAAAACAAAAAAAGGACCTGCACGGCGGATCCCTGCGAGCGCGACCCGCCGCACCGACCGACGTTCGGTCGAATGAACACCGCCTATTATGGGGAGAACGATAGGCTCGGGTCAAATATTTTTGGCAAGCAATTGCTTGCGACTCCGTTGGGGCAGTCGCGCCAGGACGCCTCGCAACAGGGCGCATGAACAACGCGGCATCGGCGCCTGCGCGGCCAAAATGGTTTGTTTTGGATCGCGTTGCCCGTTCGGCCGGTCCATTTCTTGAACTACACTTTCTTCCGTGATAGGTGCTGGCAAACTACGTTACCCCTGGATAAACTAGGGGTTCAAAGCAACAACATGGCGCGTCCGGGGTTTTCCCATCGACTCGTTATCGCTCGCGCCGACCTCCGAGGAGTTTCACCACGATGCGACATCATTTCCCCCGCGCCCAACGGCCGCTGGCGGCCTTGCTGGCGTTTGGCCTGCTGGCGGCGTTTGCGTTGCCCGGCCGATCCGACGACACCAAAGAACAAAGCATTTCCAAGGCCGATCGCGAAAAGAAAATCGCGGAATTGGAAAAGCAGATCTCGGGGCTGACCAAGGAACTGAAGGATCTGAAGGAACCGGCGGCGCCCGTCGTGCGGGCGAAATCCGCCGAGGCCAAAGTGCCCGAAGGCACCATCCCGGACGACTGGACCAAAGCCCTCCACTGGCGCTGCATCGGACCGGCCAATATGGGCGGCCGCATCACGTCCATTTCGGTTTACGACGCCGACCCCAGCACCTATTGGATCGGCACCGCCACCGGCGGACTGGTGAAAACCACCAACAACGGCATTACCTTCGAAAATCAATTCGACAAAGAGGCGACGGTTTCCGTCGGCGACGTTTGTGTCGCCCCGTCGAACAAGGACATCGTCTGGGTCGGCACCGGCGAAAACAATCCCCGCAACAGCGTCTCTTACGGCGACGGGGTTTACAAATCGACCGATGGCGGCAAGACCTGGAAAAACATGGGCTTGAAAAAGTCCTACCAGATCGGCCGCATCCTGATTCATCCCAAAAATCCGGACATTGTGTATGTCGGCGCCCTCGGCCGCCTGTACGGACCCAGCGAGGAACGCGGCGTTTTCAAGACCGAGGACGGCGGCAAGACCTGGAAGAAGATTCTTTACATCGACGACAAGACCGGCATCATCGACATGCGCATGAGCCCGGCCGATCCGAATCTGCTGATCGTGGCCAGCATGGGAACATCGCCGCGATGAATTCGACGGCTTCTTCGGCCAGTCGCCCGTGCCCGACAGCTATGGACCGATCGTTACTGACGCACCTGGCACGGCGTTGTGGAAAACCACCGACGGCGGTAAATCGTTCCACAAAGTCACCAACGGCCTGCCCACGGTCAAGATGGGCCGCATTGGCTTGGATTGGTACGCGCAAGAACCCGAATGTCGTATTCGCGATCATCGATACCGAAAAGGCCGGCACGGGCGACCCGCCGATGACCGTCTTATGTCGGCATCCAAGGCGACGATGCCAAGCCCGGCGCCAAGCTGACTCCGTGGTGAAGGACGGTCCCGCCGAAAAGGCCGGGTTGAAGGAAGGCGATGTCATTCTGAAGTTTGACGGCAAGGACGTGCCTGGCTACGAGCAAATGATCGCCATGGTCCGCGACCGGAAGGTCGGCGACAAGGTCAAGCTGGACATTCAACGCGGCACGGAAAAGAAAGAAATCACGCTGACCTGGCTCGGCGGCCGCAGGAAGGCGGCGGGCGCGGCGGCTTCGGCGGCGGCCGAACGTTTGTCACCGCCGGATTCTTCGGCGAGGACGAGGACAATGGCGTGAAGGTCACGCGCTGCCGGACAACAGCTCCGCCGTCAAGGCCGGGCTGAAACTGAACGATATCGTCATGCACGTCGACGGCAAGCCGATCGGCGAATTTCGCACGTTCATGGTTGAGATGCGCGATCGCAAGATTGGCGACAAGATCAAGCTCAGCATCCTGCGCGGCAAGGAAAAGAAAGAATTCACCGTCACGCTCGAGGAAGGGCGTGGTTTTGGCGGCGGTGGTCGCGGCGGCCAGGGCGGCGGCAACGCGGCCAAGCCGTACGCCACGCAATTGGGCGGGCAGCGCGAAAACGCCCAGGAGCAGCAGGGCAAGGATGGCTGGCAGACCGGCGGCATTTATCGCAGCGACGACGCCGGCGACTCCTGGAAGCGCATCAACAGCCTCAATCCGCGGCCGATGTACTTCTCGCTTCTTCGCGTCGATCCGTCGGACGACAAGCTGCTCTATGTCGGCGGCGTCGGATTCACCTACTCCACCGATGGCGGCAAGAAGTTTCAGTCGGGCAAGGATCGGGGCGTGCATTCCGATCACCATGCCCTGTGGATCGATTCGCGCGACGGACGCCACATGATCATCGGCACGGACGGCGGATTTTACGTCACCTACGATCGCGGCGAACATTGGGACCATCATAATTTCATGGCCCTGGGCCAGTTCTACCACGTCGTCTGCGATCCGCGGCCGAACTACAAGGTTTATGGCGGCTTGCAGGACAACGGCAGTTGGGGCGGGCCCGCTTTCTCGCCTCGTGGCGGCATCGTCAACGACGATTGGGTTTATATCAACGGCGGCGACGGGTTCGTCTGCCGCGTTGACCCGACCGATCCGGATACGGTTTACGCCGAGAGCCAAGGCGGCGCGATGACGCGGCGCAACTTCCGCACCGGCCAGCGCGGGCATCAGCGCCAGCCGTTCGCAGTTCGGGCAGGGCGGCGCCGGGCGCGGCAATCGTGGAGGCCGAGGCGGCGCGGCCGGCGCAGGCCGTGGCGGAGCGGCCGCGGGCGCCGCTGTTGCCGGAGCCGGACCCATGGGGCCGGCTCGCGGACAAGCGCAGGGTCGCGGGCAAGGGGGTCGGCAACAGGCGGCTCAACGGCACCGGTTCAACTGGAACACGCCGTTCATTCTCTCCAATCACAACCCCAGCATCTTCTACTGTGCCGGCGAGTATGTCTTCCGCTCCGTCAAGAAAGGCGAAAGCCTGAAGGTCATTTCGCCGGAAATCACCCGCTCGAAGGCGGGCAGCGGCACGGCTCTTTCCGAATCGCCGCGCAGCCCCGACGTGCTCTGGGCCGGCACCGACGACGGCTACGTCTGGGTCACCCGCGATGGCGGAACCAAGTGGACCAACGTGACCGACAATATCAAGAAGGCCGGCTTGCCGGGATATCGCTGGGTCGTCTCGATCGAGGCCTCGAAGTACGCCGAGGGCAAGGCGTTCGTCTGCTTCGACGGCCATCGCTCGGATGACGACCGGCCATATATTTTCGTGACCGACGATTACGGCTCGACCTGGAAGCCGATCCAATCCAATCTGCCCTGGGGTTCGACCCGCTGCTGCTGTGAGGACATCGTCAACAAGGACGTGCTTTACTGCGGCACCGAGTTCGGCGCCTGGGCGTCGGTCAATGGCGGCAAGAGTTGGACGAGGATCAACAACAACCTGCCGACGGTGCCGGTGCATGAATTCGCCCAACACCCGATTACCGGCGAATTGATCGCGGCGACGCACGGCCGCAGCATTTGGATCGTGGACTGCACGCCGATCCGGCAATTGTCGGCCTCGGTGCTGAAGGAAAAAGTGCATCTATATGCCCCGGCGTTGACCATCAATTGGCGCGTCGAGGCCAATCGCAGCATGTTCAATGGCGCGGAACGCAAGTTTGTCGGCGAAAATCCGCAACGCGGCGCCGAGATCTATTACTCGCTGACGGAAAAGGCCAAGAAGGTTGAGTTGAAAGTGGTCGATTTCGCGGGTCAGACGGTGCGCCAGTTGGAAGTGAAAACCGATCCGGGCCTGCACACGGCGGTGTGGGATTTGGCACGGCTGCCGAATGTTCGCCCGAACCCCGCGGCTGCCCGAGGCGGCCGATTCGGCGGCGGCGGCTTTGGTCGTGGACCGCAGGCCAAACCCGGCACCTATCGCGTGCTGCTGGTCGTAGATGGGAAGGAATTTGCCCAGCCCGTCCATGTCGAGGCGGATCCGACCGTTCCCGCGAGCCTGATGTCGGCCGACGAGGATCAGGGACAGATCATGGATGACGAGGATCCGGAAGCCGCCGAGCGGCGAGGACCGATCGACGAGGAAGAGCGCGAGAAGGCGGAAGCCCACAAGCGCATCGACGATTGAAGTCTTGAAGCAACGCGAAGCCGCCGGGTGATTCGCCCGGCGGCTTTTTTCTTGCCACTTCCCATGCGGCGATCGATCAGTGTCTTCTTGGACTGTGTCTTCTTTGAAACTGGCGGTTTTCCGCTTGGAAAGTCAAAGAAGACAGATCTCACCTGGCGCGCACCCCCAAATCTGTCTTTTTAGAAATTGCTGATCAGCTTGTCAGCTTGGTTGACATTCCCGCCTGCGCACCCAAGGATTGAATGCGCCGGGGTCCGGGGTGGCGCGCGAGCCAGGTTTCGACTTCATCCCATAACGCGGCGCTTCAGAAAACATCAGCCGGACTGTAAATGAGATTACAATAAACCCATTGGCTTCCTTCCCCGGTATTGCAATTTCCGGAGATTGCCATGCACCGCGCTACAGCCTTTTGTTGCATCTTTATGAGTCTGATCGCGATTCCTGCGAGTGCCGCCGAGCCGCACGAGGTGAAAATCCTCGCCCGCGGGCCATGGCCGCATCTGCCGACGCATGTCGGCGCCAGCGGCGGCCTGCAAATGCGGCAATGGGCGATCCGTTCCGAAAATGAGTTGATCAAGGCCGCCGGCCGCGGCGCTGGTCACCGTGCCCAAGGTTCTCAAGGTCGATTCGCTCGATTTCGGCAAACAAATGCTGCTGGCGGTCGAAGACGGCACGCAGCCAATGGTCGGCGTGAGCGGCGGCGGTCCGCCGAGCGCCCCGATGGCGCTCGTGTTCGTTCGCATCGAGCGCGACGATAAAACAATGACGGTGTTTTGGCGTGCGCATCGCCGCCGAAGCCAAGCATGGCATCATCAGCCGCCCGCTCGCCGCGGCGCTGGTCGAGCATTTTGACGGCGACGTGAAATTCCAGCGCCTGCTCGACAAACCGGCCGCCAACGAGCCCAAGCCCGCGGGCACGAAAGTGAAAATCCTGCGCCGAGGGCTTCTGGCCCGACGGCTGGCCCAAGGAAGCCGAGCCAAACAATTGGGTGATTCGCGACTATCGCGACTTGATCGATCGTCGATTGCGATGCCCGAGCACATTCTCGAGCGGATGCGAAAAGCCGCCGCGGAACGGTATGCCAAGGCCTTGAATGTGAAACAGATCGATTGGGACAAGCAAATGATTATCGGCGTCAGCGCCGGCGTGCAGCCGGCCGGCTCGACCGTGGAGATCATGAAGATCGATCAAAACCAAGATAAGAGCCTCACGGTGCATTGGCGTCTCCACGCGGACCCAATCAAAACCGCGAAAAGCATCATCAACACCGCGGAGGTGGTGCTGGTCGAGCGCACGCCGGGCGAGGTGAAATTCGTGCAGGAAGCGGAGCATGAGGAGTAGCGCTATTGCTTTGCAGTGCGTGCGACCTGTCGGCGCTTTGAGATTTTTGGATAGACCTCAGTCGCGGAGCACTGCTTGGCCGCCAGCGACGGTTGGGAATGATGGCGAAGCACCCGGAGGCGGCCAAGCAGTGGCAATCGAGTGTGGTTTTTCGAGATTCCTCGCATCCGCATTTGTGATTGCCGCTTGGCCGCCATTCATGGTTCTGCACAATGGCAAGTCTCCCGGAGGCGGCCAAGCAGTGGCAATCCAAGTCTTTAGCGTCCGCTTGTCGTATGATCGCCGCGCATGTTTTGGATTGCATTTTTCGGAGTGGCAATCGAATATGATTTTTCGTGATTCCTCGCATCCGCATTTGTGATTGCCGCTTGGCCGCCGGCGGGAGACGTGCCGTTGTCCAGGATCGTCAAGGGCGGCCAAGCAGTGCGAAATGACTGCGCTGATGAATAAAACACAACGTGTCCCAGTCACTGGCAACCGGGAGGATCATCATGCCGGCCTTCAGTTACGGAAGCGAATACAAGGGCGTCAACGACGCCGATATGAGCATCGTCGCGCAATTTGCATTCGTATCGAGCAGACGCCCGGCGGACGAAATGGTGAGGCAGTTTCTCAATGAAGTCCGGGTGATGATGCGCGAGGCGACATGGCAATCCGGGCCAAAAGGGATCCCGTTGCAACCCGAGGCGCAAGCGGAACGCCTGCATCCCGATCACGTGTTCGATCCGACAAAGTGGGATGACAAACTCGTCGAGGAAGCACGAGACCTGGCGGTGGCATTTCTGTTGGACGAGGACGCTCAAAGGAATCGGACCGGATTTTTGCAGTGGCTGGAAACGCGCAACGTGCCCAATCGCGATGAGATGGTGAAAGTCATTTCCGGTTTACAAACGGCCCAACAAGACCAGCTCGTGCAATATTTTGACATGGTCAGCCGGCAGCGATTCGTGATCGAACCGCAAGGAGATGGAACGCTGTTCTGCCGGAAGCCCAAGAACAGCGGCGGAGCAGGCGGATTTCCGACCTTTGAGTTGGAACCCCTGGACACGTCGCAGAGCAAGGCCGCATTCGGCGACCGGGACGGAATGGCGATTTGGGTTCAGGGCCCCTCCGGGCGGTTTTACTCGAGCACCGAGTCCGCAAAAGGCAAATTCCACCATTCATCATTTCTGGCGGGGCACGATGTCAAGGCCGCGGGAGACTGGAAAGTGGTCAACGGCAAATTGATGGCCATTTCGGCGGCGAGCGGCCATTACCAGCCGCCGTTGGAATCGTTGCAGGGCGTGCTGGATGATCTGCGGCGAACCTCGGCGTCGCTTCTGGCCGGCGTCAAAGTCGAGGTCTACGCGGCGGCGGATGGCGCCCCGGTTTCGTTGAGCGCCGATGAATTCTGCCAAATGAAACCGGCGGATTTGCAAGGCTACAGGCCCGCTTGAGCCGATCGATGGTCGCACACACACTCCAGGTCGCGGAGCACTGCTTGGCCGCCAGCGACGGTTCTGCACCATGGCAAGTCGCGCGAAGCGGCCAAGCAGTGGCAATCGAGTGTAGTTTTTCGTGATTTCGCACAGCCTCGTTTGTGATTGCCACTGCTTGGCCGCCTGCGATGACTTCGCCCGCAATCGGTGACCCGCAAGGCGGCCAAGCAGGGCTCGCTCACGAAACACTCCAGGTCGCGGAGCACTGCTTGGCCGCCAGCGACGGTTCTGCACAGTGGCAAGTCGCGCGAGGCGGCCAAGCAGTGGCAATCGAACGTGATTTTTCGAGATTCCTCGCACAGCCTCGTTTGTGATTGCCACTGCTTGGCCGCCTGCGATGACTTCGCCCGCAATCGGTGACCCGCAAGGCGGCCAAGCAGTGCTCGCTCACGAAACACTCCAGGTCGCGGAGCACTGCTTGGCCGCATGCGACGGTTCTGCACAATGGCAAGTCTCCCGGAGGCGGCCAAGCAGTGGCAATCGAATGTAGTTTTTCGTGATTCCTCGCACCCGCGTTTGTGATTGCCACTGCTTGGCCGCCTGCGATGACTTCGCCCGCAATCGGTGACCCGCAAGGCGGCCAAGCAGTGCTCGCTCACGAAACACTCCAGGTCGCGGAGCACTGCTTGGCCGCATGCGACGGTTCTGCACCATGGCAAGTCGCGCGAAGCGGCCAAGCAGTGGCAATCGGTAGTCTTTGGGTAAGCGTCACTTGTGTTGGTAAACCAGTGGTCGTGGGTTCAGACGACGACATTCCAAAAAGCACCCCATTGATCGTTGGCGCTGCACAGCAACGCCCGCAGATGGCAGACCGCGTCGGCGCCCGCTTCGCTCCAACGCATGCCCGGACCTTTCAGACGCTGACCGATCACTCCTTTGCAGGCGGCTTCCACCGGCCCCGAGCCGATCTGCCAGCCTTTGCTCACATACGCTGGATAATCCATCCGGTGTAGGTGGTTTTCGATGTAATTCACCAGCTTCCGGTGCGCCTCCCGCACCGCGCGCATGCGACGGCCCACCGGCAGACTCCGCAGCCGGCTCAGCAACGCCTCCCCACCGCTGCTTTTCATTTCCTGGCACCAGGTCTCACCCAGCTTCCGGCCTTCGTCGCCGAGTTGCCACCGTTGGGCGAACTCATGCACGTGCTCGGCGGCATGCCAAAAATCCAAAATCACCACCTCCACCAGCGGAAAATTCACGCGAATCGCCTCTTCCAGCCCGGCTCCGCCGTCGCACAGGGCGATCCAACGCTGCGCCGCCTTCATCCCCACTTGGGCTCCCACTCGACGCAACCGCTCCAGTTGCTGCGGCACCGATGCCAAGCCGGCCAGATAGCGAGCCTCCCACGGCGGACGACGCTTGGCCTGCGGATTGGACCAACGCTCTTTCTCCTCCGGCACCGGATTGTAGATCATTACCACGTTGGCCATGCGTCCGTCGGCCTTTGCTCCTTTGGCTCCTTGCTGGCCGACCCCGGTCGCATCCGCCGACACATACGCGCAGGTCTTTCCCTCCGCATCCTGATGCCAATGCCACGGCGTCGGTCCGCCCACGGTCTGCCCGGCTTCCAACGCCGCTCCCAGGCGTTGACCGACCGCTTCGGTGGTGCGTTCCACCGTCGACTCCGACAGCCGCAACCCCGTCAAGAGTCGCAACGCCTTGGTCGCCGCCGTGGCAAAACTGTCCAGCGTCCCGCTCAAGGCTATTACCTGCTCGGCACCGGGCGTCTGGTCCGAAGCGCTCAACCGCAACGCCGCGTTGGCCGGATAGTGGCCCGCGTGGCAATGCGGACAGTAGTAATAGGCCCGCTCCAGGCGAATCTCCCCGAGCAAGCTCACGACGGTTTTCGCTTGCCAGCGTTGGAATTTGGCGGCTTCGCGGCAGTGCGGACAGCCGGCGCTGCTGCCGATGTAGCCCCTTTTTTCCGCTCGATCAGAGCGGTTTCCACGGCCTTGGCACCGATGCGGTGCACCAAGTCGCGAACTTCAAACTCGGTTTGGCCGAGCAGTTCGCCATACGATTTGCGGGCGAGCAATTCAGCGATTTGCCGCACTTCGGCGGCGGTGGCCTGAGCGAGGGCCGATTCAATGCGGTCAGCGAGGGCGTGTTGTTCGGGGGTCAACGATTCAGCCATGATGCCACTCCGAGCGGTGAAAATTCCTGGTCCAAGGACAACCACCCCAACCCTACCAAATTTTCCACCAACTTTGGAGCTGCTTACCCGTAGTCTTTTCTTGTTCGAATAATTCCTTGCAATCGTCGTCTGATTGGGTAGAATCGGCTGTCGTTGAAAGGATGCATCGCAAGCGACATGTTGCAATACAACCAACTTCTGAATGGACCTTGGCCCGTGGCGCGGCCGGCGTATGAGCCTGTCGCCTACGGTCAGGGCTTCTCCTGAGTCCACGCCTCGTTCTGACGGCGTGTCCGATCACACCGCCCCCATACCAACCGCAGTGTCTGCGCAGTCCATTGACGCGTTGATGGGCATGATTCCTGGTTCCCCAGCAAGGGAGTGTTTATGCATTTGGCAAAATCAAGCTCGCGGTCCGCCTTCACATTGATTGAATTGCTGGTCGTGATCGCCATCATCAGCATCCTGATCGGCCTGCTTCTGCCCGCGGTGCAAAAGATTCGCGAGGCCGCGAGCCGAACGAAATGCTCGAACAACTTGAAACAAATGGGCCTGGCGATTCACAATTATTGCGACGTGAATCACAAGATGCCGCCGAGCCGAATGGGGCCGCAGCATGCCACCTGGTTCGTGGCGATCCTGCCGTTCATGGAACAGGACAATCTCTATCGGCAATGGGACTTGAGCAAGACCTATTACGAGCAGTTGCCGGCTGTCCAAAACGCCTTCGTGTCGGCCTATGTCTGCCCGTCGCGTCGTGGCGAGGCGATCCCGAGCACGCAGTTCGAGGTTTCCAGCACCGGCATGCCCGACTCGCTGGAGCACCCGGGAACGCAAGGCGACTACGCCTGCAACGGCGGGCAATTTTACAATGCGATCGTCGACGCCCCCGAATGCCGCGGCGCAATGTGCAACGCGCTGTGCCAGCTCGATGGCAATAACCACATCGTCGAAACGAAATCGCGAACCGGTTTCCAGGATATGCTGGATGGAACCAGCCAGACCTTCCTGGTCGGCGAAAAGCATTCGGTGCTGGAGAAATGGGGCCAAAGCGGCCCGTCGTGGGGCGAGGGCGCGATCTGGAACGGCGATTTCCCCCGCAACTTCTCCGCATCGCCGGGCAAACGCGCTGGAACCTGGGGCAAGGCCCGACCGATCTCGTCGGCCCCTGGCATTGCAAGTTCGGCAGTTGGCATCCGGGCATTTGCCAGTTCCTGTTCGTCGATGGCCACGTCGTTCCGCTGCGGAACGATCTCGACATGGACACGCTGCAAAAGCTCGCCTGCCGCAACGATGGTCTGGTGATCCCCGAACAGTGATCTGTCCGGCGGAGATTCTTAGAGGCTCCAAAACCATGAGGAAGGCAGGAAGGCAGGAAGACAGGAACAATAAAGCTGCTATTTCTTCCTGTGTTCCTGCCTTCCTCATTCATTCTTTTAGGCGCCTTAGCACCGATTTCAGATTCTCATAGCGGCGGCCAGAGGCCGCCGCTACGAGAATTCGTCTTGTCGTAGCGGCGGCCTCTGGCCGCCGTACGCTCGGCGGCCAGAGGCCGCCGCTACGACAAGTCGAATTGCGCTCTACGATCAATGCGAATGAGGCCTGTTGGATTTGAGTCCGGTCCGGCGGGCCCGTTCGCTTCAATGGATTTTCGGAAGGAGATTCCGATGGCCCGAACTGCCGTACGACGCCTGGCGATGGTCGCCGCGATTTTGGCGGTGCTGGCCGGATGCGCCAGGAATCGTGTCGACAAAGCACGGGACAAGGCGGAAAAAGCCGTGGAAACTGCCCTGGATGCATGGTCGCGAGGCGAATCACCCGAGAAATTCGCCAATAGTAATCCGAGCATTCGAATCAACGACCCGGACTGGAAAGCCGGTTTCCGGCTGCTTAGCTCCTTGACAGTTGATTCGAAGCAGAGCCCGATCGGGCCCAAACAATTTGAATGTCGCGTGTCATTGTCGCTCAGCGGCGCCGCCGGCCGGAAGATCGCCAAGGAAGTGGTTTACCATGTTCAAATGGGCGACAAGACGACGATCGATCGGGCATCGCCATAGCTCACGGCCTTATCAAACCACCGTAATGGTCGCGGTGGTCTTGATGGTTCCGGATTGAACCGTGATGATGTATGGCCCGCCGGCCACGCTCGGGGCCTTGTACAATCCGCGGCTGGTGATCGAACCCTTGCCGGTGAGTATCCAGAACAAACTTGGCTGGCTCGCCAGCGGATCGCCGAATTGGTCGTTGACCACGGCCAGGAATTGGAATTGACCGTTCTTCGCGATGGTGATTGAGGTCGAATTCAAGGCGATCGAGGTGCGCAGTCTGCCGGACGGTGACATTCACCGAACTGGTAACGCTCAGGCCGCTCGCGTCGCGAATGGTGACGCGGAATGAATAGACGCCGGCTTTTTTGAACGTCGCGACGCTCTTCTTCGCGGCGTTGTTGCCGTTGGCGCTGAAGGTGGGGTCGGCGGCGCCGGCGGGTTTGGAAATCACTTCCCAGGTATAGGTGAGGTTGGCCGCGCCGCCATCGTCGGCGCCCAGCGCGGTCAGTGTCGTGGTCTTGCCGGTCACGGTGCTTGGCAGCGCGGCGGGCGGCCAGAGAAACGGTCGGCGGCTTGTTCGAGGTTCCCCCGCCTCCGCCCGAACCGAACGTGAAGTTGTCATTCGCGGTGTTGGCGGAAATGCCATAGCCAAAGATCGTGTTCTTGATGTTCTGCGAGTCGGGGGCGTGGTGATGCCGGACTGCACGCGGATATCGACGCGTGCCTGAACCCGTCGGCACCATGGCATTGATGTGGCTATCGTCTACGATCGTGAATGACGATGCCGGCGTGGTGCCGAACAGCACTTGCACATGTCCCGCGGCCCCGGAGAAATTCCGGCCGATGATCGCGATCGATGTGCCGGGCAGCCCCGATGCGTGCTCAAGCCGGTCACGACCGGCGTCAGATCCACCACCTCGAAATCGCTGAAATGCAGGCTTTTCAGGCCGTGCACGGTGTCCTGGATGTCGTTGTCGTCCAGGTCAGAGCAAACTGATTGCGGCGATCACCGAGTAGCTGGCTCCCGAGAAAAAAAAGTTACTGCCGTTGTCGGCGACGATCATGCCATAGTCCTTCATGGCCTGGGCGACGATTTTGCGCCTCCGGATTGAGTTGCGAAATGTCCACGCTGGCCTTGAGGCGGAAGCGCGCGCCCATCGGCGGCTGAACGGCGGCGTTGGTGTCCGGGGTTGGCGACGTGCGACGCGGGGTAGAGGAACTGGTTGAGGATGATCGCGTTATGAAGCGTGAAGCGGATGGCGTGGTTGATGACACCCTGACCGCCCTGGCTGACGGGCAATACTTCGTCGGGCGAACGAGGCCGGCGAGGATGGACAGGCCCGCGGCATCGGCCGAGGTCCAGCCGAGCGGTGCGGAACGTGTTCGTCTTCATGTCCCAGACGGATTCCTGGTCGGCGTGCCACTTGCCGTCGCTGTTTTCGCTGGGCCGCGAGGCGCGGTAGAACTCATAGGCGATGTTGTTGTCCTCGTCCCAGATGAGCAGGTGCGAGTCGCCGCGATTGTCGACGCCGACACGCGGGCCGTTCTGGAAGTCGCCCTCGATGACGGCATTGGCGGGCATCGGCACGCTGCGAAGATCGCTTTCGTCGGGATAGCCGTCAATCACGACATGGATCTTGGTCGCGGAGTTGCCGTGGACCACGTTGAATGGAATCCCGTAAAGGTCATTGCTATTGCGGTAATCCTGGCCAAAATCGGGATGGAGGCGGCCATCGTTGCCGGCATTGCTGATGATGTTGTTGATGATTGCCGCCGAGTTGGCGGCGACCGGGGCGTTGGTGATTTGTTGATTCCAGGGATTGTCCAACGGGAAGAGTTGCTTGCCGAGCAGAGTCGGAACGGTTCGATCTTCGAGTGATTCGCATCGGAGCCGGACGCCGAGTTTCGCCGGTCGTCGATGAAATCGTGTGCGCAACCGCCCGCCCAGCAAGGACATGATCCCAACCTCCGTGGGCGAACAGCGACGATCATGGGCGGTGAGCACAGTGCTCACGACGAGTCAACAAGACGGGTGCAATCGCATGGGGAGATGCCGAAATATAGAACAGAAAATAGGAGGATGGAATGGCGAAAAAAAAGCGAGCGATCAAGAATCAGGCGGTTCGGCCGACTCGGCTCACAATCTCTCCCGCTGAATCACTCAGGCGCATGGCCGAATTTCCAAAGCGACGGCAAGCGTTTATCGACCAAGTCCGGCGGGGAATGGGACCGAAAACATGAACAACGTAGGATTCGGGTCGAACATCGAATTGCGTGTCACACCAGATCATCGACGCGGCAACTCAGCATTTGATCCATCGAATAGTTGCGACAAAGCCAGGTGACCAGTTCGGGCTCTTTGAGTGTTTCGCGGAAAGGCTGAACCTCGGGAGTGGCCGCCGGGTCTGATGGTCGGCGGAACCGGGCGCCGTGATTTTCGAATAGACCGCTGCCCAGGTAGGTCAGTTCCCACTCCTGCTCCTTGAAGTGAGCACCGAAGGACCGCCCCAACTTCAACATGATGACAATCTGATGGGCTTCGCTACGGGTCATGCAGTTAATGTATGGATTTTGATGACAAGGGGCCGATCGCGTGGCGACGGTATAATTCGAGCATGCTGGAAATCGACGGATCGCATGGCGAGGGCGGCGGACAAATTCTGCGTTCAAGCCTCGCGCTATCGCTGATCACCTCGAAGCCGTTTCGACTGTTCAATGTTCGTGCCGGGCGGCAGAAACCGGGGCTCCAGCCCCAGCATCTGATGTCGGTGCGATCGGCGGCGACCATCGGCGGCGCGACGGTTCGCGGCGACGCCATCGGCTCGCGCGAGCTGACCTTCGAGCCGGGATCCGTTTCGCCGGGAAATTACCGCTTCGCGATCGGCACCGCGGGGGCGACCGGCCTCGTGTTGCAAACGGTTTATTTGCCGTTGGCCTGGAAAACCGCCGCGCCGAGCGAATTGACGCTCGAAGGCGGCACGCATGTCAGCACCAGCCCCTGCTTTCATTTTCTCGACACGACCTGGCGCACTTACATGGAGCGGATTGGTCTGCGTATTTCGTTGAACATGGAGCGCCCGGCTTTTACCCGCGCGGCGGCGGGCGGGTTCAGGCGGTCATTCATCCGTGCCAGCGAATACGGCCGCTGTTTTTGACGCACAAGCAGCCGATCGATTCGGCCGCCGGCTTCAGCGCCGATCGCGGGGTTGCCGGAGAATGTGGCGAAACGCCAAGCACGCCGGGCGACCTACCGGCTCAATGACGCGGAATCAAAACGGAAATTGTTCAGGAGCAATGGCAGGGTGGGCCGGGCTCCGTGCTCGCGGTGATTTTCGAGCAGGCGCCGGTTCCGACATTGTTTTTCGGCTTGGGAGCGCACGGCAAACCATCCGAAACCGTCGCCGACGAGGCGGTCGATCAGGCATTGGCCTTCGTTGACGCGGGCATCCAATCGATGCCCACAGTGCCGATCAGATTGTGTTGCCGCTGGCGCTGGCGGAAGGCCCGAGTGAATTGCGGGTCGCCGACGTGACGCGGCACCTGACTACCAATATCGCGGTCATTCAACGGTTCATCGATCGCGACATCGTTTGCGACGGCGACGAGGGCTCAACCGGGGTCGTGCGGATCGGACCGCCCAAGGTATAATGGGGGGAGTTCGAGGAACTTCATGAACGCCCTTTTCGCTTCGATCGCACACTGGACGGATTGCACCGAGGCCGAAGGGCCAGGGAAGCGGTTCCGCGCTGTGGTTTCAAGGCTGCCCGATGCGCTGTCCGGATTGCTGCAATCCGGAGATGCTGCCGTTCGAGGGCGGGCGGAAGATCCCCATTTCCGAATTGGCGCAAATGGTTTTTCAATCGCGGGAGCGAAACGGCATTGAGGGCATCACATTGCTCGGCGGCGAGCCGCTGTCGCACGCCGAGGTAGGCACGAACTGGCGCAATACGTCGCGAAGTTGGCCTGAGCGTAATGGTCTTCAGCGGCTACACGGTTGAGGAAGCCCGGAAGTTGCCCGGACCTGGCGGTCGGCGAATTGCTTTCGCAGACCGACATTCTGGTCGACGGCCGCTATGAACGCGAACATCCCGATCAATCGCGGCGGTGGATCAGTTCCACCAACCGCGCCATCCATTTCCTGACCGATCGATACCGGGCCGACGACGCCTCCTGGCGCAAGAAGATACGATCGAGATTCGGCTCGTCGGCGGGAAGTGAGCGTGAATGGATTTCCGGCCGCCTCGGCGGTAGGATTGTGGAAACAGTTGCCGCGCAAGGCGAAACGGCACGTCGAACGGGTCGCGGGGGATGCGATCGAATTGATGGCGGATGTGAAATCGATCGCCGAGCAGCCATCGGAATCGCCGTCAGGCGATCACCGCCAGGAAGCGTCGCGGCCGGCCGGTCCGCTGACGGTGTCGCGTTTCGAGGCGGTGCTCGTGCCCGTGCTGCGCGGCTTCCTTCGCCCGAACCCCGCCGATTCGGCGTCGGATAGACCCGGGGCGGCCGGCAAGTTGAATGTTCCGCAGTGTCTCAGCCCGGCTTGCCTGCACCTGGTCCGCGACACGCTCGGCAAAGGTTGCGTGTTGTATCTGGCCCGAGCCGGCGGTTGGCGGCGCAAGAAGCATCTACGGCACGGCCGAGCGGTGACGGGCCGCCTGTGGGAACGCACGCCGATCCCCGAGTTGGGGTTGTCGTTCTCGACGCATTCCATCGAATTGCTGATCTGGTTGGCGGCCGGTCAGGATTGGAATCCGTCGGAGACCAAAATCGACCGTCGCGGACAAGTTCTTGATGTTCCTGGCCTACGAGGGCCTTCGCGAAACGACGACGCGGCAAATGCTGGCTGGGCGCACGCAGTTCGCGGAGCACGGTTTGGTTCGGTTGTTTTTTCCCGAGGACTTTGCGACGTCGCCTGGGGATGCGCCGATCGACGCGGCAACTTGGGCGACCGGAGTCGGCGCCAGTGTCCTCGAAGCCCTGCAACCGCGGCTGCATCGCCGCTGGCTCGAACTGGAGCGCTCGAAAAACCAGATCGGCGACTGGAGCCGAATGCGCGGCATCGGCGTCTCGCAGCGGCATGCGCTTGAGGCCCTGTTCGCCGCCTGCGACGACGCCAAGCGGCCCGATCTGGCTCGCTTCATCCTCAAGGCGATGGGGGAGTTGTTGACCCCCGATCAAACGACCGCGTTTTGGATCGGCGGTTTGCAGCAAGCCAGCGCCTCCGGCGCGACTGGCGGATCGCCTGGAGACGCAGCGCTATGGCTTGGCCGCCTTGAGAGCGTTGGAGCGCCTGGCTGCCTGGACCCGTCAGGCGCGGGCCACCGGCTACCTGGACGAAGACTACGCGGTCGCCCAGCTTTGGTTGGCCGATTGGGAGCATTATCGCGGCGACGAGTTGGCGGCGATCGCCCAGCAGTTGCTGCGGCAACTCGAACCGTTGCGAATGCAAGCGCCGAACGCGCCGGCCGGTGAACCGCGTTCGCCGGAAGCCGGCAGCGCGGCAAGTTAAGAGCGCGTACCGTTAAATACAAGGGGCGACGAGAAAATGGCGACTAAGACTCTCGATGCTCATATTGAGACGACTCCCGGCATCGCCGGGGAAAACCGCGGATCGCGGGCCATCGGATTACAGTGCAGAATATCGTCATCTGGCACGAGCGGATTGGAAAAAACATCGATGAAATCGCCGAGGCCTACGGATTGACGTTGGCCGATATCCACGCAGCGCTCGCGTATTATTTCGATCACCGCGAAGAGATCGATCGGTCAATCGCGGAAAGTGAATCGTTCGTTGAGCAGATGCGACAGGCCGCACCATCCAAGGTTCGCCAGAAACTTGAGCAGATGAACGCAAATGGCGGAGCGGATCAAGTATTACCTCGATGAAATTGTCCCTCGGGCCGTGGCTCGCGGCTTGAGGGCACGAGGCGTGGACGTACTCACGGTCCCAGAAGCCGGGACACTAGGCGTCAGCGACGGCGAGCATTTGAATCTGGCAAAAACGGCAGGTCGCGTTTTGTTCACGCAAGACGTGGACTTCTTGAGACTGCATGAGGGGAAACAGGAGCATGCCGGCATTGCTTTCGCGGCACCAGGAACGTCCATTGGCGACATAATTCGAGGATTGATGTTGATTCACCAAGTGCTCGACGCGGACGAAATGAAAGGGCATCTCGAGTACCTTTAGCTTACCCGGTGGATATTTGTTGATTGGAGAATCCCATGAGCCGAGCGTATCGCATCCGAGTGAAGGAAGCCCTGACGTGCGATATTCGCGCCGAAGACAGCATCGAGACCAATCTGGAGATTCTCGAAGTGCTGCCGCCCGAGCAAATGGGTGAATTGCTCGCCGGCGAATTGAAACAACGCGGGTTCGAGGAGCAGGAGGACGGGACCCTCGTCCGCAAGAAGGAAGATGGCGCGACGATTACGATTGAGCCATGCACCGGCAAGGTCACGGTTTCGGCCGAAGCTACCGATCGGGTGGACATCGAGGGCAACCGCGAGGGCTATGGCTACGACGACGTGGGGCCGAACCGGTCGCGCGATCGAAGAGCGTTTGAGCAAGGAACTGAAATCCGACCTGGAAAAGAAAGCCGAACAGCAGGCCGCGAAGACTCAATCCGCCGCGACCGACAAACTCGAAAACGAGTTGCGAGATGTGCAACCGGAGTTGAACGAGGTGGTCAACCGCGTCACGGCCGAGGCGCTCAAGCAAAAGGCGGCCCAGATGGGCCAAATCAAGGAAATCAGCGAAGACGCCGAGTCCGGCTCGCTGACCATCAAGGTGGAAGTTTGAATTGGTTCCGTTGTTCTTTGTCCGTTGCAATGCCCGTGACGCATGGAGCGAACAAAGAAGAACGGACAACGGCCGACGGACAAAGCAACGATGACCAATCTCATTAACGAAAAAGATCTCCCAGTTTCCCTCACGACCGATCAGGCCGTCGAGGCGGCTTATTCCGCGGAACTGGCGGAAGTCGCGTCCAAGCTGCTGCGCGGGCTGCCGGTCTTGATCGAAACCGACAAGGATGTGGCCCCGTTTCTGTTCATCAACGTCCGCAATCGACTGCGCGCGGCAAACATTCGTTGCACCTACCTCGACGGTCGGCCCGATCCCAAGGCCCCGCCCGGCCCGGTTCCCACCGGGCTGATGGGCACAATGATTTCGCAGCTTCGCGACGCGGTGCGCGGCGCGGTCGAACGCCGGGTGGTGGTGCTGCCGCATTTGGATCTGCTCACGACCAGCCAGGGCGGCTTGACCTCGGAAGCTCGCGAAGTCATTCCCCTGCTGTACGAAAATCCGGAACTGGTCTGGCTCGGATTCAAGGACCCATCGTTTCCATTGCCGAAGGTCATCGAAAACCTGTTTGCCCACCGGCTGAGTTTGCTCGGCATTTCACGCAATCGCCTGCCGCACTTGATCACCCAGACCGAGGCCCGCAAGTTCGGCCGCCAGTTTACGCCCTGGCAACTGTACAAGTACGTCTCCGGCGTGAATGCCGCGAAGCTGCGGCGACTCCTGGCGACATTGGAAGGCGAAGACTATCCCGCCGAGCCCAAAAACGCCTATCGGCAACTGCGGCAAGCCACGCTGACGGGCACGCTCGAAATCCCCGAGGTGAATCTCGAATCCGACATCGGCGGATACGACAAAGTGAAAAAGCGCCTGCGGCAGGAAATCATCGACGTGCTCGCCCGGCGCGATTCCAGCACCAACGCCGACGACGTGGCTCGGCTCGAGGAATTGATTCCGCGCG
Source organism: uncultured Gemmataceae bacterium (assembly GCA_963815035.1). Classification (GTDB taxonomy): domain Bacteria; phylum Planctomycetota; class Planctomycetia; order Gemmatales; family Gemmataceae; genus JBGQCZ01. The sequence goes on from CAWFFC010000026.1 coordinate 403,104, forward strand.
GCATGATCCTGTGGGGCCCGCCCGGCACCGGCAAGACTTTCTTTGCCAAGGCGATCGCGACCTCGATCGGTGCGGCGATCACCGTGGTCAGCGGCCCGGAATTGAAATCGAAATGGGTCGGCGAAAGTGAGGAAAATCTAAGACAAATCTTTCACAAGGCGCGCGCAGTCGGCGCCGGCGATCATCGTCTTCGACGAACTCGATTCCTTTGCCACGGCCCGCGGCACCTACACCGGCAGCGGCGTCGAGCATTCGATGGTCAACCAGCTTCTCACCGAAATGGATGGCTTCCATAAAGACGAACTTGTTTTCGTCGTCGGAACCACCAACTTCGTCGAAAGTCCTTGATCCGGCGTTGCTGCGGCCGGGACGGTTTGAATTTCATTTGCACATTCCTTATCCCGATGATGACGATCGCCGCGCGATCTTCCAGATTTACGATCGCAAGATGAAGTTGAAATTGACGCCCGAGGCGTTGGACTACGCCGTGCGCCGCACCGGCGGCGGCTATATCACCGCCACCGGCACGCGCTTCAGCGGCGACCATATCCAGGCGATGTGCCGGGCCGTCGCCCGCATTCGCCTGCGCGAAAACCGAGGCGACGAAACGACGCCCAAGGACGTGGAGCGCGGCCTCACCGAATACGAGGAGAAGAAAGACCTCCGCGACGCCGATGAATTGCGCGTCGCCACGCACGAATCCGGCCATTTCGTATGCGCCCTGGCCTGCGTGCATCATCCGGTGCCCGAGCGGATCACCATCAGCGGTGAAATGCCCTGGGCGCCGTTTTACGTCGAATTCAAGAACGATGAGGACGGCATCGGCTATACGCGGAACCAGTTGCTCGATTTCATGTGCGTCTGTTGTGGCGGCATCGAGGCCGAGCGCCTCATGTTCGACGATGTCAGCACCGGTGCGAGTGGCTTCGGCCATCCGGGCAGCGACCTGTCAAAGGTCACGCGAATCGCCGAATCCGTCGTCGAGATTTGCGGCATGGGCGATCAAACCGGCCTGCGGGTGTATCGCGATCAAAAGGGCGAACGGCAGGTGCTGTCCGGCGTCACCGCCGAGCGGATCGACAAACAGATCAACGCGCGTCATTGCCGAGGCACAAGCCCGAGCCGCAAAGATTCTAACCGAGCACAAAGATGAATTGATCCGCCTGCGCGACGAGGTGCGCGAAAAGAAGGTGCTGGAGCGCGACCGCGTGCAGCAGATCATCGCCAGCTTCCACGACCGCTTTCCGAACTATGCCCGCCCGCCGGAGGAACCCAAGCCGGGGAAGAAGGGGTAAAATATTGGAGTCGCCCATGAGCCAGGTTCAAATTATTTGGGATCTTGAGGATGATCCCGATGGAAATTACTGGCATATCGTCGTGGAAGGCCACGGGATCACTCGTGAGGAAGTCGATGAAGTTCTGTTGAACCCGCACAATAGCACGGCCATCAGCCGCACAAGCGGGAATCCGATAACGTTTGGATGGACCACCACCGGACGATACATTGCCGTGGTTTGGGAAGATGTTCTGGATGATCCGAAAACGACCTATCCAATAACTGCCTACGAGACGCCGCCACCCGCGGGGGAGTCCACATGAGCGAACAAAGCACGCATCGGAAGATTGCTTGGACCGCGGCTGACCGCGAACGTCATCGAGCCATCCGCGAGAAGTTTCAGCGCGAGAAGCCGAGCTCGGAGCAATTATTTGCCGGCGGCGAGTATGTCGGACCGATTCCGCTGGGCGTTTACCTTGATCTGAAATCCGCCGTCTGTGAGCTTCGAAAATCTCGCGAGGCGGCTGGCCTCAGCCTCGACGACTTGGCCGACCGAACGGGAATTGATCGTGCCATTCTTAGCCACCTTGAGGACGATGTGGATCTCTCATCTTCGATCGAACTTGTGGTTCGGTACGCTGCCGCGCTTGGCAAACGGCTGAGTTGGACGCTGCAAGACTTGCCTCCCACGGAGTTGGTGGGTTCATAACCTGTCCGGGGCAGAACGGGAGGGGCAGTTGAGCCGACATGGCTATCATAGGGGGCCCGTCATGGCCGAATTGACCATCATATTGCGGCGCGATCCGCAGACCGGCAAGCAGAACATCATCATCAAGCTCGATTCCGACGCCGACGCGCTGCCGCACGAGCACGAGCAGATGCACCGGGAAATGGTCGAGAAACTGATCGGCAAGGAAAATGTCGGCGAGGTGATCATCGAGCGCGAAGAGGGGGGCGAGGCGGCGCCGGCCTCCAAGAACGAACCTTCGCAAGAACGGAAGAAACAGGGCCAATCGCGATAATGAAGTTTTGATTCGAGCAATTGTTGTCGACCCATGATTTTGCAGTTTCCCGATTTTGACACGCTTCGTTTGGTTCTGGCGAGCGGCATGGTGCCGCCGGCCGTGAGCCTCGAGCCGGCCGTTGCCGGCGAGGATGACGCCGGCCGCCCCTGGATCGATTCGCCCGCGAAGTTGCCGCGAACGATCGCCAATCAACTCGCCAAACTCGGCGTCGTCTCGCTCAAGACCTACCCGTCTCTGGGCGAAGATCTGAGCAATTGGCTCCAGGCCCTCCCGCTCGAGCGCGTGGAGCGACAACCGGAACTTGGGACGCACGCCCCGGTGCTATTCGAATTGCTCGGCGCCGCTCAACTCCCGGAAGTCGTCGGCGAAATGTTGCGCTTGTCGGTCGATCGGCAAAGCTTCCGCTGGATCCGAGACGACAGCGGCGCGGGGCCGGTGCTGCTGCGCGTGGTGGGGCCGCCTTACTATACGCTGCTGCGAGCCCTCGATCGCGAGCAGGTGCGCCAGGGAAGCATTCGTGCCTATGTCGAGCGGGCCCCGCGTGTCTGGGTCGAAATTGGCTGGACCCATCCGCTGGTGCGGACGTTGGCGCCGAAGGAAGGTCAGATGCTTCTGCTTCGCCCGCCACGGGATTGGGTCTTTCTCGCCGATGCTCCGTTCCGCGATATCTACGAGATTCTCGATTTCAAGCTGCCGCAGTCGCGGCTCGACTGGCAGGCGGCGGAACTCAAAAAGCGCCTGATCGTGCCGCTGCGGCTGATCGAAAGCGACCGGCACGACGCGGAACTTTGGGTGCTGCGTGAAATCGCGGTGGATCAACTCGATGCGTTGGTTCGCGACGCCAAGGATAACTTGTTGCAGCGGCTGATTTTCGCCGTCGGCCGTCACGAAGGCGAGATTACGATTGTGTTGCGCGTGCGGCCGTCCAAGCAAGCGCTGCCGCAACTCGTCCTCAAGGCCGAGGCGTATTCCAAATACCTGAAGCTGGACAATCTGTTCTTGCCCCAGGGCACGAAGATTCATCCCATTCTTCGCCGCGACGCCATTCGCAAACTGCTCGCCGAGGATCCCGCTCAAATCAACTGGCTCTGCCCGCATCCGGATCGGCCCGGCGTGTTCATCCCCGAAAGCCTGCCCGACGATGCCTTTCGCCCACTGAACGAGTGGGTCGACTACGTGCTCGACCACGATCGCGACGCGCTGACAAGTTGGGTGCAGGAGTTTCGTTTCGATTTCGAGCCGTTCCAGTGCTCCGAGGATGCCGCCGAGCCGAAGCCGAAAGACCCGCCGGAGCGCGGCCGGCGCAAGACAGGGAACGACGAGGACGAAGCCCCGCCGCGAACGCCACGGGCGGCGCCGCCTCCCAAAAAGCGTGAATCGAACTTCCGGATCGAAACGGATGATTTCGCGGAGATTGAAATCCTGCCGCCGACGCAATTGCAGGAGGAATTGGCGGCGCTGGAGAGACAATTTCTCGAAATGCCGGCGCGCTCGATGACCCAACGCGATTGCCGCTGTGGCAAGAGATGGCGACGCGCAATGCCGCATTGAAGCAGTCGAGCGATGCCGCCCTCTGCTGGATGAACCTGCTTTGGGAATTGCTGGACTTGCCGGCAGAGGCCGCGGACATTCGCGCGGTAGCGCCGACGCAGAGCGCCAGGCCTGCGCCTAGCCCGGTTCGATCGCTTGCACGAGTTGCTTGGCCGCCTCGGCGGTGAGGAGGAACTCGCTTGGCAATGGCTTCACAGGGAGGCGTTCTTCCGCGACCGCGACGACAAGAAATTCGCCGCGCTGATTGCGACGCGGCGGTTGAGCACCGCACATTTGGACGAATTGCTGAAGATCGACGCCACCGCCCCGCACGAGGTCCGTGCCTTGCTCGCGTGCGTCGTCTGGGGCTCGCTCAACGGATCCGCGCGGCCGGCCCTCATGCAGCGCATGGCCCCGATCCTGCACTTCATCCACAAAAACGAAAAAATGGCGCCGATCCGGGCGATCTGGCTGGCGTGGCATGCGCTGTCCAAACTTTCCGGCGACATGCTCGGTCTCGCCCGGGTTCGCGACCGCCTGCTGGAGAGGCTGGTCTCCGATGGCTTAAGTCCTGAACGCGATTTGCCGAACCTGTTGCGAAATGCCGGGCATCACGACAGCGAGCGCATGCGGGCCGTGCGCGGATGTCGGCGCGTTTACGAACTCGCCCGTCGATGGTATATGGAGTGCGAAAGCCAGGTTTCGATTAGCAGTACAAGAAAACGAAGTTCGTCGGCGTACTTCGTCGATCTGCTCTTTTCCTTCGGTTTGGCAAAGCTCGGCGAAGCTTCGTGCGCCGCGAGTTACTCAAAAAAGCCGAAATGGAACTGGCGACGATCGCCAAGGTGGACGTGGAACATTATCAGGTCCACACGTTCCTCTACGGTGCTTTCCAGTATCGCATCGAGCAAGCATTGAATGGCAAGCCGTTGACGGGTCCGTTGCCGGCGGAAATGCGAGACCATCTTGAAAAGATATTGCCGGCGGGAACGACCAACACGAATCGCTACATCGTCGACCGAATGATCGAGAAATCGAACATCCTTGAACCGATCGAACGGTATGATCCATATCGGAATTTCCGATCGCAGCTGAATTCGGAGGTTGAAAGCCGCCTATTCAAACTACCATCGATCCGGGACCCGCGATCGCTCCAGCGTGAAATCCAGGGTTTGCTGGCGTTTGCGGCGGCACAGCACCAACAACCGGAGCTGGAGGTTTATGTTTTCGCCGAGGCATTGTTGGTCGCGCTGTGCATCAGCGAGCAGTTCGTATTTGAAATCATCGGCCGAGTGGAGGAACTGCAAAAGAGGAAATCGGCGGCGTCGAGTCCGGTGCTGCTGGCCCCGCTGGGCAAGTTGATTCAGCGATCGCTGCTACTTGCCGGAAACTACGAGCGCGTTGACGCGGTCAAACGAATTTGGCCGTTGCTGGTGCAATTGCTGCAGACATCGCAAAAGGCGCAACGATCGAAACAATGATGTCGTGCAGCCATTCGCGCAGTGTCTTCGCAGCATGAGAAAGCTTGGCATGCGCGATGAAATCGGATTGCTGCTCGATCAGGCGGAATCGATCATTACCAAGGGCAAGTCGTTGCGGGCGTTGCGAAGCGAAGCCACAACTGACTGGAAGCAAACCTTGAATACGCTGCTTCACCTGGCCAGCGGTTGGATGTCGGATGGCAACATGGAAAAGGCCCGTGAAGTGCTCGACATGGCTTGGGTTCGATTGAGCCCCGAATCTGAATTGAAAGGCATGGAATTTCCGGCATACACGGCAAGCGCGGCGACTTATGCGACCGTCCTGGGCCAGGCCCCAGTCGAGATCGCCATTCGAAGAATCGAACAAATGTTTGCCCATATGCGGCGCATTACCGACAATTTTCTTTCGTCGCGCTGCTACGCTCGCATGCCGCTAACCATCATCGAGGCGGTCGTCCTGGCGATCGTGCATGAAGACTTCGGCATGGGACCGGGGGCGCGGCGGTGGATGGAGGATGATGAGTATCTGGTCCGCCGCCGAATTCACCGCGACCATCGACACATGCTGGCGAAAGGAAATGGTTAACGGCGACGCGAAGAAAACTGGCGGTTAGCCGCGACGCCAAGCGGAGCGCGTGAAGCAAAGACGATGGATCATCACCCTGCACCGCCGGTATGGAAACAAGTCCTGCATCTGGCATGGCCGGTCCTGCGCAGCAGGCGCTGCTGTTGTGCGTGGGCGTCTATGACCGCTATCTGGTCGGCAATAATCCGCCCGCCGACCCGAATCAACATGTCGCGTTTCAGGCGGCGCAGACCAACGCGCAATACCTCGCCTGGTTCATTTCCAGTTACACGGTGGTCGTCAGCGTCGGCAGCACGGCGCTGGTCGCGCGATTCACCGGGGCCCGCGACCACCAATCCGCCAACACCGCTCTGCATCAATCGATCCTGCTGGCGATCATTCTCGGCTCCGTTGGAAGCATTGCTGGCTTGTTCGGCGCCGGGCCGATCATTCATCACCTGCTCGGTTTGCAGGGCGAGGCCGCCGACTTCGCGATCGATTTTCTGCGCCCGCTGCTCGGCATGCTTGTCTTTCAGGTCCTGGAGGCGGCGGGGGTGGCCTGCCTGATCGGCGCCGGCGACACTGCGCACCGGGCCGCTGGTATCGGCGTTGGTGGCCGCGATTAATTTTCCCCTGGCCTGGGGCCTGCTTCACGGCTTCGGCCCAATTCCGAAGATGGGATTTGTCGGCGTCGCGATCGGCACATCCGTCAGCCACATGATCGGCAGCTTGATCGTACTGCTCGTGCTCGCCCGCGGGCGCTATGGATTGATGTTTCGCGTTTCGGAACTTGTTCCGAGCCTGGCGTGGATGTATCGGCTGTTGCGTGTCAGCGTGCCGGCCGCGGTCGATAGTCTTTCGGTTGTCCTGGGCCAGTTCTGGTTTCTCAGCCTGGTCAATCAGCTTGGCGCGGGATCGACGCGCAACTATGCGATCGCCGCCCACGGCCATGCGATTCAGTGGGAAGCGCTCAGCTACATGTCGGGCTATGCATTTGGCATCGCCGCCATGTCGCTGGTGGGGCGCAATCTTGCGCGGCACGGCCGGATCGAGCGGCGCGGTCCGGCTGGGCGGCGCTGGCCATCGGCGGCGGGTGGATGTGCATCATGGGCGCCGTCTTTTTTGCCCTGGCGCCGATGATGCTGCACCTGTTTTCGCCGGGCGAATACCAGCACCGCGTCATCGAGCTGGGCGTGCCGGTGCTGCGGCTGGTCGCTTTCGCGTCGCCGGCGTCGGCGTGTGCGATCATCCTCACCGCGGCCTTGCGAGCGCGGGCGACACCCGCGTGCCGGTTCTGTTTACCTGGGTTGGCTTCCTCGCCGTACGGATCCCGCTCGCCTATTTGCTGACCCGCGATCAGCTCCACCTCGGATTCGTTTCCCTTCCCGGCTGGGATTTGGGTCTGTTTGGTGCCTGGCTGGCCATGTTCGCCGATTTGTATCTTCGCGGCGGCCTTTTTCTCATTCGATTCGCACGCGGGAGATGGAAGCGGACCAAAGTGTGACCGCACCGGAGGCCTTCGAATTCGCGGTCGAGCCATTTCTCATTGGGCAGGTTGCATCGAGAATTCGCGAGGAAAACTGGATCCAATCAGATCGTGTAAAAACCGGGTTCTTTTTGGTTTTCACGATGCTCAAAAGATGATAGGATTTCTGTCAGACCTCTTTTTCAAGCGCAAGACCTCGCAACCTGTTCGGAGATCACTCCGTGATCGAGCTTCGCTGTCCGGGATGCCGTCGGGAGTTGTCGCTTCCCGACGCGGTGGCAGGGAAGGCGGTTCGCTGCGCCCACTGCCGCGAAATCATGCAAGTGCCGGCGCCGGTCCGCCCGCCGCGCGAGACTCGCTTGCGAAACGCTCCGAACACGGCGATTCCCGCCGCCTCGGCACGTCCGGCCCAGCCCGCACAACCTGCCGCCGCGAGATCGCGGCCGGAGCCATACCAGGCTCCGCCGCGCAGGCGTGCATCGCCGCTGTTGGCGTTGCTCGTTCTCGGCGTCATGGGCTTGGCGTTGTTTGTTGTTGTCGGCTTGATCGGAGTGGGCGTCTGGTTTTATATGGACCGCAGCTCGACGCCGGCGCAGCCGCAGGGCGGCTCGGCATCCCAGGCGGTCGCGGCGGTGGACACGCCGAAACCCGAAACTCCGGTTGCCGCCGACGGGGGCGAACTCAGCCCGCAGGCTCTCGCGCGTTTGAAACGAATGACCGTTTTCATCAAGTCGGATTTCGGCTTCGCCCAGACATCCGGCAGCGGATTCGTGGTTCGCGTTGAAAATCGAACCGTCTATATCGTGACCAACGATCACGTGGCGCGGGGCAATCCGTTGAGCGACGATGATGCGGACCACCCGGGGCGGCGCGTCCCGCGGATCACGCATCACGCCGCGGCACACGACTGTGGTCTTCGACAGCGGCGCCAAGGACGAGCGGGAGACGACGGGCCAGATTGTCGCCTTCGACGATGTGCACGATTTGGCGATCCTGAAAGTCGCCGACATGGCGAATTTTCCTCAGCCGGTCGACCTTGCCAACTTGCCCGAACTGCGCGAAACTCTTCCGGTCTATGTGTTGGGCTTCCCGTTTAGCCGGCTTCTGGGAGGCGGCCGAAATCCCGCCATCACCGTCGGCAAGGCATCCATTTCGAGCCTGCGCTATGATCGGGCGAACCGGCTCTCGCGCGTTCAGTTGCAGGGCAGCATCAATCCCGGCAACAGTGGCGGCCCCATCGTCGATTCGCACGGGCGACTGGTCGGCGTCGCGGTGTCCACCGTCATGGGCACGGGCATCGGGTTCGCCATTCCGCCCCAGGATGTACTCGATTTGCTGCAGCACCGGAACTCTCGAATCGGGGTGTCCGTCGTGCGCTTCCGATCGCGACGAGGCGGAAGTCGAGTTTCAAGTCGAGCTGATGGACTTGGTCGCCGGCGTCCGGGAAGTGAAGGTCCTGTACCTCTTGGGGCAGGCCCTCCCGCCCGAGGCGACTCGAGCCGTGAATGGCCGCTATCCAATGTTGCCGAATTCGCGGGAATTGGTGCTGAACGCCGACCGCGGCAAATTCATCGGGCGGCTGAAACTGAGATCCGCCGAATTGCTTCAAAATCTATTGCCGTATCAAATTGTCTACACCACGGGCAGCGGGCAAACGCTGTGCAACTTGCCGACGAATCAACATGTCGCATTCGGCGCCGTCGCGGCGACGCCGCCGCCGGCCGCGAATCAGAATCCGAATCCGCCCGTAGCGGCGGCGCAGCCGAAAGCGCCCAATGGGAATCCGAATCCGAATCCGCGCCCGCGGACTCCGCGCACGCCGCGGACTCGGCCGACGCAGCCGCCGGAAACGCCGATCGAACCACTGCCGCCCTTCGTGCCGCCGGAAACGACCATCACGCTCGAAGCGCCGGCGACGCAAGCGGTGGTCGCCGGAGGCGGACAGTTCCTGATTCTGCATCTGGCCGCCGCCAAGAAATTAGTGATCTTCGATCTCAAGCAGAGAAAAGTCGTAAAGTCGCTGCCGCTGAATGAGGACCAGGTGCTGTTTGCCGCCGGTCAGAGTTTGCTAATTGTCGCCCTGCCCAAGGCCGGCGTGTTCGAACGCTGGAACTTGAATACGTTTCAACGCGAAGCCGAGGTTCCCAGCCCGGGCATCAGCGGGATCAAGGCGCTGGCCATGGGAAACGCCAGCGATGAACTCCTGCTGACATTCATCCCCGGCGGATCGCCCAACATGGGCTTGCAACTAATCGATCCAAGGACGTTTCGATCGAGCCCGATTGAAATCGAAACGATCCCGAATCAGCCGTTCGGTTTGAAATTCACGCCCGAGTTTTGCTCCGTGAGCATGAGCGCGAATGGAAAGACGATCACGGTTCGCGGCCAGTTCAACTGGAGTTCGCTGGTGCGCGACGGGAAGAAGTATCGGGCCTTTACCTTCGGCGCCGACACGCCGCGGCCGAGCCCGGATGGCAACCTGCTCATCGCGCACGGCCAGGTCTTTTCCGCCGAGGGCAAGCCGATCGGCCCGAAGCACGGCGGCCGTCGCAGCGGGTTGGTTTGGTGTGCGCCCGCGGTTCAGGGCGACTATTATCTCTCGTTCAATCAGATACCGAGGCCCGGCACACAAAGCTATTTGAAAACGAATATCCACCGCGGCAGCGAGGAAAAGGAAATCCTGACGCTGCCCAAGAATGACTTCATCACTGAACTGGTCGATTGGTTCTGGGGCAAGCCCAAGCCGTTCGAGCAACACGTTTTTCTGCTCGCCAATGACAAGGTGCTTATCTTGTTATCGACCAAAGGCGAGCGGATCGACTATTACCCGGTGGCGATTCCGAAATAGCCCGTCTACGCCGACTCAACCCGTACGCCGGTGATCCTTGTCTTCTCAGGATCTGTCTTCTGGGAAACTGGTGGTTTCCCAAGCAGAAATCGCAAAGCGGACAGATCTCAGATGGCGCCACCCCCAAATTTGTCTTGGCCTTGCCCAACAATGGGCACCTGCCCAAAAATGGTCCGGTCTGCCTAAAAATTGGCCTGTCTGCCGGAAGGCAGGTAGGCCGTAAATGACCAAGGTGTTTGGTGTGTGGTAGCCAATATCATCAATGAGCCGCATCCAGAAGGCAAAGAGCATGAAATGAGACTTGGTACAAGGTTCTTTGCTCCAGGTGCCAAAGTTTATCCGCTTCCTGTTTATTGGGGAGATGGCGGCGAGCGCCTCAAGATCGTCGGGCGACACCGAAATGGTCGGAGACTGATTTGTGCCGTCGTCGCGTCGAAACTTCTTACGAATTGGCGCGTGAAGCAAATCTTTGATCCAAATGTCGTCAGGGAAATCTCAAGTGATTATGGCTGGAACCATTCGGAAGCCTCAAAGGAAAAGGCAATTGATATGGTTAGCATGTTCACGCGACAATGATATTATTATTTCGGTTTGAGGACGCTAAAGACTTTGGCAATTGGCTTGTCCTCGATGTTTCCTTCATACCCGAGATGTTCTGCCCGAACCACAAAGTACTGGTATTTGATTTCAAGCAGATTCAATCCTTCTCTAACAACACTGTGAAAAACAGGTCCGGACGACAACACGACGACGCCAATTTTTGTGTTTTGGCCACCAGCCCACAACAATCTTGCAAGGGTCAATGCCATCACTTCCATATACCGACAAAGTGTTGATTGACTCATGTTCCCTGGATCAAGATCAATATAGACAGCCCCTGTAGTTCCAGGATGGAACTTTCCGTTTGTTTGTTTGAATGAGCCAACAATTTGCTTGAACAGATGCGAATCAAACATAAACACATGGCCTGTTTTCCAATGGGACAATTGCCATCGCAAATCATTGACTTGACGACCACGAAAACTAAATACAAATGTATAAGCACTCGGATCATCATCAGGCAAGAGCGGCGGTTTTTTCATTGGCAGAGTTATCGCAATTGGATCGATTGGTGGCGCGGGACGGTCTCGAACAATGCACCAAACCCCTTCGTCGCTGAAGTGATTTCTTCCAGATCCTCCAGCTTCGATGAACTCTGCCACATATGCAAAAACGCCATCAAGCTTATCATCGCTTGGAATTCCTTCGATATTGATGACAACGTCAAAGTTTCTATTTACCGAATCCAAGATTCGGCTCAGTCTCATAACGACTGATCGAACTCTTTCTTCGGGTATCTTTAGCGGTGAGATTCGGTCTCGGCGCATTGCATCTATGGGAATCGTCAGACCATCGATTTCAACACCAAAGTCTGGTTTTTTCACCCCACGCTCTTTAGATGTCGGAATGAATTCTACCTTCTGACCGCGCTTTGCATGCAAGGCGGCTGCCCTTGCCTCAAAGACAAATCGATCGAATTCCGAGGCCCTTTTTTGGTCCTTCATAACACGCAAAACGATGTCCACAAAACCTATGACCGGATAAATGACGTCGAGAAGATTCGCCAAATCTTCCAATTCGGCAAGTTTCCTCACAAACTCAAAGTTCAGGTGTGTTCCATCTGGCGCGATCAGACCTTCTTTGACGGACGAATACAACTTCAGCACCGGGTGACTCGTTTTAGAAATGGCGCGACCTTTATTGGCAAGCCAATCTGTGCCGAAAACATTTTCAATGACTTTCATTCGTCCGCGATAATAGTCGAACACGGTGATGACCTCTGCGCATTGGCGGCAGCGGTCACACCTTGCGTATGGACGTTGGGAAACATAGGATGTGCTTGTCCAACACGAAGGGCCGGAAGCGCCAGCCGCCAAGCAGGCTTCCGACCCTTCTTTTTTATCCACAATTCTCTGTGCACCAACCTCGGTTGGACATCAGAACGGATTTGGTTTCCCGTTTTCTTGCAATTCCTTTAGTGCTGCGCTTTCAAACGCTGCCTAACCCATATCGAAAGTGGCATTGCTGCTAAATCAACTGCCTCCTTGAATGCCTTCTTTTCGACAGCGATAAGCGCACGTCAAGTGATTCAGTTTGGAGCTTATCCGAACTTTTCTTCGGTCGCCCGCGTCGTTTCGGCTGTGTTTTCATGGTTCATAATGTACTGCAAAAATATTTACAATTCAAGAGAACCAGTCTTGCATGTGATTTTATTTGCAGTACAATAACTCGCGAATAACTCGCCAGCGGTGAACCATGACCCCACGTCAAGAGCGCGGAATGATGATTGCGGCCACGAAGAAAATCGACCGCAAGGGCGACTCGTGGATCGTTCCGAGTCAGAACGGAACTGCCAAGTACATTGTGCGCCCGGATGCCGAAAAGCCGTTCTGCTCCTGCCCGGACCATGAAGCCCTTGGAATCAAGTGCAAACACCTTTTCGCGGTCGAATTCGTGAAACAGCGCGAGCTATTCCCCGACGGCACGGAAACCGTGACGCAGACCGTCAAGGTCACGGAAAAAATCCGCAAGACGTATAAGCAAGTATGGCCCGCGTACAACGCCGCCCAAACCAACGAAAAAGATAAGTTCCTAATGCTGCTCCATGATCTTTGCCGCGGCGTTCCAGAACCGCAGCGAAAAACCGGACCGGGTCGCAAGCCAATTCCGCTTCGCGACATGATCTTCTCGGCTTGCTTCAAAATCTAATCGACCTTCAGCGGTCGTCGGTTTATGTCTGACTTGCGGGCGGCGCAGGAAAAGGGGTACATCGAAAAGATGCCGCATTACAATAGCATTTTCAACTACCTAGAAGACGCGAACTTGTTCCACATCCTTCGCGATTTGATCTTTCAGAGTGCCTTGCCACTCAAAACTGTCGAAGTCGATTTCGCGATTGATTCATCCGGTTTTTCAACCTGCCGATTCGTGAAGTGGTACAACGAGAAGTACGGCAAGGAAATGTCAGGCCTCGCATTCGTCAAGGTCCACATTTGCACCGGCGTTAAGACGAACGTCGTTACGTCAGTTGAAATTCACGACATGCACGCGGCGGATTGCCCGCAGTTCTTTCCGCTGACTGAACCCATAGCGCAGAACTTCAAGATCAATGAGATTTCGGGCGACAAGGCTTACCTGTCGCAAGCCAATCTCGAAACCGTGGCATCGCATGGCGGGAACGCATTCATCCCGTTCAAGGAAAATTCGACCGGGGCCGCTGGCGGATTGTTCGCCAAAATGTTCCATTACTTTTGCTTCCGGCAAGAGGAGTTCCTGAAACATTATCACAAGCGTTCAAACGTTGAATCGACCTTCAGCATGGTCAAAGCCAAGTTCCGGGACCACATTCGGAGCAAGACCGATGCGGCCATGAAAAACGAAGTGCTCTGCAAAATCCTGTGCCACAACATTTGCGTGTTGATCCAGGAAATGTACGAACTTGGCATCGAACCGGTTTTTTGGGCTGACGTTCTGCCATCGGCCCCGAAGTTGCTGGAAATTGCTTGAAATCGGTCAGCAAGCAAGTAAACTCGCCTACACACCGTTCCACGCGAGGATGCCGCGTATGACCGCCGCCGAAAAAAGGCTTTTTGAATTGCTGCGAGAGCGTTGCTATCGTGAGCAAGAAGTCACACTTTCCAGCGGTGAAAAGAGCGATTTTTATTTCGACGCCAAGATGCTGTTCTTATCATCCGAAGGCGCGTCGCTCATCGGCCAAGTTCTGTATGAACGTACCGAGAGCTTGGATATTCAGGCAATTGGCGGATTGGAAATAGGCTGTTCCGCTCACTTCAGCTGCCGTCTATGCGTATCAACAAAACGGCCGGACGATGGAAGGATTCTTTGTTCGCAATGCAGCTAAAACGCATGGTACAAAAAAGATACTCGAAGGCAGACTGAGCCCCGGATCAAGGGTTGTTATCGTTGACGACGTGGCCACAAAAGGCGGTTCAATCATGAAGGCGGTTGATGCTGTGCGACGAGCCGAATGTGTGCCCGTGCGCATCATCGTACTCGTTGATCGTCAAGAAGGCGCAGCCGATCTGTTCAAACGCGAAGGCATCGAATTCGATCCGATTTTCACCATCAAACATTTCCGAAAGTGATTCTGCCCAAGAATTGCCTATCTTGCCCAAAAATTACCGTCGCAAACGCTATTGTTGAGCAAAGCCAATCTGTCTTCTTAGAAATTGTCGATCAAAACAATAAGGATTCGGTCTGAGACAAATACAAGGCCACGCCATTGCTCGATGGCTCGCGATGGCAGAGAATAATCGCATCGCCAAGTTCACAGGAGCCTGCGTATGAAACTGAGCCACTGGATCGCTTTTTTCATCTGCTCACTGGGGGCTTCGACTTCATTCGCCGGCGAGCCGAGCCGGGTTTCATTGCTCCGCGTGCCGGATGGCGGCATTCAGCCGCAGGCGGCGGTTGACGCCAAGGGCACGCTGCACCTGATCTACTTCCGCGGACCGCATGGCGGCGGCGACATTTTCTATGTCCGCTCCCGTGATGGCGGAAAAACGTTCTCGAAACCGATACGCGTCAACAGTCAGTCGCAGAGCGTCATCGCGACCGGAAACATTCGCGGGCGCAACTCGCGATCGGCAAAAATGGCCGCGCCCATGTCGCCTGGATGGGAGCGAGCAAAGCCGAGCCGCGGTCCCGACTGCGCTTTGCCCATGCTCTACGCGAGAATGAGCGATGAGAAAACCGCCTTCGAGCCGCAACGAAACCTGATTCAATCGGCTTACGGCCTCGACGGCGGCGGCTCGCTTTGCGCCGACGAGGCGGGAAATGTCAGCGTAGCTTGGCACGCCCCGGAAACCGGACTCGAAGGCGAGGGCAATCGGCGGGTGTGGATTGTCCGATCGCACGACGAGGGCAAAACCTTCTCCGCGGAAAAGGCCATTTCCGATGGCGAAACCGGCTGCTGCGGCTGCTGCGGAATGTGCGCTTTCGCGGACCACAAGGGCGCCGTCTATGTTCTGTATCGCTCCGCGGCGCAGAAGGTCCACCGCGATACTTACCTGCTCACCGCCAAGAGCCTTTCGGGCAAGTTTCAAAGCGACAAGCTCGACGATTGGAACATCGCCAGTTGCCCCATGAGCAGTTTCGCTCTTGGCGAGTTCGGCGGAACAGTTTTGGCCGCGTGGGAATCGGCGGGGCAAGTTCGCTTCACGCATATCGATCCGGCATCCGGCAAACATTCAAAGCCGATCACCGTGCCCGGTCAGGGCGGCCGGCGCAAGCATCCGGTCATCGCGGGAAATGCGAAAGGCGAGACAATCCTGGTCTGGACCGAGGGCATCGGCTGGAATCGCGGCGGCAGTCTCGCCTGGCAAGTCTTTGACAAAGACGGCCGACCCACGAGCGTGAGGGGCAAGGCCGACGGCGTCCCCACCTGGAGCCTGGTCGCCGTGTTCACGCGGCCGGACGGCGGATTCACGATTATCTATTAGAGGCTCTAAAAGAATGAGGAAGGCAGGAAGACAGGAACAATACACCCGTTATCTTTTCCTGGGTTCCTGCCTTCCTCATTCATTCTTTTCGGCACTCTTAATCAATTTCGAATAATTTCCGCCATGCACTCGGCGAGTTTTTCCGGCGTGCAGACGAGGATATCCATCCCGGCTTTTCGCAGCTTGGCCGCGGTGTTCCGGTTATAGGCGGGGCGGCAATCGTAACCCAGCGCCCGAGCCCGATCATGCGCACGCCCGATTCGGCCATGGCGCGAGCCTGGCGAATCAGGTCGCGTTCCTCGCGGCCCTCGTAAAAATCGGAAATCAACACGACAATCGTCCGGGCCGGCTCGCGCACCAGTTGCTGGGCATATTGCAACGCCTTGGTGATATCGGTGCCGCCGCCCAATTGGATCGACAGCAAGACATCGACCGGCTGGCCGACCTGATCGGAAAGATCGACCACTTCCGTGTCGAATAGCAATAACGATGTTCTCAGGCCGGGAAGCTCGGCGAAGACCGACGCCATCACCGCCGAAAAGATCGCCGAATCGAGCATCGAGCCGGATTGATCCACGGTGACAATGACGTGCCAGGGCCGTTTCTTTCGCTCGGCGGCGAAAAACCAGAGCCGATCGACGATGAGCCGTTCGCGCTCGGCGTCGTAGTGGTGGAGATTTCGCCGGATGGTAGTTTTCAGATCGAGGTTGCGATAAACCCGCCGTGGCGAATGGCGATCGCGCCTGAGTGCGCCGGTGATCGATTGCTCGACCTGTACCTTCATCTTTTCCGCCAGTTGGCGAACCACCTGCTCGATGATCTTGCGGCCAGCACCCGCGTCTTCGGATTGAGAAGGTCCTTATGGGTGAGCAGCGTCTTCACCAGATCGAGATTCGGCTCGACTTTTTCCAACAGTTCGGGTTTTTCGAGCAATTCGCCGATGCCGCGGCGTTGAACCAGTTCGCGTTCCATCACTTCCTTGGCCTGATGCGGAAACAACTCGGCGACCGCATCGACCCAATCGGGGATCGTCAATTGCGGGGCACCCTTGCCGCCGCGGCGATCGCGCGGTCGGCCGCCGGCGTTCATCTCGTGGAAGACGAACCCGATCAGTTGCTCGATCCGCTTACATTGCTCGTCGCCTTCGCAATTCAATTGGTGTTGTTCGGCGGATTGACCGAGCACCAGCCGCCAGCGGGCGATCGTGTGCGCGTCGCTCATAGGTTCCATTTCTCCATGATGCGAGCAACCATCTGATCGATGCGCGCGATCATCGCGGCCGCGGCGACGGAGGTGCGCAGCTCGGTCAGCGACTCGGCCTCGGCGAGGCCATAACGCTGCGCGACCTTGGCGGCGAGCGAATCGCGCTGCTGATCGTGCAAGCGTTCGAACGCCGCGCGCATGCGCGGCAACATCACCAAAAACGAGTCCCAATCGGCGGCGCGGAGCAATTCGTCGATCGCGCCCACCAGCGCTTCGGCCCCCAGCAGGATCGACGTTCGCGACGTGGCCATGATGCCATCGAGGAAATCGCCGGCGGTCGTCATCTTGTCCACGGGCGCCTTGGCCAGCGCGGAGACCTCGGCGGCGAGCAGATCGGGCGACAGATCGCGAATTTCCGACAGCATGCCCAGGAACGCGCCGCGCAGAAACGGCACCGTGCTTTGCTCGGCCGCCTTGCGGACATGCTCGGCGAATAAATCGCGCTCCAGCCCCGGCCGATCGCCGCGAACGACCGCCTCGGCCAGTTGCAGCAAGGCGCTCACGACGTCGCGTTGCTGCTCTTCCGGCGCCGACGCCGCATCCGGCAGGGCGAAACAGGCCCGGTCAAAGCAGCGAACGATGAGCTCGTCGAGCAGGTCCCGCCGAAGATTGCGGAACACCGCGTAGCGATCAATAACGAGCAGATGCGTCAGCGCCTTGGCTCAACGAGGCGAACCGGGCGTCCTCATCGATCGCCTGGCTGCACGCTCCTTCCAGATGGCGGACGAGATCGGGCAGGTCCATGTCGATCGAATGCGCCAGCCGAGCGCAGCGCGCCCGGCGTGAAGTTCGTCCTTGGCCAGGTCCTCGCGCAATTTAGTCAACACCGCCGATTCGATCGTGTCGCCGTGCAGGCTGAGTTCGATCAGGGCCGGCTCGACCTGCGGCGACCAGCGCAATTCCCATTTCTCGCGAAAAATCTGACCGGTGGCAAAGTCGCCCGACGGTGCGTCCGCCAGCGCGGCCAACGGGACTTCCAGAAAGCGCAGGCGATGCAGAAAAACCGAGCGCCGGGCGGGCGCCGCCTCGCGCTTGTCGAGCGTGACGATGAGCCGCTTTTCCTTGCCGAGAACTTCGCCGAATTCCAGGTCGTCGAGCTGGGCATAAAAATCGTTGACCAGCGGCAGGCGGCCAAGCTTATCGGTGACGCGGCCGATCCGCGTGCCGATGCCGACGGCGTCCATCGCCTTGAGCAGCGGCACGCCGTCGTCCGCCGGGTCGCCCTTGCAGCAGCAGGTGATGATGGCGTCGTGGATGTCATCGAGGATCGGCTGGGGCCGGCCGCGCAGGCGAGCCAGCATGACCGCGTGCTGGCAGGTCGAAATGGCATCGGCCGAAGAGGCCGCCTCGCCGTCCTTGCGCGTGTGCTTCAGCACCGCCACGACATGCTCAACCAGCAGATCGTCGGCCCGGCCGTCGCGATGCAGGTCCCAGGCGAGTTGATAAAACTGCGGGGCGCGATTGCCCGCAGCGTAGCCGGAAAGCTCCGAGACGCGGAAGTACGAATACGGCACCACGGTTGTGTAGACCGTTCCCGGCGGCGCGGCTGGCGGCTCAATCGCATCGTTTCGCTCGAGGAACAAGTGAAACCCGCCACAAACCACCATGGCCTCCTCGGGCTTGCTTCGCCGCTTGTCGAGGGTTTCGCGAATCGTTTTGTACATGAAGCGTTCGCGTTCGAGCGTGCCGTCGGTCTCGATGCGTCTCGCCGGCGACGTGGCTCGCGCGGCGCAGCAGAACGACGCCAGTTCGCGGCGAAAGGATTCGACGCCATCGAATTCGCGGGCCTCGAACAAGCTGTCCCACGCCTCTTCCCACGATCGATAACCCGCGGATTTGGCCAGTTCCTGGTAAAAACTGCTTTCGACAATCAGGCGCTCCGATTCATCCTCGGCTGGAATCTGAGTGGGCATCGGTTCGGATTCTGAAACCGGCTTGAGCAACGCATAGTGTGGCAGGTCCATGAAAACGACGGCGGCCCCGAGTTTCTTCGCCGTCTGCATCGCGACCAATTCCGGCGAATAGGCGAGCAGTGGATACCAGACGGCGAAGCGCGGCGGAATGTCGGCCGCCGGGCCGGCAATGCCCGCCAGCCCGAGCCGATTGTCGTCATCGCGATAAGAGGAGTAAATCGCGATCGGCGGCTTCGTCTTGGCGTCGATGATGTGCGGGATGAGATCGTTCGCCTCGTGCGGCCCCTCGATGAAAATGAGCTTTGGCTTTCGCGCCAGAATCGCCGCTTCCAGATGCCGGGCCACCGCGGGCGAATGATGCCGCACCGGAAACCAGTAAAGCGGCTCGCCCAGGACCGAATCGACCTGAGCGCGAATCGCTTCGTGGTCAAGGGAAACTGTCGATCCATTCGCCGTCAATGATTGCAAGATTGCGCTCGCAAAAAGAACTCATAACCACGAAACATAAGAAAAAACGGATACAAGAACTCTTCTTTCGTGTTTTTCGTGTTACTGTTGTTCAAAAACTTCGCGCCAGACGAAGAAAATCAGAAACATTAGGAAGCCAGGAATGCAGGAATGAAACGCACTCAGATTCCTGCATTCCTGGTTTCCTTATTTCTCTGTTCGAATGGTGTGGCAGTCGCGAACACTCGAGTTCAGTTTTCTTCATATGTGGCGTTACGTCCCAATCCCGGTTGCGGCTGGACCGCGCCGAGTCTTTCGTGGTTCACCCTTCTTTCACTTCACCACGTCCGCCAGGGTGTCGTGGAATTCCTGCCAGGCTTTGTCCTTGGTGGCGCGTTTTTTCGCGACCAGCACCATGTACTCTTTCAGCACCGCCAAGTCGGCGAGATCTTCCTTGACGATCGAGCCGACCAGATTGCGGCCGACGTCGCTGGAAGTGACCTGGCCGGAGCCGAAGAAGCGGGCGTGCAGCGCGGAATCGAGCGCGACGCAGATCGCCTCGGCGGTGGAAACGGAGGTCGACGGTTTCTTAATGCTGACGCCGTCGGAAGTCTTGCCCTGCCGCATTTCGCGAAAGACCGTCGCCAGCAACTCCACGATCGAGGGCGGAATCTTCGCCGGGAGATTGTATCGCCGCATCAATTCGGTCGAGCGCTGTTGCACCACTTCGATCTCGGTCTTCTGATCGGCGATGACCGGGATGTGGATGTAGTTGAAGCGCCGTTTGAGCGCGGCGGAAAGTTCATTCACGCCCTGGTCGCGCGTGTTCGCGGTGGCGATGATGTTGAACCCGGGCTTGGCCCAGCACCATGTTCTGATCCGGCAGTTCCGGCACGGCGATCGCCTTGTCCGACAGAATCGAAACCAGCGCGTCCTGCACGTCGGGCACGCAGCGCGTGATTTCCTCGAAGCGCAGGATGCCGCCCTGCCGCATGGCGATCATCGTCGGCGAGGGGATGAGATTTTCCGGCTTCGGCCCCTCGGCGATGACGCGGGCGATGTTCCACGAATACTTGATGTGCTCCTCGGTGGTTCCGGCGGTGCCCTGGATCGTCAGGCTGGAATTGCCGGTGATCGCGGCGGCCAGATGCTCGGAGAGCCAGCTTTTGCCGGTGCCCGGCTCGCCAACCAGCAGGAGCGCCCGCTCGGATGCCAGCGTGACGATGGCCCGTTCGACGATGGCGTCGTCGCCGAAGAATTTGCGCGTGATCGGGACTTCAACCGACTTGCCGTCGATTTTCGCCTTGAGCGTTTTTCCGCCGACGACGTAGGCCAGGACAGAGCGGGGCGACAGCCGCCAGGGCCGCGGCGGCGCATCCGAATCATTTTGAAGCAACGCCTCGATCTGATCCGCATAGCGAGTTTCCGCCGGCTCGTAGAGCACTTCGGAATTCGATTCGAGTTTCTTGGCCATGTTGCTTCCTTTGTTAACCGCGAATTTCGCAGATTACACAAATCAGATTCAGACAATCCGCGAAATCGGTGCAATCCGCGGATGAATTCTCAGGTCAATTTCAACGCCTTCAACAGGGCGGCGCGGTCGATCGACTCGCTCGAGATCGTCAGATACTCCGGGCCATCCGGACCAAACAACGTCAACGGTTGCAGCATGAGCCGGCATTTTTCGTAATGCATCAGGCCATATAGGGGCGGCCGGCGTTTCTTTTTTCGCTGCTCGTCGAGTTTCGCCTTCAGTGCCGTGCCCTCCACGCTCTTTGAGACGATGGCGTCGAACACGAGCCGATCCGACGCGACCGGATAGACCCAGGGGCCGTCCTTGTCGCGCTGGATCGGCTCGCCGATCTGCCAGTCAGTCAAAACGACTTCTTCCTGAAGATCGACTTCCAGATCGAGCGGCCCCGCCTGGTGGGCCTGGACTCGCTCCGCCGCCGCGGCCGGGTCCCAATGCAAAAAATTGTCCCATTGTTCGAACTTGGCGCCGGCCGACAGCGTGCTGGTCTCACCGAGGCTGATTCGCCCGTGGCCGGCTTCGTCGATGGCGACGGCCGCGCTGGAAATCGCGATCACCTTGCGGTCGAGAAACAGACTCGCGTTGAACTTCTGCTTTTGCGGCAAATGCAAAAACCCTTCGGCGGGAATCTCGACGCCCGGCTTGACCGGAAAGATGCACGACCAGGCCAGTCGCTGCCCTGCCTTGATCCTGCCGGCTTCCGCCAGAATGCGCAGGCGAAATTCGAAGGCGACGAAGGCCTCGAAACTTTTTTGCCGACGCCAAGCGTGACAACTTCGAGATTTTCCACGGGCTCGCTGGCCGGCGTCCAGAGCAACCGATCGAACGCGGGAGCGTCGTTTTCCGAAAGTGCTTTCAAAAATCCCCGGCTCAAGAGCCAGGCGCGATTCAGAAAGAACACCAGCCGCTTGCGTGAAAACTCGGCCCGGTTGGCGGTGAAGCGGCCGAGTTCTTCATTGGCCACGCGCAAGGTGGACCCCAGCCGCAACAGCCGCATGCGCGAGGCCTCGCGGAAAGCAACTTCGAGCGACTGTCGTGTCGAGTCGGAAGCCGTCGTCAGGCCGCTGAGCAGCAATTCCTCGATCGCGCCGGCCAGGTCGCCGAGCAGTTTTTCGAGCTTCACGCGATCGGCGGCGGCCAGGTTCATGATTCGCCATCCTTTTTCTCGATCGCGCCTTGGAGCATTGCGCCGGCGACGTTGAGCGTGAGCACGCGCTCGAAGACGCGCAGGCTGGCGGCGGCGCCGAGCAGCGCGGCGGCCGCCGAACGATCGCCGGTTTCCAGCGCCTTCATCAGCGTGGCGATCCGGCCCGCCAGATGCCCCGCGCCGATCCGCTCGAACTCCTCGTGTAGGGAACGCAGCCGGGCGACATTCGACGGCCCGGCGGTGCGCAGGCCGCGCGCACGGCGAGATCCTCGAATTCGCCCTGGAGTCGGTCGATGACTTGCACAATCTCGTCGGTGGTTTCCATTACAGTGCGTAATAATCCTCGGGAATCGTCTCGGTCGGCCGCCAATCGACCTCGCCCGCCTCGGCGCCTTTGTAACGCAGGAAGGTTTCGCTCATCACGTCCTTATCGATCTCCGGCTTTTGCGTCCGGCTCAAATCGACCCAGGCGCTGACGGTGGCGGAATCGAGCTTGCCCGCCTTGGCCAGCCCGACCACCAGAACCAGCAAATGCTTGCATCAGCGCCCCGCGAAGTCCGCCACAGGGATTCAGGTTCTGCGTGCAGCAACTGAATTTGCCGTCGGAACAGAGCCGGCTCGAATAGACCAGGTCGGCGTTGGACTGGCTTTTCACCACGCCGACGAGCGAATCGGCCTTCACATCCGCGAATAACTCAAATTTCTCCGCCTTCAGCATGGCGGTGGCTTTTTGAATGCGGGCGGCCTCGACCTTGCTCGAAAGATGCTCAAAGAAAGTTTCGAAGTCGAGCGTGCCGGGCGTGGGCGGAGGTGGCGGGGGAGCACTGCCAGGCCGCGCCCCGATGCCTTTCCACAGCATGTCCTCGGGCGGCACGAACCCGGCCGGAAACTGCGTTTTCTCATCGAAGCTGTCGCCTTCAAAGTTCACGCCGTCGACCTTTGCAGTCGACAGGTCGGCGCCGCGAAGATCGGAATAGTGCATTTCGCATCCGGAAAGATCAGCGTCCCGGAAGTTGGCGTTGCGAAATGTGCAGCCGCGCAGAATGCACTTCTTTAGATCCGCGCTTTCAAACGAGGCATCTGAGCAATGGCTGTGTCGAAGGCTGGCCCCGCCGAGATCGGCGTTGGCAAAACTGACCTTGTCCAGCCGAGCAGATTCGAGCTTGGCGCTCTTGAGATTGGCGCCGTCGAAGTTGCAGCCTTGCAGATCGCGCTCCTCGAAGTCAATTCCGGCCTGTTTCGCCTTGGAGAAATCGAGTTTTCGAAGCTTGCCGATCTGGGCGCGTTTCCTGGCTCGGCGCAGCTTCCATTTCTTGACGCCGGCGGGTCCGCCGCGAATTTCCGCCAGCATGGTCTCGCGAAGGCTGGCTGTTTGCGCCTCATGCTCGGCTTTCTTTTGTTGCAGCGCTTCGGAGGACGGAATGTCCACGCCACAGGCTTCGCACCAGGCGGCCAACGCCAAATCCAGAAGCTCCTGGCCGCGCATGGGGCACTTCGAACCTTTCGCCTTGATCGAGTCGAAACGCAATTTGCCGATCGACCAGCGCATCGGCGGCGGCGATCATTTCCTGTTCGAGTGTGGCGGCATGATGGTATTCGCTATCTCCGTATTTCGAGTCGGGAGTGCAAAACGTTGAGGCCGCGTTGTGATAGAACATTCCGCCGGGCACTGATCGGCCGGTGGCGCCGATGACAACACAGTTGCCGTCGCCGAGATCGAGTTCGGCGCTGGTGTCGAACTTTTGAGAGCCTGCCGCCACCTTGGCGAATTCAGTAAGTTTCGGCCCCGGCTTGCGCGGTCGGCGCACCTGGAAGTTTTTCGCCTTGGCAGGATCAAGGCCGGTGATTTTCGCCCCGGTTAGATTTGCACCGGTGAAGTCGGTGCCATCGATCTTCGCGCCGGCCAGGTCCGCGCCGATCAAAACCGCCTCGCGAAGATTGGCCTTGGTCAGGTCGGCGTTGGCGAGCGATGCTTCGCGGAGATCGGCGCTGAAGATTCGCGCGATGGAACTTCGCATCCTGGAGCTTGGCCTTGTGGAGTTTGATTCCACTCAGATTCGCATTGGTAAAGTCGGCGCGTTCGAAATCCGATTCCTCGAATTCGCTTCCGGAGAGATCCGCGCCGCGAAAGATGCAGTCGGGCGCATGCGTGCGGCGTCCCTGGGTCTTGGTAATCGTTGCGCCGCTGAAGTCGCAATTCGGATAGCTAACCGTCTGGTTCCACTTGTGAGTGTCGAAGAACCACGCTTCCGGCATGTTGGCTTTGCGGAAGCTGCAGTTCGTGGCGCCCATCAGGTATGCAGAGTCTAAGTCAGCGCCGTCAAGTTTAGCATCGTTTAAGGCCGGGAAGTGGGTGAATTGGGCCGCTGCACCGCGCAAGTCCACGCCATCCATCGTTGTCTGTTTAAGATCCGCGCCGCGCAGCTTGGCTTTTCGCAAATCCGCGCCGCTTAGATCGATGCTCGCTCCGGCGTTTCGAAGCATTGCCTGGAATAGTTCCCAGTAGCTGTGATCCTGGGCTGCAGCGTGAAGCATGGATATTAACTGATCGCGCGTCGGCAACAGGAACTTGCAATAGCCGGCGACATCGAGAACCCGCACCGCCGGGTGATTGGCTTGAATCTTGGCGACGAGGGCAGGCGGATTGCCTCCGCGGCCTTCGCCAGTGATCAAATAGTCGGGCACAGTCGACGCGACATCGACGACCTTGCCGCCCTCGATGGATGTGAATTTTTGATATTGCTCCAACCACATGTCGCGGTAACCAAACTTGCCAACGAACGCGATGGTTTTCCCCGCGAGCTTGCCTTTGGTCGGGGCAGTTTTCCTGGCCATGAGGCGACTCCCAACTACTGGGATAATTAATCCGAAGATGACTCTACCGCATTGCCGCCGGCCGCGTCAAAGTGCGTAGAGCCGCATTTCCCGGTTGCGGACACCAGAAGTGGAATCGGCGGGAAGGGAAATGTCAATAAAATTCGAGAGGAAGTTGTTAGATGCTTTTCCATCGGACGCCGGTTCACTCGACAGCGCCTGCGTTTCGAATAAGGTCAAACAGAGACTCGCCGGCTGTCGTTGTGTGGTACTGCCATGTTGGCCCCGATCGTCACCTTCGCCGCGGACCAATCTCCCTGGTATGGAGACATCGCGTTTTGGGCGAGTGTCGCCGGCATTCTTGGTGTGCTCGTCGCCGGCAGTTGGGCGTTTTGGCGGCACTATTATCGCAAGCAGGACCGCGAATTGACCGCCGAGCGTGATCGTGCTCAGCGAGAACTGCGGGAGGCACGCGAGGAACTGAAGAAACTGCGGGCTATCGAATTGCCCGCACGCGCTCGATTGAAAAAGCAACTCGACCAATCGCGTGAGGAGACGAAGCATCTCTCGGAGGATTTGTCCGAGTCCGAAACCGAACGCGAGCGCCTTCAGCGGATCGTCGATCGACTGAATCGGACGTTGCGGATCGCTCAGCAGATGGAAGGATTGACCTGGCGAGCGAAGCCAAACGACGCGACGGCTCCGTTCGTGCCCTTGTCTGAACGGCGAGTCCCGATCTTGACCGTCTTGAATCTAAAGGGCGGGGTGGGCAAAACCACGCTCGCCGCGAACTTGGGAGCCGCCTTTGCCCGCGGCGGGGCGCGGGTCTTGCTCGTCGATCTCGATTTGCAGGCCTCGTTGACGAGCCTTTACATCTCGGGCGAGGAGCTTCAGCAACTTTCGCGCGAACGCCGATTGATTCAGCATTTTTTCGAAGAGTCAATGGCGGGGAACCAGCCGCGCTTGCTCGATTGCGCCCATGTCTGCTCGGAGCCGAAAATTGAACTGGTCGGCAGCGCGGACACGCTGGCGTATGCGGAATTGAATCTGACCGTGCACTGGCTGTTGAATCCGGGCAAGAACGATCCGCGGCTGTTGCTTCGCCGGGCATTGCATGACGCCGATTGCAACTCGCGATTTGACCTGGTGCTGATTGATTGTCCGCCGTTGTTGAATATCTCGTGCGTCAATGCCCTGGCCGCGGCGGATTTCCTGCTCATTCCGGTGATGCCGAGCAAGTCGGCGACCGATCGCGTGCGCCCAATGATGGGCTGGCTTCGGATGCTTCGGCAAAACCTGAATCCTGATCTCAAGATCATCGGCATCGCGGCCAATCGCGTTTATCGCGACAGCGGTCTTTCGAGCGAAGAGAGCAACTTGTGGAACGCCCTTCGCGATCAATGTCATGAGGCGTGGGGAGAGCCGGTGGCGATGTGCCGGACGCTCGTCCAGCAAAGCACCGACATTCGCGACGCGGAGAACGAACGCCGACCGCTCAAGGCAAAGGACAAATCGTTCGCGAGCTTCGTCAAGCTGGCGGATGAATTGGCGGAACGCCTGCCGCATTCGTGCCGGCCCAAGAAGTCAATCGTTGTCGCGTCAGGAGCCGCTAAATGATCGTCCACGATTTGAAGCAACATTTCAACGATCTTTCGAAATTGCTCGAAGCGTCCGGCGCGAAATCCGCGGCGAAGGATCTCGCGACGACAGCCGATGCCCTTTCCCCATTCGGCGCAATCGATCGCCGAGTTTGGTCGATTTCTCGCCAAGGCTCACGAATATCACACCACCGGAACTCTGGCCGGCCCCGCGAAGCGAACCCGCGCTTCGACCGCGAAGGCTAAAGCCGACCCCAGCGAGGTGGCCGCGAATGTTCGTAATCTTTACGATCGTTCGGGCGATTTGTCCCTTTCAATGGAGCAAATCGAAGTCGACCTGGCCCCGCTCGCCGGGCTGACCAAGCCGGGGTTGCTGGTGGTCGCCGAACGGATGGAATTGGCCGGACTGAAACCGAAGAAGGTGGATGAAATCCGCGGCGCGATCCGGCAAAAGATTCTCGATCGGCGCAGTTCGGCGCAAAGGGAGCAGATGACCGCGGGGACGCCGGGGTGAAATCAACGGGACTATGACTGGATCTTGTGGAAGTTGAATTGGTGTTGCTGAGTAATCGAAATCACTGAGGATTGGCTCCTTGAAACAATTGCCGGTCTTCACGCAAATCTGCAAGGCAGGTCGCAGTCTACCGCGAGCCGGAGATATCTATTCTGATCCACTTCGCCACGGGTGATGATTGTAGTCATGACAATCTCCGTTTGCCGAATTGGCTTGCTTGAGCGAATTATAGCAAGATTTGCTTGCAAATAACAAAGCCCACCCTTGCTTTCGGGTGGGCTTCTATTCGTCCGTAGCCTGCGTCCAACCTCAGAACAATTGCTCGATATGCTTCGCGCCGCGGTCGGCGATGCGGATGGGGCGGCCGATCGGCGTTTGGTTTTGCTTGTTGTAGTCGATGCCGAGCGCCTTGCAGACCGTCGCCATGAAGTCGACGGCGCTGACCATTCGTTCGACGACGGCGGCGCCTTCCTCGTCGGTCTTGCCGATGACCTGGCCGCCCTTGATGCCGCCGCCGAACAGCACGGTGCTCCAGGCCCGCGGGTAGTGGTCGCGGCCCGGGCTTGGCGCCGCGCGTGTTGATCTGCGGCGTGCGGCCGAATTCGCCCATCCAGATCACCAGCGTGCTGTCGAGCAGGCCGCGCTCCTTCAGGTCGCTGACCAGCGCGCGACATCGGCCGGGTCGACCTGCTGCGACAGGTGCTTGACGCGGTCGAAGTTGTTCTGGTGCGTGTCCCAGCCGCCGAGGGTCACCTCGACGAACGGCACGCCGGTCTCGACCAGCCGGCGGGCCAGCAGGCAGCCCTCGCCGAACTTGCCGCTGCCGTATGTCGACCGGCTCGACGCCGGCTCCTGCGACAGGTCGAACGCCTTGGCTTCCTTCGACTGCATCAGCGTGACGGCCCGCTGGTAGGTCGTGCTGGTGGTCGGCCGACGGCGTCGGCCTGATACTGCGTTGAAGAAGCCGTGCTCCATCTCCTCGCAGCAGGCCGACGCGGTTGTCGAACTGGCCTTCGCTCGACCAGCGGCTTGAGGTTCTCGACGCCGCGGGCCGGGTCGGCGACGATCAGCGGCTGATGCGGGCGCCGAGGAAGCCGGCGCCGTAGCTGCGGTTGCCGACGGAGACGAAGTTCGGCAGCGGGAACTCCGGTTCGGCCGAGTTCCTTCGAGACGATCGAGCCGAGGCTCGGATAGATCAGGCCGCCGATGCCTTCCTTGTAGCCGGTGTGCAGGTAATACTTGGCCCGGCCGTGGGCGCCCTCGCCGGTGCTCATGCCGCGGAGGATGGCCGCGTGCTTCATCAGCTGGGCGAACTTCGGGAAGTGCTCGCTGATCTGGATGCCGCGGGACGCTGGTCTTGATCGGCTTGAACTCGCCGCCGTCCTTGGTGCCGGGCTTCAGGTCGAAGGTGTCCTTGTGGCTGGGCCCGCCGTCCATCCACAGCAGGATGCAGGACTTGTGCTTGCTGCCGGTCTGGCGGCCGCGGGCGGCCAGCGCGTCGAGCCAGCCCGACAGCGATGGGGCCAACAATCCCAACGACGAGAATTTCAAAAAGTCGCGACGCAGCATGATCAAACCCTCGTTCGAACGTTCCATGGTTCTGTAGGGTGGGTCGAGTATTCGAGGCCCACCGTTTGTTTCAAAGATCGTTTCAAAGTCATGGTGGGCCTCGAAGACTCGACCCACCCTACGAATTCCCTGGTTCTCATGGTGGGCCTCGAAGACTCGACCCACCCTACGAATTCCCGTGCGGTCAATGGTTCAGCGTGAATTCCGACGAATTCAGGATTGCCCAGAGAATGTCGCCGTAGCCGTCGGAATTCTTGGCGACATAGCTGGTCAGTTTCTTCAACTCTTCGGACGTTGGGCGTCGGGCGAGGGTTTGCAGGTATAACTTTTCAATCGCTTGATCGCGATCCAAACCTTTGGTCAAGTCGCGCGCTACTCGCGTTGAAACACGGGCGGTGAATGGATTGTTCATCATCCGCAGGGCTTGCGGGATGCCAGCCTCATATTCCGTCGCCTTGGGATTGTCGTCGGTGCCGAAGAAATTGACAAAACCGTCGCGCGGGCTCACCCGGCGCTTGGCATTGGCGGCGGCCTTGGCATTCGGTCGTTGTCGGGCATTGCCGCCCGGCTCGCCGAGCACCGCGGTCAGCGAATCGTAAAGCTGCTCGGGCGTGAACGCCTTGATATTCATGTGGCTGAAAAGCGTCGTGTCTTTTTCATTGCCGGCGACCGGCCTGCTGGTGCGCTGGTAGGCCTCGCTGTTGGCGATCGCGCCGATAGAGGAAGCGAATATCGAAGTCGCTGGCGGCGAACTGCTTCGCCAATTCCTTCAGCAACTCTGGATGCGATGGCACGCGCTCGTCATGCATGTCGTCGATCGGGTTGACGATCCCGACGCCAAACATCTGGCCCCAAACCCGATTGGCCCAGGCCCGGCTAAAGTATTTGTTGTCCGGCGAGGTCAGCCATTTCGCGAGCACCGGCCGCAGCGGTTCGTTGCGAGTCACTTTCGCTTCGTCCGCCTGGAAAAACTTCGGCGGCAATTTCTTGGCCGAGATCGGCAGATTGCGCTGGCGGCCGCGAACGTTCTCGGTCACGCCCGGCGTCGCGCCCTTCTTGGCATTCTTGGTGTTGCCCTGCACCCGCACATTCATGAAAAACGCCGCCATGCCCCAGTAGTCGTTTTGCTTCCAGGCGGTGAACGGGTGATTGTGGCACTGGGCACATTCCATCTTGATGCCCATGAACAACTTGCTGGTGGCATCGACCATTTTGTCCGCCGACAGCGAGGCCAGGAAAAAGGTCGAGGCGCCGTTTTCTTCTTGCGTGCCGGTCGAGGTCAAAATCTCGCTGACGATTTTGTTCCAGGTCACGCCGTCATCGAATTGTTTTTCGAGCCATTCGGTGAGCGGCTCCTTCTTGACGGCGCGATTGTCGGTGGTTCGTTGAAAGAGCAAGTTGTCCCAGATGTCGGCCTGATGCTTGCCGAACGCCGGGCTGGTGAGCATCTCATCAATCAGCTTGGCGCGCTTGTTTGGGTCCTTACTGTCGATGAATTGCGCGGCCTTATCGGAGGGCGGGATCACGCCGGTGAGGTCCAGGTAAAGCCGGCGCATGAATTCGGCGTCGTCCGCTTTCGGCGAGGCGGGGATTTTTTCCGCGGCGAGCCGCTTGTTGATTTCCTCGTCGATCTTCTTCGTCAGCGAATGAAACTCGTGCTTGGGCAAGCTCGACAGCTTCGCCTTGATCTCCGCGGCGTTTTCCTTCGCTTCGCGCTCTTCCTTGGCCTTTTCCTCGGCTTCTTTTTTGGCTTCCGCGGCGGCCTTTTCCGCGGCTTCGGCTCGCGCTTTCAGCCGGGCTTCGCGCTTGGCCTTCTGAGCGGCCTTCGCGTCGCGGGGTTTTTGATCCGCCAACATCGTGCCGACGCCGGCCAGAGCCGCGGTCATAACCAGGATGATGCGAAGTTTCGACATGGCTGACTCCGGACAATTCAAAAGGCCCGCGAAGATCATTTGGGCCCGGCGGGATGCTCTCATTAACAGTTTAGGCGATATTTGGTTCCGTTTAGGCGAAAAATTGCCCGCTGTTCCTCACGGGCCCGGCCAAACCGCGGTGTCGCGCAGCAAATACGCACGCTTAAATGCATGCCTCGTGCCGCGATTCATCGTCACCACCCATGTTACAACGTACCGGGTGCCGGAAGCGTTAGGGATTCGCACCTCGTCGCCGTCGGCGTAGACCACGGTCGTCGTCCCGGCGGTCCGCGTGCAGCCGTCGCGAATGTCCACCGATTCATCGAGATCGATGTAATCGCTGAAAAGCGTGCCCAGGCCGGAAACCTCCGTTGGCGTTGAGGGGATCAACCGGCAGGATATGCTCGAGGTCGTCGGCCAACCGGCGCCGAACGGGCGATAGATGTCGCAGCTCGACGTGAAAATTGAATCGGTGAGAATCATGATTCACCTAAATGGTGGGAGTGCGATACGGCGCCAACAGCCGTTCGATGTCCGGCGGCAGCGGCAACTTCACGAGTTGATCCAGTCGATAGTTGATCGTTACGTCGCCGAAGCGCTCGCGATCGATGTTTTGGAAATCGGCCGCGACCTGCGTTTTCACTTGACGATAAAAGTGACCGACCAGTTGGGCATAGGCTTCCTTGACGTCGTTGGGCACGGCACTCGTGGCGGTCGTGTAAATCACCTGCACGGCGCGCGGGCTCGCGGTCCAGTTCGGCGTGTCGGCGTTGACCAGGCCCGGCCGCCGATCATTGCCGACAAACGGTCCAACTTTCGACTGAATAACGCCGCGCTGCGAATGCACCGCGTAAGTGGATGAGGAAATCACCGTGTCGGAACCGAAAGTTTCCGACGGATCAACTTTCACGCTGGTTATGGACGCGACCGGGAAATTCGCGAGATGCAAAAACTCGGAATGGCCCGGGAAATATTCGGTGAAGGCGCCGCCGGCGAAATCGCGGCCGGTGAAATTCGCGATCCAGGCATCCGCCGAGTCCTGCAGCAACGCCAGCATTGTATCATCGGTCGATCCGGTGATTCCCAATCGCGATTTGACATTGGCGAGTGTATCGAGAGACATGATAGCTCCTTGTTTAGCCGCGACGCGCAGCGGAGCGCGCCGCGGCTAAATCAAGATGGTTCAAATCTGTTTCTTTTGCTGGCTGATCACCACGGCGACGGCGAAGCTCGGACTGGTGCCGCCGACGGTGCCGGCGTAACGCAGGTAGCGCTTCGCGCGTTCGAAATTGATGCACTGATAGTTGCTGCTGGCGCTCGCCGTCGTGAAGGTCGCGCCGCTGATATCGCTCCAACTCGAGCCGTCGTCTGATTCCTGGATCTTGCCGGCAAGTGTCGGGCTCGTGCCGCTGACGGTCCCGACCTGCTGAATGGCGAAGCAGGGGCCGTCGCCATTGATCATGTCTCCGCTGGAGCCGTTGGCGCTGCCGGTGATCGTCTGCGGCGCCAAGCCGACGCCGAGGATAATCTCATTCGCGATGTCTTGAATCTTGGTGGACATGGGAAACCTCTTTTTTGGAATTGGTCAGTTGTACTTTGTTCTTTGTCAGTTGTCAGTTGTCAGTTGTCAGTTGTCAGTTGTCAGTTGTCAGTTGTCAGTTGTCAGTTGTCAGTTGTCGTCAGTTGTCAGTTGATCAGTGTCAGTCAGTGGTCAGTGGTCAGTGGTCAGTGGTCAGTTGTCAGTTGTTCTTTGTCAGTGGTCAGTGGCCAGTTGTCACGAAGTACAACTGAAACAAAGAACGAACAACTGAAACGACAACTGACAACTGAAAGCAACTGACAAAAAGAACAAAGAATTAACCAACAACAAGCTGATCGCAGAGCACGAAGCTGGCGGCGTGGCGCGGGCCGGCGTCGATGTGCTGGATGCCGCGCAAATAGGTCTGATCGTTTTGCAACGCGGTGTCGCCGAGGCCGGAGGCGAGAAACTCCATCACGCCCATGCGCGAAACAATCCAATCCGGGAAGTAGCCGACCAGGATATAGGAGAGGTCGGTGCCGGCGCCCTTGGTGCGCGTGTTCGAAATCTGCGACGAACGCACGACCTTGGTTCCATACAGTTCCGCCGGCGGCGCATCCGCCGCCGAACGGGACGGATGAAACAGGAACGGGCCCGCGGCATCGGCGGCGCTCACGGCGTCGGCCCGCCGATTCATCAGCGCCGCATACATGTCCTTGCGCATCAGCCAGGCGGTCGGCGCGGCGACCGCGTCGGGCAGCGCGCCTTCCATGCGCGCCACATCCTGGGCTTCGAAGGTGTCGCCATTCGCGCCGGCGGTGCTCGCCGAGAGCGTGCCGATATCGCTGTAGGTCAGCAGACCCTTGATCTGCGTGCCGCCGGTGCCCTCGAGCATCGCCAGGTCGGCCTTGAGCGCCGCCACGCGGGCCATGTCGAAACGCACCAGCCCCTCCGCGCATGGCGCTGGCGAAGCGCAACAACTCGTTGTTGAGCTTGACGAAAACGCCCAGTTTTTTGGCCTGCAAATCCAGGTTGCCGGTGCTTGGCGTGCCTTTCGGTGATGCTGCTCGCCTCGCCCACCCAGTAAGCGGTCGAGCCGCCGGTGAGTTTGGGAAATTGCACGCGGCCGTTGGGCGGCAGCGCGATTTCCTGCGCCCGGCATTGGCAAACGCCTCGAGGTTGCGCTGCAACTCGATCAGTTCACCCAGCATCGGAAAACCGACGAGTGAGCCGCCGGCGATGTCGCTGGTGGTGCCGAGCGCCTTGGAGCGAAAGCCGATTCGCCGGGCGAGCCAGGCGGCTTCATCCGGATCGAAGCGATCGCGATGGGCGAGCATCTTGGCCCGGATGTCCTGCTGCAAGCGCTGGCCGCGCGGCTCGAACGCCGGCAAGTGCGCCGTCGCCAGCGGCACCAGAAACGACGCGTGCCCCAGGTGCGGCACGAAGCCGTAGGTCTGGTACAGATCTTTCAATTGATGGTGCACATGAAGCTCTTCCTTGGCCTGATCCGGGCCGAGAAAGCCCAGGGCGAAGGCGGCGGCCTTGAGCACGCGAATAGCCGGCGGAGTCCTGGCCGACCGGCCCGCTGGTGACCCAGGGCACGCGCCGCTCGATCGGCGGCGGCGCGCTGGCGAGCGCCTTCTCGACCGCGCTCGCCGCCGTTTGCTCGATGAATTGCGCGAACTCGGCGCGGGTCTGGAATTTGTCGATCGTTTCGGACATGAGAAAACCTCCAGGGAAATGGAAATGGGGAAGGAGAGTTGAACCACAGAGTCACAGAGCACACAGAGATGAGAATTAGGGAGTCGCAATCGCTTCTTCTCTGTGCACTCTGTGACGCTGTGGTCATGACGTTTCATGAACCAAATCACCAAACAGATCAATCGATTGCATGAGCCATCGTTTGAGCGTCTCGTCTTGCACGATTCCTTTTTGCACGGCGACGGTGAGAGCACGCGGGTTTTCGGGGACTGGCACCGCCGAGTATTCGAGCAAGTTCCATTCGTCGTAACGCAAGCCTCGGCGTTGCGGCGTGACGCGCAGCGGTTCGAAGCCGATCGACCAGGCGCGCAAGATTCCTTGCTCGTAGAGCCGGAACACATCCTCGGCGAACGGGACGCCCTTGGCAAATTGCGTCTCGGCGACGATCCGATCGCCTTGGATTTCCAATCGGCGGCAAACGCCCACCGGCGGCAGCGTTCGCTGGTGCGCCCAGAGCACCACCGGATTGCGGAGAAACTCGTCGACATTCCGCAATCCCGACGGCACGACAATGTCGCCGGCGCGGTCGGTCTCGGAAGTCGAAATCACGCTGCGGATGGTCAAAGCCGCCGCGTCGGCATCGAGGCGAACGAGTGGCGGGGCGTCGCGAGTGATGGGAGGAGACATGTGCACTCCAGAGGTGAGTGATCTAGTCAGTAGTCAGTGATCAGTGATCAGTGATCGTAGTCAGTGATCAGTGATCAGTGATCAGTGATCAGTGATCAGTAGTCAGTGATCAGTAAACAGTGGCGAGAATTGGAAGGGCCAGGGATTAATCGAAATTCAACAAACTGATTACTGTTCACTGATCACTGATTACTGTTCACTGATCACTGTTAGAAACCATGGGCACGTCAAACTTGGGGTCGGCATACGGCTGCAGGCCGCGGGCGCGGCGGATTTCGTTGTAGGTGCGCAGGCCCATTTTCGCGTCGAGTTCATCGTCCTGGCGGCGTTGCTCCTGGTTGCGCGGGCTGCATTCCGGAAAGGCGATGCAGGCCTCCGGATTGCAGCGGCGGCCGAGCGTCGCGCGTCAGCGTTTGGCCGATCAGTTCGAGTTTTGGCTGGATCGTGCCCTCGCAAAACATAACGCGGGCGCCGAACCAGATGTCGGCGCCCAGGCCGACGTTTTCCACCAGCCCGGCGATCGGGCGCCGGCACGCGGAACAGGGCGAAGATTTCGTCGCGCGTCATCGCGCGGAATTGAGAAAGTCCATCTCGGCGGGCGTGAGCGTCCACGGCGAGGCTTTGAGCCCCTGTTCGAGCACCAGCGGGCGATGCCAATTCTCGCGGCCGCCCAATTGCGCTTGAATTTTCTCCTCCATTCGCCGGGCCACTGGTTCGGTGAGGATCTGATCGCTGGAAAGCACGATTCCCGGCTTTTGACCGGTGTGAAACGCCTGATAGCGGCTCTTGAGCAGTTCCGTGTTGGCGTCCACCGTCAAAGCGTTGGCTTGCAACGGCGACAGGCCATAGTGCGGGTCGAGCGGATTGGGATATTTGAGATGGATGATTTCGTCGGACGAAAAGATTTGCGCCGGCGAACCCGGGACGGCGACTTCGTACGCGCGCACGAAACGCTCGGAATCGGGAATGATGCGAACCCAAGGCGACGGCACCACCCACAGCTCGGCGGGCACTCCCGAGCCGCGCCGGCTCGGCGCGTACCAATAACAATTGCCCGTCAGTTCCAGGTAAACCACCGTCAGATACCAAAGTTCCCAGCGCGTCATCCATGGATTCGGATGGGCGAGCAGCCGGACGAGCGGATGAGTGCCGGGCAGCGGCAGTTGTTCGTGATCGGCCTGGCCGGTTTCGCGAAAAACAAAGGGCCGTTGATGGGCCACCTCCTGGGCGATGGCGTTGACCGCCGCGTAGACCCAGGATTGATAGTTGCGAAGTTGCTCGACCTGGTCGTCGCGCCACCAGCCCGCCGGCCGCGATAGGCTCGGCCCGGCGAACAGACCGGTCAGAGTCGCGGCGGGAGCATCCGCGCGGCGTTTGAAAACCGAGGTGACACGGGACAACAGAGACATGGCAGGCTCCGAATGGTTCAATAGCGCGAATTCGAGGAAAAGCCGCGGTGGGATTTGGTTCTGAAGCGCTGTTGAGGTTTCTTCTTGACTCTCGGTGAAACCGGCGGTCGAGGCGGCAGCACCTGCCGGTAGCCGAGTTGCTTGACCAGGCGGAGCACTTCGTGCCAGGACAAAAAGTTCCGGCCCGTCTCGCCCTTGTAGCGGTCGATGGCGCGCAGGAACTCGCATTCCTCGGGCGTGAAGGTGCTGCCGGGGAAGAGTTCGTCGAATCGGTCTTCGCGGGGACGAGTCATGTCGATCTCGGAGAGATGGAGCCGGGCGGGGGCAGGGCGCCCAAGGGCCTTGGCCCCCGACCCGGCTATCGGGGGAAGTGAACCGAGAGGGCTCGCGTCGCCGGCCGGTTTGGGATGCATCGAATCACCTCGCGAGCGATAGGTGACTGATGTACAGTACAACTCTACGCTCGATTTTTTGTCAGATCAAGGACAGCAGCGGGAATATTCAGCGGAAATAAAAAACCGCGGGCGGCGTCGTGAGCTGAATTCACGACGCCGCCCGCGGTTGCTTAAGACCTTGATGGGATTACGGCCCTTCGGGCCGCGCGATATACGATTCCTTGTCTTCGCTGATTAGCAGGACGTTCGGGAATTTGTTATTGTCCAGCCAATCGCGCAATGCCATGACGTCGACCTCGGCGCGCTTGCCGTCAATGGCTTGCTTCAGGAATTTGGTTTCGCCAATGTCGGCGATGCGGGAGACCAGCTGCGCCTGATCGGCGGGACGCGGCAGCGGCAACTCGTTGGTCCAGCGGTCGCGCCAAGCGGCCAGGTTCACCGATAGCCGGCGGCCGACGTACTTCCACGGCATCTGGTCGCGCTCGGGCAGCGGCTCTTTCGGCAACTCGCTTACCGGGGTGTTTTTGGCCGGCAGCGCCCTTGCGCGCTGATATTCCGACGCCAGGTCCTTGAGCACGGTGCCGACAAATCCGGCGGCGAAATCCATGTTGATGGACTTATCCGGGTCCAAGTTCAAATAGCCGATCAACGCCTCGGTCCGCTCCGAAAGACTCGGCGACGGCACGATGGACCGATCCATGTTGGCGACCCGCAAAAGCACCAGCGCCGGCAGGCATTCGATCTTGCCCTCGACGCGCACGATCGGGTGGCGAACATGGCCCAGGCACGAATTGCCTCGCGGCGAACGTAACGAATCGCGTCGAGCTCGTCCTGCGGGGTGTTGGCCGCGATCTTGGGCTTGCGGGCGATGAAATCGACCAGGGCCTTGATCGCCTTGCGCATCGCGCTCCGCCTTGGTGATCACCGATTTCTCCGGAAAATCCTGGTTCCGCACGGCGAACAAATTCTTGAGTGCCTTGAAGTAATACAGCTTCACCGCGTCGCTGATCTCCGGATTGTTGATCATGTCCGCGGCGGTGTCGGCGACCTCCTCGTATCCCGACTTGGCGACGATTGAGACAAACCGAGCCGCGTCGATCATCAGCACGATCTTGTCGGCGGAATAGGGCGGCTTCACCATCAACCCCGGTTTCAAATCGGCCATTACCTCGGCGCCGAAAATCTTGATCAGGTCCTGCTGGCCCGCGGTCAACTTGTCGTTGCGGCTGGTCCGGTCAAGCACGTCCACGCCGAGCTCGTGCATGACCTTGCTCATCGGCAGTTCCTCGCTGGAACCGGCCGATTTCGTCGCCGAGGCGAACAAGCTCGAGACGTGATATTTCGCCATCTCCTTGATCGCTTTCTGGTTCTTCTCCGTCTCGTCGGCGGAACTGTCGGTGACGAATTTCTTGGAAGCCGATTTGATGTCGCGGAAGCGAGTCTGCGCTTCAAATCCCGGCCGCTGAACTTGTGCGCTGGCCCACTGCTGCCCCGCGACCGTCAACAGCGCCAGCGCCGCGACGGACATAGCCCGATGCCTCATTGCAATTCCTCGGCAAAACTCGATGTGTATCCCTACCAACGAAACAACCGCCAACACAAAGTGTTTGTGGCCGCCCGCGTTGGGATGAAATTTCTCTCATTGAAGCTAATCGCGAATCAGTGCCGCTGTCAAGGGGCCATGAGCCGGAATGGTATGGAATCTTCGGTAAAGGTTTCGCGCCCGTTCGAATTTGCCGGGCCCGATGCTGGACCCATCCTATTCGGCAAGCGCCAGTTCGCGGGCTTCCGACGGCGTCAGCCCGCCCATGAAGGTGAGCTTTTTCGCGAAGGAGATGCGTCACCGCCGGAAGCCGTTGGCCCAGTGCCGACCAGGCCAGGAACAGATACCAATGCGGCCGCGGCTCGTCGGGGCTTTCCTTCGCCGCCTTCTCCAACTCGGCGATGCTTTGAAACAAGGTTTTTTCGACAAAGTCGTCATCGGCATCGTCCGACTTCGCGACCCGCTGCGCCAAGACGCACAAGCCGATGCCGCGATGCAGCCGCTCGGCGAATTGGTCGCCCTCGAGCCCCGCGATCTCCACCAAGCGGGTCTCGGCGTGCACCAGATGCTGATCGATCGGCTCGCCCTGTTCCTGGGCGTCGGCGACGTAGCGCTCCAGGTGCTGCTTGGCTTCCCGCGGTTTTTTCAGGCGCATCAGCAATTCGGCGAGGTGAACGCGAATGGTCGCGTGATCCGGGTTGGCCTCGATATAGCTCTCAAGCAGGGGCAGCGCCGCCGCCTCGTCGCCGGCGTCCAGGCACTTGGCTGCCTCTTTCAAGAAACGGCGTGAATCGGCCTGGGACGCGAGCGATCGCGGCGCGGGCTTTTCCGACGTGCGTCGCTTTGCGCGGGATCGGTGGGAGACTCGGCAATTTGCGGTGAGAAAGTCGTGCAGCCGGCAAGCAGGAGGGGCAGAAGGCGGCAAATGTATGATTTCATTCGGCCCTCGACGCCCGGGGACTTTAGGAGGCGGACGCGTCCGAGGTAAATATCGGTGAATTGGCGATCCGAATGAATCGAAAGAAGCGAAGGAAGTGAGTTTGACGGGTGAAAATGGGTAGATTTCGAGCCCGCAGCGCGAGCAAGGGATCAAAGATCTAGAGCCCGCAGCGCGAGCAAGGAATCTCAAAGATCTAGAGCCGCAGCGCGAGCAAGGGATCAAAGATCTAGAGCCCGCAGCGCGAGCAAGGAATCTCAAAGATCTAGAGCCCGCAGCGCGAGCAAGGGATCAAATCAACGGTCCCTTGCTTGCGCTGCGGGCTCCCGAGTGATCTTATTCCGCGGCGAGATTGTCGCTGAGTTTGGCGAGTGCTTCGCTTTCGATCTGGCGGACGCGTTCGCGGGTCAGCCCCAGGCATTCGCCGATTTCCTTGAGCGTCTTGGGTTCCTCGTCGTCGAGGCCGAAGCGCATCCGCAACACCGTCGCCTCGCGCTTGTCCATGCGATCGAGCAGGCCGAGCACTTGCTTCAGGTCGTCGTTGTCGACCAGTTCGTCGTCGGGCGCCTTGTTGCGGGCGTCGGTGACCATTTCGTCGAGCGACCAGCCGGTGTCGGGCTGATCGGTTTGGGGCGCCGCGTTGTAGACGCGAATGGCCTTTTTGATGATGCTGAGCTTTTTCTTGGGCAGATTCAGATAGCGGGCGACTTCTTCATGCGTGGGCGGCGCGGTCGAGTTCGTCTTGCAGTTTATTCGTGGCTCGCCGCCATTTGGCCAGCAATTCGACCATGTAGGCCGGAATGCGAATGGTCTTGGCGGTATTCACCAGTGCCCGCTTGATCGATTGCTTGATCCAGTAGGAAGCGTAGGTCGAGAAGCGGGTGTTCATGGTCGGGTCGAAGCCTTCGACCGCCCGCAGCAAGCCCAGGTTGCCTTCCTCGATCAGGTCCTGGAGGGCCAGTCCCTTACCGGTGTAACCGCGGGCGATGTTGACGACCAGGCGCAAATTGGCCCGGACCATCTGGTCGCGGGCGTTGGTTTCTCCGCGCCGATGCGATACGCGAGTTCCTTCTCCTGATCGGCCGTCAGCAACGCCGTCTCGTTGATCTCGCGCAAATAGGTTTCCAGCGGAGATTGAACGGCGTCGGTGCGAGTCCTGCGAGGACGTGTCATGGCGAAGAGCCCCGCTCCGAAGAATTCCGACAATGCCGCCTCGATGTGAGGTCGCCGATCCCGTTTCGGCGAGAGCGATCAGTCCGTTGATTCGCTCCGCACAGGGGTATCGACCGGCCGGACATATAATCTGGAAAGATGCCAGCACGGGCGGGCAAGTCGGGTAAATTTCCCGGCGACAGGATGAGCCCAACAGGCCTAACCGGCATATCCGTCATGAGAAGACCGAGGGCTTCAGACCGCCGGCTGCAGGCAAAAAGCAGCATTCGCCACGATTGCAGCGAATCGATTGCCCGCACCGCCGGCCTAAAGCCTCCAGCCGAATGTTTATTCCGATTCCTTGGGGAACTGAATCAGCGGGCCGGCCTGGCCGGTGCCGCCGCGAAGTTCTCGCTTCGGCTGATCCTTCGCGGCCTCGTCTTCGGCCTCTTCGGGCGGCGGGCCGCCGTACAGATCCTTGCGGCTCAGCCCGATCTTGCGATCCTTGGCATCGACCCGCAGCACTTTCACTTCCACCTCGTCGCCGACTTTGACGACTTCCTCGGGACTGTCGATCTTGTCGTCGGAGAGTTCGGAGATGTGCAGCAGCCCTTCCAGCCCCGGTTCGAGTTCGACGAAGACGCCGAAGTTGGTGAGCTTGGTGACCTTGCCCTTGCACGACCTGGCCCGGCTTGTACTCGGGCCGGGATGTCGCCTTCCCACGGGTCGTTGGCCATTTGCTTCAGGCCCAGGGCCACCCGCTTGCGCTCCTGATCGACGTTGAGCACGACGCAGGTGACTTTGTCGCCCTTCTGCACGACTTCGACTGGGATTGCTGACCTTCCGCACCTAGCTCATGTCGCTGACGTGCAGCAAGCCGTCGATGCCTTCCTCGATCTCGATGAACGCGCCGTAGTTGGTCAGGTTCCGCACCGTGCCGGTGATGACCGTGCCCGGCGGATAGTTCTTGGCCACCTCGTCCCACGGATTCGGCTGGCACTGCTTCATGCCCAGCGAGATTTCCTTCTTGTCGTGGTTGATGTTGAGCACCTGGACTTCGACCTTGTCGCCGATCTGCACCAGTTCCTTCGGGTGGGTGATGCGCTTGCGTCCAACACATCTCGGAGATGTGAACGAGCCCCTCGATGCCCGGCTCGAGCTTGACGAACGCCCCGTAGGGCATGATGTTCACGACCTCGCCGGTGTGCCGGCTGCCGATCGGGTACTTCGCCTCGATGCTCTGCCAGGGGCTCGGCGTCTTGTGCTTCAGCGACAGGGCGATCTTTTCCTTTTCCTGGTCGACGGCGAGGATGTAGACTTCCAGCTCCTGATCGATTTGCACCACGTCGTGCGGGTTGGTGACGCGGTGCCAGGCCATGTCGGTGATGTGCAGCAGGCCGTCGATGCCGCCGAGGTCGACGAACGCGCCGAACTCGGCGATGTTCTTGACCACGCCCTTGCGGATCTGGCCGACTTCCAGTTCGCTGAGCAGTTTCTTCTTCTTGCGCTTTGCGGCGATCTTCGATCAGCTTGCGCCGCGAGACGACGATATTGCGCCGTTGCTCGTCGATCTTGAGGATGGCGCACTCGATGTTTTTGCCGATGTACTCGTCGATGTCCTGCGGCCGGCGAATGTCGACCTGCGAGGCCGGCAAGAAGACGTTGACGCCGATGTTGACCAGCAGGCCGCCCTTGATCTTGCGTGTGACCATGCCGGAAACCACGTCGCCTTCCTTGTGCTTGGCGAGGATGGCTTCCCATTCCTTTTGCCGCTTCGCCTTGCGGTAGCACAGCGCGATCGTGCCGTCCTCGTCTTCGAGCGGTTTCCAGCAGGACCTGAATGTCGTCGCCGGTCTTGGGCGGCGAGTCGGGCATTGCCTTCTTCTTTCCACTCCTCGAGCTTGATGACGCCTTCGGACTTGTAGCCGATGTCGATGACCACGTCGTCGCCGCGGATTTCGAGCACGCGGCCGGTGACGATCTTGTTGACGCCGATCGGTTCGCGTTCGTCTTCGAGCCACTTTTCGAACGCCTCGTCAAAGCTCTCGTCGACCTCGGTCTGCATCTGAGCTTCGGCCAAATCATACTGTCGGAGGAGATTGCGATTAACCATGCGTAAGGGGTTCCTGGACCCGCGCCGCTGCCTGACGCCGCGCGGAAATGTTGGGGTTAGAGAGTGAAAGATCCGGGTCCCGCCGACCGCGTCGGTCGACAATTTTTGGATAACCGGGAACTTCTCATTCTACGGACGCGCCGCTTCCCATGCTAGGGGAAACGGGCCATAAACCAGCCGGCCCCGAGATGAAATGACCTGCCGTCGCCGGGGGCGTTGAGCCATTATTCGGTGAACAGAAGCCCACGTCAAGTCGTCAGCGATTCCGGTTCCACGCGCGGGCCGGTTTTTGCTATCACAGCACTAAGAGGACACTTCATGTGGTGTATTCGAGCGGTGCGGCGGCGATCGGACATAGGCTCTTACACGCTGCCGAGGGATTGGCAAAATGAAAAACAGCAAGGGTGACTTTACCACCAGCGCCCGCATGTTGTGGATCGCCGGCCTCGCCGTCGTCATTGGCGCTTTGTGCACGCTGGTGGCGCAGATTCTTCTCTGGCTGATCGCGTTGGTCACGAACCTCTGCTATTTTCAACAGCTTTCGATCGTTTCGCCCGCCCGCCGAGGCCTTCACTGGGCACTTCGGCCTGGTCAGCATCATCATTCCCGTGATCGGCGGCCTGATCATCGGCCTGATGGCCCGCTACGGCTCCGACCGCATTCGCGGTCACGGCATTCCCGAAGCCATCGAGGCCATCCTCATCGGCCAGAGCCGCATGGATCCGAAGGTCGCCATCCTCAAGCCGCTTTCCTCGGCCATGTCGATCGGCACCGGCGGACCGTTCGGCGCCGAAGGGCCGATCATCATGACCGGCGGTGCGGTCGGTTCGATCATTGCGCAGGCCTTTCGTCTGACGGCGTCGGAACGCAAGACCCTGCTGGTGGCGGGCGCGGCCGGCGGCATGGCCGCGACCTTCGGCACACCCATGGCAGCCGTGATGCTCGCCGTCGAACTGTTGCTCTTCGAGTGGAAGCCGCGCAGCGTCATCCCCGTGGCGTTGGCGTCGGTGGTGGCGGCGCTGCTGCGGCCGCTGCTGCTGGGCAAGCCGCCTCTG
This sequence comes from uncultured Gemmataceae bacterium, assembly GCA_963815035.1. Lineage (GTDB taxonomy): Bacteria > Planctomycetota > Planctomycetia > Gemmatales > Gemmataceae > JBGQCZ01. The sequence goes on from CAWFFC010000026.1 coordinate 446,036, forward strand.
TTTCCGGTGGCGGTTCACGCGTCAAATGGGATATGAAGCATACCTGTCGGCCGCCTTGCTGGGTCTGCTCGCCGGCGCGCTGGCGTTGCTGCTGACTCTGGCGGTTTACGGCTTCGAGGACGCCTTTCAAAAACTTCCCATCCACTGGATGTGGTGGCCCGCCATCGGCGGCGTCGTGGTTGGCGTCGGCGGCTATTTCCAGCCCCGCGCCCTGGGCGTCGGTTACGAACTCATCGAAGGCCTGCTTCGCGGCGACGTGCACAACATGCTCGGCGTCGATGCTGGTCACGCCGCCATCGCCGTGCTCGGCCTGATCCTCGTGAAAGGGGTTATCTGGTCCGCCTCGCTCGGCTCGGGCACCTCCGGCGGCGTGCTGGCGCCCTTGCTCATGATGGGCGGCGCGCTCGGCCTCATCGTCGGCCGCTTCCTCCCGGGCGGCGATCCGCCCCTCTGGGCCCTCGTCGGCATGGCCGCGATCCTCGGCGGCACCATGCGCTCGCCGCTCACCGGCACCATCTTCGCCCTGGAACTCACCCAGGATGTCACCACCCTGCCCGTTCTCCTGGCCGCGTCGATGGCGGCTCACGCCTTCACCGTTCTGATGATGAAGCGCTCGATTCTCACCGAAAAAATTGCCCGCCGCGGCTTTCACGTCAGCCGCGAATACTCCGTCGATCCGCTCGAACGGCTGGATGTGGCGGAGGTCATGACCCGTGACGTGATCACCGTTCCCGCCGCACTTCCCGTCCAGGATCTGCTGACGAAATACTTCCGCGGCAGTTCCGTGCTCAAGCACCAGGGCTACCCGGTGGTCGATGCGAGCGACCGGCTGATCGGCGTGATCACGCGCCGCAACCTGCTCGAGGAATGGATCGCTCTGCCGGCAAACCAACCCGGCTCGAATGGAGAACTCTCGGCGCCGATCGTGACCTACGACCTGCTTGGCCATGCGCCAATCACCGTTCGCTCCTGGGAATCGTGCCGCAGTGCCGCCGAGCTCATGGCTCAGGAAGGCGTCGGCCGGCTGGTCGTGGTCTCGGACGACTCGCCCCCCAAGATCGTCGGCATCATCACCCGCAGCGACTTGATGAAAGCCCGCGCTCGCCAGGTCGAGGAAGAAATGATCCGCAAGCGCACAATCAAGTTACAGCCCAGCGATTCGGACGAGCTGGAACCCGAAGAGTCGCCAAAAATGATTCGCGACTGACGAGCGATCGCCCTATTTTCGGGCAACCACGTCCACATAAACCCACAAGGTCAAGCGCCGGAGGATCGGGTACATTTTGCCCTCGTGCTCCTGCTTGCCGTTTTCGACCTCGGCGGTCACGCACCACCAGCCCGGCTCGGTCAGCGTGCAGGTGAAGACGCCATTGGGGTCGCTTTTGACCCGGCGGGTGATCTGTTCGTCGGCGGGAAGCTCCTTGGGCGGTTCGGGGTGGTAGCGCTCGACCTCCACCAGCGCCCCGGCGACCGGCTTGCCGTTGAACACCGCCTGCGCCTGAAACGCCATCCCCGGCTGCAAGCCATAGGGTCGCGTCAGCGGCGCGATTTCAAACGGCAACTTGGCGAGCCGGTCCCAGCCGTTTTGCGTTTGCACGTGATAAATCACTTTTACGCAATCTTGAAAGAACATCTCCTCGTCGGGCATCCAAATTGGCGGCACGACCACGGCGATGACGTGATCGCCGCGGCGCTTCGGCGTGTAGGAAATCTGGTACGCCGTGACCTGCTTGCCGCCCGATCCCGCGACCTTCACCTCGTTCAGGGATTTCGATAAGTCGATGCGTTGGCCCCCCGGCGTGACCGCGTATGACGCCTGCGGCTTTGGGGCGTTGAACAACTGATGTTCGTACGGATGGCCCCATTGGTATGTGATGCTGATTTCCTTTTCGCTGCCGCCGGATGGCGACGCGGGGAGGAGCATTTGAAAATGAGCGTCGGCCGGGGCAACCAGGATTGCCGCCGCCGCAATCGAAAGCAAGACGGTTTGTCGCTGCATGACGCCGCTCCGGGTCCAGATGGGTGACGAACTCGATTCTCCGACTGGCCGCGCGAATCGCCAAGGGCGCATGTCGCGTCCAAGCACTTTGGTTCGATTTACCGCAGCGCATTCGTAAACTGACGGTCGAAACGACAGCAACTCTTGAACCGAAAGGAGATTCCTTTGAGCGGACGATGTTTTTCGATTGCCGCCGGGCTGATCCTGGGCCTGGCGGCGAGCGCCGTGGGCCGCCGACAAGGCGCCGGAAGAGAAAACCGGCCTCAGGGTTGGCGAGAAAGCCCCCGAATTCACGCTCAAGGATCAAAACGGCAACGAGCATACGCTGGGCGAGTTTTTGAAAAAAGGCAACGTAGCCCTGATCTTTTATCGCTCGGCGAGTTGGTGACCGTTCTGCCAGACGCAGCTGGTCAAGCTGCAAAGCGATCTCAAGAAAATCGAAGCGAAGGGCATTCGAATCGTCGGCATCAGCTACGATTCGGTCGAAGTCTTGAAGAAATTCGCCGATCGAAAGAAAATCACCTTTCCCTTGCTTTCCGACGCCGGCAGCAAGACCATCACGGCGTACGGACTGCTGAACAAGGAAGCCGCCGGCAAGAAGATCGAAGGCGTCCCCTACCCGGGCACGATGCTGGTCGATCAATCGGGCGTCATCCGCGGCAAGCTGTTTTTGAAAGGCTTCGTCGAACGGCATTCCAGCGCCGATTTGATCAAGGCCGCCGAGGCGATGAAACAGCCATAATTGTGGAGTCAAAGCCCCGTGCGCGAGCCCGAACTCGAAATTCGCTTGACCGAACACAAGGGCCGCGGCGTCTTCGCCCGCGAACCGATCGCCAAAGGAATGCGCATTTTCGAGTTTCAGGGCCGCGTGTTGCCCGGCACCGCGCTGACCGATGATCTGCTGGCGATGCAAATCGGCCCCGATCTCTGGCTCTGTTCGGACGGTTCGCTGCTCGATGATTGCGTCAATCATTCGTGCGATCCGAACGCGGGCTTTGTCGATGGCAATCCGGCGCTGTTCGCGCTGCGCGACATCGAACCGGGCGAGGAGATCGCGTGGGACTACTCGACATCCATTTCGGAGCCGGGCTGGACGCTGGAATGCCGCTGCGGATCTGTGGATTGCCGGGGAATTGTCCGATCGTGGGGTGAACTAAGCGAACCGGATCGCGCGAGGTTGCGCGGCATTGCACTGCGGTATTTGCGTGAATGACGGCGAGCGTCGCCGCGTCAGCGCGACGTGTGAGCGACGCGAACCTCACAAGTCGCGCTGACGCGGCGACGCTCGCCAAGACGATCTATTTCTTTTCGTTCTTTAGTTTTTCTTCCTTCGCTTTCGCGGCCTTGCTGCTGCGCCAGAAGTCGGCGACGCTGATCGCGTCTTTCAGCGCGCGATCGCGCGTCGTGACGAGAATGCCGTATTCGCGGACCAGGAACACCAAGTTCGGATTCTCATCCTGAACCGCAATCAGCCACGCGGCCAATGGCAACTCGCCCGGCATCAGGGAAACTGTGAATTTTTGTGGATTGGGCGACGAGTTTCCGAGCAAGATGCGGAACGGCACCTCTTTCCCCGCCGCATCCCGCAAGCGGGTCAACACACTCTCGAGCGTCAATTCATTGATCGCATGAGCGATCGGAATCTGTTTGTCCAGCACGGCGCGAATCTTTTCGATCATGCTCGAATTGCCGCTCGCGGAGTTGGCCGCGAGATTGTACAGCCCATTTTCAATGACCATGGGTATGAATGTTCGATTGCCCGCCCCCTGAAGAATCGTCGCGCTGTTCTTCCAGTCCAGGTTTGTTTTGGGTGTTTGTACATTTCGCCATTCGGTCGCCCCGCCCGCGTCCATCCAGATCGAATCGTTGCGTCCGATCCCGGCCGGCATGGGCAGGCCCGGAACCCGGCCGACGAGCTTGTGCAAATCGGCTTCCACCTTGACGAGTTCGGATTTCGCGCTGGTACTCCGTTTCGGACGCGAGCCAGTCAAGCAGCGAAAGCTGTCCCCGCTCGTAGATCTTCCGTTTTTGCGCTATGATGTTTTCCGCGGAGCGAAACATCTCTTTGGCCTGCTTGACGATGTCATGTTGTGCGGCAACGGCGACCATTACTTCCGACCGCACCTTGTTCAAATTCGCTTCCGCCTCGCGAAGTTTCGCCTCGGCGGCACGAATGTCGGGATTATTCTTCATCGCGTCGGCGATGATCGATTCGAGACTGTCGACCGCCGGTTTCGGCTTTTCGCCCACGTTGGCCGGCGGACTCGGCTTCATGGGCGGCGTCTGCTGGCCCAGCAGCGGCGTCGAAATGACCAGGGATAAAATCAGCACACTACGGATTCGCATCGCGGTCTCTCCAATCGGTTTTGAGTTTCGCCAAGAGCCAATCGTCGGTGGTCGGGTCGCTCGACTGGGCGAGCGAGGGGTCGAGGTCCAGGGCGTTGCGATAGCAGCGCAACGCCGCGTCCCAGTCGTTGAAGCCGCCGCCATAAAGCCGGCCGGCTTCCAGAAAAAGTCTCGCTCGCAGAGCCGTCGGCCTGCTCGGCGGCCAATTCCAGTTGATGAGGTGACTTCGGCAGTTGCGGCGGTTCCGGCGGTTTCGCCGCAACCGGTCGATCGACAAAGACGATTTCCACCTCGGGCTTGGGTTGTGTGAGCCAAACGGTCAAGCCGCCCGCGGCGAAGCAGGCGGCCAGCGCGGCGGCTCGTTTCAGCCGGCGATCGACATTCACGCGCCGCACCTGGCGAGAAGTCTGCTCGCGCGATCGTGCCCGAAGCGCGGACGTCGGTTCGTCCGGCGCCAGACGCAGCAGATCATCCGGTTCACTCATGAAGTCACCTCGCTCTCGTAAGCCTTGCGGAAGGCATCGCGGGCCCGGCTCAGGAGCGATTCGACCGCCTTGGCCGTATCGCTCGATTCCGCGGCGATTTCCGCGACTTCCAGGCGATCGAGATATTTTTGCCGCAGCACGCGCTCGTAATGTTCGGGCAACTCCGCCAGGGCCGCCGCGACTCGCTCGCGCTGGCGGTCGTCGCGGGCCGGCACATCGCCGTTGAGCGAGGCAAGATCGTGGTTAGTGCGACGACGCAATTGATTCCGCACGATGTTCGCGGCGATTCCCCGCAGCCAGGCGACAAACGAGCCGCGCTCCGGCTCGAATTGGCGAATCCGCCGCACCGCGGTGAGCCAGGTTTCCTGGAGCACATCGTCGGCCAGGTCGCGCAATCCGCCGCAGCGCCAGGCGATGTAGCGGTCGACCGCGACGAACGACTCGTCGTACCAGATTTGCCAGGCGCGTTCGTCGCCGGCCAGCACCGCCACGCGCAGGCCTCGCTCCGCCCGGCGCTCGGCCTCGCCCATGGGATCGATCCTCTTGCCCTCTTATTGTCGCGACTCGGCCAAATCCTTCGATCTGAAATCGGCGATGAGCAAGTTTCCGACTTGACCGGGCTTATTGAGACGGAAACTGACCGTACGATTCCGCGGAGGGGTGGATGGCGGCGACCGGAATCACTCTCGCCGTTAACGGCAGCGCTTGAATCATCTTGGAAAGCCATGTAGGCTAAGCCCAAAGCGGAACGGAAGCAATTCATGTCTGAATTCGTCGATCTTACGAGCGTCCGCGATGTCGGCGCGCTCTACTCGCGCTCGATGAGATTCTCGATCGGGGCGAATGGATCGCCTTTCCCACCGAGACCGGGCCGGCGCTGGCCACCTGCGCCGATCGGGCCGAAGCATTGACCCGGCTGCCCGCGGAAGATTTTTCCTTCTCGCTTGCGTTGCCGGAACAGGCGAACCTCGCCGACTGGATCGGTGACTTATCACCGGTTGCCAAACGGTTGATTCGGCGGGCTTGGCCCGGGCCGCTCTGCCTGGAATTTCCGATTGCCAAACAAACCGAGTTGGCTTCCCAGTTGAACGCATTGACTTGGCAACGCCTCGCGCCGGGCGACGTGCTGGCGCTGCGCCGGCCGGCCCACGATGCGATCTTGGATGTCCTTGCTCGGCACGGCCGGCCGCTGGTGCTGGCCGAACCGCCACCGGCGATGGCCGACTGGCTGGCGTTGCTGGGAGATGCCGTGTCGCTGGTGTTGGAGGATAATTCGCGTCGCTTTGACCAGCCGCCCACGCGCGTCGCGCATCGAGGGCAAGGCCTGGCGTGTCACGTCGCCGGGCGTCTATGGCGAAAATGATCTTCGCCCGCTAACCGCCGCGCTGGTACTGTTTGTTTGCACCGGCAACACCTGCCGCAGCCCAATGGCCGAGGCGATTTTCAAGCGCATTCTCGCCGACCGGCTCGGCTGCGCGATCGAGGAACTGCCGTCGCGCGGCTGGTGGGTGGCCTCGGCGGGGCTGGGCGCCTGGGGGGCGAATCGGCCGCGCCGAGGCGCAGCAAGCCGTGAGGGCGCTCGGGGCCGATTTATCCGCTCACGCCAGCCGCCTGCTCCGCGCCGATTTGGCGGCCGAAGCCGATTTCGTCGTCACGATGACCCGCGATCATTTGCTATCATTGAGGAGTGGATTCCCCGACTTGCAGGTTGAACCACAACTGCTCAATGGCGAGCAGGATCTGGCCGATCCGCTCGGCGGTCGCAGGATGTCTACGACCAATGCGCCGAACGATCCAGGCTCAATTGGAGCGATTCGCGGCGGAGGTGACTCAATCATGAAAATCGCGATCGGCAGCGATCACCGCGGCTACGGCGTGAAACAGCGTCTGATCGGCATCATGCAAAAAATCAACCACGAGACGTACGACGCCGGCGCCTATAGCAACGAGTTCACCGACTATCCCGATTTTGCCTTCGCCGTCGCCGCGCGGGTCGGCGTGGGGGAATTCGATCGCGGCATCCTGATCTGCGGCACCGGCATCGGCATGTGCATCGCCGCCAACAAGGTCATTGGCGTGCGCGCCGCGCCATGCCACGATCCGGTCACCGCCGAGATGAGCCGCCGGCACAACGACGCCAACGTGCTCTGCCTCTCGGCCGATTTCCTGGGCGAGGAACTGATCGAGCGGATGGTGCGAGATGTGGCTCGAGACCCCGTTCGAAGGCGGCCGCCACGCCCGCCGCGTGGACAAAATCTCCAAGTACGAATCGGATCGCACGGGGTGAACTTCATTTTTGTGAATTGATCGCCTCGGCAATAATCTCCAGCGGATGCAGCGCCTTGCGTCCCGCCAGGTCGCGAATTTGATGGCGGCAGGAAGTTCCCGTGGCGGCGACGATCGCGTCGGGCTCGGCACGCAGCGCCGGCAGCAATTCCAGGTTCGCGATTTTCTCACTGATGTCGAAATGTTCGCGTTCGTAGCCAAAGGAGCCGGCCATGCCGCAGCAGCCGGCGTCGAGCGCCGTCACATCCAACCCGGGGACCAGGCTCAGCGCCGCCGCCGAGCCCGCCGAACCCCGCAATGCTTTCTGATGACAATGGCCGTGCAGGAGCACCCGCTCGTTGCGCGGCGTCAAATTGAGATTCAGGTTTGCAACGCTTCATCCGCTCGGCGAGCCAGCCGATCGGCTAAGTGCACGGCGTCGGCGACTTCCCGCGCCTGCGGGCCCGGCACCAGTTCCGGCCATTCGTCGGCCAGCGTGAGCACGCAACTCGGCTCCAGGCCCAGGATGGGCAGTGCCCTCGGCGACGCGTTGGGCCAAGTGCGGCAATCGCCTCATAGGCCAGTTCGCGTGCCTCGGGCAGAAAGCCCTTGCTGATCAGGGCCCGGCCGCAGCAGATGCCCGCCAGCTCGACCTGGTACCCCGCGGCTTCCAGCACCCGCACCGCCGCCCGGCCGATGTTCGGCTCGTTGAAGGTGGTGAAGCAATCGTCGAGCAGGATGACCTTCGGCCGGGTTGCATCGATCGCGCGTGGCCGCCGGCGATTGAACCAGCTGCGAAAATGATCGCCGGCAATATCGGGCAGGACTGCGGCGGCGGTCGATCCCGGCGACCATTCTCCAGCAGCCAGCGCAGCCGGTGCGATTGCGGCGACAGTCCAGTTGACCAGCGGCGCAACAGGTCGAGGCCCAGGCGATTGAGGTCGATGCATGTTCGCCATCAAGACGTGGCCCAGCGGCCGCATGCGGCGGCTGATAATACAAGTGCAGAAACTCCGCCTTGAGCTTGGCCATGTCCACGTTGCTGGGGCACTCGGTCTTGCACGCCTTGCACATCAGGCACAGATCGAGCACATCGTAGACCCAGCGCCGTTCCAGCGGCGAACGAATCGAATCGGATTCCTCCTCGTCGTCTCCGTTGGCAATCGCGCTGGATTCGCCGACCAGGGCGAGCCGCAGGGCGTTGGCCCGGCCGCGGGTGCTGTCCTTCTCGTCGCGGGTGGCCCGGAAGGACGGGCACATCGTGCCGCCCTGCGTCTTGCGGCAGACGCCGGCGCCGTTGCACATCTCGATCGAGCGGAAAGAAGCCTTCCTGCTTGCGAGTAGTCGAAAACCGTGGCGGCTCGGCTGGGCTGATAGCCGCGGCGCGTAGCGCAGGTTCTCCGTCATCGCCGGGGCGTCGACGACCTTGCCGGGGTTGAGCAGGTTGTGCGGGTCGAACGCCCGCTTGACCTGGCGGAAGGCGTCGTAGACGACCGGGCCGAACATCTTGCGGTTCCACTCGCTGCGGGCCAGGCCGTCGCCGTGCTCGCCGGACAGCGAGCCGCCGAACTCCAGCACCAGGTCGGTGACGTCCTCGGTGATCCGCCGCATCTGCGCCACGTCGTCGGGTCTTGCAGGTTCAGCACCGGGCGGATGTGCAGGCAGCCGACGCTGGCGTGGCCGTAGAACGCGCCGTCGGTGCCGTGGCGTTCGCAGGATCTCGCGGAAGCGGGCGACGAACTCCGGCAAGCGCTCCGGCGCCACCGCCGCGTCCTCGACGAACGTGACCGGCTTGCGATCGCCGGGCATGCCGTACAGCAGCGGCATGGCGGCGCGGCGCAGGTTCCACAGCGGGTCGCGCAGGCGCGGGTCGAGCGCCGGAACGCATGCCGTCAGGCCGTTCACGCCCTGAAGCCGGCGTTGCAATTCGTGCGACGCGGTCGGCGACTTCGGCCGGATCGTCGCCGCTGAACTCGACCATCAACAGCGCCGCGGGCCGTCCCGGGATCGCCTTCATTGCGTCTCGCAGAGCCAGGTTGTTGCGGGCCAGATCGAGCAGCATGTGATCCATCAGTTCGACCGCGGACGGCTTCAATTCCAGGCAGGCGGCGAGCGCGTCCATCGCCGCGGCGAGCGAGGCGAACTGCGGCACCAGCAGGCCGCGCACCTGCGGCTCGCGGACCAGCGATCAGCTCCGCCTCGGCGATGACGGCCAGCGTGCCCTCGCTGCCGACGAGAAGATTGAGCGACGATTGCACGGTTCGCCGCGCAGCAAGGCGTCGAGGTTGTAGCCGCTGACCCGGCGCAGGATGCGGGGAAAGCGGCGCTGAATCTCGTCGGCGTGCCGGCTGACGACTCGCCGACATCCCGGTAGATGGCGCCTTCGAGCGTATTGCGCTGCGGCACGCCGCTCCCATTCGGACCGCGCCAGCGGGCCGAATTCGGCCGGGCTGCCGTCGGCGAGAACCACGCGCAGCCGACGGACGTGGTCGATGGTCTTGCCGTAGACGATGGAGCGGGCCCCGGCGGAGTTGTTGCCGATCATGCCGCCGAGGTTGGCCCGGCTGGCGGTGGACACGTCGGGGCCGAACTGCAGGCCATAGGGCGACAGCGCCCGGTTGAACTGGTCGAGCACGACGCCGGGCTGAATTCGCGCGGTCCCGCGCGGCGGGATCGATGTCGAGAACGCTGTTGAGATACTTGCTGCAATCGAGGACGATGCCGGGGCCGATCGACTGCCCGGACAGGCTGGTGCCGCCGCCGCGCGGCGTGATCGGCATGCGCGCTTCCAGCGCGATCTGCACCGCCGCGACCAGCGCCTGCGGCGTGCGCGGAATGACGACGCCGAGCGGCTCGATCTGGTAAATGCTGGCGTCGGTGCTGTAAAGCCGCCGCGTCGTCGCGTCGAAACGAACCTCGGCATCGACATGGCGATGCAAATAGTCGCGCAGCGTCGAGGTCTGCATGTCGCGAAAATCGAGCATGGCCGTATTGTAGCGGCGAAAGGGGTGGAGCACTGCTTGGCCGCCGGCGACGGTTCAGAATTGTTGGTGAAGTCCCCATACGCGGCCAAGCAGTGGCAATCACGCGATGATGGGATAAGCTCGACGTCTCGATAACACCCGCATGCGCGATTGCCACTGCTTGGCCGCCTTCGAGGGCGTCGCCATCAATCCCAACCGTCGCTGGCGGCCAAGCAGTGCCAATGGAATCTGATGTTTATAAGTGCTTGCACCCGCACGCGCGATTGCCACTGCTTGGTGCTTGCACCCGCACGCGCGATTGCTCGTGATTGCCACTGCTTGGCCGCCTTCGAGGGCGTCGCCATCAATCCCAATCGTCACTGGCGGCCAAGCAGTGCCAATGGAATCCGATGGTTATAAGTGCTTGCACCCGCACGCGCGATTGCCACTGCTTGGCCGCCTTCGAGGGCGTCGCCATCAATCCCAACCGTCGCTGGCGGCCAAGCAGTGCTGCACCACCGAGATTGAGATTACCCTGCACGACTCAGCGCACAGATCTCTTTGGCCATGCCATTCGTGTGCGATGTTTCGCATCAACAGTGCGCAATCGAACTCAATTGACGTCGGCGGGAATCGCGCCAGGTCATCGAAGTAACTCGATTCGACCGATTCCACGGCGAGCGGTTCGACTTCCCAATTTGGGCATCGAAGTTCCAGGCCCTGAAAGGTTTTTGGATCGGGGGTCGTGGAGTAGCCGAGCGACCCGCCCCGGAAGAACTCCGACGCCTCGGCGAGCGAATGGAAAATGGAACCGGCCGGTAGGCAATCAACCCGGGCAGCTTTGATCGCGACCCGGGTGACGCCGTCGTCGCTGACCAGCGAGACTTCGAAGCGATCGCGGATTTCATTCACGGTATAGCGGGCGTGCGAATGAATGCCGGGGAACAGCCTGCCGCCAACCAGCGAATTCAATCGCGAACTGGTGTCGCGGCGAGGGATGAAAACTCCCTGATTTGTTTTGCCAGCGGTGTCCCACTCGACCGCGATCCGATGAGCGGCGTTCTCGGAACGGATGCCCAGCCAGCGCGGGATGAACCGCGGGCGAATGCCGCCCAAGCGGATCAGACAGATGCCCGCCATACCCCAGCCATGAACGAGCTTCGGGCGAAAGGGCGGCGGCAATTGTTTCGCGAGAACGTCTGGCCGCACGCGATAGTTGGCCAGAATCCGCCGCTCGATCGTGCCACGCATCACCGGAATTCGCATCACCGCCCTCCACTGAATGAACCGCGAGATGCGAGCCGGCGCAACCTTGAGCGGACTTCAAATTGCCGTAGCGGCGGCCTCAAATTGCCGTAGCGGCGACCTCTGGCCGCCGACGCGTCGGCGGCCAGAGGCCGCCGCTACGGCAATTTCCCGAACGCCGCTTCAGGGTTCCGCATCCGGTTTGTTGTCCCGGTTTCGCCGCGACAGGATCAGCAGTATGATCACCACGGTGACCACGGGCACGACGAAAAACAGGATGCCGATGAAGGCAAGGATGACGAGTTCTGCTGCCCCAAGCCCGAACATGGCGAATCCTCCCGGCGTTTTGTCAGTTGTGCTTTGTTAGTAGTACTTTGTCAGTAGTGCTTTGTTCGTTGTCAATTCATACCTGGAAGACATCACCCAAAAACAACTGCCAAAGAACAACTGACAAAGAACAACTGCCAAAGAACAACTGCCAAAGAACAACTGCCAAAGAACAACTGACAAAGAACAACTGCCAAAGAACAACCGACAAAGAACAACTGACAAAGAACAAGCTCGCATTCAAATAGGCGACGATTGCAGCGCGATCGGCGCCACACCGCGCCGGCAAACGCACCCAGCCCGGCCCCAAGCAACCTGCCCATAACTCACTCCATGATCGCAACCTGCAAACGGTACGCCGTATGCCGCGGATTTCTGACGCGGCGCGTTCGCCGCCCCTTGACCGAATCGCCGGTCGGCGCAACTTGAACTGGGTTCCGATCGCGCTCGGAGGAATTCGAATGGCTGCACGAACGATTGTCATGACCGGGGCGACGCGCGGGCTGGGCCGGGGACTGGTCGACCGCTTTGCGGCGGCAGGTCACACGGTGCTCGGCTGCGGGCGCTCGGCGGCGCATGTCGCGGAATTGGCGCGGCAATTTCCGAAACCGAACGATTTCGAAGCCGTGGATGTCGCCGACGATCAGGCGGTGAAGCGCTGGGCCGAGCGACTGCTCAAAGAGCATGGTCCGCCCGACTTGTTAATCAACAACGCCGGAGTGATGAACCGGCTGGCGCCGTTATGGGAAATCGAGGCGGAGGAGTTCGATCGCCTGATGGCCGTCAATATCAAGGGCGTGGCCAACGTGATTCGCCATTTCGTGCCGGCGATGGTGAAGCGCGGCTCGGGCGTGATCGTGAATTTGAGTTCCGGCTGGGGCCGTAGCACCGCGCCCGAGGTCGCGCCCTATTGTGCGAGCAAATATGCCATCGAGGGGCTGACCAAGGCGCTCGCCCAGGAACTGCCGCGCGGCATGGCGGCGATCCCGCTCAATCCCGGCGTCATCGACACCGACATGCTGCGGCAATCCTGGGGCGAAGGGGCGGGCAGCTACCCAAAGGCCGACGCCTGGGCCGCGACCGCCGCCCCGTTCTTGCTGAAACTTGGACCGAGCGACAATGGGAAATCGCTGACGGTTGGATGATGCTCAACCGCCAGCGGCGAACTATCAGCGTGCCGGGATGGGCGGCATCAGCGGCGGGGCGGCCAACCCCGGCGTTTTTAGACGGATGACCAACGTGCCCTCTTTGAGCAGCGGCAACAGATTTGGATCGATTCGACCGGTCGCCAGGAAGATCGCGGGCGTCTCCTTCTGCAAGCGCTTCGGCAGTTCCTTGTTGTCGATCGGTTTTCCGTCGGTTCCGCTGATTTCGAGTTGGTCTTGCGCAAAGATTCGTTCCGCCTGGGTCGTCGTGCGGACGTACGACGTGACGGTGTAAGGTTTACCGCCTGCATCGCGAGCCTCGGAAGTAATCGGCCTGTGGCATGTCGATTTCACGGACTTGCAGACGATAAACCCGCCCTCGCGGAGCGATGCCGTCACGACCAACATGCCGGAAGGGCTCGTCACCGCTGCCGTGGCCGGAACGGAAATCGGCGTCGGACCGATCGGCTCAGTCGTAGCTAGTTGTGGCGGTGGGGGCGCCACCGGCTGTTGCTGCAACGGCTGCGGCGGCGGAATCGTGGCCGACTGAGGAGGCGGAGCATCCGCCAACTGTAACGGCGGGTTCGCCGGCGGTTCGATCGGGGGCGAAGATGTTGGCGGCGATCCCGCACTGCGAACTAGCGGATCGCGCGTCTCGGCGCGGTCTGGCCCATTTTTCGCAGCCACGCGATCCAGGCGAGTTCCATGTCGTCAACCGTGTTGAATTTACAAATTTCTCGTCCGGCGACTTCCCACGATTGCTCCCTGCCTTCCCGAACGAAATCCAGGAACACCCGTGGACCAAATTGTGCGGTGAGAAATCGCGTCACCGCTGAACTCTGCGCATAAAAAGTGCCGATATCGCTTGGATACTCTTGCAGCGAGAACAAATGTGAAAGCCTAAGCGCTTTGCCTTCCTTCAGGCATCTCCGAACCGCCGAATCTTGTAGCGACCGCTCGGGCTCGGATTCCGATTGCATCGCAGCGCCTTCATCGGCCCAGCGCGGGACGGGCTTACGGAAGCTATCCGCGAGGACGCAGTGCGCGATTTCGTGTGGCAACAAATCCTCGAGAATCTGCTTATACGAACCCTGCAGCGTCATTCTGACGATGGTGAATTTCGGGTTAAACTGCAAGACAGTCGCGGACGATTTGTCAGGTGCTGGGTCGGTCTTGACCGTAATCGGACACGGCCGGTCCCATTTAGACAATTCCGTTCCGAGCCAGAGTTTCGCCAACTCTTTGCGATACTTCTCGGCGGACAGCGCGATCTTTCGACAAGTCTCGACGTCCGCGCCGGTCACGAGGAAATTCTGAGTCAATTCCTCCCCCTCCGACAAATCCACCGCCGGAATGTGTGTGTAGACTGACGGCCCCGACTCCGGCGCCCTCGCCAACGGCGGCGCGATTCGTGAGGGTTGACTCGGCACAGGCGTGCTCCGCCCCGGCGGCTCCCCGGCCCCGGCTCGATACGAAATCCGGCCCACTCCCAGGCCGGCCATCGCGACCAGCGCCACGGCGGCCACGGCGATTTTTATCTTGTTCCAAAACATGGCTCTGCGGACTCCTTCCATGAGGGTGAGAATGTTTGGCGAAAGCGGCAGGCTCGTCCCGAGCGCTTTCGCGTTTCGGGCCGTCGCCGCGATTAGCGCGGAGGAAACGGCGACGGTCAATCCTTGCCGCGTCAGTTGCGAGCGCAGCCGATCGCGGGCCCGGGCCAGCCGCGTGGCGATCGTGTTCGCCGGGCAGCCGACGCGCTCGGCCGCCTCGGCGTTGGTCAGGCCTTGCAAATAACAGAGCACGACCGGCACGCGATATTTCGACGGCAGCCGCTGAATCGCCGAATCGAGATCGGGCCGAATTTCCGGCTCGCCGTTCGGCGAAACGTAAGCGTTCTCATCGAATGGATGCTCGCGAAGTCGCCGGCGATACAATCGACCGCGCAGTTTCATCGCCGTGCGATAGGCCACGGCGTGAAGCCAGTTTGCGAGCAGTTCGGGATGGCGAAGCGAATTCGCCTTGGTCGCGAGCAGGAGAAAAGTGGCCTGAAAAGCATCCTCGGCGCCATGTTCGTCGCGCAGAACGCGCCGGCAGACGCCCAGCACCGCCGGCCCATGCCGCCGCGCCAGCTCGGCGAACGCCGGCTCGTCGCCTAGCCGCGAAAAACGCGACAACAGGTCCGAGTCGGATTCGTCGCTGCCAAAGGATTTCAGGAAATCGACAAACGGAGAAAGCCGCGTCGCAGCCATTCCCTGGCACTCCTTCCGTGAAGCCATCGCCTCCTGCCCAATATACTGCCCCCGACGGCGAAAAGTCTTTCACGAATTTCGAAAATCGAATGTCTTCCGCCCGGATTTGGTGCTTCTGAAGGGCAAGAATGAGGAACCCATGAATCCAGGAAGCGAACGCTTTATGGTCTTCCTGCTTTCCTGCCTTCCTCATAAATTCGTTGTTTGCAACTCCCTGGATCGGATTTCGAAATTCAGCTTGACGCGCACCGGTGCAGTTTCGCCGCATCACGGAGGCAATGCCCGTGGCTCGGCAATCGAGTTTGTAATACTTTCGTCATTGCCCGTTTGAATTCCCGGTGCTCACTCGTCTTGATTTCCGGATCGGCAGGCATTTTCACCCAAGGTGCGACCATGAAGCGACCGGCGGCGTTCCTGACGTTGGCAGCTATGGCGTGCGGCGGAATCTGGTGCGCGGCTTCGTTTGCGGACGAGCCCGCCAAATCAAAGATCAATTTGGAGCAAAACCTCAAGAAGGCGACTGCAAACGGCAAATATCGCATGCTCCTGGCGCAGATTCGCGTCGAGGACGACCGCGCCGCCTATGGCGATTTCAAGGACATCGGCCAGACCATGCGGCCGCAATATCGCGGGCACATGAACCTGCCCAAGGGAAACTGGGTTTATGTCTACCCCTACTGGTACATCTGGCGTGACCTGACTTCGGTCGAACGGCCGAAAGCGCCCGTGGGGACCGGAGCAAGTGACTGGCCCGCCCGACACCAACATGGCGGGCGACATTCAAACCGCCTGGGCGTCGCAATCGCAGGATGACCAGGACGAATGGCTCATGCTCGAATATGCCGAGCCGATCACGCCCAAGGCCGTACTCGTTTACGAAACCTACAATCCCGGCGCGCTGGTGCGCGTGACCGCCTTCAAGGCGGACGGGCAGGAAATCGAACTCTGGAAGGGCAAGGACCCCACCGCCGCCAGCGCGGACATGGGCATTTCCGAAATCCCCGTGAAGGCCGATTTCAAGACCAGCCGCATCAAGGTGTATTTCGCATCGAAAGACGTGCCCGGCTGGAACGAAATCGACGCGGTGGGTGTTCGCGACGGCGAAAAGAAGATGCACTGGGCCATCGCGGCGGAAGCCAGCAGCACCTTTGCCCAGCCCTTCGAGTTAATTGAGCGCCGCGCGTGCCGCCCAATCCCTACGAGATGCGAATTCGCAACCTGGAAAAGGAAGTCGCCGAACTGAAAGCGCTGATCCAGGAAATCAACAAAAAGCTCGACAAGAAAAACAAATGATCGGCGAGCGTCGCAGCGTCAGCGCGACGTGTGAGCACAAAGGAGCGCGGACGGTGGGCCTCGCATCCTGCTCGACCCACCCTACGAAATTTCGTTTCGAATGCGCGGGGAGGCATCGCAATGAAGTGCTTTCTGTGCGTTGGGCTCATTTTCGCGATCATTCCTTCCCTCATCGCCGCCGAGCCGCCGGGCGTTCAAGACATCATCTTCGAGGGCCCAAAGCGACCGATCCATCTGCGACTTCAAATTCTCGTTGACGGCAAGCCATACGCCGACGCATATCAGCACACCTGGGATCGATACTTAAAGGCGCTCTTCGCACATCTGGATCGCGACGGCGACGGCTTCCTGAGCGAGATCGAAGGGCAGCGGATGCCCGCGCCGTCGTCGCACGTTGCCGGCTCGACCGGCCGATCGACCAATGTCGCCTTCAATTTCCGCGTCGTCGACGCCAACGGGGACGGCAAGCTCGACTTCAACGAGGTTGCCGCGTTCTACCGCGAATATGGCAGCACCGGGTTGGCGGTGAACTTTACGCCAAAATCCGATCCGATCTCAAGCCAGGTGGGCCGCGTTCTGTTCGATCGGCTGGATCGCAACAAGGATGGCAAGTTGTCGCGCGAGGAATTGCAAGTCGCCGGGGCGCAGATGGGCCTGGATGCCGATGAGGATGAGTTGCTCTCACCCGCGGAGACCGTGACGCGGGTGCTCGCAAGCGGCGGCGCGATTCCGCTGCCCGCCACGCGCATCCGCCAAGCCGCGTCCCAGTTTCTATTCCCCGGCTGGAACATCTCCCCCGAGGTGGTCGCCCAACGGCTGAGCGAAAAATATGACGCGAAAGTCAATTTCACTCTTGTCCGACCGGACATCGAATTGCTGATTCGCCTCGGCGACGGCGAGAAACCGATCGAGGTCGCGAGGAAGAGCGACGCTTCGATTCATGTCAGTTCGACCGAGTTTGGATTCACTCTGTTCCTGTCCGACTGCAACACGCTGTTGGAATTTCACGTCAATGAAGGCCGCCCGCGGCTTCCCGACCGCTGGCGGCAACGCATTCTCGATCGATTCGCGGCGGCCGGCAACGGCAGCCTCACGCTCCGCGACGCACGCATCCACGATTTCTTTCCTCAGCAATTCGACCTGCTCGATCGCGATCTCGATGGAAAACTCACGCGAAAGGAATTGATCGCCTACCTCGACCAATTGCAAGAGAAACAAGCCGCCGCAGTGACCAGCGTGGTGAGCGTTCAAGTTTCGGACGAGGGGCAGGGGCTTTTTGATTTGCTCGATCGCAATCGCGATGGAAAGTTAAGCCTCTGGGAATTGCGCAACGCCGCGCGACTGTTGGCTCAACTTGGCAACCAGCCGGCGCTCGGCGCCGATGATCTGCCGCACAGTTTTCACATCGCTCTTGGCTTATGCCAGTCGAGTTTCAACCGCAGCGGCGGATTCGATGCCTTTGCGCCGTCTGGCCTGCCGATGCTCACCCTCGACTGGTCCGATCCGAAACTGGTCTGGTTCCACAAAATGGATCGCAATCGCGACGGCTACGTGTCGCGCCATGAGTTTCTCGGATCGTCCGAAATCTTCAACAAGCTCGACGCCGACGGCGACGAACTCATCAGCCCGGATGAGGCACTGCGAGCGCCGCGGAAGTGAGATCACATGCCAACCACAGAGTCACAGAGATCACCGAGAAGACAAATTCAGATAACGAGATTTGTATGCTCTGTATGCTCTGTGACTCTGTGGTGACACATCACAAACTCTTCAGTCGATTCGCCAACTCGCCAATGCGCCGGCGGCATTCCTTGTGGGCCGCGGCGAACCCGTCGGGTGTCACTTTGCCGGCTTTCAGATAATCGAGAATGACCGCCTCGGCGGCGACGTAGTCAGCGCATCCGTCGGCGACGGCTCGCGCAATCGAAAGCGGGATCGTGGTCACGCCGTTACGATCGCCATGGATCAGATCGCCGGGATGAATGGCGATGCCGCCGACGCGCACGGGCACGTTAATGCGTTCAATATGGCAATAACCATGCGCGCTGATGACGCCGCCGGCGAAGCAGGGGAAATTCAAGGCCTCGACCTGATCGAGATCGCGGGCGCCGCCGCTGGTGATCAATCCAACTGCACCGAACGCCTTGTAGGTGGTGCACATGACCTCGCCGAAAGTCGCCGACGCCGGCGGATCGTCGATATCCTGAAAAACCACCACAGGCGGATGCGGCAGATCGGCGAACGACGCCACCTGTTCGGCGAGGCCGGAGTAGACGTCGCCGGAGCGCGGCGGCTCGGCGGAGCGAAAAGTCGCCGTGCTCGCAAAGCCGACCATCGGCGGCAATCTCGGATAGCAGGCCAGAATGCGTGCATCCATGTAGCCCGCCGTCCGTGACCGGATGTCGAACAGCTCGACCACATTGCAAATCGTCGGCGTGTCATATTTACGCAAGAGATTCAGCACTTCGGGTGAAATATTGGCGGCCATCGGCGCTCCTCGAAAGTTGGAATGAGGCCATTGTAAGCAGAAAAATGATCCGCAGATTCCGCCGATTGCACAGATTTCAGTTTTCAAAAGAATCTGCGCAATCGGCGAAATCTGCGGATCAAATCTTATTTCACTCCGGCTCGCGTAAAATGGAATTATTCGGAATTCTATTTGGTGAATTATGGCTCAATCTCGTTTTATTGTCGGCATCGACCTGGGCACCACCAATATGGCTGTGTCGTATGTCGACACGATCAGCGGCAGTGAGGCCGCCCGACCGCAGGTGCTTAACATTCCGCAGGTGGTGAACCTCGGCGAGGTCGCCGATCGCAACCTGCTGCCTTCGTTCATGTATTTGCCGGGGCCGAACGAAGTCCCGGCGGGAAGTTTGAAACTTCCCTGGAACGAGAAAGCCGATTTCGCGATCGGCGAATTCGCGCGCAACTTCGGCTCGCAGGTGCCCACGCGGCTGGTTTCCTCCGCCAAGTCGTGGCTGTGCCATCCGGGGATTGATCGCCGCACGGAGGTGCTGCCATGGAAGGCGGCTGATGACGCGCGCAAGATCTCGCCGCTCGAGGCAACCACACGTTACCTGCGCCACCTCGCCGACGCCTGGAATTACACGATCGCCAGGGATGTGCCGGCCAATCGCATCGAGGCCCAGGAAATCGTGCTGACGGTGCCGGCGTCGTTCGATGCGGCGGCGCGCGAATTGACTGTCGAGGCCGCCCGCGCCGCCGGCCTCGAGCATCTCACGCTGCTGGAAGAACCGCAGGCGGCTTTTTATGCCTGGCTCGACGCCCACCGCGACGACTGGCGCGAACTGGTCCATGTCGGCGACTTGATCCTGGTCGTCGATGTCGGCGGCGGCACCACCGACCTGACGCTCATCGAGGTCGGCCAGGAACATGGCAACCTGGTGCTTACGCGCGTCGCCGTCGGCGATCATTTGCTGCTGGGCGGCGACAACATGGACCTCGCCCTGGCCCACGCCGCGGCGCAGCAGATCAAGCCGGGCGGCAGGCTCGATCTTGGCCAGATGCTCCTGCTCGGCCACTCCTGCCGCGCCGCCAAGGAACAACTTTTCGCCGATCGAAAACTCTCCGCGGCGAATGTGACCGTGCTCGGCCGCGGCCGCAGCGTCATCGGCGGCACGTTGAAAACCGAATTGAAACGCGAAGATGTCGAAAAGCTCATGGTCGATGGTTTTTTCCCGGCGGTGGCGCTGGAGGCGACGCCCCAAGCCGTCCACGCCGCCGCCGGCCTACAGGAAATCGGCCTGCCGTATGTCAGCGATCCGGCGGTGACGCGGCATCTGGCGCCTTCATCAAGCGGCAGGCCGAGGCGCTCGGCGAGCGCGACCTGCCCGACACGCGGACGCTGCCCAATTGCGTGCTGTTCAATGGCGGCGTCTTCAAGGCCGATCCACTCCGTAAGCGCTTGCTCGACACCATGTCCGGCTGGCTGAAGGAGGCCGAGCACGCCAAGAAGGGAAAGAAGCAAACCGTGCGTCCGCTCGAGGGGACGAACCTGGATTTGGCGGTGGCTCGCGGGGCCGCCTACTACGGCATGGTTCGCCGGGGAACCGGCATTCGCATTCGCGGCGGCACCGCCCGCAGCTACTACATCGGCATCGAGACGTCGCTCCCCGCGATCCCCGGCGCGGCCCCACCTCTCAAGGCGCTGTGCGTCGCTCCATTTGGCATGGAGGAAGGGACCGAGACCGACATTCCGGGTCACGAGTTCGGCCTGGTCGTCGGCGAGCCGGTGCAATTCCGCTTCCTGGGCTCGACCGTCCGCCGGCAAGACGCCGCAGGCATTCTGGTAGAGGATTGGGAAGGCCAGGCCGAGGAGTTGCAGCCGATCAGCGTCACGCTGCCCGAAAAAGCCGGCGTCGGCCGCAGCGTGCCCGTCCACCTGCACGCGAAAGTGACCGAGGTGGGGCAATTGGAACTGTCCTGCATCAGCCGCGACGGCAAACACAAGTGGAAATTGGAATTCAACGTGCGCGAGAAGTGAACAAACCCCGTTTAGGTTTCGCGCACAAACCCGTTTAGGTTTCGCGCACGCGCCTGATTTTTCCAGAATGATTAGTTACAATTCGAAGGGTACAAGAGTGAATCACATGCAAACGATCAAGTTCATCTACTGGCAAGAAGACGACGCTTGGTTGGGATACCTCGTGGATTATCCCGACTATTGGACTCAGGGAGAGTCATTCGAAGACTTGAAAGAACATCTCAAAGATCTGCATTCTGACCTTACAAGCGGCTCGATCCCCGGCATTCGCAAACAAGGTGAACTCGTCGTCTCATGAAGCGACTTGACTTGATCAAGACGATCGAATCGATGGGCTGCGAACTCGTGCGGCACGGGGCCAAACACGATTGGTATCGCAACCCGCAGACCGCTACGGCACAAGCGGTGCCGAGGCATCGGGAAATCAAGGATCACCTTGCCCGGCGAATTATTCGGATGTTATGCAACTCTGCGGGCGGCACCGGTGCTAACCCAAATCCCTGATAGGACAGTTCAGCATGAATTCCCATCAATCTTTCGGTCTCACGTGTAATTCGCACGAAACGGTTATCGACGATGGCGCCGACTGCACTCCAGCTACCCCCGAATTCGTTCAAGGATATCCGAGACCAGTGAAGAGCGAATGTGCCACTGAAGAGACAACAAGTATGGCACCAGCGCAATCGAAAAAGTGATCGACTTGGCTCGATGGTTCAGTTTCCGCTGTCGTCAATTCAGCGCATCGAATCGATTCTCTGGGCCAATCGACAATTCCTCACCCCCCCGCCGGGTTCTCGATCCAACTCCCAAAGCACTTCCCGCATAAATGCATCGTCAGCCGGCGTTGGACCTGGTGCATCGCTTCCTGCGCGGACACGTCTTCCAGCTGAGCAATCAGCTTTTTGATCTGCCGCCGAATTTCCTTCGAAGACGGCAGTTCCGAAGTGACCACCGGTCCATTGGGGTCGGCGACGGCCTCGATTTTCACGACAAAGTAGGTGCCGTCGCCCGGGGTGAGTTCGGCCGAGCAGCGGGCGCAAAACAAGGCGGACTCCATGATTCACCATCAAATAATCGGATGCCGGAATGATTTCACAATTTATTCTGACATCGCGCGCGTCTGAAATCCAGAGAAAGGATTCGGCGCCTGCATCCGGCGCGCCGAGAGGTTAGCATCTGGGTTCATCTCCTGGCCTCTCAAGGAGGGCATATCATGTCGAAGTTGTTGCCCACGCCGGACGATTTGCGCCCATTGTCGAAACGGGCGGTGATCGCCTTCGCGGTGCGTTGCTGTCGGCGGATTCAGCCGCTTTATGAGCTGTCGATGGGGCAGTCGCCGACTGCGTCGTTGGAAATGCCCCTGTGCGCGGCGGAGGCGTTCGCGCTCGGGCAGGGCACGCCGGCCGACGCGCCGCGCCTGGCGGCGGCGCCGGCGCACGCGGCCCATGCCGCTCACTACGCGGCTCATGCCTGGTCGTGTGTCGAACCGTGGCAAAATCGACAACGCAATGACCCGGCGGCGAACGCGGCGGCTTCGTATGCCGAGGAGGAAGCCAAGGGTTATCGCCTGCGGTCTCGCGAAGAGGCCGAGGAGGCCGCCCGGTGGCTAACGGCCGATGCACCCGCCGACGCAGCCGTTCTGGTCGCGCAGATCGCGGCACGGCGACGCACCTGACCGCCTCGCATGTCGCGGCGAAGACTCGGCCCGCCGTCGCCGCCGACTTCATTCGTCTGGGAGAAATGTCAAATTCCGACGGCGCCTTCGACCCGTCCGAATCCGGTCCGCTGGGCCCGCTCTGGCCCGCCGGCGAACCCGCCTGGGCGAAGGTGGCGGTGTAAACATTACCGTAGCGGCGGCCTCTGGCCGCCGGCGGCGGCCTCTGGCCGCCGGCGGCGGCCTCTGGCCGCCGGCGGCGGCCTCTGGCCGCCGGCGGCGGCGAGACGCCGCCGCTACGAGAGCATTTCTCGCGTAACATTTCGCCGCGAATTCCGCTGGAGATGAATAGCCCCCATCTCCAGCGGAGGATTTCCGATGACCGCGCATCCCGGAACTGTCGTATTCGTGGACAAGCTGTTGGGAACGGAAACCGTCAAGGACGCGGCGAACATGCCGGCGTCGGTCACGTTCATCGATGATGTGCCGGTGACGCGATTCGTGATCGAGGCCGCGCCGGACAACGGCCGCCGAATCCTCGCCTATGGATTCGACGGCACGCTGTTGCGAACGACGATCATGGTCTACCGCGACTCAGTTCACCCGATTCGCGGAAACAGCGGCTTGACCTTGCCGCCCTCTAGCGCCGCGAGCACTGCGCAAATCCTCGACCTGGGTCGCGGGTTGGCTGGCGTCCTCGTATCGCACGCTGTCCCAACTTTTCGCGAAGTTGAAACTGCGATAGATTATCTCTGATGATCGCGGCAAGGCAATCGCAGCGGCAGTCGCAACCGTTATTTTTCCTTGCCGATCGCGGGAAACAACGGCTTGATCTTGCCGGCCTCGAGATTTGCGGTTATTCGCAAATCGTCGGGCTGGCTCAACAATTGCGCCGCATCTTCGTAGCGCACCTGATTCCACGGCTTATTGAAATTGAACGCATGATAAACGGTTTCCGTTGACCGCGGCAAAAACGGCTTCAATAGGATGCTGGCAATTCGTAGCGATTGAATCGCATTGAACAGCACCCATTTGGCAGCCTCTTTATCCGTCTTCACGACTTTCCACGGCGCGTGGTTCTCAAGGTATTGATTGGTCGGCGTGAGGAATTCCTGCACAATGGCTTGCAATGCCAGACTGTAGCGGCATGCCTCGACGTGGCCCCGAACGCGATTCACGAAATCAGCGAGGTCCAATCCCGGCACAACTGGCTCTGGAACCTTGCCGGCAGTGCCAGACAGAACTCGGTCGTAATTCTTTGCCGGTATCGTGACCAGCCGGCTTAGAAGATTCCCGAGATTATTCGCCAACTCGGAGTTATAAACATCCGCAAAGCGGCCCCAGGAAAATTCGCCGTCGCCGGGGAACGGGCATTCTCTCATGAAGTAATAACGGAAGGCCTCGCCGCTGAACTTCGTGATGATCTCCATCGGCTCGACGACATTGCCGAGCGACTTGCTGATCTTTTCAGCGACGCCGGTCTCCTCGTTCTTGATGTACACGAAGCCGTGGCCAAACACCTGCTTCGGCGGCTCGTCACCGGCCGCGAGCAGCATCGCGGGCCAAGTTGCACAATGGAAGCGAGTGATATCCTTGCCGATAAAGTGGGTGTCGCAAGGCCACCACTTGCTGAATTCGGCTTCGTCGTCGCCATAGCCGATGCCGGTGATGTACGTCAGCAGGGCATCGAACCAGACATAGATCGTGAACTGCTCGTCCCACGGCACACGGATGCCCCACTGCTCGCCAGTGCGTGTGATGTTCAGATCCTGCAGGCCTTCCTTCAGCAAAGCGATTATCTCGTTGCGCCGGCTCTCCGGCTGGATACGCTCGGGCTCGCGCTCGTATAGTTCGAGCAGTTGCCGGCCGAACTTCGCCTGCTCGAAAACGTAACACGGCTCGCTACGGCGGATCGGCGGCGTCTTGTGGTTCGGGCAGACCCCACCGGCGTCCTTGATCTCCTGTTCGGTCTTGAACGCCTCACAGCCGAGGCAATACCAGCCCTCATAGGTACCCTTTTTTATGTGCCCGTTGTCGTACACCTTCTGGATGAATTTGCGGCAACAGGCGTGATGGCGCGGGCTGCTGGTCTGGATGAACGTGTCATACGAAATATCGAGCGCGTCCCAAACCTCGCGGAACTGGCGGGCCATGTCGTCGCAATAGGCCTGCGTCTCCTGGCCGAGCTCGGCGGCCTTCTTTGACACCTTGACCGTGTTTTCATCGTTGCCCATCAGGAAGAAAACCCGGCAACCCTGCATGCGGCGATAACGGGCCTGCACGTCGGCGCCGATCTTTTCAAACGCGGTGCCGATATGCGGCCGGCTATTGGGATAGTCGATTGCGGTGGTGAGAAAGAATTTCGGTTCAGCATCAGGCATGGGTTACGGCTTCCTTCATTCCAATCGCTCGCGATTCGATGCGAGCATTTATTCTATCAATGAAGGAGAAACCAGACGAACGGCGGGTTCGAGTAGGAATTGATAACCACGAAAGACGCGAAGAACGCAATCAGGAATGCAGGAAAGCAGGAAAGCAGGAAAAGACGTTTACATGAATTTCCTGCCTTCCTGGCTTCCTTATTGACTGCTTTGAAAAATCGCTCTTTGCCGGGCCAAGTAAACGTGTGGAACGCAATCAGGAAAGCAGGAAAGCAGGAAAAGACGTTTACATGAATTTCCTGCCTTCCTGGCTTCCTTATTGACTGCTTTGAAAAATGTGCCGGGCCGAGTAGACGTGCGGAACGCAATCAGGAATGCAGGAAAGCAGGAAAAGACGTTTACATGAATTTCCTGCCTTCCTGGCTTCCTGATTGACTGCTTTGAAAAATCGCTCTTTGCCGGGCCAAGTAGACGTGCGGAACGCAATCAGGAATGCAGGAAAGCAGGAAAAGAGAATCACACAAATTCCTGCCTTCCTGGCTTCCTTATTGGCTGTTTTGAAACAACTCGGGTGGTTCGTGGTTGGTTCAAAAATAAAAACCGCCCTCCGCGGCGGCGAGACGGAGAACCCCCAGGGTCCATGCCGCGTGCGGAGGGCGGTGCTGGTCGGAAATGGTCAGTCTTGCATGAAGTAGTCGCGCGGGCTGCGGACAAACGGATGTTGCGGGAAAACGACGGTTCCGGGCTGGGTGGTCGCCTTGGGCGCGTGGCCATGGCCGCCGGCCGAAGCGGTGGCGTCAACGGGCGGGCCGGCGAGCCGGCGCAGGAACTCATTGAATCGTTCCTGGCGTTCTTCGCCCTTTTGCACGCCGGCGTCGATTCGTTGGCTCAACGAGTCAAAGCGGCCCGACAGACCGGAGGTCCGGCCGCCGCTGCCGAAGCGGCCGCCAAAGCCGCCGAACCGCCGTCCGCCGAAGCGGCGGCTTGGGGCCACGATTTCGCCGGTCTGGCAATTCGCCGCCGGTTGCGCCGTACCGGGTGCAACCGCGACGGTCGCCGGGACTCTGTTCGTCGGCGCTTTGGGTGGTGGGGGTGTATCGCTCAGTGCGGTCGAAGCGACTGCAACGGAAATGCCCAGCGCGAATGCGCTGCGCAGGAAAAGCTTCATGGCGACTCCTTTCGTTTCTCTACCGTCCAGGGATGGAATACCACCTGGAGTATAACCGCCGATTTTCATCTCCGCGGATTTGCAACCAAGAACGAGCGACAATTCCGGCGTCGGAGTTTGAAAGCGTGGCGGTGCGGCAAGATCTGCCGGATCTGCGGCTTCAAGAGCCAAAGTCGAGGGCGATATCGAGCGCGACCGCGGAATGGGTGAGCGCGCCGACGCTGATGCGATCGACGCCGGTCTCCGCGATGCCGCGATTCGTGTCCAGATTGACCCCGCCCGAGGCTTCCAGGCGAATCGGCGAGCCCGCGGCGTTTCGCCGGCGCACGCATTCGCGCATCATCTCCAGTGACATGTTGTCGAGCAAAATAATATCCGGCCCACAAGCGATCGCGCGATCGAACTGTTCGAGCGATTCCACTTCGATTTCGACCGGAACGCTCGAGCCGACTTCTTTTCGGGCCAGGCGGACGGCCGCGCCGATCGGATCAGAGTCGCCGGCCAGCGCGGCGAGATGGTTGTCCTTGATCAGGATTCCGTCGTAAAGTCCGATGCGATGGTTGGCGCCGCCGCCCATTTTCACCGCGTATTTTTCGAGCAATCGCCAGCCGGGCGTGGTCTTGCGCGTGTCGAGAACCTGAACCGGCAACCCGGCGACGCGATCGACGAATTGCCGGGTCTTGGTGGCGACGCCGCTGAGCCGTTGCATGAAATTGAGAGCCGTGCGCTCGCCGGTGAGAATCGTTCGCATCGAGCCGGCGATCGTCGCCAGTTTCGTTCCGCGTTCGACTCGCGCCCCGTCATCGACCAAAGGCGTGAAAACGGTTCGCGGATCGAGTCGCTCCAAGACCAGCGCTGCCGCCGGCAATCCGGCGATCACGCCCGCCGCGCGAGCGACAAAGGTGGCGCTGCCGGTCTGCTCGGCGGGGATGAACGCCAGGGTGGTCAGGTCGCCCGCCACGCCGAGATCTTCACGCAGAGCCAGATCGATCAAGGCGCGACACGCCGCGGCAACCTCGGGCGGGAATTGAGGCTTCATGGAGGCAGGATATCCTCCACAGTCAAATCCCACCAGATATATGCAATTATGTTCACTATCTTGATCGACAAGGTTGAAGCCCTCAAAGGGCTTTGCCTCAATGTCTCATGCACCCCGATAGGTTTGGGGCATCTTCACCTGATTTGAGGCATCCGGTCTTTTGCCCCAAAACTCCGGCTCGACCCCAAGCTCGTACATTTCCTGGATCAACACGCAAATGTTGTGGCAGAGAATCTTGCACAGCACTTCGTTTTTCATGGCCACGTTGGTTTTGCTGGGGATGCTGTCGCGGAACTTCGCTTTGATCATACTTAACGTGCTCTCGACATTCGAGCGACGGTGATAATGAGCCATGAATTCCTCTTCGCGGAACGTGAAATAATGGAACATCTTTCGGAATAGACCACCCGCTGCGTGGCGAAGAAAATCCACAAGTTTGTCCGAAATGCAAGACCCCGAATTGGGACAGGCCGCGTAAGTTGCCCCACAAACAACCAAAAAAACTTGAATTCGGATTGGCTTATGACTATGATCAATTCAACATAATTAAGATTCGCGGAAAGAAACATTCGTTTCGTTAATCGTTGAGCACCGTATACTTACGGAATTGTAGTGCAAACAAGATACCCTTTCTTGACTTAGATCATGTCTAGGGATATAGTCAAAGGTGACGATAGTCATTCCAGAATTGAACTGGTTAAGGTAGCGGCGAGCTCGGCACACATCGGCGGTTGCTTCGAATGGCTAGATGATGATGTGCAAAGAAGAGTCGGCAATGATCCCGTCAATCAAGGATTGACGCCAAATGCTATCCGCGAGTTGGCGTATCAATGGATTAACAACGGCGGCACGGTTTTTGAACACGATGAGTGTAGATACCCGTACTACGAACGACGGGAATTCTGGTATCACGTCACCGTTTGGGTTGGTGGATTTCCACGCGGCCTTTTTGTTGAGATGGAACTGGTAGACGACGACCCCGAATGCCCATCGGTTGCGTTGTTGAATGCTCATCCCGAAGAAAGTGGGCCGGTTATATGGACGCCATGAAAAGACGAGCGCGAAAATGCGCCAAGTGCAAGAAAGGCTTACTCACTTCAGTAGTGACCAACTACAGCATGGACATGGAACATGATGGACGTGTTTATACCGTAAGCCTGCCAGACCTTGAAGTATTGTGCTGCAATAATGATGAGTGTAGAAGTCGGGTACTTCCAGACCAATCGTATCTCAGGTTGACTGACGAGCTCCGACGTAAGGCCGGACTATTAACTCCCAAACAGATTTCAGAAAAACGCAAATCTCTTGGGCTGAGCCAAAAGCAATTCGCAACACTTCTTGGTGTTGCGCCGAAACCGTGTCAAGATGGGAATCCGGTGCGCAGATTCAGCAGCGAGTCATGAACGATTTCATGGTAGCGTTCTTTGAAGTGCCAGCTTTGCGTTACCATCTTGCAGAACGGCGAGGGATCGCCTTAGCCGGGATGCCACGATCAGCCACAGCGGTTTCCAATACGATCATGAACTTGTCGGTTACGGTTGTCCACGCCACTGGATTCAGAGCAAGCGGAATTGCTGGCCAAGGAAGATCGCCGCTGAATCATGAATCGGACACATATTTATTCAACGATAAGCCGGAAAAACTGAATACCGGTTCCGTTCCATCAAAGCTGCGTTAAGATGCCGAAACCAGCCTATATTGTTTGCGCCGAACGTATTTCGATTGATCAACAGAGCAATCTGTTGAGCGCGTTTAGTTTCATCGAAATAATGACGGCGTCCCGAGCCGATCAACAACAACAATCGCCGCCTCTGGGGATTCGCCCTGGAGTTGTGTTTCAAATTGTAGCAAGTTGGCTGAGAGAAGATAGCGACGCTGACGACATGGAATTCGAAGGCCAGATTATTGGGATTGCGCCGAGTGGGGCCCAATTTCTTTCGTCGCCGACTGAGAAATTCCGATTCGAGAAGCAGTTCCATCGAATATTCACTGGTCCAATAGTGCTTATCGGTTTTGATGAGCTTGGTGTTTACAACATCCAGGTTCGGGTTCGTAGAGTTGGCGAGGAATGGTCAGTTTCCCAAAGTTATCCATTTATTGTGCAAGAAATGTCATCGCCAAAACCTTCGCAGGATTCAGCTAGTCAAGTCGCTATCTCAAAACCTGATTCTCATTTGACCTAGAATTTTCAGGCAACCCGCCTCGATTTGGAGCAAACGACCCTGTTTGCACCAAACTCGGCAGATTTGGGGCATAGCCCCCTCAAAGGGTGGTACGCGCGCACAGTTGGCGCCCTTTGGCACGCTTTGAGTTTTCCAAGCGGAAAACAGCGGGGTGCGCGAGCCGTGCCGGCGAAGACCGCCAAGACTTGCGGGGATTAGCTCAGAGCTGCGCCGCCGCGATCGGGATGTCAACATCGAAGTAATCGTGGTCCTGGAATGTGCCCTGCTCGCGCGAATATTTTCGTCGGGTCACTTTCAGTTTACCGCCGGCAATGGTGTATTCGTTGTAGACCGCGATGCCGGCCTGGGTGGCGCTGCCGGCGCAGATGATCGGGAAGGGTGCGGCGATCGGCGGTTGGAGAACAAATGGCCGATGCAGATGGCCATGCAGCCAGAGCGAAATCCCGCCCTCCGCGGCGACGCGCGTTGCCTCGCGCCAGTCGCGCAACCCGTGCAGCCGCCGCTCCGGCTGCCCTTTTGATCGGGCCAATGGATAATGCGTCACCAGAATTCGTGGTCCCGGCGTTAGCCGGCTCAGCAACAATCTCAGCCGTTCCATTTGCGGCTTGCCGATCTTGCCCGTGGCGTCGAAAGTCCAAAAGTTGTAGCTGCTCGAATTGACGCCAATGAGCCATAGCGGACCGACTGCGCTGGGCGAACGGATAAATCTCGTCATCGACGCGCTCGCCTTGTTGCCACGGGGCGAAGTAGTGCTCGAACAAGCGATTCTTCACCGGGTGTTTGACGTAGCAATCGTGATTGCCGGGAATCGCCAGTCCCGGGGGCATGCCGGCGTCGTTGACGCCGAGGGTATGAGCCGCGTAGCGAAATTCGGACTCGAAGGCGAGCGCGGTCGCGTCGCCCGAGAAAATCAGGTGATCGGGTCGCCGTTGCTTGATGTCGAGCACGAGAGCCTGAGCCACATGCGGCGCGTAGCGAAAGCGAAAACCACGGCCGAGCAGCGCGAGATTCATCCAACCGGTAAATCGTTTGCTGGCCAAATCGCGCCTGCGCCAACCGAGCGGCTTGGCGCTGATATGCACGTCGCTGAAATGGACCAACCGCACCGCTTCGGACATCGTCGCCCCTGCTTTTTCAGACTCTAACCAACGGCCAACGGCCCCTCTACAATCCTCTTTATCGCTTTGCGCTTTTTACAAGGATATTGTATCCATGCCGAAGATTACGATTCTCAACGAACAGAAGAAGGAAATCGAAGTTCCCGCCGGCGCCAATCTGCGTCAGGCGTTGCGCGACGCCGGCGTGCAGGTCTATTCCGGCATCGATAAATATCTGAACTGCCGAGGCCTAGGACTTTGCGGCACCTGCGCCGTGCTGGTCAAGAAAGGGATGGAAGGGATCAGCAAGAAGACCCTGCGCGAGAAATTCAACTTCACGTTTCATCCGAAGTCGTCGTTCGCGATCATCGGCCACGAAGATGAAATGCGCCTTTCCTGCCAGTGCAAGGTCGAAGGCGACTGCGAAATCGAAGTTCGCCCCGCATTCAACCTGAGCGGCGAAGTCTTCTGGAGCAAACCGTACCCGAACAAGTAGGACGGCTATCGGCTGTCGGCTGTCGGCTGTCGGCTATCGGCCAGAACAATAGCCGAGAGCCGAAAGCCGAAAGCCGAGAGCCGAAAGCCGAAAGCCGAAAGCTGAAAGCTGAAAGCTGAAAGCCGAAAGCCGAAAGCCGATGACAAAGTTCGATTTCGCCGGAAAATCGGTTTTGGTGACGGGCAGTTCCCGCGGCATGGGAGCGGCCATTTTGGAGGCGTTCGCGCAAGCGGGTGCCACCGTTTTCTTGCAATTCTTCGAAGACCCAAGCGGCCAGAATCGCAAAGACGCCGAGCAACTCGCCGCGAATTTGGCGAGTTCAGGCGCGAAGGTCCATCAGTATGCCGCGGACGTTCGCAATGCCGATCAAGTGCAGTCGATGATGCAGAAGATCAAGGCCGAGCAAGGCGGCCTCGACATTCTCGTCAACAACGCCGGCGTGATTCGCGACCGCTCCGTGCGAAAAATGACCCTCGACGACTGGCACGCCGTCATCGAGACCAATCTCGATGGCGTTTTTTATTGCTCGAAGTTCGGGGCCGAGATTCTGCGCGACGGCGGCCGCATCGTCAACATCGCCTCGATCTCCGGCGTGGTCGGTTTCCACGGTCAGGCGAACTACTCGTCCGCGAAGGCCGGCGTGATCGCCCTGACCAAAGTTCTTTCCAAGGAACTGGCTCGCCGCGGAATCACGGTCAACGCCGTGGCTCCTGGCGTGATCCAGACGCCCATGATCGGGGAAATCAAGCCCGAAGTCATGGCCGAATACGAAAAGCAGATCCCAATCGGCCGCGTCGGCCGGCCCGAGGAAGTGGCCCACGCGGTGCTCTTTTTCGCCAGCGCCGAGAGCGGCTACATCACCGGCGCGACGTTGCCCATCACCGGCGGCTGGTTTTGAGCGGCTATCGGCAATCGGCTGTCGGCTTTCGGAAATCGGCAATCGGCTTGCAATCGAGCTGCTTGCCGTTTGCTAAGTTAAGATTGCCCAAGCCCGACAGCCGACAGCCGACAGCCGACAGCGGCAGCCGATAGCCGATAGCCGACAGCCGCCATGAAACAACTCACCATCATCGTCAAGCCGTTCCGCGCCGAGGCGGTTCTCCGGGCCATTGAGGAAATGGGCGTCGATACCTGCGTGGTTCGCGAGGCGAAAGGTTTCGGCCGGCAAAAAAACTATCTCGAGCGCTACGTCGGCAGTGAATACAGCATGGCATTTCTTCCCAAGGTCGAAATCTCCGTCTGGGTTGGTGATGGTCGAGCCGACGAGGTGGCCGAGCGAATCGCCAAGGTAGCGCGCACCGGCCGCATTGGCGACGGCAAGGTCTTCGTTCTGGACGCCGCCTATCCGGAGCCGCTGGAGTTTTGACGAACAGTTCGTTTCCTCCTGCGACGCCGCAAGCGGCGGAAGTTGGCGTTTACACCAATTCATGATGTAAACTCCAGATGTCCAGCCTGGAGTCATCACGTGTCTGTAGTTGCCAAATTACGAGATTCGCTAGGGGCCGAGGCGCATCCCGCCGGCGGCTGGGGCTATATTCGCGGCCAATCGGCGCATCCGGAACCGACTTGCCTGGCGCTGTTGGCACTGTCGGCGGAACCGGAACGGTTCGCTGAGGCGATCGCCGCCGGATTGCAGGCCTTGGAGCAAAACGCCGCTTCCGACGGCTCGTACCGGCTGGCGCGGGGTCGGGCGGAGGCGGCTTGGCCGACGGCCCTGGCCCTCTTCACGCGCGCTGCCTTTCGGCAGTCGAACCTTGAACAGACCGCCGCCCGGCTGAAGGCAATGCGCGGCCGCATGCTGCCCCAGGACCCGGAAATTGCCGACATGGTTGATATCAACGTCAAGCTCGTCGGCTGGCCCTGGGCCGAGGGGAATTTTTCCTGGGTCGAACCGACCGCCTGGGCGTGCATGGCCTTGCGCAAGGCCGGACAAAACTCGTCTCCCGAACTGGCCGAGGGATTGACGCTGCTGCTCGATCGGGCCTTTGACGAGGGCGGCATCAACTACGGCAATCGCAAGATGCTCGGCCGAATGACCGAGCCAATTCCCACGCCGACGGCGTTGATGCTGCTTGCCCTGCAGGGGATCGATCGCCCGCGAGTTGCGGCGGCGCTTCAATACCTGGAAAAAATGGCGACCTCGTCGCCCGACTTGGAACATCTCGGCTGGTCGCGACTCGCCTTTGCGGCCCACGGCAGGTTCAGCACTGCGCAGCGTCTCGATCCACTTATTCATCAGGCGTTGAACGACCAGCAGCCGCCCGTGCGATTGGCTCTGGCGATTCTCGCACTCGACAGCGACTCGCGGAATCCATTCCGGTTCCTCGATGCACCCACTCTTGAATTTGGCGCAAATGAATCAAAACCCGAATCGCGGCGGCCCAAGTCGCTCCTGGATCGCGTCGGTTCGAAGATTCGCGGCGTGTTCGTCAACGGGCTTGGCAGCTTTCGCCAGCCGGCGGCGACTGCCGCGGTCCACGTTGCGCCGGCGCCCAGCTATGACTCCGGTTTGAAGGAGATTCTTGGCAAGCAATTTGAACATTTTCGCCCCCAGGTTCCGCTCGCGGGCAAGCGCGTCGTGCTCAAGCCCAATCTGGTCGAATATCACCCCGGCAAAGTCATCAACACCGATCCCCGGGTCGTCGAGGCGGTGATCGAACTGTGCAAATCCGAGGGCGCGGCGGAAATCATTGTCGCCGAGGGCCCCGGCCACTGGCGAAACGTGCAATTCCTGGTCGAGCAGAGCGGCCTGGGCGACGTTCTTCGCCGACAGCATGTGCCGTTCGTCGATCTCAATCACGACGAGCCGGTGAAGATGCTCAACATGGGCCGGCTCACCGGGCTCGATTATCTGTACCTCGCCCGCACCGTTGTCGAAACCGACGTGCTAATTTCGCTGCCAAAACTAAAGACCCATCACTGGGCGGGCGCGACGCTGTCGCTCAAAAACCTGTTCGGCGTATTACCCGGCATTTGCTACGGCTGGCCCAAGAACGAATTGCACTGGCGCGGAATCCCCAACAGCATTATCGACATTGCGCTGACGAATACGCCGCATTTGGCGATCGTTGACGGCATTGTTGGCATGGAAGGCGACGGCCCGCTCAATGGCACGGCCAAGGAAATGGGCGTGCTTGTCATGGGCTCTGACCTGTTGGCCGTCGACGCCACCTGCTGCCGGCTCATGGGAATCGACCCGCGCCGCGTGCCATTTCTCCTGCTGGGCGAGCAGAAGAAATTAGGGCGGCTGCGCGAGAACGAAATTCAACAGATCGGCGAATCGATCGAAGCCAAGATGAAGTCGTTTGCCCTGCCGCCAAAACTCAGCAACCAATTCCTCGCCGAACCGGCTTGAAACCACAAAGCGCACCAACCACAGGAAAAAAACATTTCTCGTGTGCTTCGTGTTACTGATATTTGGAATCCTCGCGGCAGACGAAAAGAACAGAACGATATGGAAAGCAGGAATGCAGGAATCAAACTGCCTTTGATCCTGCATTCCTGGTTTCCTTATGTCTCGTTTTGAATGGTGTGGCATTCCCCCGAGGAGTTGCAAGAACCAACACCTGGCGCCACAACGCAACAACGATTCGTTTACGGCATTTCAACTTCCGCCGGGGCGATCAAGAATTCATCGGCCCCCTCGGGCGGCGCGGGCACGCGTATTGATCGGACGCGCCAGCCGGGGTGAATGAGCCGGCCACGGAACGGCGGCTGGCCGGCCACATTGCCGGTCAAGCGGATCGCCGCGGGATCGAACCCGGCTTTGATCTCGACGGTTTCGTCCTCGTTGTTGGGCAGCACCGGTTCCAGATCGAGCGCCTTCTTGATCGCGTCCTGGCATTTGCGGTGCATTTCGCGCACGCCAAAGCCGACCTGGGCGTCCGGCGCGCCGCTGATGTCTTCCATCAGAAAATCGAGCAGCCGGCCTTCGCGCTGCAATAGCGTAAGCATGCGCAGGGGAGCGCCCGATGGCTTAATTGGTTTCGGCGGTTCCGGTTTGGGCGCCGGTTTCCGGACGGCAAAATAAACGAGCAGCCCCGCGACTACGGCTCCCGCCGCGGCCCCCGCGGCCAATCCGATCCAAAACTCCTGGCCCATGAGTGCCTCCCCATGTTGTTTCCGCTGCAATCACTTTATCGTTGCAGTAGGGCAATGGCCGGATTACGCGCTGGGCGTGATCACCCGTTTCCAGTCGAAAGAAATTCGGATTTGGCGGTTTGACCGCGATCTTCCGTCAGTGGCCTTGCGATGCCGGGCAACGTAGCTTATTATCGCCCAGGGGAGCTGGTATGATATATACCGGTACACGAGTTTGAACGATGCCGAAGCCGCGAAAACCTGAACCAGCTTTTGAAGTGGTTTTTGAAGGGTCCGAAATCTACCCGGAGAAAATCCCGCTGGGGACTTTAAATCAAGTATTGTCAGCGATTCGGCGACTGGCAACGGCTAGTGAACCTGTGGAAGAGGACACTGAATCCGAGGCTGGGTGCGATGAGTCTGCGGTCGATGAGGGCAGAATCAGCCTATTGGATGTGAAGCGCGGTTCAACTGTCCTTCAATTTGCTTGTCCTGACAATGTGTCGGCGATTGACAATCTTCGTGAGGCAGGCCGAGCTCTCAAGGATCCAGAAAAAGTAGCGCACCGGGATTATGTGCTTAATCCAATACGACGACTTAGTGCCGTCGCCAAGTTCTTGCGATGCACAATCGTGGTGCGCCAACCGGTCAACGACGGCATGCTAGCGACCATTGAATCCTCGTCCTACCAGCAGATTTCAGAAAGTCTCTTCATTTCAGGCGAAACAACATTCACGGGAATTGTCGAGCGTGCAGGTGGTGCAACGTCAATGCGCTGTTCGCTCCGCGTACCATTCCAACCCAGTTTGCTCTATTGCTCGGTCGCGAATTCGGACCTTGTTCGCCAACTCGGTGACTGTCTCTACCAGAATGTGACCGTCCAGGGACTCGCAAAATGGATCAGGAACACCTGGCGAGTGATGAGTTTCGAAATCAGAAATGTTTCGCGGTTTGAACCTAACCAATCGCTTGGGAATGCGTTTCAGGCGCTTCGTGATGCCGGCGGGAATGGGTGGGACAAGATTGAAGATCCACAGTCATTTCTTGAAGGGATCAGCGGGAAATGACTGTCGCCACGGACACCATGACGCTCATTTGGGGAATCAAGAAGCCTGGAAATAAACCGGGCAATCCGCGCCAAACAAATCTCGCCGAAATGCAGTGTCGGGCCCATATTCTCTTCGACATCTTGGCGAGAAAAAAAGAAACGATTGTGATTCCGAGTGTCTCAGTCGCGGAGTTCCTCGTCGGCGTGGCTCCTGCGGATCACGCGAGTTTTCTTGCCGAGCTTCAGAAACAGTTTTATTGTCCGGCGTTTGATTTACCCGCAAGCGAGTTGGCGGCGTGCGTATGGTTGGAACATCGGAAGCTCGATCCGGCCGAACAAATCTCTCGCT
The DNA here is from genome assembly GCA_963815035.1 of uncultured Gemmataceae bacterium. Lineage (GTDB taxonomy): Bacteria > Planctomycetota > Planctomycetia > Gemmatales > Gemmataceae > JBGQCZ01. The sequence continues at coordinate 482,355 of CAWFFC010000026.1, forward strand.
CCGTTCTGAAATCCGACGTGATGATAATCGCAACCGCAAAAATGTCCGGTGCACACGCATTTTACAGCAATGATCCAAAATGCCGAAAACTCGCAAATCTTGCCAAAATGGTCGGGGAAGACCTTCCGAAGAATCACGATGACATCTTCATGGATCATGAATTCCGGAAGCAATTCGGATTGATCCCGGTCATAGATTAGAAACTCGTCTTTTCCACAGAACTTTCGCAAATGCACTAGTGCCCCGCACCCCGCTTCCCCTTGACCCTCGCCCCGGCGCGAGTTAGCATCTTTAGTATCCCGCCAGATATGGGGTCTTGACCCTGTTTTCCGCCCACCCGCCTTCGTTAATCGATTTGGTCCGATTGGGAGGATTTCCATGCGGTTAGCCCTTGCTGTGGGCCTGCTGGGTTTATTGTCCGCGCCCGCGGTCGCACAGCCGAATCTGCCGCCATTGCCGCAACCCCGGCTGCAAACCGTCTTCCCGTGTGGGGCCAAAGCCGGAACCACGATCGAGGTGACCTTCACCGGCACGGACATCGAGGACGCCGAAGGGCTGCACTTCAGCCATCCGGGTCTAAAGGCCGAGGCCATCGCCGCGCCCGAGCCGAAGCCGGATCCGAAAAAGCCAAAACCGGCGCCGCGCCGGCGCGGCCGACGGCAGCGGGTCATTGCCGCCAAGTTCAAGGTCACCGTCGATCCGGGCACGCCGGTCGGAATGTATGATGTGCGCTTAATCAATAAGTGGGGCGTCAGCAATCCGCGGTCTTTTGTGGTTGGCGATCTCAAGGAGATGGAGGAAAAGGAGCCGAACAACGATGTGCCGCAGGCGCAGCCGGTCGAAATGAACAGCGTCGTGAACGGGCTGATTAACTCGCCAACCGATGTGGATTACTTCAAATTCGCCGGCAAGAAGGGCCAGCGCATGCTCATTCACGTGGCGGCGTCGAGCATCGACAGCCGGGCACGACCCGAACTTCGAGTTTACGACGCGAACGGCCGAGAACTGTCCTCCGCCCGCAATTACGAAGGAACCGACGCGCTTTGCGACCTGACCATTCCCTCCGACGGCGATTACCTGATTCGCCTGTGCGAATTCACCTACGTCGCCGGGAATCCGGACTATTACTACCGGCTGACGATCAAAACCGGCCCCTGGATCGATGTGATCGTCCCGCCGATGGTGGAGCCGGGCAAACCGGCGCAAGTGATTGTCTATGGCCGCAATCTTCCCGGCGGACAGCCGGACCCGACGGCGGTTTGCGACGGCAAAGTGCTCGACAAACTTGCCGTCACCATCACGCCTCCGACCGATCCGCTCGCCGTGCAGCGGCTCACCTACAGCGGCCGCATCGATCCGCAAATGGGCGGGCTCGACGGCTTCGAGTATCGCATCAAGGGACCAAACGGATCTTCAAATCCCTATTTGATGGTGTTGGCCCGGGCGCCCGTCGTTTTGGAAAAAGAACCGAACAATACCCCCGATGCGCCCCAAGTCGTGACCGCGCCCTGCGAAATCGCCGGCCTGCTGAACAGCCGCGACGATCGCGATTGGTATGCGTTCAGCGCGAAAAAAGGCGACGTATTCAACGTCGAACTGTTCGGCGAGCGGCTCGGGTCGCCGGCCGATTTCTATTTCGACGTCAAATCCGCCGATCCCAAATCCGGAAACATGGCGGAAATGGATGACGATCAAAACTCGCTTCACCCACTGAAGTACTTCAGCCGCACTACCGACCCGCAGCCGTATCGTTTTGAGGCCAAGGCCGACGGCAAGTATCTGGTGATGGTCAGCGCCCGCGACGCGGGAACGGAATATGGCCCGCGGCACATCTACCAATTGCGGATCGCGCCGGAGAAACCCGACTTCCGCCTATTCGTGATGGCGGCCGACCGGGATCGACCGGATGCGGCCGTGCTCCACGCCGACGGTCAGCAGTATCTCGACGTGCTGATCCTGCGTGAAAATGGTTTCAACGAGCCAATCGATTTGAGAGCCGAGGGGTTGCCCGCTGGTGTGACCTGTCCGCCGCAACGAATTGCCCCAAATCAAAAGCTGGCGACGCTCGTTCTCAGCGCCGACGCCAAGGCCGCCGACGCCGAGGCGGTGTTCACCGTCAAGGGAACCGCCAAGGTGAACGGTCAATCGCTCGTTCGCGAGGCACGGCCGGCGACCATCACTTGGGCCACTCCGCCACAACAGAATATCCCCGCGATCAGTCGCCTCGACCGGCAACTGATGCTCGCCGTCCGCGAAAAAGGGCCTTATCGCATCACGCCCAAGGAGACGCGCCTGACCGTCAAGCAGGGCGACAAGGCGACGCTCAACTTCACGGTGACCCGACTATGGCCGGACTTCAAGGCCGCGGTCGCCGTCACGCAGATTCCGGGCGTGCAACAAAATCAACCGCTCCTGCCCGGAATTCGATTCAACAACAATCAGCCGGTGAACGTCGCCGCGGGCAAAACCGACGGCAGCGGCGTCATAAACGTCAGCAGCAATGTGCCGCCCGGCGTCTACAGTTTCGTGCTCCACGGTTCGGCTCAGCATCCGTTCGAAAAAGTTCCCAAGGGACCCAAGGTCAACACCGGGCTCGTGTTCCCTTCAATCCCGGTCATTCTGAAAGTTGTTCCCAAGTCGCTTGGGTCGGTTTCGGCGACCGTGGGCGGCATCAAGGCCGGGGCGACCGGCGACGTCATCGTCAAAATCAGGCGACAGCATGACTACGCCGGCGTCTACAAGCTCAAACTGATCCTGCCCAAGGGCACGAAAGGAATCCGTGCCGACGAGGTGACCGTCCCCGCGGGCAAGAACGAGGGCAAATTGAAATTGGTTGTCGCCAAGGACGTGAAGCCAGGCACGATTCAAAACCTGGTCGTCGAGGCGGTCGCCCAGTTCGACGAGCAGACGCCGATCTCCCAAGAGACGAAGTTCAATTTAAACGTCACGAAGTAAGCAATGCCGCCCGCGGTTTTGTGTTCTGAGGTCCGTATGAAGTTTCATTCCGCCGCTTTGATTCTGATCGCGCCGCTGACGCTTTGCGCCGCCGAGAAACCGATCCCGGTCGTGAAGATCAATCACGCCGAGCCGGTCGTTTTTGAAAAGGAAATCCAGCCGATTTTCAAAAATAAATGTACGGTGTGCCATTCCGGCAAGCAGCAGAAGGGCAAGTTCGACGCGAGCAGTTACGACAGCCTGATGAAGGGCAGCAAAAAGGGAGTGGTGATCGTGCCGGGCAAGTCGGCGGAGAGCCCGCTCGTGAAATACGCGGGAAGAACCGCCAAACCGCTCATGCCGCCGGAGGATGAAGAGCCGCTCACGCCGCAGGAATTGGCGTTGATCAAGCTCTGGATCGATCAGGGCGCCAAGCCGCCGACCGGCATGGCCGACGGCGCGAAGGTCATTCTGGGGGCCTTGCCGCCGAGCGTCGTTCCGGTGCGGGCCCTGGCGGTCAGTTCCGACAAATCGATGATCGCGGCGGGCCGCGGCAATCAGATCGATGTCTACGATGCCGGCTCCGGCACATTCATTCGCACCCTGGTCGATCCCAAGCTGACCATGCCCGATGGCAAGCCGGTGAAGGCCGCCCATTTATCGATCGTTGAGTCGATCGCCATGTCGCCCGACGGCAAGTTCATCGCCTCGGGCAGTTTTCAGGAAGTCAAAATCTGGGACATGCGCACCGGCACGCTGCGGCGAACGATCACGGAGTTCGTCGATCGAGTGGTGGCGCTGGCGTTTGGCAAGGGCGATCTGCTCGCGACCGGCGGCGGCGCTCCCAGCGAGGACGGCGAATTGAAAGTCTTCGACGCCGCCACCGGCAAATTGGTGGTGGACATTAAGCCCTGCCACAGCGATACCGTTTATGGCGTGGCGTTCAGCCCCGATGCCAAAATGTTGGTCTCCGGCGGAGCGGACAAGTTTGTCAAAGTGTTCCAGATTCCCTCCGGCAAACTGGTGAAATCGTTTGAAGGTCACACACACCATGTGCTTGATGTCGGCTGGAAGGCCGATGGCAAACTGATCGCCAGCGCCACGCGCCGACCATTCGATCAAGGTCTGGGACTTCGACAAGGGCGAGCAGATTCGCACGATCAACGGCCACTCGGCCCAGATCACGCGGCTGGTGTTTATCGGGACGACGCCGCAGATCGTGACCTGCAGCGGCGACGAATCGGTGCGCATGTGGAACGTGGAAAACGGCGGGACCATTCGCCAGTTCGGCGCCGTGAACGATTTCCTCTACGCGGTCGGCGTCAGTCCCGACGGCTCCATCGTCGCCGCGGGCGGCCAAGACGGCATCGTGCGGCTCTACAACGGCAAGAACGGCCGCATGGTCAAACAACTCGTGCCGCCAGGCGTGGTCGTGCCCAAAAAGTGACGCCGCTTGCGGCGTTGTCGGGTTCTTACACCCGAAACAAAATCATCAAAAACATGGCGAGCAGGAAAATCATGATCGTGAAAATGGAGGCGGCCGCGGTGATGAACCAGCCGGCCGTGCGGCTGTCGGGACTGGGATAGACGGCCAGATCGTGCGGCCAGTTCGGCCTCCAGTTCGGCGCGAGCCGCGTCCGATGCCGCGAATTGCCAGCGCCAGGAAACAGATCTCATGGCGCTCGAACCATCGGCCTGAAATACGGCCTTCCTCTGCTCCTTCGAACCGACGGTCCAGCGATTTCCCTGCCGCTCCCACGGCAAGTGAAGCCGTTCGAACATGCTTTGCAGCACGTCCTCGAGTTCCTCCGGACTGATGTTGTAAATCACCAAGCTGTTTCGCCGCAGTCGCAATTGCCACAGCGCCCCGCCGACCAAGAGAAGAACAAACGAGCCCCAGGCAAGCCATGTCAACCGGTTTTCGCGGGCGTGCGTCTCGGCGAAATGATGCCAAGTCATGCCGCGAATGAGCCACTCCTGGGCGAGTCCGTGCACCGAAAATACCAGCGTCGTGCCGCCGACCAACAGGAATCCCGACAGCGCGACGAGCACGCCCACGAAATCCCACGGCCCCGAAATCATCGTGGGCCGGCTTCGTTGATGCAGCATCGCCAAGAAAAGGCAATACAGCGAAACCGGAAAAAGGCAGGCAAGGCCAACGAGGAACAGGAACAAGCTTCACTCCCGGGAGAAGATTAAAGGACAGGGAGACAGGGGGACAAGGAGACACGGGACAAGGGGGCATTATTGCTCGGCAATGACCCAGTTTTCTGGATGATTAATCATGTGGATGATCATTCGGAGTATCAATTCGTAATTCCTGTAGATCGGCTCGACTTCAGCACGCGAAAGATACGCGCATTTGACCGCGAACTGAAGCCAAACTTCTGTCTCGGAGGCTTCCGTTTCGGCATCGGATAGTTTGGAAATAAAGGCGGCTTCATACCGTCGCTTTCGCCAGGCCTCGGCCAGGTTTGCACACACGGAACGCGACGGCCGTCGTATCTGGTCAGTCAACGAATAGGTTTCTTCCTTCGGAAAACGTTTGGAGAGTTGAAAAATCGCCATGGGCGTGTCGAAGGCGAGATTGTAAACATCAAGATCACAATGCGACACAATCTTGTTCTTCATGGACGATTTCCCAATGATTTGAGATTCACGATTCCCGACCTCTTCTCGTCTCGTGTCCCTCTTCCTTGTCCCCTTGTCCCCTAGTCCTCAGCTTTTCCGCAGCGCCCGCCGCGGCAGTTCCGTCAATTCCCGCTGGGCGCGATAGCTGACGCGTGAGGCGACGGCGACTTTGAGGACATGAATCCCGCCGCGGAAGATGAAAAAGCCGATGAGCCCAATTGGCGGCGCGGTCAGAATCAGGCCGCCGTAAATCAACACGCCGGCGAAAAGGAAAACCGCCAGTCCGATTGCCACCAGCAGCCAGCCGGCGACTTCACGCAGGATTGGTCCAATCACGATTGTTTCTCCGATTCACGTTCCGATTTTCGGCGGCGCCAGGCAGTCCAGCGGGCGATGCGCCGTTGCTCGCCTCGGGTTTCGGTCCACAGCGTATCGACGGCGATCATCGCCGCCTCGTCGCGCGACATGCGATAGTACCGCAGCAGGCGAAAGATTCCAACCAGCACCACCATGATCGAACCGAGCAGCCAGATCAAGGAAATCATGCGCCAGGTGGCCTCATTCGTCAGGCCCAGGCGCGACGGCAATTCGTTCCCGAAAACCAACCAGTCCGACATCACCCATTGCCAGGCGATTTGACCCAGGATCAGGCATACGGCGATCACGACGATCAATCGCACCGGCTCGCGCGGCGAAACTTGCTCGACCGGCCGCGACTCGGGCAGGTCGCCGTCGGGCCGATCCAGTCGCGGCCGTATGTCGATCGGAACCGCGGCGCTCGCAGCGCGAACAATCGATACTGGGCGCTCAGGTAAGTCAGCAGCGCCGGGGCCGCGAGCAGGTCGGTCAGTTCCACCGAGTAGGATGAATACGAGTAAACCAATCCTAGCAGCACCGCAAGTGTCAGGAGCACTGCAATCGGCGCGAAGTAGAGCGGCCGGCGCAAAACTCTCAAACGGGTTGGAACCAGAAATGTCGCCAGGCCAAGCGCCGATGCCGGCGGGAATCAATCCGATGATGTCCAGGCGATCGAGCAGGGCCAACGACAGCACCACCAGTCCGGAAAAACCCAGGAACAGGTAATAGCTGACGCCCAGATCGACCGCGGGAGCATCGTCATTCGCTTCGGTCATCGTCGAATTCCCGCCACGCGAACTTGTTCCATTCGGTCCAGTATCAATTGCACGGGTTCGCGCTGCCGGGCGATCACCACCGGAATCGCCAGGCGGCCAAACTCCCGTCGTGTTTCCTCAAACGCCTGGTGATATCGGCGAATGAGGGACCGCCGCGCCTCCATGACGGCGCCCGGCATGCCCATCGCGGGCTCGACTTCCAGGGCGTCCGGCAGCGGGATATCCGGCGACCAGGGACAGACCAGCACCACCCGATGATGCCGGCCCAGCGCCACGCGCACCGCCCGGCGCAGCGGCTCCATGCGATCGGTCAACTCGAACAAGTCGGCGAGCAAGACAAACAATTCATTGTCGCGGCCGCGGCGCACGGCGCCAATAACGCCGCGGACAGCACGTCGATCTTTTCGCGGCTCGCGAACAGGTATTTGCCGCGCCAGTCGTAAAGCGGCGCGGGGTAGGGCACGTGGTGCAAGCTGAGGAATTCCTGAAGCGCGATGCCAAACGGCCGATCGTCCTCGTGCATCACGGCCACCGTGCCGGGCGAAAGCCCATTGGCCACGGCGACCACCGCGGCCAGCCGCTTGCGAATTGCCTGCTGCCGCCATTCCGTCGGCGCCAATCGCCGCCACCAGGGGAAAACGGCGTCGCCCAACGAGACCGAGCGCAGGTATTCCGGCCGCGGAAACAAAATTGGCAGCCACCAGCGCCACGAATTCAATTTCGGATCGAGCAAGTCGGGATAAATCTCAAGCGCCAAGGCGTGCGCAGGGGAATGAGCGAGTCGATATCGGGGTGCGACACGGCGACCGGCAGCCGGCCGACGTCGGAAAGCTTTCGCAACAGGTCGATAAGATGCCGTTTACTGCCCGCCGGCGGCACGTAGGTCGAGCTTTCCTCGTCAAAAGTAATCAGGCCGACATGATCCCGATTGGCCAGCGCGGCCTGGGCCACTGCGGAGGCGATTTCGACCAGGCGAGCCAAGGCGTTGTGCCCAGGTGGGCCGAGCCTCACCGTCTGCGAGGTATCGACCAACATCGTGCAGCGCACCGGCACGTCGCTTTCGAACTCCTTGGTGATGAGCTTGCCTTTGCGGGCCGAGGCCTTCCAGGCGATCATTTTCGGCGGATCGCCGGGGATATAATCGCGCAGGTCGAGCAGTTCCGAGCCGCTGCCGGCGCGGCGCATGCGGTGAAGCCCCGGCGGTGGCAAAATATTGTCGTGCTTAGTGTGCCGCTGGTTGGCCTCGGCATCCACCAACGGCGGCAACACCGGGTATTCGCTCGCTCGTCGCAGGAAGATCTCCTTGAAAAAAAATCCCTGCGGATCGGCAAAGCGCATCCGCACGCCTTCGAATCGAACCGGTCCGGCCGATTTGCAACGAATGCGATAGCGCAACTCCACCGCATGGCCGCGCAAACCGAACCGGCGGAATTGGTTCCGCCCTCGATCCGTTGCACGCCGAATGGAAAGCGATCCTCGATCAGTGCGAAGGGCAGGGGAATCTTCGATCGCGTCGAAATTCGCACCACCACGGTGAACGTGCGGCCCGAAAAAAGCGTGACCACCGCCCCGCGATCGTCGCGCAGCTCACGGTCGATCTGAAGCGTCGGCACTCCCCAACGCAAGGCGAACAGGAACCGGCACCACTCGATTGCCAGCCAGATAAACACCGTCAGGCCGAGAAGAGCCAGCGTGACCGACCGCGATTCGGAAAGCGCCGTGCCTAGCGTCGCCATGAACAGCGATGTGAGCAACAGCCACCAGCCGCGAGATGTGAGCATTGAAACCAGAGGTCAAAGGTCAGAGGTCAGAGGTCAAAGGTCAAAGGTCAGAAGTCAGGATCCTTCGCCTTGGGCCGGCTTTCTGTTTTTTAGTGATTCCATGTGCTTGCGGATTTCGGCCTCGTAGCCGCGGTCGGTGGGCTCGTAGTAAGTTCGCTTCTCGGGAAGGTATTCCTGCTCGACATATCCGCCTTCGAAGTCGTGGCTGTATTGGTACTGTTCGCCATGGCCAAATTCCTTCGAGCCTTTGTAGCTGGCGTCGCGCAAATGCAGCGGCACCGGCAGGGTGCGGCCGTTGCGAACGTCCTCGCGGGCTTTGCCGATCGCCATGGTGCAGGCGTTCGATTTCGGCGCGGTCGCGATGTACGCCACGGCTTGGGCGAGCGGTAGCTGGCATTCGGGCAATCCGACAAATTCGGACGATTGCAGCGCCGCCGCGGCGACCACGAGCGCCTGCGGGTCGGCATTCCCCACATCCTCCGACGCGCAAATAACGATCCGGCGGGCAATGAATCGCGGATCCTCGCCCGACTCGAGCAGCCGGGCCAGCCAGTAAATCGCCGCGTCCGGATCGCTGCCGCGCATCGACTTGATGAACGCGCTGGCGATGTCGTAATGGGTGTCGCCGGTCGGATCGAAATCCATCACCTTCCGTTGGATTGATTCCTGCGCCACCTCAAGCGTGTATTCGATCGGTTGCTTCTCGGCGGAAAGCACGCCGATTTCTAACGCCGCGAGCGCACGCCGGGCATCGCCGTCGCTCATCTCGGCGAGAAACTCGAGCGCATCGTCGTGCAGGTTGACTTGCATGGTTCCCAGCCCGCGCTCGCGATCCGCCAGCGCTCGCCCGACCATCAATTTGATCTGGTCGCGCGTGTGCGGTTGAAAGGTGAAAATCTGGCTGCGGCTGAGCAACGCCGAATTGATCGCGAAGAACGGATTTTGCGTCGTCGCGCCGATCAGAATGACAACGCCTTCCTCGACATCGGGCAGCAACAAATCCTGTTGTGCCTTGTTGAAACGGTGCAATTCATCGAGAAAGAGAATGGTGCGCTGGCCCTGCGTTTCGAGATCCTGGCGGGCTTGAACCAGTACGTCGCGGACTTCCTTGACGCCCACGGCGACGGCATTGAGGGCCACGAACTTGCTGTGCGTCTGCTGGGCGATGACATGGGCGAGCGCGGTCTTTCCGGTGCCGGGCGGGCCGTAGAAAATCAGCGAACTGATCCGATCGGCCTGGAGCATCCGGCGCAGCATTTTTCCCGGGCCGAGAAAATGCTCCTGCCCGACGAACTCATCGAGCGATTGCGGCCGCATGCGTGCGGCGAGCGGCTGGGCTCGCTGGAGATTCGCCACATAGATTTGTTTGAAGAGATCGATTGATTGACCCTCCTCGACGCGAAGCGGGGTCAAAAGTCACTCCCGCCTCCGTCGCCGCCTCCGCCGAAGTCTCCCCCGCCGAAATCGCCCCCGCCAGCATCCCCGCCGCCGAAATCGCCCCCGCCAGCATCGCCGAAGTCCGCGCCGCCGCCCGAGTCTCCGTCAAAATCGGCGCCTGCGCCGGGGTCGCCGCTGAAGTCGCCGGCGCCTTCATCGGTGACGCCGCCTTGATCGCCGTAATTGGTGTTTCCGCCATAGTAGTCGCCGCTGTGCGAGCGACCGCCGAAGAATTGGTCGTAAACCCACATGCCGGCCGCGGCGCCGAACAGGCCGCCCAGCATGCTCGACATGAAACCGCCGCCACCGCCTCCGAATCCGCCACCGCCCGGACCGGCCGTTCCGGTTCCGCCGCCGCTGAAGGCCCGGATGATCGCGAAGATGACCCAGATGCCGGCCAGCACCGCGACGCCGATGCAGATCCATTTTAGCCAGCCGCCGCCACTGCGATCTGGACCTTGGGCCGACTTCCCATCGTCACGGGTTGTCGGCTGGCGGGTTTGTTTCTTCACGTCGGCATTGGCCGACGGCAGGTTCGTACGCAAGTACTGCACCGCGTTGAGCAGCGCTTTGTCCTGCGCGGCGATCTTTTCGTCCGCGGTCTTTTCGTTTCCCGCGCCGCGCAGGCCCTTGGCCACTTCGGTGGCAAGTTGTCGCTCCTTCGTTGCTTGAAATCCCTTATCGCGCATTTCGCGGTCGGCGACCACTTCGACGTGCCCCGGGTCCAAGCAAATCAGAACATAAACGCCATGCGCCTGGTCGGTCTTCGCCATCGATACCGCGAATTCATGCCAGAATCGATTTGCGCGGCCGCGTCCTTCTGATCGATTTTTGAGAACTTCTCCTTCTCGTCAGCCGGCAGTTGCTTCATCGTCACGACCATGGCTTGTCGCGCGGTGAGCGATCTAACTTGGGCGAATTCTTCCTTCGCCTTGATGACGCCGTTCTCGGAAAACAGATTTCCCCGATCGATGACGACAAGTTGCCCCGACTTCTTGGCGGAGTCGGCGCGGACAAAACCCGGCGCAAGCAGGCCGATCAGCACGACCAACAGACCGGCTCTTTTCACTTCCGAAAACATGGGTAGCTCCGTGAATATCCGACCACGAGCGCTTCACCTCATTATTCGTTTGGCGAACCGCTTATTCAACACGAGGAACCTTTTGTCTGGCCGTTCGAGTCGCCGAAAACCGTGCCGGCGCAATTCAAATCGGACGTCCGCGCTCGACCGCGAACGAACCGAATCGGAAGGCTGTTGAATGGAGATGTTGATTCAAACTTGAGAAAACAAAATAACCGGTCCGCGGCGGGCGTGTGCGCTGATCATCAGCCTGAACTTCCTTTTGCGAGAGGACTTAAGTCAAAAAAACACTCCTATGGAGATCGAACGGACCGGTTATAACCGGTTACTTTTATTCACGTTCCGGTTGACCTTTTCTGATTCACAGGCACGCTCGCCGACACAGGGCCAAAAAAGGGCAGTTTTGGCCTGGAAAAGCGTAAGATGACAGATTTGGCGTCGCGCGCGCAGCGCTGTGGCGCCCTTACACGGGCATCTCTCCGTTGTGCCGGGCCAGGCCCTTGGGCTCAAGTTCAACCGCGCCAACGAATTGTTTATCCCGCCAGACCGTTTTTCGACCTGCTGCCGTCGGGATCCAGGGACACAATTTGGCGGGCGCCGATGACGGCGTGCAGCCCCGATTTCCGCAATGCGGTGGTCAGGTCGTGTTGCACGTCGCAAAGCAACAAGTCAACGCCGCGCGCACAGAGAGTTGAATGAAGTTCGAGCAACAGGCTGAGAAAGGCGGCATCCGGATTTCGCCCGCGGGTGAGGACCAAAACCACGGCGTGGACATCCTCGCGGGAGGCATGCTCGATGGCCGCCAAGTGCTTTGCTAGCTCCGCCTGGCACGCGAAAAACAGCTCTCCCTCCAATTCAAATGCCAGGACCCGGCCTTGGCGAGGAATTCCCGGCCTGCTCGTCCAGAAATCCCAATCCGGCGATGGCGCCACCGGAGTCAATTTGACCTGGGCGGCGCGCGGCACATAGAGAACAAACGACAAGAACACGCCGATCACCACGCAAAACTCGACCGAGATCAAAATGGCTCCGAGTGCGGTCGCCAAGACCACCCCGGCGTCGAGCCGGGTCGCCCGCAGGTGGAACAGGAGTTGCCGGCGGTCCACCATCCGATAGGCGGCCAGGATCAGCAATCCGGCAAGCGACGCGCGCGGAATATACCGGGCCAGCGGCGCCAGGAACAAAACCGTGACGGCGACCGCGACGGCCGCGAAGACCCCGGACCACTGGCTGACCGCCCCGGCTTGTTGATTGACCGACGAGCGGGTCAGCGACCCCGATCCGGGAAAACACTGAAAGAAACTGCCCGTCAGGTTGGCGGCACCTTCGCTGAGGCATTGCTGATTCATGTCGAGTTTCTGGCCGGTGCGGACGGCGATCGCCTTGGCCATCGCCAGTGCTTCGAGCAACCCAAGCACGGCGATCGCCATGGCGTTGCCTGCATGCTGGCGGATCAAGTCGAAACTCAACTCGGGCAGGCGAAATGCCGGCAAATGGGCGGGCACGGCCCCGACGACCTTGACCCCGAATTTGGCGTCCAGTTTCAGCGCCCAAACCAGGGCGGCCATGACCGTGATCGCGACCAGGTGTTGCGGAATCGGGAAGCGCGAGCGCCGGCGCAGCGCGGCGTTCAAGCGCCGGACCACGAGAACCAGCACAATGGTCCCGACGCCCACTAGGACCGTGGGGAAATGAACTCCGCCGCCGCTGGATAATGTCAGCCAGAACCGTTTGAGAAGATGGTCCGTCGGGCCGCCTTGCGCTTCGAGCCCCACGAGGTGTTTCGATTGATCGAGAACCAGCAGAATCGCCGCCCCGAGCATGAATCCGTGGATCACGCTATGGGAAACGAAGCGCGTCAGGTCGCCGAGTCGGAGCAGGGCAATCGCCAACTGAATGACGCCGACGAGAAACGCGACCCCGACCGCCGCCGCGACCCGGTCGCCTTCCGGCACCAGGGCCAGGGCGCTCAGCAAGGCGATCGAGATGGCATTGGTCGGACCATTGATGAGCAGGCGCGACGAATCGAGCAGGGCGCCGACCGCCGTCATGACAATGGCGGTGTAAAGCCCATATTGCGGCGGCAAGCCTGCCAGGCTGGCGTAAGCCATCGATTGCGGGACGGCTACCGTGGCCACGGTCAAGCCCGCCGTGGCATCGCGGCCCAGTGCGGTCCAGGAATAGCCGCGAAGCGCGTCCAGCGCCGGCACGCGGCGAAGCAGCCAAGCCGACCGACGGTTCGAGTCGGCGGAAGCACGCTGGCTCGCAGGCTCGATCGTGGACGCCGACTGGGGCATGGGAACTCCGCTCCCGGTTTTACCCGCCGGGCCGGCTGACCGAACCGAAGGAAGGCGGCTGCTCGATGATGTCCCTGGTTGGGGCTCGCTTTTGTTGCATCGTATGTCTGGGAGGCATTTAGTCCGGTCAAAATCGCACCAGTTCGCGTCCGGAATTCCGCAAAAGTCACATGGCAATCGGAGCGCCGGTCGCGGACCTGCCGTCCGGCAGATCGCAACTGGCGCTCCGATTGCCACGCTCCGATCCGGAGTGAATCACCACGATCGGCGGTATTCGACTCGAAGGATCTCGTTGTACCAGCGATTCGTGGTCAGCGCTTGGCCGACGCCGAAGTAGAAATCGTCGTTCGCGCCCAGGTAGGCTCGGAAGCCGATTTTGCCGTTGATAATCGTGACGCCGCCGGAATCCGCTACGCCATGGTTGGCGGGCACATTCGGATTCAGGGCATCAAAGTTCGTGCCGGACAACGATTCGAAACCATTGAGCACGGTCCAGCCGACGAATTCCGCGACCGGCGTCAGTCGGAAATTGTCCCGCTGAATCAAGTCATAGCCGATGCCCAGGCCGTAGATCAGCACGTTGCCCGCGAAGCTCGTGCTCGTCACGTTGCCGTTGGCGTCGGTGATATTGGCCGTCGTCCCGGCGATTGGAATCCAGGCCTTGAATTGACCCTGCACCGTCCAGTTTTCAGCGTAGCGGCGGTAGAACAGCAGCCCTGGCTCCATGCTGTAGTGGCCGGTGCCCAGGCCAAAGCGAGAGTTTCCCGACGGGAAGAAGGCTCGCAGTTGGACGGTCCAGTAGCGGTCGGGCTCGGCGATAATTGCCGCCTTGCCGCCGAGGACGATGTCGCTTAATCCGCCGAAGTTGGTGCCGAACAATTCCAGCGCTTCGTGGGGGTCTCCCGGAATCTGAGGCTCGTCGCCCGGATGAGCGCCTTCATCGCTGAACAAATTGGACATCTGAAGCATGCGGAACGGCACCTCGATGAAGGCGGACCAGCGTCGTCCGGCCGCCAGTTCGAGAGCAGCCGATACTTCCTGATAATTCAAATCGGCGGGCAGCGGGTCGAGTCCGCGGCCCTGCACGTTTTGGATCGACGATGCGCCGCCGCCGATTCCATGAGGATGGAACTGGATTTCACGCCAGGCCGCATAAAAGAACTCGGCCCGGTCGGGGCGGTTCATATCGAATCCCTGGTCGAAACGGATGCGCAGATTGCTCTTCGGGATGGCGACATCGAGATAACCACCAGGCGATAGCGCGACATTGCTGCCGATGTCGGCGCCGAAGGTCGTGCCGCCAAAGGACGGGACTTGAGCCAATGGGTTTGGCGATTCCAGGTTTGGCGTTTGCGGCGTTTGCTGATTCGGGGTTTGCGGCATCATATTCGGGGGCATCAGCGGCTCGCATTGCCCCTGCGAGGGGACCGCGTGGCGTTTCCGAAAACATGCCGGACGCTCGGGAATTGATGAATCCGCCGTAGCAGTGCCGGCGTCCTGAGCCGATGCCGACGTTCCGACGACGCAAGTCAGCGTCAGCAACGGAAGAATTCGACCGAGGCCATACTTGGTTTGATTTGGGCGCATGATGATCCCATCCCGCCTTTAGCAAAAAGATCGGAAAGGCCGCCTTTGGCGGCCGCACCGGTCGCACTGGTTTCGAGCATTCACGGACTTTTATTCGACAGGCGCAACGCCGTGGATTTACGGATTGTGCGGGAGATCGGGAATTTAAGGAAGTGGTTGTAACGATTATATCGATCTCAACGAGCGGGCCGCCCGGTAGCCCGAAATGACCGCCGGACGGCCGGGGAACTCGGTGATCAAAAGGGCGGGTCGGCCCGCACGATCGGCCGTTTCAATCGTGGGCTCCGCTAATTTGCCGGGCCTTTTGGTCGTCGTCCAGCAGCGTGAGAGGGCGCAAGGTAGAAACCGTCCGGACGTAAAGTCCATTCACGTAGTCAACGACCTCGCCGAGGCTGCGTTTTTGCCCCGTGGCCTCGTTGAACATGCCGAGCAGGGCGGGGCTTGGGTCGCTGGCTTCATTCGGATTGGGGTAAGCGTAGCGCATGAAGCCCATGCCGGCGTCGCCGCCCCAGTCAGGGCCCGCCAGGCGCGGATCATAGCGCCGGCCACGTTCACCATCAACAGCTGCTCGCCGGCGTCGCGGAGCAATGCTTGGCAGGAAATGCCGCTTCGCTGAATCGGCATATGCACATGCCGGAAATTCTGGCTGGTCTTCAGCCATCGCTCCTTGGTGCCGGGGACCACGACATCGTCTCCCTGGTAATAAATCAGAACAACATCATTGAGCAATTCGCCGCGCTTGCGGCTGAGTTCGATTTCTTGATTGATTCGATCCAATTGGGCCTCGACATTGCCGCGGGTCACCTCGCCAGCCAGCACGCGATAGAGAATGCAGCGCTCAAACGGCGGGTTCTTGACGAATTCACCCTGCAATTGCGGCGGCCGATCTTTCGGATCGACCGACAGAGCATCGAGCACGCGCGATTTCAAATTGGCCGCGTCCCGAACTCGAACGCCGACGATCAGCAGATGCAATCGTTGCCTGCGAACCGGCTTTGAACAGGCCAACTTGAATTCTCGGTGACTCATGCTTTGCTGGCCGACGGTGGGAATCTCGATGCGGACCTGGTTGTCCGCGCTGATGAGGACCATCGGCACGCGAAAACGTCGTAGGTTTGCCTCGGGGCCCTGGCCGCGCGGCTCGAGCGCGACCGGGAATTGGCGGCAATCGCGCACCGTCGCCACCACCTTCAGATTCGGATCGTCGAGGGCATCGGCTTGCGGATCGCTCCAACGCACGAAGCCGGTCAGCCACACCAGGCTGCGATCGGCGGGCTGGCGATACTCCAGGTCGCCATTCGCCTTGAACGACGGCGTCAATTCGCCTTCCAGTTGGTTCTTGGCGCTTCGCAATTCGATCTTTTCCGGCAGGATGAGCACGGCCGGCTCGACATAACTGACCACGACCTTGGCGGCGGGAGATCGCCCGTCGCTGTTGACCGCGATCAATTCCAGGTTGTTCAGCCCGTTGTTTAACGCGACGGTCGCCTCGCCCAGAAGGATGAATTGCTGGTTTTCCTTGGCGACCTTTTTCAGATCAATTTCGACCGGCGCCTTGCCGCCTAGGATTTGTACCCGCTCCAGCGGTTTCCTCGATTCGACGCGGTAGGTCACCGCGAATTTCGGATGGCGGGAGGTCGCTTCCACGACGGGGTCAAGAAAGCGTGCCACCGGCAACTGCGGCGCTTGCAAATGGACGACCCGAATCGCCGCCTCGGGACTCGCCCCATCGTCGGTGACGGCCTGGATCTTGAGTTGCGTCAGATCGCGCGACCCGTCGTTGACGAACACTTCCGGCAATTCGAGATTCCAAGTCCACTGATCGCCCTTGGTCGCCAACTCGTGAACCAAGTACTCGGTGCGAACGCCATTGACTCGAATTTCGCGCAGCGGCAACCCCGTGGGGCCTTGCACTTTCAGGTCGAGTCGCAATTTCTTGGTTTCCTTGGCCTCGACTTTTTGCGGGAATTCGATGATCCGCGGCGGCCGTCGATAATGCAGGGCCATCAGATTGCCGACAGGGCTTTCACGCCGCCACTTGTTGGTCGCGACCGTCTCGATCGTGTTTCCGCCCGGAAAGAGTTTGATCGCCGCTTTCCATTTGCCCGCCTTCAAATCGAGGTCGGCCTTGTACTCGCGAACTTCGCCAGTCGGAGAAATGACGCGAATCGAGATCTCGAATGGATCGGCGGTCGCGGCACGAACCGTTCCGGTCAGCGTCACGCCGTCCACAACCGGATCATCGCCCTTCCAGGGATCGAGCGTGTAATTGGGCAGCGGCGGATGATACACCACCGAGCGCTCGGCGGAGTTTTCGTCGCTGAATTTCGATTTGGCCCAGAACCGCACCTTCGAGACTTCGCCCACCTTTAAGTTGTTCAATTTCGCGGCAAAGTCGATCTGGCGCGACTCGGCAACCGGCAAGACCGACTCCGGCTCTCCTCCGGCGGACCAGCCGGCGCGAACGAGGACGCCCGCCGCCTCGATCTTCCCTTGAAAGACGGCGCTGGGCTGATTCAAAATCCAAACTTGCTTCCCGTCGATCCGCTTCAATTCCGCGTTTCCGGCGAGCTCCAACCTGGTGAACCGCGGCGGCAATTCCTGGGGCGGTTTGTAGCTGATCCAGATCTCGTCGATTGCGGTTTCATTGTCCTCATGACCGGCAAGCGCGCCCTTGTTGACCACCTGCACCACGAAGCGGTTGAGGCCTTCGACCAATTTGAGATCGCGGGTCAGTTTGCCGTTGCCAGTCCGGGTGAGCACCGCCGGCGCGTCGTTTTGCAACTGGCCGTTGCGCTGGTGAACAAAGCTCACCTCCACCTCTTGCTTTTCGGAGGTCTGCAGGGCGATTTCAAGCGTGACTTTTTCTGACATCACTCGCAGCGGCGCCGTTTCACTGGTCTGGATGGCCTCGCCGTCCTGCCGCCAATGCACGACCGGCGCCGGCGGCTGAAATCGAAGCGTGACGGTCGCTCGGGCCAGGGCCGGCCCGCCCGACTTGGAGAATAACTCCACGGTCAATTGGTAAATCCCGCGTTGCCATTCCACGCCGGACAGGTTCACCTTCCATTGGTTGCCGTCTCGTTCCGCCTCGCCGCGCATTTCCGTTTCGGAGGCGCGCAGCTTGCCGCGATCATCTCGTTTAATCACATAATGGAGATTCGGCGGCTCATTTGAAACAAAGTCGCTGTTGATGCCGACGTTAAGAGTATTCACGGGCGTATGAACGAGAAACTCGTCGGCGTTGTCGGTGGCCAACGCGCCGTCGGGTCGGCGAAAATGCAGCGCCGGTTGCGGCATAATTTTGGGATGTTCCTTGTCCCATTGCTCCAGCGCTCGCGCGAGATCGGCCTCATTGGCGAGGTGGTGAATAATTCCCTCGCGATAATACTTCTCGCTGTAAGCGCGAGCGCTGACAAACGATACCGGGGCGGCCGGGTCGCCGGTGTTGGTGTGCCAGCCAAGACGTTTTTCCGCGTTGGGGCTGCTGAAGTCGTAGGGTCCCGCCGGGTTCCAGCCGATCCAATCGGGCAGTTTGCCGGTTCGCAAGAACATCATGGAAAACAGCGGCTTGCGCTCATCGACGCCGCGATCGACGGGGACCTGAAGGTTGCCCTTGGTTTTGACGGAAAGAACAAGTTGGCTGCCCGGTTTGTGAGTCGCGACGGCCAGCAGAAATCCCGCCGCGCTCTGAATTGCTTGCGGCCGGGCGTTGGGCGTCGCGATGCTTTCCAAAACGTCGTTTGCCACGACTCCGGCCTTCGCCGCGGCGCTGTCCGGCTTGACCGCGCCGACCACCACCTGGCTGCCCTCGTCGCGGACTTCCAACCCGGCAATTTGGCCGACCGCCCGGTCGATATCGGCGAGACTCCAGACGCAAACGGTTTGATCGTCGGCGACCGACGCCAGCAGCGGCCGACTCGCGGAAAACGCCAGCCCGCGCACATTTTGCAAGTGGCTCACCAGCAGCCGATATGGCTTGCCGGTCGCGGGATCGCAGAGCATGATGTGCGTGCGATACGACGCATAATCCGTGAAGGCGATCGCCAAAACGCCCGGGCGACCAGCCGCCGACGGACGCAATGCCGCAAACGTTGCTGACTCGAGCCGGCCGGGCAGCCGCACCTGGAGCGGCTCACCGTTGCCCCCTGGGACGATCACAACCTTGCCTCCCTCGGCAATTTTCAAAGATTGCTCGTCATCCGCAGGCGAATCGGACGCCGCGGTTCCATCGTCGGCCATGATTCGCGACTTGTCCAAGTCGAAAATCATCTGGCCGGTTTGCCCGGCGATCGACAAGCGCAGGCCGTGGCCGCGATTGACAAACGCGACTCGGGTCGGCGTCAAGCTGTCAGCCCCGAGGATCTCCCGCGGTTCACCCTTGCCCGCGCGCAAGTCCGCGATGGCATGAACATGGATGGCATGATCACGCGTGTCGGCGACTGCGACAAATCGGCGGCTCGCCGCGACTACCGGCAACTGATTCCCAACGGGATTCCTGATTTCAAAATCCGCAACGACTCGGCCGGCGATCAAATCGACCAGCGCCAAGCGATCGCTCTTCGTCTGATCGGACGGTCGAAGCACGACCGCGGCGTGGCTGGGTGTTCCATCGGGACCGCCCACCGCGGCCACACCGACCGGTAGAAAGTCCAACCCCTCGCGACTTGGGAAACTGATGTCTGCGCCAAAGCCGTGCGCGCGCCTCTCGATCCGCGCTGAGGTTCCAGGTCTGCAATCGTCCCGGACCAAAGCCACGATCGGTCTTGGCGAGGCCGCCGGTCAAAAGTCGTGCGCCATTCCCCGCGCCAAGCAGAATCGCACTGGAAGTAAATGGGTCGTCAGCCCAACCTTGAAGGGGTTTTTCATTGTTGCTTGGATCCCACAGCCTCAGGTAGCTGGGCGTCTTGATATTCCGTTCGGGCCAGGCGATCGCGACGCGCACTTGCTCTGGCTGCGGCCCGGTGTGCCAGCCGACCAAGGCAGGCCGAGTCTCGTAGGCCGGCAGATTCGAGCGCGCCACCGAGCATCTTTCCCGCGGCGGCGTCCCATAGCCGTACCGTGCCGACTGGCTTTCCGGCCTCGTCGGGCTCGAGGGCCGCCGAGACCAGCAGAGGCGATTTTCCCTGGCTAGGCGGCAGGAAAGCGAGGGTCCGCACGCCGCCGCGATGCCCGCGAAGAACTTTGCCGCCGGCCGGGTTTGCCGTATTCGCGACATAAATGAGCCCGGCGTCCATGCGTTGGTCGGCGCTGAGCACATTCGAGTCAACGAACACGCCGCTTTCCCGGAAACCGACTTCGCCGCGAATCGGTCCCCGGCCCGCCATGGCCAGCCACGCCCCGTCTGGAGACAGTGCGATGGCATTGATCGCCCCGGCGTTGTCCGGGCCAATCGGCACGCGAAATTCCCGCTTCAGTTCGAAGCGGTCGTTTGTCAGCGTCCACTCCCGCACCACCTTGTCCAGACCGGCGGAGTAAAGCGTTTCGCCATCGGTGCTGAAGGCCAGGCATGTGACCGCCGCGGACGGTCCGCCCGGATCGACCTGCGGCACCGGCTTGTCGTCGAGCATCGGCAGCGCCGGCCGGGGCTGTGCCGACACGGCGAGGGGAAGGATGGCCAAAAGTGCGATTCCGGCGGCAATTCGTTGGCTGCTCATCGGCGGTTCTCAAGTCGGTTGGCCAGATCACGTGGACTGAATGCGAACACTATCGGGCGGTTGCCGGCGAGTCAAGCGTCGCCCGCCCGCCGGCGCTGTTCTGCTTGCATTGATTCGCTAATGCAACTAGTATCTCAAAGGCGTGCAAGCCGCCAAACTTTTTTGTCGCGCCTGACTCGGAGGAAGCACGCATTGGCCGATGAAAACGACTTTCGCTCGATCGGCATGGATTCGCCGGCATCCAAACCGCCCCAGCCCAAGACTGGTTCGTTCGCCGATTCGCTTCGTCTGCAAAAGCTGACCGGCTATGAAAAGCTCGAACTGCTGGGCTTCGGCGAGTACGGCGAGGTCTGGAAAGCGCTCGCGCCCGGCGGGGTCGAGGTGGCGATCAAAATCGTCATGCGCACCCTGGATCACGAGGCCACTCGCCGCGAACTCAACGCCCTCGAGAAGATTAAGCAACTCCATCATCCTTTTTTATTGCAAACTCACTCCTTTGGGATGCTGGACGACAAGCTGACGATTGTCATGGAGCTTGCCGAGGGAAGCCTCAGCGACCAATTCAAGCACCGAAAAGACGAGTGGTCGCGCGAATGTCCGCCCGAGGACTTGGTTACTTTTTTTGGCCAAGCCGCCGAGGCGCTCGATTACCTTCAAAACCAGCACGTGTCGCATCGCGATATCAAGCCGCAGAATTTGCTGTATCTGCAGGGCTTCGCGAAGGTGGCGGATTTCGGCTTCGCTCGCGGGCAGGACCAGGGCATCGAGGACGCGTCCGGAATCTGCGGTACGCCCAGTTACATGGCGCCCGAGCTGTGGAGCCAGCGCGTCAGCCGCCACAGCGATCAATACAGCCTGGCCGCCACCTATGCGCATATGCGCCTGGGACGCATGGTGTTCGGCGGCAGTTTCCACGAAGTTTTCGTTCAACATCTCAATGCCGAGCCGATTCTCGATCCGCTTCCCCCACGCGAGCAGGCGGTCTTGAAGCGGCGCTCTGGCGAAGGATCCCGAACAGCGGTTTCCCAGTTGCGTGGCGTTCACCAACGAATTGAAGGCCGCGTGCGCAAAGCCGAAACCGGTCGTCGAATCGCCGCGGGCTTCATCCAGGTGGAAAACGCCCGCATTCGCGGCGCTGGCCTTCTTGCTGGCCGTGCTGCTCGTTGCGTCCCTGCTATTGCGGAACAAAACCAGTGGCTCCACGGCTCCCGCGGTCGATTGGCAGCCGGCCGGATGGCAAGCCGAGAACGGCGATGAGGTCGTGACGGATCGAGCCGGGCAGCGGTATTACCGGCGAATCTCGAAAGTGGTGGGAAATCAAACGGTGGCCATGCTGGCCATTCCGCGCTCGCAATCCGACGATCCGCCGACGTTTTACATGATGGAAAACAAGGTCTGGAACGATCTCTACGCGCAATTCGCCGCCGATCCGCAATTCACGGCGATTCGCGACAAATACCGCAAGCGGCCGGGTTGCAGCCAATTGATTTTGGATGGCGAACTCTGGCGGCGCGGCGCCTTCGTCGAAGATCCCAAAATCGGCGCCATCGATCCGGATAAGCCGCCATTCTTCGGCGTCGATGGCCCCAAGGGCCGGTTGCCGGTTTACCGAGTAACCGCCACCGAGGCTTATTGCTTCGCGGAGTGGCTCGGCGGCAATCTGCCCACGCGAAAGCAATGGCTCAAGGCGGCCGGCGCCAATGAGCCGGCGGCGGCGGGCGAGGCGGCACGCGTCGGACCGTTTGCCGGCGCCGCCGACAAAAGCGACATCGCCGTCGGTCTCGCCGATGGCCCCTGGCCGGTCGAACGCGGCGAGCGCGATCTCAGCATCTACGGCTGCCGCCAAATGGCCGGCAATGGCCGGGAATGGGCCCGCGATCTTGACGACGACACCAACGCGGCTCCCGCTCGGAAACATGTTTCGTATGCGGCAAGTTTATACGATGGGTCGATCGTACGAATCCGATGCGCCGGCACTCACGTTCGAGGAAATGCGAGCAATTCCAAGCCTCGAGGATTGCAATCGGGCCGCCTATGACCTGGGATTTCGGGTCGTCATCGAAAAGGACTGACGGAAACGACAGATCTCATCGCCACGCCTCGGCCACGTCCGCGCTATGCGATTCCATTTGTCGCAGCACCATGCCGCGGTAGATGCCGCCGGCGTCCATCAATTCGTCGTGCGTGCCGCGCTCGATCACCTGGCCGTCTTCCATCAACAGAATCATGTCCGCCCGGCGAATCGTCGACAGGCGATGGGCGATGACAAAAGTCGTCCGGCCCGCGAGCAGCGTCGCCATCGACGCCTGAATCAACTGCTCGCTTTCGGTGTCGAGGTTGCTGGTCGCCTCGTCGAGGATCAGAATCTGCGGCGACGCCAGGATCGCCCGGGCGATGGCCAGCCGTTGTTGCTGGCCGCCCGAGAGCTTCACGCCGCGCTCGCCGACGAAGGTCTCGTAGCCGTCCGGGAGTTTGATGATGAACTCGTGCGCATTGGCGCGCCGCGCGGCGTTCTCGACCTCGGCCTCGGTCGCGTGGTGCCGGCCATAGGCGATATTGTCGCGCACCGAGCCGTCAAACAAGAACGTGTCCTGTTGCACGATCGCCAGCAGGTCGCGATACGTGCCGAGGCGGAAATTTCGAATGTCGGTGGCATTGACAAGAATTCGCCCCTGGGTCGGGTCATGAAATCGGGCCACGAGATCGGTGACGGTGGTCTTGCCCGCGCCGCTGCGGCCGACCAGCGCCACCACCGAACCGCCCGGCACCGTGACATTGAAATCGCGAACCACCGGCCGCCCCTCGCGGTATTCGAACTCGACATTCTCGAAGCGAATCTCGTGAACGATTTCGGGGGCATCGACGGCGTCGGGCCGATCGGGTTTGTCGTCCGGCATTTCCAGCACTTCGAAGACGCGCTCCATGGCCGCGAGCGAACGCTGTAATTCCGAGAAGGAGTTGACGATGTTCCAGACCGGATTCAGCAGCAGAAAGGTGTACCATTGAAAGGCCATGATGTCGCCGATGGAGGCGCCTCCGGCGACATTCAAGTAGCCGCCGAACCAAATGATCACCACGTTGACGCCTGAGACCAGCAGGCCCCACGTGGTCCAGAGGACGAGTTCCCGGCGATGGGCGAATAGCTCCTTGCGCAGCACCGTGTGTCGGCCGCGAATGTAATCGAGTAGTTCGCGCTGCTCGCGCCGAAACGCGCGGACCACGCGAATGCCGGAAAATGTCTCGCCGACCCGGCCGTCAATCTCCTCGACATCTTTGCGGACCGCCCGGTAAATGGGTCGGACGCGGCGGGCGAAGGTGAAGCTCATGAGCATCGCGCCGGGGATCACCGCCAGGGCCATCAATGCCAGCCGCCAATTCAGGGTCATCAGCACGCCGACGGCGATCAGCAAGCGAATGATCGACAACGACGGCGACACGATCGCCATTTGCAACAGCCCGGTCGTGGTGTCGATGTCGCCGGTGAGGCGGGACAGAATGCCGCCGGTTTTCATGTCCCAGATTTTGGGCAACGGCAAATGCAACAGCCGCTTGAAAAGCGTTTCACGAAGCGTGAGCATCACGCGCACGTTGAGCAGCCGCAGGCGGTAATCCTTGAGCACGCCGACGAGTTTGAACAGGACGATCAATGCGAGAAATCCGGCGCCGGCGACATTGAGCCGGAGCAGGCGGGCCGCGGGGGCCAAATCGACATTCAGAAGCACGCGATCGACGATGAAGCGCAAGAAAAGCGGCTCGATCATTTCGACCCCGGCGACAAGCAACGCCAGGAGAAAGATCGCGGCGATCATATTGCGATGTGGCCGCAGCCAGCGCAAATATTCCCGCAGGTACTCGCGGCGCTTCAGCCGGCGCTGCGCGCTGCGCGCCGTCGGCGGCATCCGCCGCCGCGCCGGTTTGGTGGCCGTCCCGCTCCGCTTCCAACCGCGCGTCGAGCCGCCGATGCCGGTAATCTTGCACGAATTGCAGATAGCGCTGACGCGAGGAGCGGTTCGGTTGGTTATCTTCAGGCTCGCGGCCCATGTCGTTTACCTTAAAGAAAGTTCCTGGGCCGCGCCTGGCAGCCGATGGCTCGATCAATTCGACGCGCAATTCAGCGATCCGGATTCAACATGATAGCGCGGGCCGGCAATAGCGAGCGAACGGGCCAAGTGGCGATCTTAACCGGCGTGAGTCACGCCAAGCAAATTGGGGCGAGCGGATAAGCCTACCGAAACTCGCCGGCGGATTCAATCGCAGCCGATCGGGCAAAAATCGCGCGTAATTCCTCGCCGCCGCCCGCCGCTCGCGGCGGACGGCATATAATCGCCTCCGATCCCATTTTCCGTGCCGGGTTGCGCGGAACCTTGCAACTGTCATTATTCGTGTCGCGATCCTTGCCAATCGGAGTGACGCCATGAACAGACTGTGCCTAGTTCGCCGGCTGGCGATCGCCTTAGCCGCGGTTTCAACAATTACGCTCGCAGCGCCGGGCGATGATCACCTGAATGGAGCGAAAACGGCTCTCGACGAATATGTCGCCAAGCCCGATTCGACCTATGCCTGGAAGGTCATCAAAACCGTTCCGGGCGAGGGCTATACCACCTATATCATCGATTTGAAGTCGCAGTCCTGGCGGTCGGTGCCCGATGTGGACCGGGCGGTGTGGCAGCACTGGCTCATCGTCGTCAAGCCGGACAAAGTCGAACACGAGATCGGCTTTCTCAGCATTGGCGGCGGCCGCAACGGCAGTCCCGCACCGGATAAAGCCAGTGACACGGTCGTCCGGATGGCGACCTCGACCAATTCCGTGGTCGCGGAATTGAAGATGGTCCCCAACGAGCCCCTGGTCCTGGGCGGCGACGGCAAGCCGCGCTCCGAGGACGACCTGCTGGCCGAGGGCTGGGTTAAATTCATGGACACCGGCGACCCGCTCTGGATCCCGCGACTTCCCATGGTCAAGAGCGCCGTGCGGGCGATGGACACCGTGACTGCCCTCATGGCCAGCAAGCAGGGCGGCAATGTCGATGTGAAGAAATTCGTCGTCGCCGGCGGGTCGAAGCGCGGCTGGACGACCTGGCTCACCGGCGCCGTCGATCGCCGGGTCGTCGCCATCATTCCGATCGTCATCGACGTGCTGAATGTCCGCGCCTGCTCGATCAACCATTTCTGTGCCTACGGTTTCTGGGCCCCGGCGATCGGCGATTACACGAAGCATGGAATCAACCGAGCGCAGCAGCACGCCGCAATACGACGCCCTGATGCACATCGAGGACCCCTATTTCTATCGCAACCGGCTGACGATGCCGAAGTTCCTTGTCAACGCCGGCGGCGACCAGTACTTCCCGCCCGATTCGTCGAAGTTCTATTTCGGTGACCTGAACGGGCCGAAATATCTGCGTTACGTTCCCAATGCCGACCATTCACTGCGCGGCTCCGACGCGGCGGAAAGCATCCTCGCTTTTTACCAGTCGATCTTGACGAAATCGCCCATGCCGAAATTCAACTGGGAAATGGCGGACGGTTCGATCCGCGTAAAAGTCGAGGACAAGCCGACGGAAGTGAACCTCTGGCAGGCGACCAATCCGAAAGCTCGTGACTTCCGACTCGTGACCATCGGCAGGACCTACAAGAAATCGCGCCTCGAGCCGACTGGCGACAATACCTATGTGGCCAAGGTCGCCAAGCCCGAGAGCGGCTGGACCGCGTTCTTTGTCGAGCTGGTTTACGATCGCGGCGCCAAGATGCCGCCCTTCAAATTCACCACGCAGGTCGCCATCGTGCCCGACGTGCTGCCGCACAAGATCGAGGAGTCCCTGAAGCAACCCGCGAAAAAGTGATGGGTGCGTCTTGCATCTTAAGCGTTGCCGCCGCCTGCGATCGGCAATCTACCCGTATCGTCGGGCTGCGAGCCGCGGCGTCAGCGGAACGACCCCGGTCGTTTTGTCCACAATTTGATTGCCGACCACGGACGCGGTAATTACGATGCTCCTTGCCACCCAACGAGCGTGAACTCGACCTGCGTTCAGTACTCGCAGCCGAGTGCCAGGGAATCGAGGTCCCGTTGAATTGGCAAGTCCCGTTTCATGGAGCCAGGTCAATGCCCGTCAACCCCGTGCTCAAACTGTCCTTCGCTGCTTGCTTGGTTGCCGCGATCGCCATCACCGGCGGTGCGCAGGCGCAGAAGAAAAAACAAGGCTCGAAGAAGCCGACGCCTGAGCAGGAAGCTGCCAATCAACAGGTCAATTTCAATGAAGCCGAAGCACTTCGGGAAGCCTACGTCTTGGTGACGGCGGCCAACCATGACTATGCCGGCCATCGCGTCAAGGCGATGCATGAACTCCAAGAGGCCGTCAAAGTCCTCGACACGAAGATCATGAAAAAGGGAACGGGGACTCAGAAGGCGGCCACCTTGAACCAAGATAATGCAGCCTACCGGACCAAGGTGACTGCGAAATACGTTCCAACGGTTAACAAGAATCAGGTCCTCTCGGACCTTCAATTAAAGGCGGCTTACGATTTGCTCGCAAAGGTGGCCCCGGTTCTGGAATCTCGCAAGCAGAAGGTGGTGCTGGGGCATGTCAAGAAAGCCGCCAAGGAGTTGGCGATTGCTTTGAAGATTCGGTAGGTGAGCAGAAATCGATCCACAAGCCGCGCCGCAAACGGCGCGGCTTTTTTTGTGGACCATGATCAACATAGGCGATCGGCCATGCGCATCACCTTGAGTCCCCACCCCGATAATGGCGCGGGCGCGACGATGGGAAGCCGCGTTCTGCGACGCCCGGAATGTTCTTGCCAGCGAATGTTCGGCGGTCTACTCATTGCACGTCACGGGCAGAAATTCGGCGGGACTATGATGGCTGTCAAATTGCCGGGAATTCAAAAGTCTTCTCGACGATAAAGCGGGTTACCAGCGGCGCGTACGCGTGCTGGTGCTGCAATTGCCACCAGGCGGTGATCCCGACGGCCATCTCGCCAAACTTGGTCCAGGAGTTATCCTTCTTGGCGCCATACTTGTCGATGTCATTGTTGTCGAGGCCGAAAACGTCGTAGCCCAGAAACTTGAGCCGAATGCAGTAGAAATTGGTGGTCGCGTCGTAGTGATAATGCGTGGCGACAACATAAACGTACTGGATCGCGTCGATCATCACTCCCAAGCCATTCGCCCAATCGCCGGTCGCATCGCCGGTGTAATGGGGAGCTTTATTGCCAAGGTTAAAGGCCGGGGCGCCGAGATCGGTCGGGGCAACCAGTTTGTTGATGTCCCAATTCGCCGCTTTGAGTGCCTGGTGGATTCGGGTCTTTCCCGCGGCCGGCGTGATGCCGAACGGGTACGGCACGCCCAATGCCGCCAACGAGAAGTATTCGAAATTTTCGTGGGCCGCGGCTGCTTTGTCGAGGTCTTTGTCCGTGAAGTAGGTGACTTGGTTCTGTTTCGCCAAGAATTTGCTGAATAGGCGACTTGCCATGCCGGATTGGTCATCCTCGGCGAAGTAGTCCAGCAGGTGTCGCATCTTGGGCTTCAGCTCCGCCTCGGTCGAGCCGACGTCTTCTCCGTTGGGCGCCACGCCATTCTTTCCGAACGTGAAGTCTTCGCCGTACTGCGGCGGCCGGCCCGGAAGCTCCGGGTCGGCAAACTTATACGTCGGGTTTAGTCCTGGCTGTTTTGCGATGGCGACAATCTTCGGCGGAGCGACCGGATACGCAGTGCAGTCCATTTGGTTAACTCCCTTTGCTCGCGGAAAACTCTTAGAAAACACTAGCCATGCGCACTTTTTCGCGGCAGTCAACTTTATTTCGGCTCGCTCCCTGCTGAGCGGCATCCGACCGTTTCAGGATTTCCTCGCGACCCGATTTCGGTTGTCGCCGACGATTGGAAATTAATGTTAATAGCCTCAGCGCATTTTCAGACGATTTGTTACACGAATCAACCAATCGAGTTTTTCATCGTGGCCAGGTTCGCTTCGCGCGGCAGCGGGCCCTGCCGTCCTGAAATCGGTCGTATTGCGAAGAGCAATGACGATGAGTCCGGCCGATCGGCCGTGCCTGTTGAAGAGGTAGTCGAGTCGCCTGGAGTATTCAGACCCAGGTTGCCGACCGCCGTTGGTCACGCCCTGGAAGAACCGAGTGGAATAAACGCCGAGGGTCATTCCCAGATCGGCGAACTTGTTGCGGATGCCGAACCAACCGCCACCGACTCTGGTGCGTGGATCTCATGGTCCCGGAAGGCAGGAACCGAGCGCGGCTCCGGACTCGTTTCGCTGGTGCACGGAGTCATTTCAGTCGTCGGCGACGCCGACCGATCGGCCTTGAGGGTGAATTGAGTGGAGCTGATCGGGATCGAACCGACGACCTCCTGAATGCCATTCAGGCGCTCTCCCAGCTGAGCTACAGCCCCAGTCCTTCACAATGTATCGGGCCGACTTAGAACTGTCAATTCCGGCCCCGGGCAGGTTCGCGCTCTTCCGACCGGCCGACTTGGCAATGCGGGCTTCGACCCTGCTGGACAGAATCGCTCCGGTTCGTCACAATGCCCTTTCGCTCGACTCGAAGGGGCCCGCGTGAAAACCAATTGGTGGAAGACCGGCCTGTTGTATGGCGTCGGCTTCGCGCTCTTGGCGTTCGTCATCTGGAACAATTGGGAGCCGAAACCCGGCTCCGGCGGCGTCGGTCTGAAGAACCTGTTCAGCCCCGAGCGCGAAAAGCACTGGGGCTACTACGGCCTGGCCGCGATCTGTGCGGCCACTTCGATCACCGTCACCTTCGTGCGCTGGTATTTCCTGGTTCGCGCCCAGGACCTGCCCTTCACGCTTCGCGACGCGCTGCGCCTGGGCCTCGTCGGAAATTTCTTCAACATCTTCCTGCCCGGCTCGGTCGGCGGCGACCTCCTCAAGGCGGCGTTTCTGGCCCGCGAGCAGGAGCGCCGCACCGTCGCCGTCTCGACCGTCCTGATCGATCGCGGCGTCGGGCTCTGGGGCTCATCGCGCTGCCCGCGGTGGTCGGGGTCGGCTTCTGGATCTTCGACGACACGCTCCTGCGCGACCAGCGATTCCTGATGCGGACGGTTCAAGCCGCGCTCGGAGTGATGGCGGTGACCCTCGTCCTGTGGGCGTTTCTCGGCGTGCTGCCGGAACGGCGCGCCCAGCGCTTTGCCCAGCGCCTGAATTCCATCCCGAAAGTGGGACACTCGCTGGCCGAATTCTGGGCGCGGTGCGGCTGTATCGCCGCCGCCAACTGGTCGTCCTCGGTGCGCTTTTATTGTCGATCGGCAATCACGGGATCAATGTGCTTGCGATTTATTGCTCGGCCAAGACCTTCGAATTCGCGCCGGGTCAAATTCCGCCGTTCGCCTGGCACCTGATCTTCGTTCCCTGGGGCCTGGGCTTTCGCGGTCTGATCCCCTTGCCGGGCGGCGTCGGCATCGGCGAATTTGTCGTCGGCGGTCTATATGAATTGCTCGGCTATCTCAACGAGAATGGCATTCTCGCCAGCTTTGGCCATCTCGTGATCAACTGGACGCTGGCAGGATTTGGATTAATCATTTTTACGCAAATGAATCGAATGGCGAAAGCACGACAACCCAAAAAAACCGTTTGACCGATCTCAAGCGATCTCGATCGTTACGAATTCCTCCGTCCCGGGATCGAGAATCAGGCAAGTCTTTTGCCGGGCGCGATAGAGCGCGCCAGGATTCACCACCAGCGTCTTCCCCCGGCGATGTTGCTCAGCCTTGTGCGTGTGGCCGTAAAAGAGGTAATCGAACTTGTCGGAAAACTCCAGGTTCAAAAACAGCTTCAAATCATGGCTGTGAATCCAGCCAATGGTCTTGCCGGCGATTTCAAGTTCGCCAAACGGCTGGTACAGTTTGGCCCCGATTCGTTCGATCGCCGCGGCGATCGATTCGGGCGACCAGTCACAATTGCCGAGCACGAAATGCGTGGGCAGATCGGCGAATAGTTCCACCGTCTCGGCGGACTGAATGTCGCCGCAATGAATCACGAGTTCGACGCCGTGTAGCCGAAACTGCCGCAACGCCGATTCGACGGCCGAGGTATTGTCGTGCGTGTCGCTCAAGATGCCGATCTTCATGACAGCGGCTCGCTCGGAGAGGCGAACGGCAGAAAGTGGTCGTTTTTATCTTATGGCATAACCGCGCCGGATTGGTTGGAAAATGAATCGTCAACTCCTGTAAACTGACCTAAACCGCCGCTTGCGGCGTTGCAGGAATCCCGGCCGGCTCAAAGGACACTCCCATGCATCTCGAAGGCGACAAGGAATTCTCGTTGCCCATTGACTTCGTCTTCGCCCGGCTCAGCGATGCGTCCTTTCTCGCTCATTGCCTGAAGGATGTCGAAATCGTCCGCGCCGACGCCGACGCCTCCGAATGGAAATTGCGCCCGGCATTGTCATTCGTCGCCGGCACGCTCGACATTGCATTGACCATCACCGAGCGAAACGCTCCGAGTTCGATGAAAGCAGCCGTCTTCAGCAAGGGGATCGGCGCGACCATCACGGTTGAAACCGCGCTGACGCTCACGAGAAACGATTCCGGCACGAAAGTGAACTGGACGCTCGACGTGGCGCAAGTAACCGGATTGCTCAAAATGGTCCCGAAGAGTTTGATGCAAGGAGCAGCCCAGAAAGTGGTTAACGATGTGTGGAGTCATATCGCCGGCAAACTCAACCTTGAGAAATGAAGAATGAAGAAAACCGGGTAACGGAGAACCGAAAACCGAAAACCGAAAATGCAGAAAGAAAACCGGGTAACGGAAAACGGAAAACCGAGAACTGAAGATGCAGGAAGAGAACCGGGTAACGGAAAACGGAAAACCGAGAACCGAAAATGCAGGAAGAGAACCGAGAACCGAAAATGACTGATTTCATTTTCGGTTCTCGGTTTTCCGTTTTCCGTTACCCGGTTTTCTTCTGATTCTGAATTCCTCAAAAGACGTATCGACCATAGGGCTTGTACGTCACCGGATAAAAGCAATTGTCCCACGGGCACCAGTAGTATTCGACCAAGGTATAGGGATCGTAGTAAACGCGGCAGCCGTAGCCTGGGCTCCAGTAAACCTTCGACCAATGGTAGTGATGGAAGCCCTTGTAGAAGTATCCGCCGGAGAACTTCACGCCGAATTTCAGGTGATAATTCGGAAAGCTCTTGAAGGTCGGCTGAAACTTGATGTTGTGATTCGACACATGGATGTTGTTGTTGCCGACGTGAATGTTGGTCTTGCCATTGTGGAACGTCGGGCCGCCGGACTTGTGTGCCGGCGGACCGGCGAAGACGGTCGCGGAAAGGGCCAAACTCGCGGCTAAGGTCAGAATTGCAGGCTTCATGGTTTCGCTCCTGGTTGAGGTTGTGGGGCCGATCATTCGTCCCCTGCCTCTCCCAGCGCGAAGCCACGCGAAGTGTTACAAGTATTTCCGCAACGGCGGCCTCTGGCCGCCGAGGGCAGTTGCGCCGCTAATAATCCCGCGTCGAAAATCGCCAGCAGGCTAGCCCGAGCAACATGCCAATGAAGGCCAGCGATACCGCAATACTGGAGGTCCATGACGTGTTTTGAATGCTTGTCGACAGTTCCTTTCTCTGTTCGCTGTCCGACTGAAGCAGGTCCACCGCGACGATATACGCGGACAATTTGTCGAGATCCCGAACTCGGGGCAACGATTTGTAAACGATCTTGGCCCCGGTGTGAAAGGCGCTCGGCTCGTTCCCCTTCGACGGTTGGCTCCAGGCGTATGCTTGTCCGACAACAAACAAACCCGCCCAGGCGATGCACGTTGCCATGATGGCGACGATCGTATTTCGGCTTAGCACCGCGGCGAGCACCGAGACCGCGTAGTAAATGGCGAATTCGAACGTCAGAATCAGGATCATCAACAAGAAACTCGGCCCCCACAGCCCGGTTCGCAATCCCATTACCAGCCAAAATCCGCCGATCAGCACAATTGTGTTGATCAACATGAACAGCAAGCCGCCGATGTACTTGTACAGCAGCAACACCCAGCGGTGGATCGGCTTCGAGATGATCAGATCGACGGTTCCTTTTCGCAGCATGTTGGGGACGAAGAACGACGTCATGATCGAGCTGATCAACAGGAAGATCGCAGCGCCAATTGAACCGACAACGTAGTTTTCAATCAACAGCACCATCGGGCCGATTGGCAGTTCCATGCCGGTGTCAAGCGCCCCGAAGAACAACCCAAGCTTGTGCGGCCAAAGATTGAATGTATTGGCCTTGGCCCTGGCCTGGATCCGAAAGCTCGTGACTCCGTCAACGTTCGGACCGCTGGTCATCTGGATCGACGAGATTTCCAAATTGCCGCGCAACGCGAACTGGTTCTTGATGAACTCTTCGAGTTCGGCCGGCTTGACCTTGGACACGAGCTCCGTCGAGCGCTTCTCGATGAACTGATGCTGCTCCTCGGGAGGCTTCTTCGCGGCTTCTTGCTGGATCTTTTGCAACTCATCCCGGCGCACCTTCGCATCGCCTTCCAGATCTGGATTCGGAGACATGCCGGTCGGCCGCGGTCGCTGTCCCGAACTGCCCAAGATCATCACCAGCGCTTTGAATGGCAGCTTGGCGCCGTCGACCACATCCAGGTCGAATTGATACTCCCCCTTCCAGGGCCGCGAAGTGTCATTGGTCTGCTTAAAATTCTCGATCTCGTAGTCAACGAAATCCTTGGGGTCGAACGAGAAAATCACGAATCGATCGAATGACTTCGTAATCGCTTGCAAAGCATTTTCCGGGGGCTGTGGCGTGAACGAAAGACTGGCGGTAACCAGCATGGCCAACAGCGACAAGATCATCATGACAAGAAAGACCTTGCCATCGATGGTCTCCCGCAACGAATCGCGCAGGATCGCAAGGTATTTCATCGCCGTCCCTCCATATCGCGGCGCGGCCGCTCGGTTCGCCGCATCGGCGCAGTCCACGCCGGGCTCGGCGGCTTCCACCGTCTCCATGAAGATCTCCTCGAGCGTCTGCCGCTTCTCGATCAGATGGCGAATGCTCAGGCCGCGCGAGCGCAGAAAGTCCACCACCGGATCGATGTTCTGTCCGTCCTGCATGCTGATTTCCCAGTGCAGGCCGTCTTTGCGAACCATGTAGCCCTTGCTTTCGAGTTCGCCGCGCGGGAAATCCTGCCCCTCGGCCAGGCCGATCGTGAATTGCCCCTTGAGCTTGGTGAGGGTGGCGATGTCGCCCTCGCGGATCAGTTCGCCGCGCTGCAGGATCGCCACGCGATCGCAAATCAGTTCCACTTCGCCGAGCAGGTGGGAATTGAGAAAGATGGTTTTGCCTTGCGATTTCAATTGCTTCATCAGGTCGCGAATTTCGCGGCGGCCGATCGGATCGACGCCATCGGTCGGCTCGTCGAGAATGATCAGTTCCGGGTCATGAAACATCGCCTGGGCGATGCCGAGGCGCTGCTTCATGCCCTTGGAATAGGTGCGAATCTTCGAGTTCATGCGGCCCTTGATGCCGACGATTTCGAGCATCTCGGGAATCTTTTTTTGCCGCTCGCTTCGACCCAGGCCGTAAAGCCCGCCGTAAAAATCGAGCAGGCTGTAGCCGGTGTGATAATCGGGGAAGCGGTGATCCTCGGGCAGATAGCCGACCTTGCGGCGGATCGGCACGTTGCCGCTGGGCTCGCCAAAAAGCTTGGCGTCGCCGTCGGTCAACTTGACAATGCCCAGGAGGATCTTAACGAGAGTGCTCTTGCCGGCGCCGTTTTGGCCGAGCAGCCCGTAGACCTCGCCCTTTTCGACTTGGATGGAAACGCCCTTGAGCGCTTTCACCTCGCGGTAATGTTTGCGAAGATCCTGAGTTTCAATCACGGACACAATGCGAGCCCCCGGCGACGAATGGAAATTGGTTGGAGTGGCATTGTAGGTTGTTCGCCGTGCATGGGGAAGAATTTGGCCTGAATGATTCACCACAGAGTCACAGAGCACACAGAGAATTCAAATTGGTTTTCTCGGTGATCTCGGTGACTCGGTGGTTCAATTCGAAAGTCGTTGAAAAAAGGTGCGTGCATTGGCTGTCGTCTGCTCTCCGATTCGCTCAATTGTCACTCCCCGGACTTCGGCCAGGCATGCCGCCGTGAAGGCGACATAAGCCGGCTCATTGCGTTTGCCTCGATGCGGCATGGGAGTCAGATACGGGCAATCGGTTTCGACCATAACGCGATCGGCGGGGATGGTCGCCGCCACGGCCCGCAGGTCGGCGGCATTCTTATAGGTGAGCATGCCGGCGAAGGAAATATACAGGCCCATCTCCAAGCACGCCGCGGCCATTTCCGCGCCGCTGGCGAACGAATGCATGACGGCATTGATCGGGCCGAAACGGTCGAAATCGGCGCGAAGCATCCGCAGCATGTCGGCGTCGCACTCGCGGCTGTGGATCACCACCGGCAGGCCGGTCTTTCGCGACAGCTCCAGATGGCGGGCGAAATTCTCTTCCTGTTTGTCAAAGGGCGTGTCGTGCCAATGCCGGTCCAGTCCGGTTTCGCCCAACGCCACGACTCGGGAATCATCGGCGATCTTCACAATCTCGTCCCAGTGGTTCGCTCCTGCCTCGGCGTAAGAGTTGGGATGAATCCCCGCGGTGGGCGCGAGCATGGAAAAGCGTCTGGCCAGTTCGAGGCAGGTTCGTGAAGAAGCCGCGGTCGTCGCCACGCAGACAATTCGCTCCAGACCCGCCTCGGCGGCCCGCTGAAGGACCGCCGGCAGGTCGTCGCCGAATCGGCTGTCGTCCAGATGAGCATGGGTGTCAATCAGCGGCATTATAAATCACTATCTTGGTCAACAATGTCAAGATCGCCAAGGGTGGTACGCGCGCACGGTTGGCGCTCTTGGCACCCTCTGAGTTTTTCATGCGGAAAACGGCCGTTTCTGAGGGCGCATGGCCTCAAAGGGCGCCAGGCGGCCTTAGCTGGGGTGCATCGGGCAAATCCTTGAGGCTGTTCAGCCCAAAGACCTCCAGGAACTTCTTGCTAGTGCCATAAAGCACCGGCCGCCCGAGGGAATCGTCTCGGCCGGCGATTTTCACCAGGCCCTTTTCCATCAGATGCTTTAGTAGCTCGCCGCATTGCACGCCGCGGATCGCCTCGATGTCCGCCCGGGTGATCGGTTGCTTGTAGGCGATGATCGCCAGCGACTCAAGCGCCGCGGCGGAGAGTTTCGGATCGGAATGCGTGCGGCGAAGACGCACCAGCCACTTGTGAAATTGCGGCCGCGTCGTGAGTTGCCAGCCGCCGGCGATCTCCTCGACCTGAAACGCGGTCTGGTCCTGGTCGTAGAAGTCGTTTAGTTTTTGGACCAATCGCCGCACTTGCGCTGGATCGGACAGGTCGGCCGCGATGGCAAGTTTGCGGGCGTTGAGCGGTTCATCGGCGGCAAACAGGGCGGCCTCGATCCGGGCCATTTTCGCGTCGCGGACCAATTCGCCGAGCGGCGGCGCCTCGTCCTGGTCGCGCCGGCAGCAGCGCCGGCGGCAAGGGGCGATTCGCCGGCAATGCGCGATAATCTCGCCGCGCGGCGGTCCCGCGCGGCGGCGGCCAGGTTCTCATTCGGGCATGCTAGCCGATTTCGGGGCCTGCCGACAAGAGGCGCGCCTTCCGGCGCACGCGCGACTTGTCGCCCCGCGGCGCTGAACATACATTGTCCCCCACGCTCAAGAATTCAGCTTAACGCGGTCGAGGCTCGAGCCGTGCCGGTCGATTTTTCCGCCATCCCCGAAACGATTCGCGACCATTGGCTTTGGGCGATCATCAGTGTAAACGTCCTGCTGGGCTTCATGCTGGCCTCGGCGATTTTCTTTGTCTGGCTGGAGCGCAAAGTTTCGGGCCGCATTCAGGATCGCCTCGGCCCCACGCGCGTCGGCGGCAAGTTCGGTTGGTTGCAAACCATCGCCGACGGTGTCAAACTTCTGTGCAAAGAAGACACGATCCCCGGTCACGCCGATCGCTTCCTATTTCGCTTGGCGCCCTACCTCGCGGTATGCGGTTCGTTTGTCGCGTTTTTGGCGTTGCCGTTTGGCAACGGCGTCGTCGGCAAGCAACTGGGCATCGGCGTTTTCTTCATGCTCGCCGTGCTCTCTAGCGAAGTCTTCGGCGTCATCATGGCCGGGTACGGCTCGGGCAGCAAATGGGCCCTCTTCGGCGGCATCCGCGAGGCGGCCCAGGTCGTCAGCTATGAAGTGCCGCGAGCCATCTGCGTCTTAATCCCCGTCATCGTCGCCGGTTCGCTCGACCTCACCGAGATCATCAATCAGCAAACCGGATTCCTCTGGAATTGGTATATTTTCCACGACCCGTTCACCTTCCTGGCGTTCTGGGTCTTCTTCATTTGTGGCACGTCGAGTTGCAAGCGAGCGCCGTTCGACCTCGCGGAGGCCGAATCCGAACTGGTCGCCGGTTTTCACACGGAATATTCGGGTTTTCGCTGGCTGCTGTTCTTCATGGCGGAATATGGCAGCATGTTCGCCATCAGCGGCATTGCCGCCTCGCTGTTTCTCGGCGGCTGGAACACCGGCTTGCTGCCCTTTGACCCGGCGGAGAGACTTGCCCGCTCGCTGGGAACCTGGGGCGGCGTGCTCGGCAATCTGATTAACGTCCCCATCTTCATTCTCAAGGGCTGGGGCGGCGTCTTCGTGATGATGTGGGTTCGCTGGACGCTGCCGCGGTTGCGGATCGACCAGGTGATGATGGTCTGCCTGAAATATCTGCTGCCAATCTCGTGCGTATTGCTGATCGGCATCGGCGTCTGGCAACTGGTCGTGCCCGATGTCGTGGGGTTGATTTGGAAAATTGTCATCACGCTTGGGTGCGTCCTGTTCACGGTGCGTTTCGCCGTGAAACTCTGGACCACGCGAAGCATTGCCCCGCCTGGCGTGACCGGCTGGGCGGCGCATGCGCCGGCAATGCCCGGCGCAATCGAAACCGACGGTGGCGGCGTCGGCGTGATCGAAATAGCCGGCTCGCGGTGCTGAGGGTCTGATGTCGTTTTTTCAGTTTCTCTTCTGGGTCATTGCAGCCATCACCGGGCTGTCGGCGATCATGGTGGTGGTGACGCAGAACATCGTGCGCGCCGCCGCCTGGCTGCTGTTTACTCTCGCCGGAACCGCCGGAGTTTACTTCTTGTTAGGCTCCGATTTCATCGGCGCCTCCCAGTTGATTGTCTATGTCGGCGGCACACTCGTGCTCGTGGTGTTCGGCGTGATGCTCACCGCCCAGGGACCGTTCGTCAGTCTTAAAACCAGCGCCGGCGAATGGGTCTTCAGCTTGTTGGCCGGCATGGCTTTGTACGCCGCACTGGCCGTGAGCACGATGATTACCGTTTGGCCAAATATGGGCGGCCCCGAGAGAAAGCTCGATGCCAGTTCCAGCAGCAACACCGCGCTGCTGGGCCAGGCGCTGACGGGAATCAAGGAAGTCCAGCCGATCGCGAACATGCCCGGGGCCAAAGGCGGACCGGCGGGGCCGCCGCGTCGGCGCGTCGCCTATTTGCTGCCGTTTGAAATCGTCTCGGTGCATTTGCTGGTCGTACTGATCGCGGCGGCCTATCTGGCTCGGGCCAAACGCAAGAAAAACCTCTTGGGGGCCGCCGCATGAACGGGGAGATCGGCCTGAACGGCTTTCTGCTGCTCGGGGCGCTGATGTTTGTCTGCGGCGTGGTCTGCATGGCGACCAAGCGCAACGCCATCGGCGTACTCATGGGCGTCGAACTGGTGCTCAACGGCGCCAACATCAACTTCATCGCCTTCTCCTACTTCAATCCATTGTTTCGGATCGAAGGCCAGGTGTTCGCCCTGTTCGTGATCGTGATGGCGGCCGCCGAGGCGGCGGTGGCGCTGGCGATCGTGCTGAACTTTTACAACAACCACACCAGCGTGGACGTGGACACCGCCGAGGAGCTGAAAGGTTAACCGATGGACGTCATCGCTCATAACCCCGGGCTTCTCTATGTGATCGCCACGCTCTTGCCGCTGGCGTCGTTTGCATTTTTGCTTTTGCTCGGCGCGATTCGCAACGCGGCGAAACCCTATCGCTCCGGCGGCGTCGGCCAGACCATCTACTGGATCGCCGGCGGCGACATCCCCACCAAGGTTGGCGCCTATGTTGCAACCGCCGCCATCGGCCTCTCGTGCGTCCTGTGCGTGATCGGCTTAATCTGGTTCCTGAACACGCATCCGGTTTCTCACGGCCATGAGCACGCCGCGGTGCATGCCCACGAGGAAGGCGCCGAGCCGGAAGCGGGCGCCGGCGACAACGCCTGGGCCGACCGCGTCACCTTCATTCGCATTGGCCAGAACAAAATTGACAATCGGACCGGGCTTGAACTCAGCGTCGGTTATCACATCGACCATCTCTCGGCCGTCATGTTTGCGATGGTCAGCTTCATCGCGACGCTGATTCACCTGTTTTCCGCCGGCTACATGTCGGACGAATTAAACGTGCGCTTGACCGATCATCAGGTGCACGGCGAGGAGGGCGGCCATTATCGCCGCCGCGGACGCTTCAGCCGTTTCTTCATGTACCTGTCGCTGTTCTGCTTCTCGATGCTCAACCTGGTGCTCGCCGACAACCTGTTCCAGGTGTTTGTCAGTTGGGAACTGGTCGGCGTCTGCTCGTATCTGCTGATCGGGTTCTATTATGAGCGGCAAAGCGCATCGAATGCGGCCAACAAGGCCTTCATCACGAATCGCATCGGCGACGCCGGCCTGATCATTGGAATGTTGATCGTCTGGTCGTTTATCGGCACGTTCAACTTTCAGGAAATCTTCCAGCGCGTTCGGGCGCCGGGTTCCGACGCGCACAACACGGAATACCGCCTGGCGAATCAGATCGTTCGCATCGCCCCCGAGGGTGAGCCGGTTGACGGGCTCCAGACCTATCGTTGGACACCGGACGACAGCGGCTCGCATGTACGCGCTGTTCCCGTTGAAGTCATCGCACCTGCACGGAATTGGAAATCAAGACGGGCAGAAAGAAACGATTACGATCGGCGAACGGCGGATGAACCAGTATGGCGCGATTCCATACATTCTGCTCACCGTCGCCGGCATCGGCATTTTCATCGGTTGCATGGGCAAGTCGGCCCAGTTTCCGCTCCATGTGTGGTTGCCCGACGCGATGGAAGGCCCCACTCCGGTGTCCGCGTTGATTCACGCCGCGACGATGGTGGCGGCCGGCGTCTATCTGGTTGGCCGCGTCTTCCCATTGTTTACGCCCGAGGCCCGGCTGGTCATCGCCTATGTCGGCGGCATCACGCTCTTTGTCGCGGCGACGGTCGCCATTGTCATGAATGACATCAAGAAGGTCCTCGCCTATTCCACCGTGAGCCAGCTGGGATACATGATGCTCGCCTTGGGCATCGGCGGCTGGGTCGCCGGTCTGTTGCACCTGCTCACGCATGCCTTCTTCAAAGCGCTGCTCTTCCTCTGCTCCGGCAGCGTCATATATGGCTGCCATCACGAGCAAGACATGCGCAAAATGGGCGGACTGTTAAAGAAAATGCCGATTACGGCGTTCACCATGCTGGTTGGCGTGCTCGCCATCTCCGGCACGCCGTTGTTTAGCGGTTGGTATAGCAAGGATGCGATCATCGCGCAGGGCTTTGCCTTCAGCGCGATTCACAAACAGCATTTGTTGCTGCTGATCCTGCCCTTGGTGACCGCGGGAATTACCTGCTTTTACATGTTCCGCATGTGGATCCTGACGTTCATCGATAAACCGAAGGACGAGCATGTTTACGAACATGCCACTGAGCCGCCGAAACTGATGACCGTGCCGCTGATCTTGCTGGCGATCTTCAGCGTGTGCGTGGCGTGGGGCTGGCCGCTGTTCGACGCCGAGGCGAGTTATGCGGGCGAGGTGCTCAAAACCGCTCGACCCTTGGCGGTCGTCGCGGATTTCGGTTCGGTCGAGAGACTTCTGGAGGATCCAAGCAGTTGGGTTCACCCGGTGGCGGGCCTGGTGGCCTTCGCGGCCGCCGCGCTGGGCGTGCTCTTTGCGCTGCTGGTTTACTTCTACAAAGTGATGGATGCGGCCGAAACCAAGGAACAGTTCGGATTCTTGTATCGGCTGTTTGAGCGGAAATGGTATTTCGACGAGCTTTATAGCGTGCTCCTGGTTCGGCCGGCGCTGGTCGTCGCGCACTGGTGCCGCAACGCCGACGGCAAGGGCATTGATCGGCTGATCGATAGCATCGCTCGCCTCGCGGTGAGAACGTCGAAAGCCGGCGGACAGTTCGACAAGGGCGTCGTGGATGGCTTTGTCAATGTGCTTGCCGATGTGACAATCCGAACCGGCTCGCGCCTGCGGCGCATTCAGACCGGCTCGCTACGAAGCTACATTCTGTTTCTAATATTGGCGACGGTCGCTATTTTCGCCGTGCTTTCTTACTTCATAAGCGTTGCGGCTGCTGGTCAGTAAACCGGGAATTCGACTACTGACTACGGACAAC
The DNA here is from genome assembly GCA_963815035.1 of uncultured Gemmataceae bacterium. GTDB lineage: Bacteria > Planctomycetota > Planctomycetia > Gemmatales > Gemmataceae > JBGQCZ01. Next base: position 523,366 of record CAWFFC010000026.1, read on the forward strand.
GGACAACGGACTAACCGACATGCCTGAGACCGACCTACTTTTGATGTCGCTGGTGATTTTCGTTCCCAGCGTGTTTGCTTTGGGATTGATCTTCTTTCCAAAGGGCACGGAAGAATGGATGCGCTGGTTCGCCTTGACGGGCACGGCGATCACGTTTGTCATCAGCTTGTTCATGCTCGTGGATTACACCAAGATTCTGAACACGGACACGTCGAACGCCTCCCGCCAGGCGATGCATGGGGACGCGGCCACGCTCGATCATCGCGTGGCCGATGCCGATAAACGAATCGGCCAGGATAAGCCCGCTGGTTTTCAGGACTATGTCAGCCGCAAGCCTTGGATCGAGAAATTCAACATCGACTATTTTGTCGGCATCGACGGCATCAGCTTGCCGCTGGTAGTGCTGACGACCGCGTTGAGCTTCCTTGCCATCATCGCCAGTTGGAAAATCGAGCGCTACACGAAGGGCTATCTCATGCTCTTCCTGCTGCTTGAAACCGGCATGGTGGGCACCTTCCTGGCGTTGGACTTTTTCCTCTTTTACATCTTCTGGGAAGTCATGCTCTTGCCCATGTACTTCCTCATCGGCGTGTGGGGCGGGCCGCGCCGTGAATACGCCGCGATCAAGTTCTTCCTGTACACGTTGCTGGGCAGCGTGTTTATCCTCGTCGCCCTGCTCGGTTTCTACTTCACCGATATCCAGGATTTCGTCGATCAACGGGTCTACGCAGCGCATGCCAATGATCTCGCGGCGACCCAAAAGGTGCCGACGACCGAAGTGGCCGATCAGGTGAAAGTGAATTCGTTTGACCTGCTCGCTCTCAAGCGAGTCGGCGCGGCGGCTTTCCTCAAGCTGTCCGGGCGGGTTGACGACATCGAAGTCAACGTGCCGGCGTGGAGAAACGGCAAGGTCGAAGGCAGCGAACTGAAAAAGGTCAAGGACCTGCCCAAGGCGACCAAAGAGAAGGTGTTGAAACGCCTCGACCAGCCGTTTTTCAGCAAGACGTTTCAGATTGTAATGTTCTTGCTGCTCTTCATCGGCTTCGCGATCAAGGTGCCGGTGTTCCCCTTCCATACCTGGCTGCCCGACGCGCACGTCGAGGCGCCGACGCCCATCTCGATGATCCTGGCGGGCGTACTCTTAAAGCTCGGCGGCTACGGCATCATTCGCATCGCCTACCCGATTTGCCCCTGGGCCGCCCAGGACTTGGCTTGGTATCTGGCGCTGTTTGGAATCATCAACATCGTCTATGGCGCATTTGCCGCCATGGCCCAGACGGACTTCAAGAAACTGGTGGCGTATAGCTCCGTCAGCCACATGGGATATGTCATTCTCGGATTGGCTGCCTGGAAGGTGGTCGACGGCAATACCGTCGGGTCGCAGTATTGGAACTGGGGCGTCAACGGCGCCATGTTCCAGATGATGGCGCACGGCATTAGCTCGGCCGGCATGTTCTTCCTCGTCGGGGTGATTTACGACCGGGCGCACCACCGCAATTTGGATAACTTCCGCGGCCTGATGGAATCGATGCCGTTTTACGGCGGAGTCAGCGCTATTATCTTCTTCGCCGCCCTCGGCCTGCCCGGCCTGTGCGGGTTCATCGGCGAATTCATGGTCGTACTCGCGACCTGGAACTTCAACCCGACCTTCGCGGTGCTGGCCGCCCTGACCGTTGTGATCACCGCCGCCTACATCCTGTGGACGCTGCAACGCGTGTATCTCGGCACCAATCCGGCCTACAAGGATTACCCGGATATGACTCTTCGCGAGATCGTCTGCATCGTACCGCTGGTCGTGATGGCGATCGGGTTGGGCATCTTCCCTAGATACTTGCTGATGCAGTGGATGGAGCCGAGCGTGACCGCCCTGGTGGACAGTCTGGCTCATCTGGCAGGCAGGGGATAAAACGAGCCGCCGCCCACTATACAACGAACACCGACATTGGACCGGCTTTCATGTTCATTCATAGCGCGATCGGGAATTTGCGAGACGCCCTGGTCCCGGACCTGATGGCGTTCACTCCGGAATTGCTCATCTGCCTCGGCATCGTGGTGATGTTGTTGCTGCGCTTGCTGCCCCGGCTGCGAATGCACATGAGCGGCGTCGCCCTGTTTTTCTCCGGCTTTGCCCTGATCCTGACCGCGGTGCATTTCTGGACCGTCGAGGTCAACGTGCTCGGGATCCAGACCACGCTGGATTTTCTGGGGCTGGTGAAGCATCGCGTGAACCCGATTTTCTCGGGGTTGTTGGTCGCCGATCACTTCACGGCATATGTCCGAATTTTGCTCTTGGCATTCGCCGTCCTGATCATCTGGCTATCCACCGTCACCGGCATCCCCGACGAGGAAGACTCGGCCGACTTTTACACGCTGCTCTTGGGCGGCACGTTGGGCATGATGCTCATGGCCTCGGCCAATCACTTGCTGATGGTGTTCATTGCCGTGGAAATGGCCAGCGTGCCCAGCTACGCCCTGGCCGGCTTCTTGAAGGGCCGGCGGCAAAGCTCCGAAGCCTCGCTCAAATACGTCGTCTATGGCGGCGGCGCCTCCGGCGTGATGCTGTACGGCATCAGCCTGATTTCCGGTCGGTTCGGCACCGGCTATCTGCCCGATGTCGCGGTCGGCATTCAAAACCAGTGCCTGCAGGCCGGACACGGAATCGTCGGCATCTCGGGCATCGACACCATTGTCTTGCTGGGCATCGTGTTTATCCTGGTCGGGCTGGCGTTCAAGCTCTCGGCGGTGCCGTTCCACTTCTGGTGCCCGGACGTGTTCGAAGGGGCGGCCGCGGAGGTCGGCGCCTTCCTGTCGGTGGCATCCAAGGCGGCGGCGCTGGCCCTGACTGGCCGCATGCTTCTGACCCTGGCGGGAACGCCGGACTCGATGGACCTGCTCAGCCTGACCGCGACCAAGGTGAAGGCCGCGGACTTGACCATCGCCATGCAAAAGGCGATCGGACCGGCCATCGCGCTCATTGCCGCGGTGACGGCGACATTTGGCAATCTGGCGGCCTATCCGCAAACGAATCTCAAACGCCTGCTTGCTTACTCGACCATCGCTCACGCCGGCTACATGCTGATGGGCTTGTCGCTAATGAACGCTCAGGGCATCCGGGCTGTGCTCTTTTACCTCGCGGCTTACGTGGTGATGAACCTGGGCGCCTTCGCGGTCGTCGCCATCCTGCGGAACAAAACCGGATCGGAAGATCTCCGCGATTTCCGAGGGCTGGTGTATCGCTCGCCGCTACTGGTCGTCTTGCTGGGCCTGTTTGTCTTGAGTCTGCTGGGTGTGCCGCCGTTAATCGGTTTTGCCGCCAAATTCCAGGTCTTCACGGCGCTGTATGACGCCGGCCAGGCACACTCCACGACCGGAAATGCCGCTCTGGGGCAGATGTATTATGCCTTGCTGATTGTCGGGGGCATTAACACCGTGATTAGTACGGTGTACTACCTGAAGATTCTGAGAGTCATGGTGCTGGAGCGGCCGCTGGAAGAGGTGGAAGGCCGCCCGGCCATCCCGCTGAAGTTGTCGATCGGCACGGCGATTTACGGAATGTTTCTGGGACTTTTGATTTTCGTCGGCGGCGTCGCCTGGAATCCGGTGGCGATCGCCAGCGATCGCGGCTGCGCAAGATTTTGCTTCATTGATCAAAGCCGAGGAAAAGCCGGTGACTCCATCGGGCCGGGGCGGCCCGCGGCGGGCGCAGCCGGGAGGCGGCGCGGCGCCGGGCGCTGGCGGTCAGCGACGACCGCCCTTGCGCGGTCCAGCCGCGCCCGCACGGGAGGGCCGTCGATGACCGATCAGGAACTGTTGCCGAATCTCGTGCGCCGCGAGAGCCGCTCGTTGCTGCAATATATCCGCGAATCCGATCCCTGGTCGCAGGCCAAGGACCATGAGGCACGGGACAAAGTCCTCGCCGCGGCGGAAACCGAAGGGCAACTGCTGGCGCAGCTCGGCCGGCTGCTGCAAAAGCGGCACATCCCGATGCCGGGATTGGGCGCCTTTCCGACTTCGTTCACCAACATCAACTACGTGTCGCTGTCGTTCCTGATTCCGCGCCTGGTCGCAGCGCAGCGCCAGAGCCTGGCCGATCTCGAGCATGATTTGCCAAACGTGCAAGACGAGCAGATCCGCGATGTGCTGACCGCGTTTCGCGAACTCAAGCGGCGTCATTTGAACGATCTTGAAGCGCTCGGCTGTCCAGCCAAGGCAGCCTGATCCCGCATCAACCATCATCAGTCGGCGAACCCGACTCGGTTCACGCCGCTCCTTTATCCGGCGCGCCACCGGCAACCCGCATGTCGCCGGGGCGTCCCGGTTTTATAATCAACCCCATGAACGAGTCCGTGCGACCCGTGGATAATGCCCCGTATCTGAGCCACCAACATGCCGGGCTCACGATCGAGGGCTACTCGCGCGCCGCGGTGCAGACCTACTGGCGCATTCCCGAACTGAAACTCGGGTTCGATCTCGGAGCGCAGCCGTGGGATTTCATGGGCACGCCCAACTGGTTCGTGTCGCACGCGCATCTGGACCACATCGCGGCCTTGCCCGTTTACGTGGCCAGGCGGCGCATGATGCGCATGGACCCGCCAGCCGTCTACGTGCCCGAGGCGGTGATCGAAGACGTCCGCCGGCTCCTGCTAATTATGCAACGACTCGATCGCGGGCGGATGATCTGCGACTTGCGCGGCCTCAAGGCCGGCGACGAAATCGAGCTTTCGCGCGAGCACGTAGTGACACCGTTTGCCACCAGCCACACCGTGCCGTCGTTTGGCTTTGTGGTCTGGGAGCGGCGCAACAAGCTCAAGCCCGAGTATCACGGGCTTCCAGGCGATCAGATTCGCGATTTACGCTTGTCCGGCGTGGCGGTCACGGCCGAAATCCGCACGCCGCTCGTGGCTTACTCGGGCGACACCAGCCCCGCGGGACTGGACGAATGCCCGGCGGCATTCGAGGCGAAAATCCTGATCACGGAGATGAGCTTCATTCGCCCGAACCATCGCCGCGAGAAAATCCACAAATTCGGACATATGCATCTGGACGACTTCTTGGAGCGCGCCGAACGGTTTCGCAATGAACTCATCGTCTGCTCGCACTACAGCACTCGTTATCACCCGGACGAGGTGCGCCGCTACGTTGCCGGAAAACTCCCGCCATCGCTCAAGGATCGAATCCGACTGTGGATTTGAGTCCACCGATCTTGGCCAATCGCTTTCATTGGCAAAGTCGGAACTTCATGTATGCAGCAATTTTGCGCCCGGCGGTGGAAAATATGTCTCCAATCGCTAGGATAACGCAACCAATACATCGGTTGATGTTTGCCCACCAACGACCGAGGCTGGTGGGCACTTTTCGTTTAACCTGAGCGGGCGGATCGGACCGAAGGTACTGCTGAAATACCTGAGTTCGCCGATAAAGTTGCCCGTATTGGCGCAAGCCACCCTGCCGTCTGTGTTTGCCTTGCGGGACGCACTGCATTCAGACTTGCGCCGCTTTATCCGATACGCCTGAGCAAACTGTTGCGAGCCGTACAAGTTGTCGCCGGCGCCCTAAGGCGTTGCTTCGCGGGGCATTCGCGAAATACGAAGGATTTGGCGAATGCGTAGAATTGGGATGCTAAGCTTAATTGGGAAAACTGAATCGAACTTGGAAAAACTCCCTCCCAGCGTTCAATGATGAGTATTTCGGTTCTGAGCAAAGGCACTGAAAGGCCCGAGCGCCCCTGGTTTGGCGGGTTGCCGGAGTTCTATGCGCTGCGCACCATCTGGCACGAGCGCAGCCGCTTCCTGCCAGGCGTGCTCGCGGTCGCGTTCAGCGCCCTGCTCATCGCGTTGCAATTCGGTTTACTGGTCGGCCTGCTGGCGATGATGTCCACGCCAGTCGATCGCGCGAAGGCCGACATCTGGGTCGGTTACAATGGCGTTCAAAGCGTCGATTTGGGATTGGCCGTGCTTTCGGACGAGTGGACAGCAAGGCTCGAATCGCAACCCGAAGTCGAGCGTGTTGAATCGTCAGTGATTGGATTTTCCACCTGGGCGATTCCGTCAACTCCCGAACGACCGACGCCTTTCGCGGAAGTCGTCATGGTCGTCGGCACAAGTCTCGATCCGGATTCAATCGCGTTGCTCGAACCGCTTCGCGACAAACCGGAATTGCTGGCCGCCCTGGCCGAACCGTTTACCATCGTAGTTGACGAATCGGAATGTGGTCGTCTGGGCATCCGTGGCGTTGATGACGTCGCCGTGATCATGGGGCGTTCGGTTCGAGTGGTGGGGCTGGTGAAAGGCCTCCAGAGCCTCGGCGGCGCTTACGTATTCTGTTCAACCGACACGGCGCGGCAGTTGCTCTTTTACAAAAACAATCAAGCCACCTACCTCATGGCCAAGCTACGGAATCCCGACGATGCGCCCATGGTGGCGAAGCGGCTGCAGGGATTCCCCGGCATGTCGGTCTTCACTCGCGACCAGTTTTCATTCCGCTCGCGCTTTCATTGGATGACGACCACGAAAGCCGGTCTGGCATTGGCATTCACCGCTCTCTTGGGGCTTTTAGTCGGCGCGGTGGTGACGAGTCAAACCCTGTACGCGGCGACCGCCGCCGCCCAAAGAGAATACGCCACGTTGCGAGCCATGGGCATCCCGCGTTGGCGTTTGCAACTATCGGTAATGGCGCAATCGTTTTGGGTCGGCCTGGGCGGGATTCTGGTTGCGGCGCCGATCACGCTGATTCTTGCTCAGCTGGCCAGCACGATCGGCACGCAGGTGCTGTTGCCGATGACAATTGTCGTGCCTTCCGTGGCCATCACCATGGCGATGGCGCTTGCCTCCGGGCTGCTGGCGCTGCGCTCGCTGCAGAAAACCGACCCGGTTCACAACATACGATGAGACACTCGCCGGCCCGCTGACTCAAAGGAACGCGGGACCGAGGACGGATGAAGGAGATCACTCAATGGCTCGCGTCAATCGCGCAACCGGGACGTTTTTGATCCTTAGCGTCGTCGTTCTCCTGGCCACGGCGACGGGTACTCGATGGCTGATCAATCCGGCCAAGCTGCCGGCCCCCGCCGATCCCGCACCACAAACGGCAACTAACGCGGACATATACGCGGGCGCTCAAATCGATGCGCCTGGCGGGCTCGCATTCCCTGTGCCCGGCGTGCCCGGTCGAGTCGCCAAGATTCTGGTCAAGGAGGACCAACATGTCAAGCAGGATCAGGTGATCCTGCAGCTGGATGACCAGACCAAAAGAATGGAGCTGGAGGCGGCCGAGGCGGCATTGGCCGCGGCGAAATTCAAGCTTGAAGGCGCAAAAGCTCCGTAACGATTCACGAATCGAAGCTGGTCGAGGCAAAACTCAAGGTCCAGATAGCCCAGAGCACGCTCGAGCAGGTCAAAATTGCAATCGTGGAGTTGGAGAAAAACCTTCAGCTTTCGAAGACGGCGCAGAGCGAGCTCAAAATCAAATTGCAGCAACGGAAAGACGCCGAAAACCATATCGAAGCGGCGGAGCGGGGGCTCTCATTGTTGAAAACAATCGACCCAAAGGTCGTGCTCAAAGAGAACGAAGAGAACCTGAAAAAAGCCGAAAAGGATGTCGAAGCCGCGAAAGCCACGATTGAAATGTACTCGGTCAAAGCCCCGTTTGACGGCCGCATTATTTCACTCAATATCCGCCCCGGCGAACAGTTTGGCGCCGCGACATTTCCCGGTGCTCCGGCTCCGATCGTCTTCTGCCCCGATGGCGATCTCGTCGCCCGAGCCCAGGTCGATCAAGATAACGCCTGGAAAGTGAAGCCCGGCATGAACGTGACGCTCAAGGACAAATCGCCTAGCCGCCATCATGAATGGACCGGAGTCGTCGAACGAGTCTCGCCGTGGCTACAAAAGCCTCGCGGAGTGGCGTTCGAACCCGATCAAATGAACGATGCCCGCACACGTGAATGCACGATCCGAATCACGCCCGATCCCGACAATCCGCTCATCATCGGCCAGCAAATGCGGGTTCGGATTCACGTCGATTCGAGCAAATAACAATCGTGGTTGAAGCAAACGCGGGACGGCGGCTTACGCGCTGACTCCGCGCGCCGTATTGCATCCGCTTGCCGCTTCGTCCAAAATATCCGCAGAATTCACCAATCGCTGGTTGGGAGACGCCTCATGGATCCGCTCAAATCGATCGCCGAAGTCCAGGTCCGCCAACGGGCATTTACGCTGCTGGAAGAGTTCAAGGCGTTTGCTCTCAAAGGCAACGTCATCGACTTGGCGGTCGCGGTCATCATCGGCGCGGCGTTCGGCAAGATCGTCGATTCGCTCGTCAAAAGCATCATCATGCCGCTCATCAGCGTCATCATGCCGGGCGAACAGAGCTACACCGCGTGGAAATGGGTGATTAACGGCAAAGAAATCGCGTATGGGCAGTTCCTCGGTTCGGTGGTCGAGTTCGTGATAATCGCGCTAGTTTTGTTCATTTTCATTCGCAAGTTTCTTGCATTCCTGTTGAGATTGCGAAAAGAAGAAGCGGCGTCGCCCACGCCGCCCTTGACCAAGGAGCAGATATTATTGACCGAGATTCGCGACTTGTTGAAAAGCCCCACGCGGCCCGCGCCGCCGGAATCGGCCGGGGCTACGTAATGACTTGGCGAATCACGCTGCCCGTGCACGCGGTGATCGGGCGGCCGAAGCGATCGTGAATTTCACTGGCCGGCTCAATGCCCAGGCAATGCAAGATGGTGGCGGTAATATCTTGCGGGACGACGCGGCCTTCGGAAGGCTGACCGCCCTGCGCATCCGATACGCCGTAAACCGTGCCGCCGCGAATCCCGCCTCCCGCCAGTGCGACAGAAAAAACCGAGCCCCAGTGATCGCGGCCGGCGGCCTTGTTGATTCGCGGCGAGCGGCCAAACTCCGCCATGCACACCACCAGCGTCTCGTCCAGCATTCCGCGCTGCTGCAAATCGCCCAAAAGCGCCGCGAACGCCAGGTCCATCGGCGGCATGAGCACGGTCTTCAGGCGCTGGGCTTCCTTCGTGTGCGAGTCCCAGCACGGTGCATCGGTCGGCTCCTCCGGACCGCGATACCAATTCACCTGGATCAAGCGAACGCCAGCCTGAATGAGCCGGCGTGCCAAAAGCACGCTCTGGCCAAACGGGCTGCGGCCGTAGTGATCGCGCACTACGGCCGGTTCGCGTTCGAGCTCCACGGCGCCGCCACTCTGGGCCGATCGAAGAATGTCGAATGCTTTCTGATGCTGGCGATCGAACGTCGCCAATGTGCCGTCGCGTTCGGCGCTCGCAAGCCGTTCGTCGAGCTGTCGAAGCAACGATTTCCGGCGATCCAATCGCACTGCCGGCGTGGCCGCGTCGAGCGAAAACTCGGGAATGTGGAATTTCGGCGCGTGCGGCTTGCAGGTGAACAACCAAGGATCGACCGCGCGGCCCAAGAACCCCGAATCCTGCCCCGGCCAGACCGAGCCATCGGTATTGAAGATTCGCCCCGGCAGGCGGACCGCGCCAGGCAGCGGGCCGGGCCCCGGACGTAGCGATTGCACCAGCGCCCCCAGCGTGGGCCAGTCGTTCGGCGGACCGGGATTGGCGTTTTCGACGTTTTGCGGCGCGTGCGGCCGCCCGGTCATCATATAGTAGCCGCTGGATGAATGGGCGTTGTCGCCGGTCGTGACGGCGCGGAGGATTGCGAGCTTGTCGGTCAATCGAGCCAAATTCGGCATCAGTTGGCTGACCTGAATCCCTGGGACCGCGGTCGAGATCGGCTTGAATTCGCCGCGAATGTCGGCCGGAGCATTCGGTTTCGGATCCCATGTGGAATGTTGCGGTGGACCACCCATCAGGAACAAAACGATGCACGACTTGGCTTTACCGAACGAAGCCGATTTGATCGCCGGCGACGCGAGCGCCTTCGAATCGAGCAACACGGGTAGGGAAAGACCCAAGGCGCCAAGCCCGCCCACGCGCAGCGCCTCGCGGCGTGTGAGCCGATCGCATAAACGCGGATTGCCGCCCAGGATCGAGAGCATGGCCGGGTTCCTTGCGGAGATTCACTTGTTCGCTTGGCGGGATCAAGGCAGGTACGGTTAATTTTGGCCGGACCATTGCGGAAAAGCAAGTCGAGAGCTGAGATTGTCGTGTTCGGATCGCCTTTCGGAACTCAGAGCACAGTCATGACCAAATTGCACATCGAGGCGGAATCGAAGATCGCCGCGCCGGCGGATAGGGTCTATTCGATCATTGCGGATTATCACAATGGGCATCCGCACATTCTGCCCGAGCCTTATTTTTCCTCGCTGGTCGTCGAGCGCGGCGGCATCGGCGCGGGCACCGCCATTCGCTTTCAAATGCGCGTGCTCGGCGTAACGCGGGAACTCCGCGCCGAAATCACCGAGCCTGAGCCCGGCCGAGTCCTCGTCGAAACCTACCCGGCCACCGGCGACGTGACCACGTTTACGGTTCATGCCCAGGAAGATGGGCGAAGCTGTCATATCATGATCAGTACCGATTTGAATCTTCCCAGCGGCCCGCTTGGATGGATTCAGCGCGGGCTCGTTCGCAAGGCGCTGCGCAAGATTTACAAGCGAGAATTGGCCCAACTCGCCGGGTTCGCGGCCCGCCGGCCATAGACCTGCCCCTTTGTTGAGACAATCATGCTTTTGAAAATGGCTCGCCGAGTGCTCTTCGAGGCCGACAAACGCCTGCTGTGGAAACTCGCCTGGAACATGGGCGTCAAAGGGGCGTTATCAGTCGAACGGCACAAATCGCGCCTTCGCCGCGGGCAAGTTTTTCCACCATTCCTGTATGTCTCTGTGATCAACTCATGCAACCTGCGCTGCCAGGGCTGCTGGGTGGATGTCGGATCGAAAATGGAGGCGATGAGCCCCGAGGCGTTTCATCGGCTGGTCAAGGAAGCCAAGCAGATGGGCAACGTCTTCTTCGGCATCGTTGGCGGCGAGCCGTTCATGCACCCGCATCTGTTCGAGCTGCTCGAACCGCACCCGGATTGCTATTTTCAGATCTTCACGAATGGCCATTTCATCAGCGACGAGGTCGCGAAGAAAATCCGCAAGCTCGGCAACGTCACGCCATTGATTTCGGTCGAGGGGACGGAAATCATCAGCGACGACCGCCGCGGGCGGGCCGGCGTGCTCAACAAGACCATGCAGGGAATTCAAAACTGCCTTAACAACCGTGTCTTCACGGGCGTCTGCACCAGCCTCGCCCGCACCAATTTCAACGACTTGCTTCGCGAGGAATGGATCGATCGGCTCATTGAAATGGGCGTCATGTATTGCTGGTTTCATGTTTACCGGCCGATGGGTCCCGATGCCCGCCCCGATCTTTGCCTGACACCCGAGCAACAAACGCAGGCGCGAAAGTTCGTGGTCGAAATGCGGGCGAAGAAGCCGATCGTCATCATCGACGCTTACTACGACGGCGAAGGCCAGGCGCTTTGCCCCGCCGCGACCGGCATCAGCCATCACATCAATCCCTGGGGCGACATCGAACCTTGCCCCATTGTGCAGTTCACCAAGGAATCGATCCACCACGAGAAGGATTCGCGATCCCTGAAAGACAAATTCCTGGAATCGAGGTTTTTGCAGGACTTCCGCGACTTGGCCCGAACCAATACCCGCGGCTGCATTGTGCTCGAACGGCCCGAACTGTTGAAAGCGCTAGTCGAAAAACACGAGGCGAAGGATTCCACCGTCCGCGGCACGGCGATGGAAGAATTGGCCGCCATGCAGGTTCGCACCTCGCAATATCATCCCGGCAAGGAGATCCCCGAAAAGAACATTTTCTACCGCATCGCCAAGCGGCTCTGGTTCCACGACTTCGGCGCCTATCGCGGGATGGATCATTCCACGACGAGCGCGCGGGGATTTTGGCGGGTTCACCGGCACGAGAGCGCGTGGCAGGATAGTCTCATGCTCCGGAGTGACGCTAATGCCATTGCATGATTGGACTGATCGAAATGTACGACGTGCCGCTGACGCCTATTTGACTTGAAGACGTCATGCCCAAAAGTAACCGGTAATAACCGGTCCGTTCAATCATCTTAGTGCCGCCTAAACGCTATAAACGACTTTCTATCAGATAGTTACGACTATCGGCGTCGAATGAGCACCTTTAGTACCGGGCGCGCTGTCAAGGTCGGTAGCGGCGGCGACAAGAATCATGAACCACGAAACAAGCGAACCACACGAAAGCAAGTTTCATGTGGTTCGTGGTTTGTGAACTCTCCCCGAAAACTCAATTTCGATGGGACTCGCACTCCAATCGATTCTTGTCAATATAAACGACCGCGGTTCGCTGCGTCTTCATGCCGATCTTCAGCGGCCATTTGAAACCGATGGAATCGTTGTAACAGACGGTGCATTTCCACTGGCAGTGGCGAAGCTGTGCCTGGCCAACCAATGGAAAGACCATCGGCGGATCGAGGCGATCAGAGATCTTCTCGCAAATGATTTCGACTTCGCCGGTAGACACAGATTTGCGTGCATTCGTTTTCACCGCGGCCAAGATTTCCTTTTCCGTAGGATGCTGTTCGCACTTGCGCGTGCGGATCGCCAGGCGGTCGTAGCCTTGTTGGGTGGCCAATTCTTTTTCCAATGGAAAGTCGGGCTCCGGTTTGAAATACATCGGCTTGTACTCGAGCAAAACCGGGTCGATCGCCACCGGTGACGCCGTGATATTGAAGCACATCGGATCCAGTTCCACCGCCATGTGCGCGAGCTTCGTGGCGAGTTCGGCGTTGTTCGATGCGCAGGCTTGCTGATACTCGCCCACCAGCATCGTGGCGACGTGTTTGGCCTGATCCGCCGCAGGCGTTAGTGGCTGACTTCGAATTGCAACAATTTGAGGCGTGATGACGATGATCGTTGCCTGGGTGTCTTTGCGAACCGGGTCCCGGTCACTTGACGACGGGCATTCATTTTGAACGACCAACAGCGATTGACTCGGACCCAGATCGACTTCGGCCGCCATCTTTTGAGCATTGATGCCGCCGGCCTCGGTTCGATTTCGGATCGAGGTGTGGCATTCCAGATGAATTCGATTCGATCCGGGGAATTGATTGGGAACGATCTGAACTTGAGTGCCGACCGGCTCAAATTCGGTGACGTCTCCGGTCTTGATCGGCACCTGGCCGCCGACATGAAACATGGCGGGCTGGCCGATCAGCGATACAAGTTTTGGCTCCGCCAGGAGCTTGGCGCCGCATTTCTCATGAACGATCTGCATGAGTTTCGTGGCGTCTCGGGAGCTAATCGCGCCAGCGACCTTGAACTCTTTGGGCAACAATGATCTGACTTCAGCCCGGTCCAGTATTGACGCCGAGCCGGACAGCAACGTCATGTTCAATTGCACTTGCACCGGCTCATCGGCAAATGCCGGCATCGCCGCGAGCAAGGCTATCGCAACTGCGAAGAATCGCATTTTTGCTTCCTCCGATGGGATTCAAACCGCGGGAGGATAGCGGGAATTGGGAATTCCGCAAGGCGAAGTGAGCGCGAAACGTCAACGAGTTACCTCAATCCCGAGGAGCCGCGCACGCCCAGGTTGGCATAGATCTGTCGCGTGGCATCGGACTTGTTCAGCGTGTAGAAGTGCAGGCCGCGGACCTTGTTGTTGAGAAGGTCGAAGCATTGGTTCGTGGCCCAGTGGATGCCGACGCGGGCCACGTCGTCGTCGGTTTCGCAGCGCTGGATGGCGCGCAGCAGCGCGGCGGGGATGCGCGAGCCGGCGGCCAGCTCCGCCATGCGCGTCAACCCGGCCCGCGAGGTCACCGGCATGATCCCCGCCACAATCGGAACCTTGATCCCGGCCAGTTCGCAGCGGTCGCGGAAATCGTAAAAGTCGTGATTGTCGAAAAACAGTTGCGTGCAAATGTAATCGGCCCCGGCTTCAACCTTCGCTTTCAGGTTTTCGAGTTCCTTCAGGCGATTGGGCGTGTCCGGGTGGCCCTCGGGGAAGCCGGCGACGCCGATGCCGAAGCCACGCGGATGCTGGCGAATGAATTGGACCAGATCGCAGGCATATTTGAACGCATCTTTCGATCGGTCGTAATCCGGCTTGTCGCGTGGAGGATCGCCTCGCAGGGCGAGAATATTTTCGATCCCGCTCTCGGCATAGCGATCGAGAATCGCCCCGAGTTGGCCATCGGTGTGGCAGACGCAAGTCAGGTGCGAGACGGCGGTGAGATTGGTTTCCTTTTGAATGCGAACAATGAGATCGTGCGTGCGTTCGCGTGTCGAGCCGCCGGCGCCATAGGTTACCGAAACGAACGAGGGTTCCAGCCCTTGCAGGCAGACGATCGCCGCGAACAGATCGTCCCAGGCCGCGTCGTTCTTCGGCGGAAAGAACTCGAAACTGAACGTGGTTGGATGATCGGCGAAAATGTCGCGAATATGCATGTTCAATCTCGGTGCGATTTCTCGTTGAGAATTGTATCAAACAACCCCGCTTGCGTTTCGCGTACGGAGCAAATGAATGGGTGGCCGGGGCTGAGTCTTCGAAGCCCCGGCGCGACTTTCCGGGGCTTCGAAGACTCAGCCCCGGCCACCCTGACCGCGTACGGAGCGAATCGCAAGCGGCGCAGGAACAATTACTGAATCCCACCCTTCACTCGTTCCAGTGTCAGATGCGACGGTCGATCCGAGAACCAGATTCGCTGCCATTCTCCTCGAATCTGGCCACCGGTGTCGCTTTGATTAATCAGTCCCTGTACCTTTTCTTCCGGCGGCTGCGGCATCTTTTGATAGGTCTGCTGGATCATCGTCTTGCCGAAGCATTCCGGATCGAGGTCGAGCGCCTGGCGGCCGTATCTGCGGGCCTTTTCCGGTTCGCCATTGGCGCAGGCTTCGTGATACTTCTGCACCAATTTGGCGGCCATCTTTTCTGCTCGCTGCTCAACCGCCGATTTCCTCACGGCTTGCCCGACCACTTTCGCCGGCGGCACCGGAGCCACGCTCGACTCCTCCTCGAAGACGGCGACCTTCGCCGGCTTGGCTGAAGGCTTGCCGCAGCAACCTTTTTCACAGCAGCCCTTGTCGCAACCGGGCTTTTCGCAGCAACCGCTCTGGCAAGAACCCTTTTGAGAAGTGCCCGTGGCGCAGCAACCGCCCGCGCTACATGGTTTGTCGCATGGGCCCGCCTTGCAGCAGGCGCTCTGGCAACCGGCGGTCGCGCCGCACCCCGCCTTCGCGGAACCGGTGCATTTGGCCTCGACTTCCGGGCAAATCACTTTCGCGGTCACCATCACTAACAGGTGTTCGCTGACATGCTCGTAAGCGACGTTTCGAAACAGGCGGTTGAGATACGGCAACTTGCCTAGCACCGGCACTTCACGTTCAACGCGGATATCGCGTTCCATCATGCCGGTGTCGATCAGCATCGTACCGCCATCGGCGATCGTGAAGCACGAATCGGATTTCAGCGTGCGGAATTTCGGCTGCTGAATGAACTGCGTGAATGGAATCGGTTCTCCCATGAAGCCGCCCTCGAACACCGGCGTGATCTGCGTTGTAACCGGGATCAGTGTAGCATTTGGGCTGATCGGGTAGGTATGCTCGGCCTGGAAATGCAGACTGACAAAACGGCGGTCCGCGGACAGCAATGGCAGCAGCGACACCTTCAGGCCGGTTTTCACCGTCGTGTTCTTGGGCACGACGCGGGTCTGCTCGCCCGACGCGTCAACCGCCACGCCGGTCACGAACGTTTGCTCATCCTGCACGGAAAGGCAAGATTGCTGGGCGTTGAACATCGTGATCTTCGGCGCCTGCATGATGCACGTTTTCCGATCGCCCTGCACGGCCTCCAGCAACAAATGAGTCTGCACGTCGCTGATCGGCACGGCTCGGTTTTTGCAATCCGCGTTTCGGCAACAACCATCGTCGAAGCCGGTTTGCTCGATACCATTCTTGGCTTCGCGATCGACGCGGGGGCATGGCTTCGGGCCCATGTCCATATCGAGGCCGAAGCGCTCGAAGAACTCCGTGGGAACGGTGATGAACCGCATCTCAACGACGATATTGTCGTCCTGGTATTTTCGCAGCGAGTCAATCAGCGATTGAACCTGCTTTTGCGTTTCCTCCGGAGCATGGACGACCAGTGCCATTCCCACCGGCGAAAACTCGAGCGTGCAGTCGCCGCCGGCGCATTTCCAGCAGCCGGATTTGATCTTGGAAGTGATCAGCTTGATCAGTTCGGCTTCATGAGACTTCTCGCAGGCGGGCAACACGCCGGCAATTTCCGGGCAACACGCCGCCATCAGGCAGCAGCAACCGTCTTGCTGCTCGTATTTTGCCTGCGCCGGCGGCATGCCCGGAAAGGAGCCGGTCATGCCGGGAACTGGAACTACCAGATCGGCGACCGAATAGGCTTTCGTGATCTGCTTCGAGCAAACCGCCGGGCACACGCAAGATTGGGCCGGTTTATCCGCGCCGACTAAAGCCACGGTCCCGACAAGCAGGGCGGCCGTGGCAAATAAGCGAATCTTCGACATTCGCATCATCCTCCGGGAAGGGGTCGGGAAACGAGGTGCGTCGCCGAGTTGAAGCGGCGAAGAATAGCGAATTGCCCGGAGGAGACAAGCACAGTTTTATTGCCCGGCTTAGCCTTTCTTTTCCGCGGCCGCGGCTTCGCGGGCGGCGCGTTTTTCCCAAAGGAACATGGTCCGCTTCATGTGATCGTCCACGTCGTCGAGCGTGGCCATCATGGGGACGAACATGGCGCCGGGCTTTCCCTTGGCCGGACCAATCTCGTGAAACCCCAAATGCTTGTAAAGCGGAATCTGGTCGACCACGGCGGAAATCAGGTAATGTGTGTAGCCGTTCTCGCGCGCGAAATAGTTCATCACGTAAGTCAGTCCGACGAGCACCGGGCCGTGGCGCTCGGCATTTTCGATCGCCAGCAGGCGCACCTCGAGCGGCGCATGCCAGGCTGGCGAATCACCGCCGGATCGTCCAACCGCGACTCGAGCGAAAAGGGAGCCCGATCGTGCACGCTGAGCATGCCAATCACCTGGTCGTCGAGAATCGCCAGGAAGTAGGTGTTCCATTCGTGGAATTTGTCCACGAGCCGGCCAGTGCCGGAGTCGGCGTGCTGTTGGATTTCCTTGACGAACGTGCGGTAATTGAGCTGGTGAACTTGCTCAATTTCCTCCGGCGTGTCGGCGCGTTTGAAGGAAAACCGGCCGAGCTTGGGGATAAACTGATTCCCCGGACGGGATTTTTCCAGCGGCACAAGGTGCGGCGGGGTGCTCGCGGCGGCGGAATGCGGGGCGTCGGCGCGAACATCGGTCCTCGTCTCGCACGACCAACCGGGTAGACTCGGCTCGGAACTTGATTTGTCAAACAGCGCCATCACCGCCGCGGACGCGGCATGCGTCAAGGCGGGCATGTCCTCGGCGGTGAGCCGGCCGCGAAGCATGGAGATTTGCAATCGCGAAGGCGCGATCCGCAGCCGCGCGAAGGCGGCGGTAGCCCCGGCGAGAATGGCGGCTTCCCAGTTGTCAAATTGATAGGTTGCCGCGAGGCCGCCCACGCCTTCGATTTGACAGGCAAAGTCCGGGCCGTAATCCAAAACGTGTTTTTCGATACTCCGATCGTCTCGCGAGATTTCAAGTTCCAACCAGCGTGCGCATCTTTTCTTCTCGATAGGTCACATGAATCATCGCTTCCTCGCCAGGGGGATTTGAAGGTTCCGCCCATTGTAGGGAAAGATGGGAAAACAGCTCGCCGATGTGTTTGCCGCGCCCGCCGTCAAGGCTTTTCCCGAAGTTGCACAGGCCGTGTGCGCAGGGTTATAATCGCCAGCGGCAACGAAAGGGAGGCAGCCATGGAATTCTTCACGTCCTGGTGGTTTATCATCATTATGTTTCTGCTGCTTTTTGTCGTCTTCTTTGGCGGCATCGCCATGATCGGCATCGTGATTTACATGGTTTCGCGGCGGAAGAAGAAGCGCGACCGCGAAATGGACCGGCGCGACTGAGCAAGGCGACCACAGCAATGGAATCGTGTGCCACGGTTCTTCCTTCATTGGAATCGTCGATGGAAAACGCAGACAAGAACATCCTTGTGGTTGTCGGTTTGCAAGCCAGGCCGGACCAGCTTCCGCACGTCGGTCGGGTGTTGCAGGCGTATTTCGAAATGCATCGCGACAAGTTCACGCAAAAGATCGTGCTGCAGCGGTCCAATCTGCCGGACGTTTTCAGTGCTTATCTCCCCATTCGAATGAGCGGCGACGAGAGCAATGATTTCTGGCTTAACGATTTCAAGGAATATCTCGCACGGCACAACGTCGATTCATGGCGGCCAAGCGCCCCCGAAACCGGCCCGGCGTGATTCTCGAACTTGCCAATTCTTCCTGTCCGGCGCAGCCCTTGAAATTGCATCGTATAATGGATCAGCGAAATGTCCGTGTACAGCAAGTCAATTGCGTTGCACGGCACGCTACGCTAGGACGCAGGCCGGAAAATTGCGCCTGCGGGGGAACCTTGCAGTAGCCAACTTGGGGTTGTCTGAATAAAGTCCTTAGGGTAATTTGTCCGCCCCAGATGGCGGATCCCGACGCGGACTCGACTCTCCTTCCTTGCTGCCGGTTTCAGTGTAGGATCGCTCCCCGCAACTCGCGTTCCGTCGACCCAGTTTCTCATCCAAGGCCC
Source organism: uncultured Gemmataceae bacterium (assembly GCA_963815035.1). Classification (GTDB taxonomy): domain Bacteria; phylum Planctomycetota; class Planctomycetia; order Gemmatales; family Gemmataceae; genus JBGQCZ01. Next base: position 542,037 of record CAWFFC010000026.1, read on the forward strand.
GCCCACGGCTGAATGGACCGACCGAACGAGTCGGTGTGGTCTCGTTTTCCCTCCCGCGTTGGAGGTGCGTCATGTTTGCACGCCTTCGTTTCCGCCTCGCGTCGGCGCTTGCTTGTTGACCGCGCTGTCGTCAACGGCCGCCGATCCCAATCCCAAGACCTATTGGAACCCCGACGATCTCAAAGCCGGGATGAAGGGCTACGGTGTCACCGTCTTGCGCGCGCCACGCTGGAACGATTCCAGGCCGAGGTCCTGGGCGTGTTGAAAAACACCAGCCCCGGCCGCGACATGATTTTGTGCCGGCTCTCCGGCCTCGATCTCGAACACACCGGCATCATCGCCGGGATGAGCGGCAGCCCGATCTATGTCGATGGCAAACTCATCGGCGCCGTGGCGTACGCCTGGTCGTATGGCAAGGACCCGATCGCCGGCGTGACGCCGTTCAGCCAGATGCTCAGCTTCGCCGAGGCCACCGAGCGGCGCTCGCTGGTCGGCAGACAGAATCCGATCCGCGTCGGCCTGAATGAGCCGCTGCATATCGACGGCAGGAAGTTTCACTCCGTGACGGTTTCGCAAGGCGACGACGGCTCGAACGCCAACGATCGCGACGGCCTGTGGATGCGGCCGCTGCGAACGCCAATCGCCACCACTGGCTTCTCGACCAACAGCTTGCACTGCTCCGCGACAAGTTCCCCGACAGCGGCCTGATGCCGGTGCAGGGCGGCGGGGTGCCGGCGAAGCTCAGTGAGGAAGCGAAAAAGGCCAAGATCGTCCCCGGGGCCGCGCTCGCCGTCGCCCTGATTTCCGGCGACTTCGATATGTCCGCGATCGGCACCGTCACGCACGTCGATGGCAATCGCGTCTGGGGCTTCGGCCATCCGTTCATGTCGCTGGGCGGCTGCGATTTGCCGCTCATGACCGGCTGGGTGCATACGGTTTATCCGCGGCTGACGGTGAGTTTCAAAATGGGCTCGCCGGTGCGGCCCGTGGGCGTGGTGAACGCCGACGTCAGCACCGGCATCGCCGGCTGGCTCGGCCGCGAGCCCGATTTGCTGCCAATGACCATGTCGGTGCGGCGCGAACCGGGCGGCGACCGCGAGCAGTTCAAGGTGCAAATCGCCCGCCAAAAGCAATTGCTGCCGGGCCTGGTCTACGCCGCGCTGACGAACTCGGTCGACATGGAAGGCGATCTTCCGGAGGAAATGACCGTCGCCTTCACCTGCCGCATCGAAATCGAGGGACACGACCCGATCGTGTTGAAGGACACTTTCGCTGGTCCAAGTTACGCCGGCGGCCGGGCCCCGGGCAACCTGTTCAACCCGATCGCGATGATCGTGGGCCAGTTGGCAAACAACTCGTTCAAGCCGGTGCGAATCACTCGCATCGACTGCGACACGGTGATTTTGCCGGGCCGGCTTGCCGCCGAACTGGAAACGGTGGAATTGGAATCGGACGCCTACGCGCCGGGCGAGACGATCAAGGGCGCCGCCTGGGTTCGCCCGTACAAGGGCAATTTGACCAAGGTTCCATTTTCGTTGCCAATTCCACTCGACATGCCGGAGGGCACATACGCGATCACCTTGAGCGACGGCACGAACGCGGCGCGAGCCGAACTTCGCGGCAAGCCGCATCTGAATGTGCCGAAAGACGAGAATCGGATGCTCGAGGGGCTGCGGCTTTTGACCAGCGGCAAGCGCACCGAACTCACAGTCCGGCTGCCCCTGCCGGTGGCGGGGGTGACGCTCGACGGCAAACCGCTGGCCGACTTGCCGCCAAGCGTGGCGCAGATTCTCGGGCCAGAGCCGCCGCGCACGGCCCTGCCCATGACTACCGCTGCGGTAAGCCGCAAGCCCACCGGCTGGGTCATCATCGGCAGCGAGAGCGTACAAGTCACCGTGACGCGGACGAAGAAGAGCAACTTGAGCAAATAGCAATGTCTCCGGCGAGCGTCGAGGCGTAAGCCCGACGTGTTCGTGCGTCGCACGTCAGGCTTACGCCTCGACGCTCGCCAATCTCAGAAGTGGAGCACACATGCATCGATTTGCCGCGATTGTCTTCGGAGCCATGTCGCTTCCCGGCGCGTTGTTCGCCGGCAAGGTCAAGACCGTGACCTATTCATCGCCGGCGCAGTACTGAGAAAGCCGCGCTCCAGCAGGCGGTCGTCAGCAACGAGGGAACCGTGCCGCTGGCGCGCTGGTTGAAACCGCTGGCGGCGAACGACGCCTTCGACACGGCGCGGATCTGGGACGTGGTCGAGGATGACAAGGGAAACCTTTACGCGGCCAGCGGCGACGCGGGCAAAATTTTCAAGATCGCGCCCGATGGCGCCGTCACGGTGGCCTACGAGAGCAAGGACAGCCAGATTCTCTGCCTGAGCGCCGCGGCCGATGGCTCGATTTACGCGGGCACGGGACCGAACGGCCTGATCGTTCACATCGACGCCGGCGGCGCGAAAATCCTGGCCCAAACGCAGGAAAACTACATCTGGGCGCTGGCGTATGACGCAGCGTCCAAGACAATCTTCGCCGCGACCGGCCCACACGGCAGGATTCTTCGTGTGAGCCCGGACGGCAAGAGCGAACCGTTTTTCACCTGCAAGCAGGAGCATATTCTCAGCATGGTGCGAGCGAGCGACGGCACGCTTTACGCCGGCACCGACAAGCAGGGCCTGATCTATCGCATCGACGCGAAGGGCAAGGGCTTTGTCCTGTTTCAGGCGGCGCAGACCGAGGTGCATTGCTTGCAACTGACCGATCGGGCGCTGTATGCGGGCACCAGCTCGCCGGGCGGCGGCCGCGGCGGCATCAAGCGATCGATCGGCGAGCGCCCAGCGGCGTCTCGGCGATCCAGAAAGACGCCGCCAATGCCGTCAGCACCGATCCGGACAAGGCGCTGCCGGGCAAGGCGCCGACCGCCGTCGGCTCGCGTGACCGCGACCGGGACGAGGAGCGAACCAGTTCCGCCGCGGCGCAATCGGCCGCGGGGAATGGCGAAAACTCGGTCTATCGCATCGGTTTCAATGGTTCGGTTCGCGAAATCTTCCGCGAAAAGGGCCTGATCCTGACCCTGCTGAAGACCAAGGATCAACTATTCATCGGCACCGGCTCCAAAGGCCGCCTTTTTGAGATCGACGAGCAGACGCGCGAACGCAGCGAAGTTGCCCGGCTCGACCACGGGCAGATTCACCGCCTTTACCCGCGCCGGGACGGCAGCGTGGTTCTCGCCGCGGGCGATCCCGGCAAGCTCTACGCGCTGCAGGATCGCTATGTGGGCCGCGGGTCGGTAACTTCGGACGTGATCGACGCCAAGTTCGTCAGCCGCTGGGGCGCGATTTCCTGGGAGGCGGACGTTCCGCGGGGCACGAAGCTCAGCGTCGCGGTTCGATCCGGCAATGTCGCCGAGCCGGACGACACCTGGAGCGATTGGTCAGCGGAACAAGCCGATCCAAAGACCGCGATCGCGGCGGCGCCGCCGGCCCGCTACCTGCAATATCGACTTACGCTTTCGACCGACAACGTCGCCTTGTCGCCGGCGCTGCACGGGCTTAGCCTGCGTTACGCCACCAGCAATCAAGCGCCAGAAGTGACCGGCCTCGACGTGCCGGCCAGCGACTCCAAGAAACTGAAACTCAAATGGCGCGCCACCGACGCCAACGAGGATGAACTCGCGTTTGATCTGTTCGTCCGCAAGGTTGGTTGGAAAGACTGGATCAAGGTCGAGGACGGCTTAAGCAAGTCCGAATATGAATGGGACACGACCGCCATGCCCTCGGGCGTCTATCACATCAAGGTCGTCGCCAGCGACCGGCCGGACAACAACGAGGCCGACGCGCTTCGCGGGGAACGCATCAGCGGCCCGGTGGTCGTGGCGCATGAACCGCCGGTGGTGTCTCTCAAGGCGTCCGGCATGACCAGGGGGCGAATGCAATTCGAGGCCAAGGGCGAGGGACCGCTGGCTCGCCTGGAATCGGCCATGTTCGCCATCGATGGCGGCAAATGGACCAATCTGTTTCCCACAGACGGCCTGTTCGACTCGAATTCCGAATCGTTCCGCTTCGCCAGCGAATCGCTTCCCGCCGGCGCCCACGTGCTGGTGCTGAAGGTTCGCGACGCCGCCGGAAATGTCGGTAGCGCCGATGTGGTCTTTACCGTCGGCGGCGGGAAATGATAGAGTCTGGCTGAGTCAGGGATCGAGCCCGAATCATTCACCACAGAGTCACAGAGAGCACAGAGAAGACAGTCTTTTCGGGTGAGTTTGCGCACAGACTGCACTGCGGTCAGCTTGCAATGATTTCAAATCGGACGTCTTCTCGGTGATCTCTGTGACTCTGTGGTTAAGAACTACGTAACCACGGATGGTTTTCTCCTCCGCTTTTTTCCTGTTTCTATTCTTGCCGATCGGGCTGGGCATTTATTATGTCGCGCCGCGATTCTTGCGCAACGCCGCGCTGTTGGCCGTCAGCCTACTCTTCTACGCGTGGGGCGAAAAAGGTTACGTCCTGTTGATGATCGCCTCGATCGCCATGAACTATGGCCTCGGCCGCTGGCTTGAGGCTCGCCGCGGGCGCTCGGGCGAACGCCTGCTGCTCGCCTGGGCCATTGCACTGAACCTTCTCATTCTGATTCATTTCAAATATGCGAACTTCTTGATTGGAAATATCAATGAACTGCTCGCATCGTTCAGTCTGCGGCCGATTCACTGGCGGCCGATCCATCTGCCGATCGGGATTTCGTTTTTCACCTTCGAGGCGATCGCCTATTTGATCGATATCCGTCGCGGTCAGACCGTGGCCCAGCGGAACATCGTGAACTTCGGCCTGTTCATGACGCTCTTCCCGCATCTAATCGCCGGGCCGGTGGTGCGTTATCGCGACCTGGCCGACGCCATCGAGGGCCGCAGCGCCAGCAGCGAGAAATTCGCCTCGGGAATTCGCCGATTTCTCATCGGTCTGTCGAAAAAAGTGCTGCTGGCCAACACGCTGGGCATGACCGCCGACGACCTGTTCCAGATGGCCCCGGGCGAACTGGCCGCATCGGCCGCCTGGCTCGGCGCCATCTGTTACGCGCTCCACATCTATTTCGATTTCTCCGGCTACTCCGACATGGCGATCGGCCTGGGCCGCATGTTCGGCTTCGAATTATGCGAGAATTTCCGGTACCCCTATGTCGCCGACAGCGTCAGCGATTTTTGGCGGCGCTGGCATATCTCGCTTTCCACCTGGTTCCGCGATTATCTCTACATTCCGCTCGGCGGCAATCGGCGGGGCCAGGCTCGCACGGCGATCAATCTCTTCGCCGTCTTCATGTTGTGCGGGCTCTGGCACGGGGCAAGTTGGACTTTCCTGGCCTGGGGTTTGTTCCATGGGCTGTTCCTGGCAATCGAGCGCGTCGGGTTCAGTCACGTACTTGACCGCGTTCCGTCGATTCTGCGTCACCTGTATGCGTTGTTGGCAATCCTCGCCGGCTGGGTCCTGTTCCGCGCGGAATCGATGCAGCAGGCGATTCAGTATCTGGGCGCGATGGCCGGCCTGACGCAGGGCGAACGCGTGGCGGACTATTACCTCACCAGCGAACTGCTCCTGGCGATCATGATCGGCGTAATCTGCAGCCTGCCAGTGATGGAATATGTGCGGCAATTCCGCAACGCCATGGCGCTTCGCGGCGCTATGCGCTGATGTCATTTGAATTGGCTACGACTGCGGTGCTGTTCGCCGAATCGATCGCTTGCACCCGCGATTGGCGGCGGGGACCTATAACCCGTTTATTTATTTCCGGTTTTGATCGAGAGCAACGTCATGCTAATGAACCTTCAGGCAAACCGGAAACGATCCGAGCGAGCCGATTCGCCGCGGCTGCAACCCCCCCCTACCCCCCCCGTTTCGGGGGAGGTAGGGGGGGGTCGCCGCGGCGTGTCGACTACCCACCGTCCTTTTCAGGCACCGCGTTTTGCCGATGCCGCCCTCATTGCCGTCTTCCTCGCCGGGATCGTCGGTTTCGCCGCGCTGTCGCTCGCCCGGCCGCCGGACGTGCAATCTCTTTCACGTGAGAATCGCAAGCCGGCGCCTGCACCAGCAATTCCACGTGACTACCAATCGTTGAAAAAGACGCCCAGCCGCATCGAGCAATATTTCAACGATCGGATTGCCTTTCGCGAATCGCTGTTGCGCTGGCATGCCGTCGTCCGCTTTGAACTGGGCGCGTCGCCGACGGAAAAAGTGCTGATCGGCCACGACGGTTGGCTGTTCATGAACGAACCCAAAACCGAAAGCAGTACCGGCCGCGCGCCGTCGCAGGAGATGCTCGCGGAGGCGTGGGCCGAAACCTTTCGCCGTCGCGGCGATTGGCTCGCGAAACGCGGCATTCGCTATGTGGTGGTCCCCGCCCCGGACAAGCAGGCGATCTATCCCGAAGATTTGCCCGACAGAGCGCCGATTGACGCCCTTGCCCTGCGCCGGGGAGCTATTGAGCCAAAAACTGGCATCGGGCGCCAAGTTGGAATTCATTTCCTTGCGGCCGTTGCTGAATCAAGCCAAGCGCGAGCGCGTGATCTACTATCGCACCGACACGCATTGGAACGAGGACGGGGCCTTCGTCGCCTATTGCGCGATCCTCGAACGGCTCTCGAAACAATGGCCGAATGTAAAGCCGCTCGGCCGCGAGGCGTTTGACGAAACGATCCATTCCTACACCGGCGACCTGACGCGGATGCTGCGCTTGCCGGAGGATACGCCCGAGCAGGCTCATTTTCTGCAGTTGCGACATTCAAACGCCCATCGCATCGATCGGGTAGTGCCTCTCGACGATAAGCTCTGGTCGCCGCGGCACATTCAGCCGCAAGTCTGGGGCACGGGCGACCCGAAACTGCCGCGCGCGGTCTTCTTCCATGACTCGTTCGCCGAGCGAATTCTGCTGCCGGTCCTCGCCGAGCATTTCGATTGGCTGGTTTTTTGCCCCAGCGAATCCGGGGACCCAAAGGTGATTGAGCAATTCCATCCCGACGTGGTGATTCACGAACTGGTCGAGCGCAAAATCAATTGGCAAAAACCGTTCAGCGCCGGGATTCTAAGCGTGACCAAATCCCGCGTAATGTCGCTAATTGTCCGACAGCCGCACAGGGCCATGGCGGCGTCGAATTCATCGCGCAGCACATCAAGGACTTCGACCACGCCTTTCTGGCCGCCGATGGCCAGGCCCCAGAGCGGCGGTCGGCCGATTTGCACCGCATGAGCACCGAGCGCGAGACACTTAATCACATCAGTCCCCCGGCGAATCCCGCCATCGATAATGATCGTGCCGCGCCCGGCCATCGCGTCCACGATTTCGGGCAGGGCGCGGATCGTGGCGGGCGAGGTGTCGAGTTGGCGTCCGCCATGGTTGGAAACCACCACGCCGTCGGCCCCGCATTCCAGCGCCCGCACCGCGTCGTCGCCGCGAATGATCCCTTTTACCAGCAGCGGGAGTTTCGTTAGCGATTTGAACCACTCGATGTCTTTCCAGGTGAGCGATGGATCGAGCAATCGCAAGGTGTAGGCGGCGACCCCGGAATCGCCTCGGACCGGGCCCAGTTCCGCCAGGCCGGAGCTTTCCAGATTGGCGATTCGCAATCCTTCCGGCAGTCCGAAGCGATTGCGCACGTCGGCCTCGCGGCGGCCCAGCACCGGCAGATCGACCGTAACCTGAATGGCGTCGTAGCCGGCGGCCTCGGCCCGCTCGACCAGCGACCGGGTCACGCCACGATCCTTGTAGACATAGAGCTGAAACCACATCGGCCCCGCGCCGGCGGCCCGAATCTCCTCAAGCGTGTAATTCGCCATGGTGCTGGCGACGAGAATGACGCCCGACTCGGCCGCGGCCCGCGCGGTAGCGAGTTCGCCATCGGGGTGGGCCATCTTGTGAAAGCCGGTCGGCGCGATCAAAATCGGCATCGAGGTTTTTTTGCCGAACAGCGTGCAGGAGAGGTCGCGGTTCTCAACGCCGGCCAGCACGCGAAAGCGCAAGTCAATGTCGTCGAACGCGCGGCGGTTTTCGCGCAGGGTGATTTCATCGGCCGCGCCGCCGGCGAAAAAATCGAATCGCGGCTTGGGCAGGATCGCTTTCGCGTGGGCTTCAAAATCGAAAAGATTGACGAGCGGTTCGGTCGGATTCAAAACGGCTTCCCCGTCAGTCGTTCGTAGGCTTCCACATATTTCGCGCACGTCTTGGCGACGATCTCGTTCGGCAATTCGGGCGGCGTGCTGTTCTTGTCCCAGCCGCTTTGTTCCAGCCAATCGCGGACAAACTGCTTGTCGTAGGACGGCTGGCTGCGGCCCGAGGAGTAGCCTTCCGCCGGCCAAAATCTCGAACTATCGGGCGTCAACACCTCGTCGACCAGGATCAACTCGCCGCTGGGCAACTTGCCCCATTCGAACTTGGTGTCGGCGAGAATGATGCCGCAGCCCTTGGCATACGCCGCCGCCTTGCCGTAAACCTCCAGGCTCAGTTCGCGCAGCTTCGTGGCCAATGGCGTGCCCACCATCTCGCCCATGAAGTCGAACGAGATATTGATATCGTGCCCAGTTTCTTCCTTGGTGGCCGGGGTAAAGATCGGCTCGGCGAGCCGGGCGCTTTCCATCAATCCGAGCGGCAGCGGGATGCCGCAGACATGATGCGTGCGCTGATATTCTTTCCAGCCGGAACCGGCGAGATAGCCGCGAACCACGCATTCGACCGGCACCACGTCGGCCTTTTTCACCAGCATCGTTCGCCCGTCGAGTTTCTCTGCTTGCGCGGCAAAGGCCGGTCCGATTTTTGCTAGGTCGGTCGTGAGGAAATGATTCGGTACGCCCAAGAGGTCGAGCCAAAACAATGTCATCTGCGTGAGAATGCGGCCCTTGTCGGGGATCGGCGTCGGCAACACCCAGTCGAAGGCACTGATGCGATCGGTGGCGACGATCGCCAGGCGGTCGCCGAGGTCGTAAATATCGCGAACCTTGCCACGACGGCAGGTCAGACCGGGCACTTCCGATTCCAGCAGAGGAGACATGCAGATACCTCGGCGCAAGTACGCAGGCGATATCTTATGTCAACTGCTCGCGCTGCGGTAGCGGCGAAGAGCCCGTTTGAAAAACCAGCGACTGAAAAGCAGCATCACCACCGATCCCACCGCGTCGATCGCCACGAACCAGGGCCGAATGGTTTTCACCATCACCTCCGCCGGGACGCTGATGACCAGCATGACCGGCAGCACGAATGTGAACACCAGTCCGATCGGCCAAGCCCAGGTGCCATTGAAAATCTCGCGCGGATAGCGAATCAGGCTCGAGAATAGCCACCACAGCTCCATTAAACTTTGATTGCGAACCATCCACACCGCCGACGCGGTGAGCAGCAGCAGGAAGCTGTAAGCCAGCGCCAAGCTGCAAACGAACATGGCGACAAATAACGCGAATTGCATCGGGTCGAAATGCCAGCCCTGTTTAAACAGGGCGATCAGCATGACGCCCGAGCCCATCAGGAAATTCGGCACCGTGGACCAGTCGACTCGGCGCAGCGTGATGAAGAATTGCTCGTCGATCGGCTGCAACAACGCCGTGTCGAGATTGCCGGTGCGAACCAACTGCGAGAATTCCTGACAATTCTCCAGGAACAGCGTCTCGACGAGCCCTTCCAGTGCGAAGAAGCAGCCGACGAAAAAGAGATATTGCGGCTCATTCCATCCCGCGATGGAATTGGTACTTTTGAACAGCGTCGCGTAGAAGAGCAGAAGAATGAAAAGCCAGAGAACTTCGACAGACATCTTGAGCAAGAAGTTGCCGCGAAACGCCAGTTCGTTCAGGAGCGCGAACCGGGCGAAGGAAAACCACAATCGGACGTAGCGAAACGCGGCGGGCATGCAATTCCAATCACGACTGCTTGGATGCGATACCTAAATCAGGCGGATACAAATCGACCGTTCGAATGTAGACGATTCGTAGTTTCTCGTCCACGCCATAGCCGACGCGAAGCATGGAGTAAATTCGCTGGCAAATGGCCAGACCCATCTGCTTGAGGTTGAAATTTGGGTCGCCGAAGCCAATTGGATCGTCTTGCAGCGCCTTATAGATGTGAGAAATTGCACTTGCGAACTCGATGCGACGACCTGCTGCATCCGCGCAATTTGCGAAGTCTCTAAGCTGTTGCAATTGAAGGTCGGAAAAGCTGACCTGATAGGGCGGGCTGCCGCTGTCGGTCATACTTCGACCCCCCAGCGCTGTTTCAGTTCTTCCACGAATTGACCGAATTCCAATCCATTCTCCTTCATTTCCTTGATCTCTTCTTCGGTGAACGACTTCGGATTTTTCGCGTCAATCAGGTAAAGCGAACGCATATAAATATCGCGTTCGAACTTAACCTGCTCGAACTCCTTCCGCAAATCGGCGAGTTCCTGGTCCCGCTGGCGAATGATCGCCTGCAGCGATCGCAATTTATCGATCGCTTGCTGCACCAGGGCATCGCCATTGTCGGTTGCGGTCGGCGCGGCGACGGTTCCATTCGAGCCGGTTTCGGTTGCGACGGACATGACATGATTCTCCGGCGTGTTTCAATTCGTTCGTTTCATTGATTTTACTCGACAATCGGCGAACACACCAATCCGATTCATCCGCCATACGCACTATAACGCCGCAGCCCGATACGAAACAGCGACCGCGACAGCACCAGCAAGATCACGGCCCAGGCGGCTTCGATGATCAGACCCTCCCACAACGCCGCCCCTTGCACTTTGCCGAGAAACACCGCGGCGGGGAAGTAGGCCATGTATTGGAATGGCAGCAACTTCAAAATCTCGGGCAGCGGGCTCGGCAGCAAATCGATCGGGAACATGTGGCCCGAAATGAAATAGTTGAGCGTGTTCACGATGTAGAGCAGCGAGGTGACTTCGAGCATCCAAAAGCCGACCATGCCGATGCAGGCTTCGAAATAGAAACCGACCACGAACGCCAGGAACAGCGACACGATATACGCCGCGACCGTCGTCGCGTCGGGCAGATTGTCGAAATAGTTGTGGCACAAAGCAAACAGGATCGCATAGGGCACGAACGAGGTGACGATATAGGCGATCTTGTGAGCCACGCGATAAGTGATCAGATAGCCGAGCATATCGAGAGGCTGGAGCAGATATTTCTTGAGCGTGCCCTCGCGGATGTCCAACGCGATGCCCCCGGCGAGCCCCGGCATCCTCGAGAACATCCGCGAAATATGCACCAGCAGCAGATAGGCGATCATCTCGCTGAGCCGAAATCCGCCCAGCTCGGCGTGCGGCGAGCCGGCGTAAACGGCGCTCCAGAGCAGAATCGTCGTGATCATCGGCAGCAGCCGCAGCGCGCTGGTCAAAAGAAAATCGCTGCGATACGTGAGCCGCTCGATGAGCGAGATTCGAAAAATCGTGAGATATTTGCGAAGCATAGGAATTTCGAACCACCAAGTCACAGAGAACACAGAGAAGAAAGTTCAAAAATCTTCTCTGTGTTCTCTGTGACTCTGCGGTTAATCCTGATTACCGTAATGCGTCTGTGACTCGTTGTTTGGCCAGCACAAAGCGTCGCCGAGCTTCTGCACCTGCGGGCCGCCGGCCTCGGCTTTGTCGGGTTTACCGCCGCCGCGGCCGCCGACCACGCCCACCACTTCCTTGATCAAGTTCCCCGCGTGCACCTTCGCCGTCAGATCGCTCGTGACCACCGCCCGAAACGCGGCCTTTCCCTCTTCCTGCCAGCCGAGGACAATCACGCACTTGCCGGCCTTGGAAATCAAGCGATCGGTCTGCTGGCGGACTTGCTCCATGGTGCCGCCGGGCAATTCGCCGATGATCGCCTTCGCTCCGCCGAAATCGGGCGCTTCGGCGAGAAGTTTATCCACCGCGGCGTTCAGATCGCCCGCCATGCCCTTCTTCAGTTGCGTCTGAAGTTTCTTCAACTCCTCCTGCATCGCCTCGACCCGCGCGGGCAGTTCGTCCGGCGAACAATTAAACTTCCCGGCGAGGTCGCCGACGACTTTCGAAAGTTTCTGCACTGTCTCCACTGCCTTGCGACCTGTCACCGCGGTCACCCGGCGAACGCCCTTTCCCACCGCTTCCTGCGAGGCGATCTTGAACAGCCCCGCCTGCGACGTGCGGCTCAAATGCGTGCCGCCGCAGAATTCGATCGGGTCGTCGGTCGTTGCATCCTCGGGTTTCGCCGGGCCGATGAGCAGCACGCGCACCGGGTCCGGGTATTTTTCGCCAAACACCGCCCGCACGCCGGGAATCTGCTTCGCCTGGGCCAGCGGTATGGTTACCGGCGTCACCGGCCGATCGCGATTGATCTGCTCATTCACGATCTGCTCGATCTCGGAAATCTGCTCCGGCGACAGCGGCTTGTCGTGCGCGAAATCGAAGCGCGTCTTCTCCGCGTCCACCAGCGAGCCCTTCTGCTCGACATGCTCGCCGAGCACCTTTCGCAAGGCGAAGTTGAGCAAGTGCGTCGCGGTGTGATTTCGCATCGTATCGAGGCGAACGTCGGTTGTGACTTGCAGCTTCACATCCTGCCCGACTTCCAGCAACCCCTCCGGCAGATGCCCGACATGCAAAATCGTGTCGCCGAGCTTCTGCGTGGTCTCGACAATGAATTGCCCCGTTCCGCCGGTGATGGTGCCGGTGTCGCCGACCTGCCCGCCCGCCTCGGCGTAAAAACAAGTTTGATCGAGAATCAACCCGACGGTTTTGCCGGGATAGAGCAGACCGCCGGAGATGACCGTGTTGTCCTCGACCCAGCCAAGAATCTGTGCCTCGGCGGCGAGGCCCTGGTACTTGAGGGAGTCGTCGGTCGGCGGCAGGTCGCCCTGCACGGCGGAGATGACGACTTTCTTGCGTCCCTCGCCGGACCGTTCACGAAAAATCCGCATTTGCTCATCGAACTCTTTTCGATCCACCGTGAGACCAAATTCTTGTGCCATCTGCTCGGTGATATCGATGAAAAACCCAAACGTTGTATGCAAGTCGAATCGCTTTCTTCCCGGGTATCCTCGGAGTCACTTTACATTCATTCCGAAAGAACTGTCGTTGTTCGTCTGCGGTTTCCGGAAGGTCGACAATCTCGGAATCAGGCTGCCCTTTGTCGTTGAGTAGGTGAAATTGGAATTGTGGCAGACCTTTCCCCGACCGCTCACCCTCAAGGTGCCCTAGCGTGATTGTGCCTTCTTTCCAACCACGGCTGTTTGCAAGTGCTTTCGAAATGGCTTCGGCGGCGGCGAGATTGAATTCTTCAATGCCTCGCTCAAGCGTGCGTAGAAATTGAATTTCTTCGGCTTCGATTGTTCGTTGAACTTCAGCGGTCTTTTGTGCCAGTTCGGGAAATATCCCAGAAAACGATGCGACTACGGTTGGCACCATCATGTGTAAGAACGGTCTCGTAGTTCCAAATTGTTGCCAACCATATCGTTCCGCTCTTCGAAGGACACTGCGTAACACGTAACCCCTGCCAATGTTGCTCGGCACCGCTCCATCGGTGATCGCAAACGTCAGCGTCCGAATATGATCCGCGATCACGCGATACGCGGTGTCCTTCAAATCGTCGAGTTTGCCCGTGTACGGCGGTGCTCCGGTCACCTTTTGAATCGCGTCGAAGATCGGCGTGAAAATATCCGTATCGTAGTTGCTGGTCTTGCCCTGCAACACCTCGGTGATGCGCTCGAAGCCCATGCCGGTATCGACGTGCTTCGCGGGCAGAGGCGTCAGGCTCTTGTCCGGGTTGCGGTTGTACTGGATGAAGACGAGGTTCCAGATTTCCATCACATCGGGGATGCCGTTGACCAGGTTCGCGGCCGCGTCTTGTCGGGGGTGCTGTCGAAGTGGATTTCGGTGCAGGGGCCGCAGGGGCCGGTTTCGCCCATTTCCCAGAAGTTGTCCTGTTGCCGAAGTAATGGATGTGCTCATCGGATCGACGCCGACACTGCTTTCCAGAAGTCCGCCGCCTCGTTGTCGCGCGGGACGCCGTTCTTCTCATCGCCTTCGAACACGGTGACGTGCAGCCGCGACTTGTCGAGCTTCCAGACCTCGGTGAGCAGTTCCCACGCCATTGCGATCGCTTCCTTCTTGAAGTAATCGCCGAAGGACCAGTTGCCGAGCATCTCGAAGAAGGTGTGGTGATAGGTGACCGGCCGACGTCGTCGAGGTCGTTGTGCTTGCCGCCGGCGCGGATGCACTTCTGCGTGTTGGCGGCGCGCTTGCAGGGCGGCTTCTCGGTGCCGAGGAAGTACGGCTTGAACTGGTTCATCCCCGCGTTGGTGAACAGCAGCGTCGGATCGTCGTGCGGCACGACCGGCGAGGAGGGCACGAACGTGTGCCCGTGCTTCTTGACAAAAAGTCGATGAACTGCTGGCGGATTTCGTTCGCGGTCGGCATGGGAACTCCTTACGGTCATTTAATCAATCAGACTCGCGGCCGACAGCCGGGGTTCGGGAATTGGTCATTTCACCGGGGCATGTTGCTTCAGGAACTCGCGCAACGCCGCATGAAACTCCGGTCGCAGCGAGAGAACATGCCCGCGGCCCGGATCGATGAGCAACTGCTTCGGCCCCGGGGCGGCGTCGAACAGCCGTTGGGCAAACTTCAGCGGAATCAAGTCATCCGCGTCGCCATGCGACATGAATACCGGCCGGTGAATGTTCTGAATCTTATGCAAGCTATCAAACCGGTTCGACATCAGCGTATGAACCGGAAAAAACGGGAACTTGGCCTTCGCTACTTCGGGCACGGAACTGAAGGTGCTGAAAAGAACAATCGCGCGGCACGGCTTGCGCGATGCCAGATCCACCATGACCCCTCCGCCCAGCGACTCGCCGAAAAGAACGATACGTTCGGACGGCATTCCTTTCGTTTTCGGTGAGCCAGTCGTAGGCGGCGTCGGCGGCGGCGTAGCAGCCGGCCTCGCTCGGTTTGCCGCCGCTCTTGCCGTATCCCTTGTAGTCAAAGGCCAGCACCGAGAGGTCCTGTTCGCTTTGCAATTCGCGATAGATCCGGGTGCGATGGCTCAGATTGCCGCCATTGCCATGAGCATAAAGAATCGCGCCGTCGCTGCCGGACTTGGGGCACCACCAGGCGTGAATCCGCGTGCCATCCGCCGCCTCGAGCCAAACGTCATCGGCCCGCAGGTCCTCTGGCTCGGTCCAATCTTCCACGCCTGCCGGGAAATAGAGCAGCCGATTCTCAAGTCCCCAGAGCACGCCCAACACCATGACGTAACCACAAGTCGAGAACAACAGCAGGCGAAGCATGCGGACGCGCCAGCGGCGTCGTGAACCGGCCTTCGGCGATTGGCCCGGCATCGGCATTATTTGATGAACCGAATATTCAGCGGAATGCGATACAACTCCCCGCGGCTGGCGGCGTGCGCGGCCAGAACCACGTACACGATTTCATAAACCAGGACGACTGGAAAAATCAAGCAACCGACCAGATAGTAAATCGTCAGCGTGATTTGAAAATTCAGCGCTTCCTTGGCGTGCTCGCTCAGGAACTTCGATTTGTCTTTGTTCATCTGCCAGACGATGAGCGGCATGATGAAGTAGGTGAAAAAGGCGACAATATGGCAAATGGTCGCCAGGTTCCGGTCCTCGCTGCTCGGTTCCGCGGTTGCTTTCTGCCGATCGATCGCGTCCCAGGATTCGTCGCGCCGCTCCGGCGGCGGGCTCGGCGGCCTGTCCTGGAACGATTCGTTTCGCTCGGTCATGTCAATGCCTCATCATCACTTAATCAGCCGGATAGCGAACGGATAGCGATAGGCCACGCCCTTGTTGGCTTCGAGGCCGCCGATGATGCCGAAGACGATGCTCAGAACGTAGGCGACGCCGTTAATCGCGCCAAACGTGAAGCAAGCCGTGGCGCCGCCAATCACATGCAGGATCATCATCGTGATTTGGAAATTCATGGCTTCCTTGCCCTGGTCATCGACGAATTTCGATTGATCCTTCTTAATTAGCCAGATGATCAGCGGACCAACGATGCTCATGAATGCCCCAAGCAAATGGGCCAGCATCCCGAATGTCCGGTCGTCCTGCGTCTGGGCGACTGGCAGCTTCGCCGGGGTCCGTGGGCGGGGCAGACGCTGAATCGGCCGGAGGCGCTTTCATCGTGGGGCGGAATGTTCGCCGCGCTGTCGGGCAATGGGTCAGACATGGCATATCCTCTGGGCTAGAGTCGATTGAACGACCGTTGGGCTTCAAAATATACTTCGCGGATCGGTACGCCAGATTGCCGGGCAATTCGCGCACAGTCCTCGAATTCCGGCGTGAAAATCGTCAGCCCGTCGCGCCAGCCCTTTTTGCCTTTCACCGGGCCAAACTTCGTGTCAATCGTCAGCGGCTCGCGTTGCAGTTTGCTTCGCTCGGCTCGATGCTTGCGAACGCCAAACGTCGCCGTCTCGCGGAACAGGATTGCTTCCAATTCTGAAACCTTCTCCGTCGGCGAAATCACGTTCAATAGCACGCCCGGGCGCTGCTTTTTCATCTGGATCGGGATCGTAAACACATCCAGGGCCCCGGCGGCAAAAAGCTGCTCGATGCAATAGCCGACGATCTCGCCGGGCACGTCGTCGAGGTTGGTTTCGAGCACGACGACCGAATCCGATTCGCTCGCCGCGTTGGCCGTGCCGATGAATAGCCGCAGCACATTGGGCCAGTCGGGAAAATCGCGCGTGCCGACGCCGACGCCGACGCGCTCGACCGTCATTCTGGGTTGATCGATCCATTCGCTGACGATTGTGCTCAGAATCGCGGCTCCCGTCGGCGTGGTCATTTCGCCGGTCACCGGCACACTCGCCAGCGGGGCTCCTTGCAACAGAATCGCGGTCGCCGGCGTTGGCACCGGCATCACGCCATGCGCGCACTTTACCGTGCCGCTGCCCGGCGGAACCGAGCGGCTGGTGAATTTCTCCACGCCTAACAGATCGAGCCCCACCGCGCTGCCGACAATGTCGGCGATGCTGTCGAGCGCGCCCGACCTCGTGAAAGTGAATCTTCTCGATCGGCACGCCGTGGATTTTCGCCTCGGCCTCGCCCAGCCGGCGGAAGATCTTGGTCGCCAGTTCCTTCTGCCGGTCGGTCAGGCCCGAATTGGCGATCATCTTTTCGATCTGCGGCAGATGGCGATGGCTCTTCTGATCCTCGGCCTGAATCTCGACATGAGTACCCGAAATCCCGCAGCGCTTTTGCGTCGAATAATTCAGCCGGATCGGCAAGCCGAGCGAATCGATGCCGCGGCGAATCGCCTCGACATCCGCGCCCGCGTCGATCAATGCCGCCAGCGTCATGTCGCCGCTGGTCCCGCTAAAACAATCAAAATGAGCCACGCGCATGACGGACTCCGAATTGCGGAGATCGGCGAATCCGACTCGACCTGGCTGTCCTCAACCCCCCTTCCCCCCCGAGTCGGGGGGGAAGGGGGGAGTTGAGGACAGCCGAACTGTTACATTCCGCGCCCACTAATCAGTGTTCGCCAGCAATTGTACTGCGCCGCGGTGCGCTTGCCTTCGCAGCGCGATGTACGGACAATACTTACATGGAAGTGTGTCTTTCGGAATTTGGCGTCTCGCTCGAGGTCGCCGAGGCGAATCGCGTCGCCATCGAGCGCGACGGCTTCGCGCCCGAACTTGACCGACATCCCCGCGGTCCTCCGCGAAGCTGCTCGATAAGCCGCGAAGTTTTCCGCCGCTGCGCCGCGCCCTCACCCCCGACGATCTGATCGCCATCGTCGTCGATGATCGCGTGCCGCAACTGGGGCCGATCGTCACCACCGTGCTCGAGTATCTATCCGAGGTCGGCGTCAATCCGGCGCAATCACGCTCGTGGGGGCGCCGGGCTCGACCCAGCCCTGGATCGATGAACTGCCGGATGATTTTCAGAATGTCCGAACCGAGATTCACGACCCGACCGAGCGGAAATGCTCGCTTATCTCGCGAGCACGCGCAAGGGCCGGCGTGTCTACCTGAACCGCACGGTCGTGGACGCCGATCAATCGATCGTCATCGCCGGCTGCCGTTACGATTCCACGTTTGGCCGCTTCAATGGCGCCTGTGCGATCTTTCCGACGCTCAGCGACGCCGCGACGCGAGCCGACGCCAACAATTTCGTCTCGACGGCGTCGCCCGACGGCGCCGCCTGGCCGTTGCACGAGGAAGCCTCGGAGATCGCCTGGCTCTTGGGCGTGCCGTTCATGCTCCATGTGATCGAGGGCGACGGCGACGGCATCGCGCATTTCATCGGCGGCACCGTCGAGTCGGTCCCCGAAAGTCAGCATCTCCTCGATGAGCGCTGGCATCGGCGGATCGATCGCCGCGCCGAGTTGGTCGTCGCCATGCTGGGAAGCGACTCGGCCCGCCAGGATTTCGAAGCGATTTCCCGCGCCGCGCTGGCCGCCTCGCGCGTCGTCGAGCCGAACGGCCGCATCGCGATCCTGAGCAAGTCGCACGCCGGTCTTGGCGAAGCCGCCGAACTGCTGCGCGGCACCGACAGCCCCGCGGTGGCCGCGCGGCGAGTTCAGGAACGGCAACCCGCCGACCGCGTCGCCGCCCTGCAATGGCTCGAAGCGGCCCGGCACGCCAACATGTATCTGCTCAGCGAATTGCCTGAAGAATCAGTCGAGGAAATGTTCGCCACGCCGTTGCAACAGGCGCGGCAGGTGCAGCGCCTGATCGACACGGCCGGTTCGACCCTGATTCTGGACGAAGCCGACAAGATGCTGGTGGATGTGTGAATTCTCGCTTACGTTTCGCGCCACAACTCGTTTACGTTTTGCGCTCTCTGGCGCTGCGCGAGCGCGAAACGTAAACAACTTGGTTTTTACTATCATGGAAACGATCTCGGATTACCAAACAGCCCGAACCAGCGCCGCCCTGTTCGACCAGTCCGCGCGCGGCAAGATCGAGGTGCGCGGCAAAGACGCGCCGTCGTTCCTGCACAACCTCTGCACCAACGACATCGTCAGTATGCCGCTGGGCGCCGGTTGCGAGGCGTTCTTTTGCACTAGCCGGGCCAAGGTCGTCGCACATGCCTTGATTTATCATGTTCGCCTGGCGGACAAGCAGGATGCGTTTTGGATCGACACCGCGGGTGGGTTCAACGAAAAGCTGATGCAGCATTTGAACCGATACCTCATCGCCGAGCAGGTGGAGCTGGCCGACCGCACCTCGGACTTTACCCAGGTGCATTTGGCGGGTCCGAACGCCAAGGCGATTCTCGCCCGTGCGAGCTGGCCGACGAGGTGCCCGATCTTGAACCGCTGCAGCACATGGAGCGCACCTTCGGCGCCGGCGTCCATTCGCACATCCGGCGAAATGATCCGCTTGGTTTGCCGGGATACGATATCGTCTGTTTGAAAGACCTCGCGCCGGGCTTGAGACGAATGCTGACCGACTCGGGGGCCGTGCTCGCCGGGTCGGAAGCCTATGAAATCCTGCGCGTCGAGGCCGGCACGCCGGAATATGGCAAGGACATCGACGAGGATCGCTTTGCCTTCGACATCGGCCGCACCGCCCAGGCGATCAGCTATGAAAAAGGCTGCTATCTCGGCCAGGAGCCGATCGTGATGGCCCGCGACCGCGCCGGCCACGCCCCGCGGACGCTGCTCGGGCTCAAACTGGCCGGGAAGGATCCGGCCGCCGCGAAGTCCAAGGTCTTCCATACGGGCGAGGAAGTCGGCTACGTCACCTCATCGGTCTTTTCACCAAAGTTCGATCGCGCGATCGCGCTGGCCTATCTGCGTTACGGACACCAGACGCCGGGGACGATCATGCAAGTCGAAACCGGCGGTGCGCGAGTCGACGCGGAAGTTTCGGCGTTGCCGTTTAGCGAATCGAAGTTTGTTGACTGAGGAATGCAGGAGAAGGAAGCTGTCGATTCGCTTTGCATTTTTTCCTGCGTTCCTGCCTTCCTGATATCCCAAGAGCATTTTCTCAGGCAGGCTTAACGCCCATACCCCACCAGCAACATCAACGTCGCCACCGAATTGAACAGCGAGTGCAGGACAATGGGCGTGATGAGGCCGCGGGTGCGGTGGGCGGCCCAGCCGAGCGCCAGGCCCAATACCAACAGCGGGATCGGGCTCGGCCAGAAATTGACATGGCTCATGGCAAACAGGATGGCCGTCCCGGCGATGGCTCGGCGGGCCCACTGTTCGCCCGCGTGCCGGAAGGTCAGGGCAATGGCCAGCAGGCTGGTGATCAGGGCGAATGCCAGTGGGTGGCGCGACTCGTTGGCCATGGCCAGGCCGATGGCGATGCCGCCGGCCATCGCCGCCCAGCCGCCCCACCAGCGCTGCGACAGCCATGGCAGGATGACGCCGCGATAGACAAATTCCTCGGTGATGGGGGCGGCAATGACGGCCTGAATCGTGATGCTGCACCAGATCCACGGCTCCGTGCTGCTCTCGGCCACTTTGACAAAGAAATGCTCCTGCATCGGAATACCTTGCCACTTCATCACGTAGGTCGCGACAAATTGAACGCCGAGCACGATGGGCGTGACGACCAGATAGCAGACATAGGCCAAGGCCAGGGAATTCTTCCAGCGCCAAAAGCTCAGACCCAAATGCCGCGCCTTGGTGCGGCTGGTGTACCACAACAGCGCCAGCGAAAAAGCAAGAATGAATGGTGAAACCAGCGTTTGCACGATGAGCAGAGTCCGCATCTGCTCCGGCGTCACGTCCTGGAGATCGGAAAGCGGCGCGACCAGCCCCAAGGCGGTCAAAATCAGCATCGCCAGATTGGGCAGGCCGAAATAAGTGAGCAGCACCAATGTCAATTCGGGGCCGCTCCAGGGTACATGACGATAGCGGCGCGGCGGCGGAATGAGCGGCTCGCGATGCCGATAGCGCCAAACCAGGCAATACACCAGACCGAGCAGATTCAGGCCTGCGAGCACGCCCGCCAGGATGTAACGCGTCGCGGACACGCCGCCGCCTCCTTTCAAATATCGAGCACAGCCGCTATCGTATCTTTCGAGCGGGTTATTGTCTGACGGACCCCCGAAGTGGCCAATATTCTCGATACGATTGTAATTTCGAAGCAGCGGGAACTCGAAGCCGCCCGCGCCGAGATTTCGGCGGCGCAACTGGAGACGCCGAGTTGCCGAGTCGCCCTCGACGCGCGATTTCGAGGCGGCGCTTGCGCCGGCCCGGCATGCAAATCATCGCCGAGGTCAAGAAAGCCTCGCCCTCCGCCGGGGTCATTCGCGCCGACTTCGACCCGGCCGCCATCGCCCGAATTTACGAGCGACATGGCGCCGCCTGCATCAGCGTGCTGACCGATCGACCCTTTTTTCAGGGCGACCTCCGCTACCTGAGTCTAGTTCGCGAGCAGGTGTCGTTGCCGCTTTTGCGAAAAGATTTTATCCTCGATCGTTACCAGTTACTCGAGGCTCGCGCCGCCGGGGCCGACGCGGCCCTGCTCATCGCCGAGGTTTTGCCGGGTGATTTGCTCGCCCAGTTGTATCGCGACGCGCTCGAACTGGGATTGCATGTTTTGGTGGAATTGCACGACGCCGAGCAGCTTCCGCGCGTGCTCGACTGCGGCGCCTCGCTGATCGGGATTAACAATCGCGACTTGCGGCGTTTCGAGACCCGCTTGGAACAGACGCTGGAACTGGTCGGCAAGATCCCGCCGGATCGTTGCCTGGTGAGCGAAAGCGGAATCAAAACGCACGCCGATTTGCAGCGGCTCGAGGCGGCCGGCGTCAAGGCGGTGTTAGTTGGCGAAACCCTGATGCGCGCCGCCGACATCGGAGCCGAACTCGACTGCTTAATGGGAATAAAACGATAATGTTTACTATGTTGATCAACAATTTCTAAGAAGACAGATTTGGGGGTGGCGCGCACCTGAGATGTGTCCGCTTTGCGTTTTCCAAGCGAAAAACCGCTCATTTGTAAGAAGACACTGTTAAGAGGACAAGGGGTCCGTGAGGGGGATTGGGTGTCCGATACGGTTCCATCGACGGCCACGGGGGTGAGCGGGGTGCCGCTGGACCACGGGCACGCGACCTGGGATCTGCTTGCGCAGCGAATCGATTTATTGATTCGCCATTGGGATGCGGCCGAGTCGCCGCCGGTCTTGGCCGAGTTTGTGCCCCAGGCCGGCACATCATTGCGGCGATTGGTTCTGAGTGAACTCATCAAGGTCGATCTGGAATATCGTTACGTTCGCAAGATCCCCAAACGCATCGAGGATTATGTTGCCGAGTTCCCGGAGATTTCCGGGCCCGGAGGCGTGCCCAGCGACCTGATTTTCGAGGAGTTTCAGGTGCGGCGGCGCACCGGCGAGCAGGTTCAGCCGCGCGAATATTTCGACCGCTTTCCTGGTCGCACCAATGAGTTGGCCCGCTTGTTGGGGTTGAACACGCCCACCGAGGCGACGCTCGCCCACAAGGCCCATCCCGAAGCGAGCGTTCAGGCCGGCCAGCGGCTTGACGATTTCGATTTGCAAATCCTGCTCGGCGAAGGCGCCTTCGCCAAGGTCTTTCTCGCCTGGCAGCGCTCGATGCAACGCCGAGTGGCGCTCAAAGTTTCCTCCGACCGCGGCGACGAACCGCAAACCCTGGCCCAACTCGATCACCCCAATATCGTCCGCGTCTATGACCAACGTCAAATCACCGACCGCAATCTGCGCTTGCTCTACATGCCGTATCTGCCCGGCGGCACGCTGCACGACGTTTTGAAATTAATTCGATCGACGCCCGCGGAACTTCGCACCGGGCAACTACTGCTCGACGCCGTCGATGCCACGTTGGCGAAGCGCGATGAAGCGCCCCGCTCGATTCCGCCAACCGCCAGCGCCTAGCCGCCATGTCCTGGCCCGAAGTGGTCTGCCATCTCGGGGCGCGGCTGGCCGAGGCGCTCGACTACGCCCATCGCCAGGGCGTGCTGCATCGCGACATCAAGCCGGCCAACGTCCTGCTCGGCGCCGACGCCGCGCCGCGGCTGGCCGATTTCAACGTCGGCTGCTGCTCGAAACTCGAAGGCGCCAGCCCCGCGGCTTTCTTCGGCGGCAGCATCCCCTATATGTCGCCGGAACAGATCGAGGCCTTCAATCCGGCCCACGCGCGCGAGGTCGCCTCGCTCGACGGCCGCGCCGATCTCTATTCGCTGGGCGTGACGCTCTGGGAATTGCTGACCGGCCGCCGGCCCTTTCCCGACGAACGGCTCGAAGGAGATTGGGGGCAGACGCTCGCGGAACTGACCGTTCGCCGCATGGCCGGCATCTCGGCGGACGCGCTGGCGGCGCTGCCGCCCGACCTGCTGCCGGGACTTCGCGATGTGCTTCTGACTTGCCTCGATTCGGACCCGGCGAAGCGCTACGCGACCGCCGGGCAGTTTGCGCGCGAACTCGATTTGTGCCGGAAGCCGCACACCCGCGAATTGCTTTGTCCCCCGGCCGGCTGGCGCACCTGGGTCCGACGCTATCCACTCTGGGCTCTCTACCCGACCGGCCTGATTACCAGCGCGATCGCCTCGCCTCTGAGCATCTGGTACAACGGCACGGAGATCGTGGATAAGTTTCCCGACGCCAGACAAATGTTCGAACTGTTGCAACTTGTGGTCAACGGCTCGCTTTATCCGCTCGGAATCCTCCTTTTTGGCCTAATCGCCTGGCCGGTGGTTCGCGGCCTACGGCGATTGCAGCAAGGCCCGTTGCCCGCCCATGAACTGGCCCGATTGCGGCGGCACTGCCTCCGGCTCGCGCCGATGGTCGTCGTCATCAGCGTCTCGGCGTGGGCGATCGCCGGAGTCATTTTCCCCGTGACGATTCATTTAACGGTGCACCCAATGCCGACGAAGTTTCACATTCATTTCTTGTTGTCGCAGACGTTGTTTGGCTTGATCGCCTCGTCGTTCCCGCTTTTCGCCGTGCATTTCGTCGCCATTCGGGCGCTTTATCCTGCTTTGTTGCCGTCGGCCGAACTGACCCAGGACGACGTGACCCAGTTGAACCGGCTCGATCGCTCCCTTGGGTTTTGCCTCGTGGCGGTGGCGTCGATTCCGTTGTTGGCCGTCGGGTTATTGGCGATCAGCGAATCGAACAACTACGTGGCGTTGGGACTATTGAGCGCTGCGGGAATCGCCGGCTTCGCGATCGCGTATATGCTCGCCGGCGCCATTCGCGCCGACAAAAACGCACTTCTGGAACTGGCGCCGCGATAGTCCTTCGGCTCGTGAAGCGAGTCGACTACATTGGGCCTGTTCGTTGCGCGGGGCGAATCAATTCCCAGCGAATCTTGCGTAGGATTTTTTGCTCCAGGGGCACGTCGCGGCCCTTGGGAATCCAGACATACGACACGATCGTCGGATCGACGATTTCAAACTCGCGATCGATGCTCGGATCGCTGCGGAAGGCGGCGCCGCCCGCCGCGGCGTGGTCGGGCTTCGGCAGATCCTCCAATTCCCTGAAGACCGTGACGGACACGGTGTAGCCGCGCTCGACCGGTTGAATCAGGACAAACGCCCGATGGCGATAGGTCTGACACGAGTAAAGCAACCGATCGAAGACGCTGGGGCTGCCAGCTTTCCAAGGCTGTTCGAGGCCCGCCGCGATCCGCGGCTGGGTTTCGATGCGGCCGTCGTAGCGATTCGCGTAAGCGATGTCAAAATCGTCATCGACCACGTCGAGAATCTTGTCGAAAAGGACGGCGTAGGCTTCGCCGCCGGGGTTGTCGGTGAGAAATTGAATTTGGTTGCTGGTATCAAGAGGGCTGCCGTGCCAGCAAAGGCGATTCACGGCCGGATGGAACCATGCATCCGCTCACGGCCAATAGCGCCGCCAGCACCCCAAATCGCCACATAGATTCCCCTGCTTCCCGACGAGAGGCGTCCCATAGCGTGTGCGCGTGATTCGGTCAATCCCGAATCGCAGCGGCGTTTCGCATTGAAATCATTTCCGCAAGCGGATATACGGCCGCCTACGGATTCGTGACCCAGGAGGGGATTGGTTATGTTCGGCATTCGCACTCGGCGGTGGAAAGCGTCGCTGGCGCTGGCGGGAATGGGAACGGTAGGCTTTGCCTTCGGCGCCTGGCAGGCCCGATTGCCGATCGCCTCGGCGGAAACGCCGCCGGTCGTGCCGGTCTCGGCGACCAGCCAACAGTCGGATTATTCCCAGCGCGTCGTGGCCTACATCAATGGAAATGTCCCAATTACCCGCGAGGATCTCGGCGAATACCTGATCGCCCGCCAGGGCTACGCCAAGCTCGAAAACCTCGTCAACATGAAGATCATTGAGCATGCCTGCAAGCAAAAAAACATTACCGTGACCGACGCCGAAGTGGAAGCGGCAATGGAATCCGATTTAGAACAAATCCACGTCGATCGCGCCACCTTCGTGAAGCAATTCTTGAAGCAGTACAACAAGACGCTTTTCGAGTGGAAGGAAGATGTCATCCGGCCGAAGTTGATGATGACCAAGCTCAGCGGCCTGGACATCAAGGTCGATGAAGCCGAAGCGCGAAAGTTGTTCGACACCACCTATGGCGAAAAGGTGCAATGCCGCATCATCATCTGGGAAAACACGCCGGGCGTCAGCGCGACCACAGTTGCGCTGCGGGCCTATGATTCGATCCGCAAAAGCGAGGCGGAATTCGATCGCGCAGGCGCAACCAGGGCGTGGCCAGCCTCGCCGCCGTCGCGGGCAAAATCGCGCCGATCGGCCACGGCTCCGCCGAACCGGGCAAGGATTACATTGAGAAGATCGCCTGGAAGCTTAACAAGGACGAGGTCAGCGAAGTCTTCCAGATTCCGGGGCAGGGCGTGGCGGTCATGAAGTGCGACGGCCACATTCCGGCTGACACCTCTCATTCGTTCAAGGAGCAAAAGGAATATTTCCGAAAGCAGGTCTACGAGCAAAAGCTAAGCAAGGCAATTCCGCAAGTCTTTGCGAAACTGAAAGAGCAAGCCAAGCCGATGATGATATTGAAATATGGCACTTCGAATCCCAACGTCGCCAAATCAATCGTCGAGGAACAGAAGCTAATGAACCAGCCGGCGGTTCCGCTGCCCCCCAGCAATCCGATGCCGCCAAAGAAATAGTTGGAAGCGAAACGAGGGAGAGGGGGAGGCCCCCGTGTGCCGCAAGGCCGCGGGGGCATTTTTTTGGTGGATAATGAAACCGA
Organism: uncultured Gemmataceae bacterium; assembly: GCA_963815035.1. Lineage (GTDB taxonomy): Bacteria > Planctomycetota > Planctomycetia > Gemmatales > Gemmataceae > JBGQCZ01. The sequence continues at coordinate 568,172 of CAWFFC010000026.1, forward strand.
GGCGAACCGTTTGATGTCCGCCCCGATTTTATTCACAGCACATTCACGACCTTGTCGGTCAAGCCCTTGTCGCCGAGGACAACCGTGAGCTTGGCCTGACCGGCCACTTTTTCCAGGACTTCCAACTCCCGCAGGCGCATGAGCGTCGGGTTGTCTTGCAGCAGCTTGGCGGTGTTCGCCTGGCTGCGCATGGCCGCGGTTTCCTCGCGGCGGGCGATCAAGTTGGCCTCGGCCGCCTTCTTGGCCTCGGTCACCTTGTTGAGCAGGTCCTTCATCTCGCCCGGCAGGATGACGTCGCGGATGCCGATCGTCGTGATCTGCAGGCCGAACTCGGCCGCCCGGCGGCGCACGCCCTGCTCGAGTTCCCGCACCACGCCGTCCTTGTCGGCGAGAAGGCTGTCGAGTTCGCGGCCGCCGACCACAGCGCGCAACACCAACTGCGTCTCGCGGTAGAGCGCCTGCGTGAAATTGTCGACCGTTGTCAACGCCGCCCGCGCGTCCGCCACGCGGTACGAAATCAACGCGTTGAGCCGCAGCGTCACCTTGTCGGCCGTCATGATTTCCTGACCGGTCACGTCCAAAATCGATTCCCGAGTGTCCACGGTTTCGACCTTGTACTCGGTCAGGTTCTTCCAGAAGGCATAGCGGCCCGGCGCCAGCGTTTCGACGAACTTGCCGTCGCGGAACCAGACGCCGACATGGTTGGCCGGCACGTTCACGCAATCCAGAGCGCGCTCGATCATCATCGACTTGACGATGACCGGCAGATCCGGATGCGCAAAGCGCACCGCCCGCGCGTCAACAAGGTCGATTCGAACCTCGCGGAACGTAGTCCAGAACGCCGACAGGCCCGGCGGCAGCACGTGACTGAAGCGGCCGTCGATCCAGACCAGCGCGCGCTCGTAGTCCTTCAAGTCCACGACCTGGGCGCGGTCCTCAAGCGCGCCCGACTTCACAATCAGATCGAGCTTCTCATGCACCAGCCAGGCGCGCGCTGCGAAACGATATCGACGCGAACCCGGTCGAGCGGGTCGAAAAACCAGTGCGTGCCGGCTTCGAGCAGACCCTGAAAGTCGCCGTCGCGGAAGTAAAGTCCGAGTTCGAATTCGTGAATCTTGATGCGACGAATGACCATGTGCCACCTCCGACAGTACTCAAATTCCGTTTACGTCTCAAATTCCGTTTACGTTTCGCGTTCGCTTAACTTCACGAGGCCGCAAAAAGCAACCGGGTTTGTTTCAAAAAGTAAGACCCTCAGGAAGCGAAGCTCCCGGCGATCCCATCAGTTTTGGCGGAGTTTTGTTTGAGCAGCGGCGTTTGCGAGCCAATTCGCTTACGTTTCGCACTTTCGCTTCGTGCAGCGAGCGCTAATCAGCAAACGTTTTCTCGCAAATCGACCGTAGCGGAATCCACGCACTGCAGGGCCAAAACTCATGTTGCCTTGGTAGGCTATCGGCTGTCGGCCCTCGGCCAGAAAAATTCGAAACACCGACAGCCGGTGGCCGATAGCCGATAACCGACCAAGGCAGATCGCACGGAAGGCCGCTTCCCTTGGGCCGGAGTGGAGACGCTCTTTTGAGCGTTCCTAGAGACGAGTTTCACTCGTCGGTGCGGTACGGGAGTCGAACCCGTGACAGCCAGATTATCAATCTGGTGCTCTATCCATCTGAGCTAACCACGTTAGAAACCGCCGTCGTTAGAGCCCGTCCACGGAACGCGCGATGCCGACCGCAATCGCGGGGTCAGGCGCCCCGCCGGCCGGGCGGTTTCTTTGCTTGAAATTTCTTTCGCTGGTCACAGCTTCATGGAGGTTCAGACGCCAGCCGGATCGCACAGGTTCGCGTGCACCGGCGAGATTTCGGCATGGTGATTGCAATGAAATGAATCTCGGAACGGCTTGCATCGGGGTCGCCGTAACAAGGAGCGATTGCCATGGCCAAGAAACCCATTAAACGCAGTGCGGCCAAGAAGCGACGCACGACGGCTGGTGTATTTACCCCCAACGGCGATCCGCCGGGGGCCACGAAACGAGCAGCCAACCGTCCGCTCGATCCAGGCGGTGGTTCGCCCGGCAGCGGCGCCGGCCCGCGGCACGCCGCCGACGACGAGGGAACCGAGGACGAGGAGTATTTCCGGACCGACATTACCCGCACGCCGGCCAGCCCGCCCGAGGAGGAAGAAGACTCGTTGGAGCAGGGGCCGCCGTACGCGGGGATTTCCGGCGGGGCCGTCGGTGGAACGCCGGCGCAAGGCCGAGCCGTCGGCGGAAGGACGGGGCACGAGATCAACTACGATGAGCCTCCGCGCGGCGACTCGACCATCGGCTCGAATGCTCCCCGCGGCCGCCCGCAAAAGACCACGAAGCGCTCGACGGCTCCTCGTGGCCGCAAACGAAGCAAATAAATAACCGCATCGCCCATTTGTTCTCCAACCGCCGATCGCAGCGCCACACAGGCCGGCATCGCGGTTAAACGAATACACCATCGCTGGCGGTAAACTGAAAGTGACCCGGCGAAAATACTCGCGCGAGCAGGGCACATTCCAGGATCGCGACTACTTCGAGGTTTGAACTCCCCATCGCGGCGGCGCAGCTCTGAACTGATGCCCGCATCTTGGCGGTCTTTGCCGGCACGGCTCGCGCACCCGCTGTTTTCCGCTTGGAAAACTCAAAGAGCGCCAAAGGGCGCCAACCGTGCGCGCGTACCACCCTTTGGCGACCTTGCCCGATTTCCTGTATGGAATATGTCAGACACGTATTTGCTAGTCGATGACGTTCTAGTCAACTACTTGCAAAGAATATCTTTCTTGGGTAACATTGCGATATCATGGCCAAAGTTCAATTGACTGTATGGGGGTACCGTTGCGAACGATGCGGGCATGAATGGGTTCCGCGCGGACGATGAGCCGCGTGTCTGTCCAAAGTGCAAGAGTCCATATTGGAACAAGCCGAGAAAAAGTTCGGCAAATGAGCCATCAAAGAACGGATCGAATCAGAACGAGAAAAGTGACTTGCGGAACCAATAAGGTTCGCGTTATCACGAGTACGCAAATCTTTATGATTTGCTGCACAGGTTTGTGGTGGTATTTCACCGTTATCGAAGGACTTCAAGAATTTCCAAATGGACTCTTCGTTAAAGTCAAGCTGTTATGGGAAGATGGCGATGACGATGCACGACGGTGGTCTACGTCCCAATCACTTTCTTTTCAATTCCGCACACCCGTTGTGCTGAAAGCGGCACAACGGGTGTTTTTTTCCAAACCAACGATCGCAAAACTGCTTGAGATTCAATCCCCTTGTCCCAATTCCGCCAACGCGTCACAATAGCGACCGAGCGATGGGGAGCTGGGAATGGAAGTTGTTGATCTGGTCGCATCCAGTCGCGACGCCGAGCGCACAACCCGGATCTCGCAAGCGCTGGCGGCGCAGCTGGGAGCCGACGTGTTCCGCGCGCTGGCCGAGCCACTAACGCGACTGCTGCGCGATAATCCCGATCCGGAAATGGCGCTGAACAATCTCGAGCGCTTTCTGGCGGCTGCGCCGGAATCATTGCCCCGTCTGCTGGACGACCAGGCCGGCGGCCTCGCGACGCTGTTGCCGATGCTGGGCACGAGTCAATTCTTCGCCGACACGCTTGTTGCCGACCCGGACCTCCTCGACATGCTTCGCGTGCCGCTGCGTCATAGTCCCGGTCCGGCGGAATTGCGGCGTGAACTGCGCGCGCTGGCCGCGTTCGCAGGCGACGATGCGGCGATGCTGCAAGCCTTTCGCCGCTTCCGCCGTCGGCATACCCTTCGCATCGGCACGAACGACATCATTCACGATCGCACGCTCGAGGAGGTCACGCTCGACCTTTCCGACGTGGCCGATGCGGCTCTGGAGGTCGCCCTCGAAGTTGCGCTGCGCGGCGTCCCGGCTCGCTTCGGCGAGCCAGTCACCGACGAGGACCAGCCGGCGCGCTGCGTCATCCTGGCGTTCGGCAAACTCGGCGGACAGGAACTGAACTATTCCAGCGACATCGATCTGATGTTCGTTTACGACCGCGAGGGGCATACGCGCGGCCGCGGCAATGGCGCCGGCCTGGAGGAGTTTTACGCGCGCGTGGTCGGCGAGGTGGTTCGCCTGCTTTCGGCCCGCACCGATCGTGGACAGGCCTATCGAGTGGACCTGCGGCTGCGCCCCGAAGGCCTGCGCGGCCCGCTCGCCCGGTCGCTCGCCAGCACCCTGTCGTATTACGATTCGCTCGGCCGCACCTGGGAACGGCAAGCATTGATCAAGATCCGGCCGGTCGCCGGCGACCTGCAATTGGGCGAGGAGTTTCTTCGCGGCGTGGAATCGTTCGTTTACCGGCGTTACTTGGGTTTCGCCGAAATCAACGAAATCAAGGCGATGAAGCGGCGGATCGAGCAACGCGCGCACCAGGCCGGCGTCGGCCAAACCGAAGTGAAAACTGGCCGCGGCGGCATTCGCGATATTGAGTTCGCCATCCAATTCCTTCAGTTGCTCAATGGCGGCGACTTGCCCGAACTTCGAAACCGCAATACCCTGAAGGCCATGCAGGCCCTGGAAGCGGCGGGCTGCCTGACCGCCACCGAATTTCAAATCCTCGACGACGCCTACCGATTTCTGCGCCGCACCGAGCACCGCCTGCAATTGCTCTTCGATCTGGCAACGCACAAACTGCCCGAACACCCGGAGGAATTGCACAAGCTCGCCTTACGCATGGGCTACAACGTGCGCGAACCGCGAATCTCCGAGCCGGCCGCTCGGCGCGGTCCGCGATCGCTGCTGGACGATGCGCCGCCAGAGGTGATCGACACGCGGCAGTTGCTCGTGGATCCCCTGGATGAGTTTCTGCACGACTATCACGAACGCACGCGTCTCAACCGCCAGATCCTCGACCATCTTTTGCATTCCACATTCGCCGACTCGGCCGAGCATGCCGAGCCCGAAACCGACTTGATTCTCGATTCGGATCCGGACCCGGCGACGATCGAGGCGGTGTTGAGCAAGCATCATTTCCGCGATATCCAGGCCGCTTATCGAAATCTCGCGCGGCTGGCGCAAGAATCGGTGCCGTTTCTTTCGATGCCGCGCTGCCGGCATTTTCTGGCGAGCATCGCGCCCGCGCTTCTGCGCGAGTTGGCGAAGATGCCCGATCCGGATCGCACGCTGAACAATCTTGAAACCGTCACCGCCTCGCTCGGGGCCAAGGGCGTGCTCTGGGAACTATTCAGCGTCAGCCCACCAAGCCTTCGCTTGACGGTCGAACTTTGCGCCGGCAGCCAATTCCTCACCGAGATTCTGATCAACAACCCAGGCATGATTGATGAATTGCTCGACAGCCTGGTATTGAATCAACCACGCGCACTCGACGAGTTGCGCAGCGAACTCGCGGAACTTTGCAAGGGCGCTTCCGATATCGAACCAATCCTGCACAGTTTCAAGGACAAGGAATTGTTGCGGATCGGCGTGCGTGATTTGCTCGGCAAGTCGGCGATTCGCGAGACGACCGCCGCGCTGAGCGACCTGGCCGAAGCGCTGCTCGGCCAGGTGTCGGCGCGCGAAACGCAGGCAGCCGAGGCCCGATTCGGACAAGCAAAACTGATCGACGGCCGGCCCGCCCGATTCGTCATCCTCGGCCTCGGCAAGCTCGGCGGCCGCGAAATGAGTTACCACAGCGATCTGGACCTGGTGCTTATCCACGAAGGCGATGGCCAAACCCAATCCGAGAGCCCCACCAGCAACTTGCATTTTTTCACCGAATTGGCCCAACGGGTGATTCGCGATCTGAGCCAGCAAGGGCCGATGGGGCGTCTCTATCAGGTCGATATGCGCCTTCGACCGACCGGCGGTTCCGGAAGTTTGGTGACAACCTTGCCGGAGTTTCGCCGATATTTCGACCAGGGCGCCGCCAGAATCTGGGAACGCCAAGTGCTCACTCGAGCGCGCATCGTGTTCGGCGATCTCGATTTCGGGGCTGAGGTGATGGCGCTGTTGCGCCATGCGGTGTTTAGCCCGGCCTGGAGGCCGGAATTCTCTACGGAGATTCTGGCCATGCGAGAGCGGCTTGAAGCGAGCCGTGGGCCGCGCGACGTCAAACGCGGGCCGGGAGGGCAAGTCGATATCGAGTTTCTGGTGCAGGCGTTTCAGTTGCGTTTCGGTTCGGAATGCCCTGAGATCCGTCAGACGAACACTTGGCAAGCGCTCGGCGCGCTGGCTGCGGCGAAGTTTCTGAACCCAGAAGACTACACGACCCTGCGCGAAAGCTATGATTTCCTGCGCCAAGTCGAAAGCCGACTGCGCGTCATGACGAATCGGGCCCTGGATGAATGCCCGGAAGCGCCGGACGAATTGCAAAAACTGGGCCGGCGGCTGGGCTTCGCCAGCGACGACGCCTTCCGTGCCGAATTGGAACGACACACACAGCGCACCCGCAACCTATTCCGAGCACTGATTCACTAGAGAGCGCGTGCGGAAAGAACTGCTAAGGTTTTGCCCTCGGCCCTCGGACGTCGTGCCCCCTCGTCATCGTTATCCATCTTGGCACGTCTCGTTTTCATTTCGTACAAAACTTCGACATCCTTGGATCGACGCGAATTCGGGGCGCGAGCGCCATCCGTGAATGACGACGGTCTGCCGCGAAATGGATCACTTTGGAGAGTCGGCCATTTCGTGAACCGGGGGTGAGGTCCCGCGACTGCAAGAACGGTTGTATTCAGCGATTCGCAGGAATACACTCAACCTCCAGAGGCTCGCCCTTGTTCGCGCAGAGCGTCCATCGGAGCAAGTCACGTTGGAGAGATTATGACTACCGAAACGAAATCCCCGGTGTTGAACGGGGTTCATCGACACAATTTAGCAGTGGCACGATCGAATCGAGACTGGTGGCCGAACCAGTTGAACCTGCAGATCCTCCACCAACATTCTCCGCTGTCCAACCCCATGGACAAGGAGTTCAACTACGCGGAGGAATTCGAGAAAGTCGACCTGAATGCCTTGAAGAAGGACATTGAGGCGGTGATGACGACGTCGCAGGACTGGTGGCCGGCCGATTACGGCCATTACGGCCCGCTTTTCATCCGGATGGCCTGGCACAGCGCCGGCACCTACCGCATCGCCGATGGCCGGGGCGGCGCGGCCGGCGGCAATCAGCGGTTCGCACCCCTCAACAGCTGGCCCGACAATGCGAGCCTCGACAAGGCCCGGCGGCTGCTTTGGCCGGTCAAGCAGAAGTACGGCCGGAAACTCTCATGGGCCGACTTGATCGTCTTCGCCGGAAATTGCGCCCTGGAGTCAATGGGGTTCAAGACGTTCGGGTTCGCCGGCGGGCGCGAGGACATCTGGGAGCCGGAAGCCGACATCAACTGGGGCTCGGAGATCGAGTGGCTCGGCGCCGACCGCTACGACGACGATCGGCAGCTTCAGAAACCGTTCGGCGCGGTTCAAATGGGCCTGATCTATGTGAATCCCGAGGGGCCGGACGGGAAACCGGACCCGCTCGCGGCGGCCAGTCACATTCGCGAAACGTTCGGCCGCATGGCCATGAACGACGAGGAAACGGTGGCGCTGATCGCCGGCGGACACACCTTCGGCAAAGCCCACGGCGCGGCCAACGCGGCTGAATACTGTGGTCCGGAGCCCGAGGCCGCCGGCATCGAGGAGCAAGGGTTCGGCTGGACCAACCGATTCCGGACCGGCAAGGGCGCCGACGCGATCACCAGCGGCCTGGAGGGCGCCTGGACCGCCCACCCGACCAAGTGGGATAATGGCTACTTCGAGAACCTGTTCGGCTTCGAGTGGGAACTCACGAAGAGCCCGGCCGGCGAGTTCCAGTGGACGCCCAAGGGCGGGGCGGGCCAAGGCACCGTGCCGGACGCTCACGACGCGAAGACGAAGCACGCCCCCATGATGTTCACAACGGACCTGGCGCTGCGGACGGACCCCGCCTACTTGAAAATCACGAAGCGCTTCCACGAGAACCCGAACGAGTTTGCCGAAGCCTTTGCCAAGGCCTGGTACAAGCTAACTCACCGCGACATGGGGCCAGTCTCGCGACTGCTCGGCCCGCTGGTTCCTCGGCCGCAGCTGTGGCAAGATCCAGTTCCAGACGTCGATCATGAACTGATCGCGGCGCAAGACGTGGCCCAACTCAAGGCCAAGATCCTCGCATCGGGGCTGACCGTCTCGCAACTGGTGACGACTGCATGGGCGTCGGCGTCCACGTTTCGCGGTTCCGACAAACGTGGCGGTGCGAACGGAGCGCACATTCGCCTCGCGCCGCAAAAGGATTGGGAGGTCAACCAACCGGCCGAACTCGCGAAGGTTCTGCAGACGCTGGAAAAGATCCAGAAGGAGTTCAACGCCGGGCAATCCGGCAAAAAGAAGGTTTCGCTCGCGGACCTGATCGTTCTGGGTGGGTGCGCGGCCGTCGAGGCGGCTGCGAAGAAGGCCGGGCAAGACGTGCGGGTTCCGTTTGCGCCGGGCCGCACCGACGCCTCGCAGGAGATGACCGATGTGGAATCGTTCGCCGTGCTCGAACCGACCGCGGATGGATTCCGCAACTACCAACGAAAGGGAGACAATCGATCGGCCCCGGAACTGTTGGTGGATCGGGCGCACCAGCTAAAGCTGACGGCTCCCGAGATGACGGTGCTGCTCGGCGGGCTGCGCGTGCTGGGCGCCAACTTCGGGCAGTCCAAGTTGGGCGTCTTCACCGAACGGACCGGGACGTTGACCAACGACTTCTTCGTCAATCTCCTCGACATGAGGACCGAGTGGCGGAAGTCCGCCAAGAGCGAGAACGTCTACGAAGGGTGTGACCGGCGGACGGAGCAGGTCAAGTGGACCGGCGCCGCCATCGACCTCGCCTTTGGCTCGAACTCGGAACTCCGGGCCATCGCCGAGGTCTATGCCTGCGCCGACTCGCAGCAGAAGTTCGTCCGCGACTTTGCGGCGGTGTGGAACAAGGTGATGAATCTCGACCGATTTGACCTGGCCGCGAAATGACTGGGGTTTCCGAGCTGATAACGAAGCCTCCGCGCGGGCGAACGAGTTGGAATGGCAACGTGAATCGAAGTTGCTAACCGCGCGGAGGCTTCTCTGCTTCTGGGCTTACATCTTCTGCGCTCCATGAGCAGCGGGCTGCTGCGCCGGTCCGTTTGTCGAATTGATAACATTTGGCCTCACGGGTGGTGGGTCTTTCGCCTTGCGCGGGACGGCGAGGGCGAGCCCTTGTTGGCGGCGGCGTGCATCCGTAAAAACCCTTCACCATCTAGGTTTTTTCACCCAGAGATTGCATCCATGCCTGCTCAGGTTCAAAAGCCGGCTCCGTATTTCAAGGCCGAAGCCGTGGTCAACGGCCAGTTTGGAAATGTCTCATTGTCCGACTACTGGGGCAAAAAATACGTCGTGTTGTTTTTCTATCCGCTCGATTTCACCGTCGTTTGTCCGACGGAGCTGATTGCATTTAGCGATCGCGCCGGCGAATTCGAGAAACGCGGCGCGCAGCTGATCGGCTGTTCGACCGACAGCAAGTTCAGCCACCTGGCCTGGATCAACACGCCGCGAAACCATGGCGGGGTCGGAGAACTGAAATACCCGCTCGTCTCCGATCTCACCAAGAAGATCAGCTGCGATTATGGCGTGCTGCTGGCAGGCGGCGTCGCCCTGCGCGGCACATTTATCATCGACAAAGCCGGCATCGTGCGGCACATCACGATCAATGATTTGCCGCTGGGGCGCAGCGTCGACGAGACTCTGCGCTCGCTCGATGCATTGCAGTTTTTCGAAGAGCACGGCGAAGGCTGTCCGGCGGGCTGGACGCCCGGCTGCGACGCCGTCAAGCCGAGCGTCAGCGATTCGAAGGAGTATTTCAGCAAGGCGAAGTGATTGTCGGGGTTGGCGGAGCGCCGAGCCGATCGACGTTGCGCCGAACGCCGTTGTAACTCATGTGCCAGCCCAATCCGTCCCCATCTGGAGCGTCTCATGGCTCGAAAGACTCGTCCGGCCGGCGTCACGGTAATCGCGGTCTTTAACTTGGTTCTTGGATTTCCGTGCCTTCTCGGCTCATTGTGCGCGCCGTTCGCGGAGGACTTTACAGTGGCCATGATGCAAGCCATGCCCAAGCCCGCCGCCGGGCAGGGTCAGGATCCGGTGAAAATGGTAAAAGACCAACAGGATTTCATGCGCAAGGAAATCCCCGCTCAAAAGCCGCTGATGATTGTTTTCGCGGTTCTACAACTTAGTTACTCGCTCTTATTGCTGATCTCCGGCATCGCGTTGCTCGGCGGCAAACCCATCGGCCGCAAGCTTGGGATCGCGGCGGCGGTGTTGATGGCGGTGACTACGCTGGCAAGCGTTGCGTTTAACGCGGCATTTGTCATTCCGGCGACGAGCAAATGGGAAAAGCAACAACAGCAAGCCAATCCGCAGGGTCCGCCGCAATTGGGAGCATCGATCGGCGGCGCGGCCGGCATCGCGTGCTCCGGAGTGATCGGCTTGTCATACTCCGCGATCGCCCTGATCGTGCTCTTGAGCCGTCCCGCGAAAGAATACTTTGCCGGCGGGCCGGGAGCCGATGCCGGAGCCGACAATAACCCCGACGACTTCGACCGCCCCGATGGCCGCTTCCGCCCGCGCGACGATTTCGACGATCGCTAAATGCCCGACTTGAATGGCGCCAACCTGACGGTTCTCAAAACCAGGACTTATCGTTCTGCCTCGAATTCGGGCGAAGACATTTGACAGGTCAGCGGTTCCAACAAACAATCTGGAAGGCACTATGTTCGCGGGCCTAGCCCGTTGAGCGAGTTCCGACTGGGAGAAATCGATGGCTCGCGCAAGACGATCTTCGGCGATCACGGCAGTCGGCATCATTAATCTCGTCGTGGGCATACCATGTCTCTGTTGCGGCGGCGCCATGTCGGGCAGCGGATTCATCCACGCCGCGACAAAGCCCGATCCCACCCAAGTGGTCAAAATCGACGACAAAGCCGCGGCAAACAATCCCTTTGCACAAGGCATGAAAATTGGTCTCGAGCAGCAAGCGTTTCTTCAAAAGGAGCTTCCGCGGCTCAATCTGATACGCGGGCTGACCTACGGCATCGGGACTGTTGGCAGTTTGTTGTTGTTGATTTCTGGAGTCCTCTTGCTTTTGCGGGTGGGGCTCGGCAAATGGGTTTGCATTGCAGGGGCAGCGCTGGTGTTCATCGGCACTCTTTCCGAGGTTGCTTATACCAGCCTGTTTGTCTATCCGGCGACTCAAAAATTCGCGGAGAAACGGAAACTCGAAGGAAAGGCGCCGCCCGCCGGCGCCGGTACGGGCAGCGTCCTCGGTCAGTTCATGCAGCCGTGCGGCTCGCTGCTTGTTGGGGGCGGCTATTCACTTTTTGCGATTGCCGTGATGCTCACCTCGCCGGCTTCGGCATTTGGAATCCCGGTGCGTCGCCGCCGGGACGATGAATACACTGATCGATTTGACGACGACGATGATCGTCGCGATGACTTCGACGAGCACCCCGACGATCGATATCGATGACTCGCGATCGATCGCGGTTCACGACCCCATGGTTGGAGGTCATGCAAAATGGCTCAGGCAAAACGACCCGTCGGCGTCACGTTTATAGCCATTTGCAATCTCGTCTTCGGATTGCCGTGTTTGTGCTGCCTTGGCTTTGCCTCAACCTCGGGACTAATGGACGCGAGGGACAAAGGCAATGATCCGAATGCGTTCAAGATCGAGGACAAGGATGCTGCGAACAATCCGTTACTCAAGAGCATGAAACAAGGAGCGGATGAGAAACTCTTTGTTACCAAGGAAGTTCCGCATTTGGGCGTCGCGTGTTTTGTGATGTACGGAATTGGCACGTTGGCCAACTTGCTGCTGTTCGTTTCGGGGGTCGTGCTGCTGCTGATGCGAAACTGGGGCCGCTGGCTATGCATTCTCGGGGCAGTGCTTCTCCTGGCGAATTGCGCGGCGGATGTCGTCTATTCAGCCGCGTTTGTCCTACCGGCATCGCAGAAGTTTCACGACAAACAGATCCGCGAAGGGAAACTCCAAAACCAAGACGATGAACTCGGGCCTGAAGCGAGTGCGCTGCTGGTCCCGGTCGGTTTTCTGGTGCTCAGCGGCGGTTACTCGGTGTTGGCCATCGCGGTCATGCTGAGCGGCGCGAGCCGCGAGGCGTTCGCGGCCGCCAACCGGATGCCGTCGCGGGACGATTTTGACCGTCCGCCGGAAAACTACGATGCGTACGAACAGCGGCGTGATGACTTCGACGACCGCTATCGTCCAGGCAGCTATGATGACGAACGGTGATCATAATCGGCCGGACACAATTGATGCAGACTGTCGATTTTCTATTGCCCATTTCCCAACGTCCAATTTCGATTCGGTTAGCGAGCTTTTGAAATGTCCGCAAAGATAATCGATGGCAAGGCACTCGCTCAGACCATGCAGGAAGAAATGGCGGCGGCGGTCGCGGCTCAGGTTCAAGCGGGCGGGCCGCGGCCGGGGCTGGCGGCGATTCAGGTCGGCGACAATCCCGCCAGCACGGTTTATGTTCGCAACAAGATTCGTGCTTGCGAAAAGGCCGGCTTCGCCAGCTTTCATCATCACCTGCCTGAAGATACGAGTGAAACGCAGCTTCTGGAGTTGATTTCAATCCTGAATGCCGATTCCGATGTTCATGGCATTCTCGTGCAGTTGCCGTTGCCGAAGCAGATTAACGAAAGCACCGTTGTCAATGCGGTGAATTTCACGAAGGACGTGGACGGCTTTCATCCACTCAGTCTCGGCCGCCTGGCCGCGGGGGAGCCGGGGTTCGTGCCGTGTACGCCATTGGGCGTGCAGCAATTGCTGGTTCGAAATGGCATTGAAACCGCAGGGGCTCACGCGGTGATCATCGGCCGCAGCAACATTGTCGGAAAACCGTTGGCCCTGCTGCTCATGCGAAAAGGGCAGGGAGGCGATGCCACGGTGACCGTGGCGCACAGCCGCAGCCGCGATTTGGCGGCGATTGCTCGCAGCGCTGACATCTTGATCGCCGCCATTGGCCGGGCTCGCTACGTCACCGCCGACATGGTCAAGCCCGGCGCCACGGTCATCGACGTGGGAATCAATCGCGTGCCCGATCGCAAGGCGCCGGTGGGCGACGTCGATTTCGATTCGGTGGTCGGCGTCGCCGGCGCGATTACGCCGGTTCCGGGCGGCGTCGGCCCCATGACCATTACAATGCTGTTGCACAATACGCTTCGAGCGAGTCAAATGAGAAAGTAATCCGTTGGGGATTGTTTCGAGAACCGCCGTGATCGATCTCAATCTAACGACCGCGACTCGCATTGGATTGAATTGTTTGGGTCTCTTGGGCGTGGCCATCGCCCTGTGGCTCGGCGATTCCATTTTCATTCCGCTTACCATCGCCGTGCTCCTGGCCGCGATTCTCTGGCCGGTGGTTCAATGGCTCAATCGCCGCCTGCGCATTCCCTGGGGCGTGGCTTGCGCGATCGCCGTCGGGTTGCTTCTGACGATGTTCGCCATCGTCACGCTCGCTTTCGCCCTGGCGATTCCCAAAATGCTGCTTGGCTTGCCGCGGCCGAACGACCCCGCTGACCAGCAGCGCTTTTACAGCGATTTTCGCAAACAGGTCATCAAGGTGAGCCCCGTATCGGTCAACTCGGTACTGCCCGAACAGGCCGAAGACAGCAAGCTGTTCGAATTCGTCAAGGACTTGCTGAAGCCGGAGAATATCCAAAAGGCTCTTTGGCCGCTGTTCAAATACCAGATTTCCTGGGTGTTGCAGCTGGTTCTGATCATGTTCATCTTGCTGTTCCTGCTGCTCGAAGGACGCATGCTCACGCTGCGCGTGGTGGAGATTTTCGGCCCGAGCCAGGAGGTGCAAGCACGCGTCGGCGAAGCGCTGGCCGAAATGGCCAAATCGATTCGGGCGTACCTGGTCTGGCGCACGATCGTCAACTTCGGTCTGGGCCTGATTCTTGCCTTGGTTTTCCAGGCGGCGGGATCTGCGCAGGCCTGGACCTGGGGCATGCTCGCCGCGGTGTTGTGCTACGTGCCGTACATCGGCACCATTCTCGCCAGTATCCCGCCGGTCATCGACGCATTTGTCAATGTCGATCCGCGGGCCGCGCTCGGCATTCTCCTCTTTTACGTGATCGTGGTCACCGTCGAAGGCTATCTGATCGTTCCGGTAGTCATGGGTCGCAGCATGAATTTGAACGCGACCACGGTGATTTTGTCCTGTTTGTTCTGGGATTTGGTTTGGGGCACGCCGGGTCTGTTTTTAGCGATGCCCCTGATGGCGGGCATCAAGGCGGTGTGCATGTATGTGCCGGGTTGGCGGCCAATCGCGAACCTGATGGGCACGGACGAAACGCCGGAACCGACCGAGGCGCCGGCGCCCAAGATCATGACGACCCCGATGCCGGATCCGGAGAAAACAGTCGTCATGAGCGACGGCCCTCCCGTCGCGCGTTAAGACGGAATCGAACGGACTTCCCCACTAGTCGGCGGCCCGTACTCGCGCGGGCGCCGAGATCTACCATGGCTGGACGTCGGCGACCCCGTTGGCGCTTGATGCTGGTCGCGCTGCTGTTGATCGCAGCGGGCGGCGGATGGGCCTATTACCGCCATGTCGTCGCCGAGCACCTCAAAGCCGCCGACGCCGAACTTAGTCGCTATCGCTACGTCGCGGCGTGGGAGCACGCGCGGCGGGCCGCCCGCCTGGAGTGGCCCCAGCGAGCCCAAACGGAGTTTCTGGCGGCGCGACTCGCACGCCGGGCCGGCGAACTGAACCAAGCCAAGTCCCTCTTGGCCGCCGCCGAAAAGCAACTCGGCGAGACCGCCGAAATCCGACTCGAAAAGCGATTGCTCGACATCCAATCGGGCAATGCCAGCGCTTCTCTCGAATCGACCATGGAAGTGCGCGCGGCGATTGAGGCCAACCATCGCATTCTAATTCTCGAGGCCCTCGTCCAGGGCGCTTTGGTTACGACGCGGCTATATCGCATCAAGCAACTCACCGACGAGTGGCTCAAGGAGCCGAGCCCCGATCCTCGCCCCTATTTTTGGCGCGGTTTCGCCCACGAACGGTTCGGCGGCTTCCAGCAGGACCGGGCCATCGCCGACTATCAAGCGGCGTTGCAGCGCGATCCCGAATACCTCGATGCCCGCGACGCCTGGCGAACCTTCTGGTGAACCGAAGTCAGGTGGCCGAGGCCCGCCCAAATTTTGAATACTTGCTCAAGCGCCGGCCCGACGGCCGTCATTACTTAGCCGGGCTCGGTCGATGCCTGACGCTCCTCGGCGAACTCGTCGAATCGCGGCGGTTGCTGGATGAGGCGCTCGCCCGCTTTCCCGACGATCCGGATCTGCTCCGCGAGCGCGGCATTTTGGCCCTGCATGAAGGGCATCCCCAGGAAGCCGAACCCTATTTGCGCCGGGCCGTCGAGGCAAAGACGCAGGATTTGGCCGCGGGCTACAATCTTTACCTTTGCCTTCATCGAATGGGCCGGACCGAGGAAGCCAAGCAGCAATTCGAGCGGCACCAGGCGCTCGAAGCAGAAACCAATCTCTTGCGAAGATTATTGCGCGAGTATCAGGATCGTCCGCGCGATCCGGATTTGCTTTATGAAATTGGCGCGTTGTATTTGAAAACGGGGAACCCCGAATTCGAACTCACCGGGCTGGATTGGTTGCGGCGTGCCTTGGAGATCAGCCCTCGCCATCAAAAAACCTGCCTTTTGCTGGCGGACTTTTACGAGCGCCGAGGCATGCGCGAAACGGCGCACCGACTCAGACGCCTCGCCCAACAATAGACGCCGCCATCACAGGTCGGGCCATTCACCGCTAAACACCTCGACCGCCGGGCCGGTCATGTAAACGTGGTTGTCTTTTTCCGACCAATGCAATTCCAAGTCGCCGCCGAGCAAGTGGATCGCAACGCCTCTGGCGAGGTTTTCGGTGAGCACGCCGGCGACGGCCGAGGCACACGCCCCGGTGCCGCAAGCCAGCGTTTCGCCGCTGCCCCGCTCCCAAACCCGCATGGTCGCGTCGTCCGGGCGATTCACCTTGATGAATTCGACGTTCGTTTTTCGCGGAAAGGCAGGGTGATTTTCCACCTGCGGCCCAATTCCATGCACGAGCCTATCGGTGATTTCATCGACAAACGTCACGGCGTGCGGATTGCCCATCGACACGCAAGTGAACTTCAAAGTGACGCCGTCAATCGTCAGCGGGACATTGATCGGCGGATTGCCCGGCAGGGTGGTGGGAATGTCGGAAGCCTGGACGATTGGCTCGCCCATATCGACGCGGACGCGTTGGGCCTTGCCGCCGCGAACTTCGAGATCGACCGTGAGTGGGCCGCGGCCGGTCTCGATAGTCAGCCGCGACTTCGGCGCGATGCCATGATCGTGAACATACTTGGCGACGCAGCGCAGGCCATTGCCGCACATCTCCGCCTCGCTGCCGTCGGCGTTAAACATGCGCATGCGGGCATCGGCCTTTTCCGACGGACAAATCAAAATCAACCCGTCGGCGCCGATGCCAAAATGCCGATCGCTGATCGCTTGGCTCAGCGCCGCCGGGTCACGCGGCGGCTTTTCGTGGAAGCAATCGACGTAGATGTAGTCGTTGCCGCAACCCTGCATTTTGGTGAAACGCATAATCAATTGCCTTCGTCAGGTTCCGGTGGCGGCGGTTGGTTTGGTATTTCGATCGATCGAGCCGCGGCAAGACAATCCCGGAGAAATCCTTCCAGACATTGCAACTGGCCTACACGGCTGCGCGAGAAAAAATGAACCGCTTCGGAATCGATCTCGAGACTCTGCCACCAACGGTATCTCCCGGGCACCCAGCTTTCCTCCGCTAATTCTCCGCTGCCAAGCCGCCGCGCTGCCTCCACGTCGATGCGGCCTCTGGTGCCGAACCAGATCTTTTCAGGATCCGAGTAATTCACTCCAACCCAATACCTCGTGCCGTCGAGCGAGAGACCAAGGTGATCCCAACCGGCCGAAATGCGTGGCCGAGACTTTGCAAGCCGCGCATGCTTCCTTAAGCATGTTGAGCAGACTGCTCAACGCACGCGTGCCCTCGGGCATGTATTTTCCAACTTGCGTTAACGTCATGTTTCGCTCCCTGAGGAAATCCAGGAACTGCGAAGTGATGAATCGAGCCACCTCGCTGCTCGCTGCGATCGCCGCCAATTCCTCTTGAAACCAATCCGCCAGTTCGAACCAACGAATCTCGTAATCCGGCTGCGCCGCCTGAGGCTTGTACTCTTCAGGGTAGCGTGTCAGCAACCCCAGGCCAGTCCGAGCGTATCCCGTCTTGGTCATCAACTCTCGATATCCTTCCAATTGACCCGTTCGTAACGCTGATTCGACTTTGACTTCGAGCCAAACGAGTACGTTTGGAGTCCGGAGTTCCAGGTCCGGCCGGCCCTGTCGAACGTCGACCTGAGTCCGAATCTCGATCGTCGCGACTTCATCGGAACTCAGTTCAATGCGTCCTCCCGACAATGCTTTGATCAAACGGCAGGCGACGTCGGGGCATTCGGCTACCAAAAACTCAAGTACGACAGCCAGGGATTCGGTGAGGTAGTTTTCGTCTTGGCGAGCGGCCCATTTATGCAACCGGGCGAATATGTTCGATCCAAGCGGCATGAATTATTCCCACTCGATCGTCGCGGGCGGTTTGCTGCTGACGTCGTAGACGACGCGATTCACGCCGGCCACTTCGTTGATGATCCGCGTCGATACATGGGCCAGCAAATCTTGCGGCAGCCGCGACCAGTCGGCGGTCATGAAATCGTCGGTTTGCACGGCCCGCAAGGCGATGACGTTTTCATAGGTTCGCCCGTCGCCCATTACGCCGACCGACTGCACGGGCAACAACACCGCAAACGACTGCGATGTCTTACGATACCAGTTCGCCTTCTTTAATTCCTCCAGAAAAATCGCGTCGGCTTGTCGAAGCACCTTGAGCCGGCCTTCGGTGATCTCGCCGAGGCAGCGAACCGCCAGCCCCGGACCGGGGAAGGGGTGTCGCCAGACGAGCGATTCCGGCAGGCCCAGTTCGAGCCCGAGTTTGCGAACCTCATCCTTGAAGAGATCGCGAAGCGGCTCGATCAACTCGAAGCCCAATTCCTTGGGCAACCCGCCGACATTGTGATGCGTCTTGATCGTGGCCGCGGGGCCGTCGGACGAACCGCCGCTCTCGATCACGTCGGGATAGAGCGTTCCCTGGGCCAGAAACGCCGCGCCGTCAATCGTTTTCGCTTCCTGCTTGAATGCTTCGATGAAGGCGTGGCCGATGATGGTTCGCTTTTTTTGCGGATCGCTGACACCGGCGAGCGCCGAGAGAAACTGCCGCGAGGCGTCGACCGTATGGAGTTCGACGCCGAACGCGCCCTGAAAGGTTTTCTTCACGGCTTCGAGTTCATTGAGCCTCAGCAAGCCGTTGTCGACGAAGATGCACACGAGTTGATTGCCGATCGCTCGCCGGAGCAGGGCGGCGGTCACCGAGGAATCGACGCCGCCGGAGAGCCCGCAAATGACGCGCTTGTTGCCCACGCGCTGCTTGAGTTCCGCGACCGTCTTATCGATGAACGCCGACATTTTCCAGGTTCCGCGGCACCCGCAAATGTCGTAAAGAAAGTTTCGCAGGATCTTGCTGCCCTGCGGCGTGTGGCTCACTTCCGGATGGAACTGCAGGCCGAAAATGGGGCGGTGCAGGTATCGGGCGGCGGCAACTGGGCAGGTGTCGGTCGACGCCAAGGCGACAAAATCACCGCCCGAGGGGACCACCTGATCGCCATGGCTCATCCAGACGGTCGTCGTCTCGGGAACGCCTGCAAACAGGCCGTCGGATTCGGCGATGTGCAGCTCGGCCCGGCCAAATTCGCGTTTCGACGAGGACTGCACCTGACCGCCGAGGGTGTGGGCGGCCAGCTGAAGGCCGTAACACAACCCCAAAATCGGAACGCCGACCTCAAACAGATCCGGATCGCATTTTGGGGCGTTCGGCTCGTAAACACTATACGGGCTGCCCGAGAGAATGATGCCGGTCGGTTTCAGTTCCCGCACCCGGGCCGCCGGCAGATCGTGCCGCACAATCTGGCAAAAAACATTCAGTTCGCGGACTCGCCGGGCGATCAGTTGGGCGAACTGCGAACCAAAATCGAATACCAGCACCAATTCTTCGGCCATCTCAAATCCCCACGAAAGAGGGGAAACCACGAAACACTTGGCGCGGTCCAGCCGCAACCAGGATTGGGACGTAACGTCACATATGAAGAAAACTGAACTCGAGTGTTCGCGACTGCCACACCATTCGAACAGAGAAATAAGGAAACCAGGAATGCAGGAATCTGAGTGCGTTTCATTCCTGCATTCCTGGCTTCCTAATGTTTCTGATTTTCTTCGTCTGGCGCGAAGTTTTTGAACATCAGTAACACAAACGACACGAAGCAGCGGCTTGATTTCGCGTTTTTTGTGTGTTTCGTGGTTTCGAATCTCTTGTTCTATGACTTTCCCAGTTCGGTAGCGCGGTTGGTCGCGGCTTCGACAGCGTCCATGAGGGCCGCTCGAAGTCCGCCCTGCTCCAATGCGTGCAGGCCGGCGATGGTGGTGCCGCCCGGAGAGGTGACCATGTCTTTGAGTTGGCCGCAATGCAGGCCGGTTTCGAGCGCCATGCGGGCAGCGCCGAGCAGCGTCTGGGCGGCCAGCCCCGTGGCCACGTCGCGCGGCAGCCCGACTTTGACACCGCCGTCGCTCAGCGCCTCGATCATGAGATAGACAAACGCCGGGCCGCTGCCGCTTAGTCCGGTGACGGCGTCGAGCAGGTTTTCCGGCAGGCGATACGCCTTGCCCACGGCATTGAAGAGGCGATCGACCAGATCGATATCCTCGGGAGTGGCGGCGTCGCCCGGCGTGTAGCCGCAAGCACATTCCCCGATCAGGCAGGGCGTGTTCGGCATCACGCGGATGACGCGCCGCCCGGCGCCCAATTCATTGACGAGGCGGGCCATGGTCACGCCCGCCGCGATCGACACGATCAAGTGGCGAGGCTTGAGCAGCGACTGCACATCGGCGATCACCGCCGACATCGCCTGCGGTTTGATCGCAAGAACGATGACATCGGAGTCAACGACCACGTCGCGATTGCTGGGCACCGCCTTCCAGCCGGTGCGGTCGATAAAGCGGGCTCGCGCCTCGGGGGACGGATCGCTGGCGAGGCCATTTTCCGGCGTGACCAGATGCGCGGCGGTCCAGCCCCGTGCCAGTGCCGATGCCATCTGTCCGGCGCCCAGGAATCCGATACGTGGCTGCGTGATTTCCGCCATCGCTGCTCCTTTGTGGTTTATGCAGCCATCATAGAGGAATTGGCCGTCATTGCCGGATCACGCGGCCCTTGAAATAAAAAGTCGGGCCGCTTCGAGTCGCGATGCGACTCAATGCGCCCGACCTTTTAATTTCGAGCTGACACGACTATCGGCGATGGCCGCCGGCGGAATGACCGCCGCCATTATGCGAGCCGCCGCCAAAACTGCCGCCGCGCGAACCGCCGGCGCCGCCACCGCCGTGGAACCCGCCGCTATTGCCGCCGTGGAACCCGCCCGAACTCGGGGCGAACGATCGCCCCGAAGGCGTGAACGATCGCCCGCCGGATTGCGGCGCGAACGATCGCGGCATCGCCGGGCGGTTGCTCGATGGCGCGAAGCTCCTTGGAATCCCGCCCTGCGAGGGCGAAATCGTCGTCCGCGGACTCGCCCCCTGATGGAACTGAGAGGCGCTCCTGCCCACCGTCCCGCGCGAGGAAGGCGCCACGGTGATTCGCGGAGCGGTCGTGTGATTGCCCGACTGGCTGAAGGACCGCCGATTGCCGCCTTGCGACGGTGAAACCGTTGTTCGCGGACCCGCCTGGCGATTAAACTGCGGCGCGGCCGAACGCGTCGTTCCCTGCGTCGTCGTTCGCGGCGTTGCCAACCGATTCCCCGACTGACTGAAATTCCTTGGAACCGCTGGACGATTTCCCGATTGATTTGAAAATCGCGCCGTCGATTGCCGGTTGCCCGACTGGCCGAATTGGTGCGAATTCGGCGTTGTCGTGGTTCGCGGCGTTCCTCCGCGGTTCAACGCCTGGTTGGAGCCATGCGAACTGGACGATGCCGAACCGCGCCGCGCCAAACGAATTGTCGCGGTTGAAGCTTCGCGTCTGCGACGCCGCCGAAACCCGCGGCGCCGACTGGCTCAAATTGCGAGCCTGATTCACCATGGTGCGCGCCGATTGCAACTGGCGGGCATGCTGTTGTTGCGAAACCGCCTGCAAGCGCATGCCGTCGCGACGCGCGTCGGCCAGCGAATGCACCATTCGCTGCGACGAATCGAATCGGCCGCTCGAGGCGAGAGTCCGTTGCGCCGCCAGCGTCCGCGGCGGCAGCGCCGCCGTCCCGTTCACCCGCGCGACATAATGCGAGTTGAAATTGTGCGCCCAATTGCGATCGCCGCGATGCACCCAGCGCTGATGCGCCGAAATCGGATCGTAATGATAGCGGGATCCCCAGAACCAGGGATAAATGCCGCGATTCAAATACGACCGAGCGTAGTAATCGCCAAAGAAGTAGTGCCGATTGCTGAATCCAACGAAAAAGTTCGAGTATAGGCCGCCGAACCCGATCGCGTAATAGGGCCGGTAGAACCAATTCGCCGCATGCCAGAACGGCCGCGCAAATAGACCGGCGCGAACAGCAAGCCCCTTCGCCCCAGTGGATAGTCCCAATAGCCGCTGCAGAACTCGTAGCCATAGGGAGTCCAATTGTAATACGACGGGATCCACACGCGGTCGTCGTAACACTGTGTCCAGTAGCCGGTGCGATAGGTGTAGCCGTCGTCGCCGTAGAACCAACTCCCCGGGACATAGCTGCTCGAGTCGTCGGGCGGAGGCGCGGTCGGTCCCTCGTCCGGGTTCTCCGGCGGCGGTTCTGGAACATATTGACTGTCGCGTTCGTTGGCGTCCGCGAAGTGCCCGCTCACCCAGCGATAGCCTTCATTGGTGTTGGCCCAGTAGCCCATGACCCAGCGGCGGCCCGCCGGAATGTCACGCCACATGCCGCTGATCCAAATGAAATCCTTCTTATCGGTATCCCACTGCCAGTAGCCGGGAATCCACTGAACGTTCTTGCCTTCTGGCTTCTCGGCCGCCGGTTCCTCCGGAATTGGATCGGGCGGCTTCTTGTCCACCGTCGGCGGCGGCTCCGGGTTCGCGGTATATGGCTGCGCAAAGCCCTCGTGGACAGGACCACGAGCCTGAACCTGAATGTCCTGATCGTTATCGTCAGCATGAAGGCTTGAAAAAGCGGTCAGTGACGCCAGCGAGCAGATTAAAGTGATTAGCAGTCGTTTCACGCTGCACCCCCCAATAGAGATGCAACTCTTCCCCACCAAGAATTCTACGTCCCTCCCGGCTGCCGACAATGTGCCGATAAGACTCGGACGGGACATTGGCAAGACGCAGCGGCCGGGCAAACTTGCGCAGACCCCCGCGACGAAATAAAATGACTCTGGTCGCCACATCCTTGCAAGAAGGCGTCACATCGCTCAAAATGAACATAGGCAAACCGATGCTCACGCTATGCAGGTTTGAACAAAACGGGAGGGATCATGGCCTCCGCGATCATCACGGAACTCTTTAGTTACTTCCAGGATCTGAATCTCTTGGCGTTGCTCGAGGATTTGCGAGCCGGGCGCACGACGCGAGATGCCTGGCTTTCCGGTTCGCTTCTCTGCCCGGTCGCTCATGGACTTCCGGCCGGACATCTCGTGCAAAACCTGAATGCTCTGGGCCAGTCCGCCAGCTTTGGATTCGGCTGCGATTTCGCCGGCCGGCAGTTGGGCGCCGATCCACGCCGCATCGCCGAGTTTGTCAAGTCCTGGGATGAAGGCCGGCTTGGCAGCGACTGGCTCATCGGTCAGCTTGAGGAGATTTGGAACGAACGCCTCGAAGACGCCGAGACGATCCAAGACTTGCTGCAAGAGCCATCGGCAGCGATCGAGGAAACCGCCGGCCGCGCAGCGCGGATTTCCTAACGCTCGATGATGCTGCCCGGCTCAAGCTGCCATTTCGCGAGCCGCCAAAGCACCGGCCAGTCGACCATGCGCGTAAATATGTCGCCGACCCAGCGGCGAAAACTGCTTTTGGGTACAAACCAGTTGGCGATCCGCCGGCCGGCTTTTTGCTTCTTTTCGATGCTCGGCTTCACCCGTTCCTGATAACGCCGAAGAGCGCCGGGGACATCACTCCCGGCCTTGGCCAGTTCGTCCGCGAGGACATAGGCGCCGCCCATGGCCATTGACGCGCCCTGCCCGGCAAGCAGCGAGACGCACTGGCAGGCGTCGCCGATCAGCACCACGCGCCCGGAGTTCCATTGCGGCAATTCAATTTGCGAAACGACGTCGAAATACATCGTGTCGCGGTCGGCCCGCTCGAGCAACTTGGGGATCACCCAGCCGGCGCCGCCAAACACTTCGCGGAGCTGCGAAACCGCCGACTCATACGAAAAATCCGTAGCGGGCTGCTGAACTTTCCAAACGAAGAAGGTGGCAACGCGGTCGCCGCGAATCGGATAGACGCCCGCGGTGTGGCCCGGGATCGTCATCGTATAGAGCTTGTCGGTCTGAACCTCCGGCAGTCGATCGGGCAGGATAAAGGCCGCCGTGTAGTAGCCGAGAAAGCGCTCAAACTGGCTTTCATCGCCGAACGCCAACTTGCGAATTTGCGAATGCAAGCCATCGGCCCCGATGAGCAGATCGAACTCGGTGGTCGAGCCGTCCGAAAGTGTGCCTTGCACCTTGTCGCCGGAATCCCACTGTTGAAACGAGGAGACAGTCGCTCCAAACCGCATCTGAATATTGTCCTTCACCTTCTCATACAAGACTTTTTCCAAATCGCCGCGCATGAAATTGAAGTGGCGGTTATCGAGCAAGCTGCGGAACGAGGTGTAGCGGATCGAGTAACGTTCGCGGCCCTGTTCGTCGATGAAGGCGAGATGCGGAATCGGATAATGAATGGCCTCGAGGTCCGGAAGGAGATTCATTTTCTCGGCGACGTCGTACCCGGAACCATAAAAATCGATCATGTAGCCCGCGTCGCGAAGCGAGGGCGACTTCTCGACGATGGTGATTTCATGCCCGTGGCGATGAAGCCAAAAGGCCATCGTCAATCCCGCGATCCCCGCCCCGGAAATGAGCACATGCATAGCGAACCTCCTGAATTCAGTCCAGCAGATTATTCTGGTCAACCAATCGCTTTGGGGCCACATTTTTCCACGCCGCGATCAACGCCGGCCGAAGCATTTTGCTGGTGACATATGACAGGCAGACATTGGTCGCGCCGCGCAGACCCCAGCCGCCCTTCACCGGCACGAAGGCGTTGGGCTCCGCGCAGACGAATTGCTTCTGCTGCTCCGGCGTCAGCTTGACCATGCCCCAGCCGGCGTCCGGCGCGCCCAGCGTCGCGAAGATTTTCTTCTTTACGCGAAAGTCCGCATGGCCCATGTGCGATGATTCAAATGCTTCGGGCAGTTCGAGTGCCAGAGCGCGAAATTCATTGGGGAACATGATGCACCTGGTTGAACGATGGGCAGTGAATCACAGTCCACGTTTACTGATCGAAGTCTGAACTGGGCGGCGGTTGGAAATCGTCCCCATCGTGCAAATCCGCAAATCCGATTTTTTTGAAATATTCTTGCAATTGCCGTATCTGCTGCATACGATCTATCGCATTCACTTACGCAGGTGCTCGACCCAAATCCCGATTTCGTCCCCGTAACCCCCCGTCCGACCATTAAGGAAGGTATGCGATGAATCGTCGAATTCGGCAACATTGCTATGATTTTCAACGCGATTGGTCGCGTGTTTGCCTGGCTGTCGATGAGCTGGAATCGCGCTGCGTGCCCGCCGCGGTCGCCCAGCTGACGCCGGGAACGTACGACCCGGGGCATATTCTGGTCGGCGACAATTCCGGGCAGATGCATCAGGTGGCGTTGGCGCCGGGCGTCAGCGTCGCTGAGGCCATCGCCTCGTACCAGAACGCAGTGGGCGTGGCCTACGCCGAACCCGATTATCTCGTCCACGCCGCCGTCACTCCCGATGACGCGTTTTACAGCCTGGAATGGGGGCTGAACAATACCGGCCAGACTGTCAATGGGGCGACCGGCACGGCCGACGCCGACATCGACGCTCCGCAGGCCTGGGACATCACCACCGGAAGCACCGCGACGGTCGTGGCCGACATCGACACCGGCATCGATTACACCCACCCCGACCTGTACCTCAACATCTGGATCAATCAGGATGAGATCCCCACATCAATTCGGAACAACCTGACCGACACCGATGGCGACGGACTCATCACCTTCTACGACCTCAATAACTCGGTCAATCAGGGGACTGGCAAGATCACCGACCTGAACAGCAACGGCCGCATCGACGGCGGCGATCTGCTCAACAACAGCAGCGGCTGGGAGAATGGCGTCGACAATGACGGCGACGGCAAGATCGACGATTTGATCGGTTGGGATTTCGTCAACAACGACAATGATCCCCTCGACGACAACGGCCACGGGTCGCATACCGCCGGCACCATCGGCGCGATCGGCGACAACGGCGTCGGCGTGACTGGCGTCAACTGGCGCGTTCAAATCGCCGCCTTCAAGTTCCTGAACAGCTCCGGCAGCGGTTCGATCAGCAACGCCCAGGCCAGCCTGGACCTGGCGGTCGCCAATGGCATCAAGATTTCGAACAACAGCTGGGGCGGCGGCGGATTCAGCCAGTCGTTCCTCAACTCGCTGAACGCGGCGAACGCCGCGGGGCACATCTTCGTGGCCGCGGCGGGCAACTCCAGTTCCAACAACAATGTCACCCCTAGCTACCCAGCAAGCTACAACGCGCCCAATGTCATTTCCGTCGCCGCAACCGATAGCAGAGACCAATTGGCGAGCTTTTCAAACTACGGCACATCGAGCGTGGACATCGCGGCACCCGGCGTCAACGTCGCCAGCACCTATTCCAATGGCCAATACGTCTACCTCAGCGGCACCTCGATGGCGACGCCACATGTCACCGGCGTGGTCGCGCTGCTTCGGTCACAGGATCCGAGCATCAGCGTTTCCAACGCGATCGGTCGCATCCTGGGCAGCGCCGATGTCGTTTCCGGACTGACCACCAAGGTGGCGGGCGGACGCCGACTGAATGCCTTCAATGCGCTGAACACCGGCGGCGGTGGCGGCGACACAGCCGGTCCGCGCGTCACCTCCGACGTGCCCAATGGCACGTCCTCCGTGAGCAGCGTGCGCCCTGACGTTTAGCGAGGCGATCAACGCCGCCAGCTTCACCGCGGCGGATATCACGAACGTCTCATCCGGTCTCAGCAACATTGCAGTGACTCAGGTTTCCAGCACGCAGTTCGACGTGACCTTCAACACGGTGACCACGCCGGGTTCGTACTCGTTTTCCGCTGGGCCGAATATCCTCGACCTCGCAGGCAACGCGATGGACCAGAACAGTAACGGCACGAACGGCGAGGCGGGCGATGCGTTTGCCGCGTCCTTCACGGTGGCGCCGCCCACGCAGACATTCACCAACAACACGCACGTAACGATCCGCGATCTAGCGACCGTCACATCGACCATTACGATCAATCAAGACATCACCATCGCCGATCTGAACGCCCAGATCAACCTCACGCACACCTGGGATAGCGACTTGGTCATCACGTTGCAATCGCCCGGCGGGAAGAGCGTGACGTTGGCGAATCGCCGCGGCGGTTCCGGCGACAATTACACCAACACGGTATTCGACGGCGAGGCCTTGACCCCAATTTCCGCCGGTGTCGCTCCGTTTGCCGGCGCCTATCGGCCGGAAGGGCTGCTGTCGGCGTTTGACAACACCAACGCCCGCGGCACCTGGACCCTCTCGATCCGCGACGCAGCCAGGTCCGATGTGGGAACTCTTTTGTCCTGGTCGATCACTATTGGCTCGGGCGGCGCGGGCGGCTCGTCCGTCGGCGGCTCACCCGGCCGCGGCCTTTTCCACGTCCCGTTCTTGGGCGCCGGCGTGCTCACGAGTTCATCGGCGAATTCGTCCGCCGGCTCGTTGCCGGCCGCCCCGGCAGCGGCGACGCACGCCGCCGGAGCGTACCTCGCTCTCCTCGGCGGGCAATCGCACGGGCACGCGTCCGCCGACGTCCTGGCCCGCGTCACGGCGCGCTTGCTGGAAAATCACTCGTTCGACTTGGCCTCGTTCCACGGCGGGATATTCGTCGGCTCATCGGCCGCCGGCGCGATCGGCGTGTTGGAGCTTGGGCTGATTCAGAATTGATCATCGTTTTGATCGCTGATACAGCAAGCAGCCGGTTCGGACGCGAAGTCGAACCGGCTGCTTCGATCTGCTTGCGCAGTTGTCTAACTTCCCAGCGACTCGTCGAAGCGAATGCGGTTGCCGAATGGGTCAATGACTTCCATGCATTTCGAATTGTGAAATGTTTTCTCGACGCCGGGACGCATGTGGCCATAACCTTTCGCGGTGATTTCGCGGTGATAGTCCTCGACGCCGGCGACGCGGAGAAACACCGTGGAACCGGGGCAGCAGTCGCCGTGGTGTTCCGATAGGTGCAGCACACAGCCCGCTTGGGAAACTTGCATATACAGCGGGGCCTTGTCGTCGAACCGGTGTTCCCAATCGATGCTGAAGCCGAGAAAGCCAATGTAAAATTCCTTGGCCTTTTCGACGCTGAAGATGCGAAGAATCGGAATCGTTTGCAGAACTTGAAGCGGCATGGATGGGTCCTCTGACAATGACGGACAGAAGTGAGTATATACGCATCATGAGCATTAAATCGCCCGAGGCACGGCTCGACGGGTTCATCGCCAAGTACGCGCCGAGATCGGCGACTTGGCCTACGACGCGTTGAAGAAATTGCGCGACCTGCTGCCGGGCGCGATCGAAATGGTCTACGACAATTACAACGCCCTGGTGATCGGGTTCGGCCCGACCGAGAAAGCTTCAAACGCCATCCTTTCCATTGCGCTTTATCCGCGCTGGGTCAACATGTATTTTCTGATGAATGGCCCCAAGCTGCCCGACCCGAAAAAATTGCTCCGCGGCGATGGCAACATGGTCCGCTGGATTCGGCTGGAGGATGCGGCGGATCTGGATAAGCCGCCAGTGCGGGCGCTGATTGAAGCCGCGCGCAAGCGCGCAAGCCGACGCTGGATCCGGCGAACGAACGCCGCATGGTGATCAAATCGGTCGCGGCGAAGCAACGGCCGCGCCGGCCGGCGAAATGAATCCGGCGCTCACGAGGAGAACGACAAAGCCAGCCGCGATTCGCATGGTGGTCTCCCGCTGTTGGCGATGCCATCATCCCAAATTTACGCCCGATCAAGATGAAAGTTCCTTTCGGCGCTGAATTGCACTTGCAAGCCGCCGCCGACATTCGTTATACCCTCGCCGCGTGGCCCGGGATTCGTAACGTGTTCGCCCGGACGGAAAACGAAAATGATTGCGAAGCGGTTAATCGCGGCGGCGTTGATTCTGGCGTTGCCGGCGACGGCGCTGGCCCATGGCGGCGGCGTCCGCATCGCGGTGGGTTTTGGCGTGCCGTTTTACCCTGGGCCGTACTTCTACGGTCATCCCTACTATCGGCCCTACTATGGCCCGGCGATTTATGTTGCCCCGCCACCGCCGATATATGTCGTCCCAGTGCCGGGACGTTACTATTATCAGCCGGGGCCACTGCTTTATGCTCCGTCGCGACCGCGCACGATCCCGCCGGCAAACCTGCCGAACCAGCCGCCGCCCGCTACTCCGGGCTCCAGCGAGCCGACGCCATTTACTCCGCCGCCGCGGCCGGCCGAACCATCGCCGTTGCCGCCGCTCACCGTTCCCAACCCGCCCTCGCCGGGCCGCTAGAACGCGATCTGAATTGCCGTAGCGGCGGCATCTTGCCGCCGTCGGCGGCCAGAGGCCGCCGCTACGGCCAGAGGCCGCCGTCGGCGGCAAGATGCCGCTGCTACGGTGACTCAAAATCAGCGCTAGTTTTTCGGCAGGTCCACGCGCAGCAGATCCTTGTCGGCCAAGATGATCAACTTGTCGCCATCGGGATGGATGAGGATCTGGCGAATCTTGCCATATTCATCCAGATTGAAATCTTTTAACGGTTTCATTTCCGCGCCGGACCCGATGGCGCCAAACTGCAATAGGTGATTTCCGGACGTTCCGACAAAGGCCTGGTCCCGACTGCCGAACGCCAGGCAGGTGGGCTTCGGTCCGTGCACGAGCGCGGCCGCCGGTTTGCGGAAATGGTTGACATCGAAAACAAAGGTCGCCGTGCCCGGCTCCGGTTTGATGTCAAACGAGGCCTCCGCTTTGTTGCCGGTCGGGTGCAACCAGGCGACATATTTTCCGTCGGGGCTCATGACGAGTTCGCCGCCGTCGGCGCCGGCGATTTCCGGTCCCGACTCTGCCGCCCGATCGATCTTGTAGTCGTTCATTTTCCAACGAAAAATCCGCCCGTTGCCGCGCGTGAACAAGAGCTTGGCGTCCGGCGTCAACATCGGGTTCGACTTGCCGGTTGCCGAGGGCAGCACCATCGTCGCCGGAACGCCCTTCACCTTCACATCCAGATAATTGTTGCGTGCCCGGAACGTAGCCAGGTCCACCGTCATGATGAACCCGAGCGCATCGCTGCGAACAACCAATAAATTCTGGGCGATGCTCAGCCAGCGAGGACTGTTCAGCGGCCCCGAATTTTTATTGGCAAGCGTGACCGGATCCAGCAGCTTGGCGTCCAGTGAGTTCGCGACCAGCACGCCTTCCGCACCCACCGCCAGCAGCTTCATTGCCGGTGTCCGGTTCGTCGCCGCGATCTTCCCGCCCCAGTCGTAGCGGCGGACTTCGTCCGGCGTGAGCACATAAAATCCGTTCCCATCGGTGGTCAACGCCATGTTCGGCGACGTGCCGGCCGCGTTGACATCGATGCCGCTGATTTTCGCGCCGTCAATCGTCTTGGGCGGCGACGGCTTGGCCGCGACCGCGCTCGATGGGGATTTCGCCGGTTCGGCCGGATGAAATGCGATCGTCTTCCACGTCTCCGTGACCGCCTTCAGCACGCGTTCATCGCGATCCTGGGCGGCCGCCTGCAATGCCGGAATCGCCGCCGTGCTGCCAAACTCCTTCAGCAGTTCCGCGGCGCACACCTTGGCGTCCGCCTCGTGGCTCGAAAGCGCACTCAATAGATCCTTTTCGATGATCGGGCCAAACTTGCGCAGCACCGACGAGGCCGCGTCGCGATTGAAATAATTGCCGAGTTGCTGCACCAAGTACGGAATGCCCGCCTGGGCCCGAAGCGATTCGATCGCCCGGATGATCCGGCTCGCGTCGCGCCCCGAATTCACGATAAAATCGACGTCCTCGGCGGTGCCCCACACGCCCAGTGCTTCGATCGCGTCGTCCTGCTTGACGGCGTGTTTTCGCAACAGCGACCGAATCGTATTGCGAACCTGCGGCGTCGGTTTGGCATTGATCAAGGGCTTGTACGAAAACGGCGCCCAATCGCTCTTCTGTAAGTCCTGGATAATTTCCGCCAGCTTCGCTCGCGGCAGTTCCAGGCCCTCAAGATTATTCCATTCCAGCGGCTTTCGCGACGGCTTGGGCGGCGTGATCAGATTGATCGTGAAATTGTCTCCCTTGCTTTCGGCCACTCCCAAATCGGCGTTGCGCAATAATTCGGCCAATTTGCCGTCCTCGGCCTCGAAGTCAACGGTCACTTTGTCGCCGGCGTAGGTCGGGCCCGACTTGATTTTCGCCTTGGCGCGAAAATGGTCCGGGTTGCTGATTTCATTTTGAATCCGGCCGGTCACGAAGTCGGCGACAAGTTGCGTCGGCACGTTGGCGATCGTCACCGTGCTCGTCACCAATTTCTTTTCCTTCGGCCGGCCGAAATGGATGGGCGGCGCCACCGCCCACGGTTCCCCCCTTGGCCGAATTTCCGCCGGCGTTTGACGCGGGGTTGCTGGCGTCGTTGCTCGCGACCGCGTTGCCGTCATCGGTTGGCTGGCCGCTCTCGCCGCTGATCCAATCGGTAAGCTCGGAGTAGCCGTAATACAATCCAAAGCCGCCGCCGCCACAGCAGAACAAACTGAGTGTGCCGAACAGGATCAGCAGGATCCACAGCACTTTCCGGCGGCCGTTGTTCGGCGCGACCTCGTAATAGTCCGGCTCTGCCGCCGGCACGTCATAAACCGGCTCGCCCTCGCGAATGGCCGTGCCGACCACCGGCTCAATCGCGCCCACGACGGGGATGTCCGCCTCCGCCTGCGCAAGCCGCGCGAAACAACGCGACACCACCTCGAAATCCTTCGGCCGCTCGTCCGGCCGCTCATTCAAGCAGCGCTCCAATAATTCGGCGAGCGGCTGAGGAATGCTCTTCCAGTGCTTCAGCAACGGCGACGTGGTGCCAAAGAGCGCGAAGCAGGCCGTCTTGGCGAAGGCGAAAATGTCCGATTGCGGACCGACCGCGGCCCCTTCGATCTTGCCCAACTGCTCCGGCGCGGCATACTCGGTCGTCCCCGCGCTGCCGCCAATTTTCGACGGGTGGCTTGCCGAGCGCCGCTCCGACTGCTTGAGCGCCAGACCGAAATCGATCAGTTTCACTTCCCAGCGCAGGCTTGCCGCTTGAGTCCTTGAGCCGCTTCACCAGCAGATTGGCGGGCTTGATGTCGCGGTGAAGAATGTGCTTCGCATGCGCCGCCTGCAGGCCGGCCGCCACCGGCTCGGTCAGCGCCAAAAACTCCTCGCTCGAAAGCGGACCCTTCAGCTTCACGTATTCTTCCAGCGTTACGCCATCGAAATGATCCATCACCAGAAAGGCGCACTGTTTCTTGGCCGAATCGACATAGCCGCAGTCCTGGACCTTAATGATGGCGGAATGATTGATCGCCGCCAGCGCCTGCGCTTCCTGAAACACATCGTCAACATCGCGTTCGAGATGGTCGGTGGCGAGCGTCTTCACCACCACGTTCGAATTCAGGTATTTGTGCTTGCACAAAAAGGCGACGCCAAATCCGCCCGACCCCATCACGCGAATTGGCACGAATTTGCCGACGGGAAACGTGGCGAATCGCTTGCCGTCGATTCGGACCGCTTCGAGATAATACTTCAAGGCCCCGGCGTAGTCGGGCTGCTCCAGCGCGGCGCGGAAGGCGTTCATCCGCGCCTCGCCCCGGGCCGACGGCTCCGCGCTGGCGCCCGCCGCGGCCTGAAAACTCTCGATGGCGGCCCCAAATTCCCCCGCCGCAACTTGCAATTGCCCGATGGCGTTCTGCAATGCCGGCATTTGTTGCCGCAGTTCCGCGGGCAGCGCGCGAACCTGCCCCGCGAGGCGACTGACCGCCTGCCGCTCCTGCTCGTTGCGAACCGAGTTCGCATCGCCCGAGCGGATGCGGGCGTGGCTGAGCCCGAGGCGATGGTGCAAATCGCCGGCCGACTGATACAGCCGGGCCTGGGCGTCGGCGAATTTCGGCTGCTCGACGCGCAGGTCGAGCGCGGGGACGCGCGGTTCCGGCGTCGCCGCCGCGACGTTGCCCAATCGCTCCTCGATCCGCCGCGAGTCCGCATCGAGCGCGGAATTCACGGCCGCCAGCGCCTGAGCCATATCCGCCGGCTGCGGCTCGAAGTCGGCGAAATTCAAGGCCTCCGACAGGTCCTCGTCCCGCCTCACGGCACGCTCCAGGAAAAAGCGGCACGATTCGGCCAACAGCGATTCGTCATCGCCGGGAACGATCCACTCGGCGAGATTCGTCAGGCCGGCCACTCTTAATTCGCCGGCTATTTGCAAAATGGCCGAGCGATCGGCCTTGAACAGCACCGCGGCGTCGGCAAACTTCGCATAGATCGCCGACATCTTCGCCAACCCCTCGGCCGACGCCGGGCCGAGGTCCAGCAGCCCATTCTTCCGCGCGTCCCGCAGTTCCGCCAGGGCCAGCCGGCTGATCGTTTCGCGCTTCGCCGCGTCCGCTTCGCTGAACTTGATGAACGGCTTGAGCTGCTCGGCGAGAGGCCGGTCGTCGGGCGCGGTCAGCCCTCGCCACCAGGCGGCGCCCTGCAGCGCGATCTCGATCGTTTTCCAAGCGCGCTCCAGCGCAAAGTTGAGCACCGACACCAACCCGACGTGATGTTCGCGGAAGCGTTGGAGTAGCAGATCGCCGGCCGGCGCGACCGCCGCGTCGCCCGGTTCGACGCCAACCTCCCGACAGGCGCCCTGAGCCATCGGCCTGAGCGCAACAATCGCCAATCGAGCGGCAACACTCATCGCGCAATCCCCGACAAAGTGATCGTTGAATAAGGGTAAAGGTGATTATGACCGAGCGGCGGGCGGCTGACAAGCGCCGCCTGTAACCAGAAATAACCGCGCCCAGCGCCCGTTCGAGAGGCGATTTGAAACGCAGTTTCGCTTATTTGGCCCGATAGCGATCGTCCGGCTCACCGTCGAAGTCTCGCCGGCTGGGCCGCTCGCGGTAGCGGTCGTCGATCTCCTCGTCCGCGTACCGCTGTCGGGGTCGCTGCGCCGGCTTGAAGTCGTCGTCAAACTCATCTTCGAAATCATCGCTGCGCCGGTCAACATACGGCTGAGATTGGAGCTTCGAGCTGTAGCCGACGATTTGAACCCAGTAAATCACGAAGCAGATCACGGCCGCCACGAGCACCGGAATGCCGGCCAAGACAGTCGCAACGGAGCAAGCCGCGTAAATCATTCCCACGGTTTGGCCAAAACTCTCGCCGCACAATGGCCAACGCCGCGACCGATATTCCTTTCGCAATGACGATCCGACTCGATTGACCGTGAAGAAGATCCAAACGAGACTCACGCACGGAATCAGATTCAACCAGACCATGCCAGGCTGCATATCGCGATGCCGCGGCTGGGTGCTCGACAGACAGCGCGACAGCGTGAACAGAAAAAAGATTTGAATGATAAACCAGAACACGCCCACGACCGCAAAGGCCACGAGCATGATCTCGTCTGAGTCGTAGGCTCGCATGGCGCTACCGGGGTTTGACTTGTAGTTGACATCCTCTGTCGAATGATAACTCCCATTCCAAGATATTGGCGATTGTTTCATTTTGCAAGAAATCCCGTCAGAATTGCAGTAACGGCAATCACTTCCCGTCCGTATACAAATCCAAATCTGATTTTCCTATGATGAGTGTCGAAACGTCAAGGTTGGCTTGGGCGAGATCGACACATCGGCGCATTTTTGACGCTTATGCGACTTTCGGTCTGCCGAGGCAACCGACAGCACTAATGGCGAGTAGTGGTATGGCTTCACGTTACCCTTATCAAGCCACGGTTCGTAATGAGTATTTGGGCGTAAGCAAAGTCATTCGCGCGATGTCTCCGGGCGAGTTGGAGTGGCTCGCGGAGCGCAGATCTCAAAATGGGAGGAACAGGAACGTCGACGAAGAGTGCAGCGATCAAGGGAAGCCGAACGATCCGCCGCCAAAATCAGTCTCGAGAGCCAGAAATCGCAGGCCGAGGAAGATACTCGGGATGCCCAGGATCGCATCAAGGAATTCGAAAACATACTAAAGGCAAGTTTGGCGGAAACGCCAATGATAAATTGGCGCCAACTTTGTGATCATCGTGTGTTCCACGAGTTTGAGTTCACGTTACCAAAGCCCGATCGAGACCAGATTCGAAAGAATCTACTTGGGAAAAAGCCGGTAATTCAACCTCTAGCTGCGCCCGGTGTTTGAGAAACCAGGCTTTCTTGAATACTTACTTCCTTTCTTGAAACGACAACGGCTTGAACGCGAGGAGGAAATACTCAACGCATTCGAACGAGATGAAGCCAAAACCAAATCGGAATACTCGAAGCGACTGAAAGCATATCAGCAAGGCGAGCGAGATGTAGCCGCGGAGTACAATCGTCAGGTTCGAGACTACACCGGTCGCCTCGAACTAGCAAAGCAAACGTATCTACTTGAACGCGACCAATTTGTTGCACAGCGCAACGCGCACGACCACGCGGTGGAAGCGCTGAAACAGCGATACGAGGCCGGTGCTGCCGAGGCAATTGAAAAACATGCGCGAATGATCCTCGAACGTACTTCTTACCCGGACGGAATTACGGGCGAGTCCGAAGTTATGTTTGACGAGCATAGCAAGACGCTTGTCGTGGATCTCTGGCTTCCCGGCCTGGCTGACGTTCCAAATGTGGTCGAACATCGGTACGTGGTTTCACGAAAGACGGTCAAAGCGATTGAAATGAAGCAAAAAGATTTCGAAGCGTTGTACGACAGTGTTATTCACCAACTGGCCCTCAAGACAATGCGAGACCTCTTTGTTTCAGATTATTCGAAGCAAGTTCAGGCGGTGGTCTTCAATGGGTGGGTCAAGGGAATCAATGGCAAGACCGGCAAGGAATTCACGTCCTGCATTCTCAGTTGCGAAGCCCTCGCGATGGCTTCGCGTCGCTCGATCTGAACCAGGTGGTCCCGAAAGAGTGCATTCGAGGATTGAAAGGCATTACTGCGGGTCCGCTGGCGCTGCTGGCGCCGGTCAAGCCAATTCTCGAGATCAAGCGGGATGACGAACGATTTATTGAGTCGCGACAGGTCATGGATCACGTGCGACCGCAAGACAACTTAGCAGCAATGGATTGGGAAGACTTCGAACATCTTATTCGCGAACTTTTCGAGAAGGAATTTCAGAAGTCAGGCGGCGAGGTCCGAGTCACTCAGGCCAGCCGAGATCGCGGGGTAGACGCAATCGCGTTTGATCCTGACCCAATTCGCGGCGGCAAGTTTGTAATCCAAGCGAAAAGATACAACATGGTCGTTCCGGTATCCGCCGTCCGTGACCTTTACGGAACAATGATTGCTGAAGGCGCGACGAAAGGGATTCTGGTAACGACAAGTCATTTTGGTCGAGATAGTCGTGAATTCGCGAAAGACAAACCAATTACACTGATAGACGGAGCGAACTAATCCACATGTTCCAAGTTCATGGCCGAAATTTCCAAATTGAGATTTTGCCGAAAGGCGATCCCGGCAGAGGCATCGGTGCTGGACAACGTGATTGACCAACATGGGAGTTCAAAGATGCAGCCGAGGGGGTATTGCACACACAGTTGGCAAGTATCGCGCCTCTGACAAACTCGTCTGAAACGCATTACACTGCTCGTTACTTCACCTTCCCCGCCTTGTGCAAATCCAAATCCGCCTTCCCCGTAATCAGCGTGAAAACATCACGGATCTGCTCAAATCCGATGCGGAGCAGGAAATGCGGATTCCGGCCGTAGCTTTTCGCGCCGAGGATGAAGAAATTCGGCTCGGTGGTTTTCAGACTGGCCGGGCGGTGCGGCGAGGGTGGTGCAATCGCCGCCGGCCTGGTGGGCGAGCTGCAGCCACGCCCATTGGCGCGCTGCGATGCGTGGCATTCCTGCACCTGAAGTTCGCGAAAAATAGTCGCGTCGGGCCGGTAGCCGATATTGGCGATCACGCGATCGACATCCAGCTCGCTCTTTGCCGTTGACTTGCCCGTGACATGGAAGGCGTTGTTTCGCCAATCGATTGCGCCGATCGTGCTGAGCGGATGAAATTCGAGATTGCCGTCGCCGCGCCAGGCGGGCATTGGCCCGCGCGGCCAGCCGATCGCGATCCTTGAGCGGGTCGCGGCACCGTGGCAACGGCTATTTCGCGGCCCCGCCAGCCAGACCACCCACATATCCGGATGCTGCTCGGCGAGGCTCGAAAGCAGGCAGGCCGACGTCGCCGCCGAGTATCCTGAGCCGATCAGCAAGATGCTCTTGCTCGCGTAGTCAGTTTCTTTCGCCCCCAGAATGTCGTCGAGATGATAGCAGAGGTTCTGGCGTGAGTCATTTCGCCCAGCGCCGGTATGCCGCCGGCGCCCATCCAGCGATGATGAGCATAAGTGCCGGTGCAATCGAGCACGACATCGGCCAAGTCCACGCGCTCGGCCTGGCCCTTCCGCACCAGCAAACGAAATGGCTCCGCGGCGCGGCGATCGTCGCCCGGCGAATCGGTCTTCAGCAAGTTCACTCGGTACCTGAATGACCTGCGTTTCGGTTTGAATGCAGCCCTTGAGCAGATCGCTTTGCGACAGCGGAACAAGATACGACGCGACGAACTCGGCGCCGGCAATGCAATCCAATTTGCGCGGCAAACTCGCGCCGCCCAGAGTCGCCCGACCTAATGGCGTCGAATTCCAGCCAAACGGGCTGAACAGTGGACGTGACCCGGGCCGTACCGCGTCGGCGACTTGCCCGCGTTCGTATACCGTGACCGCGAAACCGAGCCGCCCGCGAATACACGCCCGACTCCAGGCCAATCGGCCCGGCCCCCAGCACCGCGAGCCGCCGCGAGTCGGACTTGGACATGCACCGCTCCTTCGCGACAATTCTAACCGCCATGGGGCACGCGTGGAAGATCGAGTATGCCCCGCGGGAAATTCCGATTTAGCTGGAACCGGAATTGTAGGGTGGGTCGAGACCGAGCTGTCAGGCTCCGTCGAGGCCCACCGTTTCCGAGGCATATGAATTCTCAAACCAAAATCGTAGGGTGGGTCGAGCAGGATGCGAGGCCCACCGTTCCGATGCGATCCGACCTGGCACGTTTATCGTCGGCGATGGTGGGCCTCGAGAGCCTGACAGTGGGTCTGACCCCACCCTACGAATGCCCGTCGATAGCCGAACCAAAATCGTAGGGTGGGTCGAGCAGGATGCGAGGCCCACCATTCCGACGGCATGCGCGTGCATTCCCGAGGCGCCATCCTAACTCAATTGGTGGGCCTCGACCGAGCCTGACAGCTCGGTCTCGACCCACCCTACGAATGCCCGTAGGTGACCTGCCATTTTGACGAATGGCATCGAATGTTCACTATGTTGATCAGCAATTCTAAGGCGACAGATTTGGGGGTCGGTGGGATCTGTCCGCTTAGAGTCTTTCAGCAGAAAACCGCTGATTTCTAAGAAGACACATTCAGAGGGGGCCAAGGATGTCGCCTTTGAATCGAGGAGCGGCTCACTTCCAGAATTGCCACCAGCGCTTCCGGGGCGGAGGTGGAGGCGGCGGCTCGGGAGGCTTCACGGGTCGGGGCCGGTAGGCAATGACGCCCGCCAACATTTGCGGTTCGCGGACTGGACGAAGCGCCCCAATGCGAACTCGGTGGTGGTCGGCAACTCGTACAGGTCGTCCGGCTCTCGCACCAGCCGCGAATCGACCGCGACGCAGCGGCCGGCATGGGCATGATTCTTAGCCTGCTGAATTGAACCGCAAAAGTAAACCTTTTTGCGGCACGACTGGCAAAAACGAATATCGTCGTGTTCGGTCGGTTTTAGTTTCTCCCAGCGAGCCGGGCACCGGAATTCGAATTCCAGCCGGCAGTTTTCGATCCGGGTAAGATCGAGCATGGCGAGCCACTTCGGCTCGAGTTGCGCGTGCAGTTCGTGAAAGCGGCTATTCAATCGCAAGTAGGCCGGCGCGGTGGGCGGCAAGCCAGCCAATTCGGCTTCCAGGCGCAAAAATTCGGCGCGATCGCACTCGCCGCGCTCCTCCAGCCAGTCGGCGTAAACCAGTCGCGGGCCCGGATTTTCCGGGTCGTTCGCGATCTCGCGCAAAAAGGCGCGTTCGTCATGCATGGGCCCACTCCGCCAAGTTCCTCCATGATAGCAAACGCCCAGGCACGGCAAATCGCGGCGAACTCGCTACGGCTTCGTCAAATCAACGCAGACGATTTCCTTGTCGTTGCCGCGACCATGTGCTTGTTCGCGAACGCCGGATGCGACCAAACTACCTCGCGGCCGCGGGCATTTTGACTCGGCTTGAGAATATTGGCCCGCCCTAGTTCCTCGTATCCCGTGGGCGACAGTTTCGCGATGATCAGATCGCCCTGGTCGGTGAAGAGGAAGAACCGGTCGTCGTTGCGAATGAAGAACGCGGTGCCGAACAGCGCGGCCTTGCCGCCAAACGGCTTTTTGTCGCTCCAGATGCGCTTGCCGGTGGCGGCCTCGATGCACTGAATCTCGCCCTCGGCGCCGGTGCCGTAGAGATATCCATCCACCGCCGCCGGCGTGCTCATCAGCATGTGCAGCGTATTCGCCTTGGCGGGATTGGGAAGCAATTTGCCGCGATAGGCGACCTTGCCCTCGGGCTTGTCCTTGGCCAGTTTCACCGCCAACGGGCCATGGTAAAAGGAACAAACATACAAAGTGTCGCCAACCAGTCGCGGCTGAGAAATGTTTACCGCCGGCCGCTGCGGCGAGCCGTTTTCCGGATAGGGGACCATCCAGTATGATTGCCGGTTTCCGGATCCAGCGAATTGAGCGTGTCGGAAAGCCAAATGATCAGTTGCCGTTTGCCGCCGGCTTCGACGATAGTCGGCGGACAATAGCAAACTACTTCAGACGTGAGCGCCTTCCAGATTTCCTTGCCGGTATCTTTGTCGAGGGTGACCACCGCGCTGCCATCGCCGCCGGCCAAGGTGATGATTCTGTTTCCGTCGAGCAGCAGCGACGCGGCGTGGCCCCAAATCGGCGGCTTACACTCGTATTCATCGTTGAGCGATTTCGACCAGACCGGCTTGCCCGTTTTCGCATCGAGGCAAAACAGGTTTCCCATGGTGCCAAGCGTGTAAACTTTCCATGGGATAAGCGGCGTCGTCCGCGGACCGGTCGGATAGCTGATTCGCTGATACGGACAATCGTACTCGTGTTCCAATTTAGTTCCCGCTCGCGGCATCGAGACAGCGAACCAGTTCCACACCCTTGAGCGGAGTCGGAGAGATTCGCCCCTCTTTGGGACCGCGGTATTCGGTCCGCGATCCATCACGTAAACGCGGCCACCGGCGATGGCCGGACCGCTGTATCCGGGCCCAATCGGTTTTCGCCAAAGGATTTCGGCCCATTCGCGGGAAATGAATCCACGATGCCGGTCTCACGCCAAACGCCATCGCGATTTGGCCCCATCCATTGCGGCCAATCGTCGGCGCGAGTGAACGACGAAACGAGAATCAAGGCCAAAACGGCGGTTGCCAGTCGGGTCACGAGTCTCTCCCGAAGAAGGGGCAAGGAGGCATGATATTCGACGTGAGACGTGGAAATGAGATGGAATTTCGCGAATCCGCTACAAACAATTAATCTGCTAAGTTGGAACGGCCAGGCGCACCAGATATCCGTTTGCAAGGAGAACCACGAGTTCTTCTGTCGGTCTGGGTAAAAGCAGGCCACCGCCGGACTGAGCGAAGGCAATCGCGTCGGCCTTGGCGCCTCTTCGAGTTTGTCGCCGGTCGGACGCAGCCAGAGCACTCGGTTTTCGCGGGTGATTGCGGCAATGCGGCTGCTCCCAAGCAGCGAAGCGGTGCGGAATCCTTCCTTGCAGGCAGTCGCGAGCAGTTTGAGCCGAGTGTTTTGATTGGCTCCAAGCGACAATCGAAGCCAATAAAGGGCGAGGCTCGAATTCAGCCCGGCGATTTCGACAATGCTGGGGCCATTGTGACCCCAGGCGAGCCGTGGTTTGTGCAACGTCACCTCCGGCGACCGATCTGGGAGCAATCTAGTCCTGTCCGGGAACCAAGAACGGCTTGACGCATTTGCCAATCTCAAACCAGACCAGATCGACGCCGCCTTTCTCAAAAACCAACACCGACACCTCCTTGCAGCCGAGCGGTTGCTCCGGCAACGGCAAATCAATTGGCCATGCCGTCGTATCATCGGCGGCCACCGTGCGAAGGGGAAGCAAATCCGATCCGCGATAAAGCGACAGATCCTTCGCATCCGGTCCGCTTCGCACGACCACATGATCGATGATCAAAGCGCACAAACCGGTCGCCCGGTACGTCGGCAAACAGCGGTCGGTCCTCGTGAATTCCGCACCGCCAGCCGGCTATAACGCTTGAGCCAAGCCTCGCCGTGGAGTTCATATTCAGCGACAACCAAGTCGCCCGTCATCGTCGTTGCCAGCGCGGAAACCGGGGCCGGGCATATGCCGATTTCGAAGGCACGGCTATCGCGGGCACGAAATCCGATATTCGCCGGACTCAAACCCCACGAAAATGTCGCCGGAGCTTGGCGAAATGCGGGCGGCGGTGACGGTGCTGGCACGCAGTTGCAACATTGGCAGCGACATGGCTGCAGAATCGGTGCGACGCAGTCGTTTTTGCAGGGCCTTTACCACAATGGCCGCGTCGCGAACCACCGGTCTCCCAAACGCGCATTTCACCAAACAGGGTCGATACCACGGTTCCCGGCTTATCGTTGGAGTCGGCGTATTCGCGCAATTTGCCGGCAAGCCCCATCAGGCAGCGATCACGCAGTTCATCGCGATATGGCTCCAAGACCCCGCTTGACGTCAACCGGGCCACTTCGTTGAAGAATTGCCCAGCGGCAACCTGATTGCCGGCATTGGAAAAAAATGATTCTCCATCGCGGACCAGATTCATGAACTCATCGGGTCGTTGCCTTTCGGAATAAATCCGAGCGAGGTGCAGTCCGCAGGGGAGCCAATCGCCAAACAGCGAGGGAATCTCTCGCCCGGCCCAGCCGACGGCAAAATAGCTTTCGGCGAGATCGGTCCGACTGGTTTTCTTCAAAATGAATTCGCCGGCGGCCAGCGAGCCGTGCGCCCTCGACCTGATCATTTCGGCAGCTTGCA
The DNA here is from genome assembly GCA_963815035.1 of uncultured Gemmataceae bacterium. Classification (GTDB taxonomy): domain Bacteria; phylum Planctomycetota; class Planctomycetia; order Gemmatales; family Gemmataceae; genus JBGQCZ01. Next base: position 609,918 of record CAWFFC010000026.1, read on the forward strand.
CGTAGCGTTCGACGGCTCGATCTTCGTCACCCATGCGGCGAAGCAGATCGCCGGCGGCGCGTTCGTGATCGGCCAGGAGATCGAGAATTCGCAACGCCTCGTCGAACTCGCCCGCGGCTTCGAATTGTTCGGCGGCCTTGAGCCGGTCGCCGACTTTGTCGCGATATAGCACCGCCGAATCATGATGCAAGCCGCCGCGAGCCAGCACGCTGGCGGCTTCCGGCCATTCTCTGAGAAGTTTGCCGTAGATGAATGCCGCTCGCCGAAAATCCCCGCGGCGCGCTGTACATTTTCCGCTGCCTTGCGGTATTCACGAAACAGCTCGGCGATCACGTCGAAGTGGCCATGCCAAAAGCTGGCCGGGCCACTTCCGCCGCCGCCGAGAATATTGCCCAACGTATAGCGAAGATTGTGAATCGGCAGTTGCGATCCGGCCGCCGCCTGGCCGCGGTGCGACATCGCCTCGCCCTTGGGAATGGCTCGCCGTGAGTGCGTCTTCCGTTTTTCCGTCGCGGAACTTTTTCAAGAGGTTCTTGCGCAGCGCCGCTTCTTGATCGCCATAGAGCCGTTCGCTTAGCCGCGGCACGGCCTCGATCGCCTTTTCGACCATCCGTTCGCCGGCTTTCTTAAGTCGGTCAATGCCGAGGGCGCGGCGCCGATCGTGCCGAGCATCTGGCCGAGTGTCATGCGAACCCGATTCGCGGCGGTTTTCCCAACCGCGGCGCCTGTCCGGGCGAATATCCTCGCTACCGACGCCCTCGCCGCCGCCGGCGACCGCGTTGTCGGCGTCGTCGCCCGGAACTTCCAATCGAATTGAGCGAATGGTATCCGTCAGCGCCCGCGGTTCGGGTAGTGGCTCCCAGGCATTGTGGCGAGTCTCCCCCACGCTCAACAATTGCTGCATTTGCAGTGGACACTTGGGATCAAAGCAGAGGCAGCGGCCGCCGGCCAAAAACACCAGGCCAACCTGGCGCGTTAGTGCGTTTGCTTCATCCGCATGCAGTTGCGGGGCCAGGTCTCCATCCACCGGCACGAGCAGATATTCGCCTTCTCGTCGGAGCCTCAACGTGTGCGGAAATGTTTTCTCGGTGGGAACATCGAGGAGAAGCAGGAAGCCATCCGCCGTGGTAAATAGGTCGGGCAAAGGATCGTAGCCGAGGCCAACGCAGACCGCCAGCAACTCGACTGGATCGTGCGAAAGCAACAGCAAGCCGGCAGCGACCGCGCGAAGTTCGCCGATTCAGATGGAACGGAACGTGCATAGGGCTTCCTGCTCGGTCAGTGGTTAATTGCAATCATAGCGGCCTTCAGGTTTCGCGCAATGCACTCGTCCGCCCCCGGAGTGGTCGGTCCGGCCAGCTCGGGATTGCCCCAACGCGTCCCGTCTGGTAGCCAGATCGCCGCCTTGTTGCGGCGAATGGCGAAAACCGCCGCGAGGCTCTTTCCGTCGGCGCCTAGCACGATGACGTGGCCGAACTGATCGACTACAAAACGCACCCACCTAGGGTTCTCGCCCGCCGCATGCCCGGCGAATGTCTTAAACCTCGTCGGATCGGATGATGTCAAATCAGCCTGCTCTGAGGCGACGACTGTTCGTCGAAGCGGTTGCGAACTCAAATTCTGGCGAGGAATTCATCCGCTTTGCCGCGGGCGTAGTCGTGAACAATCGCGTCGCCGCTCCATTTGAAAAGGCGCTGGCATTTTCCGACGCCGATGTGCAACGATTCACTTCCGACGGTCACGTCGACATTGGAATGGCAGGCGCCGGGTTCCATCACCGCGACGGTGCCGCCTCCTCCGTCGGTCGCGAAAACAGATACTTCGTTGTGGTCGGTTTTGATCGCGATCAAGCGGCCATCGGCGGAAAGTTGCATTGGCGGATCGTGCTCGTGCGGAACGATTTCTCGCACCAGCCGAGAATCTGGGCCGCGGATCAAGAAAACGCGTCGATCGCGATGCCGGTCAAGCGTGGCGTGCACCGCCAAGATGTCGCCGGCGCGTTGAACTTCGACGATGGAGGCATTGCGCAAGATCGGTTCGCCATCCGAGACGGGTTCAATCGGTTCCCAAGATGGGTCGTGGCCTTCGAGAATGAGTCGGCCGGTCTCCGAATCAAAATCTCGCCAGACCGATCGTCCGGCGATTGAATTCTTCGGCAGAATCCGGAATGGATGAACGCTGCTGCGTTCAATGGCGACTCGAGCGCGAGCAATCAGCGAAAATCGAACCATGGCCGGGATGGCTTCCGCCCGTTTCCAAATCCAAGGCACTCCCGTTGCTGCCGTCGAAACAGGCCAGCGTGTGCAGATCGGGAGAGTAAACCCAACGCCTCGGCGGCGTGCGGGTATGAATAATCTGATGTGCTTTCACGCGGCGCGATTGAAAGTCATAGTGAAACGCGACCGGGATTAAGTCGGCGCTTCTGTCCAGCCGGTAAGTCTCGTGAAAACCACTTTGAAGCTGAAATGACGTTGCGCTGGGCCGGATTTGGCACGCTACCACACACGACGAAGCCGCCATGAACTCCCAGCACGTCTTCGACGTTCTTGAGCACCTGCGAGTGACACAGACCGCGCGGCAGCACCTCGCGGGCGCTCCCGTCTTGAGTTTCTGGGCGTGCAGCATGCCGTTAAGCGCAGGCGACAAGCAGCCACTGACATTCCTGATCGATGGCGGCAAATTGAATGTCGCCCATCGGCCCGAACCAAAACGGAAAAGGAATCGGTTCGAGTTCCCCTCCCCACGCATCGGGGGCATACCCGGAGACCGCCGCGGACTTCGGCGGATTGAGCGCGGCCGCCAGATCCACTCGAAAATGACTCAGTGAAATGGGCTGCCCGCCGCCCAGATCGCTCAAGCAGCCTTTACCGGTCGAATCAACGCTGACGGCGAAAACACGATCGCGGTTACGATGGTTGCGAACGTTTCGCAACACCTCGTTCTGCACCAGGCTTCGTGGATGCGTCAGTATCACGATGTCGCGAAACCGATCCGATTCCGCCGTGAGCACCTCTTCCAATGCGACTCCCGGATGGGCTGTGAGATCACTCGCTTCGAGGGAATCGCCCAATTCGGATGCTTGGACCTCCAATGGATCGATCCGCTTACCGTCCTTCCCAGTTGTGGCGAGTAGAATGTATGCTTTCGCCGTTTCGCGAATTGGGCCAATGCGAACACGGCCCCGGCCAGTGCTAGCCGGACTCCGCCCCAGTTCGCACGCCCTGGTCGAGCAAAACGACAAGCTCCTCGCGGGTGGAGTCAAACGGCTCCTCGCGGCGAAAATAGAGCAACTCCTTCTCGGCGAATCGTCGGACGAACTCCAATCCATCGACCGCGAATTGGCTGGGTAGCAGGGCGAAGCTCGGGCTGGCTGCGCGTTGTCACGTCGGCATAGCCGCCGACCGGAAGTTCCGAATGGTCGAGTCTTCTCGGGGGCAACGCCAGAGTGCCGCAAAGCGATGGAACAAGCGCGATATGCCCCCAGTCAGTGGCTCGCGATTGCGAGCCGCGCCGGCCAGTACGTCGATTAAATTGGGCGGCCGCTTTTCCAACTCTTCGGCGACACGCCGCGAGGCATTGAAGTCCGGTGCTCAGCCAAATTTGAACCAATGCAATAGATCTTCGGACGAAAATCGCCGCAGCGCTGCGGAAAACTTGCTCGAGAAAAGGGCCGCGATCCAGTGGCGGAACTTCTGCATCGACAATGTGGGCGGGTGGCTTCTGATGGGCGAGTTCCTGCACTCTAGGGACATGTCGATAAATGAATCCAGGTAAAATTGTTGTTTCAGGCTCAACTCGTTTTATAAAGACGCCCGCGTTTCTCAACAGTTTTCCGGCCAGAGTAAAACTTCGCCGCATCTCGGTTGCCGGCTCGGCGGCAACCGAGATTGGCCCGACGCCCATCAACTGCATCAGATGCAAGAGGTGCACGAAATGCATCGGACGGCGAACCGAAGCGAATCCTTCAAGAAACTGCTGAATTTGTTGCCGCCAGGCGAACGGTTTCCCGGCGGCGGTCTCAATCATGTCGCCGCTTTCCGACCAGATCAGCCCGCCCAGGTCTTTGGCGTAGTCGCCGGGAATGACCAAGTATCGTTCGGCCGCGGTTGGCATTCAAACTCCCGCTTGGGCATTATGCGCGAATAGAGGCGCCGCCGCGCCCGTCAGCGGCTGAAAGACATCTTCGGGAATCGCTTCCGCTCCGTTCTCGGTCAAAGGCAGGATCTCGCCTAGCGAGATGTCGCTCGCTGCGCGAAGGGCCGTTTCGGGCAAGTCCGGTTCGGGCCGGCGAAAGCCTAACGGCAGCCAGACTCGGTTGCCCCAAAATCGTTCTGCATCGGGCAGTCTCGGCAGCCTCTCTCCGCGAACCATCACGCGATCACCCCATCGCGCAACGCGGACCCCAAGTTCGGCTGTCGGCGCCCGTTCGATCCACTGCAATAACTCGCCGCGAAATCCGCACGAATCGCACTGGTGGTCTTATCCAATTGCTCTGCGCCAGACGGACTGCCATGGGCGGGCCGGTGAACGCGGGCGAAGGTTCAGGCGATGCCGGAGATGGAAAAAGGACCGCGTCCAGTCGCCGGGGTTCGCCAGTCGGCGGCAAATCAAAACGCGGCAAGCTGTGCCCGAGTGAATGCCAGCGTCCGTCTTTTTGCTCGAAAA
>CAWFFC010000027.1:0-360378 GCA_963815035.1 uncultured Gemmataceae bacterium
GCGACCCGGGCCCAGGTGCTGGTGCTGCTGAAGGGCCTGATCTTCGGCCCGAACGGCCGGCCACTGTCGCCGAGCCACACCCGCCGGCGCGGGCCGGATCTATCGCTACTATGTGACTCGCGAGGCGATCGCGGACGGCTACGACACCTGCGCGGTGACGAGCGTGCCCGCCGCCGACGTCGAGTGCGCAGAACTCGACCACGCCCAGAAGCTGCTGGCCGCACCGGAGCTGGTCGCGCGGACCGGGCTGCCGCCAAGCGGGACTGCGAGGACGAGATCACCGAGCGCGAGGTCACCGTCCTGCTCGCCGACTTCGCCACGGTCTGGAACGAGCTGTTCCCGGCCGAGCAGGCGCGGATCGTCCAGTTGCTCGTCGAGCGGGTCGACGTGCAGGAAGACGCGATCGAGGTATGGATCAGGACCCAGGGGCTGGCGAGCCTAGTCGGAGAGTTGCGGCAGGGCGACGAGCTGACGGCGAGGGCGGCGTGATGAGCGGCGTCCAGACCCGGCTCGACGGCACGACGCTGGTCGTCCGGATCCCGATGCGCTTCCAGCGTCGCGGCGGCCGGAAGCGGATCGTGGCGCCCGACGGCAGCGAGATCGTGCCCGTCGAAGCCGCAGCCGGACGGCACGCTCGTCAAGGCGCTGGCGCGGGCGTGGCGGTGGCAGCGCATGCTCGATGATGGGGTCTACGGCTCGGTGATCGAAATTTCGGACGCGGAGGGAATCAGCAAGAGCTACGTGAGCAGGATCCTGCAGCTGGCGCTGCTGGCACCGGACCTTGTCGAGAGGGTCCTTGAAGGTTCCAGCGGCATTAACCTTCGTCTCGAAGCGCTCAGGGCTTCCATCCCGCTGGCGTGGGACGAGCAGGGCAAGCAAATCGCGGCTGCCGGGTCGACGCCGTTAGCGTTCCTCAGGACTGCAATCGCTATTGAGGTCTCCGGAGCCCAGCTGCTACTGGTAGCTGCGAAGAGAGCGCTCGCCCACCGATTGAGGCTCGGCGCAGTGGCTAGGTCGGGCGCGTCGAGCAAACCGAGGAGACCTTCGTGACCCTGAGCCTCGACAGGCTCTTTCAGCTTCGGCTCGTCGTAGCACGACAGGGCGAGATGGACGCCGCCAGATGGTGGAGCACTGGTGGAGTGCTAGGTCGCCATGGCAGCATCGTGCTTTCCCGAGGGTTTCCGAGAACCCAGGGCTTTATCCAGGCGCGCGTCGCCTTTGCCGTCGCTCGCGCACGTTGCTCAGAGCTCCTCGACGCGCCGAGAGCGATCACGCTCTGGAACCTGCCCGCATCGGTCGAGGATCAGTTCGAGGCCGATTGGCATACCTGGCTCGATGCGCCAGAGGCGTGGCAGGAGGTCTTCGCTGCCGTTTCAGAACCGAGCTCGGCAGGTATCCTAGACCGGCTGAGCCGGTTTCACCTCATGATCCCACGACGTTGGCCTCGGTCGCCAACCTCCAGCGATCGGCAGATGGCCGAGCCATACTACTGCCAGGTACATATGAGCCAGACGATGAAATCCTGACAGCCTTGGCCGCCGCATTCTCACTGGCCAGGCCGGGCCGACTCGTCGTGCCGTTCGCTCGCTTACGGGACTAAGTACATGCCGACGGCTCGCGCGCACGTTGTCTCATCCTTCACCATCATCAAGGGCGCGCTGATCGCCGAGACGTATCGAGTTTTCGAGCTGTGGGACTTTGAGCTCAGCCGCTTCGAAAATTTCGGCGGATCAAGGAAGAGAACCTTCTCTGGGCGGCCAGCGCCAACTGGTTGCGTGACGTGGTAAAGGTCATCAACCGACGCTTCGATCCCGCCGGCAGGGATAGACCACTAGTGGCACTCGCGAAGGCGGGCTGTCCGCGAAAAAGCTGAAGCCCCTGCTCCTGTGGCACATAACCCGAGACGAGTACTTGCTCAGGGATTTCCTGCTGCACTGGCTCTACGCCCGCTTCAAGGAGGGCAGAAGCTTGCTGCGCGCAGCAGACGTCATCGCCTATCTCCGCTCTCTCCCAAACATGGGGGTCTCGTGGGCGGGTAGCTGGACGCACGCCACCACGGCAAGGGTGGCGACGGCCGGGCGAAGGATGGCGGCGGATTTCGAGGGAGGCCTCGGGCAGCTCAGTCAAACAATTCGCAGCCTATCGGCTTCCAGAGGACAGCTCTCTGTATCTGCTTTACGCGATCGCACAATCTGAACCCAATGCCCAGCGCCTCATCGACGCTCAAGACTGGCACATGTATCTCATGGATGTTTGAGATGTGGGACATGAATTGTTACGACTGCATCAGTACAGGAAGATCAACTACGAGGTCGCGGGGACCCTTTCGCAGTTGCGTCTGCCGCACTCCCCGCTATGCGAGCATGCACGGAGCATGTGCGCATGAGCGACTGGCGAGAACGACTGACTGCGGATCTCGAGTTGAAGTTGCGCGTACCGGATCCGCGACCGTTGATCAGCGCCTACCACGACATGCCGTACGCGATCTTCCGATACCCCCCCGAGGAGGAGTTCGCTGTCCGAGGGGAGGTGCGACTGCTGGTAGACACGTTTGGAGCAAGGCTGGCAAGAGGGTTACGGCTGTCTCTCTCTCGGAATGCCTCGCAACTGCTCTGCAGGCCGAAGGCATGGATGCAAAAGCCCTCGCGCAGGCTGAGGTCAGCGTTGGCCTGGACATTCGAGTGCGCCGCCTGCCAGCGCCAGACCTCGGTGACCGCGGGCACCGTGCTGCACGGCTCCAAGCTGCCGCTGACCGCGTGGTTCTGGGCGGCCTATCTGATGGCCACGCACTCCAACGGCATCTCGGCGCTGCAGCTGCAAAAGCAGCTCGGCCTCGGCTCCTACAAAAGCGCCTGGCTGCTGTGCGCCAAGCTGCGCCGCGCCATGGTCGCCCCCAACCGCGCCCTGCTGTCCGGGCTGGTCGAGATCGACGAGACCGAGATCGTCTGCCGCTCTGACGACGATCCGCTCGGCGGCGGTGGCGGCCGTGAACCTGTCGCCGGACCAGGCCCACCTGGTTGCTTGCATGCCGAGTCGCAGTTTCAACTCGGTCGAACCCATGTTCCGTCTGGTTTGCCGTGGGAAGCGACCAGCCCAAATAAACCAAGACGATCGAAGCGAAGAGTTCCAGGGCTCCGACGGCGAAGAATATGACGCGACGCATGAAGCTAACCCCCATCAATGAGATCGAAGCCTCCTGTTCAATTGTAGGTCAATTGTCGACGGGCAAACCCGTAAACAGTCGTGTGGACGCGCGAAAGCGGGATGCGATAGGTTAACCCCATGAGCCAGATCAACTTGATCCGGTTGTTCGATTTTTACCTGGCAGCGATGTTTCTGCTCGGAACGCTGCGCCGACTGGAGCAGTATCGCTCCCTGGCGGCGCTGGTGGTCTCGGCGCCAGGGCGCTGGCCGAAATTGCTGCAGGAGATGAAGAAGCATCGGGCAATCTTCTTCACCTGGACCACGCTCCGGCCCGCCGCGTTGGCGCTATCGATCGCCGTCGTTCACATGGTTGCGTCCCACGTCATTTGGCCCGGTGCGCATCTGACAATCAGCAGCCTGTTTCAATATTGGTATGTACTGCCGATCGTGGCCTTGTCGTTCGTGCCGATGTTGGCGGTTGACTGCTATTTTCTCATTCGCGTCGGCCGAATCGATCGCGAGGAGACGGCAAAATACCTCGACCAGGCCGAGCATTGGCTGACGAGCTGGAAAGCGCCTGTGGTTCGCTTTCTGACGTTGGGCTATGTCGACCCGCGCCGGATGGTGAGCGCCGAGGTGCAAAACGCGCTGACCGCGCTCAGCGATCTGATCAACCGGAATTTCTATTGGATGTCATTGCAAATGGGTTTGCGGGTCATATTCGGCCTGGTGCTTTGGGGCGTTTGGGCGATCGCGGCAGCGCCGCAATCGACCGGCTAAGAACCACCGAGAAGGTCGCGTGACATCATGACTCAACCGTCGCACGCGGTTCAAAACTACCTGAAGGCGATTCATCACTTGGGCGGCGACCAGCACCAGGTTTCGCCTGCTGAAATTGCCGCGCGGATGGACGTGCGTGCCGCCTCGGTGACGGGGATGCTGAAACGGCTCGCCGAGGCCGGCTGGATTGCATACGAGTCCGGGGCCGGGGCTCGATTGAGCGAGCGCGGCTTGGCCGAAGCTCGGCGAGTGATTCGGCGGCACCGGTTGGTGGAGCTGTTTCTGCTGCGGGTACTCGGGCTGGACTGGAGCGAAGTGGACGCCGAGGCCGAAGCGCTCGAACACGCGATCTCGCCGCGACTGGAGCAGGCCATCGCCGCCCATCTCAACGAACCGCTTGAGGATCCGCACGGCCACCCCATTCCCACTTCGAGCGGCGAATTGACGCGGCGGAACCTGCGCAATCTAAGCGATTTCCAGGTCGGCGACACAATTATCATTCGCGAAGTACAAGATGATCGGCCCGACCGGCTGCGGCACTGGCAGAGCCATGGGCTGGTGCCCGGCGCGACGGTTCACATTCTCTGCTACCAGCCGCTCGACGACCTGTTCGAAATCGATGTCAATGGGCGAACGATTCAGCTAGGCAGCGAAGGTCTGGCCGGATTGCGCGGCGAACTTTCGCTCGCGTGATTCGGGTCCGGACGGCCATTAGTTTTTCGAACGATTTTCGTGTTCCGATTTGACCGGCAGTAATAATTATTCCATGTTTGCCTTAGATGACGGCCGCGGGTCGCCGCAAACAAGTCTCAGGCCGTTGGCCCAAATTCGCGTCGCCTGGAATCGAGGTTCCCGCTATGCAACTAGTTTGCTGCAATGTCGCTGCGTTGAGTATCGCATTGCTTTACTATGCATGGCGAGATCGACTGGTCGAGCGGCCACATCGTCGCAAAGCGCTGCGCGAACGCGTGACCTACATGCTGTGGGTTGCCGCCAACCAAGGCGACTGACGAAGCACCCGACCATCACTCGCCAATGCGATTGTCCAGAGTTCGGCATTCATACCGGTGGCATCCCCGCCGGCCATTTTTGACCGGCCCACCCTTCAACAAGGGCGGCATCCTCCACCGAGATAGGGGTTCCCGGCACGGCAACGTGCTGGGGCCCCTGTTTTTTTCGATCGCAGCGAGCTTAGAATTTGATCAACCTGGCGTCAGCGCCCCTTTGCATGGGATCGGTTACTCTCCAGCAAGCCCCGCACGAATCTGCTCACGCAATTCGGCCGCTCGCGCCGTCCGAGCGGCCGTCGAATCCTCTTGCGCTTCTTGAACATGTCTCTGCGGCGTTTTACCAGTCGCGAATGGCGCGGCGCGGAGGCGGAGCTTGTTCATTGATTGCCTGCCGAAGACAGGCGCCGGCGGATGGGTTCGACAACACGTGAAAATTCATTCGCATTCCGTCATGGCCGGCAAGCCACCACTGCCGAGTCTCAGGCATGCGCCAGGCCAAATAGCCGCCGGGCAAAACCTGCCTCGGTTCGGACAGGTGATCGGCGAACCCGTAACGAACGCCGGGGTGACGACCGGGTCGAAATACCTGGGCGTACAAAAACTTGACAGCCAACGACCATTGACAAAATAACCGAATTCTTCGTCACAACTGGGATCGCAGACACTCACAAGATATTCCACCCATCCTTGGTTGGGATGGATTGAGCGAGCGGCCATCAGCTGACTCCCAAAGGGGTCGGCCAGCATTTCGAGAATTTCGTGGCTGGCCAGCCGGGGCCAATCGTCCCGGTAGGGTACGATTGCAAACGGTTGGCCATCCCTGTCGCGGCGAAAGCCAAATCTGATCTTGGGCGCATTGGCCAATACGACAACCCGCCAATATCCAACGGGGACTTGGTCGAGAGTTGTAAAAGGGGCGACGGTTGCGTTGATTTGCCAAATTGGGCCGAAATCGCGCGTCACTTGTTTTTGAATCGCGGCCGCGACATCGTTCAGCTCATTAGCGGAGAGTGCGGCCGTTTCGGAGACCAAGCCGATATGATTGATCATTCCAGGACCTCCAGGTTTTCCGACCTATCCTGCGCCGGAGTTGACCGCCACTCACCATTGAGCCCAGCGGATATTCAGAATAACGAGCCCGGCTGTCACGGCGGTTCAGCTTGGTTCATGCGTAATTCGCCATAATACAAATCGAGAATTGTCTAACAAAATGGACGTGCGGGATGGAGAATTGGTCGTTTTTCTTGAAATTATGCTCGATCCGCTCGGCAAGAACCAATTTGCATGTGCGATTCTTATGCCTCCCGGCGCCGGCGATGAGGCTGAGTTGTTGATGATGCCAGCGAGAACATCGCCAGTTACGTGACGCGCCGAGAACATGGTGCTATTTCAGCGCGGCGCCGGTGATGTATTGGATTAATGAGCAAACCGCGTGTTGATTGTAGTCGATGCGCAGTATTCCTTCGTCGTGCGACGAATGGAATCCGCCGATCACGGCCGTCCGATAGCCTGGCGTGAAATGAAGCGAATTCGATTCGCCGAATTGGAGACTCATCAAGAACTCGGCGCCGATCGCAAGAGCGTCGCGATATTGGCCGTATCGTCGGGCGTCGGGCACATGTCTCGTGATTAGACAGGCCGCGGCCAGCGCTTCGAAATTAGGCGCTTGTTCAATTGTTGGGGCGCCGAACACGGATTTGCCATTCGATCGCCCCATGAAACCGCCCATCCATTTGGGGTTGGTCGCATTCTGCCCGTACTGCTGGGTACAGACCCAGTCGCTCATTTCGAAAATAAAGTCCGCCAATTTCCGATCCGGTGCTTGTACGTAGCATTCGGCGCAAGCCAGTGTCAGCCACGCCGCCGCGGGCAGAGACGGATCGGCTTTCCATTGCCGGCGGTAGTAATCGATCGCTTTGAGTGCCGTGCCTCGCTTCCACGATACGGGTCGATTGCGCTGACTAAGCACCAACCCATACACCGCCAAGCCGGGAATATTCGAGCCGATTCCGCATCGATTGAAACTTGTTCGCCCTTGCTGTTCAGCCGAAACGAACCATCGGGCTGTTGCTGTTTGCGAACAAACTGCGCCGAGTTCTTCACCGGTTTTGAGGAGGTCGTCAGCCGGCTCCTGTAGTTCATGAATCGCCATGAGCAGCATGCCGGCCGCGGCGAGCGGATTGACCATGATGGTCGGAAGCGACGTGCAGCGGCAGGTCGGGTCATTGGCCTCGGTCTTCGTGTCGGCAAGTAGTGACAGAATCGCCTGTCGGGCCTTCATGAGATAGCGTTCGTCGCCGAAATAGTGCGCCGCCTTTGCGAGTGCATAGGTCGCGCCGCATTGTTGCAAATAGTCGTCGCTCTCGAGGGGTTGTCCCAGCGCGGGATTCCATCCCGGCAAAAACCGCCCATTGGAGGAATTGTCTGCGCGGAGCAACCATTCTGCGCCGGATCGGGCGGAGAGATAAAGGCGTCGAGTTTGGACCGACATCTTGGTCAAATCATGCACTGACGGATTGGCGACTGGGCCGCGCGTCGGAATCACCCCGGAATCCGCAGGGGCATTAAAGACGGCAGGCCGAATCGGATCGGATTCCTTCTTGATCGTGGGCGGCTGGCCCCGAGTGAGCTGGTAAGCGGCGATGCCGGCGAGTGACAAAATGACAAATGAGATGGACGCCAGCGCGATTCGTTGCCGCATGGCCGAGCCTCCTTGCTCGAAACAGATCCAGCCGTTATTCGTGCGGCTGGCCGAACTAGGCCGCCGGGCGCCTGATTCTGCGCCGGGGCGGGCGATTGCACGCTCGAGGCGGGAATCTCCTGACCCGCCATCAGAATGTGCTTGATCCTGACGTACGTAAACGGTTGACTGTGCCCGCGGAGCCTGCGGTAGTTCTTTCGCTTGCGGAAGTGCTGAATCATAGTCTTGGTGGTCGATTGATCGGCCAAATCGCCGACCACTCGAGCGCCTTCAATCACCGGCTGGCCAATCGTCGCCGGCTCCCCATCCTTCTTCACGAGGAGAACCCTGCCAAACTCGACGCGTTGGCCTTCGGCCACTTCGCGAAAGTCGACTTTAACCAACTCGCCTTCCGACACTCGATACTGTCGAGATCCATCAACGAAAACCGCGTACATGATCGCTCCGCAATGTTCGCCCAAAGTAGAACGGGTAAGTTAGCAAATCGTCCGTCGGTTGGCTAGTCGGCCTTCATTGGGCACGAGCCTTTTCGGCGTATTCTTCAAGCCAGGCATATTGGCGGAAAAAATGATGCTCGTTCACCCCCATCGGACTCTTGAAAAAGGCCGACAGATGCCGCAGTACGCCGCTTTCGCCTCGACGCTGAGCAAGCAACGTCAGCCGGGCCAAGTCGATGACAAGCGGGGCGGCCAGCAATGAATCGCAGCCCTGCCAAATGAACTGAAGGATCATTTTGGCGCCGAGGAAACCCTTGAAATGGATGTGGTCCCAGGCGGTCTTCCAATCGTCCAGCGATTCGATGTATTCGATGGAGACCAGCGTTTGTGGTTTGTAGCCGGTGATTTGCGAAATAAGTTGGTCTTTGGATCGGACCTTGGATGCCTTGTTCGCCGGATCATTGAGCACGATGCCATCTCGATTGCCGAAAATGTTGTGACCGACCCAACTGAGGATTTGCAAGTTGCGGCTGGCAAACATTGGTGCGAGCACCGATTTGAGCATCGTTTCGCCGGTCTTTCCGTCCTTTCCAGAGATGGAAGCTCCACGCTTAACGGCCAGCTCTTCGAGTGCCGGAACCCCCGCTCCCAGCGACGGGGTGAAGTTTAGATACGGGAGTCCGAGGTCCAACGCCGCGTAAGCGTATAGCGAACTTGCGGGCAGCACCGGCGATTGATTGGCGTCCAGAGCGGCATCGAGCTTCTTCAAACTGGTATGGCGGTCATCCAGGTCAAATGGCGGTTCCGTTGAGGCGACATTCACCACCACAACTTGCTCGAGTTCATTTCGAGCCCGGAACTCACGCAGATCTTTTTGAAAACGTTGGATCGCCACTTGCGGCGGCTCGATTGACTTCGCTTCGGGAAGGTTGGCCAGGCCGCTGATGGTCGTGCCGGTTTGTTGCACCGTGCCGGGGCGGACATTGGCGGACCATTGCTCCAAATCGCTTTCACAACCCTTGATCAGGGCGAGATCAAATACGCCGGAACGCTCGTGCAACTCGCGGACGCTCTGGGAAAAACTGCCGCGACGAATGTCATGGCCGCCCACCACGAATGCATCGAATCCATCGAACTCGACGCCCGCGAACATCGGCAACTCGGTGGTCAGGGCCGTCGTGTCCGTAAGGCCGTGAGCCAACGCCGAAAGCCCCAATGCCGCCGTACTACCGACGCCTCCGAACGCCCCGATCAGCCACAGTCCAACATGTCTTTGACTCATGAAATTCGTCTACTCGAAAAGGAGAATCGGTCGGGTGGCATCGCTCGGATGGAATCGTCGTTCTAAGTTTCGCAGGCATACTGCGGCGAGTTTTTGACGAGAATCGCCGAACTGGGCGAATCCCGTCAGCCCATCAAGAACAACCATTGACCAGTCGCGGTGACAATTTTTCCAGGCGGGTGACGATATTCTCCAACCAGATCTAGTGAAGGGCAAGCATCCTGATCCGCGGCGGAGTACAATACCGCCAGCATTCTTGATTGTACAGGGGGCGAATCGATGTCAGAAGCTCGTGACGGGTTTTGCACGGTCGACGAGGCAATTGAGGAGTTGCGTGCCGGCAAAATGATTGTGTTGGTTGACGATGAGCATCGCGAAAACGAGGGCGATCTGGTCATCGCAGCCGAGATGGTGACGCCCGAGGCGGTCAATTTCATGGTCCGCAACGCTTGCGGAATGCTCTGCCTGGCCATGTCCGCCAAGATTTGCGATCGGCTCCATCTCGAGCAAATGCCGGGAACGACAGGAAACCCGAAGGCAACGCCATTGACCCAGAAATTCGACGCGAGCACCGGGATTACCACGGGGATTTCCGCCTTCGACCGCGCGCGAACAGTTCAAGTCGTGCTCGACGACCGCTCGACGCCGGCGGACCTGGTCCGCGGGCATGGGCACATGGACGGGCTGCGCGCGCAGGATGGCGGCGTGCTGGTTCGTGCCGGGCACACCGAAGGAAGCGTCGATCTCGCCAGACTTGCCGGTTTAAAGGAGGCGGCGGTCATTTGCGAAGTCCTCAAGGAAGACGGCACCATGGCTCGCGTGAGCGACTTGCGCCAGTTTTGCAACACGCACGGGCTGAAAATGTGCACCATCGAGGATCTCATCGCCTATCGAAGAAAACGAGAGAAATTGATCCATCGCGCCATCGAATTGAAGCTGCCCACCGAGTTCGGCAACTTCGATTTGATTGCTTATAAGTCAATTGTGGACCCGGAGCCTCATCTGGCCCTCTGCGTGGGTGGAGTCGGCGTGGAGACCAGCGGCTTTGTGCCGGTGCAGCAAGAACCGGTGCTCGTAAGGGTCCATAGCGAATGCTTGACGGGCGACTTGTTGCACAGCGCGCTTTGCGACTGTGGCTCGCAATTACACCATGCGCTCAATCAGATCGTGACTGCCGGGCGAGGCGTCCTCCTTTACATGCGGCAAGAGGGCAGGGGAATTGGACTGATGGCCAAGCTGCGTGCTTACAAATTGCAGCAGGAAGAGGGACTCGACACCGTGGAGGCCAACAAGCGGCTCGGTTTTCCGCCGGACCTGCGGCAGTACGGCATCGGCGCTCAGATTCTCTTTGATCTGGGGGTGCGGGAAATTCGTTTGCTGACAAACAATCCGAAAAAGGTCATCGGGCTCGACGGTTACGGCATGAAGATCGTGGAGCGAGTGAAGATCCAAATGCCGCCGAGCGCGAGCAATCGCAAGTATCTGAAGACCAAGCGTGAAAAAATGGGCCACCTGCTCGATGAAATTGAATGAGCGCCGCCGCGCCGTTTTGATCCGCACTATAACGGATATTGTGTGATCGGGATGCCAAGAGTTGGAATCGATTGCAATCGTTTCCAGGCGGCGGTGACGCGGCGTTGCTGTTCCTCGACATAGGCGGCATCCAGACTCGATTTGGCGAACGGCCCGTCACACACCACTGGTTCGAAAATTTCCGCGACGATGAATTGCGCTTGGGTCGGATTGCAGCGAATGTGCCGTTCCGGTTGAAGATGAAGGGTTTCCAGGGGCACTTCGCCCAGAACATAGCGCAAATATAGGTCCGACTCGGTGATTGCCTCAACCGGACGCCCACAAACATCGCAGTGATAGCCTTCGTCGCATTTCACGACTTGCCCAACCCGCCCGGGGACGACGGCCATATTTTATGCATTGGCGAGACCGGATTTCCGGATTCGATGTTGTTGAGGATTGATTATGGGGGTGTTTGACCGATTTCGCTTGGACGGCCGAAAAGCACTGGTGACCGGGGGAAGCCGCGGACTCGGTTTGGAAATCGCCAAGGCTCTCGCCGAGGCCGGCGCTGATCTGATTGTTGTCGGACGTGAACCCGTGACCCTTCAGGCGGCCGCCGGCGAGCTCGGCGAATTTGGACATGCCGTCACGATCATCCAGGCGGACATCGGAACGCCCGATGGTGCTGAGAAGATGTGCACTGCAGCACTCTCTGAACATCCATCCATTGACGTTCTGGTGAATAATGTCGGCGGGCGGCGCATCGGCACTCCGACCGAAGAAATGCCGCTGGAAGACTGGCAACGAATCGTCGACTTAAATTTGACCAGCGCGTTTCTTTGCTGCAAGCACATTGGCGGTTCGATGGTGCGGCGGCAGCAAGGCGTGATCGTGAACATCGCGTCGATCTCGGGCCTGGTGGTCAACCGCGGGATCTTTGGCCGGGCTTACGAAACGACCAAGGCGGCCTTGCTGGCCTTTACTCGCACCTTGGCAGTCGATTGGGCGCCTCACAAGGTCCGCGTGAATGCCATCGCTCCCGGCGGATTCCTAACCGATCCGAATCGGCGGTGGTTCGCGGAAAAGCCGGAATTAAGAGAGACATTCGAGTCGATGGCGCCGATGGGCCGACTCGGCGAACCGCCTGAAATCGGCCCCCTGGCACTCTATTTGGCCAGCGACGCCTCCAGTTACATGACTGGCGCGACCGTTGTAATTGATGGCGGGTACACTTTGTGGTAGTTGTGCGATTAGGGTTATCGGGTTATGTTAGGGTTAGGCTGTTGAGGGTTGGTTCGCCGTCGGAGTATTGGATGGGTTTGCCGGTTGTTGCGATCGTAGGCCGCCCCAATGTGGGCAAGTCCTCGTTGTTCAACTGCCTCGCGGGAAGGCGCATCAGCATCGTCGATCCGACGGCCGGCGTCACGCGCGATCGAGTTTCGACCGTCATCCAAGCCGACGACCGGTACTTCGAGCTGGTCGACACGGGCGGCATCGGAATCGAAGACAGCGACAAGCTCACAGCGGATGTCGAACGGCAGATCCAGCACGCCATCGATCTGGCGGACGTAGTACTTTTCGTCGTGGACATTCGAAGCGGCGTGGTGCCGCTGGACGAGGAAGTGAATCGCCGATTGCGGGCGGTCACAAAACCCATTCTGTTGGTCGCCAACAAGTGCGACGTTCGCGAATTGCAGCCAAATGCGGAAGAGTTTCGCAGGCTGGGGCGCGGCGAGGCGCTGCCGTTTAGCGCCGAACACCGGCGCGGACGCCAGGAACTTTTTGACGCCATCGTGGCGAACGTGCCTTCCGCGGAGGCCGTTGCGCGGCCGCCCACCGAGATTGAGATGAAGATCGCGATCGTGGGCCGTCGCAACACCGGCAAAAGCACCTTTATTAATGCCCTGGCCCAAGCTGAACGCATGATCGTCAGTGAAGTCGCCGGCACGACGCGCGATAGCGTTGATGTGCGGTTTGAGCGCGACGACAAGGTGTTCATCGCGATCGATACCGCCGGGGTGCGCCGCAAGAAAAGTCTCGCGAGCGACATCGAATTCTACAGTCTGGCTCGCGCCGAACGCTCGATTCGCCGGGCGGACGTGGTCATGATGTTTTTCGATCCGCGGCTACGCGTGAGCACGGTGGACAAGCAATTGACGCAATACATCGTCGAGCAAAACAAACCCGCGATTTTTGTGATCAACAAATGGGATCTTGTGAACGACCGGCTGCGCACCGGCGACTACGCCGAATATATGCGGGCGGTGTTTCCGATGCTCGATTATGTGCCGATGGCGTTCATCACGGCGAAGGAAGGAAAAAACGTCTGGCGATTGTTGAACTTGGCGCAAAATCTCCACAAACAGGCCTCGGCACGCGTGACCACGGGTGAATTGAACCGCCTGGTGCAAGATGCCTATCGATTGCGTCCCCCTCCTTCGCGTCAAAACCGCCACGGAAAGATCTTTTTTGCGACTCAGCCGGCGGCCAATCCGCCGACCATCGTCCTGTTCACCAACGGCCCGGAATTGTTCGACGCGGTGTATCTGCGATACTTGGCCAAATTCCTGCGTGAACGGACGCCGTTCCACGAGGTGCCGATCAAGCTGCAACTGCGATCAAAGAAGCGAGGGCCGGGCGCGGAATCTGAAGCGGAAGCACCAGTGCCGCAGCAGGAAGCCGAGCCATCGCCGGCCAACTCGGAAGTCGACCTCACGGGGCTCGAATTCCGAAGCAACGTCACGGAGGAGGAGTTTCAGAAAGCCAAGAAGCGAAAGAACAAGGACTTGTGGGACATTTGAAACGCGGGCGTCGCGCGGCGGCGCGACGCTCGCTCAATCTGGTTCAATCGGTCGTGCTGTTGTAGACCGCATTTCGCAGGGCGTCGGTCGCGGACTCGGAGCGAACCTGCACCTCGTCGTTCACATCCAGGTAAATCTTGTCTTGTAGAATTTCCTGGATCACGATCGACAACTTGTCGTTGGTTTTCAAGTCGACGTGCGGCCGGGCGCCTGTATCGAGCGCCACCATGCGCTTCTGAATCAGCGTGGACAGCTTGAACCGCCCGCCGACCTTGTTGACAATGCCTTCCTCTTTCAATTCATCGAGCATCTGCTCACTCCCGAAACATAGGCGTGATAATGGTTCTCAACTCGCGGACTGTCGTTTCCAATTCATCATTGACGACTTGATAATCATACTCGTTTGCGCGTTCAAGCTCGTGTCGTGCCGTCGCCAATCGCTTTTGGATCGTCGTCTCATCCTCGGAATGGCGGTCCCGAAGTCTCGTTTCCAACACCTCCAGCGACGGCGTCGTCAAAAAGATTGACACCTGGTCGGGGCACGTTCGCCTCACCTGGGCCGCACCTTGAACGTCGATGACCAGGAGCTGCCCGACCCCACGTTCCCTTTGCGTTTCCACCGGCTCGCGTGGCGTGCCATAGTAATCGCCGAAAACCTCGCCCACTCCAAAAAATCGCCCGCTTCAATTCGCCGGCGAAACTCGTCTGACTTCAGAAAAAAGTAATCAACTCCGTCGCGCTCGCCTGGCCGCGGTTGCCGGGTCGTGGCCGAAATCGACTGGCGCAGCGGCAGAGACGAATCCGACAGTAGGTGGGCGGTCAGCGTTGTTTTCCCACTGCCGCTTGGTCCCGACAAAATGATCAGCGGACCTTTCGCCATGTGTCTCCGCCGCGACCGGCTTGTGTCATTCCACGTTTTGAATCAACTCCCGGATTTTTTCCAGCAAGGCTTTGATCTCGACCACGTGGCGCGAAATCTGCACATCGGCTGCTTTTGCGCCGATCGTGTTGGTTTCGCGACCCATCTCCTGCACCACGAATTCCAGCTTTCGTCCCGGGCCCTCCGAGTCCGTCGTGATCACGGAGTGCAATTGGTCTAGATGGCTGCTCAGCCGAACGACCTCTTCCGAAATATCGCTCCGATCAGCAAAAATGGCAACTTCCTTGATGACGTCCTCCGGACGCAATGGAATCGACGGTTCCGTCAGCAGCCCGCGAACGCGTTCGAGCAGGCGATCGCGATAGCCGGTTGTCACGATCGGAATTCGTTTCTTGATTTCTTCGAGCTCGTCGGCGATTCTCTGCGCATCGCGAGAAGTTCGTCGGCCATGCGACGGCCCTCCTCCCGCCGCATCAGTTGTAAGCGGTCCAGTGCCTGCTCGACAGTTCGCTCCAAGATCTGCCATTCCTCGGCGGTCTTGCCGGTGTTGCTGCCCGGTTCGGACGCGACTCCCGGCAGTCCGACGCAGGGCGCCATGAGAGTCGCGGCGGCGGATGGATCCAAGCCCATCTCATTGGCGACCGATTGGACTTGTTCGAGATAACTTCGCAGGGCGATCAGGTTGATCCGGTAATCCGATGCCTGTCCCTGTCGTTCGCCGCGAATCTGAATTTGCAGCGTGCCCCGTCGGACCGTTTTGCGAAGTAGGCGTTCGAGTTCCGGCTCGAATAGGTTGTACGGTTCCGTGGTGCGCAGGGAAATTTTCAAGTAGCGATTGTTGACGGAACGAATTTCAACATTCAAGGATTGCGCATCACTCTGATGGCGGGCTTCACCAAAGCCTGTCATGCTGAGCAACACGGCGGCCTCACAATGAAAATGAACAGCGCGGCGGATCCCGGCCACGCGAAAGGAATGCGAATGATCCAGATGGTTACTTGCCGCCAAGCACGCTGGTTGCCGCGACTCCCGCGTTTTGCACCAGTTTCACTTCCAGGATAATCGACAGCGCCCAGACGGCCGCGACGATCAACGTGAACCGGGTGAAGGCGTCGCCCGCTCGCGAACGAAACGGGCTCGATCCGCCGGTGCCGCCGAAGGCCCCTGCAAGACCGCCGCCCTTGCCACGCTGAATCAACACGAGCAGGATCATGAACAACCCGGTGAGCAGAACAAACGTGTTGAGCAGGTGCACCCAAAACGACGCGCCAAACGTGATCACAACCGCTACTCCCATACGAATTTAGGAATCCATCCCCGGCAACTGGTTGAATACGGAATTATATGAACCGCCTCCGGGCCCTGGCAATACGACTAGGCGGCCGCGTTTATGATTCTCAGCTAGCGCAATTTGCCCAAGCTACGATTTTGCAGCCTCGACGATTGCGAGAAACGAGTCGGCCGCAAGGCTTGCTCCACCCACCAACGCGCCATCGACATCGGGCTTCGAAATCAGATCCTTCGCGTTGTTCGGCTTAACGCTTCCCCCATATTGGATGGTGAGGGCCATCGCGGCATCATTTCCGAATAACTGCGAGAATCGCCAGCGCACGAACACATGCGCTTGTTGGGCCTGTTCCGGGGTCGCCGTTCGTCCGGTGTTAATCGCCCAAACCGGCTCGTATGCGATTACCAATCGATCGAGCCGATCGCGCGGCAAATCTCGCAGACCCCAGGTCAATTGGTTGTCCAAAATCAACTCGGTCTTGTTTGCGTCGCGCTCCAGGAGAGTTTCACCGATGCAAAAAATCACATTCAAACCAGACTTCAAAGCGAAGTTTACCTTTGCGTTGATTAAGTCGTCCTTCTCACCAATGACGGTTCGGCGCTCACTATGCCCGACGATCACGTACTTGCATCCGGCGTCCAGCAGCATTGCGGGGCTAACCTCGCCGGTGAACGCCCCCTCAGGCTCCGGATAGACGTCTTGGGCTCCCACCGTGATGGGGCTGCTCATTACAGTCTCCGCGACCGTCGACAACCAGGGAAACGGCGGACAAAGAGCGACGGCCACGCGGTCGTCGCTGCCGACGCCGTCCCGGATGGCGGCCGCCAGGGCTCGGGCCTCGGCGCGGGTCTTGTACATCTTCCAGTTGCCGGCGATGAACTTCTTACGTGACATAATAGACTCGCGGTGATGGAAATCTCTCTCTGGTTGTCTGTAAATTGAGTGAGCACTTGTCAAGCCGATGTCATCGGAGCGACCGCCGGAGCCTGCAAAGCCCGACGCGGAATTGTCGCGAGCCAGCGTAGTTCAGCCTTGTCGCGGCCGGCCAGAAAACTGGAGGATTTGCCAGCGGCAACACAACCCGGCCGACGAGTTCACACACGCCGTTGGCCGGTTCAGGTCCGCCATTAGCGATACCGCACACGGCGAATTAGGCCCTGTTGCTCGGCCAATTGAAGGCCCTGGGAAATGAAGTCCACGATGCGGCGGGCGTACACAAGCCAAATCGAAGCGGCATTGTCGTGTCTAGTCGAGTTCCTTGTCGAACGCGTTTGCAATGACCCGCACGTCCATCATCAGGGCGTCGAATTGATCGGGCAGGAGCGCCTGTGGTCCGTCCGAAAGCGCCTTTTCGGGGTAGCAATGCACTTCGACATGCACGCCATCGGCGCCGGCCGCGACCGCGGCTCGGGCCATGGCCGGGATCAAATCGGGCCGGCCGGTCGCGTGGCTCGGATCAACAATGATTGGCAAGTGCGATTGACCCTTGATGTTTGGCACACTGGCCAAATCTAGCATATTGCGGGTGGAATCTTCGAAGCTCCTCACGCCGCGTTCGCACAGAACCACTTGCGAATTTCCCGAGGCCAGGACATACTCCGCCGACATCAGCAGGTCTTTCACGGTGGCGCTCATGCCGCGTTTGAGCAGGATCGGCTTGTTCGTGATTCCCGCCTCCCGGAGCAAATCAAAATTCTGCATATTCCGGCGCCAATCTGCAACATGTCGGCGTAACGGCAGACCAGCTCCACTTGTCGCGTATCCATCACCTCGGTGACGATTGGCAGGCCGTGTTTGTCGCCGACTTCGCGGAGGATTTGCAGGCCCTTTTCGCCCAACCCCTGGAACGAATAGGGGCTGAGTGCGCGGTTTGAAAGCGCCGCCGCGAAGCAAATTGGCGCCGGCGGCTTTGACTCGTTTGGCGATAATGTCCAAGTACTCGTAGTTTTCAATCGCGCAGGGCCCGGCGACGACCGCTAAATGGCCGCCGCCGATCTTCGTCGTTCCCACCTCGACGACCGTGTCGGCCTTGTGAAACTCGCGGCTGGCGAGTTTGAACGGTTTCAGGATCGGCAACACCTGCTCGATTCCTGGCAGCGTCTGAAAGCTTTCGGTTTGCGGCTTGGTGTCGTCGCCGACCACGCCAATGATCGTGCGAAATTCGCCCTTGATCGGATAAGGAGAAAAACCGAGTTGCCGAACGTGATCCATCACGTGGTCAATTTGTTCGGGCGTAGCGTCGGGATGCAAGACAAGAATCATTAGGGTGCACCTGCAAAGCCGCATGCGGCTTAAATCGACTTGCCCACGGCGTCGGCGACTCGCCGAAGCCGCTGCATCAAGTCATCGTACTGATCCGGCAAGAGCGCCTGCGGACCATCGGAAAGCGCTTTCTCGGGGCAGCAATGAACTTCGACATGCACTCCGTCAGCCCCCGCGGCGACGGCTGCCAGGGCCATGGCCGGGATCAAATCGGGCCGGCCGGTCGCATGGCTCGGATCGACAATCACCGGGAGGTGCGAAAGCCCTTTGATGTTGGGTACGCATGCCAGATCGAGCATGTTTCGGGTTGAATCCTCGAAGGTGCGCACTCCGCGTTCGCAAAGCACGACCTGCTTATTCCCGGAGGCGAGAATGTACTCGGCCGACATCAACAAGTCCTTGACCGTCGCGCTCATGCCGCGCTTCAGAAAAACTGGCTTGTCAGTCTGGCCCACTTCCTTGAGCAGGTCGAAATTCTGCATATTTCGCGCACCGACCTGGAACATGTCGGTGTAGCGGCCAATGAGTTCCACCTGGCGCGGGTCCATGACTTCAGTAACGATTGGCATGCCATGCTTGTCGCCGACTTCGCGGAGGATCTGGAGGCCTTTTTCGCCGAGCCCCTGAAAGGAGTAGGGGCTGGTGCGCGGTTTGAACGCGCCGCCGCGAAGCAAGTTGGCTCCGGCGGCTTTCACTCGTCCCGCGATGATGTCGAGAAACTCGAAGTTTTCAACTGCGCAAGGTCCCGCGATGATGCCGAGGTGGCCGCCGCCGATTTTGGTCGTCCCGACCGGAACCACCGTGTCGGCCTTGTGAAATTCGCGGCTCGCGAGCTTGAATGGTTTTTGAATGCGCAAGACCTGTTCGACGCCGGGAAGACAGTTGAACGCTTCCTCGGCCTGCGGCAGGTTGTCGTCGCCAATCGCGCCCACAATCGTTCGGTGCTGGCCCTTGCTGACGTGCGGCGTGTAGCCCATTTCCTGGATCCGCTGCAAAACATGATCAAACTGCTCGGCAGTCGCGTCAGGCCGCAAGACCAGAATCATGATAAATCTCCGGGCTGCGAATCGGGCCGTGGTTGGTGCGCCGGCGCCCAAACGCTTAACCGTTACATTATCAGGTTTGCCACCAATCAGTCACCGCTGATTGGCGCCGTGGGGAACGATCCAAGAACGGTGAGCATTTCGCATTGGGCTTGCAGGGACTTCAGACACTTACTGACTTTCGGGTCGTCAATGTGGCCTTCGAAGTCGACGAAAAAGATGTATTCCATTTTCTGCGTTCGGGCTGGAAATGACTCGATCCAAGTCAGATTGATTCTATTCTGTTTAAAAAGGCTCAGGGCATCGACCAGCGAACCGGGCCGATGCGAAACCTTGAACATGAGCGCGGTTTTGTCGTTGCCCGTCTTGGCGACGGGTCGCGACCCGATTACCGCGAACCGCGTTTCGTTGTGTGGCGAATCCTCGATGTTCTCGAAGAGAATTCGCAAGCCATATCGCACCGCGGCTTGACGGCTGGCGACCGCCGCGGCGCCCGACTCGGACTGGGCGAGCCGAGCCGCCTCCGCCGTGCTCGATACCTCGTGCTGCGTGGCGTGCGGCACGTTTTTCGATAGCCAATTGCGGCATTGGCTCAGCGCATTTCCCTTGCTGTAAATCCGCCGAATCTCCGGCTGATCGCAATTTGCCAACAGATGATGATGCACCCGCAGGCGAATCTCAGAACAAATGCGAATATGCGGCAAGCGAATGAACATTTCCAATGTGTCGGCCACTCGGCCGTCGGTTGAGTTCTCGAGCGGCACCACGCCGATGTCGGCGTGCTTACTGTTGACTTCCTCGAAGACGGCCGCAATGCTGCTGACTCGCACCGACTCGAACGACTGGCCGAATCGCTCCAACACCGCCAAATGGCTAAAAGAGTATTCCCCGCCCAGATACGCGATCTTCAACATCCGCTGGATCGCGCGCGAACCGCTCATGATCTCACGATAAATGGCTCGAACCGTCAACGGATCCAACGGACCGAGATTCGAATTGAGGAGATTCTGAATCACCTCCTCCTCGCGCCGGCGAGAAGATGTCGGTCGCTCGGTCTTGTTTGATTTTGCCGATTTCGACCGCCAACTCGGCCCGTGCATTGATCAGTTTCAAAATGTTTTGATCGAGATTGTCGATCTGGCTCCGCAGACCGGCCAACGAGGCGTCAGCACGGTTGTTGCCGGAGATTGCCGCGCCCTCGGTCTTGCGGGCCATGTGAGGCCTTTCGAATTGCGGTCGATTCTGAATTTCGGCTGATTTTTTACATGCCGCTGGAGTCCACGTCAATGATTGCCGCGCTTCAGCACTCCATTACCAACGATTCGCAACTGATCGATCGCCAATGAGAACTCTAAGCGGAAATGACTCCTGTCAATTTGGCAGCAGGCCGATTTCGATCCATATGGCAGCAAAGGACTGCTCAGCATTTCCTGAGCTATAAGTCTCATTGGCGTAAGGTATTGTGCGAAATCCGGTGGAACAAAAGTGTGCGGCACCGGACTTGCTTCCCGCAATACAATTAAGCAAAGCAAAGACAAAATGTGACGTGGACCATCTGACATAGAGCGTTTGACTATCCGCCGCATTGGGAGTGCAATCAATGGCTGAAAAGATTATTGGCATCGATTTGGGCACCACGAACTCCGTCGTGGCGGTGATGGAAGGAACCCAAGTCAAGGTCATCCCCAACAAGGCTAGCGACCGGCCTCTGGTGCCGAGCGTAGTCGCATTTACGGACAAAGGTGAGCGTCTGGTCGGCGAACCCGCCAAGCGCCAGGCCGTCACGAATCCACAGCGAACCATTTACTCGATCAAGCGCTTCATGGGCCGTCGCCATTCCGAGGTCGAAAGCGAAGAAAAACTTGTTCCGTACAAGATCGTTGGCGGACCAAACGACTTCGTCAAGGTCGAAGTGGACGGCAAAACCTTCACGCCGCCCGAGATTTCCGCGCTGATATTGCGAAACCTGAAAGAATCGGCGGAAGCCTATCTCGGCCAAACGGTCAAAAAAGCGGTGATCACGGTTCCGGCTTATTTCAATGACGCCCAGCGTCAGGCGACGATCGACGCCGCCGCTATCGCCGGCTTCGAAACTGAATGGGAAATCGAGGACCCCAAGACCGGCAAAAAGAACAAGCAGCGAATGCGCATCATCAACGAGCCGACCGCGGCCGCGCTCGCCTACCACTTGGATAAAAAGAAAGATTCCAAAATCGCAGTCTTTGATCTCGGTGGCGGCACGTTTGATATTTCCATTCTCGACGTCGGCGAGGAAGGTGTCTTCCAGGTCAAGTCAACCAACGGCGACACGCACCTGGGCGGCGACGACTTCGACCAGGTCATCATCGATTGGATGGCCGAGCAGTTCACGAAGGATAACGACGGTTTCGACCTTCGCAAGGATCCGATGGCGCTCCAGCGTCTGAAAGAGGCCGCGGAGCAGGCCAAGAAAGATCTTTCCAAGGTTGCCGAGACCAGCATCAAGTTGCCGTTCATCACCGCAATTAAGGGCACGCCCAAGCATATCGACTTGACCCTGACGCGGTCGCAATTCGAGCGGATGGTCGATCACTTGATCGAGCGCTGTCGCGGCCCCGTCCTGAGTGCTTTGCGTGACGCCGGCTACAAACCCGGCGATGTCGATGAAATCGTCATGGTCGGCGGCATGACCCGCATGCCCAAGGTGCTGGAATTAGTCAAGCAGATTTTCGGCAAGGACGGGCATCGGGGCGTCAATCCGGACGAGGTCGTCGCGATCGGCGCGGCCATCCAAGGGCGCAACTGATGCTTGGCAGCCAGTCGAAGCTGTTGCTCATTGACGTCACGCCACTGACGCTCGGCATTGAGACGCTGCATGGCCGCATGACACCCCTGATCCAGCGCAATACGGCGATCCCGAAGAAGGCGAGCGAAATCTTCACCACTGCGGCTGACAATCAAACCTCCGTCGAAATTCAAGTCTATCAGGGCGAACGCCCCATGGCGTCGGACAACAAGAAAATCGGCAGCTTCCACCTCGATGGCATTCCGTCGGCCATGCGCGGCACGCCGAAAATCGAGGTGACGTTCGATATCGATGCCAACGGTATTCTGCACGTGACCGCGAAGGATCAAGGCACCGGCAAGGAAAACAAGATTCGCATCGAGGGCTCCAGCGGTCTAAACAAGGACGAAATCGAGCGCATGACGCGAGACGCGGAATCGCACGCCGAGGACGATAAGCGAAAGAAAGAGTTGGCCGACGCCCGCAACGAAGCCGATCGGGCCGTCTGGGAAATTGAAAAGACTTTCAAGGACGCCGGGGACAAGATTTCCGAATCGGACAAGGCGCCAATCCTCGCTGCTGCGGAAAAGGTGAAAACAGCGGCCAAGGGCGAAGATCCCGCCGCGGTTAAACAGGCCGTGAACGAGTTGATGCAAGCCTCCCAGGCGATGGCCCAACATCTCTATTCGCAACAGGGCGCTGGACCGGGGACCGGCCCGGCTCCGGGCGCGGCCCCGAACGCGGGAGAACAAAAAGGCGGCGGCGACGATGTCATCGACGCCGATTACGAAGTGAAGAAGTAAGCCATTGTTTGCGTTTCGCGCATGCTCACAGTTCAAGTCTGCGCGAAACGTATATAAAGTTTCGAATCTACCATTTACCTGCTTGTCAAGTTTCGAATTTCAGTGAATTCAAGTTTCGCGACTGGAATCCTCTTGCCGATGTTAATCTGATGGGTTCTACTGGACGGAGCCCTCGATCGGTCAGGGGAAGTCTCCCATGAGTCAAAGTGCGCCGGCGCTGCCAGATGACGCAGTCATTATCAAATACACCCGTGAGCGCGAGTTTCCATTCTCGGCGGTGGCGTCGATTGCAGTGCATGCGGTCATTGTCTTAATCATCGTTTTCGGCGTGATGGCAGGGTTGTTTTCCAAGAGCCGCAAGCCAATCAGTTTCGAGGTGGTCGACCTCGTCGGCACACCGGGTGGCGGGCGGAACGGCAATGACGACGGGACACGGCTCGGAAACCTCGTTGGGCCCGATCAGGCAAAACAGATTGAGAATATGCAGCAGGTTCCGCTCAATGCGCTTTCCGCCGATCGCGCCACCAAAAGTCGCACCGCAAGCGGAAAAGCCGGTGATCACCGGCGTCGACGATCCGACCGCCAAGGTTGAACAGAACGCAAAAAACCTGCCGGCGTTGCCCGATCTGCAGGGAATGGTTCGTGGGCTTAAGGGTGGCGACTTAGGGCAACACGGGCAGGGCGGCCGCGGCAATGGCGGCGACAACGGCGCGGGAAACCAAAAAGGCCTGGGCAATGGCGGCAAACTCTCGCCGACGCTCAAACAAAAGCGCCAGTTGCGTTGGACACTGCTTTTTCGCATCAGCGGCGCCGCAAATTATCTCGATCAATTGAAACGCATGGGCGCGATCCTCGGCGTCCAGTATCAAGATCAATCAATTAAGCTGATCACGAACCTTGAGCGCCGGCCGGCCAAGCTCGAACCGGGCGACCGCGTGCCGGATCGCATCTTCTGGATGGATGACAATGTGGAATCGCTTCAATCGATCGCCGCGGAACTCCAGATTGGCAAAGTGCCGTGGCGGCTTATCGCATTCTTCCCCGACAAGATCGAGCAGGAACTGCTGCGACGCGAAGCGGCCTACGGCAAGGCTTTTGGCCGAACATCGGAAGACGACATTCGCGAAACCGTTTTTCGCGTCGAGGATGATTACGGGCAGATTCGCCTGACTGTTGTGCGGCAGGAAGGATTTAAGAAGAATTAGACTTCTGGTGAATGCCATTCGGCCCCTGAACGAGAACCGGAGTTCCTTGTTCAGGGGCCTTCCATTTAGCCGACGGCGATATGATGATATCAGGGTGATTGGTCAGTCTCTGCCGCTCGGTCGCGAATTGTTGTGTCCAACTTGTCGTACGAATTCGATGTCGTGGTAGTCGGTGCTGGGCATGCCGGCGTCGAGGCGGCATTGGCGTCCGCCCGGCTGGGAATGCGCACGGCCTTGTTGACGATGAACGCCGACGCCGTCGCACAAATGTCCTGCAATCCGGCGATTGGCGGCGTGGCCAAGGGGCAGATCGTTCGAGAAATTGACGCACTGGGCGGCGAGATGGCCAAGGTCATCGACGCGACAGCGATTCAGTTTCGAATGCTGAATCGTGCCAAAGGTCCGGCGATGCACTCGCCGCGAGCCCAGGCCGATAAAAAGGCGTACCAGTTCGAGATGAAACGGCGCGTTGAAACGCAGCCCAATCTTACGCTCCGCCAAGAAATGGTGGAAGGGCTCCTCATCGACGGGGATCAAGGCTCACGGCGAGTTCTCGGCGTCATGGCTGCCGGCCAGACCGAATATCGGGCCCAGGCAGTGATCTTGACCACCGGCACGTTCCTGAAAGCGCTCATGCACACCGGCGAGGCCAAATCGCGCGGCGGCCGCGCCGGCGATCAGACCGCCGAGGCCTTGAGCGATTGCCTGACCCATTGCGGCTTTGAACTGGCACGCTTCAAGACCGGCACGCCGTGCCGGCTCAATGGCCGCACCATTGATTTCTCGAAACTCGAGGAACAGCCCGGCGACGCCGACCCGCGGCCATTCAGCTTCAGCACCGAGCGGATTACGCAGCCGCAGGTGCGTTGCCACATCACCTACACGAACCAGGCAGTGCATGACGTCATTCGCGCCAATCTGCACCGAGCGCCCATGTATTCCGGTCAGATTCGAAGCTGCGGCCCGCGCTACTGCCCGTCGATCGAGGATAAGGTGGTGCGTTTCGCGGACAAAGACCGCCATCAGATTTTTCTCGAGCCCGAAGGTCGAAACACGCTCGAATATTACTGCAACGGTATTTCCACGAGCCTTCCGAAGGACGTCCAGCAGGCAATGCTGCGGCTCATTCCGGGTCTGGAAAACGCAGAGGTGATGCGCTGGGGCTATGCGGTTGAGTACGACTTCGCGCCGCCAACGCAACTACATCCGACCATGGAAACCAAGCCCGTCGCGGGGTTGTATTTCGCCGGGCAGATTAACGGAACGACGGGTTACGAGGAAGCCGCGGCCCAGGGACTGATGGCCGGAATCAATGCCGCGCTGAAACTCAAGAGCGAGCTGCCGCTGATCCTGGATCGCAGCCAAGCCTACATCGGCGTGCTGATCGACGACTTGGTGACGAAGGGCGTGGATGAGCCGTATCGCATGTTCACTTCACGAGCCGAGTATCGCTTGCTGCTCCGACATGACAACGCCGATCAGCGACTGACGCCGGTCGGCCGCCGTGTCGGCTTGGCCAACGACGAGGAGTGGTTGCGCTATCAGCGAAAGCAGTCGGGCATTGCGAGTCTGTGGGAACTTTTACGGTCGCGCAAACATGACGGCGAGTCACTCGAAAAGCACCTGAAGCGGACGGAGACCGAATGGGAGCAAGTTGTTGCCTGGTGCCCGCAGGCAGCCGATTTCTCGCCCGATGTCGTCGAACAGGTTGTCCTCGAGGCGAAATACGCGGGCTATGTCGACCGTCAAACCTCTCAAGTCGAACGGTTCCAGCGAATGGAATCGCGATCGATTCCAGCTCAATTGGACTACCTGGCGATCTCACAACTTCGAATTGAGGCGCACGAAAAGCTGTCGCGCATTCGACCGCAAAACCTGGGTCAAGCAAGCCGAATAAGTGGGATTACGCCGGCCGATTTGGCCGTGCTGTTGGTTCACCTTGAGTAATGAATGGTAGACCTGATAAATTGGAGAAAAGAAGCTCAACTCGGCAGGCGCTCAAGTCGATAAGGAAGGTAAGAGTTTTGGTTTTCGAAAGGTAATCCGATTGCACAAACAACCAAGTTTTGGTCAAATCGCGCCGGATTGGCAAACTGAGAGGGCGTAAGCGGCGCGAACCTCGACGGCGAGGAAGCTTGGGCAGGCACGCAAGCTTGGTGTGAGGAGGGAGCACCGATTCGCGTTGACACACTTCGCAACTTGGTTACAATCCTGCGCGGTGTTAAGATTGGCAACCCCCGTCCGAGACTGCTCACCATCCCCCCTCGGTTGTGCATCTGGGAATGACATCATTTGCCGCCCCGCTCTGCCGGCACGCACGAGCATGACGGCAGCGAGGAATGCGGAAAAGGATGGGATGCTCCGGGATGGAGAAGAGGCCAATCAGGGACGATTCCTGTTCGGGTTCGCTTGCGATTTTGGAGCGAAGTCGAACATTCTCGTGACGACGGGCCGACGGCCCGTCAGGGGTGGACGAATATATGAAGACGGTGTTCACGACTGGCGAAGCCGCCAAGATCTGTAAAGTTTCGCAGCAAACCATCATTCGTTGTTTTGACAACGGACAATTGAAGGGATTTCGCGTTCCAGGCTCCCGGTTTCGCCGGATTCCGCGCGAAGCCCTCTACAAATTCATGAAGGACAACGGCATCCCCACCGATGCCTTGGAAAGCGGCAAACGCAAGGTGCTGTTGGTGGACGACGATCCGGACCTGGTGGATTTGATCAACAAGTCGTTGGAAGACGACGGCCGATTCGAGGTCCGCATCGCGGGCAACGGTTTCGACGCCGGCATGATGGTCAAGGAATATCGGCCCGACATCATCGTCCTGGACGTGATGCTGCCGGATATCAACGGCAAGGAAGTCTGCCACCGCGTCCGTGCCGACAATACCCTCGAAGACGTCCGCATTATTTGCATCAGCGGCATGATCGAGGAAGACAAGATCCAGGAATTGAAACTTTCGGGCGCCGACGACTTCTTGCACAAGCCGTTCATGGTCGAGGAACTGATCGATCGCATGTGCGCCAGCTCGAGATCGAACCGGCCTCGGCGTCCGCTTGAACAGAGGACCGATATCAGAAGTCAGAGGTCAGAGGTCAGCGGGCGGAAATCAGCGGTCAGCAATTGCGTCTGACCACTGATTTCTGACCGCCGATTTCTGGCCGCTGATCCGCTGGTTGCGGCCTCCTTCAAGGAAGAAGGAGTGGAAGCGGTGAGACTTTCCGACCCAGGCGAATCGGCGATCGAACTGCCGTGGCTTTCGCCTGGAGCGGCATCATTGGTCGCGTTGGCCCGTTCTTCCTCGCCATCCGTTTGGCTGCAAATCCGGCATGATCCCGGCGCCGTTCTGCTCATCGCTCGTCATCTGACGACTCAATCCACAATTTCATTTCCTGAAGAGCTTTTTCGCTCCGCGGCCCCTTTGCAGCAAGCGCTACTTCGGCTTCAGGATTCCTCGCGCTGCCAAGTTGATTGGTCCCGCCCCGAGATTGAGCCGGTCTATCGGGCGGCAATCGCCTACGCGGAAGTGGCCGAGCGGATCGCGACACGAATTGGCTCCGTCGAACCGGCTTGCCCTGGATCGGGGGCTTGCTGGCGCCTCTTGGATGGTTGGCGAT
Source organism: uncultured Gemmataceae bacterium (assembly GCA_963815035.1). Classification (GTDB taxonomy): domain Bacteria; phylum Planctomycetota; class Planctomycetia; order Gemmatales; family Gemmataceae; genus JBGQCZ01. The sequence goes on from CAWFFC010000027.1 coordinate 27,537, forward strand.
GTGTGCCGTTGACCCAGATGCAGTGTCGGTTTGCATGCGTCAACCGGTCTTCGCGGAAAACGCCTTTGACATTCAGCACGATGCCTGGGGGATCGATGCCGCGGCATTGGCCAGGCGGCTCGCTCGTCGATGGAATCTCCCCACCTGGCTTTGTGCCATTGTCGGCTGCCTCGATCATCAGCCATCCGACTTCGATCTGAGTGAATCAAATTCACGCCTTTTCGAAATCATTCAGCTTGCCGTTCTTTGGGGTCAGACCAACGGGCATGATTTCGGATTGCATCGCGGGACGGATTGCTCGACGTTGCTCCAACGATTGGGTCTCGCCGAAGAAGATTTGAACAGCATCGGTGCGGAGTGGTGTGTCGAGGAATCGTTGCAACCAGGCCGGAAAATGCAGTTTTCAACCGAGCCTGGCACGCTTCTCCCCGAACTGTTGGCGCTCGCAATCGAGAATCGGCATTTGAATAGCGGTCCGCTGGGAAGCCGTCTCGAACGCGAAATCGATCTGTTGCATCAGGCGCTGCTGAAGCAACGCCAGAGTGAAGCGGCGCGCCTCCACAAGCAAAAGCTTCGCGCCCTGGTTGAACTTGCCGCCGGCGCCGGGCACGAAATCAATAATCCGTTGGCGGTCATTTCAGGACAGTGTCAGTACCTGTTGCGGCGTGAAGATGATCCCGATCGCCGCGAAGCCTTGCGCATCGTTATTCGTCAAACTGAGCGCGTTCATCAAATCTTGATGGACCTGATGCAGTTCGCCCGTCCGGCCACGCCTCATCGTCAATCGGTTGATCTGAACTGTCTCGTCGCCGAAGTGATCGCGCGGCAGCATTCGTTCACTCAAGCCCAAGCAGTGCGCAGTCGAATGGCAGCCTCGCCAATCGGCGCCGATGGCGTTGATCGACGAAGAAATGTTTCGCACCGCGCTTGCAGCCGTGCTTCGGAACGCCTGTGATGCCGCCGGTCGCAACGGTTGGGTTCGAATGGAACTCACGGCGGTTGACCGGAAATGGTTGCTTTCGATCGAGGACAGCGGGCTGGGACCATCGCCGCACCAGGTTGAGCATCTCTTCGACCCGTTTTACAGCGGCCGCACGGCGGGTCGCGGACGCGGCCTCGGACTTTCGACGGCCTGGCGGCTGTTGCATGAAAACGACGGCGAGATCCGATTCGAACCGAGCGCGGAAAGCCCGTCTCGCTTCGTGTTAGTTTTGCCGCAGGTCGAGCTCGCGGATGACTCTTCGCAGGTTGAAATTGCCATTTATCCGACGCGAAAAATCGCTTGAGTATTGAACCAACCTGTCCGCATCGAGTATCATGTTCGCATTCCCCCTCTGGATCGAGTTTCCAAAACCCGTTTGCGAAACAGAGCGTGCATTTGCGGCTGACGACGGTCTGGCAAGGACTCCGGCATTTCGTGATGCCTGGCATCTGTTTTGCATGTCATTCGCAGTTACCAGAAGATGTTGATGATTTCTGCTCGGCTTGCGCGGAGCGAATTACGAATGACCCTTCCAACTCGTGTCCGCGATGCAGTGGCACAGTTGGTCCGTTCGCGGAAGTTGAAAACGGGTGTGCCAAATGTCGAAACGAACATTACGCCTTTGACCGCGCGTTTCGGCTAGGCCCATACGATGGCTTGCTTCGCGAATTGATCCTGCAAATGAAGCGGCCGGGCAGCGAAAGCCTCGCTGAGGCCGTCGGTCGGCGTTGGGCCGCCGATTCGGAGACGACATTGCGAGCAATGGGCGTTGATTTGATAGCGCCGATCCCCTTGCATTGGACCAGACGATGGAAGCGGGGGTTCAATCAAAGCGAGATTCTTGCGAGGGAATGGGCGCGAAAGCTGCGCATTCCAGTTCGGTCGAATTGGCAATGTAGGGTTCGAGCGACCCCCGTGCAAACGTCGCTGTCGCCGACCGGTCGCCGTGAGAACGTGAAAGGCGTCTTCAAGGTCTCTCGAAAGGCCGACGTTCGGGGGCGCACCATATTGTTGATCGACGACGTCATGACCACCGGCAGCACGTTAAGCGAGAGTGCGAAGGCGTGGCGCCGGGCTGGTGCGAAGTCGGTGATCGCCGCGGTTTTGGCCCATGACCACTAACTGGGATAATGCTGGTAAAATGGGGTATTTCGACATTCGAGTGCGACTCCAAAAACTGGGAAGAATTTCCGGATTGCAACGGGCCATGAAAACAAAAACGTCGAGAAATCATTAAGTTTTGTTTGACTGAAAAACTTGATCGGGAAAGAGTCGGTTGGATCGTCTCTTTTCGCTCTGAATTTTATGCGGAGCGAGGTCCGGGACGGACCGGAGATGAACCTCAGCGGGGGATTTGCGACATGTTCCGGTACAGTTTTGCTCTGATTGTGGGGGCAAGCTTGTTGTCGCCGGCTTGGGCGGCAGACGGCTTAGCTTCCTTATTTGACACCCAGGTTCACGATTTCGGTAACGTGCCGGTCGGACCGATGCTGCATCACGCCTTCACCATCAAGAACACGACGAAAGACACCGTTCGAATCGCCAACTTGAGAGTGTCGTGCGGTTGCGTTACGCCGTCGGCATCCACCATGGTCATCCCACCCGGGAAAACGGCCACGGTCAATGCCCAAATGGATTCACGCCGGTTTGTCGGAACCAAATCGGTCATCATCTTCGTCCTTTTCACGCAGCCCGTCGTCGAGGAAGTGCGGCTGGAGGTGCGAGCGTTCGGCCGGACCGATGTGGCCTTGAATCCGAACTCATTTGCGTTCGGCCAAATGCGCAAAGGCACAAGCCCTACGACAACCACGCAGATCACGATGGTGGGAGACAATCGCATCACCGAAGCGACCTGTGAGAGCGGCTACGTTCAACTGAGCATTAACAAGCCGCGGCAGACCGAATACGGAATGACGTATGATGTGACCGCCAAGATGCGGTCGGATATTCCCGTCGGCAAGTGGTACACCGATGTGTGGATCAAGACCGCCAATAATTCTCGGATCAATGTTCCAGTGACCGTGGAGGTTGAGCCAACGTTGACGGTCGCGCCGGGCCAGCTTCAGTTCGACGTTACCAAAGTCGGCAACCCGATCACAAAGCCGATCCTGATTAGCGGGGCCAAGCCCTTCAAAATCGTTGACATCCAGGGTGGCGATGGCACGTTCGTCGCCAAAGATGGTTCGCAGGGCGAAGCCAAGCTCACGCATATTCTTCGCGTGACTTTCAGCCCAGAAAAGCAAGGCGTATTCGCCAAATCGTTGCAAATCATCACGGACCTCAAGGACGAAGGCAAGGTCAATCTCGCGGTCAGCGGCAAAGCCATGCCGTGAGTCGGAATTCGAATGAGCCGATTGCGGCCTCGCCGCCGCAATCGGCCTTGTCACGTCAACTGCTTCTTAAACTTGAACGATGCCAGCGTCAGCAGCACCAGGCACATCGCGAACAGTACAACGAAATGCGGCCACAATTCCGCCCAGCCGGCACCGCGTAGAATTACGCCCGCACCGCATCCACTTGCCAAGTGGTCGGCAACACCCAGGCGACTTGGCGGAAAATCCACGGCATTGAATCGACCGGGAAGATGTAGCCCGACAGAAAAATGCACGGCATCACCGTGCCGATCACCATTTGCGACGCCGCGTCTCGAGTGCTGGCTCGCGTGGAAATCGTCAATCCCAGTGAAAGACAGGTCAACGCGAAGGGCAACGCGATCACCAGCAACGTCATGAAGCTGCCGTGGATCGGCACCTGAAAGACAAAGCGCATGAACGTGGCGATGCCCGCGAATTCCAAGAAAGTCAGACCCAAATAGGGAATCATCTTTCCGACCATCACTTCGCGGGCGCGAACCGGAGTCATGAACAGTTCCTCGAGGGTCCCATTTTCCTTTTCGCGGACCACGGAATTGGCGGTCAACATGGTCGCCATCATTTGGCTGAGCACGACCATGAGGCCGGGAATGAAAAAATTCGGCGATCGCGTGCTGGGGTTGAACAACACCTGCGGCCGCATGTCAATCGGCAATGGACGCTGCCCCAGGACGCGCTTGAGCGATTCCTGCAGGGCGATTGCGTTGCCTACGTTCACCGCCTCACCGGCCACACTCGACTCCGAACCATCGACCTTGATCATGACCTGGGCGGTTTGCCCAAATTGAAGTCGGCGTGAAAAATCCTCCGGGATCATGATGCCGACCTTGGCCCGGCCCGAAACGATCGCGATTCAATTCATCCTCGGTCGCAACCGCGCCGACGATTCTGAAATCCTCGGAATTCACGAACATCCGCATCAGTTGATCGGATTCCTGCGTGCGGCACTGGTCCAAAACGACCGTGCGAATGTTGCGGACATTCGTGTCGATTGCATAGCCCAGCATGAACATTTCGACTAGCGGCAGCGCCAACGCGAAGAAGAACGTCACCGGATCGCGGCGGATATGCACCGCCTCTTTTCGGGCGACGGAAAAGATTCGCTGCAGCGATCCTCTCACGATCATCTGAAACACTCCTACTCCGCCTGCGCCTCGCGCCAGCGTCACAAAGACATCCTCCAGGCTTGGCTCCGTCTCCCGAACGTCACGTCCATTCAGCCCAAGAGCATCCGCGGAGTACGGTGCGTCGACCAGGGCGTGGATCGCCTGCCCGAAAATCGTCGCCTCGCGAACGCCGGGCTTGTGCCGAAGTTCCTGAAGCATCTCAGACGTTTTCGGGCCAGTTATTTCCAGCCGAACGGTCCCCGCCGGATTCACCTCGGATTGCCTCTTCAGTTCGTCCGGCGTGCCGAAGGCGAGCAGGCGCCCGAGGTGGATATAGCCGACACGATTGCAGCGCTCCGCCTCGTCCATGTAATGCGTGGTCACGAACAGCGTCACGCCTTGGGCCGCCAGGCGAAAGAGCAGGTCCCAAAGGTCGCGGCGAGCGACCGGGTCGATGCCGGCGGTCGGCTCGTCGAGGAAGATCAACTGCGGCCGGTGGAGTAGGGCACAAACCAGCGCCAGCCGTTGCTTCCAACCGCCGGAGAGTTTGTCGGCCCGGCGACTTCATGAACGGGGCCAACCCCGTTAACGCGACTAGTTCCTCTTCTCGCTGGCGTTGCTCGCTTGGTGACAGCCCGTAGATCCCCACGTAAAAGTCCATGTTTTCGCGGACGGTCAGGTCGCCATAGAGCGAGAACTTTTGCGACATGTAGCCAATCATTTGTCGCACCTTCTCGGCGTCCACGCTCACGTCGTGGTCGAGCACGCGGGCGGTTCCTTCGGCGAGCGGAACCAGGCCGCACATGGCGCGGATGAGCGTTGTCTTGCCGGAACCGTTGGGGCCCAGCAGGCCGAAGACTTCGCCGCGAAACACGGAAATGGAGACGTGATCAACCGCCGTGAACGTACCGAACTTGATGGTGGCATCGCGAACATCGATCACCTGGCTCATGAAAGCCCTTAGTTCAGTTTGACGTACACTTCGGCGGCCATTCCGGCTTTGAACACTTCGCCGCCATCGTCGACACGAACTTTCACGCCGAAGACCTGGTGCCGGCGTTCATCCAGCGTCTGCACGTTTCGCGGCGTGAACTCCCCGATCGCTGCGATCTGGATAATCGTTCCTGGGAAGCGCTTGTTCGGGTAGGAATCGCCGGTGACTCCGACCACGTCGCCAAGCTTGATTCGTCCCAGCTCCGTCGCCGGGACGAAGACCTTGACCCAGCGCTCATCGGCTTGAAGCGCTCGGATCACCGGTTGGTTGGGCGGCACCAAATCGCCCTTGCGAACCGCAAGGACCTCGACGACGATCTTTCCCGGCGACCGGATCACCGCCTCCGCGAGATTCGCATCCAGCTCGCGAACTTTGTTCTCCAGTTCCTTCACCTGCGCCTCGGCGGCATCGATGTCCTCCGGGCGGCTCGGGGCTTGCATCAGGTCGTTGTGTGCTTTCGCCTGTTGGTACTGGGCCTCGGCGTCGCGCTTGTCCTCCTCGCGATTTCCGGCGTCCACGATCATCTGCTTGCGTGCTTGCGCGGACGAATATCGCTCGCGAGCGGTCTTGAGCCGCCCAACCGCGGCGTCGTATTCCGTTTGCGATACCTGGAAATCGAGCTTTTCGATGCGGGCGAAGTTCTTCTGGGCCAAATCCAGCTCGGACTTGGCGGCGGCCAGGTCCGCCTCGGCTTGTTCCTTTTCTTCCTTCCGCCAACCCTTGAGCATGCGATCGCGGCGCGCCTTGGCGGCTTCCATGGCGGCTTGCGCTTCGGCTTTTTCCTGCGGCCTGGGCCCATTCTTCGCCTTCGTCAGTTCCGCGTGCATGCGGCCAGTTTCTGGGCGTACTGCGCCCGCTGGGCGTCCAACTCCGGTGTCTCGAAGCGGATCAGTTCCTGCCCCGGCTCGGCCTCGTCTCCCTCGCGGACGTACATCATGCCGACGCGGCCGCCGATCTTCGAACCCAGTTGCAATTCGTGAACTTCCACGACTCCGGCGAGCCGCAACTCGTTGGAATTGCCGCCAAATGTTTTGTAAAAGCCCAATGAGGCAACCACGGCGACGGAGCGCGATTACCGCTCCCACGATCACGGTGCGTTTCTTCATCGGCGCTGACCTGCTGAAATGAATCGAATCGGTACGCCTCTTTCCTATCATATGTCGGCGGCTGTTGCCGATCATGAGTTTTCGGCGCGAATGCTTCCCCAGCCGACAAAAGCGGACATCTTCGATTTGTTCGGGCTACCTGCTTTGTTAGGACTGTTTGATTCGGACATGGTTCGACAACGATGGGGTGCGGGTCGCGATTTCGTGGGACAGGATGCCAATCCTGACGTGGTTTCGAAGACCGGATTGGAATCCTGTGCCACACGACAGCGCCACCCGCGCTGGAACCATGCCGTGATTCGCCAGCCGGTTGCGTTGCAAGTTCGAAGCGATTACAAAACTTTGTCCGTCCGGACGTCTGTCCGCATGCCCGTCCGGTTCCATGTCCGGTTCTAGTCCGGCCTGTAACCGTACGGCTTTAGCTTGCGCATATGCGTGCGGGTCGACAACGATTCCGAAATCGCGGCAGATCCGCCGCCCGTTGGGCCAGGCGCGATCGGCAAGGCGGAGACTCGCGCGGCGGAGCCCGGGGGATGAGTGAAATCGTTTTGGAAGTTCGCGATTGCCCGACTAAAGTTTCGCGGTCCGGGAGCTACACACTGACCAGTTGCCCATTCGCGATCAACTCGCAGTGCCAGTCTTCCTGCTCCAGCAGCGGCGCCAGTAGCGGCGGCGATCGATCCAGTCGAAGAGGCGATAGCGTAGCCGCCGTTGCCAGCGCAAGGGCTGGCGGGCGTGCTTCGCGATCAGGCTCTGGAAGCGAGCAAACTGCTCCGGCGTCACCTCCGCTGCCTCCTCGCGGAAGGCGATTGCCCAGACATTTTCCGGCTTCTCCTCGGGGCCGTGCCAGCCGATGATCCGCGTTGGATAATCTTCGAGTAAGAGTTGGAACGCTTCGGGCGTGAACCGCCAATAGTCGTTCGGATAGTTGTGAATCTGCACATTGAACGGCGTGGAAACGAACGGCGCCGTCCGGCCGCAAGACGCGGTGCACCTCGTCGAAGCCACGCCAAAACCGCTTCACATGCTCGAATGTGTTCAGGGCGATGATCGTGCCGACGCTGCCGTCGGGTTGAGGCAGGTCCTCGACATCGGCGACGAGATCAACGCCCGGACCTTCGCGAATATCAGCGCCCAGGTAGTCGGCATTCGGAAACAGGCTGCGGAGATTGATCAGTTCTTCCTGGCCCACGACCTGATAGGAGCCGATCTCCATGATCGGCGAAGGCAAATCGAACGCCTCGACGACCGCCAGTGCGATTCCACGCAAGAATTTGTTCATGGTGCGGCTTCCTGCCTTCCGACGTTCGGGATGCCATGTTGTAACCGGTTGATTGAGAACGTGTCAACGGCAGGAACGCAAAACAGATCGAATGGGAGCCCGCAGCAGCAAGGGGTGGACGTCGCGATCCCTTGCCGGCGCTGCGGGCTCCTGTTCGATTCCCTTGCTCGCGCTGCGGGCTCCTGTTCGATTCCCTTGCTCGCGCTGCGGGCTCCTGTTCGATTCCCTTGCTCGCGCCTGCGGGCTCCTGTTCAAGCGCTGGGGCTCCGGTTCAATTCCCTTGCTCGCCTGCGGGCTCCTGTTCAAGCCCATAAGATAGCTGGACTTCAACCAGAGCAGGTACCTTGGAATATGCCCGGAATCAGCCAAGCCGATTCGCAAACTCTTGGCGGCCAATCGGTCTGAAATCGCCATTCGCGTCTTTCGCACCGCTCACGAACTGGGCATCCGCACCGTGGCGATTTATTCCCACGAAGATCGCTTTGCGCTGCATCGCTTCAAGGCCGACGAGGCCTATCCGCATCGGCAAACCGGGCGAGCCGATCCGGGCCTATCTCGACATTCCCGGCATCGTCGCCCTGGCGAAGCAACATGAGGTCGACGCCATCCATCCCGGCTACGGTTTCCTGTCCGAGAACGCCGCGTTCGCCCAGCGCCTGCCGCGACGGCCGGCATCATCTTCGTCGGCCCGCGCACCGAGATCCTGCGAACAGCTCGGCGACAAGGTCGTCGCCCGCAAGATCGCGCAAGCAGGCCGGCGTGCCCGTGCTGTCGGGCAGTGACGCCGCCGTTCGCGACGACGGAGGAGGCGCAGCGAACTCGCGGCGAAGCTCGGCTATCCGGTCATCATCAAGGCGTCGATGGGCGGCGGCGGCCGGGGCATGCGCGTCGCTCACACGCACCGGAACAGTTGGCTCGATGCGCTGGAGCAGGCTCGGCGCGAGGCCGGCACCGCGTTCGGCATCCCCGATGTCTTCCTGGAAAAGTTCATTCGCCGGGCCCGGCATATCGAAGTGCAACTGCTCGGCGACCAGCACGGCAACCTGGTCCACCTGTTCGAACGCGATTGCTCGGTGCAACGCCGGCATCAGAAGGTCGTCGAGATCGCGCCGGCCCCGAACCTCGACCGCGGCGATGCGGCGACAAGATTCTCGACGCGGCCCTGGCGGTCGGCCGGGCGGTGCAGCTCGACAACGCCGGCACGGTCGAGTTCCTGGTCGATGCCGACAGCGGCGAAGTTTTACTTCATCGAGGTGAACCCGCGCATCCAGGTCGAGCACACCGTCACGGAGCAGGTGACCGGCTTCGACGTCGTTCGCAATCCAGATCCTGATCGCGCAGGGCGTGCCGCTGGGCGATCCCGAGATCGGCCTCGCCGAGCAAAGCCAAGTGGTCACGCACGGTTTCGCCATGCAGTGCCGCGTGACGACGGAGGATCCGGCAAACGGCTTCCTGCCCGATTATGGCCGGCTGAGCCATTATCGCTCGGCCGGCGGCATGGGCATCCGCCTCGACGCCGGCACGGCGTTCGCCGGCGCGGTCATCACGCCGTTTTACGATTCGCTGCTGGTGAAAGTGACTGCGCACGGCCTGCGTTTCGTCGATGCGGCCCGGCGCATGGAGCGCTGCCTGCAGGAGTTCCGCGTCCGCGGCGTGAAGACGAACATTCCGTTCCTGATCAACCTGATCACGCAACCCGAAGTTCCTCGCCGGCGGCATGACGACACAGGTTCATCGACGAGACGCCGGAGCTGTTCGAACTGCCGCTGCGCCAGGACCGGGCGACCAAGATTGCTGAGCTACATCGGCGAAGTCATCGTCAACGGCCATCCCGTGATGTCAAAGGAGGAGCGCGGCCGGCGCGGTGCGGACGCCGCCTAGGCTGTGTCGCCGACGGCACGTCGCTCCTGGATCCGATCCCGACGCGGGCATGCGCGACAAGTTTCAGGAACTGGGCGCGGACGAGGTTCGGCAGCATGGGTTCGCGAACAAAAGACGCTTCTCGTCACCGACACCACGATCCGCGACGCGCATCAGTCGCTGCTCGCGACGCGGATGCGAACGTTCGACATGCTGCAAGTCGCGCCGCCTATGCCCGCAAGCACTGCCGACTTGTTCTCGCTGGAAATGTGGGGCGGGGCGACGTTCGACACCTCGATGCGATTTCTGAAGGAATCGCCGTGGGAGCGCCTGGCCGACCTTCGCGAGCGGATGCCGAACATTCTCTTCCAGATGCTGCTGCGCGCCGCCAACGCCGTCGGCTACACGAATTATCCGGACAATGTCGTTAAGGAATTCGTCAAACAGTCGGCGCGGACCGGCATCGATCTGTTCCGCATTTTCGATGCGCTTAATTGGCTGCCAAACATGCAACTGGCGATCGACGCGGTTCGTACGGAAGGAATGCTGTGCGAGGCGGCGATCTGCTACACCGGCGACATTCTCGATCCCGAAGCGAACGAAATACAGCCTGAAGTACTACGTCAACCTGGCCAAGCAGTTGCAAAAAGCCGGCGCGAATCTGCTCGGCATCAAGGACATGGCCGGCATCTGCAAGCCGTTCGCCGCCCTGCAACTGGTGCGCGCCCTGCGGCAGGAAATCGGCATCCCGATTCATTTCCACACGCACGATTCTGCCGGCGGGCAGATCGCGACTCTGCTGCTCGCGGCCGAGGAGGGCGTCGATATCGTCGATACGGCGATTGCGCCGATGGCGGGGATGACCAGCCAGCCGAGTCTGAACACACTGGTCGAGGCGCTGCGCAACACTCCGCGCGATCCGGGATTGTCGTATCAGGATCTGAAGGATACCGCGGACTACTGGGAGGAGGTCCGAAAGTACTATCGCCCGTTCGAGAGTGGGCAGACCGCGCCGAGCGCCGAGGTTTATGAGCATGAAATGCCGGGCGGGCAATACACGAACCTGGTGCAACAGGCGCAGGCGCTGGGGCTCGGCGAGCGCTGGCGCGAGGTGAGCAAGACCTATGCGGAGGTGAACCGGCTGTTCGGCGACATCATCAAGGTGACGCCGACGTCGAAGGTCGTCGGCGACATGGCTCTGTTCATGGTCGCGCAACAATTTGACATCCGAGGAGGTGGTCAATGGGGCACGCGAACTGGCCTATCCCGAGTCGGTGGTCGAGTTCTTCGAAGGCCGGCTCGGGCAACCGCCCGGCGGTTTCCCCGAGAAACTGCAGAAGCGCGTGCTGCGCGGCCGCGCGGCGACGACCGAACGGCCCGGTCTGCACATGCCGGCGGTCAATTTCGACGAGGTCCGCCGCGAACTCGAAGCCAGGTTCCAGCAGCCCATGTCGGAATACGATGTCATGTCGTACCTGCTGTATCCGCGGGTCTTTCCGGACCTGGTACAGCATCAAAAGAACTATTCGGACACGAGCGTGTTGCCGACGCCGCTTTTCTTTTACGGCATGGAAAAAGGCGACGAGATGGGCGTCGAGATCGAGCCGGGCAAGACGCTGATCATCAAGTTTCTGACCGTGGGCGATCCGCATGAGGACGGCACGCGGACGGTGTTCTTCGAACTGAACGGCCAGCCGCGCGAAGTGATGGTGCTCGACAAGTCGCTGGTTGGCAAGGGCGGGGCGGGCGGAAAGCCGAAAGCCGAGGTGGGCAATCCGCTCCAGGTCGGCGCGCCGATGCCCGGCGTGGTGGTCGGCGTCGTGGTAGCGGCGGGCGAGCAGGTCGCCAAGGGTCAGAAACTGCTGACGATGGAAGCGATGAAGATGGAGACGACGCTGTACGCCGAGCGCGCTGGCAGAATCGCCGAGGTACTGGTCCGGCCCGGCACGCAGGTTGAGGGCGGAGAATTGCTGATTCGATATGAAAGCTGAAAATCGCGTTTACGTTTCGCGCTCAGCTGGGCGAGGCGAGCGCGAAACGAAAACGAGTCGTCACTTCAAATCCTTGCGCGTCTCCTCGAGCGTACTGGTCACTTGCACCTTGAGCGATCCGGTTTGTTTGTTGGGCAACGAAACTTCCGCCGTCATGAAAATCTCGATCGTGCCATTCAATTTGCCGGTGGACTGAGTGCCGTCGATGCACGCGTCGAAGTGCAGTTTCATGTTGAAATGGGACCCCGACTTGGCTTCCAGCTTGTTTGCTCCTTTTCCGACCGATTTAATGGGGACATTCATGTCGATGTCGATTTTTCCGTACGGGTGACCGTCTTTTTGATAGACGTTGTTGAGCTTTCCCGTCGCGGTGGCTTTGCTGAGGTCGACGCTGTCCGCCATGTCCTTGACCAATTCGTCGATGATGGACTTGGGGTCGCACTTCCAGGATTGTCCGACCTTCACTGGATCCGGGCTGAAAAAGATCTTGTTGAAGTCCTCGTCCTTCTCCGATTCGTGCTTGAATGAATCGTTGAGGAACTTGAGCATGGAATCGGTCAGTTCGCCTTCGTCAAGCTTGAACGCATACTTGCCGTCCTTGCGTTCCACGGTCACCGTCTTTGCAGCCAGCGGGAGATCGATATCCTTGCCGCCTTCCATCAGGGCGACTTTTTCAAATTTCCGCGTGAGCTTGCTGGCCCGCTTGCCGGGCTCCTTGGCGAGAATTGTCTCGACGTAGGTCTGGGATTTGTTTTCTTGCTCGTCTTTCTTGTTCAAGACACTGCCGTCACGCCAGTGACCAGGATTTTCTGGACGGTTTTCTCGATATCGACGACATGATGTCGATCGCCGACCTGTTCTTCGGAGCGAATTCGGATTCGATAGCGATCCTGGGCGTAGCCTGCTGGGCAGATTGCCAGAACCGTCAGCCAGACGGGTAGTATGAGACGAAACATGCCAACCTCCTGAAACGCAAGAAAATCGTCGAGTCATGTTAATCAGAACGACTGATTTCGCCAATCACACAAAAAGCCATGGCGGAATTCGTCGGTAGTTATACTTGGTATTTCAATTCAAATGTAACCGGTCGCTCGCCGGCCGAAGACGCACTGCATGTCGCAACCAATTCAGCGGCAAATGTTTGCGTCAATTCTGCCTGATTGCGCTGCCTGCACAGACCGGTTAAAACCGGTTATTTTTGAACTTGAATTCGTCTCGACCTTTGTGTACATCTATATATTATCTTGGCGCTGCTGCTCGTGAGGTTCGATCCATGATGGTTGCCGCATTTCTGGCGGCTGTGTTCGTTCTCGTGCCGGGCGAATCGCCGAATTTCAGCATCGTGGCTGGGACCTCGGACGCGGGATATTCGGGCGATGGCGGTCTAGCCATCAACGCGAAACTCGACGGCCCATTTGATGTCGCGCTCGACACGGCGGGAAATCTGTTCCTTTCCGACACCGGCAATCATTGCGTTCGGCGAATCGACGCCAAGACGGGGATCATCACAACCATCGCGGGCTGCGGGAAGAACGGTTTCTCGGGCGACGGCGGACTCGCGACCAGTGCGGAACTCAACGAGCCATATGGACTCGCAATCGCCGCAAACGGCGACTTGTACATCGTCGATCGATTGAATCGCCGCGTGCGAATGGTCGATGCGAAGAGCAAAATCATTCGCACCGTCGCGGGAACCGGCGCGATCGGTTTCAGCGGAGATCGCGGTCCGGCAGCACGTGCCGATTTGCGCGAGCCCAATGGCATCGCGCTTGATGGACACGGAAAGCTTTACATCGCCGATGTCGCCGATCAGCGCGTGCGAGTTGTTGATCTTAAATCGGGAACGATTTCGACCATCTGTGGAACCGGCAAGAAAGCGCACACCGGCGACGGCGGGCCCTATGCCAAGGCATCGTTATTCGGACCACGCGCCGTCGCTGTCGGTCCGGATGGATCGCTTTTCATCTGCGAACGCGAAGGCAATTGCGTTCGCCGAATCGATTTCAAGACGGGCAACATCGAACGAGTCGCCGGGACGGGAAAGAAAGGTTTCACGGGCGATGGCGGCCCGGCGCTGAAGGCGACTTTCAGTGGGCCCAAGGAAATCGAGGTCGATTCGCATGGCAATATTTTCGTCGTCGATACGGAGAATCACGCGATTCGCCGCATTGATTCCAAAACGAAAATCATCGCGACGGTCGCCGGTAACGGGAAAAAAGGCCCGGCGGCGCTGAATCGGCCGCATGGCGTCTGCATCGGGCCCGACGGCGCGATTTATATTGGCGACACGCTCAACAATCGCATTTGCAGGGCAAAGTAAGCCGCAATTAACAAGCACGAGGTCAACATGCCGGCAAAAAGCAACGCTTCCAAGGACTCGTCTTTGGCCTATGAGCAAGCGCGACGCTTGTTGGCGCGGCGCGATCCGAAATTGCGCGAGGTCATTTGTCGGATTGGGCCGTGCACGTTGACGCCGAACCGGAAACATTTCGCCATTCTGGTCCGCACGATCATCTCGCAGCAGATTTCGACCAAGGCCGCGCTGTCGATTGCCGCAAGACTCGAACAACTGCTGGCGCCCGAGGGTTTCACGCCCGAAAAGATTCAGTCGGTTTCCGACGAGGCGATTCGCAGTTGTGGATTTTCCGCGGGCAAGTTGAAGTCGCTGCGGGACCTGTGCGCGAAGGTGCTCGATGAGACGATTCAACTAAACGCCTTGAGGAAACTGGCCGACTATGAGGTTCGGGAATCATTGATTCAAATCCACGGCATCGGCCCCTGGTCGGCGGACATGTTCCTGATGTTCGCGCTGGGTCGAATGGATGTGTTGCCGGTCGGCGACTTTGGCCTGAAGGCGGGCGTGAAAAAGATTTACGAGTTGCCGGAGATGCCCACCGCCGCGAAACTCGAGGAGATCGCGGAGCCGTGGCAGCCCTATCGCAGCGTGGCAACCTGGTATGTCTGGCGCACCCTCGGCGCGGTGCCTCAGTCCTGAGCCGAAGCCCGCATCAAGCGATCGCATACCGCCAACCATTCGTCCGTCGCGGGCGGCAAGTCGACAACGATTCGATCCAGACCCATCTGATCCAGTTCGTGCAGAGTGGCGTACAGACTGGTTGCATATCGATTGGCGTCGGCCGGCATGATTCGAATCTGGAGCGCGAGGCTTGGCGGCCGATCGGCCGCGACGAACGCGAGCCAACCGACTTTCAGTCCCGAACTCAGCAATTCCTCGATTCGTTCCGATCCATCGGCAACACATTCGGTTCGCGTTCGCGGCGCGTAATGCCGGGTTAACAATCCCGGCGAAGGCATCGGCAAATCGAGTCGATTTGCGACGAATTGTCGGCGGACGATCGGCCCGATTTCTGCTTCTATCTGCGCAGGCGTAATCTGGCCCGGGCGAAGAAGTCGAGGCGGCGCCGTGGTCAAATCGAGAACAGTCGATTCCAGCCCAACCTGCGTCGGTCCCGCATCGATGATGAGGCCGACCCGCTCGCCCAACGCGGCCCGGATATGTTCCGCCCGCGTGGGCGAAAGTTCGCCCGATCGGTTGGCGCTCGGGGCCGCGACGGGGACGCCCGTGAGTTGAATGAGCCGCCGAGCGACCGGATGAGCCGGGACCCGCACGGCAATAGTCGGTGCGCCCGCGGTAACCAATGCCGGAACGCGCGAGTTCTTGGGCAAGACCAAGGTCAGCGGTCCGGGCCAGAATTTACTGGCCAGAATCTCGGCGGCGGGCGATGTCTCGGCAGTCACACCAGCTAAATCGCGTCGATCACCAAGATGAACGATGATCGGATTTGTCGGCGGCCGCCCTTTCGCCGAATAAATTCGCTGGACCGCTGCGGCATCGAGGGCGTTGGCGCCGACGCCATAAACGGTCTCGGTGGGAAAGACGACGAGGTTGCCTTCGCGCAGCAACTTCGCCGCTTCCAACAGGTCGGAATCGTGGAATTTCGCAGGATCAATTTTGACGACAGCGGCTTCAGGCATGGTAGTTGAGTTTTTTTTCAATAAGCCTCGTGTTCGTGAAGCGAAGCGGTTACAATGTGATGACATCGCGTTGGCATAATCGCCTCGTAAATTCTATCCGTTGGCGGAAATTCAAGTTGATCGATATCATCAACATGGGTTCCAGTCGTGGCAAAAATATGCTATGGGTTTAAGGTGACGGATAGACTCGCGGATCGCCGCAAGCCGAACCTGCTTCATCCCTTCCGACACCGGGCTGCCTGAGAGGAAGAGGGAATGACGACTTCAGTGACGCCGCGCGTACCGGAGCCGAGTCCGGAGCAGCGTCGAATCGCCTCGGAACGATTTGAGCGGGCCAATCAGGTCATCGCGACGGGCGACTTCGATTACGGCATTCAGTTGCTGATGACGTGTTGCAAGATCGATCCAGCCAGTCTGGTCTACCGGCAGACTCTGCGCCGCACGCAGAAATCGAAGTTCAAAAACAACATGCGCGGCAGCCGCTTCGCAATGATCAGCAGTTCCGCGTCGAAGGCGCGCATCAAAGCCGCCAAGCGCTCGGGCGATTTTCTCAAGGTGCTGGAGCAAGGAGAGGAAGTTCTGGTCCGCAATCCGTGGGACCTTGGCACGCAGATGGACATGGCCGAGGCCGCCGAAGCAATTGGACTGATGGACCTCGCCGTGTGGCTGCTCGAACAGGCGCGGCAACGCGACGGCAAGGACCCCGGCCTGAATCGAGCCCTGGCCCGCCTGTATGAGCGGCGAGGCAATTTCTCCCAGGCGATCGCATTGTGGGAGTTGGTCAAGCAAGCCGATCCGGCCGACGCCGAGGCAGTTCATAAGGGCAAGGACCTGGCCGCCAACGAGACGATTTCGCGCGGCCGGTATGAGCAAGTCACCTTGCAGAAGCCGAAGGCGGAAACGGAAGACACGGCGCCGCCATCAATGGATGACGCCACCGATATCGCGCCGACGAACGACCGAGTGGCGCGCGAGGCAGCCCCGCTTTTGGCGCGAATCGCCAGCGAACCGACCGACCCGCTTCCTTACTTGCAACTCGCCGCTGTCTACAACCGGGCCGGCCGCTATGACGAAGCGCACGACACGTTGCAGAATGGCCTCGGTCCGTCGGGGCAACACTTCCAACTGCGCATCGAATTGATGGAGTTGGATCTCGAGCCGTTCCGGCGAAATCTGGCGATTACCGAAGAGAAACTGAAGGATGCGCCTGCCGGCGGCGCCGAGACCGACGAACAAGACGATGAGTTGCCCGAAGAAGAAACCCAAGAGAAATTGCGGCGGATTCGGGTTCGACTGCTGAAGGAAATCAACGCCCGGGAACTGGAGCTTTTCCGGCTCAAGGCGGACCGCTACCCCAACGACATGGGGCACCGAGTTGAGTTGGGGCTTCGGTTGTTGCGAGCGGGCCAAATTGACGAGGCGATCAGCGAATTGCAAACGGCCCGCAAAGATCCGCGGCAACTCTGGCGTGCCCTCGTTTACCTCGGTTTCGCCTTCAAGTCGCGGAACAACTGGCGGTTGGCGCAGCGCAACTTCAAGGAATCGCTCGATCAGATTCCGCCGAATGAGGAAAATCAGCGGAAGGAAGTGCTGTATCAGCTTGCCACCGGCCATGCCGAGGTCGGCGAATTGAACCAGGCCGTTGACATGGGCAGTGAACTCGCCAATCTCGATTTCAACTATCGGGAAATTGGTCAGCTTCTCGACCAGTGGCAGGACAAGCTGCAGGAATCGTAGAGCATTCTGCTTCAAAAACCGATCTAGCTCAATTTCCGCCAATCTGGCACAATTCGTGCCCCGCGCCGAGCAGGAAACGGCGTCGCAATGCGCACGGAGCAACGCGGTCGACATGCCATCGCGATCGAAAGTCACTGATCCGGCGATTGCGTTTCTTGGGCGATTGCGCCACCGCCTGACGAATTGCAGACCGATTTGGCCGTCGCTCGTCCGCGGAATTGCCGCCGGCACGACGTGCATCGCCATCGTCATCATCCTTCGAGTTTTCGTTGCACACAATCTTCACACCGTCGTGCCGCGGCGGGCGTTTCGCGCCGCACAAATGAATCCCGACCGATTGCAAACGGTAGTCCGCGACAAGGGCATCCGCACCGTAGTGAACCTTCGCGGTTATTGCCCCGATTTTGACTGGTATCGCGGGGAGTCGCGGGCGGCTCATGCGGCGAACGTGAATCTCGAGGACGTAACGCTCTCCGCGATTCGCCTGCCGACTCCATCAGAAATACGCCGGCTGGTCGACGTGCTCGACCATTGCGAATACCCGGTTTTGATGCACTGCCGGCAAGGCGTTGATCGAACCGGCTTGGCAGCGGCCGTCGTCATGCTTCTGCAGCCGGGCGAATCGCTGCGAGCCGCCGAGCGGCAATTGAGGCTGGCATACGGTTATGTGCCCTACAACGGAACCGAAAACATGCGGCGGTTCCTTGATCTGTATCGGGAGTGGCTGCGAAAACTGCGCTTGCAACATTCGCCGGCGTTGTTCCGCCAGTGGGCCGCCCGGGAGTATTGTCCCGGCGCATGCCGCGCGGAGATTGAACCTCTCGATTGGCCTCGCGAGCCGAATCCGTGGCCGCCCAATCAGGGCCGCACGCTTCACGTGCGCAGTGTGGAACAGATCAATTCGGAGTTGGACATTTCGTCCCGGCGTCAACCAAGGGATTCATGCCCGCTACGCGATTTCCGATTGCAGTGGCGGGGTGATCTTGCTCGAGCGGGCCGGACTCCGCGATGCAATCGTGCCGCCGCGGGAATCGATCGTCCTGAAATTGGGAATTCCGCCGTTGCCCGCCGGCCAGTATGTGCTCACAATCGATCTGATTGATGTCAATCAAAACGCGTTCAGCCAGTTTGGCACGGAGCCTGTGACTCGCGAGTTTCGCGTCGGGGACAATTGACGCGGTACATGGAGGTGGTCGTGTTATCCGTTGTCATTCCAATTAAGGACGAAGAGGACAATCTCTTCCCGCTTTTCCATCGGCTTTGCGATGCGCTGCGGCGCTTCCAACGCCGTTCGAAATTCTGTTTGTTGATGATGGGAGCACCGATCGTTCGGCACAGCGATTGTTCGAATTGGCGACTCACGATGAACGGATCAAGGTGGTGCGGTTAAGGCGTAATTTCGGCCAGACGGCGGCGCTGATGGCCGGGATTGATCATGCCTCGGGCGACGTTCTCGTCACCATGGACGGTGACTTGCAAAACGATCCGCGCGACATCCCCGCACTATTGGAAAAACTCAATGAGGGTTTCGATGTTGTTCTGGGCCAGCGAGTGAATCGCCGCGATTCGTTCCTGATTCGCACGTTTCCGAGCCGCGTGGCGAATTGGCTGATTCGGAAAGTGACCGGAGTGCCCTTCCGCGACTTTGGCTGCACCCTTCGCGCACTGCGCCGGGACGTGGCGGAGTCGCTGCCGCTTTATGGTGAAATGCATCGTTTTGTGCCGGCATTGGCTCAACAGGGCGGCGCCCGCCTGGCGCAGATTCCCGTGCATCACAATCCGCGGCTAGCCGGCAAAACCAAATACGGCCTTTCGCGTTCCGTTCGCGTGATGCTTGACTTGATGACCGTGCAGTTTTTGAACCGCTACGTCACGCGGCCGATGCACCTGTTCGGAACGATCGGTTTCCTGCTCATGTTCTTCGGAATGATCAGTCTGTTCGCCACGGTTGGCATGCGGGTGGTCAACGGCGTTCACATGTCGCGAAATCCGCTGCTATTGCTTAGCGTGATGCTCGAACTGTGCGGCGTGCAGCTTTTCTCGACCGGGCTACTCGGCGAATTGCTGGCGCGGACCTACTTCGAGAGCCAGAACAAGAGTCCGTATCTGGTCCGTGAGACTCGCAATCTGGATCGCGCGAACATTGCGGAATCAATCGCTGCGTAATGGAAGCATGGCCACGGATGGGAGTGCGCGATTCGAGATCACCAAGATATCGCAGTTTCGATAAAAATCGCGATGTCGGGCGACTGGTCGGCCAGTCGCAAGTCCATTTCGCTCTAGTTCCCGCCAATCCTGCTCAGAAATGAACACATACGACGGCAAGGGAAAGTTCAAGAACTCGATTAGTTGCTGTTTATTTGCGAGCGGGCGCACTTCGCGCTGGTTGTAGAAGACCAGGCTCGGCTGCGAATACTGATAGCTCGCCAGGCGAATGTCGCGGTCGCGCCGCAATGTTCGGGCGGATGCGACAAGCATCCGGGCGCCTTCGCGGCATCGACGGCTTGCGTCGCGAGGCCAAAGATGCCCGCGACGAACGCCACGGTGCAAGCGGAGAATGCGACGAGTGCCCACCGTCGACGCTGTCGCAGCGCGAATGTCGCCATTGCGACGCCGCCGAAGATCGGAATGGCTCCGAGCCAGATCGAGTCAGCCAACAAGGGGAATTTTGGAAAACTCAAACCGCGAATCGTTATCCGGCCCGATGCCAGCGCGAACCCGGTCGTCGTGCCAACCCCGATGATGATTAACCACGCAGCGCAATACGCCATGACCCAGTTCGGAAGCGCGATTTTGCGTTTCCACCAGCGCGTGAGGAAATCGGCCGTAAGGATCGCCAACGCCGGATATATCGGGAGCGTGTAATTCGGCAGTTTTGTCGCTGAAATTGAGAAGAAGGCGAGATAAACGGCGCACCAACAGATCAGAAATCGCGCCGCGGCCGGGCGTCGGACATCACGAATTTTAAGAATCTGTTCGGCGGGCGCGGCTTTGCGACAGCCTCGGACGCCATACCAAATCGTCGGCAGCAGGAAAATCGACCAGGGCGCGAAGCCCGCCAACAACACCAAGGGGTGATACCAGATCGGGCCATGGTGATTCTCCATGGGAGCCATAAAGCGGTTGAAATTGTTTGACAGGAAAAACCCCTTTGCGAACGCGCCACGGGTTTCGATCGTGACCATTGCGTACCAGGGCAGGGCAACCCATGCAAAGGTCAACGCGCCCAGGAGCAGTCGTCGATCGAAGAGAAGTCGAAGTTGTTGTTGCCACATGAGGAACAAGAAAACTACCATGCTGGGCAGCACCACTGCGACGGGACCTTTTGCCAGTGTTCCGATTCCGCAGGCGACGCCGACCGGGACGAACCAAGCGCACCGTGGAGCGTCGCCGGGTTTTCGCGGCAGATAGCCCACCATGAATACAAGAAATGTCAGGCACGTCGCGCACAGAAGAATTGCATCGGGATTGGCGAATCGCGCAGAGCGCAGACTAGGAATGAACTCATCGAAATGACGCCGGCGAGCAGTCCCGTCGCCGGCGAGTACATTAGCCTCGCGAGTTCGTAGATCAAAATCGCGGCGATGATCGCGGCAATCGCGGACGGCAATCTCGCGGCGAACTCATTCACGCCGAAAATCCGGTAGGCGGCAGCCTGCAACCAATAAAGCAGCGCGGGTTTTGCGTCACGGAGTTGGAAATTGAATCGCGGCACCACATAGTCGCCCGATTCGTACATCTCCCGGGCCGCCTCGGCGTTGACGCCCTCGTCGATGTCCCACAGACTGGGCGTGCCGAGGTTCGGAAATACGAGCGCGGCGCCGACGCCAATGAGGAGCAAATAGTGGCCGAGCCGATGATTGAAGGAGTGGAGCATTCCCTTGTTCCCAACTTGTGAATCGAGACTGGGCGGATCATACCCGGATCGCGCAGTTTTCGCGAAGGCCGACTCGCCAGCCCGACTTGACCGAATGTGCCGGTCCGCTAAAACGGCTTCCGCGACAATGACCTGCATGTCGAACGAGTTTTCCGGGTAAATCCTGCCATGAGCCAGCTGCGGCGATACGTCGGATTGGATGTGGGCGGTACCTCGATGAAGGCGGGGATCGTCGATGACGACGGATATGCGACGCATCACGTTTCACTGCCGACCGAACCCCATTTGGGGCAGGAGCACGGTCTCAGGGTGATGTCCGAATCGATTCGGCAGGCCGTCGGCGTCGCCGGGCTCAATATGAGCGACATCGCCGCGATTGGCGTCGCCACGCCCGGCACGATGGATCTGAAGACCGGCTATATCCTTGATCCGCCAAATCTAAAGCCGTGGCGAAATGTGCCGGTCCGCGACTATATCGCTAAGGAATTCCGGCTTCCCACAGCGTTTCAGAACGATGCAAACGCTGCCGCATTTGGCGAATACTGGTCCGGGGCCGGGAAGGGCGTTCGCAGTCTGGTGTTTTTCACTCTTGGCACCGGGATTGGTGGCGGCATCATTCTCAATGGCGAAGTGCTCGAAGGCGAACACAGCCATGGCGGCGAACTCGGTCATGTGAAAATTGAAATGACCAAGCCGCGGGAATGCGGCTGCGGTAAATTCGGCTGTCTTGAGGCCTATGCCAGCGCGACGGCCGTCGTTAAACGTACGCGCAAGGCGCTGGCGTCACCGGGAACGAAATCGGTCCTACATTCGCTGCCTGTCACAGAAGAACTTACCGCGCGAGATATTTTCGACGCCGCCAAGTCCGGCGATCCGCTGGCACATCGAATCGTCGACGAAACCGCATTTTATCTCGCCTTGGGCACGGCAAACGCCATGCATGTCATCGATCCGGACGTGGTAGTCTTCGGCGGCGGCATGATTGAAACCGGCGAGTGGTTTCTTGACTTGATCAAATCACATATTCCGAAAGTTGCGTTTCCGGTTCCGGCGGAACGCACCCTCATTCGCTATGCCCGGTTGGGAAGCGACGCCGGATTCATCGGCGCCGCGGCCTGTGCCCGGTTGCTCGCCCAACGCGCTGCTCGCCCGTAGTTGCGAGGTGGTTATGAATCGTCGCGCGTTTTTGAAATTCGCTGGAGCGTTCGCCGCGATTGCATCGGGCTGCCAGTCCGCGAAATCACGCGTGGTGCTTTATTGCGCTCAGGATCGCGAATTCGCCGAATCAGTTTTTTCCGAATTCACCGCGAAGACCAGTTTGGAAATTGCGCCGAAGTACGACACCGAGGCCGACAAATCCGTGAGTCTTTACGAGGAATTGATCCGCGAACGCGATCGGCCGCGCTGCGATGTGCATTGGAATAATGAAATCCTGGCGACAATTCGCCTGCGCCGCGCCGGCTTGCTGGAAGCATACGATCCGTCCTCGGCGAAATCATATCCCGATTGGGCCAAAGCGCCGGATCACACTTGGCATGCATTCGCAGCGCAGAGCGCGGGTGATGTTGGTCAGCAAGCTCGTCCGTGAGGAGGAGCGGCCCAAGAGCCTGCTCGAATTGACCCGGCCGAAATGGAAAGGCCGCGTGGCGATGGCGAAGCCGCTGTTCGGCACCACGGCAACGCAGGCGGCGTGTCTGTTTGAGGCGTTGGGTCCCGACGTCGCCGAGAGATTCTATCGCGATCTCGCCGCGAACGATGTCAAAATTGTTCCCGGCAACAAGCAGGCCGCCGAGGCCGTCTCGCATGGCGACGCCGCGATCGGGCTCACGGATACCGACGATGCAATGGTCGAAGTCGCCAACAAACAGCCCGTGGCGATTGTCTTTCCCGATCGCGACCAGAATGCCGAGCATCCGCGACTGGGCACGCTCTTTATTCCCAATACGGTGGCGTTGATAAAAAACTGTCCGAATCCCGATGGCGGCCGAAAACTGATCGATTTCCTGCTCAGCACCGAAATCGAAGCCAAACTGGCGGAAAATGAGAGCCACCAAATCCCGCTCAATCCCGAGGTGAAGGCGACGCTGCCGCCCGAGATCTTGACGCCGAGTCAGGTGCATCCGATGCAGGTGGATTTCGAGAAGGCCGCGGACATGTGGCAGCGGAGCCAGACCTTCCTTCGAATGACTTTTTCGGCATAGCCGGCACCCGGCCGGTGGCCAGATGCTTGTCTTCTTAGGATGTGTCTTCTTTGTAACTGGCGGTTTTCCGCTTGGAAAACTCTAAGCGGACAGATCTCACGGACGCGCCACCCCCAAATCTGTCGCCTTAGAAATGTTGATCAACTTGGTGATATTTGTGTCGGACGAAGAATGTGGGCGTGGGTGGAAGGCCTGCTGCACGGTTCGCGAGCTGGTAATCTGAACTGCTTATACCGATTTTGATTGTAAATCCGTGTAAGCTTTTGTTGACACATTGCCAGAACTGCCTATATTCACAAGCATCCTGCCGATGGATTGACTCGCACGCCTTCAACGGATGAAAATTTCAAAACGATGTTTCGGCGAACTTTGATTTCCGCCTTCGCAATCACCTTGTCTCTTGGGGTGTGGTCGTTTGGCTTTTGTGATCGAGCCTCTGCAGATTTTGTATCGCCGAATTTCGACCAGTCCGCTGGCTCGGAGACATGCGCCGACCAGGACTTCGTCGTCCAGCCCGACCGGCACGTCGCGACTGAGCCGGAATTGCGAAGCGATCAGTTTCAGGATTCAATTGATTTCGACGAACTTGTCAGGTTCCGAAGCCTGGTTTCGACTTGGTTCTGCATATTGAGTAATTCCCACCCTGGATCGGGTGACTCGAATCGCTCGCAACGCATTGGCGGCAATGACTCGCCAACGGCATTTCTAGTGCCCGTTGCGTTTGCGTTGTTGCAAAGCGCTCTGGATTGCGCCATCAATCCAGACGATTTCGCAATTACAATGATGGCCTCTCGAGTCTTCCGTCCTCCGAGACTTTCCTGAAGACACATCGTCTTAGCCTGCGCGCGTCCAATTGCTATAGGCGTCGCCGCACGGCAGGCATCCAGTTGATTGCTGGATGCCGAAGTCTTCCAAGGAATGAGGGACTGGCGATGCGGCGCTGTGCTCAATGCCGATCAATCGCCAGGAAACGACGAACTTACGGAAGCAACAGGAAACCCATGAAATCTCGAATGTTAATGCAGCTAGCTTTGGCCGTCGCCGGGGTGATGGTCTTTTTTACACCGGCGTCCGTTCACGCCGACTTCATGATCGACCCAAATCCGGGTGGTCAAAAGCTCTACAACGACTTGGCCAACAAAGATGTGGCCACGTTTATGGGCAACGTTGGAGGAAACGGTGTCGGGCCGCTCGTAACGATCGACACAATCGGAAACGTTGATACAGGATCTGGATACTCAAACATAAAGCCGATTAAGGATGGCATCCTGACAAGCCTGCTCTTCACCCCAGCGGATGGAGATCTGTTCGACAGTTTCTCTTTCCGGGGTCAACTACTGGATGATGCGAATGGAGAAGTGAAGGTAACGGTGCAGGACAACCAGGGTGGTTCTCCGGAATCGCTTACATTTACAGGGTTGGGCAAAAACTCGGACTTCGATCGGATCGGGATCATCGCTGTGGCAGGAAGCGGCGAGACGATCAAATGGGTCAAGCTCGAGAGCGTATTCAAGGAACAAAAACAAAACGAGTTTGACGCCACTAGCACGACCACAAATGCGGTTCCCGAGCCAGCAAGTTGTATTCTGTTTGGAGTTGGATCGCTTGGATTGGTTGGTTACGGCTGGCGACGCCAGAAGCAACATACGCAAGCCGCTGAATGAGCGGTAATCTCGAATACAATTGCGGTTGTGACGGACTTCTACTAGTAAAGGGACGATTCCGAGCCGACGCGACCTGGCCGAGGGATGCCGTTTTGCGGCATCCCTCTTTGCTTTCTTGCCAGGTATCGTTCCAGTTTTTTTTCGTGCTGCGTGTCGTTCTTCCTGGCCAATATCTACTGCGCGAAGTCGACAGCCCCTCGCTGTTCAAATTCACCCGGCGTCACTCGGAAATCCACCTTCCCGCTGAGCCAGTTCTTGTATTCGCGATCCCAAAGCACGGTCGCCACGGCGGTGGCCAAATTCACGTTGATTATTCCGGCATGGAACGCACTTTTCCAGGCCGGTCTTGATTTGTTCGTTGATCGCCTCGACAAGGAATGGTCGTTAGTCGATTGCATTTCGTTTGTCGTTATGAAGCATCGACGATTGAAGGACGCTCTCACCGCTGACCATCATTTCGAGCAGGCAGGTTTCCGGGCACTACTTCGGGGCGAAAATCATCGCTAAATGACCGTGCACGAATCTGCAACGGTGTCGGTCATAATCGGACTGTATTTCGGGGCTTCTTTCGTTACATTCTGCACCTGGAACGCGCAGGGTGATCTAGATCTCGGTCGCGTAGCACTGCTTGGCCGCCAGCGACGGTTGCGATTGTTGGTGACGTCCCCGCAGGCGGCCAAGCAGTGGCAATCACGTCTGCGCGTGTAAGGAATCATTGCGATCAAACTCCATTGCCACTGTTTGGCCGCCTGAAGGAGACTCGCCAGTGTTCAGAATCGTCGCTGCCGGCCAAGCAGTGCTACATGGTCGTGCACATTCTGCAGCTATATCGTGCACGGTCATAAAGATCTATTAAGTTTTCCGACCAACTACTTCCCCTTCCAAGTCAGTTGCGCCTTGCCGGTTTTCGGATCGACCAGGTAAATGTAAGACCATTTGCAAATCGCCGATTCGCCGGGCGATCGGCCGAGCGGTGACAGCAGCAAAACCAATTTGTCGTCGACAGACACCATTTGCGCGCCGGTGACGCCCGGTCCGAGGTTGAATAATCCGGGAAGGAATGGCCCATCGAGTTTCATGGTCTTTACGACCGCGCCGTTCTGGTTGAGTCGGCGAAGCTCGCCGCTGCCATTTCCAGCGATGGAATAAAGCGAGTCGTCCTTTGCGTGATAAGTGAGCACCGGCGAATCGAGATTGTCACGCAGCACGGCCCATTTGTGCTGCTCTGGGTAGTAGGCGAAGAGATAACCATTGGTCGAAGTCGAGACCAGAATTCGGTTTCGCTTGGTATCAAAGGTAATGTCGGCGGGCCAATTCATTTTGGGGACTTCGAGACTCAGCTTGATCTTGTTCACGGTTCGCTTTTCCATGTCAATCAACACGATGCCGTGATCGGAGATGCCGTAATGTTTTTTGCGTATCGGGTCATAGATGATCCGGTCGACCCGCGGCGGCAGTGGCTTGAATGTGTCTGGTCTTGGCCCGCCGAGCGTGAACTCGCCAAAGGAGCGGGATTCGTCGAATGGACGTCTGCCGGAGACATATTGATTGGCCGAAAAACTCAGCTTCGGCAATGTCGCTGCCGGAGCCGGTCGCGGATAGTCGGGCGACAGCCGTTCATCGCGTTGCACGGAATCGACTATAAACGGTTGGTCGGTGGCAGCCCGATATCGGCCGCTGAAGCTCGCGATCTTCTGGCCCGTCATCGCGTCAATGGCCTCGATCAATCGATGAAACGACGGTGAATTGCGATCGTAGCCGGAGAACGCGAGCACCGGTCGTGCGCTGCCGCGATAAGCTTTGACAATTTGGACGTTTGCGGCCATTCCCGTCGCTGCGGCGAAATCGTTGCCGCCGAGAATCACTTTTTCCAACCTGGTGTCCTTGCCGACGGTGAGTTGCCAAGTCACGGGATCATTCGAGACGAGCACGAGCGTGACGAGCTTTCCCGGGCGGTTGACAGTCACCCGCGCTTTGCCGCCATGAATCTTTCCATTGGTCTTGGTGAAGCCTTCGTATATGCCCACGGTGTGCAACTCGCGGCCGCCCGTTTGTTCAAGCGTTTGGGGTTCGTCGGCTCGCAAGTCATTTATCGGGAAATAACCGGCCACCCCGATGCCGATCAGGAGAGAGAAAGCTGAGAGCACGGTTTGGCGGCAGGTTTGCATAGCAATCTCCCGTTGTACAGTTGTCGTTTTTCCGACGACCCGATGGTATCCGCGGACCGACCGATTTGCAAGGATTTTGGTTTGGCGGCTTCGAATCCCTGCGACGCCGCAAGCGGCGAATTGAGTTTTTCCCATTTTGTAGGGTGGGTCGAGCATGGATGCGAGGCCCACCGAACCGAATGGTGGGCCTCGCATCCATGCTCGACCCACCCTACAAGATCTGTTTGAATAACCGTCAGGTTCGGTTGTCGCGCAAACCCGAATGGTGGGCCTCGCATCCATGCTCGACCCACCCTACAGAATTTGAAAGGGCAAATTTGTTCAAAGAATCGCGCGGCGGATGTTTTCTTGGTTCACCGGCGAGATGATGCCTTTTTCGGTGATGATGCCTTTGATGAGTTTGGCCGGGGTGACGTCGAAGGCGGGGTTGTAGACCTTGACGCCATCGGGGGCGGTTTGTTTGCCGAAGCCGTGGGTGACCTCGGCGGGGTCGCGGAGTTCGATTGGGATCGCGTCGCCGCTGTCGAGCTTCAGGTCGAAGGTGCTCGACGGGGCGGCGACATAGAAGGGGATGCCATGGGCCTGGGCGAGCAGGGCGACGCCGTAGGTGCCGATTTTGTTGGCGGTGTCGCCGTTGGCCGCGACGCGGTCGGCGCCGACCACGACCAAGTTGATGCGGCCTTCCTTCATAACCTGGGCCGCCATGTTGTCGCAGATAAGGGTGACGTCGATACCGGCCTGCATGAGTTCCCAGGTGGTCAGCCGCGCGCCCTGTAGCAGGGGCCGGGTTTCGTCGGCGAAGACGGTGAAGCGTTTGCCGGCTTGTTGGGCCGCGTAAAGGACCGCGAGGGCGGTGCCGAATTCGGCGGTGGCGAGTCCGCCGGCGTTGCAGTGGGTCAACACGCCGCCGCGCTCGGGCACCAGCAGCATGCCATGCGCGCCAATCGCCCGGCACATTTGCCGATCTTCCTCGGCAATGGTGTTGGCTTCCGCCAGCAGCGCCGACATGACGCTCGACGAGGCGCTCCAGTCCCAGGTTGAGCCGTTGAATCGGCGTTTCATGCGCTCCAGGGCCCAAAAGAGATTGACGGCGGTGGGGCGGCTGGTCGCCAGGTAGGAACAAACTTGCTGGAGCCGCCGATAGAAGGCGTCGGGATTGTTGGCGGTGGTGGATTGCATGCCGACGACGACGCCCATGGCGGCGGCGACGCCAATTGCCGGCGCGCCGCGAACGCGCAAGACCTTGATCGCGTCCCAGACCTCCTCGACCGTCTTGAGGTCGCGATAAACGACCTCGGTGGGGAGCAGCGTTTGATCGATGATGCGGGCGAACCCGGTTTCGTCGCCGATCCATTCGATGGTTCGCGGCGGGCTGATCGGGGGCATGCCATCTCCCATCATTTGGCGGCCGGCAGCGCGGCGCGAGCAACAAATCAGCCAGGGGAAGCTCAAGCTTATTCCAGCGGTTTCGCCAGGCGGCGAACTTCTTGCGTGCCTCGGGCATCCGCCGCCGATGCATCTGCAGCAAGTGCTCAATTCCCAGTTTAGCCCGCCTCCAGTCGGCGGGAGCGCCCCGCTTCATGTCATCGCGAAGTTTTTCAATCCGCTGCGCGGCGACATGGCTGTCATTGGCGGCACCGAGGATTTCCTGCATCTCCTCGACCGCCGGATAGATTCGGTCGCGGAAGGGGGAGCAAAGCAATCGGCAAATACCTCCATCGCGTAGCGAAGGCGTTTGCCCAAGATTCGGATTCGATGCAAGTACTCGTAACCGGCGGCGTGGCCGGAGATGGCCTCGTTGAGATCGGCTCGGGCCGTTTCGAGCACGGGCAGCGCCATTTCGCCGAAATTTCGCGGGCGCTTTTTGTCGATCGGCCGAAGCGCGGAAAGAATCTCACCGCGATCAATTCTCTTGTCGGCGGCGTCAACCAGTTCATCTTGCGTCAGCCGCCGTTGCTCATACGCCACGCCCGAAAGGAAGCCCAGGCCCGGTTGCTCACTCGCCGGACGTTGCACCGACCAAGTTCGCAGTATTTCCTGAAAGACATCCCAGTCGCGGGCGTCGCCGGCGGCGTGGCGGATCTTTTTCAATTGCCGTTTGGTGTGTTTGCGAACTTTGCCCGGTAGGCAATCGGCGAAGATATCCAGCACCGCGCAGGGCGCGGCGGCTTCCCACGCGCAACTGATGAACGTATTCGACGTCCTCCTCGGGCTTTTCCGCCGCGTGCGGGAGGTAGTGCTGAATCACTTTGAGGCGCACCGACAATACTTGATGCGCCGCGTCGACGACGGGCGTGTCGATCTTCAATCCGGGAATCCACTTGCCGTCCGCCATGTCAAGCTTCCGTCGAACCGTATAGTGCCCCGATATTGGCCGTTTGCCGGCGATCGTCGAGCCAGCGAGATACCTCGGCGACCTCGCCGCGCAGATCCTCGATTCGCCGCCGTTCGAGTTTCAGGGCCTCGGCGACATCGCCTGGGATCGATAGGAACGCGTCGCGCATCAACTCGACCAGACGCTCTCCCAACTGGCGGCGAAATTCGCCGCGGATGGTGCTCCAGCGCATCGGCAACAATAGCGCGATCAAAACCTGGAGCACGAACATCACAATCAGCGTCAACAGAAAGGGTACAACAAAATCGAAGAATGACGGGCGGAATGATTCAAATTGCACCGTATAGCGCCACAACAAGATTAATAGCGCGACGACAAAGGTCGCCATTGGCAGCGTGTTGGCGAGCGTGACGAGGCCCATTTGCAGCCACTTGCGCGTGCCGCTCGGTTTGATCCAAACTTGCTCGGCGGCGCACAGGGCGTCGGTTAGAGCCCGATCGAAACGTTGCCGCCAGTCGAGCTTGGCGGCCGCCTCGCACGGAGGGGTCAACAAATCGATCGGAAAATGATGTTCGCCGCCTTCTACCAGAAGGCGGTTGCACAGGGCGGTCAATCGCTTGTCCAGTGCTTTTTCGCCTGCTACGCGGCTGCATTCGCGGGTGAATTGAGCCACGTCCCAGGCTTTGGGTGTTTCGATTTTAGACGGCAGCTTCGGCATCAGGGGAATGCGGTCGCGCAGCGTGCTGCCGGCGTACTGGACGCCGTTGTAAGCCTTCAAATACCAGCGCATCGGGCCGGTAAATCGGGATTGGCCCTGCACACTGAAATGCTGCTCGATTTCCGACTGGTACGGCTCCAGCGTGGTCAGCAACACGTCACAGTCGGTCTCGGCCTCTTCGACAAGCAGTTTGTCCCATGCGCGGCGAGTGTCATTGGCTGGTTCGGTCAAGTCGGGCGGCGCGGCGGATTGAAGTTCGCGCCCATTTGCTCGAGAAGCTGACTTACGCCGCGGGCTTTGAGCGCCTCGATTTCCAACCTGGTCAGGCCCATTTCGAGCCAGTTGACCAGGTCGCGGAACTGTTCGCCTTCGGGCAGTTCGACCGGCTGGCCATTGGGATGATCGAGCCAGCGCTGGGCGGAGGTACGAAACAACAGCGGGCGTTCGAAGCCCTCGCGCTGCAAGTCGCGGAGCAGGTCGTCGTCGGGCCGGGCGCCGGTGGCGCCGGGTTGGAGGCAGCGATCCCACTTATTGAGCACGAAGGCGAATGCCCGCCGCTGGCGTTGCTCGCGAAAGAGTTCCCAGCCGAGTTGATCGTGGTACTTTTCCTGCGAGCCAACATATAGCACGATGTCGGCGATCGGCAGCAAGTGAATCAATTTCTCGCGGTTGGCCAGATCGTTGCTGTCGAGGTCGGGCGTATCGACGATGACTTTTTGCAGCAGCGCGTCGCGATTGTGCGGCTGCAAGCGGCATTGCCGCAGGGCGGGGTCGAGCCGCTCGGGCCGGATCGATTCGTGGAAATAGACAACCGGGTCGCGAGTCGTGGGCCGGGTGACCGCCGCCTGAGCGATCGGGGCGCCGGCGAGAGCGTTGAGCAAGGTTGACTTGCCGACGCCGGTGCCGCCCATGAGCATGACGACCAGCAGGGGGAAATCAACTTCGAGGTCGTCGGCCTTTCGCCGGAGATCGGCGTCGATTCCCTCGAGCGCGGCCTTTCGGATCAGGCTGAACTTGTATTTTCGCTCCGACTCCAGACAGGCCCGCAGTTTCGCTTCCAGCGAGCGCAGACAAGGGCGCAGCGTTCGCAGGATCGGTTCGGCGGCTGGAGCAGTCATGGTCATCAATTCATTTCACCGAAATGGGTGCGAACTACAAGCCCGCCTTTACTGTGTCGCCGATTGCTTGATCGCCTCGTCGACCTCCTCCTGGGCACGACTGATCGCGGGCGGAATCCGCTGAAGGACCAGTTGCAGGCGTTCAAAGGATGAACCACCGGACACCGGCCACGCCGCGAGCCAGTCCGTCATGGGCGCCGAAACGAATTGCGCGGCCAATTGGCGTTGGCGTTCGCGCGTCAGTTCGCGTTGGTTCTCGACGTATTGCTTGCCGAGGAATTCCACCAGCATTTGCGTGATCGATGCCGCGAGGGGGACCCAGAGCAAATCCCATAAGTTGAGGCCGCCCGCGACGAGCACCCCGGCGATGCCCGCCGCGTCCAGGGCAAACTTGCTGCCGCGCAACATATTGAGCCGAATCGGATCCTTCTCGAGGTCGGCGTAAATGGCCCGGCTGGTTTTCTCGACATCGTCCGCCAGGGCCAATTGAAAGTCCTTGAAGCGCTCCTCGAAGGCCTTTTTCGCCCCTTCGATCAGACCGGAGTCGAAGCCTTTCGAGATGTGCATCCAGAGCGGATGCGCGCTGGATCGGCGCAAGTTTCCGCGCGCAATTGATCGAGCCAGGCGTCGAGCGACGCCTCCATGATCGGGCGCTCCGGCATGGCTGGCGTCGAGGGTCGAGCGAGCATCTTGACGACCAAGCCCTTGACCAGGCGGTAGGGTGTGCGGACGACGTAGAGCGTGCCGCTGAGGACTCGCCCGACGCCGGGGAGTTCCAGCAGATCGAGCAATTTGAGCAACGCCTCGTCGAAGCGGTGGAACTGTTCGCCGCTGAGGTATTCGCGATAGTAGCGGGCATCGAATTCGGCCTGGCCGGTTTTGACGAGGGTTCGCCAGCGTTCGATCGCCGCCAGATCGGACTTGGCGGCGGCGAGCAAGCCTTCGCTGCTGGATTCGAGATGATGTGCCGCGGTCTTGACGGTCCGATGACGCGACGCCCGGAGCGGCTCGGTCAGCACGGATACCTGATTCAACAGCGGAATACGGAATCGCGAGGCTTGGTGAACCGGGTCGGCCAATTGCTCCGCGTTCAAATAGGGAATCGCGATGACGCTCGCCGGCTGGGCCGGCATTCTGGCGAGCACCTCGCTCGTGAAATGCTCGATCAATCTCGACACGTCCGATTCACGCATTTTGGTGAGAACGATGACGACCGATTTGCCCGCTTGAAGCAGCATTTGCAGAAACTGGGTCGGAACCTCATCGTTGTAGCGCTCATCGGACGCGACGAAGACGACAACGTCGGCGAGGCCGCAGATTTCAATGAGCCGAGGGACATAGCCGGTAGCGGCCCAGGTGGTCATGTCGGGGCAATCCCAAACCACGACATCGCCGAGCAGACTGGGCGCGTCGGGCGTGACCCGCCGGACTTGGTAGACATCCTCATCGAGGTTCGCGGGCGAGGGCTGAGTCAGTTTTCGCAGCGGTCCGAGGAAACCCAGGTACGCGGGCCACTCGCGCGGCTCGTTGCCGTGGACGTAGGCGACCGGATGGCGGGTGAAGCCGGCCTGTGGGTTCGCTTCCGCCGCGACGGCCCCGGTTAAAAAGTTGGCGACCGTGCTTTTCCCCGATCCGGCCCCGCCGACCACGGCCAGGTGCAGCGGCACGGCCGGCTGGCGGTCGAGGAACGGGCCGATGACATTGCGTACGAGCGCGGCGGCCAGCCGCAGGTGATTGGTATGAATCGCCAGGTCGGGTTGCGCCCGACAGTGATCTTCGAGCCAGCCGAGATCTTCGGCCAACTGAATGCAGAGAGTGCGAGTGTCGAGCGATTTCATGTGATCCAAGCGTTGCGGATTTAGCCCCATATTAATTATTCGGACATGTTACTGGGCATTTGCCGCTTCGCCGCGCGAATCAGGTTCTTTCGGTTCCAAACGGCTCCAAGGCGATGGCGGGCGATTCGCCTCGCAGTAATTGGGCGAGCGCCAATCCTGTACCCGGCGACAACATCAGTCCCGAGCGGAAATGGCCAGCCGCAATATATAAGTTCTCTAAGTCACATACCAATCCAAGAAATGGTAGCTCGTCGCGGGAGCCGGGGCGAAGTCCGGACCAGGTCGTTTCAACCGGTGCATCCCGCAAGCTCGGAACCAGTTTCTGGGCAAACTGCGTGAGCCCGGCGACGGCTTCCGGCGTGTTGCCCTTTTCAAAACCGACATCCTCTTCGGTCGCGCCCGCCAGCACGCGGCCGTCGGTCCGCGGGACCAGGTAACATTTCCCACGCGAAAGGATCGATTTGAAAATGACACGGCCGGGGTTGAAGAGCACAATCTGGCCGCGAACAGGAAGGAGATCCAGTTTGATTCCCAGTGAATCGAGCAGCCGCGCGCTCCAGGCGCCGGCGGCGATCAGGAATCGATCTGCCGCGATTTCGCCGTCGGTTGTAATCGCCGCGGCGATTCGATTGCCAGATCGGCGAAAACGATTGATGGGCTGGTTTGCCAGCAGTTCGACACCCAGTGATTCGCAAGCCTTGATGAGGGCTCGAACGTGCCAGGGGTTTCGGACCTGGGCCATGTCGGGCAGGTAATAGCCGGTTTCGGAAATGTCGCCGATGGCGGGTTCGATTCGCTGCAAATCCGCGGCGGGAATTGGCTCGAAGCGAACACGCTCGGTCCGCCAGGTTTCGATCTGATGCGGTTCGAGGCCGGTTTCGAGTTCGATTCCACCGCAAGCGCGGTAGCCATTGTCGATGCCGGTGCATTCGAGCAGTTCGCGCGTCAGGGTCGGCCAGAGCGTGTTGCTCAGGCCGAGCAGGCGTGTGATGGGGCGAGTGGCGCCGTCCAGGCTTCCGGGATTGATGATGCCCGCCCCGGCCCAGGAAGCTTCGCGGCCGAATTCGCCCTGGTCGAGGATCGTGACGCGGGCGCCGGAGCGGGCCAGATAATAGGCACTGAAAGCCCGATCACACCACCGCCGACAATCACGACCTCGCGTTGAGCAGCCATTCGGTCGTTATAGCCGAGGCGTTACTTCAGTCCGTAGAACTTCTCGGCGTTGTCGTGGAACAACTTTCGCTGCTCGTCCTGGGGCCGATCCTTCACAATTGTCTTAAGCGCCTCGACCCATTGCTTGTAAGTCGCGGCGAGTGTGCAAACCGGCCAGTCGCCACCGAACATCACGCGCTGCGGGCCGAACACTTTCATCGTGTGGTTGATCACGGGGGCCAGATCTTCGGGCGTCCATGCGTTGGGTTTTGCCGACGCCACCACGCCGGATACCTTGCCCACGACATTCATTCGTTTCGCCAATTCGCCGATATCCTTTTCCCATTGCGAGTGATCGTTTTTCTTTACATCCTCATTGCCGCAATGATCGAGAATGAAGCGGGTATCCGGGCAGGCATCGACGAGTTTGGTGGCATCGCTCAGTTCCGCCGAGCGCATGCACAGATCGAAACTGAGTCCCAATTCGCCCAGATGGCGGACGCCGGCGATGAATTCCGGCGTCAGGCCATAGCCCGGTTTGGTGCTGTCGCCGTGCAGGACTTGGCGAACGCCTTTGATGAATTTGTTGTCGCGAAAGCGGCTCATGTATTTCTTGAAATCGGGCGAATTTGGCCTCCCGGAAATCACCGCCGCGGCGGTCGGCGCCTTTCCGCTTTTGCACAGATCGGTGATAAAGTCGGCTTCCTCGTTCTGCTGATCGACCGCGACATCGACCTCCATGTAGACCGACTTGACGACCTTGAGCCCGGTGGTCGCCCTCGCGTAATCCTCCGGTGTGTAGCTGCGATTGAGTGGCGAATCCTTGGTGATCCACGGGAGCCGGAACTTTTTCAGGTCCCATAGGTGCTGGTGCGTATCGATGATCGCGATCATGGTTTTCTTCTCTTGGGCCGCCAGCGCGGCGGCGGTTGCGACGGCCGCCGAGGCGGCCAAGAACTCTCGGCGATTCATGAAAAACCCTCGTGTTGTCCTGTCAATGAACCAGCCCGGCTCGTGGGTTTCAACCAAAAAATCGCTCTGGACTCATTTTGGCGTTCCGGGTATTCCCCGCGGCAGGAGGAAAAGATGCGGCGATGGTCGGTGCTGATCCTGGTCTGCTGCGCGGGCTGTACGAATGCCCCGCTCGCGGGGTTCCTCGACCTCGTCGCGCCAAGCCATCTCGCGCACAATCTCGACGTGCAACCGGCTCAAGCCGGCGATCCGTTCTTGACGCCCGGCGTGACTGCGCCGCCTGCCGGACCGGCGGCCGTGCCGGCGGGCCCCGCCTTTGATGGCGGGTTCACTCCGCCGCCGCTCAATCCTGGTAGTGCGAGCCCCGCTCCGCCGCCCGTTTCTCCAAACGTCACGCCGCTCACCATTCCGAATGCTTGATTGGTCGCCCTTCCCGCAGTTCTCGTTAGCGAACTTGTTCGATCCTTTTAATGTACATCCGTATCATATTTTGGAAAAACGTGTCGAAAGATGCGTTCGGCGCGATACATCTGTTATCAATGACTTGTCTCATTGCGGAAATGTATTTTTCGCAACCAATGGAAATCCGATGCTCGAGTCTCGACCAAGTCCGGCGAAATTCCACACGACGCAATGGGGCGTGGTCTCCCAGGCGGCCGATTTGGCTTCGCCCAAAGCGCATCAGGCCCTGGCGGCGCTTTGCAGCGTTTACTGGTATCCGCTGTACGCCTATTTTCGGCGTCGCTCCACGACGGCTCAAGAAGCCGAGGATCTTACCCAGAGTTTTTTCGAATTTCTGCTTGAGAGAAACCTGGTCGCCGGCGCAAACGCGAGAAAGGCAAATTTCGCACGTTTCTACTTACGTGTTGTCAGAACTTCCTGGCGAAGTGGCGGCAACGGGAATGGGCCAAGAAGCGCGGCGGCCACATCACCTTTATCTCGATCGATTGGTACCAGGCCGAGCAACGCTACAATGTCGCTTCCGCCGAGCGCTATACTCCCAACGCGCTTTACGACCGGCAATGGGCGCTGACGGTGATCGGGCGGGTCCTTGCCGCGCTCGAAGTGGAATATGTCGCGAAGGATCGAAAGAAGCTCTTCGAGTGGCTGCGGCCCGGATTGATGCGTGATCGCGATGCCGCCGCCCACGGGCAAATCGCCAAGGCGCTTGGCACGACTGCTGATGCCATCAGGAAAAAGGCGCAACGCGCCGGGAACGATTCGAGATCATTCTTCGGGGTATGATCGCCGAAACAGTCAGTTCACCCGACCAAATCGATGAAGAGATTCGCGAACTCTTCGCGGCACTATCCGTGGCGTGAGGGGACCGGAGTGCAACGCCGCAAGCGGCGTTGATTTCGCTGTCGGAAAAAACTTACATTCGGATTGCCGATTTCACTCAACGAGGTTCGTATGCGCGCCATGGTTGCGCTCCCCGCCCTGTTGTTGCTGTCGTTGCCGGCTCACGCGACGGAGCCCGAATATGACATTGTCATTTATGGCGGCACCTCAAGCGGGGTCGCCGCGGCGGTTCAGGCGGCACGGATGGGCCGTCGCGTTGTTCTCGTCGAACCGGGCACACATTTGGGCGGGCTCACCTGCGGCGGGCTCGGCGCGACCGATATTGGCAACAAGGCCGCGATCGGCGGCATCGCGCGAGTTTTATCGCCGCATCCGCAAGGAGTACGAAAACGAGTCCAACTGGAAATACGAAAAGCGCTCCGAGTTTAAGGGCCGCGGACATGAAAAGAATGAGGACACGGCCTGGACCTTCGAGCCGCATATCGCGGAGAAAGTTTATCGCGATTTGATTCGCGAGTACCAGGTCCAGGTCGGTTTCGGTCAGCGGCTCGATCTGAAACATGGCGTCGAAAAGTTCGACCGCAGGATCGTTTCCATTCGAATGGAATCGGGACAAACCTATGGCGGCAAAGTCTTCATCGACGCCACGTATGAAGGCGACTTGATGGCGAAGGTGGGCGTCGTCCTACCATATTGGCCGCGAGTCGAACAAGACGTTTGGGGAAACGCTTAACGGCGTTCAGGTCAAAAACTCGATCCATCATCAGTTCATCAAGCGCGTCGATCCCTACGCCAATCCGGGCGATCCGTCGAGCGGTTTGTTGCCGCTGCTCGAGGCCGGTCCGCCGGGGATCGACGGCGAGGGCGATCGCCGCGTGCAGGCCTACAACTTTCGCCTGTGCGCCACCGACCGGCCAGCCAATCGCCGGCCCTGGCCGAAGCCCGCGAATTATGACGAAAACCATTATGAATTGCTTTTGCGCAATTTCGAGGCCGGCGATTTGCGGCTGCCCTGGAATCCCGTCTTGATGCCGAATCGTAAGACCGATTCCAACAACAATTTTGCTTTCTCGACCGACCACATCGGCATGAATTACGCTTACCCCGACGGCGACTACGCCACGCGCGAGCGGATCTGGAAAGAGCATGTCGATTATCAAATGGGCTTGATGTGGACGCTCGCGAATCATCCGCGCGTGCCGGAAAAGGTTCGCAAGCATTTTCAAACTTGGGGTTTGGCCAAGGATGAATTCACCGACACCGCTAACTGGCCGAACCAGCTTTATATTCGCGAGGCCCGGCGGATGATCGGCGCGTACGTGATGATTGAGCAGAATTGCCGTGGCAAACGAGTCGCCAAGGATTCGATCGGGTTGGCCGCTTACACAATGGATTCGCACAACGTGCAACGTTACGTTGCGAAGGACGGCGCCGTCCGCAATGAAGGCGACGTGCAAGTCGGCGGTTTTCCGCCGTACCCGATCTCGTATCGCTCGCTCGTGCCCAAGGCGAGCGAATGCGAGAACCTGCTCGTTCCAGTCTGCCTGTCGGCGTCGCACATCAGCTATGGTTCGATCCGAATGGAGCCGGTGTTCATGGTGCTGGGCCAATCGGCCGCCACCGCCGCAGTGATGGCCATCGAGGAGGGCGTTGCCGTGCAGAAAGTCGATTACCCGAAGTTGCGCGAGCGATTGGCAAAGGACAAGCAAGTTTTGGAGTGGAGGCGGGGGAAGAAATAGCTTCCGCGGGCGAATTGGTCGCGTCGCGGGTTGTTTGGAATCAGCCACGGAAGTAGAATCCAAGGGAACTCGGAATTCGAGGAACTTTAAGATGGAAATCCCAGTATTGCTAGAGCCCGTAGAAAACAACGCCTATCGCGCAAAAAGCGGACCGCCCTTTGACGTGACCGCCGAAGGAGCGACGCGCGAAGAGGCAGTAGCGAAAGTACGCGAAGAAATGGAATCCAAACTGAAAAAGGGCGCCCAACTGACATCAATCCAATGGACGGGAAGCCCCACATCAAACCCCTGGTTTGAATTTGCTGGAATGTTTCAAGACGATCCGATGTTCGAGAATTGGCAGAGGGCGATCGTCGACTACCGCAACGAGGTCGAAGCAGATCCGAATTACCCATGAGTCTATCCATTCTCGACACGGATGCCGTCTGAAGTTGCGACTCAATATTCGCAAGATGGACCTGCGAATTGCCGCAATCGCGTTGGAGATTGACGCTACTGTTGTCACCTCAAATGTGCAGGACTTCAGCCGGATTCCAGGTTTGAAATTCGAAGATTGGTCGAAGTAAAGAGGCTTGCTCCGGCGACGCCGCAAGCGGCGGCTACTGACCGTTCAATATTCCTAGGCTCACATCGTGTAGCAGCCCGTTGCTCGCGATCACATCGGGTGAAACGATCGTATCATCGTTTTTCCAGTTGGTCATTTTGCCGCCGGCTTCCTCGACGATGGCTTTTAGGGCGGCGATGTCCCAGGGTTTGACGCCGTGTTCGGCCATGATTTCGCCGGAGCCCTGCGCCACCAAAATGAAGCCGTAGAAGTCGCCAAAGCCGCGCTGGCGCTGCGTTAGCGTAACGAGCTTGAGAAACTCGCGCCCGCGGTCCGCTCTGACGAACCAACTCAGGCTTGAATAAAACATGGTCGCCGCGGCGAGATCCTCGACTTTCGAGACATGAATTCGGCGATCGTCGCGCAGAGCGCCGTCGCCGCGCAGCGCCCGATATGTCACGCCGCTCATCGAAGGGAGATGGGCGACGCCGGCAATCTGCTCGCCTTTGTATTCGATTCCGATCAGGGTGGCCCAGATCGGGATGCCGCGAATGAAACTCTTGGTGCCATCGATGGGGTCGATGATCCAGCGGAAGCCGGACGAGCCGGCTTGTTCTCCCGACTCCTCGCCGAGATAGGCGTCATTCGGAAACCGGCGCAGGATCGTCTCACGGAGCATGGCCTCGGATTGACGATCCGCAATGGTGACCGGGCTGGCATCCGCCTTCCATTCAATGTCGATGTCGCGATCAAAAAACTCCAGGGCAAGATTTCCCGCCTGCTTAGCCAGGTCGATCGCGACTTCATATCGATTTCGCCATTCCGCATTCATGCGATTGGTTCCATTCGCGTAAGAATCAAACCTCAACGATAACCATACAAAGAACAATAGACAACGGAACACGGACAATCGATCAACATGCAGTTTGCTTTACTCGGCGATCATCCGGATGGATTGGCGATGGCTCGCACGCTGGTGGCGAGCGGGCGGCACCGGCTGCTGGTCGTTTGCGACGCTTCCCCGCCGGACTTCGCCGAAAGCGTGCGCGTCGAGACCGATCTTGAAGAGGTGCTCGCCGATCCGCAGGTGGAACTGGTGATCGTTGCCGGGCCGCTCAATTCTCGATCGGAGCAGCTTCGCCGAGCCGTGCAATCCGAGCGCCATGTATTATGCGTTCATCCATGCGGTTTGAAGCCGGATCCCGCCTATGAAGCCGCATTGATTCGCGAAGATACCAAGAAAGCGCTGGTTCCCATTCTCCCGTTTGGAATTCATCCGGCGCTGGAGCGATTTCGGGAGTTGGCGAACGATTTTCACCTGTTGTCGCTCGAAGTGCGAACAACGAGTTCGGAATCAACCCCACCGAATTGGGGGGTCCTTCGCCGGATTGGCGGAGAAATCGCGGAGGTCGATGGCTTCAGCGCGGAGGAAGAACTGAATTTCACGATGCCGCTGCTGATTCAGGGGCGTTACGAAAAGGCCGCTCTGTTTCAGATTTCAATTCTTCCCGGCGGCATTGAGGATCGATTCGAATTCACCGCGACGCGGCCCGGCGGCGAGGTGCGACTTTCAGGAAAGACTTGGAGCGGGCCGCTAACGTTGCATTCGGCGATGGATGCCGAAACTTATCCCGCCTGGGACGGTTGGGCGATGCTCGTTGCCATCGTCGAGGCGGCCTGCGCGAATCCGTCGCAGCCGACCAGAGTCAACTGGCAGGACGAAATTTACGCGTTGGAGATAGACGACGCGTTGAAGCGAAGTGTGGAAAAGCGCAAGGCGCATGTGCGCTCGAATATCGTCAGGTCAGCGAGGAAATCGGCAGCAAAGGGACGATGACGCTGATCGGCTGCGGCATGATCTGGGTCATTCTGCTGATCTTTGGAATTTCGATTTGGCTGCCGTGGATTCGCTGGCTGATCGTGCCGCTACTGGGCGGATACCTGGTACTGCTGGCAATTCAGTGGTTGGCGCGGAAACCCACTGATTAGCCTGCGTTTCGCGCTTGCGCAACAGACAGTTCTTAATGATGCTTCCCATTGGTTCGCGATTTGGCATAGGCCGCAGCGCCGAAAATCCCGGAATCATCCTTGAGTGCGGCGGAAACGCAGCGGACGCCCTCGGCGGCGCCGGGCAATGCGTAGCGCTGTGCGAATTCCCAGATGCGATCCAGAAACGCGTCGCCCATCGCGCCGGCAACTCCGCCACCGATCACAATAACTTCGGGATTTAGAAAATTGACCATGCTGCCGACGGCGGCGCCGAGCGCCCGGGCGGCGTCATCCACGAGTTTGGTCGCGACCGGATCCTCAGCACGATACATTTCGGCCAGCTGGGAACTCTTGACGCGTTCCATTTCGATGTTTTTCCATTTCTTGCGGACACGCTTGGGCGCGTCGTCGAGCACTTTGGAAGCGCGTTTCATCTGGTATCGCCGGCCGGCAATGGCTTCGAGCGTGGTGCCGCGCCGCCAGTGGAGGACAATGTGGCCGATCTCGCCGGCATTGAAATTGAAGCCGCTGTAAAGTTCGCCATTGATGATGATGCCGCCGCCGACGCCCGTGCCGACGAAGATGCCCAGCACATGTTTGGCGCCCTTGGCGGCGCCATGCATGAATTCGCCGTAGGTTCCCATGCGGACGTCGTTTTCGAAATGCACCGGCCAAGTCCAGCTCTTGGGCGACACCTGTGAGAGTTCCAGGTCGCGCCATTCCAAATTTGGAGCGTAACGGACTTTGCCGGTGCGCGGATCGACTTGGCCGGGAACGCCCATGCCCAAGGTGCGCACGGTCGCCGGATCGACGCCGGTCTGGCGGAATAGTTCGGTCACCGCGAGATCAATTCGATCAAAAACACTTTCAGCGCCGCTTCGGGCGTCCGTCAATTGTTTGGCGCGGGCCAGCAGGCGAAACTTTTCGTCAAAGAGCCCGGCCAGGATTTTGGTTCCGCCGAGGTCGACACCGATCCAATGATGACTCATGGGGTTGGTAAACCAGGTGGATTGTGCGCGTCTTGGTAGTCAAGGAACAATTCTAGGCAGAGATCGCGTGGGTCGTCCATGCACGAGCTGCCATTTCGGCAAACCCAGCTGATGTTGCGTCCGCAACATTGTCCGGATATATGCGTTGTGACTCACGAAAGGCAAGGAAGGAGGCGGCATGAGCCGGCGCAGACTCGTATTCTTGGTGCTTCTGTCGATCCCGACGATGGCGGCGACGGCAACCGCGCAGCAACCGCTCGCGCCCTTGCCGCGAACGCAGCCCGAGTTGATCAGCGATCCCACCAATCAGCCTTATGCTCCGGGTCGGCCAAGCTACTTGCCGGAAAAAGTCCCGCCTGCGAGCAGCGCCGCTCAGCTCGTTTTTGAGCTCGAATGCAAACTCTGGCGTCCGCGGCGGCAGGCGAGCGACTTCGCGATTGCCGATCCCAATTTCGACGGCGTGGTCGAGGGACCAATTCAATCGCTCGAACCGGGGTTCAGCAGTGGCTTTCGAATTGGCGCGACTTACAAGCGGCCGGGCTCGAACTGGGATCTGAATTTTGGTTATACGTATTTCCGTGCCGACGATTCCTTCGCGGTCAATGCGCCGCCGGGCGGCTTGCTTTGGGCCACTCAGACGCGGCCCGGGATTATCGAAGTCGCCGACACCGCAACCGCGAGCGACAGCATCACGCACGATGTTTTCGATTTGGATATCGGTCGAACCTTTTGCGTCGATTCCAATTTCAGTTTTCGGTTGCTCGGCGGCGTGCGCATTGCCCACATCGGGCAGGATTTCAGCGCCTTTTATGACGGCGGCAATGCGCTTGAGACTCAAGTTGCCAGCGGCTTCGATTTTGTCGGCGCCGGGCTGATGGTCGGAGGCGAGGCCCACTGGGCGGTCTGGCGCGGCTTCAGCCTGTTCGGTCGGAGCCGGCTGGGAATGCTCCTGGGCGCCACCGATTCATTCCTTCGTGAGACCGACAGCAATGGATTGACAATTAACTCCAATGTCACCGAGCGCCTCGTCGGTGGCGGTGCCGGTGCTGGAAATCGGACTCGGATTGGAATGGAGGCGGCGAAATTGGAGCGTGCGCGCCGGTTACGAAGCGAGCAACTGGTTCCAGCTAATCAACACACCCGATTTCCCGGATGACGTGAACCGCGGCAAATTGGTGCACCGCCAAAGCGACTACAGCGTCGACGGGTTATTCGTGCGACTCGGATACGCTTATTAAGTCAACCGAATCGTTCGGGCGGTCAAGCGAGGCTTTTGCCGTCGTCGCATTCTGGTACAATTCCAGCGAATTCCTTTCGCACGCTGGACACCGACCGTGATCGAGCAGTGGCACATCCTGACGCTTGAACCCGGACCACGGCCGGCGCTCGTTCTGGATGTTTCCGAGAGCGCGAAGCCATACTGGCCCGTCCTGCGCAGCTTGACCGAAGGAATCCTTGAGGCGTTGCCGGTCGCCGGGTGGCCGCGAATTTATTTTCTCGGCGGCGACAAACCTCACGATGCCAGCCAGTTTGCCGAGCAGGCGGATCAATGGTTTGAAGAAAATGCCGGCCGCGGCAGTTTCATCGGTCCAATCTTCGAATCGCTCGCTGCCGAACCGGAAATGGCCGTGGCAGTCGTCGGGTCCGGCCGGATCTTCGATTTGCCGGACTGGAAAGACGAGCCGATTGCCAGCCGAGCCTGCTGGTGCAAGTATGGCCCGAATGGCCTGACCGACGGACTGTTCCCCGAGGAATCATTCGCCTTGGAACAATTGGCCGAACGATTGAACAACCCCGCCGTCCGTGTCGAGATCGGCGGGCCGGGCGTGATGCCGATCTGGTGGGACGATCCAGCCTTTCGATTGGAGCAGGGCCGACTTGTCGGCGAGAAGACCACCGGTTCGCTCCGACTCGGAGTGCTCGCGCCCGATGAACATCGACTGAACGCCGAAGTGATCCTGGCCGATGGCACGCGGCGACCGCTGCAAGTCGAGCCGAGCGACGCGCCCGCGCAGGCCGGCTGGGTCCGATTGCCGCCGCCGGAATTTACGCTCTTACGACAATCGTTGCGAAAAAATTGCTATCAGTGCCCGGTCTGCAGTCTCGAACACCCAGCGGGTAGTTGGCGTTGCCCGCAGGCGGCAGACCGGCCGCTTTTCGCGACCATCGAAGGCTATGGTCAGAGCGGATTTTTGCTGATCGATTCCGGCGCCTGGGATGCTCGCGTTCGGCATCATTCATGCGAATCGCTGCAGTTGAATTCGCAGACAGTCGCCATCCGGCGAGCCGACGGCGGCGCCGACGTGCTGCGCTTCGATCCGCAGGTCGAAGAATGGAAGGCCTCGGAAACAATCCCGCTGTTTTACTGGATGGACGACAAGCTTCATGCCCTTGTCCTATGATCGCACTGGATTTCCCGTGTTGGAATTGCCCGACTTGGGGCTAGCGGTGCAATTGTTGCCGGTGGCGAAGGTCCAGTTCGAGCGGTTTCTCGCCGAGCCGGTAATAGAGCCGACCGAGTCGCAGGAGCCGGCGCGATTTGGAGATGCCTGGTACGAACGAATCCTCGAGGTCTGGCCC
Source organism: uncultured Gemmataceae bacterium (assembly GCA_963815035.1). Classification (GTDB taxonomy): domain Bacteria; phylum Planctomycetota; class Planctomycetia; order Gemmatales; family Gemmataceae; genus JBGQCZ01. The sequence goes on from CAWFFC010000027.1 coordinate 72,149, forward strand.
AGGATGCGGCCAATCGATGCGACCGCCGACAATTTCGAGATGGCGTTTCTGGCCGGCATTTTGCCCGCGGAGGTCGATCGATTTGCCCGCTGGCTCGGCGACGACTTCGACCTGCCGGACATCCAGACATGGCGCGATTTCGACGAAGCGGTTCGCGATGAGCCACTGGACCCAGGCGATTTGGCCGCGCTTTGTTCGGACGAAAACTTAAGTCGTCCGGCGCGAGCCATGATCGAGGCGGTGGCTCGCGTTCGCAATCCCGAAACCTGGAGCCAATTGATGCTCCTGGAGGGCGGTTTGCTCGAATGGATCAAGCAGGGGCCGCAATCATTTGGCGGCTTCGGCCGGCCGCGGCCGGAAATTCAGCGGTTGATTCTGAACCCGCAACGCGACGCTCCCGTACGCCCAATTCGGCACGGGCGGCACCGAAACTTTGGATTTCGATTAGTGCGATCGATATGAAAATCAGCGATCCCAATGGCGAAAAGCGCGAGACTCTTATGCGGGAATTCGATTGACGCGTTCGATCATTCGAGATCATGATCCGGTTTTGAACCGTGGGGGGTTCGCTGTGTCGTTAAAAGCCGCCCAACTCGTTTACACGAATGTCGAAAAGAAACTATCGTCGACCGGGACGGAGGGGTTCCAGATTTGGCTCAAGACGCCCGGTTTCCTCAGCGACGGCGAGGAAACGGAGATCCAAAGCCGATTGGGCGACTTCGAAGAGCGCAAGGACGCCACCATGGACGGCGCCATGATCGAGCGGCATCTTTACTTCACGTTGCCCAGCGGCAAAGCGGTGATCGCGCGATGCGTGCCGCTGGCGGGGAGCGATAAGTTCAATCGCGGCGGTCGATTTTTTTGCGCATGCGCTGATCTTGCTGCCGGATGAGTTTCGCGAGATCGACAACGACCCGTTTGCAGTCATCGATCAAGTGCGCTTCCAGTCGTCGATCGAGGACGCGCTGGCGTCGGGCGAAGCCGAGACCGGCGTCATTGCGCCAATCGGCCTGGAGGCGTGGTCGCCGGATCGCAGCGAACCGACGGTCCCGCGAGAAAGGCTGCCGGACGTTTTTCCAGCGTTGTTGAAAGCCTGCCAACGCGAAAAGCCGACCTTGATCGGGGTGCCCGCCGCACCCGCACATGTGGTGGCGATCGCGCGGCAACTGATTGGCTGGCTGCCGCCGACATTGCGGCTGGCGTGCAGTTTTGATTCGCTGTCCAATGGGCGGAATTTGACGCAACTGCCCTATGCGATCGCGGGCCTGCCCGCCGCAGGTCCGCCGCGGCGTTATTTGAACCTGGCGCAGTTTGATGCAATTCGTTTTGCATTTCCGCAACCGTTGCCAATTTCGGGCCCGTCCTCGTTCGATCAGTGGTTGATCGCGCGGGCCAAACTTGCCGACCAGCCGCCTGAATTGAATCGGAATGAAGCGGCGTTTCAGCTCGCGACTTGCCTGGACTCCGGCCAAATCATCCCCGCATCGCTGAACAACGTGGATCGCAATCTTTTTGACGAGATCGCCTGCGCTGATTCCGGAGTGCCGAAACTCGAGAAATTGCTGCGGGCTCGTTTACAATCAGATACAGGTCAGATCATTGCACCGCTGTTGTTTGCACTAGCGTACAACTGGCTCCGCTCGGAGGGACTCGCAGGGCTGTGCAAGCTGGCCGAGCCCATCGAACCGGCGCTGATTCTTCGTTGGCTGTTTGCGATTTACGAGCAGCGATCACGCGATGAGATCCGCCTCGAGGCCGAGGTGCCGGCGCTCAAGGATGTGCTCGAGGAGACCAAGGAAGTCCAAGGCGACGCCGTTTCGTTGCGAAAGAAGGCGGTGTTGATTCTTTACCGTTGGGCATCGGGTTGGTCGCGGATCGCACGGTGGATGTGCGATCCGAAAATGATTCCCGACGACGTGTTTCAGTGGTTTGTCGGCTGGGCGCTGCAAACGATTCCCATCCGGGTATCGCTCGGCATGGGGCCCACCGCTCAAGGAGGCTGGTGCGGACCAGAGGTTTCGTGCCAAAATGAGCAGGACGCCGAGGAATGCCAAAAGTTAGTTGCGGCGATCCTCGGTCAGGATCCGAAATCGCTTATGGATGAGTCGGGCGAGGTGGGCGGCGAGCGCCGCTTGCCGCCGGATCGTTGGAACTGGGTGCTGACTTATTTGCTGAATCTGGCTCAATAGGTCGCCGCTTGCGGCGCAACAGGAAACCAAACTTCCATGCGTTGCCCGTTCTGTTTGAACGAGGTGCCGTCCTTTCTGGAAGAAAAGGACGCAAACGATCGGTTGGTGCTGGTGTGCCCCGACGCGGCCTGCCGCGAGGCGGGCGTGCCGGCTCTTTACGCGCAGGACTACGCCCAATTCCCCGCGATTCCGTTTAGCATCATGGGGCTCCGCGGCCACGGCAAAACGGTCTTCGTCACCAGTCTGCTCCACGAACTCACGGAACTCGGAAAGCGGTGGCCCGGCTTTTACAGTGCGCCGCTCGATGAGGAGAGTTACCGCGAGGTGGAGAAGAGATTGGGCGACATGCGGCTCGGCCGCCTGCCGGAAGCCACGCGCATGGTGTTTCCCCGAGCCGAGGTCATGCGGCTGCAACACATTCCCCGCGTGGGCGGCTGCCATCTCATGATGTTTGACACCAGCGGTGAGGCGTTTCTCACCGTAAACGGCATCATGGCCTATGCCCGATATGTCAAGCGCAGTCCGTCGGTCATCTGGCTGATCAGTCTGGAAAACATGGAATCGCCGGACGAGCTTGATCGGGTGCTGACGATTTATCTCCAAGCGCTCGCCGAGATGAAAGGCGAATCGAGCAAACAGGAGCTGATCGTCGTGCTCACGAAGGGCGACTTGCTGCTCGGCAGTCGGAATGTGCCGCGGCTGCCCGACTTGGCCGAAGATTTTCTGGTGAACCACCAACTGGACCCCTGCGGTGACTCGTGGCTACGGCTCGATCAACTTTCCAAGGAACTGGGCGACTGGATTGTCAACGCCGGTTACCATCAATTCGCGAATCGGGCTCGGGACAGTTTCGCGGCCGTCCGCTATTGCATCGTGTCGGCCCAAGGTGCCGACGCGACCGACGGCCAACTCGATTTTGGGTTGATGCCTCGCGGCGTGCTGGCGCCGGTATTCTGGTTGTGGCGGCAATTGGCGCCGCCGGTCTGGGTTGAGACGCCCGGTGAGAAGGGCTATCAACTGTTTTTCGCGTTGGAAGAGGCGCTTGACGCGTCACCCGCCGGGTCGGTGATCCATTTGGCCGCCGCGACCTACCACACGAAAGCATCGCTGCAGATTCGCAAGACGACACGCATCAAGGGCCGCGGAATGGGCAAGACGATTATTCGCGGCAACGGTGAGGGCTACGACGTCGCGTTTGGCGGCAGCGATTCCAAACTTGAAATCAGCGATGTTGGTTTTGTGCATGACGGGCCAAAGCCGGCCGATGTGTTCCGAGCCTTGCGTGGCGAAATCCACCTCCGCCGCTGTTCATTCACTGGTGGCATCAATCATAATCGCGAGATCGAGGGCGACGGAGTTTTCCTGGCCAAGGAGGTCCGCGGCGACATCTCCGAATGCGACATCAGCCGGAATCAGGGCAGCGGCGTGACGCTCCGCGATGACTCCCGGCTGCGCCTCGAACGCAACCAGATCCGCGGCAATGGCGGGCCGGGGATCTTGTGCTTGAGTTCCGGCGTTTCGGAGTTGTTCAGCAACGAATGCAGCGGCAATATGGGTCATGGCATCCGCCTCGGCCTCGATTCGCTGGCCCGCCTCGACAGCAACGTTTGCGAGGGAAATCGGCGCTCCGGGATCGCTTGCACCGATTCCGCCCAGCCAGAAGTGCGTGGCTGCGATTGCCCCGGGAATGGTTTGAATGGAATCCAGGTGAAGAACGACGCGAAACCGGTTCTCGAAAGCAATCGTTGCACGGAGAACAAGGCCTCGGGGATCTCGTTCGCGGATACGGCGATGGGCACCGCTCGCGACAACGAATGCCTCGATAATGCCCATTGCGGAATCGCCCTGGCCGATGTCGCTCGACCCGACCTGGAAGAAAACCGCTGCCACCGCAACGGCCAGCATGGCATCGGCTACACGGCGAGCGCCGGCGGCACCACGCGCAAAATCAGTGTTACGCCAACGCCGGTTGCGGCATCAATCTCGACATGCAAGCTTCGCCAACGCTGGAAGACAACGAGTGCAGCGGCAATCATTTCCACGGCATTGCAATCGCCGCGACCGTCGGCAAGATCCGCCTGCGCGGCAACACCGGCCGCGACAACCGCGGCGACCTGGTGCATGATTTTGCGCAAACGGGGTTGGTTCGGGTGAGGATCGAAATCTCTTGCATTGCCGTGCAAACCCACTCAAAATGGCTGCTGACACCTGGAGACTGCATTTCCCATGAGCCGATCGTTTGACGACGAGGATCCGACTCCGCGAGCCGTGCCGGCGAAAAAGCCGTCTGTTCCCGCGAAATCGGCGGGCAAGCCGAGCGCCTCGGCAAAGAGCGCTCCGGCCGTCGAAGACAATGAACCCAAGCAACTTCGCCTTCACTGGGGTCATGTCGGCAGCCTGACGACGCCTGGGAGGTTGTCCGACGGCACGAGCCGGCCGGGCGTCATTCGCGTGGTCGAGGCGAATATCCACTATGACGTGCCGCCGCTTGATCCCTACGTCTGGTCGCCCGCCGGGCCGAATCTCGTCAATCAGTACGAGATGTTTTGGACGGAAGGGAACCCGGCGGAGGTGCGCTCGCTGGCCGATCTCGGCGCGGAACTTCGCGGCGGACATCCGCCTAAGCCTCGACTCGCCGTTTTGGACAATGCTGCGGACACGTTGTTGGACACCACGCAGCGACTGCACGCGCACGATTGCCGGCTGGGTCTCTTGCATCCGGCCAACGTGCTGATCGTCCCTGGGTCCGACGGCCGGCGGATCCTTGTGCCCGATCTGGGATTCACCTGGAGCGGCAGCCATGGCAATTTCCCGTGGAAGGACAGTCCTGGGCGGCCGAAATGGCTCGCGGAAGACGCACGCGAGAATCCCAATGTCCGGCTCTGGGACGAGGAACCGGTCTGGCAGCAGTTTTCCAGTGCCGGCGAAACCAACGGCTACCAACAACTGGTTCCTGTGGAAGCGGACTTGAAAACATTGGCTCGAACTTTCTCCGCCGTGCTGACCGGGCGAATCGATCGGGATGTTCCGGTTCCCAATGCCGCGCCGGTGTGGGGCGTTTTGCGAGCCGCGATCAAAGGCGACATCACCAGCGCCGAGGAATTCCGCGCCCGGCTTGCGGAGCATCCGCTGAGCGAGCACTGGCTGGCGCCGAAGCTGAAAGCCAGCGCGAACAAGAGCAGTCTTCTGCCCCTGGTCGCGTGCCTGGGCTTACTCTTGCTGGGCGGGCTTGGAGCGCTCGCCGCGCTTTATTTTGGCGGCTTCCTGGATTCGAATCGGGCCACGGAACGCTCACCATTGGCGAGCAACTTGTCGCCCAGCTCACATGCGACGAGGCCCACCAGTTCGAAGCAACCGGCCCATCCACTTGAAAAAATCGAGGTTGACTGGAAGAATCGACCCGCGACGCTGCCGCCGCCCAGCGCCGACTTCGATGATTTGTTGAAACAATTCGACGCCACCAATGATCCCAAGGTACGGCGGGATCTGCTCACGCGAATGTATGAAAAGTATTTGACTTCCGATGGCCCCACACGCGATCAGCTTCGTCCCTGGATCGAACATTTTCGGTCGAAGTATGTTGATGACTGGGAGCAGCGTTACCGCGAGGCGGATGACGCCGTGGTCAAGGACATCGGCTTGCGCTTTGAGTCGGGCCAACGGATTTACAATCTTTATGCGGAACTGCTCGGACTGCGCACGGATTATGAATCGATCAGCCCCACGCTGAACGAAAGGGAAGTTCAATGTCTGGAAATCTCCGATTTGCGTTCGCGGGAATTGGGCTCGCAGCGCTGAGCTTGATCGTGGTCGCCCAGGATACAAAGCCGGCCGAATCGCCGCCGGCGCCGGTGCGAATCATCGGGCGACCGGGCGAGACGACGCTGTTCATGATGGTGCGCACCGGGCCGCATCTGTCGCCGGTGAATCTGATGCGGACGCTTGAAGACGGACTTGCCGCGGCGCATTGCACGATCGAGGGCAAGCCGATCATTCGACCGGTGTCGCCGGCGGTGTTCGAGGAACTCGAGGGATTGACTCGCGATACGGCCGACACGGTCGCCGGCGCGAAGACATCGAAAGGCTTCGGCGTGCGCCGCATGGTGTCGCGCGATTCTCTTTGGGAGTTTCGGTTGGGTTCGCCGAGCCAGGTGCTGAAGAAACTCACTGTGAAGTATCGCGACAATGCCGGCAAGACATACGACAAGGAATACGCGCCGAGCAGCCCCCTTGATGACGGCCCGTTGACGCTGGTCTCGCCAGGAGTTTATTCGTTGAAGCTCGAAGCCGACGAACCGCTGTCGTACGAAGCCAACGTCGTGACGCTGGGTGAAAAGCCAAAAAACATGAGCGGAAGATGGCCCAACAGCGACCGTTATTATGTGATCACGATGAAGAATTTTCGCGGCAAAAAGGACGCGCTCTTCAACGCCTTGCAGGACGAGACCAAAGTCGCCAATCCGCTCGATTCGATTCGCCTGGGCAGCGATCTGGTGTTCGTTTTCGCGAATCTCGGCGCTCTAGGGGCCGAGGAAGACGATGATGTGTTTGCCGGGAACAACTTGATTCTGGGCTCCGCCGCCGCGCGGCCGGCGCACCGCTCGTGGCTGGATTCTGTTTCCATTGACCGACGCCGAGCGAAAGAAAGAATTGGAGAAATACGAAAAGATCAAGGACCCGCGCGAGCTGGTCGAGGCAATCCGCAAGGATGCGATCCGGGCGACCGCGGTGGCGGAGATTACGCCCGCATCGCCGGGCGCTGGATCGAACTGGCGGTTCAGCGCGACGGCCGGTTTCGCCGCGAGGTGCCGCTGAAGGATTTTCGCGGCTTGCTCGACAAGTATCCGTCGGTTTACGGGTTGGTTGTCTGGGAATTTGAAAACGAGCAAGGCATGCGCTCCGCGATCGTGATGAAACTGCCTGGACCCGGCGGCGGCACGAGCATGGTCCGCGATAAGGAGATTCGCAACTGGTCGAATTCGCTGCGCGAGAAGGTGAACGGTCAAAAATAGCCCCGTCTACAGTGGGGCATCGAGGTTGGAAGTCGATGGCATTGCCCGCGGAATTGAAATCGAGCGACTGCCCGCTGCTGCGCGATGCAACGGGACTCAAAGCATCCGAACTGATCGAGCAATACAACGCGCTCGTGCAACAGGTGCGCGAAGTGGGCGAAGGGTCCTACTCGTACTTCGCAGATCGGCCCGATGTGCAGTCGATCGTCGATGACTTGGCTCGCGTTCGCGGACAATTGACTCGTCCCCGCTACCGGGTTGGTTTTCTTGGCACCTCGCAGGCGGGGAAATCCACAACCTTTAACAATGTGCTGCAGGAAGAAATCGCGCAAAGCGGCATTGGCGAAGCCACGACCAGCGTGATTACGCGCTTTCGCCGCATCGATGGCAAGACCAACAAGTTCACGCTGCACTATCTGGCGCAGGAACAATACCAAGACCGTCGCGAGCGACTGTGCAAGGCGTTGATGATTCTCAACTCCGCGTCAAAGTCGAACGCGGAGATACTCGCCTACCTTAGCGATCCGCAAAAAGTGATGACGGGACCGGGCGCGGACGGCGACGAGTCTAACCGGCCGCGCCGCGATCGCACCGGCGAACGCACGCTGCTGCCCGATGATATCCCATATCTGCGCGACTACCTTCGTGCGTACGATGCGCACGGATCTCGGTTTGTGTCCAAGACGGGCCAGCCGCGCGAGGTCGATGCGCCATTTGACAAACGCGCCGATTACATTAACCACGGTCCGGATTCGGCGGGCATCCCGAGCGAAAACCTGCTTCTCTTCGCGGCGGAGATTGGCACGCCGAATCAAAACATCCCGCCGCAACTCGAAGCAATCGATTGTCCTGGCCTCGGCAGCAAGCGCACGATTGACACGGTGATGACCAAGGAATTCCTGCCGCACCTGGACGGCGCGTTGATTTTCCTCCGGGCCGATCAGTTGCGAAGCAAGGACGTGGTCGAGATTCTGGAAGTCCTGAAAACCAATTTCGGCAGACTTGAGGGGCGGGTGTGGATCGTCGTCAACAAGTTCGACGTGTTGACGAAGGAACCGCTTTATGGCGATGCCAACGGCCAGACGGTATTCGACTTGATTCGCCTATTCAATGCCGACTATGGCATCCCGGCGGAACAAATTGTTTTCACCTCGAAGCGCATTCACGAACTTCCCAAGGATGCAAGGGGCAAGGTTGCATTGGAGCGGGCCGCCGAGCGCCTGGGCGTGCCACCGACGGATCCGATTCCGCCGCGCTGCAAGATGGACCGCGTACTCGCCGCCGCGTTTCAATATCTGCTCGACGACGGCGGCATCGCCCACTTGCGTAAGTTGATTCTCGAGACGGTTAGCGACTCGGTTTCGGGGCAAATCAGCGCCGCGCACGACGTGAAATGATTTCCCTACGCGATGAATTGACTCACAAGGTTGAGACCGAGCAACGACGCGTGAAGGGCGGGCGCCAGCAGTTGGAGGATGCGATTCTCTGTCATGACACGGTGCAGGAATTGCTGCTCGAACTAGCCACTCGCACCGAGTTCTTCCGGCCGCTCGCCGAACATCTTAAACAAAAGCTCCATGAAAAACTCCTTCCCAACGAACAGCGGCAGCGCGTGATTGAGCACATGCCGGTTTTCGATTTGGCGAAGCAGTTTCAGCTCCATGCAAAGTTGATGGATCAGGAACTTGACGATCTTATGAACGCCGACGTGATCGATCGGCTTTATGGCGAAGTCGGCGAAAAACTTTATGGTCTGCCGCAGGTGCCGATCCTTCGCGCGGCCGGACCGCACGATGCCTGGCAGGAGCTTCGCAAAAAGGATCGCGACCCGAAGAGTTGGCGCGGCCGCGATTTTCCGAGCTTCCGGTCGGAGGAACTGTTCGCCGGGCTGGCCAATGAGAATGTTTTCAGCGGCTTCGACGGCGAGGCGTATCTAACACTCATGAACGAGAAGACCCGCGTGGCGGTGCAACAGGTGATGCACGCGGTTCGCGTGCAGATGCGCCGCCGGCTCAAACTTCTCGAGCGGGAATTGGCGCTGCTGATTTACAAACCCGAGAACCAATAGTTGGAATTTGGATCATTTGAATGCCCCAGTTGAACTATTTGTCGATTTCGATTGCGGACGTGTTTCAACGCGTCGGCGTGATTGAACGCACGCATGTCAGCCAGAGCGATCTGCGGCCGAAGCACCCGTTCGAGGCGAAACATTATGCACTGTTGGTTTATTGGCCGCGGTCGCAGCCCTGGTTGGACGTGCGTCTGCGGCACGGCGACCCGGGCCAGGAGTTCAAGGACGATCGCGACGGCCTTGTCACGGTTTGCCAGCAGGTCGGCGCCGACCCGGATCATGTCGCCCCGCCGAGTTTTCTCCAGGGTCAGCAGTTCCAAACGGCATTTGTCGCCCGCGAAGCGCCGATCGCATTGAGCGTGCGAATCGACACCGACCATGAGGGCTTTCGCCAGGCCGTGATGGGTCAGGATGGATCGCAGGAGCGCGAGGAGTTCTTGCAAAGCATTCAGGTTCGCTTTTTCGACGCGAAACAACTGGGCGTCTATCTCGACCAGGAAGGCGTGGTGACGCTGATTTTGAAACCGGCCAAACCGGTGCCGCCCTTTGACGGATTTGCCGCGATCGATATCGGCAATACATCGAGCACCATGGTTGGCCTGTCGATGTCGGAGGCCTTTTATCGCACGAGCAGCATTCGGGTAGTCAATGCCGATGCAATTCGCGGCGACATGCGCGAGCACGTCGAGCCGGTGGCATCGAACGTGCGCATCGATCGAATTCGCAGTTATGAACCGTCGCCGGCGGGAGTGCGTCGCTTTCCGAGCGTCCCGAAGGACGATTATCCGCAGACGGTGAATTGGGTCGCCGGCCGGCTCGCCAATCCCCTCGACGGGGCGGGCAGCGGCGGCGCGGCGAGCAACGGTCTCGTACTCGGCACCAAGCGCCTGATCGCCGGGAAGGATTGGGAAAAGACCCAGAAGATCCTGGCACAGCATCGGCACACTTATTCGAAGATCGAACAGCTCGAACAAATCGACGTGCTCAATCGGATTCCGGCGGAATTGCTCGCTTGCCGCTTGATGCAGCGTTTTCGCGAGGCGACCTGCGCCTGGCCGCGAGCGCTCGCGATCACTTACCCGACGACCTATTCGCCGCGCAAACTGGAGCAATTACACGAAGTCATCCAGGCGCCTGGCTGCGGATGCAATCGCGATTGCAATCCCAAATCGAGGGCTTCGAGGAATCCGCCGATCCGAACGCGGACTTGGAAGGCTACGTTCGCGCCTTGCAGCGGCAAATCCAAGGCCGCCAGATGGGCTCAAATGGCGACGAGGATCCAGTCATTCGCCTGATGGTGGACGAGGCCTCCGCGGCGTCGTTCTTTTTCCTCTATCGCCGGATTTTCGAGGAGCCGGGTGGATTGCCGCGCTTCCGCTATTTGTTCCCACAAGGATTGAACCTGCTGCTGTACGATTGCGGCGGCGGCACCACCGATATCGCGCTGGTCAAGGCCGGCTTCGATTCCGACGCGGTCGATGTCTTGAGAATCACCGTATTCGGCGCAGCGGCCTGCGCAGCTTCGGCGGCGACGACATCACTCGCGCCGTTTGCCGGCTGCTCAAAGCCAAGCTCGGGCTCAAAGTGGCGGAGGCGCAATCGTCCGTTGAAACTAAACTGGCCAGCCGCGCCATCCGGGCAACATGCCGAACGCGTGCCACGATTCGCCACGCAGCAGAAGGGAATGGAGGAGCTATTCCAGAAATTGAAAGAAGCCGATCCGCGCGACGAGTTGGTTCCCACCACCTTTGACGTGAATCAAATGGACGACGCGACCAATCAACGCCGCGACCATGCATTTGACCTGTGGCGCTGGGGCGAATTGATGAAGGCCAAGCTGGAAAAATCGGACACCGCAGCGTTCTTCCGCATCGATCGCAATCTCAATCGCCTGTCGGCGGCGCTGCTCAAAAACCTGACCGACGTGCAAGCTCAACAACTGATTGGCCAACTCGAGCGGATCACGATTTCGCGCTGGGAAGTTGATGCATTGGTCGAGTCGCAGGTCGCCAAGAGCATCCGCAACTGCAACAACCTGATCCGCGACAAGCTGGCAAACCTGCCCGATGACGCGGAGGAAGAGGTGCACTGGGTCGTGGCGTCGGGCAACGGCTCGCGCTATCCGCTGATTCAGGAAATGCTGCGAAAGCACCTCCATGTGCCGTTTGTGGATGACGGCCGATTCACGCTCGACGAGCGAAACCTGAAGCATGCTGTTGCCAAAGGCGCGGCACTCGCTCTCTCAACACTCTTGGCGATGGGCACCGTGCGCGTCGAGTTCGATAGCGAATTGAGCGAATGCCTGCCGTTCGACGTGGCGTACAAAGATCTGCGGACCAACACCAACCCGATCCTTTGCCGCGAGCATGTTCGCTACGACAAGCTCGAAAACCGCGTGGTGCCGATCGTGGCCATTCGCGGCTCATCGTCGGCCGGTAGGAAGCTCGAAAAATTCGTCCTGGAGCGGCGTTTCCCGGGCGACGACGGCTTTTCGCCATACCTGTCGTTCCATTTTCCGGATGGCATTCAGGGCGATTTGGAAGTCTCGTACGATCGGCAATCGCGGGAGTTTTCCGTTCGCGACACTCTGGCGAATTTCACCGGCGAATTGAAAGACATCACCGACACAGGCATGTACCGCTCGCCGGCGCAGCGCGGCGATTTGTAATTCCAATGACATCATGGCCGATGACGCTCGCAAATCGCGACTGATCGAACTCTGGACCCGCCTAGCCGAGCGAGTCCGCGAATTCGACCCTGCCCGATGCCTCTGGCTGCAAGACCAAATTCTCCAACCATTCCAGTCCACCAGCGGAAGCAAGGCTCGCGATTGGATCGACCAGGCGGACGTCATTTCCGATTGGTTGGCGGATTCCGCGAAGCGCCTTCCGGCTGCGAGCATTACTCCCGCCGAATTGAAAAATCTTCAGAGCGACTCGCGCGAGCTGCTCCGCCGGATTGACGGTGCTCAGCAGGCCGATCGTTCACGGCTGTTGGGCTTGCTCAATCCCGCGAAGGACCTTCAATCGCTTCTCGACGACTTGCGGTCCCATCTTGGCCGATGTCAGGCGGCATTCGCTTCGTTGGAGTCGATTGCGCAAGTGCTCGAATCGAGAAATCAAATTGCGCAGATGGAAAAGCAGATCGATGACCATTTGGCCCAGCTTCCCGGCTCGTGGCCGCCGATCGCCCTGGTGCGATTTCACGCGTCGTTGCGTGATCGCGTCGGCGATTTTCTGCCGTATCTGCGAAAGATCGCCGCGCGTTTCGTTCGCCGAATGGCGGACCGCACTGACCGACTTGCCCGAGGAATCGCGCGACGTGCTGGTGCTGCTTCGTGGTTTGTTGGAGGCGCTCGCGGAATGCTCCAACTGCTGGTCCGATTTGGCGATCCTCGCTCGCGAACTGCTGACGCCATTCAAAATGCAGGCGGAACTGATCCGCGACGTCAATCAGCCGGCGGACTGGTTCGACGCAGCCATCGACGCCGATGTATCGGAGCCGACAAATGATCGACCGGGCCTGGCGGTTCGGCCGACCGGCGGCGCCTGGTTCTGCTTTCCAAAAGGGCGGCTGATTGTTCCGTTGCCGCCGCCGGAAATCGAGGGCTTCGCGGAACTCGAGGAGATCGTCAACGAAGCTGGCCCCCCGTGTTCCGAGCGGCTGCGGCAATGGCGCGAGGCCGACCGCAACGCGGCGCTCGAAACCACCGCGGTGCAGTTCTATGTCGACTGGTGGGGCGACCTCGGCGACGAACCGCGGCAGGCCAATCCGGAAATGGCCGCTGAGATCGCGAGCCGCCTGCAATTTGTGCTGCAGCATGGGTTTGGACTATTTCCGTTTTCGCCAGCCTCCTTTCAGGACTACCCCGACGGCTGGATTCAACGCCTCGGTGACCGGCCCATGGTCACCGGCCGCGTCCGCCGCGTGTTCCGGCCGGGCTTGCAGGACGACCAGAATCACCTAAGAGTACCGGCGCTGGTGGAAGTGGAGTGAATTGGTTTCCTCTCAGGCCCGCAGCCCTCGGTGCGAATCATTTGGACCATTTGATTCTTAAGTGACGAAAGGAATCAAAACAGCTGACCGGAATGACGGCGAGAGCGAGGGCATCAATTCCTGCAAAGGCCCCGCACTCGTCAGCGGTCTTTTTCGACCACAGCGATACGAAAGCCCGTGGAGCCGCCTGCGAATTTGCTCCAGAATTTCCAGCGGTAGGCTGAGCGGCAAGCGCATCACAGTGAAGTCGTATGCTCCCCCCTTCGTGACATGGTGGTCTGACGCCATGGTTTGGATCGAGTTGTTTGTAGTCGGCAGATCGGAGTGTCTTCCATACGTGTCCTGACACCACTCGGATGCATTGCCGTGCATATCGTACAACCCAAATGCATTGGGCTTAAACGTTCCAACCAGCGAAGTGCCCGCGAACCCATCCGAGCCTTCAATGCCGTCAATTGCACCGCCATTTGTTTTGGCGAGTGTTGCGTCGGCTACATTGTCATACTCAGGAAACTTTTCCGGGTCGTCGCCAAAATGGTACTTGGTCGTACTCCCCGCTCGGCAGGCGTATTCCCATTCGGCTTCGCCAGGAAGGCGGACCAAATAGCGGCCCGGGCATTTCTTGTTGAGCCAGTCGCAGAACGCCTGGGTGTCGTTCCAGGAGATCCAGAGCACAGGGTGTGACTCGGCCTGTGTAATGAGCCCATGTCGCCATGTGTAGGAGAAATCTGTCTTCTCTCCGTCCGTTTTGTACCCGGTTTCATCAACGAATCGGCGGAATTGTTGGCGGGTGACTTCGAATACGCCAAGATAGTAGTCGTCTGTGAACGTGACTTTGTGTTGATCTTCGGAATCGCCTGGCGCTTCACTCTTTGGCGCCCAATTGTAAATGACTTGCCCTTCGCGGCAATTTTGACCAACCTCAACTCGACCCCTTTTCCAAGGTCGTAAACCAAATAGTCAAATTCCTTCTTGAGTTTCGGATCCTGGGCGCGAACCTTTCGCGGGTTGACCGGTTTTTCGGGCTCTTTGACGAAGAACCCGGGATCGGTATGGATCGATTCAAGCGTGGACTGCCATTCGAATCGGTTGTTCGGTTTTGCGTCGCGGTCATCGTCCGACATCGCGTTCCAGACACGAGCCCCGACGGCGAATCCGAACGCAACCACGAAGCAGATAACGAATACCTTGGCCGAGTGTTTCAGATTGCCCATGTTGCAGCAAGAAACCCGCTTCGTGGGTTGAGTTTCAAGCGGTTCTCGCAGGGTGGGTCGAGACCGAGTCGTGAGGCGAGGTCGAGGCCCACCACGACGCTTCTACCCGGGTGGGCCTCGACCGGGCCTGACAGCCCGGTCTCGACCCACCCTACAGTATCTGCAGTATCTGGATGCACGCGATAAAACTCAAGGCTTCCGCGGCTTGAGAGGGACGCCTGGTTGCCGGGCCTGTGGCGGGAAAAGCACTTCGCGCGGGGCCACGATCACGATCGTGTTTTCCTTCACGATCAACAAGTGGAATGGATCGACCGGCCCATCCGTCGATACCAGCACCGGCGTGCCCTTGCTGAGGATTTTCGCGAGTTTTTCCGGTGCGACCGAATTGCCCGCCGCATCCGTGAACGAGATTCCCTTATCCGCCGCATCCACCTTGACCTCGCGCCAGCCCAGCGGCTTCATGAATGTGTAAGGAACTGTCTTCGTTACGGGTACTTTCTCGGTGACGACCATTCCGCCGATGGTCTTCTGCACGGTCACATAGTCCGTGACGGTTCGGTTTGCGGTCTGCGGAACCGAGTTGACCAGTTTCAACGTGACGATCACCGTGTTTCCGTCGGGCGTTGCCTTGGCGTAAGCCGTGATGGGCTGAGACATGCTTGCTGGAAGCTTGGGCTCCGCGGCCCAACCGGTCGCGAGCAACGCGGCCGCGAAAAGAAGAGTCAAAATGCGCATGGAAGACTCCTATCCTGTTGAAGATCCCGGCCAACCGCGATCATTGACTTGGAAACATCGCAAGTCTCTGTAATCTAAATACTTGCGATTGAACCGGTTTCCAAATTCGCACTTTTTGCCTGGTTTTTCCGAAGATTGCGCGGAAAACACGCGTTTTCTCTCGAAGATTACGAAGATTGCGCGCTTTGTGCGCGCATGTAATCTTCGGTAATCTTCGAAATATGTCGAGGTTCTGAAAACCTCGAGCGACCAGGTGCCAAATTGGCATAACCGTAAACCTCAAGATCTATTTCCGGTACTCAATCCACATCGGCGAGGTCCAGGCCATTTCGCCGTTCTTTTGTTGCACGCGAACGTAGTAGTAATGCGTGCCCTCGGCGGGTTTTGGATCGGTCCATTCGTGGTCGCAGTCGCTGCCCTTCAGCAGGATCGTGTCAACTGCATCGACGACGTTGCTGTCGCGGAGGATTTCGACCTTGGCGAGGTCGCCGGTGCCGATGATTTTGATTTTCAATTGCGGCGCGCCGATGCTCTTGAACTCGTCGCCCATCAAGTGGCCGCCGCTGCGGACATCGCAAATGATGTTGTCGGTCGCGGCGTAGCCGTGCCGCTTCTGCATGGCCTCGAAATGCCCTCGCGAGTGTGCTCCTCGGCCAGGACGACGGTGTAGCTGATGTGCGTCGACCAGTGATCGCTGGACGCCTGGAAGCCGAGACGATAGCCTTTTTCCCAGGGCGTGTCGATGAAGCCCTTGGGATACCAGCCGCCGATGTTGGCGGGCTTCTGCCTGCCCTTGGGATCGTAGCCGGCGCGCGGCGCCTCCTCCATCTCGTAGGTCATGCGGTCGCCCTGGTAGATCTCGACGAGCGGCTCGACAGTCGGATCGTTGTCGCGCCAGTCGGTGCCCATGCCGGTGGCGCTGGTGTGGCAGGCGCAGATGCCGCCCAGTTCCTTCAGGTAGCGGTAAAGCATCTTGGTGTCGTCGGCGTTGATGCCGGCGACGCGCTTGTCCTGTTCGGGCTCGGCCAGGCGCGGCAGGGTGCGGATGCCGCGCTTGGCGAAGATCAGTTGCGATGGCCGTGGGGATAGCCGACGCTGCGTTCGTAGGCGAACAACGGCGTGAAGCGGCCGGCATGTGGTAGGCGTCGGTGAATTTCTGCGTCAGCCACCAGGAGTATTCGCGGCCGGCGCCGTTGTCGTGGTCGCCGTTGCCGATCCAGTCGAGGTCGGCGGCGTCGATGGCGTAGCGGAACATATCTTCGAGCGAGCCGTCCGGCCCGCCGTCCCAGGAAATCTCGGTGTGGCGGTGGAACTCGCCGCGGAGCAACTGGTACGTCTTGCCGCCGGCCTCGACGCGATAATCGCGAATGCGCTTCACATCCGCCATTTCCTGCTTGTTCTTCTCGACGAGCTTCGGATCCTTCTTGGCGGGCTCGTGCGGCTCCAGCTTCGGTTCGACCGGATCGCCGGGCAGATCGAGATAGCTCAGGTAAATGTCGTTGTCGATGCGGTTGGGCGTGGTGTAGCGGCCGTCGGTGTTGTGAACGACCAGCAAGCCGCCGGCCTTGTGCGGCAAGAGCACGGGCCGCGAATCGAGCAGGCCGTCGGAATGGTGCAGTTCGATCGGCGCGCTCCAGTGATCGCCGTCGAGCCGCCGGGCAAACGAAAGCCAATAGGAACCGGGATGCGTGCTATAGCGGCGTGCCGAATTTTTGGCGATAAGTCAGCCAGACGCGGCCCTTGCCATCGATGCCGATCTTGGGATAGGCGTATCGCGGCAGCTTTTCGTATTTGTTGGCGATGCCGCCGCCGTACGGGATTTTCGGCACGGGAACATTGGAGGTCGGCAACTCGGCGACCGGCTTGAACAGTTTGCCTTTTTCCAGGCAAACGACTCGCACCGAACGGCTCGAATAGAGCGGCTGTCCCTTGTCGGCGGCAAGCGCGCCGTAATCCTTGCCCCATTGCTCGGGGCCTTCCTCATAGGCGATCCAAAGGCGACCGGCGGGATCGTAGGCGATGGAGGGGCGGGCTTCGAATTGTCCTGACCCGCAAACTGAAGTGTCGCCAAAGTGGTTTTTTTCTGCGATTGTCGTCTCGGTAGACAGGTCATAATCACCGAGCAGCATGTTGTCAAACGCCATTTGAACCTGGTTTTCCGATCCTGCACTGACTGCGGTAGTCCACACGCGGCTTCCAACCTGAATGCCCTCATCGTGCCATTGCTTTTCGTCTCGGTAAAACCAAGCCAGGCTTGAGCCATCGTCCGAACGGTGCTGATGAGCCACTTGTATCCATCCCGTTTGCGCCGTACACGCCGCAGGATTCAATTCTTTTCCCGGGAATCGCGAAAGCAGTTGTTCCTTGCCCGACATGCTGCCGTTTACCGACCGCGCGTAAATGCGATGACTACCGTTTCGATTTGCACTGTACACCGTCCAAACGGTGCCACTACCATCTGCTGCTATTGCGCAACCGACTAAATCCTCATTCGGCCCCGTCACCTCGATTGGCTTGCTCCATTTGCCGTCGCGGTAATATTTCACGAAAAGCTGATCGCCGAATTCGGGCGTGTAGAAGGCTTTGAAATCCTTCGGCTGTTCCTTGAGCGGTTGCTGCTGGATGCACGAGTTTCGTCCTTGACGTGGTAGCCGATCCAGGCGACCCAGAGGGTGCCGTCGGGGCCATAGCAGGCCGCGGGGAAATCATCCTCGGTGTTGCCCGTCGCGATCGGCAGCGCGGTCGAGATCAGGCGAACGACGCCCCCGCCATCGAAGATCGGCTGTGACTTACCGGCGAGTACATCGGCAAGTGAAACTTTGGCAGTGGCTTTTTCCGCGCCGGTGGTTTCGATCGATAGTGAAGCGTCCTTTTGAACATCGGCGAGGTGCAACACGACGCCGACGGTGGCGATGCCTTCCATGCGTGCGACCGCCGGCTGCCTCGCCGGCACGCGCAGGCCGCGATGCGACTTGGCGGTCCAGCCGTTTTCGGAAAGCTTGTCGCCGGCGCCGGGGCGGAAGCGATAGCCCTCGCGATGGACGATTTTCGCGCCGTTCGCGGCGACTTTGCCGCTCCAGTCCGTGGCGGTCGTGTCTTTCTGACCGAATTCGATTAACACCGCCAGCGGCGGGCGCTCCAGCGACGATTTCGCGGCCCATTGAAGCACCAGGAGCTTGTCGTCTTTCTTGTTCTGAGCGAACAGGGCCGCGAGAACCACAACGCCGCAAGCCGAGCCGGCAATGAGGGCACGTCGTCGCTTCATGATGTCTCCTCGTGGTGCTTGGCCAGATTGAATTTGCCGACTTCATCGACACTGACTGAATTCGGCTTTTTTCGTTTTCCTGCATTTTTCCGGCTTGCCAGTCGATACTTTACTTTGCATATAAAGTTAGTGATGTTTCGATTCCCACTGGGAAAAACGTGCGAGCGATAATCACAATTGCTATTGGCTACCTCGTGGTCCTTCCGACTGTGGCGTGGCTGCTGGTGTGGCAGCAAGCCGCCGAGGCGGCATTGCTCAATGTCTCGTACGACCCGACGCGCGAGCTATGGCGCGATCTTAACCGATCGTTCGTGCAATTCCAGCAAAAAGCGACCGGCCGAAAAATTGTCATCAACCAGTCGCATGGCGGATCGGGCAGCCAGGCGCGGGCAGTGATCGACGGTTTGCCGGCCGATGTGGTCAGCCTCGCCTTGTGGACCGACACTGACGCCATTCGCAAGCGCAGCTTGATCGCGCAGGATGGGAAGATCGACTGCCGAATCATTCGCTGCCGTTTTACTCCACAATCGTCTTCGTGGTTCGCGAGGGGAATCCGAAAAACATCCGCGACTGGGACGATCTGATCAAACCGGGAGTGTCCGTGATCACGCCGAATCCCAAGACGTCGGGCAACGGCAAGCTGACGCTGCTGGCCGCCTGGGCGCAAACTGATCGAGACCAAACGCGAAACCGAAGCGGAAAAGTTCGTAACCGAGTTGTATCGGCATGCTCCAATCCTCGACGCCGGGGCACGTGGCTCGGCGATGACGTTCACGCAGAAGCGGATCGGCGATGTGCATATCGCCTGGGAAAACAAAGCGCATCTGGAAGTGCACGAATCAGGCGGCGGCCTGCAGGTCGTTTATCCGGAGCGAAGCATCCGGGCAGAGCCGTTTGTGGCGCTGGTCGACGCGGTGGTCGATCGCAAGGGCACTCGGGGGATCGCGGAGGAATACTTGAATTTCCTTTTTACCGACGAGGCTCAGACGATCATCTCCCGGCATTACTACCGGCCGAGCAATGATTCCAAGCGAAATCGAGACGAACTGAAGGATCTGGAACTATTTGGAATCGACGCCATCGCACCAACTGGCAGGCCGCGAACGATCGCTTCTTCGGCGATGGCGGCGTGTTTGATCGGATCTATCAGAAGTGAACGACACAAAACCACAGAGTCACCGAGAACACAGAGAAAAAACTGAATCTGACAGATCTGTTCTCTCGGTGATCTCTGTGACTCTGTGGTTGGTGTGAATTATGTCCGTCAATCGGCGAGTGTTGCCTGGTTTCCGTTTCAGCCTGGGGTTCACCTTGGTGTATCTCGGTCTGCTGGTGATTGTTCCGTTGATCGCATGTCTGGCGCGGGCGAGTTCAATGAGTCTTCGTGAGTTTACCGACGCGGTCTGGACGCCACGAAGCCGCGCCGCTTATGAACTCACCTTTTGGCGCATCGTTCACGGCCGGTGCGATCAGCGTCGGCGTCGGCTTGCTCATCGCCTGGGTTTTGGTTCGCTACGATTTTCCGCTCAAGCGACTTGTTCGATTCGCTGGTGGATTTGCCATTTGCCTTGCCGACCGCGGTCGCCGGTCTGGTCTTTTCGACGCTCTACGCCGAGCATGGCTGGCTTGGCCGATTTCTCGTGCCGATGGGAATTCATCTGGCTTATTCCCGCGCGGCGATTGTGCTGGTGATGGTCTTCATCGGTTTTCCCTTCGTGGTGCGGACGGTGCAGCCGGTGTTGCAGGGCATTGATGCCGAAATCGAGGAGGCGGCGCCATGTGCTGGGCGCTACCCGCTGGCAAGCCTTTCGCCGGATTCTCTTGCCGTCGATTCTGCCGGCGTTGATCACCGGCTTTGCACAGGCCTTCGCCCGGGCTCTGGGTGAATATGGCTCGGTGATTTTTGTCTCCGGCAATTTGCCGTTCCACACCGAAATCGCCCCTGTATTAATCGTTTCGCGGCTCGAAGAATTCAAATACTCCGAGGCGACGGCGATCGCGCTCGTTCTCCTGGTCAGTTCCTTTGCGATGTTGATCATCATCAACTGGTTGGAAAAATGGACCCGCAAATGGGACAAGTAAGCCGCCGGACAAGCCGCGATCCTTGGTATGTGCGCTGGCTGCTGACCGGCGCCGCGCTGGCGTTGCTCACGCTGTTGGTCATCGTGCCGGTGCTGGCGGTTTTTTTCCAGGCGATTGAGGCGGGCCTTCAAACCTACTGGAACAATTTGGTGAATGACGCGGACACGCGGCATTCGATTCTGTTGACGCTGGCGGTCGTGCCCACTGCGGTCCTATTGAACCTGATCTTCGGAGTCGCCGCGGCCTGGGCGATCGCGCGCTTTCGCTTTCCGGGCCGCACCGCCTTGCTGACGGTCATCGACATGCCGTTTGCGATTTCGCCGGTGGTCGCGGGGCTGTTGCTCGTCCTGATTTTCGGGCAACAGGGTTACCTGGGTCCGTGGCTGCGGGAGCATGGGATCTCGGTCCTGTTCAGTCCGCCGGGCTTGGTGATCGCGACGACCTTCGTCACTTTGCCGTTCGTCGCCCGCGAGTTGATCCCGGTGATGGAATCGATCGGACCGGATGAGGAACTGGCGGCGGTGAGCCTCGGCGCCGGGGCCGTGGCAGATGTTTTGGAGAGTGACGATTCCAAACATTCGTTGGGGCCTGCTCTATGGCGTGATTTTGTGCAACGCCCGGGCCATGGGCGAATTCGGGGCGGTATCGGTGATCTCGGGCCATATCGCCGGGCAGACCGATACGATGCCGCTGCGCGTGGAAAAGGCGTTTCAGGAATTTAACTTGCCTGGCGCGTTCGCGGTGGCGTCAGTGCTGACCATGCTCGCCGTCGCGACGATGCTTCTCAAGGTCATGGTGGAACGAAAAGCGCGTGAGCAAACCGTGGAAATTAACGAAGAGCCGCTCGCGGCGTAACAGGGCGAAATGAGCATCACGGCCAAAAACATCACGAAGCGATTCGGCCGGTTCGTCGCGCTCGACGGCGTAACCGTCACCTCCGAGACCGGCTCGCTGGTCGCGCTGCTTGGGCCCATCAGGCTGCGGCAAGACGACTCTGTTGCGCATCATTTCGGGGCTCGAAATGCCCGATTCCGGCAGCGTGCACTATCTCGACGACGAGGTGACGCATCACTCGGCCCGCGAACGAAACGTCGGCTTCGTTTTTCAGCATTTCGCGCTCTTTCGCCACATGACGGTTTTCGAAAATGTCGCCTTCGGTCTGCGGGTTCGGAATTGGCCGGAAGAAAAGGTTCGCCATCGAGTCCATGAATTGTTGCACCTGGTTCGAATGGAGGAGATCGGCTGGAAATATCCGTCGCAGCTTTCAGGCGGCCAGCGGCAACGCATCGCGCTGATTCGCGCGCTGCGCCCAGCCGAAGGTATTGCTGCTCGACGAGCCATTCAGCGCGCTGGATCGAAAGGTGCGGCAGGAGCTGCGCGGCTGGCTGCGGCGGTTCCACGACGAATTGGGCGTCACCAGCATTTTCGTGACCCATGATCAGGAGGAGGCGTTCGAGGTGGCCGACAAAGTGGTGGTGATGCAGGCCGGAAAAATCGAGCAAGTGGGCACGCCGATGGAGGTATTCGAGCATCCCGCCAATGCCTTCGTGCTTGATTTTCTCGGCGATGTCAATGTGCTGAATGTCAGCCTGCAGAGCGGCAAGGCGAAGCTCGGCGGCATGGAAATGGACTATCCATATTACACCGACGCCGAATCGCGCGACGCGGCGGTTTATGTGCGGCCGCACGAGTTGAGAATCGACCGCTACAGCAACGGGACGGAGAGCTTGCAGGCGAAGGTGGTGCACATCACGCCCGCCGGATCGGTGATCAAGGTGCCGCGTGCGCTCGGATGAATTCGGCCTATTGCTCAATGTGGATGTCGCCGTGACTGAATTCGGCGAGTTGAACTTGAAACAAGGGGATACGGTGTACGTGTCCACGCGCCGGATGCGCGTTTTCATGCCGGACTACAGTATTTAGGCGGAACCTGCAAAGCCGCAAGCGGCGAAACGGGCGGCTTGCCTCCACGGCCCTTCCCGATACGATTACTTTTTCGATTGAATCAAGTTGGAGAGAATCATGGGCGCTTGACGGATTCGCCGTGACCAGCGGAAAGTGGACCAGGCGAAATCGCGGCTGGTTAATGGCGAACGGAAGGTGAAGGAACGGGAACGGCGCGAGAAGCGGCTCAAAGCGCTGCTCAAATCGGGCAAACCGCCGTACACGCCGACGGTCCGAAGCTGGCTTTCGGAGCGGTTGGGCAAACCTGCGACTCGGATCACGCAGGAAGACGTGGACGCGATTTTGAAATCGTAAGTCAGATTCAGGATTCGGTGGTTTGTCGCCAGCGCGATTCCAGATGCATTGCGCAGTAGTTACAGCGCCAGGGGATGAGTTTCACCAAGCCCCATCCGCCGCGGCTGAGACCCCAAACTCGGGCGACCGCGGGCCGATCGCAAAAGCTGCAGGTTCGCGGCACATTGCCGCCGACTAATCCTACCTCGCCCGAGTCGCCTCAAAGTCGCGGATTTGCTCCTCGGACACGCCTCGCCTCGCGAGTTCGTCCTCGATCACCTCGATCGCGGCGGGTTCCATCCCATTCCGATAAACCGTCACGCGATCCAGCAACTCCTCCGTGCTCGCCGAATGGGCATTTTGCCGGACACGCTCGAGATTGAGTTCCATTGGGACACCGAAATACATCCGAAAAGTCTGGGAACAAAGAATTTGCTCCAGCGCTTCTATTTTACACGGCAACTGCCTGGATTGTGGCGGGGTCGCACGCTCGCGCAGATTTATTTGATCACGCCCAACTCTTTTCCAACCTCCGCGAAGTTCCGCAATGTATGGTCCACCTGCTCGTCGGTGTGGGCGGCGGAAACTTGCAACCGGATGCGGGCCTGGCCTTGCGGGACGACGGGGTAGCTGAAGCCGATGACATAGATGCCCTGTTCGAGCAGGCGGTCGGCCATCTTGGTGGCAAGCGCTGCGTCGAAGAGCATGACGGGAATGATCGGGTGTTCGCCGGGCTTGATGGTGAAACCGGCGGCCTGGAATGCCGAGCGCATTTTGCGGGCGTTCATGTGCAGGCGGGTTCGCAAGTCGGTGGCATTGGCGGCGAGTTCGAGGGCCTTCATCGACGCCATGACCAATCGGCGGCGGCAAGGCATTGGAGAACAGGTAAGGCCGCGAACGATTTCGCAGCCAGTCGATCACTTCCTTGCGGCCCGTAGTGAAGCCGCCGGCCGCGCCGCCGAGCGCTTTGCCGAGCGTGCTGGTGATGATGTCGATGCGATCGAGCACGCCGAGATGCTCGGCGGCGCCGCGGCCGCCGGCGCCCACGAAGCCGGTGGCGTGGCAATCGTCGATCATGACCAGAGCGTTGAACTCGTCGGCCAGGTCGCAGATGTCCGGCAGTTTGGCGAAATCGCCATCCATGCGAGAAACGCTGTCGGTGGCGATCATGCGGAAGCGGCAATCCTTCGACTCGGTTAGGAGCTTTCGCAGGTCATTCATGTCGCCATGACGAAAGCGATAGCGACGGGCCTTGCACAGACGCACGCCGTCGATGATGCTGGCGTGATTGAGTTCATCGCTGATAATGGCGTCCTCGTCGCCGAGCAGCGGCTCGAACAGGCCGCCGTTGGCGTCGAAGCACGACGTGTAGAGAATCGCGTCTTCCTTGCCGAAGAATTTCGCGATCGCGGCTTCAAGCTGCTTGTGCAAATCCTGCGTGCCGCAAATGAAGCGCACTGAGGAAAGTCCGTAGCCGTACTTGCGCAGCCCCTCGTGGGCCGCCTCGACGATGGCGGGATGATTGGCGAGCCCGAGGTAATTGTTCGCACAAAAGTTGATCACTTCCTGGCCGCCGACGCGGATTGCCGAGCCTTGCGGCGTTTGAATTAACCGCTCGCGTTTGTACAGTCCGTGCGATTTCAGGTTTTCGAGTTCCTGTCGCAAATGATCAATGATGTGCGTATTGCTCATGGGAATCTCGTTGCGAGGAATGAATGCGGTTTCGGCTATTGTATTCCGGGCAAGGAGAAAGCAGGCCCTATAATGGCGGAAGTCTGTTTCGAGAATATTCCGGCTACCATTCAACGATTGGCGCAGCCATGTCCAAAGTCGGCCCCGGATCCGAGTCGAAGTTTCGCCGGATCGTTCTGCCGTTGCTCGTGGTCGCCGTTGCTGCGATTGCCATCGCCGTCGTT
The DNA here is from genome assembly GCA_963815035.1 of uncultured Gemmataceae bacterium. Lineage (GTDB taxonomy): Bacteria > Planctomycetota > Planctomycetia > Gemmatales > Gemmataceae > JBGQCZ01. Next base: position 96,867 of record CAWFFC010000027.1, read on the forward strand.
TGGCTCGTCCCAGGGCTCGCACGCGATGCGCGGAATTTTTACACATTCCTCGCCGTCGATTTTGCCATCGTTCTGCTGAGCCTGTGGTTTGTGGCGCTTTCGGGGCTTCGCTGGTATGTTCGTGTCGCCGGCGCGCTGCTCGAAGCGGCCATTCTCGCGATTGTTGCCCCGAACACCGTTTTCGACGGCGACATGGTGCCGCACATCAGAAACCCGCTCGAACGCCAATACGACAAACTTGAACAGCAACGCAGCGAGCAGGCGAGCGAAATAACCACACCGACGCCGATCGTGTTGTCGGCGAAATCCACTGACTGGCCGGAGTTTCGCGGCCGCAAACGCGATGGCGTGGTCGTCGGGCCAAAACTGTCGCGCGACTGGGATGCCAAACCGCCGCAGCAGATCTGGAAACAGCCATGCGGCGCAGGTTATGGATCATTCGCCATCTCTGGAAATCTTCTCGTCACGCTGGAACAGCGGCGCGACAACGAGGCGATCGTTGGATACGACGCGGAAACTGGTAGAGAACTCTGGAAATACGAGTACGCCGCGAAGTTCTGGGAAGCGCTCGGCGGACTTGGGCCGCGAGCCACGCCGACGATTTCCGCTGGCGATGTTTACTCGCTGGGCGCCGAGGGACACCTGGTCTGCGTTGATGCCAAGACCGGCGCTCACAAATGGACGGTGAATATTCTTGGCGAGACGCCGAACCTGAAATGGGGCATGGCCGGTTCGCCGCTGGTCGTCGATGACAAGGTCATTGTTAATCCGGGATTTCAGGGTGAATCGCAGGGCGAAAATCGGGCCATTTCGGCGTACGACCGCAAGACGGGGAAATTGGTTTGGGCCACAGCGAGCCGGAAAGCCGGCTATAGTTCGCCGATGCTGGCGACATTCGACGGCGTGCGGCAAATTGTCCTACTCGATGGCAATCAAGTCGCGGGGTACGACGTAACCGGTGGCAAAATGCTCTGGACCTACCCCTGGGACCAGACGAACCAGGATATCAATGTCGCCCAGCCGATCGTCTGGGAAAAAGAAGGGCGAGTCTTCATTTCGTCCGGCTACACGATCGGCAGCGCGATGCTGCATGTCTGGAAATCGCCGACCGGTTGGAAGGCCGACCAGATTTGGCGGCATCCGAACAAGCCATTGCGTTGCAAGATGTCGAGCCCCGTCGAGTACCAGGGCTTCATCTACGGCCTCGATGAGGGAATGCTCGCCTGCATCGATTCGGACGGCAAGCTCCAATGGAAAGGCGATCGATTCGGGCATGGCCAGATGCTGCGCAGGGAAGACTTGCTGATCATGCAGGCGGAAAATGGCGACCTGGTGCTATTCGAACTCACGCCGCGGGAGCAGCGAATCCTGGGGCGAGTGCCGGCCATTAAGGCGGCTCGCACCTGGAATACGCCCGCGATGGCGAATGGCCGCATCTATGTTCGCAACGACAAGGAAATGGCCTGCTTCGAATTGCGGGATTGAGATCGCGATGAAACGCGTTGAAATCAAGTGGCTGATCGCGACGCTGGTCATTCTCGTCGCGGCCCTGATCATTGAATCGGGGCTGTTGGCGTACGCCATGTACGTGTTGCTCGGCGTGATGCTCCTGAGCCGGTTGCTCGCCCGCGACTGGCTCGGCCGCGTCACCGCCACGCGCGAGGTTGATGCGTTCGAGGCGGAAGTCGGCGACGAGGTCGGTGTGAAAATCGTCGTGCGAAACAATGGCGGCGTGCCAATCCCCTGGATGCTGCTCGAGGATTTGCTGCCGCCATGGGCCCTGCGGCAACGGCCGCCGCGGCTGACACTGAAGGGCCGCCGATTCAAATTGGCCGTGCTCCGCGGACACAAGGAATTGACGCTCAAGTATCGCATCGAATGTCAATATCGCGGCTTCTATCAGATTGGCCCGCTCTTGATGGAAAGCGGCGACCTTTTCGGCTTGCATCGCCGGCATCGTGTCGAAACCGAGCCGACATTTCTCACAGTTTATCCGAAGATCGTGGAACTGAGCGGCTATGACATCGCCTCGCGGCGGCCGATCGGCGATGTTCGCTTAACGCATCGTTTATACGAAGATCCGACGCGAATCTCCGGCGTGCGGCAGTATCAGGCCGGCGATCCGCTCAATCGCGTTCACTGGCGAGCTACGGCGCGAACCGGCATCTTGCAATGCAAGACCTACGAGCCGACCACGCTCGCCGGCGCCTCGATCCTGCTGGATTTTCATGCCGGGGCCTATCACGAGCGCGGCGAGCCGCATCGATCCGAATTGGCGGTGACCATCGCGGCATCGTTGGCGAACGCCGTGGCGATTCTGGGTCAGCAGGTCGGACTGGCGACCAACGCCCGCGACATGGCCGAACGATTGAAAGCGAAGCGAAAAGGCTCGCTCGCGTTCGAGACTCGATCCGCCGCCCGCGAGGAAGTCGAGGAGGATTCGGAAAATACGCGGTTAAAACCGCTGCAAGTTCCGACGCGGCGCGGTGCGGATCAGTTCGATCAAATTCGCGATTTGTTGGCCCGAGTAGAACTGACCGACGGCATGCCGTTTTCGCGGTTTGTCTTGGAAGTGATGCCGCGGCTGCCGCGGGACGCCAGCGTCATCGCGGTGTTGCCGGCGGTTCCGGTTGAAACGGCGGTCACGCTCAGCAACTTGACGCGAAACGGCTTCGCGGTCTCCGTCGTGCTGGTGATGATGGAGCCGACGCAGTTGGAAAAAGCATACGGCCGGCTGCTGGCCGAAAAGATTCGCGACGTGCGGCACGTCAACAGCGAGCAGGCGCTCGCCGACCTTTGTTCATCGTCAATGCATCGCGGAAATCCATATAGCATGATGCTGGAATGAGCGGGTTTGATGGAAAGCGAGTCCCGACTTTAGCTGGCGTGTTTTGGGGACACGCGGCCGACCTCAAAAGGACCACGATCGTAGCCGCTACCCAATCATGAGAATCCAGTCGTGTCCGCAAACACTGTTTGTCCGCTGTTGTTACACTCTTGATTGACTGTCGTGAACAAGTACCGCCGAATCAGAACTTGGGGTGGACGATGTTACGGAAGCATTTGGCTTGGGTGGGCGCGCTCATCGCGGTTACCTGCACTTCGTTCGCGTGCGCCGACGATAGGGCTTCCAGGCCCCTCGCGGCCGACGGACAAACAACCTCGCCCTATCACTCGATTTACGTCGACACGATGACCGAACCGCTCGCGCGGATTCGAGAATTCTTTGAAGAGACCACGGTCGATACTCGTGGCTTGACAAAGAAAATGAGCTTAGGTGAGTTCCTTCGCGCCATCGAGGCGAAGACGACCGGCAGAAACAAGTTATCGATCTCCCTGGATGCCAGCGGCCTCGGGAAAGATGCGTCGCGCGTCGCCGCGGCGAAGGTGCAATGCAAGGGACTCTCCGACAAAGCCAAGATTAGCATGCTAGTCCGATATGCAGTGCGCATTGCGGCTGATGAAATTGGCTCGGATCTGGACTGTGCGATCCGGAAGGAGGGCGTCGTCATCACTTGGCCGCGACTCGCGACGTACACCGCGGTTTACAATTTGCCGAAAACCCTCGGCAAGATGCCGCTTTACATTTCGGATTCGATATCGATCTTTCCGGACCGGGAACACAAGACAAAATGCGATACCTTTTCCGATCTGAGTCGAATCTTGACGACCACAATTTCTTTGCCGCCGTGGGAATCGGTTCGACTCGTCAATGGAACTCAATTGGTGGTCAATGCGTCGGTGGAACGACAAGAATACTTCGTTGATCTCTTGGATCAGTTGAGGCGCCTCGCTGATCGTTCGTTGATCATGAACGCGCGTGTCATCGAAGTTGAGAAGGAGTTCTTTGACCGTCATATCGCGGCAATGTTTGCCAAGAATCCAGCGGGTGGCGAGCCGCCTGAAGTGGTGCTCGTCCCGGCGCCGCTCTTCAAAATGCTCGCTGAGCGCAAGCCCTTGATCGCCAGCGATGATGTGAAGCTCCTTCGCGGCCGAGAGTCGGTTTTTCTCTCAGAATACTGGCCTGTTCGCACTGCGTCAGGATCTGGATTCACGGAGCCGGCAGTTGAAGGATTCGCGGTTCGTGTGTGTTTTCAATTCACCGCAGATGCGCGGTATATTCGACTTCGGCTCACGCGTAATATCGACCGACTCGTAGGAATGAACAAGCAGCAAGTTGAAATCCCGGGTCAACATCGACATGCAGTTGAGACTCCGAACGTGAAGAGATCGACTGCGTCCGGCAAAATCCAAATTCCGGATTCGGCGCCAATCTTAATGCGATGCGACTATCGGCCGCTGTGCGAATCGTCGAAGCAAACAGTGCGGTTAATTCTGGCACGACCGTATATCTGGATCGGCAGTGAGATGGCGGAGGGCGGAGTGAAGAGTGTGAGTGCCGAGTCCAATGCAGTCTGGTCGGCTCAAATCCCCGGATACGTTAAGAGCGAAATCGCGACAGAGTCGGTCCCCAAAAATGACGCGCCGAAGGAACTGGTTCAGGCATTGCTTTCCGACATTTTGACAAACCCGGAGTTGAAGGGCCTTCGCGATTTCTACGGGACTCCGGACAGCAAGAAACTGGTGCTCGACCGCCGCGGCGTGGTCGCTTGGCAAAATGGCATCAAGCCCGATACGAATGGCTTCGAATTGGTGGAGTCCAAACCTGAACCGTTCGCGAATCGTCCGCGGGTGTTGGGAGTTCGTCTCGGCCAATTCGAAATCGAGCCGACCGATTTGAAGGACGGTTCGGGCATCGCGGAGATCGCCTTTTTCAATGCGGGCGGCGGCGGAAACGGCGTGGTTACGGGTGAGACATTCTTGCAATACTCACTGTTGCGAGTCAAGAATCATTGGATCGTGCGCCTTAAACATCTTTGTGTTCCATGATCGGTCGACCACTTCGATTTGAATGCTAGCTGGGATCAGGCAAGCAACCGCACTCGCCAACCGCAAACCAATCCGGTAACCGGATGCAGGTGGCCAGCATGCAGTATGCGGATCCCGCCCAGATCGTAGGATAGCTTCTTTGCCGCGTTCGACGCCAAGGCCGGTTTGGACTAATGCCAGTTCGCTCCATTCTTCGAAGCTTTTCGCACCGGAATTTCCGGTTGTTCTTCTTGGGGCAGGGATTGTCGCTGATCGGCACGCAGATGCAGATCGTAGCGCTGCCCTGGTTCGTTTATCGGCTCACCGAATCGGAAATCTGGCTCGCGATTATCGCCTTTGCGGGACAGTTTCCAGCGGCGGTGGCCGCGCCGCTTGCGGGCGTCATCGCGGATCGCGTGGATAAGCGCCGGCTCCTATTGCTGACGCAGTTTCTCGCCATGATTCAAGCGTTCGCTCTGGCGTTTCTGACGCTGACCAATGTGATCGATCGATGGCAAATTCTGTTGCTCAATGTTGGCATGGGACTGGTCAATGCCTTTGACGTGACGACGCGGCAGGCATTTCTCCATGAAATCATCGACGACGCCGAGGATCTGGGCAATGCGATCGCACTCAACTCTTCGGTTTTTAATACGACGCGACTGATTGGCCCGGCGATCGCCGGGCCAGTGATTTACTGGCTCGGCGAGGGCATCTGCTTTCTGGTCAATGGCGTGAGTTTTCTCGCGGTGCTCGGCGCCTTGTTCGCCATGCGCGTGCCGCGACGACCCATTGAAGATGCGAAGCAAAACGGCTCGCATCTGATCGAGGGCATCCGGCTGGCGCTCCGTTCCGTGCCGATCAGAACGCTGCTGGCGCTGGTGGCGGTGGTGAGCTTTTTTTCCCTGCCATACTTGGTGATGCTCCCCGCCGTGGCCAAGGAATTGTTGAAGGGCGACGCGCGGCTCAATGCCGCGATTTACGTGGCGGCCGGCGTCGGATCGCTGGCCGGCGGATTGTTCCTCGCCTCGCGCCGCAGCGTGCTGAGCTTAGTGCGGCGGCTGCCGGCACTGTCGGCGATCACCGGCGCGGCGATGGCCTGCATGTGGTTCGTCGTGCAGATCCCAATCCAGGTGTCCGGCGACGGCAAGGCCCTCCACATGTTTAATGCCCGGACCTGCGTCGCGATGGCGTTGATCTTTCTCCTCGGCCTGACGGTGGTGATGGTGCTGACCACCTGCAACACGGTATTGCAAACCATCGTCGACGATCAGTTTCGCGGGCGGATTCTCAGCCTTTACGCCATGATGTTCATGGGCCTGGCGCCGCTGGGAGCAGTCGTCGCCGGATGGGTGGCGGAACGATGGGACGTGGAGTCGTCGTTGGTCGTCGGCGGAAGCACCCTGCTGGTGGCAGCTCTTGTATTTGCCGTGTGCTTCGGCGGCCCGCTGCATGGCCAGGTGCGCGACATCTACAAACGCAAGGGGCTATTCATGGCTGAATTGCCCGACTAGGTTAACGGGGCGGGTCGCAGCGCCAATAGCGGATTTGTCGACCAGGTAAAGCCTGCTAGCCAAATTAAAAAGCGGTTTTGCTTGATTTCGGGGTCGCGTCAAATTAATCTGGGTAGGAGTTTATGGATACCGAACCGAGCCGAGGCCCTGATATGAGCCGAACAGCCATGCAAGGCGAATCGTTTGAAATCCAACGGCGCGGCGACATTGTCATCGTCGAACCGTCGCCCGAAGTCGAGAGCATGTCCGATTCCATGATCGAGCAGGCGGCCCAACTGGTGCTTGCCCCGCTCAAGGATGACCCCCCCAGCGGCGTCATATTCGACCTGAGCCGAGTCAATTATTTTGGCTCATTGTTCATTACATTTTTGTTGGCGCTGCCATTTGCTAATGAAAAAGCAGGGCGACGGGGAACTGGTCCTGGCGGGCGTTTCCGACCGCGTTCGCGAATTGCTCCGAATGACCAACCTCGACACCCTGTGGGCGCTTTACGACACCCGCGTGGAAGCACTGGAAGCGCTGGATAGCGCCGATTGATACGGTCTGACTCGCCGGAGCCCGTAGCGGCAGCGAATTATTCGCACACGCTTCGGGCTTCGACATTTTACTCCCGCTGTTCGACGCCATCGACAAAGCGCCGGCAATCCGGCAGCGCGTTGAGAAATGCCCGCCCATAGGGCTTGGTCAAAACCCGCGGATCAAAAAGCACCACCATTCCGCGATCCGCCTTGGTGCGAATCAATCGGCCAAATCCCTGCTTGAGCTTGATGGCGGCTTGCGGCACCGAGTAATCGATGAACGGGTTCCCGCCATTCTGCTCGATCGACTCCAAACGCGCTTCGATGATCGGCCGATCCGGAACCGCGAAGGGCAGCTTCGTGATCATGACGTTGGTCAGCGCTTCGCCTTTGACATCGACTCCTTGCCAAAAGCTATCGACGCCGAACAAAACCGAATTGGGCGTGTTGCGAAATTGTTCGAGCAGTTTCGCCGGCGGCAGACCATCGCCCTGGCAGAGCAGATTCATGCCGCGGCTTTGCAATTCGCCGCGCAGCCGATTGGCGGCCTTTTGCAGAAACGAATAACTGGTGAAGAGCACGAAGGCGTAGCCCTTCGTCGCCGCCGCGAACTCAGGGATGCGTTCGATGACCGCCTCCTCAAACGCCGCGGACTGTTGCGACGGGTCGGGCATTTTGCGGAACAAATGCAGTTCGGTTTGCTCGCGATAGTTGAAGGGGCTGCCCAGTTGCAGGGTTTCGCAATCAGTCAGTCCGAGTCGCGACTGGGCATGTTGAAATCCGCGTCCGCCGTCGTTGCCATGCGACGAGGCGCTCGACGTGGCGCTCGTCATGATGACGGTCGGAACCTGATCGTAAAGCTGCTGCTTGAGCGCGGGGCCGACGTCGATCGGGGCGCTGGCGAGCGTCACGCGCGGCACGCGTTCGCCGCGAATCTCAAGCCAATAGACATGCCCCGCGAGCGACTGCGTCAGCCACTCCTTAATTTCCTCGGCGAGCATCGAGGCCCGGCCCGCGGCGCTCAGATACTCGATTTTTTCTTGCTCATCGCTGATGCGATCGGCGATTTCGAGCAACTGGGTCCCGAGCTTGGCCAACTCCTCGGAAATGAAGTTCTTCACGATCTCCGGCTGGCGAATTCGCAGGCCCTGCGCCGGTTTTGCCCGCTCCGATTTCGGCTGACTGCCCTGCCAGACACGAATGGAGGCAAAAAATCGCTCCTGTGCTTGGCGCGTGGCGACCAACTGATTCATCGACTCCCGCGTGCCGTGAAATGACAAAAGACCGCGATTGCCCGACGCCGAAAGCAGCCGATTCAGCAGGTGCTCGACCTGCCCTTGGGAGATTTGCAGGCCCATGTGATCGGCGGCCACGTCCTCAAAGGTGTGGGCCTCGTCGAAAATCACGACCTTGTAATCGGGCAACAGCGACACGCCGGTTCGCCGTAGAGCCAGATCGCTAAAGAAAAGCGCGTGATTCACGACCAGCAATTGGGCGCCGTAAACTCGCCGCCGAGCTTTGAAATAAAAGCAATTCTCATGTTCGGGGCAACGGCGGCCGAGACAATTGCTGCTGTCGCTTTGCACCAAATCCCAAACCGCGGGGTTCGGCTGAAAATCGAGATCCGAGCGGCTCCCCTCCAGAGTTTTCCGCGACCAGCGGCCGATTTGCTGCAATTGCAATTGGTGCATGTCTTCGAATAACAACGACCCGCTGCGCTGTTGGGCGACTGCCAGTCGGCGCAGGCTCAGGTAATTCGACCGGCCCTTGACCAGTACGGCACGAAACTCACGCGGCATGACTGTCTGTAGAAATGGGATGTCCTTTTGAATCAATTGCTCTTGGAGGTTGATGGTATGCGTGGAAACGACGACCTTGCATTCGCGATCTTCCAGCGCAGCGAGGACCGCGGGCACCAGATAGGCAAAGCTTTTGCCGACTCCGGTGCCGGCCTCGACCATCAGGTGCCGCCGGTTGGCGATGGCGTCGGCTACGGCGCGCGCCATCTGGACCTGTTGCGGGCGGCTCTCGAAGCCAGAGAGCCGCTTCGCGATGCTGCCCTTGGGGCCGAGAATGGCGTCGGTTGACATTCGGCTATTGTCTCGGAATCTTAGGCCATAGAAAAGGTCAACCGCTCACTCGGCGGCCTCGATCAACTGCACGACCCGCTGCAAGAACCGGGCCGCGGCCCCCATCCACGATGCGATGATCGAAAGTCAAGCTCAGCGTCATGATGTCGCGTATCGCGATTTCATCCTCGATGGCGACCGGCTGGCGAACAATGCGCCCGACGCCCAGGATGGCACATTCCGGGTAGTTGATGATCGGTGTGAAGGCATCGATGCCAAAAGCGCCGAGGTTGGTGATGGTGAATGTCCCGCCGCGCATCTCGTCGCCTTTCACTTTGCCGTCGCGGGCACGACGGGCGAGGTCGGTCGTGCGGTCGGCGATTTCCTGAACAGACATCGAAGGCACGTTGCGAATCACCGGAACCAGCAGTCCGGCGTCAGTATCGACGGCGACGCCGATGTTAATCTCCACTTGCTCGACAATTCGTTCGCCGTCCCAGCGGCTGTTCAGACGCGGATGCTCGCAAAGCGCCGCGGCGACGAATTTGAGCAGGAAATCCGTGTAACTCGGAATCGATTTGCTCGTTGCTTTCAGTGTCTTGCGAATCTCAACCAACTTCGTCGCATCGGCCGTTGTCGTCAACGTGACCGGAGCAGTCGATCGAGCGCGGGTGATCATCCGCTCGGCGATGGTTTTGCGAACCTGACTCGCTCCCGGACCGGCGGCCGCGCGGATATCGCGCTCGCGAATTCTTCCAGTTTTTCCCGAACCCTGAAGCATGGTCCAATCGATCCCCAACTCGCGTGCGACGCGGCGGGCGCGGGGTGACGAACGCGGCTCGAAGCGAGGAATCTGAATAGTGCCTGTAACGCGCTCAGTGTCGCGGCCGGACCAGACTCCCGGCCCCCCCCGACTCGGGGGGGGCTGGGGGGGGTCGGTCCGGCCTCGAAGTTGGCGACCAGTTCGGCGCCTCTTCTCCCGGCTGCAGCAAAAACCCAATCACCGCGCCGATGGCGATCCGGTCGCCGACGTTTGGCCCGTCGGGCGGAATGTGCAGAATCCCGCCATCGAGGCTCTCGATCTCCTCGGTGGCCTTTTCGGTTTCGAAGTTGAAAACGCGATCGCCGGGCTTGATCGTGTCGCCATGCAGCTTGAGCCAGCCGGCAAATAGACCGTCGTCGGCGTTCCATCCCAATCTCGGGACCGTTATGGGAGTTGCCATCTCAATGTCTCATTCGGCGAGCAGATCGCGGATTGCCCGCGCAATCGATTCCGGATTCGGCACCACGGCCGCCTCGAGCGGCGGACTATAAGGCGTCGGACAAAAAGCGCCATTCAGTCGTCGAATCGGCGCGTCCAGATCATCAAAGCCGCGATCGGCGAGCCGGGCCGCGATCTCCGCGCCGACGCCGCAGGACGAAAAGGCCTCGTCGACAACCAGCAATCGCCCGGTCTTCGCCACCGACTCGGCGATCGTTTCGGTATCGAGCGGGGAAACGGTTCGTGGATCGATCAGTTCGACTGAAATCCCTTCTTGCTCCAATTGCTTGCAGGCTTTCAGTGACTGTTGCACCATGTTGGCCAGTGCGACGACGGTGACATCGCGCCCCTCGCGGACCACGGCGGCCTCGCCAAACTCGATCTCGTAATCCTCCGGCGGGCCGGGCCCTTTAGCGACAGCAATTCGCGATGTTCGAGGAAAAGCACCGGATCGTTGCAGCGCAGGGCTCGCAGAAATAGACCCTTGGCGTCGTATGGCGTCGATGGCACGACGACGCGCAGGCCGGGGACATTCGCGAACGTTGAATAGTAATTGCCCGAGTGGTGCGTCGCGGCGGAGTGGCCGATGCCGATGCAGCCGCGCAGCAAGATCGGCATCTTCAGCCGCCCGCTGCTCATGTACTGCATCTTGGCGATCTGGTTGATGATTTCGCCAACCGAATCGAGAATGAAATCGAGGAACATGAAATCGATGACGGGGCGCGTGCCGGTCATCGCCGCGCCGCCACCTAGGCCGACAAAACCGCGCTCGGCGATCGGCGTGTCGCAAAGGCGCTCCGGGCCGTAAAGTTCATACAGGCCGGCGGTGGTGCGAAAATTTCCGCCTCGCTTGCCGATCCCCTCGCCCATGACAAAGATCGTCGGATTCTTGGCCATCTCGGATGAGCGCTTCAAGCGTGGCTTGAGAGTAGGAAATGACGCGCGAGTTTTCCGCGGATCGACCCCCCCTACCCCGCGCCGGGGGTGGTAGGGGGGGGTCGATCCGCGGAAAACACATGGCTCGTTGCCGTTTCCGCGTCCGGCCACGGGCTTTGCTCCGCGAACCGCTGCGCTTCCTCGACCTCGCGCTGGATTTCGGCGTCGATTGCATTAAGCTTCGATTCGGCGATTCCTTTCTTCAAAAGGATTGCGCGAAACTTCAAGATCGGGCACTGCGTCTTCCAGGCCTCGACTTCCTCGCGCGTGCGATAGGAATAATCGCCCATGCCCTCGGCGTGCGGCCGTGTGCGATAAGTCTTGCATTCGAGCAAGGTTGGGCCGTCGCCGCTGCGCGCTCGCCGGATGGCCTCGCCGGCGGTCTTTTCAACCGCCAGCACATCATTGCCATCGACTTCGATTCCCGGCATGCCGTAGACTTCGCCGCGACTCGCGACGCTTGGATTGCCGGCGGAATATTGAAACGCCACTTCGGTCGCGAACTGGTTATTCTCACAAACAAAGAGAACCGGCAGCTTCCAGATGCTGGCGAAGTTCAGCCCCTCGTGAAAGGCGCCGTTATTGACGGCGCCATCGCCGAAAAAGGCGACCGCCACCCGATCGCTCTTCAAAATCTTGAAACTGTACCCGGCCCCGGCGGCCTGGAGAATGCAGGGGCCGACGATGCCGCTGGTGCCCATCAGGCCAATTTCCGGAGCAAACAGGTGCATGCTGCCGCCGCGACCGTGCGAGCAGCCGGTTGCCCGGCCGAAAAGCTCTGCCATCAGCGCGCCGGCGCCACGCCCTTCGCCAAGGCGTGGCCGTGTCCGCGGTGCGTGCTGAAAACGACGTCGTCGTTTCGGAGATGCGAGCAGACGCCGACCGCGATCGCCTCCTGCCCGACGTAGGTATGGCAAGCGCCGTGAATCAGGCCGCGCTGGTGCGAGCGAGCGAGTTGCTCCTCGGTCTGGCGAATCAGCACCATTCCGCGATACAAATCCAGCAGCCGATCGCTGTCTGTCATCCGTTGGATCCTGTATCAAACTTGCCCTTCACGCTGGTGCGAATTCGCAACGTGGCGATAATGATTCCACCCACGACATAGCAACCGGCGAGAAACTGAAGCCGGGCGGCCTGGCTGAAGCCGTGCGCCTCCATTTCGCCGACAATCGGCGAGCCAACCGCCCCGGCGATATTGGCGCACATGTTAATGAAACCAATCGCGACGGCCGCCGCGGCTGGTGGAAGCGTCTGCGTCGGCAGCGCCCAGAAAGGCGACGGCCAGGAAAACGCGAAGAAGCCGACCAGGCAAAGCCAGAGAAAGACCATGTTCCACGACTGCCCGGCGATCACGCTGATCGCCAGGAAAATACCGGTCAGTGCCATTCCCGCCGCGCAATGCCATTTCCGCTCGTGGAATCGATCCGAAGATTGACCTGAAAGCCAAACGCCGACGATCCCAAAAAGATAGACCGGCAAAAGCCAGTTCATTACATCCATATCGGTGACGGCTTCGTGCGAACTCAGCAGCAGGTTTTTGACCGCGGCGGGGAGCCAAAAGACGAGGGCATAGCCGCCGGTGTTCGCGGCGAAGATTCCAAGAGCCAACAGCCAGACCGTCGGTCGCCTGAGCACTTCCCGCAGCGTGGCGCACGCCAATTGCCGCCGCTTCCTGCCGCTCACGCTCTAACTTCTGTTCGAGCCAGTCGGCCTCGGCGGGCGTCAGCCATTTGGCGTTGCGCGGGCGGTCGGTAAGCAGAAACGGCACCGCGCAACCGAGCAACACTGCTGGCAGCCCTTCGACGATGAACACCCATTGCCAGCCCGCCAAACCGAGCCAGTGAACTTCGAGCAGATAACCGGAGACTCGTGCGCCGAGCGCCAGGCTCACGGGAATGCCGAGCACCATGCCCGCGAGCGCTCGGGCTCGCTCCGCCCGCGGAAACCAATGCGACAAATAAACGATTACGCCGGGGAAAAAGCCCGCCTCCGCCAAGCCGAGCAGTGTGCGAGCGGTGTAGAACTGCCAAGCGTTGTGAACGAGCGCCATGCCCATGGAGCACAGGCCCCAGGTGATCAGGATGCGCGCGAACCATTTTCGGGCGCTCCAGCGTTCGACCAGCAGTGCGCCGGGGATTTCGAGAATGAGATAGCCGACGAAAAAGAGCCCGGCGCCCCAGCCATAAACCGCGCCGGAGAAATCGAGGGCCTCGCACATCTTCGACTTCGCGAAGCCGAGGTTGGCACGATCCAGATATGCGACGATATAGAGAACGAAAATCAGCGGCACCGTTCGCCACCAGACTTTGCGGCGAACCACACGCGGATCGACATCGTTCGATGAATCATTCATTGGAGTTGGCGTTAGCGATGTCTTATTGTTGCCCCGGCGTTCGCGGCGAGGTTGCCGCCATCCATCGGGATCAATGTGCCGGTCACCCAGGCGGAGGCGTCGGAGGCGAGGAACAGCGCCAGGCCGCGGACATCGCCGGGCTGGCCCATGCGGCCGGCGGGAATGCCGCGAAGCCAGTTGGCCTCGAGATTCGGGTCGGCGTCCATTCGTTTGCGCAGGCTTGGGTTCACGACCTGGGCCGGCAGGATGGCGTTGACGCGCACGCCTCGGCCGGCCCATTCGGTGCTGAGTTCGCGGGTCATTTGCGCCACGCCGCCCATCGCTATGCTATAGGCGATATGCCCGCGGCCAAGCGACGTCACGCCCGCGATCGAGCAAACATTGATGATGCTGCCCTTGCCGGCCTTGAGCATGCGCCGGCCGCCCTCCTGGCAGGCGCAGAAGCGTCCCACGACCAGGTTTTGCAATACCTGCTTGACCTGGTCGAGGGTGATTTCCTCGGGCGATACGAGTATGCCCTCGCCGGCGACATTCGCCTGAACGTCGATGCGGCCGAATTCCTTGTCAAGCTTGGCGAACATGCGGCGGATCTGCTCCGGGTCGGACACGTCGCAACGGGCGGGAATCGCCCGGCGGCCGAGCTGTTCGATCTCCGAGGCGGTCTTCGCCATGCCCTCGGCGTTGAGGTCGGCGAGCATCAAATCGGCGCCGGCCTCGGCGAAGGTCAATGCCATGGCGCGTCCCATGCCGCTCGCCGCGCCCGATACCAACGCCACCCGGCCGGATAAGTCAAAGAGTCTCTCAATCATTGAAATGGGCCTACTCCAGTTTCGCGGCGAGCATCAGTTCGACCGCCTCGCGGCCGGTCATGCCGATTTGAATCCCGTACTTCTTTGCCTGCGGCGTCGCGTCGACGATTTTCGCGGTCAGCAAATCATCGGGATTGACCAGCGGATTGGCCGGCGTCCCTCGGGCGATCGCGATCGCCTGGCCGAAATCGGCCGGCGTCTTCATGTCGTAAATCCCGCAGCCGACCAGCCCGGCGCTGTCAGGATCACGCAGTATTGCGCCTTGTGCCAGCGGTTGCTGATGCCGATCGCCGAGCCATTCTGGAATTGCATCGGGCAGGAAATCGAGCGGGGGAGAGGTTCGCTCATGGTGTGCCTCCAAAGGACGAGGCTCAGTATCGCGGAATCGCGCGGCGGGTGCAATGGCCCGGACGAGATTTGTAGTCCGGGCACCACGTGTAGCGAAAGCAGCCGCGTCGCCGATATGCGGAAAGATGCATTCAAAAGTAACCGGAAACAACCGGTCCATCGAAGCTCAAATTCGAATTCGGTGGCCGTAAGTCCTTTCATGACAGAAACTTGAGATGAGTGCCACGTTGCGATTCGACTAAGGACCGGTTACATTTATTATGCGTTGCAGCTGAACAAAAATCAGTCTAATCGGTCGGACGAAAGCTCGATCGGCTTGACGAACAATCGTTCCGTTCCAAGTTCATGCTCTTGCAATTGGCTCCGCCAGCGGGGAGAATGCGGCTGATTGGTGCAATTCGATTGCGCGTGATCGTCGATTTTCAAAAAGGGACGACAACCATGTGGAAATCGCCGAATCTTCTTTGTTTGGTTGCTGCTCAGAACTTGGTTCTGTTTTGCGTGGCAGCCGCGGCGCAAGAGCAACCAAAATCAACAGCGAACTCGATCCCGGAACTGATCCAACAACTCGGCGGCGCGAATTTTCACCAGCGCGAGGCGGCGCACAGGGCGCTGTTGTCGCGCGACGAAGCCTATCCCGACATTCGCCAGGCGCTGCCGACGCTCAACGCCGAGGGACGTCAGCGCACAACTGCGATCCTGGGTGTCATGACCCGCCGGCGGATGAAACGATTCCTGCAATACGGGCGCGAAGGCCGGGTCGATGTGTTTGTCGAATGGTCAGGGATCGCGGGGAAGAACACTGATTCGAATGAGTTCTGGGACTGTGTCATTGAGATTGGATTGAAGCAACTGAAGCGGACCGCGTCGAAAGAGACGATTCGCGAGTGGGAGAAGAATTTTCGGGCTAAGGATTATTCACAGTTCTGCAGAGAGCGACCGAGTTTCATTCGCGAGGACGACACGATTGAAACGGCGCAGTTGCCAACTTATCTAACCCTTCGAGGGTGCTCAGGGAAGAAGAACCCAACGGTTTTACACTGCTGTCTTGTCGTAACTACTGCGCCGCTTGAGTTGGATTGCTTCGCCCGCTTTTGCATCATATTGGCGAACGGGAAAATCAAGCTGGGCGGCGGCTTCCACGTCCTTGCGATTTCTGATGAGCAAATACCGACTCGCTCGTTGTTCGATTCCATAATTGCGACCCGCGCAAATGGTTCGAGTGAGACAGATTCACTGGATCGTCGAATTCGCAAACCCGCCAGACTTAAGTCGCCTGTCAGTCCTTTATCGTCCGCAGGGGCCGAAAAAACAGCAGGGCGCACCGATGGGCTTCGTTACTTTCAGTTTGACGACCTGGGAATCGAATGCACAATGCCGGAAGCGTTTTTGCCGATCAAATCCGTGGACCCGAAGAGTCCATTCTCTAAAGCCGGTTTGCGGCCAGGCGATTTCATTCGAGAAATCGACGGTGCCGATACGGATAGTATTAACACCGCGCGCCGGCAGCTTCGCCGGGCATTCGTCCTTGGTGGTTCGACGCAAACGCGCTCGGGTCGCCAAGCTCCCCTCGCGGCTAAACAAGTTTGGTGTCTTGAATGGAATTGCCATGAAAGTTTATTCTGACTCAAGAAATCGGTTGATCATCGTTGCGGTATGCCTATCTGGCCTGCTCCCCGCATGTAACAGTCGTGCGAAACAAAACGAGAAGTTGCAAAAGCAATCCAATGCCAAGCTGAAGGAAGCGGCCGATTTGTTGGCCGGCATCCGGGATGTCGAAGGCGCGAAATCCGCCGAGCCGAGGCTCAGGCAAACTTTGGACGAAATGAACAAGATCAATTCGCAACTGAGCAAGTCGTATGACCCCGAAGATGTCGACTCGAGCGAGCGGCCAGCGATGACCGAAGCAGTCGCCCAAGGAATCGCCGAGATGCAGCGGCTCGTGGCGGAGTCGTTGAGGATCAGCCAGATCCCCGGCGTGGCGGCGGCTCTGGGCGATACCTGGGATCGGCTGCCCAGCGCGATGATGCTTAAGCGCAGGGGATCAAGCCAAAATAGGAATTTCGATTTTCCGGGAAGCCTTTCGCGTTTCGCGCCTCTATATGGGAAAATGAGCCCGGAAGCGCCTCGAATGGATCAATCGCTCAACAGCGTGGTGGCGCGGCTGCAGCATCTGGCGGCCGCGGAAGGCCGACAGTGTGCCGGACCACGAACTGTTGCAGCGCTATACATCTCAGCGCGATTCCGCGGCGATCGAACTGCTCATCTGGCGTTATGGCTCGATGGTGCTGGCCACCTGCCGGCGAATTCTCGGCAACGGCCCGGACGCCGAGGATGCTTTTCAGGCCACGTTTCTGGTTCTGGTTCGCAAGGCGCACACGGTTCGCAAGCAGTCGCTCGCCGCCTGGCTGCACCGGGTGGCGTTTCGCGCCGCGCTGCGAATTCGATCGCGGAGGGCATTGCAAAGCAAGAGCGAAAAGGCCGCCGCGCGACCCGCCGTGACATGGGCGGCCGATGTTGCGAATGATTTGGGGCCGGTGCTCGATGCGGAGATTTCCCGGCTGCCCGAGCGGTTTCGCTCGGCGTTCCTCTTATGTCAATTTGAAGGAAAGACGAACGAGGAGGCCGCCCGGCTATTGGGCGTGCCGAAGGGTACCGTGCTGTCGCGGCTGGCCCGCGCCGGGCACGCTTGCAACGGCGACTGATTCAACGCGGGATCGCGCCGGCCGTCGGCGTCGCGGCGATCGAGGCCGCGCCGGAGCCGGCCTCCGCGGCTGTGATCAGCGCAACGCTTCACACGATTCATGCCAATCCGGCGGCGATTTCCAGCCCGGTCTCAATGGTGGCGGAAGGAGTGATTCGAGACATGAACTGGATCAAATTCAAACTGGCGGCGTGCGTTTTCGCCGCGCTGATGCTGTTAGGCGCAGGCGGTATCTTTCTGCGACAGCCGGTGCGCTCAAGCCGAGTCCGAGCCGCCAGCCAAGCCAGCCGAGAAGCCGGAGAAACCGGTTACCGATCTCGATCGGATGCAAGGCTCCTGGCTGATCACATCGCTCTATGCGCGAGGTCGAGAGCAGGAAGAGTCCGGCGTCGCGCGATTGGTGATCAAGGGCGACACCGCCGGGTTTATCAAACGGCCGGGGAAAAAGCCGGACGAGTTCAAGGTGAAACTGGATTCGAGTAAGACTCCGAAAACGATTGACCTCGTCGATCGCGGCAAGGTGAGCGTCGGCATTTACGAGTTTGATGGCGACACGTTGAAGATTTGTTATCGCGAGCGAGGCGAAGCGCGACCGCAATACTTCGACCCGAAGAAGGAGAGCAAGATCGCGGTAATGATGGTGCTCAAGCGCGAATTGCCCGAGCAGAAACCGGCGAAAGATCCGGACAAGCCCAAGGAGCCGCAGGCGAATGCCGGCCCCGCCCCACTGGATTTGCTGCTGCCGAAAAAGAAACTGGCGATGGTACCGAAGGATGAGTACGAGATGGTTGGGACTTGGTCGGTGAATGGGATTGTGGCAGACGGTGAGCCGCGGGACCCGGGCGACATGCGAATCCAATTCGGGCCGTTCCATAGCATGACGGTGCAAGACCCGTCACTGTCGCCGGTCGCCACGTCTCTTCGCTTCAAGCTCGAGCCGGAAACAAGAGTCATCGAATTGACCGCTGGCGGCAAATCCCAGATCGGCATTTACCGGCTCGCCAGCTATGGTCCTTTGGGTGGACCCAACATAAACATGCTGACGATTTGTGTGAATGAAAAAGGCAACAAGGCCCCGAAAGAATTCAGGGCTGACAAGGGCTCGGGCAACGCGTTGTTCCAGTTAGTCCGTCGATCATACGACGCTGATACCAAGTGGGGTGAAAAGCTCTTTCCCGCCGGCTTAATAATCGACTTCGGAAAGGTAGCTGGAAACGGTCCCAAGTCGGTCAAAGTGAAGATTAAGAACCCCTACCCGTTGCCGGTGTGGATTAGCGGCGGGTATGCAGGGGGCTTGGTGGACACAGCAAAGTGGTTGACTCAAAAATGGCCGAATCGATCGGGTCCAGTTGAGCCCGGCGAGGAAATTACGGTCGAATTCACTCTCCATCCTGGGTTTCTTCCATTGAATGGCGGCAATCCATTTGACCGACGTGGCTCACAGGGCGTTCGAGTCGACACAATCCCATTTACAGCATCCTTGAAAAACTATCGCCCCAGGACGGATCCGGTGCCGCGTTCTACCTCGAATCAGATGCTTCGGAGAGCCACCGGTCAACCGGAATCAGTAGTGTATTTGAAGATCACGGGCGAGTTGAGCATGGGGACACCAAAATAGAAGCTGACGAACCATCCGTCTTCTTGCCAGACTTGTCCCGCTCCAATTCTGCTTTACAATCGGCCCCAGGCACATTACACCTGGGAGTCCGCCATGTCGAAGCCGAAAGTATTTGTCTCGCGTCGCATTCCGGATGCCGGGCTGAACCGGATCAAGTCCGAGTGCGACGCCGAGGTTTGGCCCGAGCAGCTTCCGCCGCCGTACGACCTGATCAAGAAGAAAATCGCCGATTGCGACGGGCTCGTCTCGCTGCTGACCGATCGCATTGATGGCGCGCTTTTGGACGCGGCCCCGAAGCTCAGGGTGGTGAGCAATTTCGCGGTGGGCTTCAACAATATCGATGTCCCGGCGGCGACGGCGCGAGGCGTGTGCGTCGGCAATACGCCCGGCGTGCTGACCGACGCCACCGCGGACCTCGCTTTTGCGCTAATGATCTCTGCGGCGCGGCGAGTTGTTGAAAGCGCGATCGATTCCCGAGCCGGAAAGTGGAAGACCTGGGAGCCGCTTGGATACCTCGGACTCGACCTGGCCGGAAAAACCATCGGCATCGTCGGCATGGGCCGCATCGGTTACGCCATGGCCAAGCGCTGCCACGGCGGCTGGGACATGAAGGTGCTCTATTTCGACGAAATGGCCAACGCCAAGGCTGAAACCGAGCTTGGCGCGAAACGCGTCGATCTCGACACCCTGTTGCGCCAGAGCGATTTCGTTTCGATTCATGCGTCGCTCGGCGAATCGTCAAAAGGGCTGATCGGCGCGAACGAGTTCGCCAAGATGAAGCGCACGGCTGTGTTTGTGAATTCGGCCCGTGGTCCGTTGGTGGATCAAAAGGCGCTCGTCGCGGCACTGAAGAAGGGCCAAATCTTCGCGGCGGGCTTGGATGTCACCGATCCGGAACCGCCGGACATGAACGACCCGGTGCTGCATTTGCCCAATTGCGTGACCGCTCCGCACATCGCCAGCGCGACCTATACGACACGCGACGGCATGGCAGAGATTTGCGCCGACAATCTGATCGCGGGCGTGACGGGGAAAGCGCTGCGGGCGTGGGTGAATCCGGAGGTGGCGGACAAGCGGCGGAAATAAGAGATAGAACACGGATGAAACGGATAAAACGGATATTCACGGATCGGAATTCCGATCCGTGAATATCCGTTTTATCCGTGTTCTATTCTGATTTTGGTTTCGGTAATCGCAGGGCCAGGATGCGAGCGAGTTCCTGGATCGGTTTTTCGTGATCGTCGACGCGGAAGTCGATCATGCGGTCGTTGAATCCACCGTAGCCGCCCTTTTCCCGGACGACGAGAATCGCGGCGGATTGTTTGCCGCGTTTGTCGCCGCCGGCCTTCTCCGCGGCTTCGAGCGCGGCGATGATTCGCCAGGCCAGCCGGCCTTTGCTTTCCTCAAATGCCTTCGCCATGTCATTGACCACGGCTTCGCCGGCGAGAATGTTTCCCTGGCAGGCATAGTTCTTGCCGCTCTTGCCGCCGGCCCATTTCATGCAGCCGGCGCCAGTGAATGTCGCCGCGTTTCCTTTCGCGTCGACGATGCCGAGCTGCCGCCGGTCCTTGTTTTTATCTTCATCGGTCAGAATCTTGATCACCTCCTCGGCGGATTTACCTTGAGCCAAAAGGTCGAGGCCCTTGGGTCCATAACTGGTGTTGGCAAATGCCTGAGTGGCGATTGCGCCCACGCCGGCCTTGGCCCAGGGGACGACCGAGCCGACCGCGAGGAACTTCGAGGCGACGCCCACGCCCCATTCCTTGCGCTCCGGATCGTGGGCCACAATGGAAAACGTGTTGACGTCTGGTTCAGCAGACGGCGGTGCCGGGGGCATTGCGATGGTTGCCGCCGAAAACGCAATCGCGGCAATTACCAGACAAGTCAGGGCTCGCTTCATGAGGATTCTCCGTGGGGCATGGTTTGGTTGGTCATTTCGCGGTTCCGATTGTGCCCGTCGTGAATTTCAAATACCCCCAGCGCTCGGGCATGTGCATGTTGATTTCGCCTTGCGGCGACCAGACCCAATTGTGCTCGGGGCGGCCTTCGACGCGATGATACTTGCCATCGATGATTTTGATGTCCCACTCGACACGGGAGAAATTGATTCGCCACTGATCGCCATCCTTTGGCGGCAGGTCGCAATTCGAAATCTGCTTGAGTCCTTGCCAGGGCCATTCGATTTCGATGGTCCATTTGCGATCATTGTTGGTCGGATCATTGATCGTGCCATCAATGTGGACCGCGGTTTTCAGGCCGGCGATTTCCCAGGCGTCGATGGCGCGGCCGCCGTCGCGGTACGGTTTGGTCAGCAGCAAATCCCAGGTAGTATTGAGCGCGTTCATTTCCAGTTCGGCGTAGAGCCGGCTGTCGCCGTCGGGATCGAGAAAGACCTCGAAATCCGGATCGTCATGAAAGATATAGGAGTCGTGCTTTTTCAAAGTGGCCCAGATGTGCGGCTCCTGCAATTCCGCGGCGATGTAGAGCGCGCGATCGTCCCAGGTCATTTTCATGCGCGTGCGATAAAGCGGCTTCGGCTTGGCGTCGCCCTCGATATCGACGAAATCGTCGCTCCAGGGGATATTCTTCCAGGCGTCGTCGTCGAGTTTGCCGTCGATCTCAACAGGACCGGCCGCGCGATCGCAACGGTAAGTTTTTGGAGGCGGCAATTTGGCGGTCGCCGCTCGAGCCGGCTGACGGCTTGGCCGCCAGATGAATCCAACGGCGAACAACGCCGCAAAAGCAACGAGCACGAGCAGGGCAAACAATCGTTGCGAC
The DNA here is from genome assembly GCA_963815035.1 of uncultured Gemmataceae bacterium. Classification (GTDB taxonomy): domain Bacteria; phylum Planctomycetota; class Planctomycetia; order Gemmatales; family Gemmataceae; genus JBGQCZ01. Next base: position 118,644 of record CAWFFC010000027.1, read on the forward strand.
ATGCCACCCTCGGACAAAAGGAATGCTGATATGCTACGAATCACCCGCGGGACAGCCTGAAGGCGAACAAATTGGTAGAATTGCTCGAACCAGCGAAGACCGGAGCGAACCATGGCCGATGAATTCGATCCCGATGAGCCGCGGCGGCGCTATCCATCGCGTGCCCGGAACTCGCGCGACGACTCGAACTCCGGCGTCAAGGTCGTCCTGATTGTTGTCGGCGTGATCGCGGTTTTGGCGTTTCTTCTGATTGGCGGCGTCGTGGCACTGGCGATTTACGGCGCCAGGCAGGTCAGCAAAAGCATGACGCAGGCGATGACCCAGCTCGGCGCTCAATCCAGTTATGGCACCGTCGGCGCGGCCCTATCGAGTTACCAATCCGAACACGGACATTTTCCGCCGGTCGCCATGAAGACCAAGGACGGCAGCAAGGGATTAAGCTGGCGGGTGGCAATTCTGCCGCAGCTGGGCTATCCCGATCTGTACAAGCAGTTCAAGCTCGATGAGGCCTGGAACCATCCCGACAACTTGAAACTGGCCAGCCAAATCCCGTTTCAGTATCAGCCTTTGAACGGCTCGATGGGAACGAAGACGCACATTCGCGTGTTTGTCCGCAACGGAGCGATGTTTGAGTTCGGCAAGCATGCGGTTGTCGGCAAGGGTAAGGCCAAGGATGAAATCGGCGTTACCGACCCGTTGTCGGACACGATCATGTTCGTCGAGGCGACGGACCCGGTCGATTGGATTGAACCGGATGAACTCGAGTTCAACGCGAATGGTCCGATCCCGGCGCTGGGAATGCCCGGTCAGAATCACTTTTTCCTCGTCACAGCTGATGGTCTGATGCGTATGCAAACGAAACCGATGAATCCGACCAACCTCCGGGCCGCGATCACAGCCCATGGCGGAGAGACTGTAAACTGGGAATGATGGTTGGCCGGTGGAACAGGAGTGGGAAATGAGCAATGAATTTGAGGACGACCAACGCGAATCGATTCGCCCATCGCGATCAAGCCCGATTCGGCCCGAACGGACGGGGGATGCCGGCCGCCCGAAACCTCGCGGCGACTACGACGATTCGCCGCCGTCGTCGGGAAGCGGTGGAATCAAGGTAGTCTTGATCATCTTGGCTGTTATCGGTTTATTCGGACTCTGTTTTGTCGGGATCTGCGGCGGCGCACTCTACTACGGGGTTCACCGCACGCGCCAAGCCGCCGCGCATGACGGCAATTAACAACTACAAGCAGATCGCGCTGGCGCTGCATGGCTATCACGACAAGAATGGGCGTTTTCCGCCGGTTTCGATGCGGACCAAAGATGGCCGGCCGGGTCTGAGTTGGCGCGTCGCCATCCTGCCGTACCTCGAACAGGATTCGCTTTATCGCCGGTTCAAGCTCGACGAGGCGTGGGACAGCCCGACGAACAAGCAACTGATCTCGCAGATGCCAAAGGTGTATGCGCCGGTCGATGGCGGCTCGGGAGGCGATCAGACCCACGTGCGAGTCTTTGTCGGCCAGCTAGCGGTTTTCGGCCAGTCCGGGAGCCGCGGCATGCAGCAGATTTCCGACGGGATGTCCAACACGATCATGCTCGTCGAGTCAACGGTCCCGGTGACCTGGACCGAGCCGACCGAGTTGGAGTTCAAGCCGAATTCCCCATTGCCGCCGCTTGGAATGCCCGATCACGACTATTTCATCGTGGCGATGGCGGATGGATCTATTCGCGTCGAGAAGAAATCGATCAGTCCGGAAAAGATCAAAGCGGCCATCACGGCGGCCAACAATGAACGGGTGTTCCTCGATCCCTGATCGCGCTGTCGGCTTATTTCACGTCCATCACATAGATGTCCGTGCCTCCGCCTCGAGTGCTGGTAAATGCGATTTTTTTTCCGTCGGGCGACCAGGCGGCGGAGTTTTCCTGGGCGGGATTCCGCGTCAGGTTTCGCTGATTGCTCCCGTCCGCGTTCATCAAGTAGATCTCATAGTTTCCGTCGCGATTGCTGGTGAAGGCAATTTTCTTTCCGTCGGGCGACCAAGCCGGCCAGAAGTCCATCGACTTGTGGTCCGTCAATCGTTTCAGCTTGGTTCCGTCGGCATCCATGGTCCAGATATCGAGATTGCCGCCGCGGCCGCTGGAAAAGGCGATGCGCTTGCCGTCCGGTGACCAGCAAGGATTGTTGTCCGCCGCGGGCTCGCTGGTCAGTCGCCGGATGTTTTTGCCATCCGCGTCGGAACGGTAAATCTCTTGATTTCCGTCGCGCGTACTCAAGAAAAGGATCGATTTGCCATCCGGCGACCAGCGCGGCGATTCCTCGAACATTTTGTTGGGAATCAAAACTTTCGGATCGCTGCCGTCCGCGTTTACCCGATAGATGTTCAACTTGCCGTCGGTCCCCTGCAAAATGTCGTGAACATACAGGATCGACTTGCCGTCGGGCGACCAGTGGCCGTCGAAATGCGGGGTCGTTACGCTCGGCATCAGTTGTTTCAAGTGATCGCCATCGGCGTCGACGGTCCAAAGGCCCATTTTGCCTTGATGGATTCGCGTCATGAGGAGGCGCTTGCCGTCGGGCGCCCATTGCAAATGTTGTTTGAATGATCCGTCGGTGGTGAGCCGAACGACGGCGTTCGGCTCGGCGGCAATGGTCGAACCAATGCCGAACAGAACGATCAACGCGGAGGTTCGATATCGCATTTCGATCCTCGGCCAACGGCTGCGGACTCGATGGGTTTGTATTCAAATCGCCGCAGATTGGTACGCCACGTGCCTTGCGGTTCAGGTTCGGAATTCCTAGCATCGCCAGAAATCGCTTTTTGCTTCCTCCCGGGAGTCCCTCCATGAACCGCCGAGTACTTTTCCTTTCGTTTCTCATCCTGAATGTATTCGCCTTCCCCGCGCTGGCCGCGTCACCGTTCGCCGACAAGAATCTCGAGGCCGCCGTTCGAAAAGTTTTGCTCGGTCCCAAGGGGGATCTGACCGATGAGATGTTGAAAAACGTCTACATCCTTGAGGCGACCGGCAAAAACATCAAGAGTCTGGCCGGGCTCGAAAAATGCATTAACCTGGCGTCGCTTCGATTGGACAAAAATGAGATTGTTGATCTCAAGCCGCTCAAGGGCCTGGTCAATTTGCAATCGCTCGATGTGTCGCACAACCAGATCAGCGACATTTCCCCGCTCGCGGACCTCGTCAAGCTGCAATACATCGAGTTGACTGGCAACAAAGTCGCCAAAATCGACGCTCTAAAACACTTGACCGCGCTGGCATCGCTTTATCTTTCTGAAAATCAGATCAGCGATCTTTCGCCCATCGCGGGGTTGACCAAGTTGTCGTCATTAAGCCTGGCCAAGAACAAGGTGCGCGACCTGACGCCATTGGCCAAGGTGAACCACCTCATGACGCTCGATCTGAACGACAATGAAATCGCGGCCATCGCGCCGCTGAAGTCGCAGGGTGAATTGTCGATGTTGATGCTGGAGCGGAACAAGATCGCGGACCTCACGCCGCTGGTCGAGGCGGCGAAGGCCGACGCCAAGGGCCCGATGCGCTTTGCCCCATTCTTGCGCCTGTGGCTCGCTGGAAATCCCCTGTCGGCGAGCGCCAGAATCAGCAGCTTGGCGAATTGAAAGCCGTCGGAGTCCGGCTGCAAGATCAGGGAAAATGAGCCGGAACGCCCAGGCGAATTCCGGTCGAACGGCGGGTTCGGCGCGGTTTTTTTGCTCCGCAAGTTCGTCATAATCATCCACTTCGGAACAATCGTTTTTTTTCATCGAAACTTGCCTGCAATTGTTTACAATGGACAAGCCGCTCCATTCAAACCGGAAACAATCGAGGCGAAATCCCACTTCGCCGCGAAATTGGCGGATTTCCGGGGCGTTGCTCGACCGCGAAGTCGGGTGGCGGCGACTTTAGAATCGGGGAGAACCAAACCATGCCCAGCCCATTTCCAGGAATGGATCCATTCCTCGAAGAGGACAAGCTGTGGCCGTCGTTTCACCACCATTTCGTGGCGGGACTGTATCAGATTCTGTTGCCAAACTTGATCGATCGATACCGGGCACGGGTCGGCCAGCGACAGTACGCGACCGAGATGCCGCTGTTCACATCGATCATTCGAGAGGAGCATTGCGAGGAGTTCATCGAGATCCGGCAGCGAAGCGACAATAAGCTAATCACGCTGGTTGATGTGGTCAGCCCGGCGAACAAACTGACCTCGCAGGGGCGAGCCGCCTATCTGGAGCGGCGGCGCAAGGCGCGATTGCAACACGCGAGCATCGTTGAAATCGACCTGGTCTTGCAAGGGCAGCCGCTCTTGGAGTATTCGCGCGAAGGGCTGCCCGACTGGGACTATGCCGTGACCGTGACGCGAGCGATTCAACCAGAACGGCATGAGATTTACACGGCGACCATCCAGAAACGCCTGCCGCGATTCAAACTGCCGCTGGCCCTCGACGACCGCGACACGGTGGTGGACTTGCAGGCGGCATTCGCCCGCTGCTACGATCAGGCCGGCTTTGGCGCTCAAATCGACTATCAACGCACCTCGGCGATGGTTTCCGTGGAAGACGCGTCCTGGATCAACGACCTGCTCATTCAAATGAAAGTGCGTGCGAAGTAAGTATTCGTCGCCGCTTGCCCCGAGGCAAGCGGCGAGATTTCCGATGCGACCTCCCACCACCATTGACGCCCTGCTTGTCGCCGCGGTGTTCAGCCGCCACGCCGAGGCGTTTGCCTGGGCCAAATCCCGCTTGAGCAATTTGTGGGGGCCGGTCGCCCTCGAAAGTGATCCATTCTCGTTCGCTTACACGAGCTATTACACCAAGGCGATGGGCTCGGACATCAACAAGCAACTGATCGCGTTCGAGCGCGTCGTGCCGCTGGCGAGCCTGGCTGAGCACAAATTGCAGGCGATCGCGATCGAGCAGGAACTGGCCGCAAGCGGGCGATTCGCCGAGGAGCGCCCGATCAATATCGATCCAGGAGTGTTGACGCTGGGCAAGTTTATGCTGGCGACGACCAAGGATCAGGCTCATCGCATTTACCTGGGGAAGAAAATCTTCGCCGAGGTGACGCTGCGTTTGAGGATGGCCAATTTGTGCCGTGGCCATGGACCTACGCCGACTACCGCGAGTCGTTCGTTCGCGATTTTCTCAACCGCGCCCGCGAATTCTACAAGTCGCGCCTGAACGATATCCATTTTTCCGAATCGGACATCTCTTAAATCATTTTCGGTTGGAAGTTCATTTTCTTGGGAAGAGATTCCAGCGCGACGCCGCGAACCGGTTGGTGCGATGGTAACGGGCGTGATTCGGGCAAAATCGCGAACTTCGGCAATGGCGGTTCGATCCCGATCCGTCGCGCGACGATGGAGTGATTGTTGGATCATCAGCCCCCGCCTTTGAAATCGTCAGGAGGATGTATCGTGGTGAAAGTCGGTGCTTTTTCCGCTTTGGCGGCCGGCCTGGGATTATGGCTGGCCGGCCAGGCGAACGCGCAGAGCACGCCGGTCGAACGGCCGGCGCATGCGCATGTCAGCAACCAGGAACTTGCCAACAACGTCGCCTCGGCGCTGGAACGATCGGGTAACCTGCACGGCTACACGATCGACATCAAGTGCCAGAACGGCGTCGTCGAATTGTCCGGCAAGATTTCCGACGAACCGCAACGCGAGGCCGTGATCAGCACCGTGCTGACGCAGTCCGGCGTCAAGAGCGTGATCGACGGCATGGCCGCCAATTTCCAGGCGGTCCGCCCGGTTCAGGCGTTGTCGGAGCCGGTCGCCGGCCCGCCGCCCGCCGGCCCGGCTGTGTTGCCGCCGCCCAACGTCGCCGGTCCGATCGTTGATCCGGTTCCGCTTGGCCAACCCGGCGCTTCGAGCCCCTACGATCTGGCTGCCCCGAAAATGCCGACCTACGCTTGGTCGAGCTACGCCCCGTACAACAATTTCTCCCGCGTGGCGTATCCGCAGAACTATCCGTATAACTCGTTCCCGTTCATCGGGCCGTTTTATCCCTTCCCGAAGGTTCCGCTCGGCTGGCGGAGCGTGACGCTGGAATGGCAGGATGGTCACTGGTGGATGGGCCGCAATGCCACGAAGTACGATTACTGGCGAGTTCGCTACTGGTGATCGGCTGAGGCGGTGGGCCTCGAAGACTCGACCCACCCTACACGATCTCGTGGGCCTCGAAGACTCGACCCACCCTACAGAAATGTAGGGTGGGTCGAGTCTTCGAGGCCCACCGTTGTTTTCAATCCTGGTGCCTTCTCCGTAGCCGCGGCGACAAACGCAAAATCCATTGCGCTCGTTCAAATTCGTCCAGCCAACCCTGAAGCATCAAGGCGGGCAGGGGATCGTTTTTCTGAACGATTCCCGTCGGGCAGGCGTCGCCCATTACTTGTTGGGCCATCTGCCGGTACTGGCTCAGCGTCCGTTCGCCAAAGCGGGAAACTTCGAAACCATCCTCGCTGAAAAAGACGAGGACCGGGACGCGATCGCCGCCATTGATTTGCAGCAGTTTTTGAACATCGGCGTGATCGTCGCGATCGAGAAAGCGAAGCTCAATTTTCTGGCACGCCTCGGCGAAGCGCTGAAACATCGGGCACTGACCAGCGCAATCCCCGCACCAGGCCCCGCCAGGCACAACACGGGCATCCGGCGAGTGAACGACGCCAGCAACGACGCCTGTTCAGGCTTCAGTGTCGATCGATCCAAAGCCTGTTTCCAGCGCAGACTGATCGGCTGGCGTCCCGTATTGCGCCAGGAATCTGTCGTATGCCAGCCCCTGCGACCATTTCTCGAAAAGGTTCATGATTGCCTCACGTAATACGGCAACACATTTTTGAAACCTAAGCTAGAGCGGCGGCGACCACCGCCTTCATTTTCTCCAGGCCAATCTTCGCCACAAGCATCGCGTCCTGTTTCCAGTAGTCGCGATTGAATAGTTCGAGCGAGAATATTCCTTTATAACCGATTTTCACCAGGTCGCGGAGCATCTCCTTGAGCGGGGCCACACCATCGCCGGGGTACACCCGATGGGCGTCGGTGATTTGTTGCCGCGGCGGGACATTCGGATAATCGTTCATGTGAAAATTGAACATGGTCGCCGGTCCAAGCTGTTTCAGGCCCTCGAAACTGCTGCCGCCTTTGTAAAGATGAAAAACATCGGGCAGGATGCAGGCATTCGGATGGCCCGCCTCGACCGCGACCATCACCGCCTCGCTCAACTTGGTCAGCGTCTTGGAATGGCCCCAGAGTTCGCACTGCGGGACGACGCCCATCTTGTCGCCCAGTTCGAGAAGGGCCCGGTAGCGCTCGGCGACGCGGAGCAGGGGGATATCTGTGCGGTCGGTCGCGCCCACAGGCGGCGCGGCGAGTCGTTTGCCGTTGATCTGATGCACCAAATCCATGCAGCGCTTGGCCTCTTCCAGCCCCTTGTGCCGCTGCGATTCGTCGTCGACGATCCAGGCCGCGAAGCCGATCGCGCTCTCGACCCGCAGGCCATGATCGGCGATCCGTTTGCCGAGATCCTTCAAATTTCCGCCCGAATGAACGTGCTTGTCCAGTTCGCCGATCCACGGCTCGATCGCCTGGTAACCGGCCTTGGCGGCGATCTCCACCTCCTCGACGATGCTCAAGTTCTGGCCGCGGATTGTGCTGGTGTTGAGGCAAAACGCGAACGGCTCATGGCGAACCGGTTCGGCGGCCTGGGCAGACGCAAGGCTCATGGCGGCGGCTCCAGCAGTGGCGGCAAGCAGATCGCGACGCGTGAATTTCGAACTCATGGCGGCTCCCGCAAAACAGTTGGCGATGTGAGTTTTATACGAACTCGCTCCGCCCAAAAACCGGACAAAACCGGACATCTCTCGCCCAAACCGACCCACCTGCTTTTGATGTAACAGCTTGCCGGAATGACCGTTGCGTACCGATTTCGAAGCCATCACAAAACTTGTCCGGTTTGTCCGTCCGGTTGTCCGTCCGGATGTCCGTCCGGTTGCCCGTCCGTTTTCAAGTCTCGTGCCAATTTGTTGTTTTGCGACTGACATGACTATTGACCTCGCTCGGAAAACCCGTTCGCCGCGCAACCTCAGCGCGGAGGCTCATCCGATTAGTATACGCATGAACATTAGCAGCAAACAGGGGACATTCTGGTTTTTCGTCAAATGTTGATTGAACTGTCATCAGGGTAGGGATGGCGAAAAACCGGAATGTCCCCTTTGCGTGATTTGCCAATAGGAACTCGGGGCGCGAGCGAATAAATGAAGCGACACCGTTTATTCCTCGTCAACGATGATCAAATCGTCGGGACTCGTCGCATCGTCGACCACGAAAGCCAAGACGTTTAGTCGGTCGCCATCTTGCACCACCATCCGGTGCCAGTATCGGCGATCTTCGTGTCCCTTTACCCGGTTCATCCGATTCTGCGCATAGAGAGCGCCAAACTCGGAATGGATGCGGGTCAGGACAACAACAATCGCAGTCCGCGACAGGGAAAATGATCCGAGCAGAGCGCTGATTTCTTTAGGTATTTTTGGCTGACGCATCAGCAAGCAAGTCCTGTGGGGAAACAAACTCGCCTTTCCGGTAAGCCGACATTGACTCCGTGATCCGCTGGTTGTTTACTGTCGGCCACTTCTTTTCGATCGTAGCTTTGAGCCTCTCAAGAACCGGCACGGACTCAGCAAACTCATCAAACCCCGCTACTTTGTAGTCTTTCTTGATCACTCTTGCCGATTCCAACACAATTTGATGGGTAGCAATTGCCCGCTCGACCGCGGCGAGCATGATCTCGCGCTCAGCTTCTATGTCAAGTGGCGCTTTTTCATCAAACAGCATCGCGAACGACCGCTTCCAAGCATGATGGAGCAGCTTGCTCAGTTCCATGCATTCGGCCATGACCTCTTCAAGATCAACGGCCAGCATCGCTCGCTTGTAATCTTGCTGCCAAGCTTCAACGAGCTGGTCGACCAGATGTGACCTGGCGCGGCATCGGTTTATTAAGAAACTCATTTGAACCTCCCCGGCAATCAGTGAGTGCTCGTGGGCTGGCCTCCTGAGAAAATGCGCCATCGTCGCCAACGACCAAACAATGTCGCAAGAAAATATGTGTTAATTATAAGAATCGGTCAACGCCAATACAACTTATCGGAATTGAGAAGCGAGGCACGTTATCCCCAACGTTCTTTGGCTGCTTGTTAACAGCCTTCTTCCAGGCAGAGTCCTGGAACGAGGCGGCGAAGGATTCCGGCGGCTCTTCCATCTCCAGCTACCGATCGCGACGCCGACGCCAACGGCTCGCTGGACGAGCGGAATAAATGGCATCGCGTCATTTAATTTGCAAATGGGAACTCGCGGTGCCAGCGAATAAATGAAGCGACACCATTTATTCCATTCGCACAACTAAAGACGACGACGCCAAATTGAAGCGTGCGCTCGATGCATTGGTGGGAAACCAGCGATTCCCATATCGCTTGGCGAACCAGAACTGTCGAACTTGGTCACAAATGCAGTTCGAGAGCATCAAAGAAGCATTGGCGAAGCAGGCTCGAACTCGCTTGACGTGCGAAATGGCTGGATTAGAGTTCTCACAGCATGCGGGTGACAACCATGCCTTGAGAATTGCTGTCCCGCATATTTTGGCATCGGTAGCGCGTAATTGTTCGAATTCGGAAATCTGATTCGTCAGTCGTATTCTGTTCGAGACTCGAACCCGGGGTAAATCAATGCAATACGTGGTAAAACGCGCCGCACCAATCGGACTTTTGTTTCTGGCTGTCGCGGCTTTTCTTGACTTAACAACATTTGCGACGAACTCGTATTCGATAATTGCCGTGTACGGGATCGCCGCCTGTATCTTCGTCTGGGTCTTTGTAATTGCCAGTCTCAAAGGCGGCCGCAAATCCAGAATTGTCGGCTGCATTCTCGCTATCTGCAGCTTGATCTTGCTGGCTGATTTCATCTATCGGTTGCTCGCCGAGCACAAAGTTTTGTGAGACTCCAAAGAAGGTTAGAGCGCGGCCAAGTGGCACGGCATGCTCAACGGCGAAGGATGGCCTGACCGGCTCCGCTTCGCGGAGCCAGAGTTGGGATTTCGACTCGTTGGGGAATTTCGATTCGGTGACGACCGACAGCGTGACGCAGACGCGTGCCCATGAAGCCCAGAACGAGATCACGTCCATTTCCGGCGCGACGACGCCGACGTATGACGCCAACGGCAACCTGACCGGCGACGAGACCGGGCGGCAATTCGTGTACGACGCCTGGAATCGGTTGGTGACGGTGAAGGATTCGGGCGGCTCGACCATCTCCAGCTACCAATATGACGGCCTGGGCCGGCGGATTTCCGAAACCCAGTCGGGCACGACCGCCGATCTGTATGTCTCGTCGGCGGATCAGGTGTTGGAAGGGAATAAATGAACCGACACCATTGTGCGCCGTGCCAAGGCGTTGATCTTCAGCGGGTGCAATTCCCGCCCGGCAAGGGGTCGCTCCAGCCGGTAGTAATCGGAGCGGCAGTGGAGGTAACGAAACTGCCGAAGCCTCGGGTGCAGAGGGTCGCTTTGGCGACTCGACGAGCAGGCAGGCCGTAACGCGAGTGAACGCCGAGCAGGCCCCGAAACAGTTGATGTGGGAGCCGACCCAGCAATGGTATGGGGAAGGCCGCCGTCGCAGGCACATGGGCGAGCGACAAACCCGCCTGCGGTCCCACCGGGGTAATGGCGACGGCATGCCGGCACACGGAGATCAAACGCAACACGGGAAGCCCCAGCGGCGGAAGACGCGACTTCCCACCGGATGCCCGCGAGGGACAGGCCGGGCCGTCTGGGGTGTCGGAAAGGCCCATAGTACCGTCGAAGCCGGGTAACGCCGGGGGAGGGAAGGGGCCTTGGTTCAAGGTCGGCGTCCGAAGTGGCGACAGCCGGGAGATTGGCGTGAGCCTAATACCTCCGACGAAGGTTGGGAAGCTGCAGGAGGCGCTGCATGCCAAAGCGAAGAGGTCACTCACGTACCGCTTCTATGCGTTGTACGACAAGGTGTACCGGGCGGATGTACTGTGGCACGCCTACCAATGCTGCCGGGCCAATCAGGGGGCAGCGGGCGTGGACGGGCAGACGTTCGAGGACATCGAGGCGTACGGCACAATCGAGTGGCTGGGTGAACTGGCGGAGGAACTCCGCGAGCAAAGGTATCGTCCGCAGGCCGTGCGGCGGGTGTACATCCCGAAGCCGGACGGCAAACAACGGCCGTTGGGAATCCCGACGATCAAGGATCGGGTGGTGCAGATGGCGGCATTGCTGGTCTTGGAGCCGATCTTCGAGGCCGACCTGCAGCCGGAGCAACACGCCTACCGACCGGGGCGCAGCGCGTTGGACGCAGTGCAACAGGTCCATACGCTGCTGACTACGGGGCACACGCAAGTCGTCGACGCGGACCTGAGCGGTTACTTTGACAGCATTCCGCACGCGGAACTCATGACATCGGTGGCTCGCCGAGTCAGCGATCGGCGCCTATTGGGGCTGATCAAAAGCTGGCTGGCAGCACCGGTGGAAGAGACCGATGAACGTGGCCGGAAGCATCGAACGACCCGCAACCAGGACGAGGGCCGCGGCACGCCGCAAGGCGCGCCGCTCTCGCCGCTGCTGGCGAACTTGTACATGCGTCGTTTCGTTCTGGGTTGGAAGGAACTGGGACACGAGCGGCGTCTCGATGCACACATCGTCAACTACGCCGACGACTTCGTGATCTGCTGCCGGGGCACGGCCGAAGCGGCCATGACCGCGATGCGGAGCATGATGACCAAGCTGAAGCTGACGGTCAACGAGACGAAAACCAAGTTGTGTCGTGTGCCGGACGGGCACTTTGACTTTCTCGGCTACACCATCGGCCGTTTCTACTCGCCGAGGACGGGCGGGGCCTACATCGGGGTCCGACCGTCGGCCAAGAAGATCCAGCGGATCTGCGCGGCGATCAGCGAGCAGACGGCGCGTCGGTGGTTGTGGCTGGAGCCGGGCGAGATGGTGGGCCGCTTGAACCGCATGCTGCGGGGCTGGGCCAACTACTTTTGTCTGGGGGCGGTGAGCCGGGCCGATCGCAGCGTGGATATGCACGCCTGCTTTCGGCTGCGTCAGTGGCTGGGGTGGCGGGAGCGCGTGCAGGGGTCGAGTCGATCGCGTTACTCCGAACCGTACCTGCGCCGCACCTTTGGGTTGCTGAAACTCGAAGGCCGTCCGCGTCGGCCCTCGTGTGCGAACGCATGAGTCCTTGTCCGAGAGCCGGATGCGGGAAACCCGCCCGTCCGGTTCGATGAGCGGGGAGTGGAGACGGAGCACGGTTGGATACTCTGGCACCGGCAACCGAAAGGGCCGGCAACACGCATGGCCAACCTACCCCACCGCGCCACTCCTCGACTCTACTATTCCGTCACGGTCGGAGGGAAATGAACATGAGCACTCCGGATGGGGTTGCTGGCCACATCGATTTCAATCACATTAACTTCACAACGCAGAGTGGCGCTCGATCGCACCTTGCGATTCAAGAGTTACCGCCGCCAGGTCATTAACAGCTGGTGAAACAATGATAAAGACTCATCAGATCTTGCGTAAGGGCACAAGTGTTCTGCTCGGCATCGGCACCGATAACGCTGTATTAGACGTCTTGACGAACGATGCATTTCTGCGCGAATGCGTAAAGCTATTGGAGGAGCGCGGAGGAGGACTGCTGCATACGCAAATGGGGACTTTCGGCGCGTGCCCGGTCACCTTGAATGTGCATGACGAGAAAACAGTGTCGATTTTTATTGATGGTCCGGATTTCGAATCAACACGAACCCAGTCCGCGGCAATCTGGTTGGAGAAGGACGAACTGCGGAACTTGCTCGTCGAAATTGTGCGAGGCGCGTCATAGTATGCTCGACCGTCGAGTCGACTGTAACAGGTCTAGGACCACGCCAACGGCAACCTGACCGGCGACGAAACCGGGCGGCAATTCGTTTTCGACGCCTTCAATCGGCTGGTGACGGTGAAGGATTCGGGCGGCTCGACCATCTCCAGCTACCAGTATGACGGCCTGGGCCGGCGCATTTCCGAAACCAAGTCGGGCACGACCACCGATCTGTATGTCTCGTCGGCGGATCAGGTGTTGGAAGAGCGGGTGGGCGGAGCCGCCACGGCTCAGTATGTCTGGAGCCCGGTTTATGTCGATGCGTTGGTGCTGCGCGATCGCGACACGGACGCCAACGGCTCGCTGGACGAACGGCGTTGGGTGCAGCAGGACGCCAACTGGAACGTGACGGCTCTGCTGGACAATTCGGGGGCGGTGGTCGAGCGGTACGCGTACGATCCGTACGGCAATTTCACGATTTACGACGCGAGTTGGACCAGCCGGTCGAGCAGCAGTTACGCTTGGCTGTATCAGCATCAGGGGCTGCGGTATGACGGCGGAGCGGGGCTGTACCATGCCCGCGCCCGCGACCTGTCGCCGAGCTTGGGGAGATGGCTGCAAAACGACCCGGCGGGCTTCGGGGCCGGTGATGTGGATTTGTATCGCGCTTATGGGAATGGTCCCACCGGGGCGTTGGATCCGGGGGGGATGTCATGGCTTGGCCGACGTTACAACGACTTTCGGCGCGGGTACAGCGATCTGAGGAGGGGCGTCCAGGAATTGCCGGACGCTACCGTGCGGGCCGGCGGGGTAATTGGCCGAAGCGTCAACAACATTGCGAATGGTAACCTTAACCGGGATTTTGTCCGTGGCGTCCACATGATCCTGAACGACCCGGTCACGAATGTCCCAAAGGTGATCCAGAATGGCGTGCAGATCGTCACAGAACCGCCCCGAACGCTCGGCGAGGGGCTTGCGACCGGCGATGGGCGAAAGATTGTAGTGGGTGGCGCCAACACGGGGCTTATGTGGTTTGGTCTTAGGCAGTTCGCAAGATCTCTAAAGCCCACAGCGCTGCCGCAGCTGCCGAGGCTGCCGCTCCAAAAGCGTGTCCGGCAGAATCGTCGGCATCGCCAGCCGGTCCGGCGCCGAAAACCTTGACTCCGGCAGAGCAGCTGGCGGCCAACAAGGCGCAAGGAGCGGCCTTCGAAAAGCTGGTCGGCCAAGAGCTCCAAAAGACCCAACCGAATATCGTCGAACAAGTGACCGTAAAGACGCAAAGTGGCGTCAAGACTCGTCTGGATTTTATCGGGCAAGACCAGCAAACCGGTGCTATCAGCTTGACCGAAGCGAAGTCCTCAGCGACGGCACCTCTGACCGGAAATCAGTCCAAAGCGTTTCCTGAAATCGCTAAGAGCGGGGCAACTGTCGTTGGAAAGGGAAAACCAGGTTTCCCCGGCGGAACAGTGATTCCGCCGACTACAATTATTATCATTCGTCCCTGGTGAAAGGAGGCGATCACTTGTCAATTGAGCAGTCCAATACTGTGGATTTCATTGGCGAAGAAAACGCCACGGGAACGGTCGTGCTGACTATCGCGGATCATCTTAGTTGGGATCGAGAATATGAACATTTGTCAATGCTTCAGGCCAAGTTAAATGCTTATCTCGCGTTCGTGGAGAGCGGGGAGATTGCAGATAAATACTCGGTAGAGGGAAAGCAAATACGAATTGATATCGTCGGGCAATTTCCTTTGAGCGAAAAGGCGTTTGACTTCTTGCTGAAAGCGCAACTCGAAGTAGAAAAGGCGGGATTTACGCTCACCTGGAGGCAGTTTGAGGCAGGGCCGGTTTGCTGACCCGAATTCGCGATGGCCGGCTCACGGAGTGAATGCCTGGTTGTGCAATTCGGTTGCCAGTTCTATTCGTGGGCGGGGCTTTTCTCCGGCTGAGGCCTTGGGGAGGGGGCACCGCTGCGCTCGAAAAAGGGAATGAAAGTCATTTTCCGACGCGGTGACGACGCTGGGCTCGGGCGTGGACGGGTCGGTGCGGCGGGTCGAGACGGCGTACGACACGCAGGGCAATGCGTACCTGATCACCAGCTACGACGCCGCGTCGGGCGGCAATGTCGTCAACCAGGTGCAGCGGACGTTCAATGGCCTGGGCCAACTCAAGATCGAGTACCAGTCGCACTCCGGGGCGGTGGACACCGGCAGCACGCCCAAGGTGCAGTACACCTGGAGCGAGATGCCCAGCGGGGCCAATCACAGCCGGCTGGTGAGCATCACCTATCCGAATGGCAAGGTGCTGACGTTCAACTACGCCACGGGGCTGAACAACAACATCAGCCGGGTGAGTTCGATTTCGGACACGTCCGGGACGCTGGAGAGTTACGACTACTTGGGCGTGGACACGGTGGTGCGGCGGGCGCATGCCCAGCCGGGCGTCGATCTGACCTACATCAAGCAGACCGGCGAATCGACCGGCGACGCCGGCGACCAATACACGGGGTTGGATCGCTTCGGCCGCGTGGTCGATCAGCGTTGGCGGAAGACCAGCGACGGGTCGCACAAGGACCGGTTCCAGTACGGCTACGATCGCGATTCGAACCCGCTGTATCGCGACAACCTGGTCAACTCGGCGTTTGGCGAGCTTTATTCGTATGACGATTTGAATCAACTGACCTCGTTTTATCGCGGTACGCTCAACGCCAACAAAGACGGCCTGACCGGCTCCGCTTCGCGGAGCCAGGATTGGGATTTTGACGCGTTGGGGAATTTCGACTCGGTGACGACCGACAGCGTCACGCAGACGCGTGCGCACGACGCTCAGAACGAAATCACGTCGATTTCCGGGGCGACGACGCCGACCTACGACGCCAACGGCAACCTGACCGGCGACGAAACCGGGCGGCAATTCGTGTACGACGCCTGGAATCGGTTGGTGACGGTGAAGGATTCGGGCGGCTCGACCATCTCCAGCTACCAATATGACGGCCTGGGCCGGCGCATTTCCGAAACCCAGTCGGGCACGACCACCGATCTGTATGTCTCGACGGCGGACCAGGTGTTGGAAGAGCGGGTGAGCGGGACCGCCACGGTTCAGTATGTCTGGAGCCCGGTGTATGTCGATGCGTTGGTGCTGCGCGATCGCGACACGGACGCCAACGGCTCGCTGGACGAACGGCGTTGGGTGCAGCAGGACGCCAACTGGAACGTGACGGCGTTGTTGGACAATTCGGGCGCGGTGGTCGAGCGGTACGCGTACGACCCGTACGGCAATGTCACGATTTACGACGCGAGTTGGAGCAGCCGGTCGAGCAGCAGTTATGGCTGGGTGTATCAGCATCAGGGGCTGCGGTACGACGGCGGCGCGGGGCTGTATCATGCCCGCGCTCGCGACCTGTCGCCGAGCCTGGGGAGATGGCTGCAAAACGACCCGGCGGGCTTCGGGGCCGGCGACGTGGATTTGTATCGGGCGTACGGCAACGGGCCGACGGGGGCGCTCGATCCGGGGGGGATGGACGTTTGGATTGAAGGACCTAGTGCCAAAGAGCCGTTTGCGCATCAGAGTCTGAATGTTGGTGACCCTCTCGGCGAATACAGTTCGTATAGTTTTGGACGTGATCCTGATCGGCCGTTTGATTTCAGTCTGAACGGCCAAGGGGGCCTCATGGGCAATGTCTACCGAGACACCAAGCTCGGTGGGAAGATCTCTCAGAAACATTACATCCGCACGACTAAAGAGGACGACGCCAAATTAAAGCATGCGCCTCGATGCCTTGGTAGGAAACCAACGATTCCCATATCGTTTGGCGAACCAGAACTGTCGGACTTGGTCGCAAATGCAGTTCGAAAGTATCAAGGACGCCTTGGCGAAGCAGGGACGTTTGAACCAGGTTTCACCGCCGAAAAGGATCCCTGCAAAGTGAATGGGCGGTCTCCGCCAGGTCATCACCACGACCACGACAACAACGACAACCGTGATAGTTTTGCCATAACCATGTCATTGCGCACGCGTTCTCCGTAGGGCGTCTTCAGTGAACTTGCTTGACGTGCGGAATAGGTGAATTAGAGTTCTCACAGCAGGTGGGTGATAACCATGGCTTGAGAATTGCACCCCCGCGTGTTTTGGCATCGCTAGCCCGTCATTCTCTGAATGCGGCAGCCTGATTCGTCGGCCGTAGTTTTTCGAGGCTCGAACCCCAGGGTAAACCGATGCAATACGTGGTAAAACGCGCCGCACCAATCGGACTTTTGTTTTTGGCTGTCGTGGCATTCTTTGACTTCACAACAGTTGCAACGAACTCGTATTCGACTATTGACGTTTACGGAATCGCCGCCTGTATCTTCGCTTGGGTGTTTGCAATTGCCAGTTTTAAGGGCGGCCGCAAATCCAGAATTGTCGGCTACCTTCTCGCTATTTGCAGCTCGATCTTGCTGGCTGATTTCATCTATCGGTTGCTCGCCGAGCACGAACTTTTGTGAGACTCCAAAGAAGGTTAGAGCGCAGCCAGGTGACACAGCACGCTGAATGGCAGCCTGACGCGCCAGCAAGCGTGGGATTTCGACGCGCTGGGGAATTTCGACTCGGTGACGACCGACAGCGTGACGCAAACGCGTTCGCATGACGCCCAGAACGAAATCACCTCCATCTCCGGCGCGACGACGCCGACCTATGACGCCAACGGCAACCTGACCGGCGACGAGACCGGGCGGCAATTCGTTTACGACGCCTGGAATCGGCTGGTGACGGTCAAGGATTCGGGCGGCTCGACTCTCTCCAGCTACCAATACGACGGCCTGGGCCGGCGCATTGCCGAAACCAAGTCGGGCACGGCCACCGATCTGTATGTCTCGACGGCGGACCAGGTGCTGGAAGAGCGGGTGAGCGGGACCGCCTCGGCTCAGTATGTCTGGAGCCCGGTCTATGTCGATGCGCTGGTGCTGCGCGATCGCGACACCGACGCCAACGGTTCGCTGGACGAGCGGCGTTGGAGATCTACGACACTTTGCTGAAGTATCTGATCAACAATCACTCCGGTCAAGAATCGCACCTAATCGCCGGCGGGTTTCGGCACCAAGTCTCTTTTGCGAGCGCGGCGACTACTTTTTCCATTCAAGTTGCAAGAAGCCTTTCGGCGAATCAGGGAATGCATTTGGCCGCGGTTGGTCCGGCATTGCAAAACAGCTTTTTCGGGTCTCGCCATCAATGCGGTAGATTCCCAGCACCTTTACCGGCTGCTCGCCCTTTTTCGCGTCGAGAATCGCGTCGATTGTCTTGGGC
Organism: uncultured Gemmataceae bacterium; assembly: GCA_963815035.1. Classification (GTDB taxonomy): domain Bacteria; phylum Planctomycetota; class Planctomycetia; order Gemmatales; family Gemmataceae; genus JBGQCZ01. The sequence continues at coordinate 136,806 of CAWFFC010000027.1, forward strand.
GTCTTGGACGAGTCGATTTCGAACTGGCCGGTGATCGTAAAATCGTTGCCGGTCAATTTGAATCGAGTGCCATTTACGACCAGTTTTGTTTGCTTGAGTTCTTCCGCCGTGGCCGCATGACCGTCGGTGTTGATAATTGATGCCGCTCGCCAGGCCCCCTGAAACTGCTTCAGATCGCTTGTTGCGTTTCCGCCCGACGAATCGGGCTGGAACGTCAATACGCTGGCCAGAATGATGAGATTGCAAAGACTCATTTCAGTCTCCCTATACGTTTGTTGAGAGGTGCTCGCCGTTCCTTATTCTCAAATGGACAAGAGCAACCTGTGCGCCGGTCTCCGTTTCCGTTGTGTATTTGTTTGCGACGAACTGGGGAAACTGCGAAATGATCGGTCGTTTAGTGCGTTTTTTCCGAGGGAGACGAACTCGGAGCGGGCCGATTGACGAATTCCCGCATGCTCTAGCCGAATTTGAGTTGGTTTGATTTCCGATCGTGTATCCAACCCGCACACCGGCCCGAAAAGATGGAAAAGACGGCGAAACTTTACCAAAGCCGGTATACGCGAAACGCACAGGTCAAAATCCGCTTTCCGGCTCTGGTGGCCGGGCCTGGCCGGGCAATCCCAGGAAGGGCTGGCGGACAAAAGCCGACATTCTTGCTTTGATTCAAAAACTCGCTTTGACCAACCACCATGGTCCGGCCGGTGGTTGCACCCCCGGTCGCGAGGTCATTGCAAAACTCGCGACAATGTGGGCGGCTATCTGACCGCGCAGCGCGACCAGTATGTTGCGGCAAAGACGACGCGCCCGGACGGAGACCGGCGGCCAAACCTCGTGGTCGCCGGCTGCAACCCTGGATTGCATTCGCATGGAAAATCGCGTAGTATTTCGATCATGAAAGCTCGTGCCGCGAGATTTCTGGTTTTTGCATGCAGCCTATTTGTGGCGATGCCGCAGGGGTGGTGCTGCGCGTTCGGATTCGCGCCGTGCTGCAACAAGCGCCAGTCAACGAAAAAGCCGGAAGACGCCGCCGCGCCAGCAAAGCACAAGAGTTGTTGCTGCCACAAGCAACCTCGGCAACAGTGCAACGATTCGAAATCCGAGCCCCGACCGCCGAGCCCCGAGAAGCGTTGCCGCTGTGAAAAGCCTCCCATCGTGCTTTGCGACGGATCGCGCAGTTGTTCAGCATTTGTTCGTTGCGCCGCTGTTCGTCCCTGCCAATTCCGCGCTCGTCAATACGAGCGATGAAATCGAGTTGTGCCGCGTCTTGGTGCCGTTTTCCACACCTCTTTACATCTCTCATTGCGCCTGGCTGTGTTAAGCCAGCGAGCCGCGCTCTCGGGCGAATTCGCCTGCACGCTGTCTACCTGCACTTGCAAGGTTTTGAAACCGGACTATTTGAATTCGCCGCGCAATAAGCCGCGCCGAATTCGCACTGCGCAGCCGTCAGGCTGGCCGCATCATGGATGATCCGCCCGCCCAGTCGGGGCGTGGCGCTCGTGGGTTCATTTTTTGTAGGAGTTCAGTAATGTTGAATCGCCGTTTCGCGTTCATTGCGCTGGCCGTGGTTGGGTTCGTTCTTAATACCGCTTCGGCTGCTGACCCGAAATCCGGCCCACAGGTCGGGGAAAAAATCGTGGGCGTGTTCCATCCGCTCAACTGCAACGGCGAGCACGAGGGAGAAAAGTACTGCCTCATTTGCAAGAACGGCACTCATCCCGTGGCGATGATCTTCGCCCGCCAGATCAGTCCCGAACTGACCAGGCTCATCAAGCGCATCGACCAGGCAACGGGCAAGAACAAAGAACGGCGCATGGGCAGTTTCGTCGTTTTCCTGAGCGATTCCGACACGCTCGAAGCCGAGTTGAAGAAACTGGCCAAGAAGGAGAAAGTCCAGGATTGCATCCTGGCGATCGATCGACCGGAAGGCCCCGAGGATTTCAACGTCGCGCCCGAGGCGGACGTGACGGTCGTGTTGTACAGCAAGCTGACCGTCAAGGCGAACCACGCCTTCAAGAAAGGCGAACTCAACGACAAGGCGATCGACGCGATCATTGCCGACCTTGCCAAGATCCTGGCGGACTAGCCCGGTCGGCTCCAGCGCAAGGGAATGGGGACGTGCATTTATTCTGATTCGAGTTGGAATAACGCAGGTTTCCATTCTCCGATCCATGGAGATCGAAAAAATGAAACGGAACACGAGTCGGCGAGACTTCATGCGAAATGCAACCCTGGGGACAGGCGCACTGGCCGCCTCGGCAGCGACCGGCCAGCCGGCCGAGCCGGCGCAGGCGCATGGGAATCAACCCGATTATCCGCGCGATCAACCGGGGCGCGGCGGTCCGGTGGGCAGTTCCACGGATCGCGGCAAACTCGTGCCGGGTCTGCGTCCGCAGGGCCTCGCTCCCGTGCCCGTCGTGACGCCCGACAATTGGATGATGAAGCCGACCATGAACAACGGCGTCAAGGAGTATTATCTGCACGCCACGGCCACCCGGCGCGAGTTCCTGCCCGGCGTCTGGATCAACGTCTGGGGCTACAACGACGCCATGCCCGGGCCGACCATCCAGGCCGTCGAGGGCGACCGCGTGCGAATCTCTTTATTCAACATGCTGCCGGAGCCGACGACCTTGCACTTGCACGGCCTCGAACTGCCCAACCGGTTCGACGGCGTTCACGGAGTCACCCAGGATCCGATCAAACCGGGCGAGAAGGGAATTTATGAACTCACGCTTCATCAGAGCGGAACCTACTTCTACCATTCGCACGGGCCGATGCAGGAAGGCCTGGGCATGGCCGGTCTGTTCATCATTCATCCGCGCAAGGCCTACGAGCCAGCCGTCGATCACGATTTCGCGCTCCTGATTCAGGAGTGGGCCATTTTGCCGCAAAGCACCGTCCCCAACGTCACGTCGATGGAATTCAATTGGTTCACGCTCAATGGGCGTTCGGCCCCGTACATTACTCCGCTGGTCGTGCGGCTCGGCAGTCGCGTGCGAATTCGCTTCGTGAACATGAGTCCCATCGATCATCATCCGATGCATTTGCACGGCCACACGTTTTGGATTACCGGAACCGAGGCGGGCCGCATTCCCGAGAGCGCTTGGATTCCCAGCAATAACGTCCTGGTCGGCGTGGCCCAGGCACGCGAAATCGAATTCATCGCCAACAACCCCGGCGATTGGATCCTGCACTGCCACATGTTCCATCACATGATGAATCACATGGCGGTGATGGTTGGCCCCATGCACGGCGAATCGCGTGGCGGAATGATGGCGGGAATGAATGCTCAAGCCGGAATGGGAATGACGCAAGGGGGATCGGCCCTGAGCCGCGAAAATGGCCCGAGCATGGGACGCGGCATGGGCGAGAACACGGGGGTGGAGCGCGCCGTGCCCACCATGCCCTTGAACATGCCGTCCGGGAAGCAGGAAGCGGGCGGTCATGGCGGAGCCATGGGGCACAGCATGAAAGACGCGCAAGGTTCCGGGCTATCCCGCCGACATGATGGACATGATGGGAATGTACAGCCCTGCCGACGTCAAGAAACTGACCAAGCCGGAAACGCGCGGCATGCGCCGCAACTGGTACGCAGGCATTGAAGCGTTGCACACGGTCGTGCGCGTGTTGCCGCCGGAACTCTATGACAAGGTGGTGTCGGGCGAGGGTGAGATTGAGCCTGGCGCCAGCGTTCCCGGCAGCCAAGAACATCATCATTGAGCGCCTAATCACTTCCGCCCGTGCGGTTTTCCAGGCTGCGGCCGCCTCGGCCGTTAATTGGCTCACACATCGCGCCGCCCTCCCGACTTCGGCGTTGCCCCTGTTCGCCTCCACTGGGCGCGTTGGCCGGCTCATCCAGGCCATCGACCAACAACAGCCCAAGAATCGCCGTTTCGGCGCAGCGCAACTCCGCCAGCGCCTCGGTGTATTCGACACTGATCTGGAAATACGTTCGCTGGGCGACGAGCACTTGCGGCCACGCCGCGCGACGCTTGCGAAAGCTGTCCAAATACAACTCGTAGGCTTCTTTCGCTTCCGGCAGATTGTCCTTCCGGTAAGTCTGCACCGTGTTCCAGGCGGTGCGATAATGCGAATAAGCACTCGCCAGGCGCTGGCGGAGCGATAGTTGCACGCGGCATCGTTCGGCCTCGGCGTAGGCGACCTGAGCACGCACCGTGCGGATATTGCCCTGGTTCCTATCGAAGACGGGCAGGCGCACGCCGACTTGCACGCTGGTCACGTCGCGGCGCGTCTCGAAGTCATACCCGTTCGCCACGCGCACTTGCAGGTTCGGGATCGGCTCCGCTTGTTCGCGCTTGAGGCCTATCTGGTTGCGAGCGACTTCGGCCAGGGCGACGTGAATCTCCGGACTGGCATCGAGCAAATGCGCCATCGTCGCATCGAAATCCGGCAGAGTTGCGGTCGCTTCCAGGTCGCCGTCCAACCGGTCCATGGCCAATTCCGGCATACCCACCAGCGCGCCCATTTGTCGCCAGGCGGCTTGATACCGGGTTCGAGCGTTTTCCAAGGCCACGCGTTCTTGCCTTGCCTCGATCCGAGCCTGCAACAAGTCCGGCCTATTTGCCGCGCCGACGTTGACGAGTTCTTCCGTGGTCCGAACCGCGTCGTCCGCCACCTTGAGCAATTGCGCCCGCACGTCCAACAGCCTCTGCATCGCGAGCAGTCGATAGAAACGAATGCGAACGCTGTTTGTCACTCGGTATTGCTGCGCAAGCACCAGGGCGGTTGTTTGCGAGACTTCTTGGGCATATTTGGCGCGGCTGAGCCTAAGTTTGCCGGCGGTCACAATGATCTGGTCAATGAACAGGCCTTGCATTTCGCCGGCGGTTCCACCGGCGCCGATTCGTTCCGCCGTGTAGCCGACGGTTGGATTGGGATACAGGCCGGCTTGCAGTGCTCGCCCTTGCGCCGCTTCGACATTGGCTTCTGCCTGCCGTAGCGTCGGATTGTGCTCAGAAGCGAGTTGTTCAATCGTCGCCAGGTTGAGAGTGGACGGCGGCGGTTCGGCGGCCATCGCCGGTCGGGGGGTTGTAACAATCAGCGCAATGAACGCCAGCGAGGTGGCGCTTCGGGCCGAAGGAACGCGCATCCGTGCACCTCCCTGGTGGCGATTGCAATTCGGAATCTGCCGAGAATATCGACCAATTTGGTGATTCAGGGACGTGCCAATGGCGCAGTCAGCGGCATATGTTGCGCCGACAGGGAAAACAGTGCCAAATGTATCGAATTTGCCGTCCCGCAAAGGATTTTCGACCCGCGATGGTCAACGGAATGGAATGAAGTTTCCATCCTTGTCCCCTCGCTGGCCATGTCATTGCCGCGTAACTGCGGCCCCTCACGGCTGCTCGAACAACTTGGCGTCGAATTTGTCCACGAACTTGACGTCGGTGATTTTGGGCTCGAAGTAGACGTCGTGTTCGGTTTGTGCAAATAGGGATGCACCAGCGCGCTACCGCGTTGCGTGGGGTTGCCAGTGGGCCCACATGGCGGCGTGGCCTTTGGCGAGGTTTGTGATGCGCCGTTCTTTCTTGTCGCTCAAGCGCATGACATAAAGCTGGCGCACGCCGGCGCGTTTCGAGCCGTAGAGCAGCCATTTGCCATTGGGCGAGGCTTGCGGGTGATAGTGCATTGATCCCGCGGGCGACCTGGTCAATTGCTCGCTTTTGCCGTCGAGCGTCACGCGGAACAACTCGACATTGCGCCCGACTTTGGCCGTGTAGAAAACGCTGCGGCTGTCCGGGGCCCAGACCGGTAGGTCGCTGCTGCCGTCGTGGAAATCGAACACATCGAGGTAGTCAATGACGCCGCGATAGCCGTTTCGGCTGGCCAGTTTTTTCAGGCCGGCGCCGTCCGCCTTGACGACATGCGGATGGCAGTCGTAGTGTTCGCCGGCCACGAAGAGCACCCACGCCCCGTCCGGCGACCAGGTGGGCAGGAAGTTAAACCGCTGGCCGGTCTCGATGTGCTTGGCGTTGGAGCCGTCGCCATTGACCAAATAGACTTGGTAGTTTTCGGTTTCGTAGGCGCCGCGCTTGCCGTCCGGCGAGAGGGACATGCCGTGGACCAGGTTCGGCGAGTCCTTGATGATGTCGCGCTTGTGCTTGCCGTCGAGGTCCATGCGGAAGGGGCGATTCACGCCGCCGACCTGCGCCAGGAAGCGGAGTTTGGTCGGGTCGCCGGGCATGAAAGCCAGGCCGACGTTGTAGTGGCTGACGCGGTCAACGGCGGTGACGTTCGTCGCCTTGCCGCTTTTTAGATCGAGCAAGTAGCCATCGTAAAGCCAGCCATCGGGGCCGAGGCGGAAGGTCTTGTGCTCCTCCTCCCACTTACCGTTCGCGTCGCTTTCCCAGCCGCGCAGCAGGATGGCCGTCTTGCCGTCCGGCGACCAGCCGGCGAACTGGGTCCAAAAGCCTTTGTCGCGGGTCAACTCCGCGGCCAGGACGCGGCGGCCCGTGCCGTCGGCGTTGACCATGACGGCGTGCATTGTCGCGACGTTGACATAGCGCCCGCCGGGCAGATCGGTGCGGAATTCGGAGTATCCGATGAGGAGGTCGGGCGGCGCGTCGGCCCGTGGGCCTGAAACGAGCAAGTCCGGGGCGAGCGAGGCCGCCAAGAGCGCGAGCGAAAGGCATCGCAGGAAGTGCATCGGGAATCCTGGTCTTCTCAGGGCTTCTTTTCGTTCTTGTCGTCGCTCAGAATTCTGATGAAAACGACAACAAGCCCGGCCGTGCGGTCCGCGGCGAGTTGCAACATAACGATCTGACCGGCTTTCAACTCTTCCATCTTGAGTTTCAGCCTTGCGACCCCAACGCCCGTGCCGACGACTCGCTCGGCATCCGCCCGCACCGGAACGTTGACCAGCTTGGGGGCGTCCGCGGCACCAGCTTGGGCGGGATTCTTGTCAGAAACCGAAGCCATCAGCCGCAGCACCGATGATGCATCATTGCCGACCAGGGCTTTTACCGTCACCAATGACTGCTTGGCGTCCACACGTTCCAGGATTCCGTGGACGATCAATTGTCCGCTCACCACGTTCGGCATGTCCACTTGTGGTCCTACCCCGGCAGGTGGTCCTCCGACCACAGGCTCATCCTTCACCTTCGTCTTGCCTTCTTCGTCCGGGAACGCCTTGCCTTCTGTTTTGACGGCCCGTTTCAAGACGAACAGCGTCGTCGCCTCATCGCGCTTGATCTGGGTCGGGCGTTCCGCCCCGAGGGCCATAAACAGTGTGCCACGCTCGACCACGAAGATGCCGTGTACCGTGCCGTCCTTCTGGAAGATGTCGATGGTCATGGGCGTCCGGGTGAGGTTGTAGCGGCACGTCCATTCGATGATCTCATCCGACTTTCCCGCCGGGTGGTACTTGACCGTGCTGCCCTCAAAGCGGAGCCACCCGCCCTTGTTCTCGCTGTCTTCCCACAGGCCGTCCAGTGCTTGATCTCCTGTCTTCTCCTGAGCGATCCCCACCGGGCTCGTGAATGGGCCGACGCCCACCCCGATGCCGCCGAGGGCCAGCCCAACGACCAGCACGCTCCTGATCTTGGTCACGAACATGGCTTTCGTTACTCCTTCTGTGAGATTGCTGAGAGGGCTCACGGTTGCTCGAACAACTTGGCGTCGAACTTGTCCACGACGTGGAAGTCGGTGACCACCGGCTCGAAGTGGCCGTCGTGTTCCTTCTGGGCGATCGGGATGCCGTCAAACTTCTTGTAGTCGCTGAAAGTGACCTCTCTGACGATGTCGCTGCCAACGCCCTTGAGAAGCAAGTGCGTCTCCTTGTCGAAGTACATTTTCTGCGTGCAGAGTGGGCCGATCACCTGCACGCCCACGGCGGCACGGCCGCCGATCATGGCCTCCTCGTCCAAGAGCGCCACCTTGTGGTCGGCATCCTTTAGCCGCAACACCTGCCGGGGGCCGAAGAATTTCACATAGTCGTGCCAGAAATTCAACGGGAGTTCAATCCCCAACAGGAGGAGCGACTTCGCTTCTTGGTTCGGCGCCTTCGTCCAAAACCTCCGGCCCTCCGGGAAGAGAATGACGATCAACTTCGTCTGGTCCCGATGCTGCTCCTCCCAGCGGAAGTTCTTAGGCTGTTGAACCCAATACTTGTTGATGTACCCGTTGCTGTGCTTGACCGTCATGGTGAACTGGAGCTTGTTGAGCTTGTCTTCCCCGCCGTGAGCTTTCAGTACCTGGTCGATCAGCACGCGCAATTTCTCCTCCTTCGTCATGGGCTGCTTCTCCTTGGCCTTCGTCTGGTCCACCTTCTTGACGGCGGATTCGCGATGGAGGATCAGAACTTCGCCCGGCGCCGGCTTCTCGGGAAACGCCGCGGGCCGATCTTTACCCTTTTCGCCCAGGCACAGCCGCAACTCATCGCCTTCAAGCGAGTAAATACCCTTGACGGCGGGTGAGCCGTTCTGTTGGGCGCTGAAGTCGATTTGCTTGGGAATCTTACCGGCGTCTAGGCGGTAGTAAAACGGAACCTGATAACCGGAATGGTTCGGGTAAATGAGAATGGTATGCTCGGAAATCAACCACGGCTCTCCCTTCCGCTTGCTGTCCTCATTCACAATGACCCAGCCGCCGAGTATGCGTTCTTGATCGGTTTTGACGGGCTGTTTTGGCTGGACGGGCACCGCGTCCTGGCCCCCCTTGGCAGGTTGTTCCTGCAGGATGTCCATCAACTTGACCGTCTTCGGATCTTGAAGGATGGCCAGTCGCTTGCTATCCGGCGCGAAAGCGAAGCCACGTAAGCCGAGCCACACGTGCCGGAGCTCGCCGGTGGCAGTGTCCCAGACCAGGATCCTGTTTAGCCACTTGTCGTCCTGCTTGACGAGGCCGCCGTCGCCGGCGAGGTAGCGGCCGTCGGGGCTGAAAGCGAGGTCGTTGATCCGTGACTCGCCATCGATGCCCGCCGCCGCCGCGCCCGCAGGCACACCGAGCGCGGCCTTCAGTTCACGCGATTTTCCGGTGGCCAAATCCCAGACGCGGCCGCCCTCGATGCCTCCGCTGACGAGCAGTTTACCGTCGTTGGACCAGGCGAGGGCTGCAATCGAACCCGCCGCGTCCAGCTTCGTCTTAATCTTGCCGGTGGTCGCGTCCCAGACTGTGATTTCACCGGTGGCACAGCCGGCCGCGAGCGATTTGCCATCGGGCGAGAAAACGACCGAGATCACCTGGCCGCCGTGGCTGACGAGCTTTTGCTTCAAGTCGCGCTTCTTGGCGTCGAACAGGCGCACTGTCCCCACGGCCTTCCCGGCCTTGAACTCGAACCCACAGACCGCCAGGGTGCGGCTATCCGGGGAGAAGGCAAACCACGGGCGACTGCGGCCATATTCCATTTCGATGGTGGTGAGCAGCGTGCCTTTTTCGGCGTCGTACAGTTCCACTTTGTCACCGACCGCGATGCTGATGCGGCTGCTGATCGCCAGGATCTTGCCGTCGGGGGACAGGTCATACGTTGCAAATCCGGGGTACTCGACTTCGCCGTGGTTCAGCTTCAGTTTCCCCGTCTTAGCATCCCAGACGCGGAAAGTGGACAAGGTCACCTGCTTGCCACCGACTTCCGCCTCGCGTGTGCTGCGACTGGCCATGGTCGTGCCGTCGCGGCTCCAGTGCATGGACTCGACCGGCTCTTCGAGCGTGAGCGTCCGATCTTTGGCCTCCTCGGGCTGCTTCTGCTCGCCCTTCTTCTGATCCTTCTTGGGGGCGGAGTTCTTCAAGAATCGCTCACGCTGGGCACGCAAGTCCCCGATGGTCCTCTCAATCTCATTCGATCGCCGATTCAGTTTTGCCGCTTCCTCGTCGGTCTGGTTTTTCACGTCCTGGAGCTTGGCGATCTGCTGATCGAGCACCTGGACCTTCCAATCGACCTTGTCGCTTCCTTTTTTGCCAACGTCCGGCTTGGCCCCCGGTTGCTGAGCGACGGCCGACGAATTGGTGGAGAGGCTGATGCCTGCGCCGATGCCGCCGAGGGTCAGCCCGACGACCAGAATCACCGTCACGACGCTTTTGAATTTGGACGCGAACATGGCTTTGACCACTCCATCTGTGAGGGAGGCGACGCTCGCCGAGACGACGCCCGCCGCTTGTCCTGCCGCAAGCAAGGTTGCGGCCTGAATCGTGGAGGCGACCAGAGCCGGCGGCGCTGACGTCGCCGAGCCGGCGGCTGCGATCGATCCGGCGGAAAGCGCGACGCCCCGGCGGGTGAGCCGTTTCGCCAGCATCGCTCGGGCTCGCGCCAGCCGACTCGCGACGCTGCCTTCGGCGATGCCGAGTTGGCGGGCCGCCTCCTTGCGGGTCAGATCCTCCAGGTCGCACAGGACGATGACGCCGCGGTAATGATCGGGCAGGCGGCTCAACTCCTCGTCGAGCACGATTTGCAGATCGGCGTCGGGGTATTCCGCCACGCTTGGTTCCGGCATGTTCACCACCTGCGACTCGCGCCGACGACGCTTTGCCGATGTGGCCCGCAGCCGCACCGACGTCTGCCGGGCCACGCCGTAAAGCCAGTTGGCGACGGCGAGCCGCGGCACAACCGCCGACTTGCGGACAAGGACGAGAAACGTGGCCTGAAAGGCATCCTCGGCGTCGTGCCGGTTTTGGAGCAGCCGGCAACAGACGCCCCAGACCATCGAGGCGTGCCGCCGCACCAGGGCGGCAAGGGCGTCGTGGTCCCGGCCGCGCAGGAAGCGGGTCAGCAATTCGCCATCGGTCATTTCCGCGCCGTCCGGTCCGACATCGGCCAGAACGTGCTGAATGACCCGATTCAATGGGCTGGTCGCCATCGACTTGTACCTTGCGTTTTCGTCGTCACTACATCATTATCCTCGACGCGGGCTGTTTTGTTCCGCGAGTTTTGTCGTGGGGCAAGAAATCGAACGCGGATGAGACGGATCAGACGGATTTGCACGGATCAAAATTCTGATCCGTGTCAATCCGTCTGATCCGTCTCATCCGCGTTCGATTCGATTTTCCTCGCGCACAAAGCGTGCACCAGCATCACAAATCGCGACCCATTTTTCAAATCCCCGCTCGCGCTTGCAGGATTTCGCGTTTGCGCAGGCGGCCTTTGGTGATGCCGCTGCCGCCGAACATGAGGACGTCCTTGGTGACATCGTCGTGCTGGAGCGTGAATAGGTGGCCGATCTCATGGCCAAGCACGCGGCCGGGCGTGCTGACGGCGACCAGGTCGTCCTCCATGATGATGAACTTGTTGCCGATCTTGTTGACCTCCGCGTCGGCGTTGCCGTCGTCCGGGTTCCACTCCCAGACCAGGAAAACATTCACCCGCGACGGCGCTTTGATCATGTCCGAAAGGATGTGGAAATTCTTGCCCGCGGAAGTTTCCTTGTTGGTGATTTCGGGCCCCAGATCTTTTTTGACCGGCAATTCCTCGTGTTTATTGACCCGGAACGAAACGTTCGCCTGCTGCTGCCAGATGCGCGTGGACTCATTGAGGGTGCGATCGACATACTGCCGGCTGCGGTTGGTCGGCACGCGGTTGGTGGAATCCCGAACGGTATAGAAATCGACATCGATGGTGTGGGGTAAGAGCGAATGCACTTCGAGAAGGAATCGGCGGGCGCCGTTGACGCCGGTGGCCTCGATGAACGCGACTCCGGGCAGGATGCCGGCGAACCCGACGACGGTCGGGTCGGCGCCGACGATCAGTTCGTCGGTTAGTCGATTGGTCGAGGGGTCAACCATCATCGCGGCGGCGGCGTTGGTCGAGCGCAGGCGCAGCGATTCGCCGCGGCGGAAACGCAGAAAGCGGCGCTCGCCGAACGCCGGCACGGCCAGAAACCGCGGCGTGGTTTCGATATCGAATCCATCCTCGGTAAAGTTTGGGTCGATGCGATCGAATTGCGACGTGATCCCCGACGGCGGATTGAGCTTGACCAGCACCGCTCGGTCTTCGTCGGTTTCGGTGCCGTCCTTGAACCCGGCGGCGCGGGCGGGCGCCTCGCCGAGCCCGTTGAAGATAATTTGCTGGCCGAGCACGCCGCTCTGCTCGAGATGGAACTTGATCACTTTCGCCCGGCGTTCGGATAGCTGTTTGTTGAATGCGTCCGAGCCGGAGCGGCTAGCGGTGCCGCGCAGTTCAACGTTGCTCTGGCGGCTCTTGGTCAGGATCGGGACGACGTTGTCGGTGAGCCAGTCGCGGTGCTCGGTCTTGAGACTGTCGGCGCCGACGTCGTAGTTAAACAGGCGGGCCTCCATGGGCGCGCCGAGATCGGGGGATGGAGTGCTCTCGACGCGGATTCGTCCCGGACCTTTTGGAAGTGCCATGACGCCGTTCTCCTGTTAGGCGGCCCGCCGACCGGCTTCACTTCGCCGGCGGCGAATTTGTCTCATCACCTATCAGATACGGAATCTATCCGATGCCCGGACAGAAATCTTCCCTTTTCGGCGATATTCGGTCGCCGGCTTCAGCAAAATGCGCCCGAATCGAATGTTCCTTCCGCGACGGTCGGGCAATCAGCCGGCCATCTGCAAGGCCGGCAACATGTCCGCGAGTTGTGCGAGAATGCGATCGGGATGGGCGGCTTCGAGTTGGGCCCGTGTTTCCGAACCGGTGGGCACGACCCAGACCGTCACGTTGGCCCCGCGCGCGGTTTGCACGTCGACCGACATGTCGCCAACATACAGGGCATCGGCCGCGGGAACCGCGAATCGCTTCAGCGCTTCCAGCAGCATGAACGGCGCGGGTTTTGGCGCGGGTACATCCTCCGGGCCGATCACCTCGGAAATGAACGAGTCGATGGCCAAGATTTTCACGAGTCTGCGGGTGAACGTGACTGGCTTATTGCTGCAGATCCCCAGGCCGATGTGGCGCCGGTGCAGCTCGCGGAGCGTCTCCAGCGCGCCGGGAAGGAGGCGAGTTCCCGATTCGAGCACGCTGGGATGGTGGTCGCGATAGATTTTCGCATCGCGATCAAGGTCGGTTCCCGGCACGCATTGTTGCAAAAGGTAGGGCAAACCGCGGCCGACGTGGCGGCGGACCTCGTCGATCGGCAGGGCGGGCAGCCCATGCGCCGCTCGAACATGATTGAGACTGGCCGCGATCGCCGGGTAACTGTCCGCCAGGGTGCCATCGAAATCAAACAGGACCACGCGAATTGGCATAGCCGCCCGCCGGGTTGAAAAAAGTCAATCTAGCGGGGCGGGGCGGTTTAGCCAGCGACGCAGGTTGCCTATAATGGTTAGGGAACAATGGCCGGCAGGATGGCGCCTATGGCAAGTGATGTCCCGCAATCGAACGGTTCGCCTCCCGGGATGGACGAGGTGTTTCGGGAGTATGCACCCGGGTGTATCTGTTGGCTCGCCGCATGCTGGGCAACGACGCCGACGCCCAAGACGTGACGCAAGATGTCATGGTGCAACTGATTCGAAAACTCGATACGTTTCGCGGCGAATCGGCCTTTCCCACCTGGCTGCATCGCGTGACGGTGAACGCGGCACTGGCCCATCGCCGGAAACAGGCCCACCGCCGCGAGCAAACGGCCCCCGATCCGTTCGAACATTTCGTCAACGACGGGCATCGGCACGGCGTGAAACCCTGGACATTGCAGCCGGACCGGATGATCTTGGATCTCGAACGCCAGGGGTTGATCGAAAAGGCGATTTCGCAGTTGCCTGAATCGTATCGCCATGTATATGTCCTGTCGGACGTGGAGCAATTGCCTAACAGCGAAATCGCGGACATATTGGAATTGACGCTGCCGGCGGTGAAGAGCCGGCTGCATCGGGCGCACCTCATGATGCGTGACCAGTTGGCGCCCTATTTCGAGGAGGCCAACGCGTGATGAGTTGTAAACGGGTCGTTGAGATGCTCTTGGAGTATGTGTCCAAGGAACTGCCCGACGGGCAGCACAAGATCCTTGAAGAGCATTTCCGCTATTGCCCACCCTGCCAGGCCTATTTGCAGTCGTATGAAGCCACCATCCGCATGACACACGAGCTACCCAGGGAAGCGCCGCTGCCGCCGGAGATGATCGAAAAGATCAAGAAGGCCCTTCAGCAGGAAATGGGAAAATAACGCTTCCTGCTCTCGTAGCGGAATCTCGTAGCGGCGGCCTCTGGCCGCCGACGGCGGCGAGACGCCGCCGCTACGTTGGAATCTCGTAGCGGCGGCCTCTGGCCGCCGACGGCGGCGAGACGCCGCCGCTACGTTGGAATCTCGTAGCGGCGGCCTCTGGCCGCCGACGGCGGCGAGACGCCGCCGCTACGTTGGAATCTCGTAGCGGCGGCCTCTGGCCGCCGACGGCGGCGAGACGCCGCCGCTACGGGCGATCAGAAATTCACATCGACGGCGATATTGATCGATCGCCATGCCCACCAGGCGATTGAACGCCAGCGGCAATGGATCTTGGCGGTCGGCAATTGGCCCGGCGTGAGGCGCGGCGTCGGGATCCGCGATCACCACTTCCACCAAGAACACTTGGCTTTGCGGCTCCGGCGCGTTGGGATTGCCGCCGGGTTTGACCGCAAGCGAGCCGCCGCCCTGGAAGGTCAACTGCGGCGGCACGACCTTGGCGTCGGCGTTGGGCAGTTCCGCCAACCGGCCATGATAAACTTTCCAACCGGTGCCCGGAGCGCGAATGGAAACCGGCAAGGTGACGCCGTCGCCCATCGCCTTCATGTCGCGATTGAGCAGATCGTAGTCGTATGGGGCAACCGGGATAATCACCTTAAGCCGCTTCATGTCGCCGATGCTGCAAACCGCCCGGCTTTGAAAATCCTCAAAGAACTTGCCGATTTCTTCCTTTCGCGGCAGCCCCATGACCGTGCCCGAAATGGAGGCGCGAATGTTGAGGGCGTCGATGCGCTCGGCCATCTTTCGTTGGAACGCTTCCGCGGCCCGCGCCTCGCTCTCGGCCTCTTCGGCGTAGTTAATCAGCCGTTCCCGATCCTGGCGGTTTGGCGCCTTGCTCGCCTCGATGCGAAACAGACTTGCCAGATTAAGCTGCGACTTCTTTTGGGCCTCATAACGGCCGCGCAGGGCGTCCATTTCGTCGTTTTCGAATACCATCAGCAGGCGGCCTTTTTCGACGTAGTCGCCTTCTTCGACCATGACTTGTTTCAGGGTCGCGCCCTTGGGGCTGTCCACGAACACCTTCACCGAGGCATCCGGGTCGAGGACGATCAGCCCCTTGTCGCGGACGCCGCTGACGGGCAGTGGAAGCAGAAAAATGGCGAGCGTGATGACAAAGACGACCGCGGCGGTCGCGGTGACGCGGCCGCGCTTCATGTCGGGCAGGCGGCCGCGTTGACCGAAGTTTTTGATCATGCGATACATGGGCCACCCAAACATGGAAGCCAGCGCGGCCACGGCCAGCAGTTTACTGAGCGTGCCGAGCTTGAAGGGTTTGAGAAAGTTCGACAGCGTGTAAATGATGCTGAAGGTAATCACCCAGCGATAAATATAGCTGATGATGGCATACGTAACGAAGAGGACGCGGCGGTTGAGCGCCATATACGGTTCGGGCTGAACCTCGATCCCCAAGCAGAATTCCTTGGCCTGATTGGTTAGATAACGATTCGAGCGATCGCGGAGATTGGGAATTTCCAGCCAGTCGGCGAGGATGTAGTAGCCGTCGAATTTCATCAATGGGTTGGCGTTGAAGACAAACGTGCTGATGCTGCACAGCGTCATGATGCAAAGCGACAAATTGTTGATGAACGGCCGGCCGGGCGTGTACCACCAGACAAATGTGGCGATTGATGCGATGACGAGTTCGACGTAAATGCCCGCGAAGCTGATGATGATGCGCTTCCATTTGTTGGGCATTGTCCACGCGTCGGAAACGTTGCAATAAAGCGCCGGCGAGAGGCACATCAAGAGGAAGCCCATCTCGTGGCATTCACCGCCGTAGGCCTTGCAACTCAGACCATGCCCGAATTCGTGGATCACCTTGACCACGCCGAGTGAGATCCACATGTAAAGCACGGTCTGAAAGCGGAAGAACTCGTGATAGTAGGGCAGCTTGTTGTAAAAGGTCTGGTAGTGCGTGATCACCAAAGCGAGCACCGAAAGCATGAGCGTGACGCTGGCGAACAGAAACCACCAAGAAAAGATCCACCACAGCCGGCTGTATAAGTACTTCAGAATCCGATCGGGGTCGATGATGGGGATCTTGACGTAGAGGATATTGGTGATCGTCGCCAGCCGTTGCATGCGCCGCTGTTTCTTGCGGCTCTGCAGCAGTTCATCCGCGGCACGGCTGGATTCATGTTGAACCAAGCCGGCGTTGAGAAGCTGCCGCGCGAACCCCTCCAGATCCTCGTGCGTCAACCGGTGCGGGCGAAACTCTTTTTCAAACTCCTTTTGCGCCTCCTCCATCGTGTGCTTGCCGTCGAACATCCGCACAACGAAGTATTCCTGTTCGTTGAACCGGTAATAACGAAGCGAGACCGGATCCTTGACGACGTAGCAGGTCTTGCCCTCGTATCGCTGTTCGGAGATGTCCAGATCGGCGCACACCATGAGCCGCACTTGTTTGCGGCGTTCGTTTTCGGGCGCGAGTGCGAGTTCCATGTTCGACGGCTCATGCGGTCGGGCAAATTCACGTCGCGCGGACGCCGCGACGCTCGCCGGCCTTATTTCGTGGATTGTTCAATCACGACGGTGACCGCGTCACCGGGGCGGAGCTTGGCTTCCTTGTTATCAAAGTCGGCCCAGATGCGAACCTGGTGCGTCGCACTGGCGCCAAAATCCACAAATTTCAGCGTTCCCTTGACTCGGAGCACCTCATTCTCGGTCGGCATCGGCCAGACATACATTTCGCCCGACTGCGTTCCCGTTACGGCGAACGGGCGATCGTCGCGCGGCGATATCGCGGCGCAGGTGAAGGTGACCATGCGTCTGCGGGGGACAAATTGCCGCAATTCGGTGGCCCGAGCGCCCGCGGACGGCGCGCCCCAGACCGAAAGCCGGCCCTCGTTTTGCGTGCCGGTGAGCACCATCTTGTTGTTGTTCGAGAAAACGGCGAACGACGAGAACTTGTACGAGTCGTCGGCGCCCTCGAGCCAACCCTCGGTGCGGCGATCGGGCAGCGTCATGATCCGCAAGGTTTGCGCGATGTCATAGAGGAAATAGCGGCCGTCGTGGCTGACGCCCGGCCGGCTAACGTCTCCCGAGCGCCCTCCTGCGTGAAGTCCAGTTTGGCGCCTTTGTCACCCAGGCTCCAGACGCGAATCGTGTTGTCGCGCGATGCGGAAACCATTTTGGCTTGCGGCGTGAAGGTCAGCGACGTGATGTCGCCGAGGTGGGCCGTGGGGAAGCGGTATTTGAATTCCCCGCTTTCGACATCCCACAAGGCGATGTCGCGAGCGTCCGCGGTCGCGCAGCACTTCCCATCGGGCGAAAAGGCGACCGACATGATCACCGACTGATGCGAGAAGCCTTTCAGTTCGCGAAGCGGCTTGTCGCTCGATTCGGGATTGGACAAATCCCAAAGCCGGGCCTTGCCGTCGTCCGCTCCGGTGAGGCAATACTGATTGGCGGCGTCGGTCGGCGTGCAGGCCACCGCGCGGACGCCGACTGGATGAGTGAAAATGGCGGTTTCGCGCCGGCCGCGCCCGTTCCAAACGCGGGCCGTCTTGTCACTGCTGACGGTCACGATGAACGGATTGGCGCCGCCACTGACGGCGACGCCATTGATCGCCTGCGTGTGGAATTTTCGCAGCGTCATCGGCGCAACTTCTTTCGACGGCTCAATGATCACCGGCATTTCCCGCTTCAATCGATCGGCAAAACCGGCCGGCACCTCGCCCTCGGCCCGCAGCGTGTCGGCGCTTTGGATCTGCATCAAGGTATCGAGCCCCTTGACCGACTCACCGACTCTGGAGCGAAAGGGCTGGACGTAGCCGTCGATGTTCGAGCGGACGTAATACTTCTTGAAGACGACCTCCGCTTTTTCAAGTTCCTTGGTTTTTTGGACCCATTCGGCTTCTTGATTCGCCACGGTGGCTTCACTCTGTACCATCTCGACAAGCGCGGTTAAGTATTCCAACTCCGATAGCTGCCCCTTTCGATACAGTTTGTCTTTGGCTTCAAAGGCCTTGCGTTTCGCTTCATTAATCTCGACTGCTTTTCGATAGATTTTCTCGCCGTTAACCGCCGCCGCACGGCGAAGTTCGAGTTCGGCGAATGCTTCGCGGTCGTCGAGGATCATCACCAGTTGATCCTTTTTCACATAATCGCCCGGTTGAAGCGTGCGGTACCTTTTATTGCGATATTCGTAGGGTCCTTTTTCGTCCTCGGCGCCGATGAAGAGAATCTTGCTGTCCACCTGGCTGGGAATATCGACCTTGTCGGTAATGGTCACATGCGAGTAAGCCAGGATCGGCTCGGCGCCGGACTCCGGCTGGGGCGCCGGCTTGGGGAATGGAGCCGGGGAGTACAGCGGTTCGCCGATATCCGACGGGGCCGATTCGATTTCGCCGTTGTTGTTGCCCTGCGCACTCACAGTCGAGGGCGAATAATTGCAACCGAACGTTCCGCAAGCGGCGACAATGGCCGCGATCGCAAGAAAGGGTTGAAGCTTCATATTTCCACTCAAAAGGGCGACAAGACTCGGCGCTGCCAAGTCGGATTCGATCAACAATCCCCGGCCGTCAAATCGACCGGCCACTTACCACTGCTATGCAATCGAATTTGCTCACGCATTTGTGATTGCCACTGCTTGGCCGCCTTCGGGCGTTTCGCCGCCAATCCCAACCATCGCTGGCGGCCAAGCAGTGCTACGCTGTCAAAGTCGAGAGCACTGCTTGGCCGCCAGCGACGATTCTGGATAATGGCAAGTCTCCCGCTGGCGGCCAAGCAGTGGCAATCTCGATGATATTCGTGTCATTGATCCCAATCGCCGCTGGCCAGGGTCACTCAGATCAAAAGAACTGGAAAACCTTTTGGCAAATGAATTCGCCGACGCCGTAGAAGAGCGAGTAACCCATCGAGTGCTTGCCGCAGCGGATATTGGCTCGCACTTCGACGCCGGTTGTGTACAGATTGCGAGGAATCTGGTCTTCCTGCGGAATGTCCTTGCCGGTGATCCGCACATAGGCATAGGCGACCGGTTCGGTCTCGTTGTGGTCGTCCTTGTTGGGCACGATTTCGGGCGAAATCTTGGAGCGAGCGAGTTTGCCGCGGAACGTCTGCGTCACATGGCTTTCGAGCTTCAGCTCGACATCAAGTTCCTCATTCGGATCGTTGCTCTTGAATGCGTTTTGGATCTGACCCATGTGCTTTTGCGGGATGCGAATCTCGATCTCCCATTCGCCGCTGACTTCGCCGACGCGGAAGAGCGAATCCGAGGGTTTCAACGGCCGGCCGCGAAGCTCGCTCTTGAAATCCTTGCCTTCGAGAATCAGCCACTCGGGAACTTTGTCGTGGATCCGGGTGGAATCGAATTCCGGCGACATCAGGTTGAAGCGCCCGGGTTCGTCGAGCATGGCGTTGAATGCTTTCGCCAGCCGGCGGCGCTCCTGCTCCGCCATGTCTCGCTCGCCTCGGGACTTGATGCGTTGACGCACTAATTCGTCCTTGCTGGATTCCGGCGTCTTCGGATCGGCCAATTGCTTTTCGAGCGACTGAAGTATCGAGTCATTGCTCTCAATCTTGGATTTCAGGTCGGCCATGTCCTTGGCCAACTCGCTGTCGTACATGCGAATCAGAACCTGGTTGGGACCGAATTTCTGTCCGCGGCCGACGACCACCTCGTCCACAATCCCGGCCCGCGACGGATAAATCGTCTTTCGCCCCCTGGGAAGCACCATGCCCTTGGAATCCATTTTCAATTCCCATGGGATCACGCAAAGCGCGACGAGAACGACGACCACCGCGGTTGCAATCGAATACGTGATCAGCTTGGTGCGCCCGCCGAGGCCTTCCTGCAGTTTCAGGATCGGCTTCCACATCCAGCCCAGCGGGATCTTCTTCATTTCCGTCGCGTTGTACAGCGCGCTGGTCGTATGCCGGGCGATGACTTCCATGCGGGCAAAAAGCGGCTCGGGCTGGGCCGGCGGCTCGTAGCATTCCATGATGAGGGCCGAGCGGGACTTGCCGGGGCGAAGCTCCTTGGTGTCCGGGTCTTTTTGCGCGGGTCGCGCAGCGGTTGCACGACGAGCAGTTTGGCCGCGCTTTCGCCCAGGTAATGATCCAAAGCTTCATAGACATCCGGAGGCAGCCCATCGTCCTTGACGCCGCGATAAACCAGTTTTTCGTCCCATTTGAAGACCGACTCCGCCAGCTTGCGCATGAGCTTGATTTGCGTCGCGCGCTTTTCGACGACATCGGCGCCGCTGACGGCCTCAATCTTGGCCGTCTTGCCGTCACGAGTGGCGACCGACAGACGATCGCAGGCGATCAGTCGCCGGCCTTCGTTCGCAACTTGATACGAGACCGTGGTGATATCGAGCGAGGAGTGGATCTGGGAATAGAAGGATTCGAGCTGGTTCCAGAGCTGTTCCTGATTGAGCGCCTGGCGGCCCTGCTGATTTCTGAGATAATTGGAGGCGTAGCCCGCCATCTGAATGATATAGTTCAGATGGACGCGCTTCATCTTCGCGTCCCAGCGCGGCTCCTGCCACACTTCCAGGAGGCCAATGGCGGTTTTTTCATCGAGCAGAATCGGGGCGATCAGCACCACGAAATCGGTCGGGTTGCCCGCGGGGATGCCTTCCAGGATGCCGGTGCTGCCAAAGGGCTCGAGTAGGATCGGTTTGGCGGTTTGAAACGCCTGGCGGAGCAGCTCATTGTGGCTTTGGCGGCCGTTCTTGTGCCGATCCAGGCCGACGCTGTCGATGTTCGCCTGGCATTGCAGATTCAAGAAGCCCTGCACG
This sequence comes from uncultured Gemmataceae bacterium, assembly GCA_963815035.1. Classification (GTDB taxonomy): domain Bacteria; phylum Planctomycetota; class Planctomycetia; order Gemmatales; family Gemmataceae; genus JBGQCZ01. The sequence continues at coordinate 157,671 of CAWFFC010000027.1, forward strand.
TTCTTGAGCCAGATCGCGCCCGCCGGTGCATCGATCCCCGTCAGGACCCTTTCGAGAAAGTCCTGGAAGAAGTTGGTGGGCGGCAGATCGGCGCCGGACAGGCGGGCAACTTCCTCGAACGCTTGATCGATTTGCCGAGATGCGCGTTTGGCGGCCGACTGATCGGACGAATCGAGCGGAGGGTTAGGATTCACCGAGCCACCTCACTGGGAACGCAAATTCGCGAATCAAACGGAAAACTATTCAATAAAGGATATCCTTGCAGGCAAATCGACGCAAGGGAAAGGCGTATCCAGCGACGGGTCTTGAGCAATTTTATATGAAACCGGGCGAATGAATATGCAAGTATCGGGGAGATGCCAATTAGGGAACCTGGGCAAACCCCGAGAAGTGTTTCGATTTGCGAAACCGAAGGATCGAATGCCCGTGGCCGCGGGCTTCAGCCCGCGTTCGGTTCGAGGTCGCGGACCTCCCAATCGAGAATCGTGTGCATCAATAACCACGGGTCGGCGTCGGGCGCGGGGAGCGGCCAGCGGAATGCGCTCCGACGCCGCCAATTGAATGGCGGCGGCATGTTCGCCGCGGTGGCACCACAGGTCGATGAATTGGCGAATGGCCCGGCCGCGCCGCCGCAGTCGTTCGGTTCGCATCAACATGTCGCTCGCATCGGTGCCGCGCTCGCCGCAGCGCTCCGAAAGTTCCGCCAGGCGCTCGACCAGAACGCGCGCTTCCGGATCCTCCAGTCCGCGGGTGAGAGCATCGTCATGTAGGATCAGATTCAGTAGCGACCGATTCCCCATTCCCCCTCCGCGACGAAAAAGGCCATCCCCCCGGCGGCCTTTGGTCGTGTTTCGAGCAAGTCGGCATGGCTGCTTGTTCGGCGAGGGCGTATAGCGGATGCCTTGCGGTCGGGCAACCTCATTTATGAAGCCCCTGCGGCAAGTTTGGCGGACTTGACGAACAGGGGCATCTACAACTACTTTGCGAACACGGCGGATTTGCAATCGCGGAACTCGGTCGGCGAAATCACAGGTTTGGGGAGCATGGGCGTGGGCAATCTGGTGATGGCGATCGCGACGGGCGTGCCTGCTTTTGAATGGCTCGATTTGTTCGCGGGTGTGTTCGTCATTCTCGTCGTTTATGTGGCGATTTCGTGGATTTTTCCCCACCCGGTCCTGAAGCTCTGGTGGTGGTTTCTCACCCACACCTTTTATCGAATCCGCGTGATCGGCCTGGAGAACATTCCGAAGACCGGACCGGCCCTGTTGATCAGCAATCATGTCAGTTACATCGACTGGGTGCTGCTGTTCGCGGCCTGCCCGCGACGGCTGCGGTTGCTGGTCTGGTCCGGCTACTGGCGCAATCCCGTCTTTGCGTTTTTTCTGAATTGGGTTCGGGCCATTCCGATCGAAAGCCGCCACCCGACCGCCCACGCGGTCGATGAGGCGTTCAACCGGGCAAAACGCGCCGCTCGAACAAGGCCAACTTGTGCTGGTCTTCGCCGAGGGCCGGCTGACGCGCAACGGCTTTCTGCGGCCGTTCCATCGCGGCTTCGAAATGCTTGAGCGGCGCTATTCGACGCCGATCATTCCCGTCGCACTCTTCAACGTCTGGGGCAGCATTTTCAGTTATCGCAGCGGAAAGGTCATCTGGAAATGGCCCGAGACCTATCCCCGCCGAGTGGCGGTGGGCTTCGGAAAGCCCCTTCCGAGCGACGCCAAAGCGCCCGAGGTTCGCCGGCAGGTGCAGCGGCTTCAGGCGAAGCTGGCGCGAGGCCAATCATTGGAGCAAGCCGGCGCATCGCCGCTTCGTTCGCGTCGCCGCCCGGCGGCCGCTCCGCTCGTGCATGATCGATCCGATGAACAAACGCGAACTGAACTTTGGAAAAACGCTGGCGGGCGTTTGGGTCGTGCGCGACTGGCTCAAGAAACGCCTCGGCCCAGAGCCGGTGACGGGACTTTGGCTTCCGACCAGCGTCGGCGGTGCGCTGGCGAATGTGGCCTTGACCATGCTCGGCAAGACGACCGTCAATCTGAACTACACCGCCGGGGCGCCGGCGCTGGCGTCGGCGCTCCGGCAGACCGGCATTCGCCAAGTCATCACCTCGAAGCTGTTCGTACGGAAAATGCCGTTTCCGGTGCCGCACCACGAGGCGGCGGCCGACGCCGACAAAGTTCAAGTCATTTATCTGGAGGACGCCCTCGGCGAGATCAAGAATTGGCAGCGAGTCTGGGCATTCTTGAAAGTGCTGCTGCTGCCCGGCTGGTTCCTCGAATATGTTCTGCTCGGTCTAGGCGGTCAGAAACTGGGCGATCTGGCGACCATCATTTTTTCCAGCGGCAGCACCGGCGAGCCGAAGGGGATCATGCTCAGCCATTTCAATCTCGCCAGCAACATCGAGTCGGCGATCGCGGCGATTGATTTGACCCAGCGCGATCGGGCCATGGGCACGCTGCCATTCTTCCACAGTTTCGGCTACACGATCCTGCTCTGGGGCCCGCTGCAGATCGGGGCCTCGGTCGTGTACTATCCCGATCCGCGCGCCGCCAAGGAGATCGGCGAACACTGCCGCACTTATCGCTGCAACGTGATGATTTCGACTGCGACCTTCCTGCGCTTTTATCTCAAGCAGCTGCGAGGCGGACGATTTTCGCACGCTGCGATTCCTCATTTGCGGCGCGGAAAAATTGCCGCCCGCGCTCGCCGAGCAATTCCGCGAAAAGTTCGGAATCTTGCCGCTGGAAGGCTATGGCTGCACCGAGATGTCGCCGGTGGTTTCGTCGAATGTCCCGGACCGCGAGATCAAGGGCGTGCGCCAGATCGGCAACAAGATCGGCACCATCGGCCAATGCCTGCCCGGCATCGCCGCGAAGATTGTGGACACCGAAAGTTACGAGGAAGTGCCGAGCGGGCATGAGGGCATGCTCCTGGCGACCGGCGGCAACGTCATGATGGGCTATCTCGGCAAGCCGGAATTGACCGCCAAAAGCGTGCGCGACGAATGGTACATCACCGGCGATGTCGGCCACCTCGACGACGACGGCTACGTCACCCTCACCGGCCGGCTGTCGCGCATCGCCAAGGTGGGCGGCGAAATGGTCCCGCTCGAACGCGTCGAGGAAGAGATCCACGCCATGCTCGGCACCACCGATCAATATGTGGCGGTCAGTTCGGTGCCCGATCCGGCCAAGGGCGAGCGGCTGGTGGCGATTCACGTCGAATTGCCGGGCATGGATGTCAAACAACTCAGCCAAAAACTGACCCAGAGCAGCCTGCCCAATCTCTGGCTGCCGAAAGAACGCGATTTCTACCAGGTCCCGGAATTGCCGTTGCTCGGTACCGGCAAAGTCGATTTGAAACGCCTCAAACAGATCGTTCTCGAAAAAGCCGGTCCCAAATGACCGATTCGCCATCGATCAATGACTGCCGCGTGGTGCTGGTTCGGCCGCACTACGCCGGCAACCTCGGCGCCGTCGTGCGCGTGATGCACAATTTCGGCTTGTCGCGGTTGGTGCTGGTCGATCCGATCGCGGATCGCAACAGCGTCGATGCCCGCCGGCTTTCGACGCACGGCGAATTCATTCTCGACCAGGCGCAAATCGTCCCGGATTTGGAATCGGCGATCGCCGATTGCGTGCTCATCGCGGCGACCTCGGCCAAGGTCGGCGGCCTGATTCGCCAGACCGTTTCCGGCTCGCTTCGAGATTTGATGCCGAAGCTAGTCGCGGCCATGAGCGCGGGCCCCGCCGCGATCGTATTCGGCCCGGAGCCGAGCGGACTGACCAACGAGGAAATCGGCTGCTGCCAGTACTTATTTCACATTCCCAGCGACGACAGCTATCCGGCTTTGAACCTCGCCCAGTCGGTGGCGATTTGTTTGTATGAATTACGATTGAATATCCACGACGCTCGCGCCGTGATCGTGGGCCGCGAACCGCCCGCCAGCCATGCCGAACGCGAACTGATGTTCGAGCATCTCCGGCACGCGCTGGAAGCGGTGCATTTTCTCTACGGCGACAAGGCCGATTCGCTGATGCACGCGCTGCGGCATCTCATCGGCCGCGCGGCGCCCACGTCGACCGATATCAAGATCTTACATGGGCTGGCACGCCAACTCTTATGGGCCGCCGAGCGCTTGCCACAGGCGCCGGAATCGCCCCAACCTTGACGGTTTGGGCGGCAAAACCGATACCATCAGTATCGGAAGGAATCCCTCCCCAGGTTCACGCATCGCTCCCAATTGCCTGTCTTGACGTGAACGAACGTTTCGGACTATAGATATGCTGTCACGATCTGCAAAGATGATAGTGTCGTACGCGAATAACCCTTATCCAAGCCGCTGCTCGCGTTGAGCCTGAGGGCCTGTTATGAGTCCGCCTGCGGAAAGCTCGTCGATGACCGATTCGAAGGTCATGGCCAACGGTCAGGCCTCGCTGAGCGAGCGCGTGAAGGGATTGCGGCTCGGTGCACAACTCGAAGGCAAGAAATCGGGCGGTGGCGGTTCGGCGTGGCTGCCCTGGACGCTCTGCCTGCTCATGGCCATCACCTGGGCCAGTTTCGGCATTCGCGCATACACCGCGGGCGGGCTGAAAGGCTTGCTGGGCCAAACGCCGTCATCTGGCGCGGTAACAACTCCATCAGAAGGCGGTGCAGCGAAGAAGCCCGGTGCGGCCGCCAGGCCGCAGGCCGCGCCCGGCGAATTGGTGCTCGAAGTCAAAGGATTAATGATCGCCGCCCACCAGATTCAGGTCTGCCCGATCGAGGTCAGCGGTCGAATTCTGAAGCTCGTGATCGAGGAAGGAAAGCAATTCAACAAAGGCGACGTCTTGGCGGAGTTGGACAAAACTTCATACCAGGCCGACTACGACGAAGCCCAGGGCGCTGGAGGCGGCCAAGGCGAAGTTCACTGAAACCAAGACCACCTGGCCCATCATGGTCGAGCAGACCAAAGCCCAGTTGAAAGAAGCCACGGAGCTGTTGCAGCAATATAAGAGCGATTTCGAACGCTTCGACGAAATTCGAAGGATGAATTCGGGCGTGGCGGCGAAGGAATTTGATCTCGCCAAATACAGCTATTTCACCCAAACGGCACGGGTCGCTCAGATGCAGAAAGCAGTTGAAATGGTCCAAGGGCCGCAAAAACAGCGCATCGCCGCCTCGGAAGGCGAACTCGCTCAGGCCCAGGCCCGCTACAACCGGGCCCAATGGCGGCTCGAAAACTGCCGCATCGTCGCCCCGGTTTCGGGCATCGTGCTCACCAAGCGAGCCGAAATCGGCAACCTGGTCAACGCCCTGGCGATGAACGACAAACTAAACGCCGGCATCTGCGACATGGCCGACCTGACCGATATGGAAGTCGATCTCGAAGTGCAGGAACGCGACATCAGCAAGGTGAGAGTCGGCCAGGATTGCAAAGTGCGGGCCGACGCCTACCCCAATCGGGTTTATCAGGGCCGCGTGGCCCGCATTCTTCCCGTCGCCAATAGTTCGAAAGCGATTATTCCGATTCGCGTTCAGGTCCGCGTGCCGCGCAAGGAGGAAGGGAAATACTTGAAGCCGCAGATGGGCGCGGTGGTGTCGTTTTACGAACGCGATGCACCGCCCGAGACGGCCGAACCGCCCGATCCAATCATTGAGAAATGACTCGGCGTTTTCGTTGCCTTTCAATTGGAACAATGAGGCAGTGATTCAATGGCTCGTGCGATCGTTCAGGTCCGAAAGCTCTATAAATCGTTTGTTCGCGGCAGCGAGGAGATCAAGGTCCTGCAGGATCTGAATCTCGACGTGAACGAGGCCGAGTTTCTGACGCTCATGGGCCCGTCGGGCTCGGGCAAGACGACGCTCTTGAACCTCATCGCCGGGCTCGATCAGCCGACCGCCGGCACGATCGTCGTCGGCGAGCAGATCATTTCGGAAATGTCCGAAAGCCAACTGGCGCGCTGGCGGACGCGGCAACGTCGGCTTCATTTTCCAGTTCTACTACCTGCTGCCGGTGCTGACGGCGTACGAAAATGTCGAGTTGCCGCTGCTGCTTTTGCCGATGTCGTCGCGAGCAGCGCCGCGAGCAGGTGCTCAAGGCCCTCGATCTCGTCGGTCTTTCCGATCGGCTTCGGACATCGCCCCGGCCAGCTTTCCGGCGGCCAGCAGCAGCGCGTCGGCATCGCCCGCGCGATCGTCACCGACCCGACCCTGATCGTCGCCGACGAACCGACCGGCGACCTCGATTCGAAATCCGCGGACGAAATCCTCAGCATCATGGAGATGCTGCGCTCGCAACTGGGCAAGACGATCATCATGGTGACGCACGACCCGCACGCCGCCCAGCGCTGCGCAGCGAATTCTGCACCTGGAAAAAGGCCGGCTGGTGATGGACACCGCGGCCAGCGCCCAACCGGTGCTGGATGTCCAACCCGCTCAACCAAGTTTTGGAGTGACCACGAATGCCGCTCGGCGGGTTTGAAACCTCGATGTTCGAGCTCGGCTTGCGCATGTCCCTGGGGCTATTGCTCCTGGTCCTGGGCGCGATCGTGCTCGGAATTCTGACGCTGCCCGCCTTTTACTTGACCCTCTTCGCGACTCAGCTCGGCTTGCCAATCGCGCAATGGTCCGGGCTTCGGATCTTCAATTACCTGGCCATGATGTTTCGCAGCATTACGCGAAACTTGCTGCGAACGTCGCTCACCTATGTCGCGATCTTTGTGCTCGTGTTCGTCATCAGCGGCATCTGGTCGATGCTGAACTTCATCGACAGCATCACGCAGGACAAGGCCAACAACCTCAAGGCGATCATCACCGAAAAGCACAAGATTCCCAGCATGATGCCGCGGAAATACGAGAAGGAGATTTTCGACATCGCCATGAGCCTGCCGCCGGAAATGCGGCCCAAGAACGGCGCGGACGATTTCATGACCTGGTCGTTCGTCGGCGGCAGCCTGGATCCGAACAACCAAACGCGCGAGAACATGATCTTCTTCTTCGCGATGGAGCCGCGGAAGTTGCTCACGATGATGGATGGACTGGAGGACCTGACGCCTTCGGAAACGCAACAGTTGAAAGACGCCATCGCGGCGATGGAGGAAAACCCGAAAGGCGTCGTCATCGGGCCGGAACGCCTAAAGACGATGAACAAGCAGGTCGGGGACCGCTTCAAGATCCAAAGCATCAACTACAAGGGCCTTGAATTTGAATTCGACATCATCGCCACGTTGCCGCCGGGAACCCGATACGATCAAAGCGCGATGATGACCCGGGAGTATTTTTACCGCACCGTGGACGACTACGAGAGGCGCATCGGGCGGGTCGAATACAGCGACAAGTGCATGAATCTGCTGTGGGTGCGATTGCCGAACAAGGAAGCGTTTGAACGCATGGCGGCCGAGGTCAACAAAACCGGGCGCTTCACTCCGGCGGTGAAAATGGAGACCGCCTCGGCGGCCTTCGGAGCGTTTCTCGACCCGTATCGCGATCTGTTCTGGGGCATGCGCGATGTGCTCTCGCCCATGATCATTGTCATTATCACGCTCGTCATCGCCATCGCGGTGAGCATCGGCGTCCGCGAACGGCGAACCGAAATGGCCGTGCTCAAGGTCTTGGGCTTCAAACCGTGGCAGGTGTTGTCATTGGTTCTCGGTGAATCATTGTTGATTGGCGTCATCAGCGGCACCATCAGTACGACGCTGATCTATTTGTCGGTGAACTACGGCGGCGGCTTGCCGTTCAAGGTCGCGTTCTTCCCGAAATTCATGCTCTCGAGCCAGGTCCTGCTTTGGGGCCCGATGATCGGCAGTGTCGCGTCGTTCATCGGCAGCATCGTTCCCGCGTGGACGACTCACCAGATCAAGTCAGCGGAAGTGTTCGCGCGTGTAACCTGAGCATCGAACCGCTTTCAACAGGCGATCAATCTTCGTCATGTCAACTGCAACAAAGTCACCGCCGAATAGTCGCTTGGACGATGTGGTCCAACGCAATCCGATCACGGCCTATTTCTTCATCGCGCCCAGAATACTTCTCGACGTCCTGGTTTCCCTCCTGCTGTCATTGCCGGCGCTTTCGCTTCTGCGGCCTCTATTCTGCACCAAGAGAGATGAAGAAAAGCGGTCCAAGTTCAACCAGGCGATTCGATCCGCCATCGTTCTTGTGGCCGGCGTGATCATTACGCAAGTTCAAGTTTTTTTGACGGCAATGGCTGTCTTCACAGTCACGATTGGCATTTACCTGATGCTCGATCCGACTGTGTTTTCGTCGCTTGATATCAAATCCGTATTCGCCCTAACTTATATTCGAATGTTCGGCATCCTCGGTACCGTGATCTTGACGGTCATGTTCGATCAGTCATTTCTGGAATCGTTTTCGGATATCGACGAAGACTTGCCGGCGCTTCGATTCGTGCTGCAAAAGCGGCTCGCGCTCACTCGCGCGTTGACCCGGGTCGGGTCAACCATGATTCTCATGGGGCTGTCGCTGTTGCCGCTTTCCGGGCTGCTGCTGGCGTTGCCCGCGGTCGAGCCGTCCGAGGCGGTCCTCACCGATGTGGTCGCCCCGGCCCGAACGCGGTTTCGCAGCCTGTTTGCGCCGATTCATCGGAGTCGTGACCTCGACCGGAGCACTGATCACACTCGTTGCGTTCGCGACGGAAATCGTAACGCTGCTGCATTTTCAAGGCGACTCGTTCTATGCAACGATTACCCACAAGCTTCTTCCCGAGACACTCACCAGTCGACTGCCGACCGTGCTCGTTGAACAATGGCCCTATGTGCTGTTCCTCGTCTACGTCATCGACCTCGTGATTCTCGCGATCATTGCCAAGGTGCCGTTCAGCTACAGCCTGCGCAACCTGGTTGTCCGCTGGCACATCACCGCCCTCACGGCGGTGGCGTTCGTCGTCGTGCTGTTCATGTTGACCTTCATGCTGGCGTTCGTGAACGGCATGACGAAATTGACCGAGCAGAGCGGGCATCCGGGCAATGTGATGGTGCTTTCCGACGGCGCCACCGACGAACTGTTCAGCAACCTCGGTTACGGCGACGTGGACAACATCGACCGCATGCGCGTGACCGAGGATGAGAACGATCAGCCGTTGCCGAAGCCGATCACCGTGAAAACCATCAAAGTCGGCGACAAGACCAAATTTCTTGGCAGCCGCGAAACTTACTGCGTCATCAATCACCTGATTCCCAATTCCGATCGCCGGCGGTTCATCCAGGTTCGCATCATTGTCGATGCCGATGTTTCCGCCGCCGTGCATCAAATCGATCTGATCGACAAGAATCAGAATTGGTTCACGCGGAAAGGCGTTGACGATCAGAGCCGGGTCGAGTGCGTGCTCGGCCAGGGGGTCGCCATGACGCTGGGCGAAGACGTTGGCAAGAAAACGGGCCTGGAGCCAGGCGACACCTTCGAGCTTGGCGACATGACCTGGGTCGTCACCGGCATCATGAAAACGGAGGGCACGACGTTTGGCTCCGAGGTCTGGTGCAGCAACTTGAACAAAGTCACCGACGCGTTCGGAAAGAAGAGCTACACGACATATGTGTTGCGAACGAGCGACGAGAGCGAGGCCGTGCGCGCGCGATGGCGTATCACATCCGCAATCGCTACCAGACGCAAAAACTGAAGGCGATTCCGGAGCGCGAATATTTCGCCGAACTGAACAAAAACAACCAGCAGACGCTCTATACGATCATCGTCGTCGCCATCGTGATGGCGATCGGCGGCATCTTCGGCATCATGAACACCATGTACGCCGCGATCGCCCAGCGGACTCGCGACATCGGCGTCTTGCGCCTGCTCGGCTTCAAACGCTGGCAGGTGCTCGTCGCCTTCTTGCTGGAGTCGATGGCCATCGCGCTCATCGGCGGCCTGATCGGCGTGTTACTCGGGGCAGTCTTCAATGGCTTCGAAGTCACCAGCATTGCCAGCAGCGGGCAGGGCGGCGGTGGCAAGACCGTCACGGCGAAACTGATCGTCGATCGCGACGTCTTTCTGATTGGGATTCTCTTCACCATGGTCATGGGCCGCCTCGGCGGCCTGGTGCCCGCGCTGTCGGCGATGCGACTGAAGATCCTCGAATCCCTGCGATAGTCCGCGAGAATACGGACTTTACCACCGAGTCACAGAGATCACAGAGAAATTACTAAAGAGGTTCAAGAACAATGAGGAAGGCAGGAAGACAGGAACAATAAAACTGGTATTTTTCCTGGATTCCTGCCTTCCTCATTTATTCTTTTAGCGCGCTCGAAATGGTTTCTCTGTGATCTCTGTGACTCTGTCGTTCCAATGAATTTCTCCTCTAATGTTCTTGTGACTCCGCGGCCTTGGCGATCGCAGCGCGGACTTCAACGAGAGTCGCGGACGCCGGCAACATCTTGCCGAATTTGATTTCGGCGACGCCCGCGTGCACCGGGACGATCATCACGTCCGAACTCAATTGAGCGTGCAGCTTTTCAAAACCGGTCGCGTTGGATTCCGAAGCGGTCACGGCCACCACGTCGTGGCGGTCCAAGAGGCGAAGCATTTTCGTCGCGTCGCCGCCATTGAAGAAGTGCACCAGGCGATCGCTGGCCCAGCAGACATTGCGGCGATCGATCGGCGCGTCGGCGTTGGTCGCGATCAGCACCGGCCCATGTCCCGGCAAATTCAGAATTCCATAGACGCTGATATGCGTTCGCCCGATCGACTGCCACACCCAGTAGGAGCGTTTGAACAGATCCGGCAGCAGCCAAATGAGGATGAACAGGACGCCGAGCGTCATCGCGGCCGCGCCGAGGAAGAGATAGCGCGGCAGTTCGCGATTGTCGTAAAGCCGCGGCTGCGGTTCGCTCGATAGCCGCACGTAATAATGCGGGATTTCGCGTTTAATTCCCTTGACCATATAGCGGCTCACGGTCACCGTGATCGGCGCTGGCTCTTTCCCCTCCTTTTTCTGATCCTGAGCCTTGTCCCAGGCGACGATCGCGTCCTGGCTGAGCAGGATCTGCGCGTTGTTATAGCGCGGATCCTCGTCTTCGAGTTGCCAGATCGCGGGCACCTCGTTGGGGCGAGGCGCCTCGCCGATGTCGTTGCCGATGCCGGGTTCCGTTTCGATTTGGAAAAAGACCGGGTGATGATGCTCATTGAATTGCAGGGCCGTGAGCGTCCGCGACACGTACACGTCCTGCTGTTGCATGGGCGGCGCCGCGTGGGTGACGTGCGCCAGCCAAACCAGGAAAAACGACAGCAGCGACGCCACGATCGCGCCGATCACGTTGACGCAATTGCTCGTGGCGATCACCTCGCCCTTGCGGTCCTTCGGTGCGCGATGCTGAAGCTGCGTGAACATCGGCACCAGGTAAAAGCCGGTGAAAAACCCAATCAAGACGATCAGAACGATGAGGACTTGAGTGACATTGAGGAAAACGGCCGCCAGGCAGATTAACAGGATCATGCCCACCGCGCCGATCGGGATCAGGCCGAGTTCCACTTTCTTGCCCGATAGATAACCGGCCAGAGGGCTGCCCAGCCCGATGCCGAGCGCCGTCATGCCGACCAGTTCGCTGGTTTGGCGTTCGTTCCAGGGCGGGATCCGCGACTCGCCGAACATGTAAACGGCGGCGCGCATGAACGCCAGCATGAAGGTGAAAAAGGCAATGCCGACCAGGGCGAACAAAAGCGGCCGCGAGCGCGTCAGCGTGGCCAGGTTTTTGATTAAGGGATCAAAATATCCCCATGGCATGCGCATGAATTTGCGGTCCGGGTTGGCCGGCGGCATGCGGCGAATGATCAGGCTGGCCAGCGCCTCCGATGATGGCGAGCGACACCAGAATCAGACCGATGATATATTCGTCAGTGTTGAAGTAGAAGGACAGGACGCCGCCCATGACCGTGCCGAGAATTGTCGCGAGGAACGACAGCGACTCGAGAATGCCGTTGCCCTTGGACAGGAGTTCGGCTTCGAGAATCTCGGGCATGGCGCCGTATTTCGCGGGCACGAAAAAGGTGGAATGCGTGCCCATCAGGAAAACCGTGCAGAGCACGATCCAGGCGCCCGCGTTGGGCATGTTCAATTCGCTGCCGAGGATGAAGCCGAGCAGGGCCATCGCGGTGATGCCGATCTCGGCGAACTTCCAGAAGACCAGTGAACTGCGCTTGCTGTACTTGTCGGCGTAGTAGCCGGCGAGCGTCGGAAACATCGCCCAGGGTGCGAAGAAGAGGATCGGCATCAGCGAAATCGCGGTCGCCTCGGAAAAGGCCTTGCGATTGATGGCGAAGAACATCGCCGAGGCGTGGATCGCTTGATCGTTGAACGCCGCGAGAAACTGGGCGATCAACAATCCAATAAACGTTGGATTTCGAAGCGTATGCGCCTTCTGAAAGCCATTGGCGAGAGGAACAGAAGGTTCGCTCATGGTGGAATCAATTCCGGTGCGCGGTGACGATCTCGATTACGCGCACGCTTCGAATTCCCGTAGCGGCGGCCTCCGGCCGCCGACCATTCGGCGGCCAGAGGCCGCCGCTACGAAAACCTCGCCGTAGCGGCGGCCTCCGGCCGCCGACCATTCGGCGGCCAGAGGCCGCCGCTACGGAAATTGGAACGGCGCTCGCGTTCGTTTGTTGTAGGGAGATGCCGCGATCGGAGAAAGAACTGAGCTACGTGCGAACCGTCAGGCGCCGATCGCGTCCGGCCGGATCGACTGGCGAAATGACTGTTGCAGCGAAATTCGTCGGGTGGGCGACGCGTCCGCGGCTTTAGACGGCTGAAAATCCGGGTTGTCGAGGCTGTTCAGCCGCACCGAAATGCCAAAGTTCGCCGCCAAGGCCATGAGCGATGCATAGCCCCGTTGCCGTTTCGATTTGTGAAGGAATTTGGAAATCTGGCCGCCGTCGCGCAGCATCGGGCCGTCGTCAAACGCGGACAATACCAACTCCAGCCAGGATTGATCGGCACACTCGCGTTCGATTTGCTCCCGCACGCCGGGCCGCAAGACCAGATAGCTCGCCGAAATCCGGCTGACGCCGCGCTCGGCCAGCAGTTCGAGGATCGGCTGCAAGTGATCCTTGTCGTCCGTGACGTTCGGAAGCAGCGGATCGATGGAAACTTCGACCGGGATTTCGTTGAACCGCAGCTGCGAGATCAGGTGCAAGCGATCGTCAATCGACGCCGTGCCAGGTTCGATCGCGCGGTTAATCGCGGCATCCGCCGAGGCAATCGCCACGGTGACGCGCACCGAGTCGCGATGCTTCGCCAACTCGTCGATCACTTCCGTGGGAATCGTTCCACGAGTGGTCAACCAGGCCTCGACTCGATGGCGAGCCAGCATGCGCACAATCGCCAGCGTCTCGGCGATGACATCAGGGATCGGCTGAAACGGATCGGTCGATGGGCCGACGATCACTGCACGCGGCTTCTCAGTTCGGGCGGCAAGCTCAACCGCCAGGCGCTGGGCCAAGCCGTCGTAAAGGTAGATCGGTTCGGGTTCGGATGGATGCGTTTGGGCTCGCGGGGCAATACACGCAGCCTCGCGAACAGCCACGTAGTAACTCGACGGTGGCAATCTCGGGCCGATTCAAATAGGGGCCGCGGCAAAGCACGAATTCCGGGTGCGGGAGCCGTGCAGGCGGATTTGCGATGCCGGGCCGCCATTCGCGAGCGAAAGAAGACTCATGACTCCCTCCAGACACCAGTTCAGTACTCAACAGCGGAATACTATCCGCCAGCTGAATCGATTTCAATGTCCGTAGCGGGAATACTGATTCTAACACTTGAGTATACGTTTCTGACGAATCGAAGTAACTGATTATTCCACAACGACTTGAAATCTTCACAATTCAAGGAGGCGACCGATTGCATTTTTCAGCAGACGAAGATATATGATAATATGTACACTACATTGATCAACAAAGTTGAAGGCCGCCCAGGGTGGTACGCGCCACGGCTGGCGCTCTTGGCGCCCTTGTGGTTTTCCAACTGGAAAACCGCATGTGGATGTTTTGCGAGATTCGAAGAGCGCCAACTGCGAGAATTGGCGCCATTCAGCCTTCATTTGGCTCTTGGCCCATCGTTTGGCCCGGTGGGGACGATGACTTCGAAGTCGGAGCCTTTGAGCCGCCGTAACTCATCGAGACCCTTGATTCGCGAATCGGGCGCGACGGAAATGCGCCAGTCGCCGCCGTTGTCGGCGACAAACATGCCATACTTTTTCAACCCTTTCAGAATCGCTTGAATGTGTGGCGAGAATGGCCGAATATCAAAGTCGGCCCGCAGGCGGAAGCGTTCACCCATCCGCGGCAGGTTCGGGTCCTTCGATCGGCTGGCGAAATGGGTCGCGGGATAAACATAGGCGCGCCGCGTTCGCCGGACCGTAAATCGCATCGCATGCTCGACCATGCCGCGCTCGCATTCGTCGAAGCGAATTACCGCGGGAAAGACCGGCAACCCCGCCGCGTCGGACGAGGTCCAACCGTCGGGCCGCATCTTGTTGCTGCCCAGGTCGAATGTCGCGGCGCACGACGCCTGCCAGCCATCATCCGTGAGGCGGCCGCGATAGAACTCGTGCAGTTTCTTGTTAGTCGGATCGACCACGATCAAATGCCGATCGGCATCCTGGTTCATTCGCTGATACGATTTCAGATCCTTGCCGTTCAGCGGCCAATCTTCGATCGGCGCATTGTCGGGTACGGGGAACGGGCCCTTGTCGGATTCGCCGGCGTATCCCACAATCTTGACCGCGACCTTTTCCTGATTTGGCGGCACAATGATAAACGACATGTCGAGGTTGTACGCCAGGCGTTTATTGGCGCCGATCACGGCGATCATCTGTTTCGAATTCTCGGCGCGGGGCCGCTTCGAAACGTCTTCGTTCCACGGATTGTCGGGAGGAAAGACCTGCATCGCCGCCAGAATCTTGTCCGCCTCCGGCGCGTTGAACATCACCGGCTTGTCGAATTTCGGCATCTCCGGTCTCGGCGGCTGAGCGGGCATTGCCAGGGCGAGCGAAAGCATTAGCGAATGCATGGGTAGCCTCCGTGGTTGTCCAGCGGGCGGGTTCGCGGTTATCGCCGTAGCGTGAAATTGGGTCGCTTGGTCAGTGTAGCCATTTCTCGATTGGCTGAAATCGATTTGCCGGCCGGCGCTTGAATTCGCCGCCGCCGGATCGAAACTGAACCGCATGGGTTACCGAAGTCTGCGCGAATGCCTGAACGATCTGGAGCGCCACGGCCATTTGCGGCGGATCGACGCCGAGGT
Organism: uncultured Gemmataceae bacterium; assembly: GCA_963815035.1. Taxonomy (GTDB): domain Bacteria; phylum Planctomycetota; class Planctomycetia; order Gemmatales; family Gemmataceae; genus JBGQCZ01. The sequence goes on from CAWFFC010000027.1 coordinate 172,891, forward strand.
CGATGCGTTTCTTGAATTGGCCGAAATCCAACGCCGGGCCTATCGATCGAAAAGCCCGGCACTCCTGTTTACGCGTGTAAAGGGCTGCCGATTTCCAGTCGTTTGCAATCTCTTTGGCACGATGGAGCGGATGCGCTTCATTTTCCGCGACACGCTCGACGCCGTCCGGCATCTGGTCGAAACGAAAATTGACCCGATGGCGTTTTGGAAAAGCCCGTGGCGCTATCGCGACGTGCCAAAAACATTGTGGAACTTGCGGCCCAAGTTCGTTCGCAACGGACCCATTCTCGAAAACCAAACGACGATCGCCGAGTTGCCGCAGATTCAATGCTGGCCGCGCGACGGCGGGGCCTTTATCACGCTGCCGCAAGTCTATACGGAAGATCCGTACAAGCCTGGCTGGCGTCATTCGAACCTGGGCATGTATCGCATCCAACTTTCGGGAAATGAATACCAGCCCAATAAACAGATTGGATTGCACTATCAAATTCATCGCGGCATCGGCGTGCATCACGCCGCGGCGATTCGCAAGGGCGTGCCGTTTCGCGTGACCATCGCCGTCGGCGGCCCCCCCGCGCTGACGCTCGCGGCGGTGATGCCGCTGCCGGAAGGATTGCCCGAGTTGGCATTCGCCGGCGTGCTCGGCGGCCGGCGCGTGCAACTGATTCAAAGTAGCCATCTCGCTCCGCGAGATGTGCCCAGGTTTAGCAACAGTTCTGTTTTGCTCGCCGACGCCGACTTTTGCATCACCGGCACGGTGGATCCGAACAGACTGTTGCCCGAGGGGCCGTTTGGCGATCATCTCGGCTACTATTCGCTCGCCCATCCGTTCCCAGTCTTGAATGTCGAGCATGTTTGGCATCGAAAAGACGCGATTTGGCCGTTCACCGTCGTCGGCCGCCCGCCGCAGGAAGACACCTGCTTCGGCGAAATCATTCATGAAATCACCGGGCCGATTATACCCACCGTGATTCCCGGTCTGCACGCGGTCCACGCGGTGGACGCTGCCGGCGTGCATCCACTGTTGTTGGCCATCGGCAGCGAGCGTTATGTTCCTTACGCCACGGAGCGAAAGCCGCAGGAACTGTTGACGATCGCCAACGCGATTCTCGGACAGGGCCAATTGTCATTGGCGAAGTACCTGTTCATCGTCGCCAGGGAGGATGATCCTGAGATCGACATCCACAGCGTGGACGCCTTTTTCAGACACGTGATACAACGAGTCGATTGGCGAAAGGACTTGCATTTCCAGACCCGTACGACCATCGACACGCTCGACTACAGCGGCGCGGGACTCAACGAGGGCTCGAAAGTGGTGTTCGCCGCAGCGGGACCGGTGCGGCGAAACTTGCCAACGGAACCCCCGCCGAATCTGCGGTTGCCAGGCAGATTCCACTCGCCGCGCGTCGTCTTGCCGGGGGTTCTGGTTGTGCAAAGCTCACCCGCACTCGACCGGCAACCTGAAATCTATCGCCGCGATATCGAGCAGTTTGCCGGCAGTTTGTCGCCAACCGATCAAATCAGCTCATTCCCACTGATCGTGATAGTCGACGACGCCGAATTCGCGGCCCAATCAATCAACAATTTCGTCTGGATCACATTCACTCGCTCTGACCCGGCAAGCGACATTTACGGCGTCGGCGAATTCATCGACCTCAAACATTGGGGTTGCACCGGCTCGTTGATCATCGACGCCCGATTGAAACCGCACCACGCGCCGCCGTTGGAAGAAGACCCGGACGTGAGGAAGAGAGTTGACGCGCTCGCGGCCAAAGGCGGCCCGCTTCATGGCGTTATTGAATAAGAGCGCCTAATAGAATGAATGAGGAAGGCAGGAATCCAGGAAGGATTGTGGGTTTATTGTTCCTGCCTTCCTGCCTTCCTCATCCTTTTAGAGCATCTAAGTAAATTGAACCACAGAGTCACAGAGACCGCCGAGAAGAAATCATTTTGATTCTCTTCTCGGTGATCGCTGTGACTTTGCGGTTAGTTGAAAAAACAAAGGACGCGCGGTCGGCGTCATGCCGGTCGCACGCCCTTTGTCGTATTCGCAGAATCGTTCAATCTTCGCGCTTCATGTCCGCCAACGAGCGGATCCGCTCGGCGAGCAGGGCGATATCGAACGGTTTCTTGAACGCTTCGTTGAAGCTGTGCGCGGCCTTGAGCGAGTCCGGATCGGCCTCGTCTTCGCTGGCCAGCGCGACGATCATCGTGGTCTCGTATTGCGGGTCCTTGCGAAGGTTCGCCGCGATTTGCAGCGCTTCGCTGCGGCCGAGGGAAAGATCGATAATGATGGTGTCGGGATGGAAGCTCTGGGCCATGATGCCCGCTTCGAATCCGCTGTTGGCCACCTGATATCGGTAGTCTTCGTTATCGGGCAGCATTTCCTGCAAGCGATCGATGAAGAGTTTCTCGGCGCCGATGATCAGGATTTTGTGCCATTCTTCTTCTTCGAGTTCGCCGAGCGGCATGCCGTGTTCCTTGAGGAACCGGATCAACTGCTCGCGGGGAATGCGGCGGTCCTGGCTGCCCGGGATGCGGTATCCCTTGAGGCGGCCGGAATCGAACCATTTGGAAACCGTCCTCGCGCGCGACCTTGCAGATTTTCGCGACCTGGCCGGTGGTAAAGACTTTCTTCATGGCGGGCTCTCCAGATTGACTCGCTGGCCCTGGCCCGGTGCGAGCGGCCTGTCGGCCGTGGGAAATCCACGTTCCCACGCACTCCGGGGACGCCCGTCTTGCCTGGCGGCCGCCGCGGCATGCGCCGCGGTTGCGGGGTCGGCTGCCCGCGCGTCCGTGTCGCGGGCGATGCCAGGGGTCGTTCGGGCGGGGAGGTCTCGGGCCGACGGTTAGGTGCGCCGCAGGGCTTCAGCGACGGCCGCCGCCGGTCCTTCATGACACACATCTCATCGGCTACCAAGTCACCGCAAGATAAGAAAAAGGTCGCAAACTGAGAATGTTCCGTTCTTAACCTGTCTTGCGCCTTTTGCTCATACCTCTGGCCTGAGTCGTTCACGGCCCAATCGGCAGCCAACGGCCGACCCGTTCAGTCGCCGAAATGATTTGAACCCTTGCAACGGTCGCCAATGTGCTGACCCGACATGCGGTCAATCACGAAGCTCGAATCCACATGCCGATCGAATTGTATGCAGCGCCGCGCCTGGTTTTTCCGGGATTTTCGCAAAAGTAGCTTGGTGAAGATGCGCGAGTGAGACAAAGATCGCGCCGCGACTAGGGTCGCTTCATTTCGAAGAGGTCGCTCGTTCGGCAATACCAGTCGCCGCCAAGCCGGGCGATCGCCTTGAGCTTGCGCGGGTCAACCTTTCCGTTTGAATCCAACACGTCATCGGAAACGTGAATCATGGCGATGTCGCCAATCACCAAGTTGCCGGCGATCGGGCCTTCGCCTAGCGGAATGAGTTGCCGAAGCTTGCACTCGAGATTCACCGGCGACTCGGCCAGCCGCGGCGGCCGCACCTTTGACGATGGCGAGGTGTGCAACCCCGTGAGGTCGATCTCGCTTTCGTCAGGCGGTAGCTCCTTCGACGAAAGATTGACCTTTTCCGCCAGTGATTCCACCGCGACGTTGACCACGAACTCCCGCGTCGCCTCAATGTTCAGCAGCGTGTCCTTCTTCGTGCCGTTTCGCCGCAAGGTGGGCGAGAACACCACGACCGGCGGATTGGCGCTGAAGGTGTTGAAAAAACTGAACGGCGCGAGATTGACGACGCCTGCTGGGCTGATGGTTGTGACCCAGGCGATCGGCCGCGGCGCGACCACGCCGACAAGGGCCTGATAAATTTCGGGAGCGGGCGCGGAGGAAGTGTCGATGCGCATATAGTCTTTCAATCCTCACGGGATGAATTCGATCTGATCAACGTAGTCGGCAGAATTTCCGGCATGAGCGATTAGTGCCAGCGCAGCCACGACTGCTGAAAGCGAGAATCCAGCCCTCAGAACCAGCAAACCCGGGCTTCGATGGCCTGCTTGGAGGTGCTGAACGAAGTACACGGGCATTGTGCGTACATCACGTGTCAGCAATAGCCGCCTTTGGCGTTCCGCCCAAACAAGAATATCCGAGTCTGAGGTTCCGAGCGGCAAACCCGGCGGATCGCCGATCGCGATTGCATCGATGACATCGGTGCCGCGCGCGTTGTGCTGTGCAATCGCTTGCTGCAGCTTGCCGCGAAGGTGTTCGTCCAGAAGAAAGGTCAACGCCACGGCGCATTATTCCTTAGCGCCTGGAACTGCCCGACCAGGGTAAAGCTCGGCGTAACGCCGTCGCAGTTTATCCAGATCGAGATGTCGCCCAACGGCTTCTTGCCGCTCCAATTCTGCCCGGTATGCAGCCACGTATTCGTCCACTTCGGCCTTATTTGCCAAATAGAACTCGATCACCTTTTCGATCAACTCGACTGGCAGCGATGGATACTCCTCATGCACGTCCGTTGCCGACATGCCTCCGGTGAAATCGCGCACGATGGAATACAGGCCGATGCGGTGGCCGGTCACGGCGATTTCGCCGGGATCACGTTCGTTGAGAAACTCGGGCAGTTTCATGACATTGTCTCGCCAAGAGCAAACTCTCAACATTGTATCGGAATGCCGACATTGACCTCGACTTCACCAATAGTTCGATCTCGATTCATGCTGCGGTTTTCCGTTTGAATGATTTCTCACTTACTCCATCCAACCATACGGATAGCTCGGATCGTCCATCTCCATCGCCTGCTTCGTCAGTTTCAACGGCTGGAAGGTGTCCACCATCACCGCAAGTTCGTCGGTGCGAGTCATCGGACGGCTGGCGACGATCGTCCCGGGATGCGGGCCATGCGGGATGCCGCGCGGGTGCAGCGTGATCGACAATTCCTCGACGCCGCGACGGCTGCCGAACCGCCCGCGAACATAGTACAGCACCTCGTCCGAATCGACGTTGGAATGGGCGTATGGCACCTTGATCGCCTCGGGATGCGTGTCGAGCATCCGCGGGGCGAAGGTGCAAACGACGAAGCCCTTGGTCTCAAATGTCTGGTGAATCGGCGGCGGCTGATGGATCGTGCCGGTGATCGGCTCGAAATCGTCGGCGTTGAAGGTGTAGGGATAAACTAGCCCATCCCATCCGGCGACATCAAATGGGTGATGCGCCAGCACATAGCGAGTCAGCCGCGAACCATCCTTGATCAATAGCGACACATCCTCTTCGCGATCGACCGCGACCAGATCCGCCGGTCCATGAAAGTCGCGCTCGTAATACGGACGCGCCAAGCCGAAGCTGGCCGTCCGCATTCATGTAACGTGGCGGAACGCCGACCGAGTGCGGCGTTTCAATTGCAAATAGTTCGACCTCATTGATGCTGTCAAATTCGAGCATATACGCCACGCCGCGCGGAATCACAACGTAATCAAACGGTTTGAACGGCAGCCGTCCAAACATTGAAAGCAAATGACCGCGCCCCTCATGAATGAAGAGAATTTCGTCCGCCGCGGCATTGCGATACAACTCTACTTGCGGTTTCGCCGGCCGCGAACGCGAGAGCGTCACATCGCTATTGAACAGCAACGGTACGCGATCGAGCACGGGGTCGCCGCCGCGCGGCATCGGTTTCGTCTTGAAATGATGGTGCCGCAGCACATGTTCTTCAACTTCGTGATGAACGCGATTTCCGGCGGCTTCAATATGCTTGACCCGCGTCGGCGGACGCAAATGATAAACGATGCTGTACGCCCGGCTGAAACCCTGCGTCGTGACCACTTCCTCGTAATGAATGCCCTCGCCGCGATAGCCGGGCTCATTCGGATGCGCTATATGCCGCTTGGGCGGCAACGATCCAAGTTTGAGATAAGGGGGCATAAGTTGCTCTCCAAAGTAGCTCGATATCACGGGGTTGAGGTGGTGCGGTCCAAGCGCCGAGCCATACGACGGGTCCCGACTGCGCGAAGTTTTTGGACGAGCTTCTGATCTGCAGTGATCAATGGCACGGACATTCGCTGGGCCAAGGTGACATAGCACGCGTCGTAGGCTGTGATCTTTTCCGTCAAGGCGACCCGGATTGCGTCATTGGCGAGGGCGTGGCATGAGGTTGACGCCAATGGGAGTGCCGCGATGTCCGACAAGCCCGCCAACGCTTCGGCTTCGGTGCACGCGTTCCGTTGGTCTTTTTTCCAGCAGATGTTTGCACATTCGGTGAAGAACAGGTCGGGTACATGAAAGATCGACGCAGTCGTTCCCAAAAGCGCGAACAGCGTAGCCGCCTGCCGACAACGGTTCGGGAAAAACCAATTGGATGGCAATGCTCGCATCGACAACACAACTGTACGACACTCCAGTCATCGTTCTCGGTCTTCTCGTAAAAGCTCGACGGTACTCGGGCCCCCCCAGTCCGGGCGAATTCGCGCCCTCAATTTCGCCAAGCGATCAAGCGTCTCCGGGACCGATGCCTGCGCCAAGCCTGGGCCGCCATGCAACTCGCTCCGATGTTGGATCGCCTCGTTAAGCAGGCGAATCGTCTCTTCGTCTGGAGCAATATGATCCGATTCCGCCAACTTCTCGATTTGGCTCCAAAGTTCCGCTGGTATCGTTCCAATCGACATGCGACTATTCTCCGCTGGCTTATGAACGCCGCCATTATTTTACTGATTCGCCACAACTCGGTTTCGCAACGTCCCCATTCTTTCAATCGTCAATTCCACGACATCGCCGGCCTTCAGCCAGCCGCCGGCTTTTTCCGGCGTCAATTCGAGAATGCAGCCGGTGCCGACGGTGCCCGAGCCGAGCACGTCGCCGGGGCGAAGCTCCGTGTCGCGGCTGGCATGGGCGAGAATCTGCGGCCAGGTCCAATACATGCTGCTGGCTTTGCCGCGCGAAAGTTCACGCCCGTTGACACTGGCGGTCATTTCCAGGTGAAGCCGCCCATCGCGATATCGATCCTGCAATGCCGCAAGCGGCACCAGGTCGGGACCTAGCGACGTGGCGAAATCCTTGCTCTTGCTTGGCCCAAGCCCCACCGCCATTTCGACTCGCTGAATGTCGCGTGCGCTCCAGTCGTTCATGATGGTGAACCCGGCGACGCATTCCATCGCGCGATCATCCGCCGGCAAGTTGCGCGCGGCGTTCCCGATCACGCAGGCGAGTTCCAGTTCGTAATCGATCGCCTCGCTCCCGTGGGGTGCATGAACTGGATCATCGTGGCCGATCGCTGCAGACCGGATTCGAGAAATAAAAAACAGGCGCCTGATACCACTGCGGCACCATTTCCAGCCTGCGCTTCGCCCTGCATGTCTTCACATGCTGCTCGAAGGCGTAAAAGTCGCGGATGCTGGCAATGGGTGGTAGCGGCATGATGGCTTACTCGAACAATTCGCTGACTTGGCACTTGAAGCCGGGCAATTCTTTTCCGCCTGGCAATTGTTGTGACCGCGTGTACATGACGGGCTCGGCATTGGGGCGATAAACAGTGACGGTCTCTGCATAGGGGTCTATGATCCATACGACCTTGACCCCGCAATCCAAGTATTCCTCGATTTTTTCGGCTATGTCCTTCTGCTTGTCGTAAGGCGACAGCACTTCCGCCGCTAGAATCGGTGATCCATCAACGAAGCTTGCCTTCTTTCCCGTCTCGGCGGCTTGTTGTGGAGTGGAAAGCGCAACGTCAATTCCAAAGTTCGTATCCGGATTCGATCGAAGTCGGAAATAAGCTTCGCCGGCGTAGACTTTCCCACGCGGGCCTGCGCACCGTCTTCAGCCAGGATTTCAGTTGGTAGGCTGTATTGACCACGGTCGCGCTGTGGCTCGGATTGCGCATGGTCACTTTGGTTTCCCTCAATTCCCCGCGAAATAGCCAACGGTCAACCTTTTTGTTCGGTCGCATCGCGAACAAATCGTCGCTCGTCATAAGCCGTGTTGGTGTGGCGGTGCTCATCGCAATTCCTCTCACAAAGTTCCGCGCAGGGCCTGTTCGCGCTCGATCGATTCGAACAATGCCTTGAAGTTTCCCTTGCCGAAGCTCTTCGATCCTTTTCGTTGGATGACCTCGAAGAACAGTGTCGGGCGGTCTTCGACGGGCTTGGTGAAAATCTGCAGCATGTAGCCCTCCTCGTCGCGATCGACGAGGATGCCGAGTTCGGCGAGTTCCTCGATGTTTTCCTTGATCTCGCCGACGCGGCTTGACAGCATGTCGTAGTAAGTTCGCGGCACGCGCAAAAACGACACGTCGTTGGCGCATCGCTCGGACGGTCTTGATAATGTCGCCCGTGGCCATCGCGATGTGCTGCACGCCAGGGCCGGCGTAAAACTCAGGTACTCGTCGATCTGCGATCGTCGTCGCCCCTTTGCCGGCTCGTTGAGTGGGAACTTGATTCGCCCCGTGCCGTTCTGCACAACCTTCGACATCAACGCAGAGTATTCGGTGCTGATATCCTTGTCGTCGAAGTGAACCAGTTGTTCGAAGCCGAGCACCTTGCGATAAAAATCGACCCACTCGTTCATTTTCCCTTCTTCGACATTGCCGACGATATGGTCGATTGCGGCGAGGCCGACCGGGTGAAAAGTCGAGGCGCTGTACGCTCGGGATCGATCGGTTCGTAGCCGGTGTGAAGACGCCGCGATAACGATCGCGGTTGACGAAGCTGTGCGTGGTGTCGCCGTAGGCGCGGATCGTGGCGTACTCGTAGACGCCATGTTTGTCTTCAAGGCAGGTGGGTCCAACGACGCCAACGGCGCCGCGAGAGACCGCCTCGTTGTACGCTTCCTTGACATTGTCCACTTCCAATGCGATGTCCTGCACGCCATCGCCGTGGATGATCAATCTCGGGCTCTCATAGTGCTCGGGCGCTGAGCGGCGACGCCAGCACGAACGTGATCTGCCCCTGCTTCAACACATAGCCCGCCTCGTGCCGCATCCGCGTTTCAAGCCCAGCATAGGCGACGACATCGAATCCGAAGGCATTACGATAAAAATACGCCGATTGCCGCGCATTTCCGACAAAGAAACGCACGTGGTCAATTCGGCGGAGAGAGATATCGGCGTTGCTCATGAATCACCCGACTCTAATACAAGAAAACCACCGAGTCACAGAGCACACAGAGACAGATTCCGAACAATACATAATCACGAGTTCATTTGCATACATGCGTCAGACCGGAACTCGAAGTTTACTCTCTGTAAACTCTGTCTGTGCTTCAATTATTATCACAGCAGCGGAATCCCGAACCGCCTTACTAGCCCTTCCAACTCGCGGCGAAGGAACGGCAACGACGGGGCGATAAACAAATGATCCTGCATCCGGGACGGGTCGTAATCGGTGGCGATCACCACGTCGGTCACGAATGGCTTACGGGTCACTTCGGGCGAGTGCAGCGAGTAGGGGATCTCGCCGGTCGATGACAGAATTCCCGCGCCGAACACTTTCGTTTCGCCCGCTTCCTCGATCAGGCCAAATTCAATGCTGAACCAACTGAATCGCTTCAATGCCAGCACCTGATCGCCCTTGTTGGTTGTTGCCACTGCCTTGCCGATCAACGTGAGCAACTCGGCGTAATCTTGAATCATCAATGGCGGCACGTGGCCCAAACAATCGTGAATCATGTCCGGCTCGGGCGTGAATTCCGGGTGCGAGCCATGGCGAATGAACTGCGTCACCGGAAATCCGCGTTGGGCGATGTATTCATAAAAGGTGCGATAGGGCAGGGCCCCCTCCGCTGGCACCAGGTGCATGTTGGTGACGCGTTCGAGTTGCTGGCTCAATAACCGAAGTTGCGGAATCTCGGTTTTGGTAATCTCCAGATCACGCTTCGCCTGGTTGTACATCTGGCAGGCGTACTTGAAATGCAATTCATTAAGTTTCGGGCTGACTTTGCGCCAGATGCGAGTCTCTTCGGGCGTGTACTCGATCATCGGCGGGCCGAGCCGTTCGAGCCGATGCTTACGGCAGAGGGCGAATAGCTCCTTTCGCCGCTGGATATATTCCTGATCGTGCTCGCCGGGGTGTCCGGCCTCCAGTTCAAGCTCGGTCACGTCCGGTGGCGTCACCATCGCTTGGGCATCGATTGTCGCCCCATATTCGATCAGCGTATTTCCATCTTTCATGAATCATCTCGCAAGCGAATACCGCGTTCGCGGTGGGAGAGAAACGCCCGCATCGGTAGTTTACCCGCGCGATTTGCGGTTATTACCAGCGAATCGGATGCCGACTCAAGCTTACACTCTTATTCTACCCGTCAGAGGCCATTCATCTCGCCACCGAGGGCAGTCCGATCATGAAAGCCGCATTTTATGAAGCGCCGGGTGCACCTGAAGTGATCAAATTTGGCGATTTGCCGACACCGATGCCGAAGGACAACGAAGTCTTGGTAAAGGTCGCGGCGGCGGCGGTGAATCCGATCGATACATATATTCGCTCCGGCATGGTCAACATGAACCAGCCGAGGCCATCGATTCCGGGTTGCGACCTCGCGGGCGTGGTGGAAAAGCTCGGGCCCAATGCGAAACGATTCAAAGTCGGCGATCGCGTCTGGGGCAGCAATCAGGGGCTGCTGGGCCGGCAGGGAACATTCGCGGAATTCGCTAGCGTCGCCGAGGATTGGCTCTATCCGCTGCCGGCGGGCGTTGCCGAAGTCGATGCGGCGGCCGCGTCGCTAACGGCGATCACGGCACATCTCGGTTTATTCCGCTGCGCGAATCTGAAAGCGGGCGAGACGGTTTTCGTCAATGGCGGCACGGGCGGCGTCGGCTCGATGGTGGTGCAAATGGCGAAAGCCGCCGGCGCGAAAGCGGTCGCGACCGTCGGCTCGCCGGAAAAGGCCCAACTCTGTCGCGAGACTGGGCGCCGATCGCGCCATCAATTACAAGACCGAAGACGTCGCCGCCGCGATTAAGGAATTCACCGGCGCACAGGGCGTCGATGTTTGGTACGAGACCCAGCCGCCGGCGGACTTCGATAAGACTTTTGATGCGATGGCGTTCCGCGGTCGAGTCGTCGTCATGGCCGGGCGTGCCGCACGCCCGGCGTTCCCAAACGGCACGTTCTACACCAAGGACTTGTCGATATTTGGCTTCGCGATGTTTCGAGCCTCGCCCGACGAGCAACGAACGTGCGCCGACGACATCAATCGCTGGCTGGCGGAGAAGAAGCTTCGGGTGCTAATCGGGAAAACATTCCCTCTATCGGATGCCGCCGCGGCTCACCGCTTGCAGGAAGATAACACGCAGAAGAAAGCGGGGACGTTGAGCGGAAAAATCATTGTGAAACCATGAATCATGAATGAGCCTCCAGCCACGTATTGGGATTACCTTCGCCTGATTCCATTGCTGCAATTGCAGAGCGGCATGGAGCAGAAAGATACTCAATTGACCGAGGACGAACTGCACTTCATTGTCGTTCACCAGGTGTTCGAGCTTTGGCTCAAATTGGTCTTGCGCGAACTTCGCTCGGCGCGATCGGATCGTCGCCGAGTGGGTGCCGGAAAAGCAAATTCCGCAAGTCGTGCGGAGCCTGCGGCGAGTCACCGAAATCCTCAAGCTCGGAATCGATTCCTTCGGCGTATTGGAGACGCTGACGCCGCAGGATTTCCTCGCTTTTCGCAAGAAACTTGGCGAGTCGAGCGGTTTTCAGTCGTACCAGATGCGGCAAATGGAACTGCTTCTGGGTCTGTCGCCCAAGGTACGGCCGTTCGACCCAATCGCCGAACTTGAGCAATTGGCTCCCGAGTCGCCTGGCGGCGAGAGCATCGTGCGAGCGTTAGAACAAGCCCGAAAAGAAACTTCCCTCCGCGACGCGCTGTTGCACTGGCTCTCGCGGACGCCGATTCAAGGTTCACTGCCGAACTCCGCCGACGATTCGGCCTGCTTGCAATCATTTATCGAACAGTATCGAGCCGCGCTCAATCGCTACGACTCGAACTTGTTGTCCGAATTCAATCACTTTCTTGACCTGCCGGAAGGCGAATCGAAAACGCTTCGAGCTCGCATCGGTCTGCTATTCATCGAGTCATACCGCGATTTACCATTGCTCTCGTGGCCGTATGTCTTGATTGAAACGGTCGTCGAACTGGAGGAACAACTGGTGCTCTGGCGGACGCGGCACGCGCGCATGGTCGAGCGCATGATCGGCCGCCGCTTCGGCACCGGCGGCTCGACGGGCGTGTCGTATCTCGACATGACGACGCAATACCGGATTTTCCAAGAATTCTGGGCGGTCCGCACGTTTTTGCTTCCGCGCGAAATGCTGCCGCCATTGGCCAATCGCGACCGGTACGAATTGAAAGTGTCCGACGCTTCGTTCGAATGATTGCAATTCGCTTGACGCGACGATAATCGCGGTTAGGATGAAATCCAGTATTGCTGGACTCGGCGATCTTTCCCATATACTCGCATACCATGCCGAGCGCTGCATCTGGCTCACCTGCGCGATGTTCGCGCCCGAATGCTCAATGGCGACGGGCTCGCCGGATACGCTATGCACTTTTCGGATTGGCAATCCTGATTGCACTGGCGCCCGTCGTTTATTTCTTCCGATGGCTCGATCGCCGGTCGGACCGGAATGAAGCGTTGCAACAGGCATCATCCGGCAAATTCGAAGCGGTTCAGCCGGCCCTTGAGCGCTGCTTGCAGCGAGATCCGAATGATGTGGAAGTGCTTCGCGCTTATGCCAAAGCCGCGATGAAAGCAGGCAAGTTGATCGAGGCACGCGAAATTCTCGAAAGATGGTCGAAGCTGGACGATTCAAATTCCGAATCACTCACAGACCGCATCGACATTTGGCTGGCGTTGCACCAATTGCCCGAAGCAATCGCGGACTCAGCGGCGGTGCTGCGATTGCGTCCGGACAACGATGAAATGCGAACAAGGTGCGCCGAATGGCTGCTCGCTGCGGGAGAACTGGATGAAGCGGACAGCGAATGCCGGGTCTGCCTACAGCACCATCCCGATGACCTGAAGCTCATGGAACTGCAAGCGAAGATTTGTCAGGCGATGGGCGACAACGATCGCGCTCGCGAATTCGTCGACAAGGTGCTGGCAAAGGAGCCAAACCGGCCCGCCGCGCTAGTTCTTCGAGGAGCATTGCTGATTGACTCGGGTCAGGCCGACAAAGCCATCCCCGTTTTGAAGCGGGCGCTGGGCACGCGACCCGAAGTGCAGGAATCGGTGTGGTATTATCTGAGCCTCGCTTATAGCCAAACCGGCCAGCATCCGGAGGCCCGGCGCGCCTTGGCGGAATTGCAGGAATGCCAGGCAAAATCTTTGTTTCAGGAGGCCGGGCGCGTCCGGAACAATATCGGCGTGCAGGTTCGTGTCGCCGAATCCTTGCTCAACACAGAACATGCGGCCGACGGCGTCCGCCTTCTCGAACAAATCGTTCAACGGTCGCCCGACTGCGTTTCCGCCCACAAACTCCTTGCCGACTACTACCAGAAGCACGGCGACACCGAGAAAGCCGCGTTCCATCGTCAGCGAGCCCAGCCATGACGTTCGATCGAACTGCGAAATCGTCGAGCCCAGGGCCAAACAGAATATCCTCGCATTTGATTCTGCTGGCCGCGGTCGTCGCGTTGACGGGCTGCGGACGCGATCCAAAGTCGGCCCCGCAATCGGATTCCGTGCCGGCGCCGACGGCGGGCGTTCCCTGGTTTGTCGATATCGCTGCCGAACGCGGAATCGACTTTCAGCATTACGACAGTGCCACGCCGACGCACTACATTCAGGAGACCATGTGTGGCGGGATCGGCTGGATCGATTTCGACGGCGATGGCTGGCCCGATCTGTTTTGCATCCAGGATGGACCCGTTCGCCCCGACGGCAAAAACTCCCCGCCGACGCACAAACTCTATCGCAACAACGGCGACGGCACATTCACCGATGTGACGGCCAAGGTTGGTCTCGATCACGCCGGCTTCGGCATGGGCTGCGCGGTGGGCGACTTTGACAACGACGGCTACGACGACTTGCTGGTAACGTATTTTGGCAAGCTGGAGCTGTTCCATAATGAGCCGGGCGGGCCGTTCGGACGGCGATTTGTCGACGTGACGGAGAAAGCCGGTCTCGCCGACAAACACTGGGCGACCAGCGCTGCCTGGGGCGATATCGACGGCGACGGTTTCCTCGACCTGTACGTTTGCAACTACGTCGAGGTCGATCTGGATCAGTACCCGGACTGCTCCGACGAACGGACGAAGTTACAAATGAGTTGCCAGCCGTCCCTGTTCGCGTGCGTCGCCCATCAACTTTACCGAAACAACGGCAACGGCACGTTTTCCGATATTTCGGTGACTTCGGGAATTGCCGCGCCGTCGCCCTCGCCGGGACTCGGCGTCGTCATGACCGACCTCGATGGCGACGGCAAACTCGACATTTTTGTCGCCAATGACATGAAGCCCGCATTCTTGTTCCACAATCAGGGCGGCGGCAAGTTTGTTGAAAAAGCGCTGTATTGCGGCTGCGCGTTTGGCCCGCATGGTTCGCTCATGGCGGGCATGGGAGTCGATGCCGGCGACATCGACGGCAGCGGCCGCCCCAGCTTGTTCGTGACGAATTTTCAGAATCGGCCAAACGTGCTCTTTCGCAATAAGGGCAATCTCCGATTCCATGAATACAGTTTCGGATCGGGACTCGGCGGGCCGAGCGTTCATCGTCTCGGCTTCGGCACGGTTTTCGCCGACGTGGACCTCGACGGGCGGCTTGATATCGCCGTGGCCAACGGCCATATTCATCGCCATGCGATGGAGATTCTCGGATCACCCATGGCCCAAGAGGCGCAGCTTTTTCTGGGCGCGGAGCCTGGAAAATTCCGCGACGTCTCGAGCGATGCGGGGCCATACTTCCGCGAACTCCGAGTCGGACGCGGCCTGGCCACGGCCGATTTCGACAACGACGGCCGACCGGATCTCGCCTTCAGCAACTGCGCGGGCCGAGTTGGATTGCTGCATAACCAAACTCACAACGCCAACAACTGGATTCGCCTGGAGTTGATCGGCGACGGCAAAAGCAGCAATCGGAATGCGATCGGCGCCCGCGTTGAGATCACCAGCGGCGGTCGAAAGCAGGTTCGCTTCATCAACGGCGGCGGCAGCTATCTATCGGCCAATGAGCGGCGGCTTATCGTTGGGCTCGGGGCCGCGGACAAAGTTGAATCCGTGTTGGTGACCTGGCCGTCCGGCCAAAAACAAGAATTTCGTGATTTGCCCGCGCGGCAGGGCTGGCGCTTGAAACAAGGTGTCGACAAAGCGGAAGCCGCGACGCCACGTCCGCCGAAGAAACCCTGACCTTTCCTTGCCACGGGGTTGTCCCCGTGGCACAGCGCCCTGTCGAGACATTCGCGCTTCCGGAGCCCCGTATCGAGGGGACAAGCCGCTCGGCCGACTTTGTCGATTTCTTCCGCTACATCCGGAGCAGTCAGTCAGGCGATCATCGTCTTGTCGGTTGCATTCGTGCGACGGCGGAAGTCCCGTCGGTCTGCGTCTCGTCGTATTCGGACGAGTCGCTCCACTGTTCGTTGCCCGTCTCGGCGTACGAACCCAAATTCCAAGTTCCGTTGGAATAAGTCCCTTCCTCGTGCAGGCTCATCGAACCCGCATCGCTGCCGGAACCGCTGAAGTTCCCGGCGATGCTGAAGCCGGTGGTGTTCGAGGCCGAGTCGCCGCCGGAACAAGGCGTCCGGGGTCACAGACCCCGGCTGTACAGCGCTGTAGCCGGGGTCTGCGACCCCGGCTCCATCACTGTAGCCGGGGTCTGTGACCCCGGTCTGCCGCTCTCCGAGACGGTCATCGAGCCGCTGGCGGAGTAGAGGAAGGTGCCGTTGACGCCGGAGGTGCTGATGCCCGAGCGATCGTTGACCCAGGTGCCGGTCCCCTCGCGAACCAGCGTCTCGGTGACGGCGTAGCTGGTCGAATCCTCGGCGTGTTCGTCGTGCACGGCGCTGGAGAAGCTATAACTCCCGTCCGAGTATTGCCCCGCCTCGTAGTCGTATTGGCTGAAGCAGCCCTCGGCGGTGGTCGTTGCCAGCGAACTCAATGTGTAGCTGAATGAGGCGTCGTCGTTGGTCCGCAGCCCGCCGGTGTCGCTCCCGCCGCTCTCGGTGCCCGTGGCAAACAGCACGCCTCAGAAGCAACGGGTTTTGACCGGTTGATTGTGGTCTGTGGGAAAAATGGCTTGAGTAAATTGGAGCCAGTTTCGAATGCGCTGTGGGCACTAATTTGCCGCAACATTTTTTGAGCTATGCGCTTGCGAAAACCGCCACCATTGTGCGCCGTGAAAAGGCGTTGATCTTCAGCGGGTGCAAGTCCCGCCCGGCAATGTCGCTCCGGCCGGTAGCAATCGGAGCGGCGGTGGAGGTAACGAAACTGCCGAAGCCTTCGATGGAAAGGGTCGCTTTAGGCGACTCCGCGAGCAGGCAGGCCGTAACGCGAGTGAACGCCGAGCAGGCCTCGAAACGGGTGATGTGGGAGCCGACCCGCACTGAGATACGGGGAAGGCCGCCGTCGCTGGGCGACACGGGCGAGCGACAGAACGCACGCCTGCGGTCCCACCGGGGTAATGGCGACGGCATGCCTGCACAGGAGATCAAACGCAACACGGGAAGCCCCAGCGGTGGCGGCGCGTGACCGCCAACCGGACGCCCGCGAGGGACAGGCCGGGCCGTGTGGGGTGGCGGAGAGGCCCGTAGTACCGACGAAGCCGGGTAATGCCGGTGGAGGGAAGGGGCCTTAGTTCAAGGTCAACGTACGAAGTGGCGAGAGCCGGGAGATTGGCGATGAGCCTGACACCTCCGACAAAGGTTCAGAAGCTGCAGGAGGCGTTGCATGCCAAAGCGAAGGGATCGCCCAGCTATCGGTTCTATGTGCTGTACGACAAGGTGTACCGAGCGGACGTGCTGTGGCATCGCCTACCGATGCTGCCGGGCCAACGGCGGGGCGCGGGCGTGGACGGCCAGACGTTCGAGGACATCGAGAACGTACGGCGTGGAGCGATGGCTGGGCGAACTGGCGGAGGAACTCCAGGAGCAAGACGTATCGACCGCAGCCGGTCCGGCGGGTATACATCCCCAAGCCGGACGGGAAGCAGAGGCCGTTGGGCATCCCGACGATCCGGGATCGCGTGGTGCAGATGGCGGCCGTGCTGGTCTTGGAGCCGATCTTCGAGGCCGACCTGCAGCCGGAGCAGTACGCCTACCGGCCGGACCGCAGCGCGTTGGATGCCGTGCAAGCAGGTCCATGCGCTGCTGAACACGGGGCATACGGAGGTGGTGGACGCGGACTTGAGCGGGTACTTCGACAGCATTCCGCACGCCGAACTGATGAAGTCGGTGGCCCGTCGCGTCAGCGACCGGCACCTGCTGCATCTGATCAAGATGTGGCTGGAAGCGCCGGTGGAAGAGATCGACGAGCGTGGGCGCGAAGCAGCGGACGACCCGCAACAAGGACGAGGGCCGGGGCACGCCGCAAGGCGCGCCGATCTCGCCGCTGCTGGCCAACCTCTACATGCGTCGGTTCGTGCTGGGCTGGAAGGCGCTGGGCCACGAGCAGCGTCTGGACGCGCACATCGTCAACTATGCGGACGACTTCGTGATCTGCTGTCGCGGGCACGGCCGAAGAAGGCCATGACCGCGATGCGGGACATGATGCACAGGCTGAAGCTGACGGTGAACGAGACGAAGACGCAAGTTGTGCCGGGTGCCGGACGAGACGTTCGACTTTCTGGGCTACACGATCGGCCGGTGCTACTCGCCGAGGACGGGCCGGGCCTACATCTGGGCACGCGACCGTCGGCGAAGAAGATCCAGCGGCTCTGCGAGGCGATCAGCGAGCACGACCGGCGCGACGTTGGATGCTGGCTGGACGCCGGACGAGATGGTGGCCGCTTGAACCGCATACTGCGTCGGCTGGGCGAACTACTTCTGTCTGGGGCCGGTCAGCCAGGCCTATCGCAGCCGTGGATCACGCACGTCGCCATCGGCTCCGTCAGTGGTTGTGTGCGCAAGCACAAGGTGCAGGGGTCGGGAACGACACGCGTTACTCCAGACCAGTACCTGTACCGAACGCTTGGGCTTGCTGCGACTCGAAGGCCGTCGCACGTCAGCTTCCCGTGGGCGAACAGCATGAGTCCTTGTCCGAGAGCCGGATGCGGGAAAACCGCCCGTCCGGTTCGATGAGCGGGAAGTGGAAACGGAGCACGGTTGGGCTAGTGAGGCACCGGCAGACCGAAAGGGCCGGCAACACGATAGGCTCAACCTAAACCACCGCGCCACTTCTCGACTCTACTTCCCCTTCGCGGCCTGCTTTTCAAAGAACAGGCCCGCGAAGGCGATGGTATTGAGCATGATGGAGGCGAGAGCAAAAACCGTGTAATACGCCAACGCCACCGCGAACTCGGCAGAGGATTACGGAAGTGATGAGGCGACACTATTTATTCCCGGCCCATTTTCTCATGGTGCGTCAATTGGCTCACCACCTGCTATACTCACCAGCCCGACCATCGTAGGTTCGGCTGAATATCCAAGGAAGCGCACTGAACCGTCGGCAAAAAGAAAGTTCGCACCCCCTGAGTGAAGGCTCCAAACGTGAAATCGATCACATGGGTTATCGAGCCGTCCCGGCCCAAATGTGCCTCGAACGCCAACGCACGGATCCTGCGCCCAGAGTTTAATCGGTCCGATTGTCAGGACATTATTTGGGCCGCGAAACCCACTCCCGTCGCCCACGTAGATTGGATACCACCATCCAGCCTGTAAGGTGTCAGGCGGCGGTCGTTCTCCAGCCATCACAGTGTTCGAAGTTCCGTCGGTGATATCCATCAATCGAATTCCAGGTGTCCTCGAGAACACTCCAGGAAGAACGCGGTCCGATTCCGGCGTTAGGCAGCCGCCAAAACCAATATAAGAGGTGTACGCGGCCGTGTAGTTGAACTGGTCAGTAAGGGGATTTCGCAAACGGGCGTCCGCCGGACAAACATATGCCGGGATTACGGTCGAAAAGCCCACGTGCGGCGGATCATGAGTCGGCTCCCGATCCACCCGACAAGCCTGCTCACTAAGCGAATAGAGACCCGACTGCTCGATCTCGGGCAAGATGAGCGCCATCCAGCCCAGCAAGGCATTAGGATCGTTACTCGACAGGGGTTGCGAATTGGTGGGTGGCAACCGGCCATATTGCGAATCATAAGTCTGAAGGGCGAGTCCAATCTGCCTCAAATTGTTCTTGCAGCTCAGGCTAACCGCAGCACCACGCGTGCGTTGGGCGGCAGGAATCAAAATACCAAAGAGTATCCCGATTATGCCGACCACGACAACGAGCTCAATCAGACTGGACCCAGGCCGAATTCTGAAATTCACTGCTTTCTCCACGCTTCGCGAATTACCGGGATTCTCAGTGTCACCTGCTCGTGAGCCGTTTTTGCCAGCAATGCTATTGATTCGTCTTTTGCGTGCTGGGGGAGCCGCTCGAACGGTCGCTCCCAGCGGACCCGAACAAATACGTCATTTTTAGTTTCCGGTCGCCGAATTATTTCGGCTGACATCCGCGCAGGAAGAGAGGAAATCACGAGTTCGAACGGCTCGTTGCCGAATGCATGAACCTGCAAGATCTCTTCAAATGAAAGGCCAGAGCGCGAGTGCCGTGGGAGAACCAGCGTTCGCGGGCTCGTCTCAACGAATGGCGCGATTCTACCGAAAATCCGGATGGACTGTGATCGTCCCTTTTCATCTGCAAGGCGGAATTGCACACTTGAATCGAGTTCCGCAGGAGCCTGCCCGCACGCCGTAATCTCAAGCAGGCCGATTGACACTCCCGGCCTACCAGCCTGCAAATGATTGGAACCCTGAGCCGGCGGCAAAACGCGCACCTTTGACAACATCCGGCATTGTCGCAGATGCACCAACAATCCGCCGAGGATCTGGTGATTCGTCTCTAATATCGACCAAATGCCGCGCAATACACCCCACTCGAATTGTTCCAAACACCACGCTCGATGGAAAAGTCGTCACGCCAGCCGTCACCCGCGGGACGACTAAAGAGATCCTCACATCTGGCCGCCTCGGATCGTTCGTCTGAAATTCGACAATGTTGGTGAGCGGAAATCCGGCGCGGCCGCGAACGGCCACTCGAACAGACACCTCAGCTGACTCTCCAGGTTGAACGCGCAGCGACTCAACCGCGTGCAACTCCCCGGCAATGTACCGTTCTAATCCGGTGCAGGAACAATTCGTCCGCACCTGCTCGATAACAAGCTCAGCCGTCCCAAGGTTGCTAATGGTCAAGTGCGCAATTACTTCGTCGCCCAGTTCCCGTTGGCCCAAGTTTATTTCCCGAGGACAATCAATCAGCGGCACATCTACCGTCGCGCCATCGCTCGGCTGCCTCCCGAGGGATCGTTTCGCGCAAAGATAACTGATTGACGAGGCCCCCGCGATAAGAATAATCGCCAGTAGTACTCGTTTACGCACTTGTCACCTCCGATGCTCGGACGAGACCAAGCCCTCGGTCCGTTTCGCGTAGCTAGGCCGACGGTGCCAGAACGGAGCAAATCAGGGTCGCGGTTGTGAATGACTTCTGTTCGTTCATCACTCAGAACGAGCTTCACCACGACCGCACTCGTCTGATAATCAATCCAATCAATGCACAAACAGTCACCGTCAAGGATGTGGGCAGGATCCAGCGAGTCCACGATCTTGGCTCTGACGAAGTCTCGGTCGGTGAAATTGTCGAATCGCCGGTGCGTGCCCCGCCTGAACTTCCCGTTGCCGGGGGGGGGAACGCTGCAAACGGAGTTTCGCCCGACACCTGATTTCCGTCGGGATCGACTTTATATGCCACGCCACGCACGTTGTCGGCAACCGTGACACCGTTTGGGAAGCGAAAGCTGAGGGCGCTCGGAACCAACGAATTTACTTGAATACTTGAGAATGTGGCCTCAAGCGTGTTCCAGTGCCGGTCGGAGAGTGTCACTTCGCACTTCATATGTTGTGGGAAGAATACCGAAGGCGCCGCTTCAGCGAAACCTAGCACCTCGTATTCGCGCTTCAAAGACTTCTTATTGTTGAGACGCGTCGAATAAATAGCCCGGCGTACCAGATAGTTCACGCTGCTGTCGAACTCCAAATTGACGGCCCAGTCCTCGGCAGTTATCCTCGGGTTGCGAGCGAACTCCAACTCAACAAAGACAGAGTCGTGATTCCCGCTCATCCCTCGTCGCACGCTCCGGACTCGTCTGCAAGCCTTTACTAGGCCGTCAAACGATGTATACTCCGTCGTGTTGGGTAGCGAGAGGTCAAGCAGGCCGCATGCCCACGCATCGCAATCCGTTACCATCGAACACGTCCTAGCACCCACGCTGGCAGCAATAGTACCCGCGCTGCGAGTGATTGTCTTTGTGCCCGAGCTACTTGCGTAAATCTCGGTGGTGCCCTTGCCGTCCCGGGCGCTCGCACGCACGATATCGCCGGCACGTAAGTATTGACCGCTTGTTGAGAGTCGAGTCTTTCGCGGTAGCGAGACCGAGTTAATTACATCGACCCTGCATGAGCACGAATGGATGGACGCCAACGCTGCGCTATGCGCTTCTGAGACAAAGTTGAGCAAATTCGTTTGCTCACGGTCTTCTGCCCGTGTCGCAGGCTGAACCCAAGGAATCGCGATCGCTGCAAGCAGCGCTATGCCCGCGTATCTGCTTACCTTAGGAGATCGATTCCCGACAAATCTGATCAGGGCACAGCTTGCAATCGGAGCGATAACCATCGAAGGTCGGCCCATGTGTCCATCTCCCGGGCGCTTCATGACTCGCGAGTCGGAGACTCCCGCAGAATTTCGGCTCAATTGGATCGGCGCGTGAACGCCGACCGCAGTAAGTAAATCTGTCCGGCCCGCTCATGGTGGAAGCGTGTCGGTGCAGCGAGGGAAGCTGACCCAACAGTCGACGATCGGGTTCTGAACGCACTTGGCCCAGCACTTCTCGGGCTGCAATGATGTGTCATAACGGCATCGGTAGTCCGATGGCGTCACGCAGATCGTTACTGCCTGTGCGGAATTATTGAAGTCACATGTGCAGTTATTGTCGATGTAGTAAGCTTTGAGCCCGCTGCATTGATAGGATCCGCAATAGGAGTTAAGGACGATGCCGATTATCGCGTACGACCTTATCACTATGCCGCTGACCGCAAGATCAGAAGGGCGAAAACATAGAGGCAAGCTGCTCGACGCATGGGAGCCCTCCCTCGATTTGACGACCGAAATTCTCCAGTTCTAATTCGCCGAAAAAGTTGCTTGACCACGAGCCGCACCGCCGGTCACGGAACGTGATTCTACCGCGCGCCGGACAATAACACTTTGCAAGAAGCTTGTCAATATGTGTCCTGAAAAAAAATCCAAAAAAGAGATAATGGTGACACCCTTACTGAAGTCTGCTCGGATTGCCCGTCACATCACAATTCATGCCGTCCGGCTGCCAGCGGCCTCAACGGCGGGGTAACGTTCGGTTGTTCACCGGTACAAGGCTGGTCGAGTAGAGTCGAGGAGTGGCGCGGTGGGGTAGGTTGGCCATGCGTGTTGCCGGCCCTTTCGGTTGCCGGTGCCAGAGTATCTAACCGTGCTCCGTCTCCACTCCCCGCTCATCGAACCGGACGGGCGGGTTTCCCGCATCCGGCTCTCGGACAAGGACTCATGCGTTCGCACACGAGGGCCGACGCGGACGGCCTTCGAGTTTCAGCGACCCAAAGGTGCGGCGCAGGTACGGTTCGGAGTAACGCGATCGACTCGACCCCTGCACGCGCTCCCGCCACCCCAGCCACTGACGCAGCCGAAAGCAGGCGTGCATATCCACGCTGCGATCGGCCCGGCTCACCGCCCCCAGACAAAAGTAGTTGGCCCAGCCCCGCAGCATGCGGTTCAAGCGGCCCACCATCTCGCCCGGCTCCAGCCACAACCACCGACGTCGCCGTCTGCTCGCTGATCGCCGCGCAGATCCGCTGGATCTTCTTGGCCGACGGTCGGACCCCGATGTAGGCCCCGCCCGTCCTCGGCGAGTAGAAACGGCCGATGGTGTAGCCGAGAAAGTCAAAGTGCCCGTCCGGCACACGACACAACTTGGTTTTCGTCTCGTTGGGAGTACTTTCGGCGAAATTCACCTGGAAAACCGTCCCCGACGCGGCAGCAGTGTTCGCTCGGGCCGTTCGCGAGGCGAAGAGCCCAGCGCCCGCGGTTGCAATTCCTTTGCGAGCCACGGGGCTTGTCCCCGTGGTACAGGGCCCGTTCGAGACATTCGCGCTTTCCGGACGCCCGTATCGAGGGGACAAGCCCCTCGGCTCGCCTTGTCATTCGAAAAAGAAATAGAACACGGATTACACGGATTCAACGGATTAATACGGATCAGAACATGGCTTTACTCTGATCCGTGCGAATCCGTTAAATCCGCGTCATCAGCGTTCGATTGACCTTCGCATCAATTGACTTTCGGCTCGACAATTTCTTACGTTCAATGGGAATCCATCGCCGAACCGACATCGCAATCGATACTAAACAGATGTATATTTTCTCTTGCGGACTCCGTGCGCGCGAAATCTGGAGGCGATCATGATTACGCCAATTTCAACGATCCCCAACAGCCAACCCAACCCGACCCGTTCAAAAACCGGACGGACAAGCGGACGGACAAGCGGACGGACAAGCGGACGGACACCCGGACGGACAAGCGGACGGACAAGCGGACGGACAAACCGGACAAGTTTTTTGCTGTGCTCGAAATCGCGACGCAGGAGCTTTTCGGACATCAGCTTACATCAAAAGCAGGTCGGCCGCCGCGACAATGAGGTGTCCGCTTTCGTCCGGTTTTTGGGCGATCACGGTCGGGGCGATAGTAATAAGCAGAACGGGGATGCGAATGACCTCTTAATCGCGAATGAGATTTCCCCCCTACGGCAAGGAGTCACTCATGAACGCGGTCCCGTTCACGGTCGAAGTCTTCGGTGGATTTGGGAGATGCGAGGGCCTGCTCCGAGACGATGGCGACGCCATCTGCCTGGAATTTCAGATGAAAGATACCGCTATTGGAATCCTCAAGAGCGGTGTTCGCAAAGTGCGAGTGCCGCTGAAGGATCTGACGTCGGTTGCGATTGTCAAAGGCTGGTTCGGCACAACCTGGCTGGGATTGAAAATCGTGCTCCAGGCCGCCCGGATGGACTCGTTGGAGGATGTCCCGGGGATGAGTCAGGGCCGAGTGGCCCTGTCGGTCGCCCGGAAGGACCGCAACGCCGCCGAACAATTGGTGGCGGGGCTGTACCAAGAATCCGAATCGCGGGAGTGAGACCGGAATCCATGTCGACGCTCGCCGATTTCGAACGCCGGGCCATCGAATCGGATCACGCCGATCCGCTGGCTGCATTTCGGTCGCGGTTCTTCATCCCGCCCGGCGTCATATACATGGGTTCCCCACGGGCCGGGATTTGGTTGCGTAAGCAACAGTTTCATTGACGGACGCACCGGATTATGGAAGAATTTCCTGGATGAGTTGCAAAGGAATGCAGTGATTGATGTAGAATGATATTTGCCCAGTTTCGCGAGAGGGTCGGCATCATGTCAGACGGAACCTTCATGTCCTGGCAAGAAATGCAATATCTGTGTCTGCCGCCGAATTCGGCGATGTTGGTTCCGCCGCCGCTCGACCCCGCCGAGATTGAAGCACTTTCCGCGGGCGCACCCGGCCAGCGGCCGGAGTGGCTCGACGACGAATTTCAAGTCCAACCATTGAGCAATGTCCCGACGACGGAACAATCGGCACAACCGTTCGATCCCGAAGCCAATGAGGCCGCTGCCCAGCGTGCCGAATATGGCGAACCGGCCGTGCGCTTGTTGGCGAACGCGATTGCGGTCGGCGCCCTTCTCGAAATGACGCGGGTCGAACCCAAACACGACCACCAGAACGACCGGCGAAACCCGAATAAACCGGAACCGAGCGATCGTTAACTCGATCAAGCGTCCCGTCAGTTTCTCGCGCCGCTCCGTTTTTTTGCGCCTGGAGTGATTCCGCGAGTTAAACTGTTGACGGAACGCTGTTCACGTCGGCCATCGCCTCAATTGGCGTTGAGCCGCCGCAAATCGATCGTCGGTGGAAAGTAATGTTCGAGCGAACCCGGTCATTCATCAAACGGTTGACGAACGACGAATCCGTTGACACGGTCGAGCGGCGCAGCAGCGAGCGCTATCATTCCGAGCGGCAAATTAAGATTCGTCCAGAAGTCGGGGCCCTACCTATCATCGCCGGAATTCAAGATGTGTCGCGCGGTGGAATCCGCCTGGTCGTTGACCGGCCCATCGAAACTGGCTCGATGATTCACGTCGAATTGCCGGTTTTTGGGAGCAATCCGCACACGACGATCTTGGCTTGCGTGGTCTACTGCAACGCCAGCGATGGCGGCACGTTTGTAATCGGCTGCAGTTTTTCAACCGATCTGAACGATGTGGATTTGAGCATCCTGGCGCGAAGGAGCGGCCGCCGCAAGGTTCGCGGGCGAATCCGCGGATCAACCAAATCGGCGGAGAAGTGAACTTCCGGCTTGCCGAGCACGGTGAATTTCGCCCCGCGGTGGCTATTCAAAATATTTCGTTGGGCGGCATCGCCGTGAAAGTGAAAGAGGAAATTGAACCCGGCGCCATTCTGGAACTTCAGTTGGTCGACGCTGCCGGCATGACGCGAAAGACGATGGCAGCGTGTGTCGTTTACAAGACCGATGCGGAAGTCGGACAATGGTTGTTAGGTTGCAATTTCGTTGGTGATCTGGACGATGAGGACTTGCACGCCCTGATCGGACCGGCCCGGTAGGCATCGGCCGAATCCGAGGATGAGACTCATGCGATTCATTCTTTCGCCCGAATACCACGAGCAGATGTTGCAAATCACGGAGCACACGGAGGATTGCTACGCCCGTGGCCGCGAGTACCTGCATCACATGTATGTCGATGGCGTCAAATATGTGATCGTGCCGGCGATGTTGGAGTGCATCGCCGAAGCCGAACGCCGCGACGACAAGAACGCACTTCGGCACCTGTTGTTGCACAAAGCGCAGTATGACGTCTTGTTGGCCGACGCCATGCAAATGGGCGGGATCGAAGGCGTCGTGCTCCTCGGCGACGCCCCCCCGGAGGACGAAGGGGCAAGCGTTACGCATGTCAACTCCTACTTGCCGCCACAACCGACTTCGATCAACGAAATCGGCCTAAGCATCAGTTTCCTGTTCGATTTGATCCTGCGCACCGTGTATCATCGCGGACGAATCACCGGTTCCGATTTAGCGAACGAGTTGCGGCTGGCGTACTCGGTGCTCGCCCGTGCCTTGCCGGCGATGCGCAAACAGGGCCTGATCGATATTTTGGGGCAAAAGGGCGGCGCTGGCGACGCGGGGTACGAGTACGAAATCAAACCGCCAAAAGGCACCGCGGCGGTCGAAGACGCAATGAACAAAACCAGCTACATCGGGCCGGCGCCTGTTCCGTTTGATGACTTTTTGGAAACCGTGGCGGCGCAGACGATTCGGCATTTCGTAGTCACGCGGCGAACCATTGAAGCGGCATTTCGCGACATGATTATCACGCCGTCGGTGTTCAACGAGATCGGTCCGGCGATCAATTCCGCCGCCTCTGTATTCTTGTTCGGGCCGCCCGGGAATGGCAAAACCAGCATCGCCGAGCGCGTGACGCGGCTCATGGGCGACGACATTTTTGTGCCATATGCGATCGAGGTTAGCGGACAAATCATCAAGTTATACGATCCGGTGGTCCACCAGGCGGTCAGCGAAGATACCAAGGAGGCGGGCGGCGTCGAAAGCATCATGAAAAAGGGAAGCTCGTACGACGAGCGATACGTGAAGATTCGCCGGCCCACAATTGTGGTTGGCGGCGAACTCACCATGCCGATGCTCGATCTGAAGTACAATTCGATCGGCAAGTATTACGAAGCTCCGCTGCAGATGAAAGCGAACGGCGGCATTTTCATGATCGATGACTTCGGCCGGCAAATGGTCCGCCCCATGGACTTGTTGAATCGGTGGATCGTGCCGCTCGAAAAACGATATGACTACCTGACCACGGCGACCGGGAACAAGATCGAGGTTCCCTTTGACCAACTTTTGATTTTTTCCACCAATCTGGACCCATCGCAGTTGGCAGACGAGGCGTTCTTGCGCCGAATCAAGTTCAAAATCTCGATTGGCGATCCGACAGAACCGCAGTGGCGGCTGATCTGGCAAATGGTCGCGCGAAATCGAAACGTCGACTTTGACGACCGGGGCGTCGATTACATTTTGCAAACCTGGATTCGCCCCTACCATCGGCCGCTCCGCATGTGCCAACCCCGCGACATTCTCGAACAGATGATGAGCATTGCGAAGTACAACATGGAGCGAGTCACGTTTTCGCCCGATCTGATCGACGCGGCCTGCAGCACATACTTTGTCGGCTCGCAGGCGCATGCAAATCCCGCTATTGACCACGTCGTTCCGGCGAATTGATTGACTACTTTTTGACCGCGGATGATTTCAGGACTCGGCGGATTTCAAGAGCGGCACTTCCTGGCTCATCGGCTGAGCAAATCGCGGAACTGACGGCGACGCGCGACGCTCCGGTCTGCAGAACTTGCGAAAGGTTCTGCACGGAAATTCCGCCAAGCGCGAACATCGGAAGACTCGTTTCGGCGCTAGCCTGCCGAACGAATTCGAGCCCAGGAAACTCGTCGAACGACTTGGTCTTGGAAGGAAAAACCGGCCCGACGCCCAGATAATCAGCGCCATCCCAAACAGCCCGTCGAAGCTGATCCATGGAATGGGTGCTGACGCCGATCAGTGCATCGGCGCCGATGATTCGGCGCGCCTCTCGAACCGGCAGATCATCTTGTCCCAAATGAACGCCGTCAGCCGCAGCCAGCCGTGCGATTTCCGGCCGGTCGTTGACGATAAACAAAACCGACATTTTGCTCGTGATTTGCCGGACGCGGCGCGCTTTTGCCAGCAATTCGGAGTCGTTCATGCCCTTTTCGCGGAGCTGAATGATATCGACTCCGCCCGCGGTCGCTTCCTCAATCAAGAATTCAAGCGACGTTGCGCATGTCGCTCCAGTGACTAGAAGGTAGAGCTGACAATTGGCCAACTGCTCGCGCGCGACGATTCTCTGACGATCGCTCGTTCGAGTGTGTACGACCGGTACCGGATTTGTTCAACCGCGCGGCTCAAGTCGGCATTAACGATTTTGCCGAATTCCTCAAGCGAACGAAGCGATTCCTGAAGCCTTTTGAGGTTTGCCCGAGCCACCGTGAGTGCCGAGTCCCGTCGCTGCTCGCTTGGCGTCGTGATCGAAGTGCCGATATCGCCGACCGTATCGCGGGCGGCCAGCAGCGGCAGATTCCAGGCTGGTTCCAGCGCTTGAGCCAGTGCATGGCGCAATTCCTTGGTTTCTCGACAGAGGATGGCGTCATTCAACACAAACCGGCAATAGTCCTCAATCACCCTTAAGGCCTCGCGAGCCCGATTCGCCGACGCGTCCAGGATTCGCGCGGGTTCGAACAGATCGGCCGTTTCGTTGAGATCCAAAGCCTCGTCGAGCGTTAACGGGGAGCCCGAGGCGCCAGAACAGCATCGGTGATTGCAGCTTCCCGGAATCCTGCATGTTCGAGTTTCGATCGAATCGCCGGTTCCGATTGCAAAATCGCCACTAGCAAATGTTCGCTTCGGCAATCATCGTCGCCTGACGAGTCACGAGTTATGCCGCGGGCCAGCGCAACGATCGAATCGGTCGTCTGGAGCAAATCCCGCAGTTCAACCGATTGAACGACTTGTCGAACCGCCCCAACTTCAAGTCCGGCCCGTGCAATCAGTTGAGCCGCACGGCCTTCTTCATCGTCGAGCAGGGCCAAAAGCAGGTGCATCGCCGTGGCGGAATCGTGGCCGAGTCGCTTCGCCCATTCCGGCATCGAGGCCAGCGCGCGATCAGCCGCGGGAGTTAAACGAACCGGCATGGTCGCCTCCTTCCTGCAACCGGGACTTGACTGAAAACGGCTGCAAACGTCAGAAACCTCAAACGTCTTTCCAGCCGACCCGCAACTCGGGAGATATGGCGAATTATACAGCCGAAAGTGGAGCAAATCGGCTAGGCATCCGATGACGTAGGCAGCCAACGCGCCTGTCGCATCTTTTTGGGGCCGACCCGCCGCTTGGCTGCCCTGACAATTCGCTCAGGAAACTACATGATCATGCAACGTGCTTTTTCCGCGCTATTGCCCAAGTGCCGCCGATTGACGCTTGGGGGGAGTTTATCGCTGTTAATGGGCGCGTCGATCGGCGCGTTTGGACAAACCCCACCGGAAATACCGCCCAGCGCGGCCATGTCGCCGAATCAAGCTCCGCCGCTTTCGCTCGAAGATTGCTTGCAAATCGGTCGAGCAAATCAGCCCTCCCTCAAGGCTGCAAATGCCAGTCTTGCCGCGGCGCAATCTGCCCAAAAGGGTCTGAACGACATTCGCTTTGGCAGTCGCCTTTCCAAAGAGTTGCCGATCCGGCAACAACAATCGGCGTTTGGCGTCGCGGCTGCTTCCGCCAATCTGGCGCAAGTGCAGCGCGATGTCGATGCGTCGATTGCTCGGCTCTACTTCGCGGTTCTGTACGCACGCGATCAGCGGAAAGTCGCCGATCGGATCGTTCTGCGGCTTAAAGCGGCCGCGGCGAATGGCGAAGCGCTCCTGGGCAAGGAAGGCGCCCCCGCCGATCTCAATCCACTTTCGATTGGCAAAGCCAAGGCCTTATTGAGTCAGGTCGAGTCTCGAGTTGCCGAAGCGCAGAGCGGCTTGCAACGGGCAACGGCCGCACTTCGCGAGGCGATGGGGGTTGGGGAGGATTTTCCGCTCAATGTCGCCGAAGGGAAGCTTCCCGAAGTGCTGCCGGGCGTGAATAAGCGACAGATCATCGATCTCGCTACATCCCTTCGTGGCGAAGTCGGCCAAGCCCAGAATGCGGCTTGCATCGCCCGACTTGAAATTCGGGCTCAGGAAGTCACTTGGCGCGTCAAGCGCCCCACGGCGGCTGCCGGCGGCGATATCCATGCCCGGCCGGTTCCAACCGGCTCGTTTGGCGAGGATTACAAGCCTGGCGCAATCGGACTGGATTTCCCCACGATTTTCGTTGGGCCCCGCGAAGACCGCGTCAGTCGCGCCTGCGCCACTTCCCAGCGTGCCGAGGCCGTTGTGGAAAAGGCGCGCAACCTGGTCGCGCTGGAGGCGGAAGATGCGTACCTCAGGTGGGAAGAGGCTGTCACAAGAATCGGGCTTTACAAGAAATCGTCGTCTGAAACCGAGATTCTCGCGCAACGCGCTGCAAGTGCTCTGGAATCTGGAGTGATTCAAAGCTATCGGGACGTTCTTGAAATTCTAGCCTTGTCCGCCCAGACCAGGGCTTATTTGAACGAGGCGTACTACAAGCACGCCGTCGCGTTGACCGAACTGGAACGAGTGACCGCCGGCGGTTTCGCCGCTGGGGCCGCCATTCCGCGCCCGAATTCGCAACCTTGATATTCGTTTGTTGGACTGGTGGTCTCGTTGCAATCATTCGTTTCAATCTCTTTGGGAGTTACGGTTTATGTCCGTCGCACGGTGGCTTCGCTTGGCCTTGTTGATTCCATTCTGCTTAACCGTCTTGCTTATGGTTCCAGGTCGCGAAACCAGCGCGGATGAAGGAGCGCCTATCAAAATTGCCGTGCCCAGCACGCTTTTCCGCGATTTTCCCAAGATTACCGTTCAAGCATTAATGCCGACATTCAACAAACTGATGGAGCGGCAAACGGGAGTTCATGGTCAAATTGTCATGCTGAAGGCTTCGGACGAAGTCGGCAACGAATTGGCGGATCACACGGTGCAGCTTGCCGTCTTTCATGGTTACGAGTTTGCTTGGGCTCAGGCGAAGCATCCCAACCTGAGGCCGCTCGTCGTGGCGATCAAGCAAGACTCAAAGCTTTCGGCCCAAGTGGTTGTCGCATCAGACGGGAGAATTGACAAACTCGACGATCTGCGCGGCCAGCCGGTTGCGATCCCGCGGGGCACACCGGAACACTGCCGGCTGTTTCTGTCGCGGC
This sequence comes from uncultured Gemmataceae bacterium, assembly GCA_963815035.1. Lineage (GTDB taxonomy): Bacteria > Planctomycetota > Planctomycetia > Gemmatales > Gemmataceae > JBGQCZ01. The sequence continues at coordinate 203,975 of CAWFFC010000027.1, forward strand.
GGACTCGGGCGATCGGCCAGCGGCAGGAGAAGTTCTTTGGAAAATTCACGACACCTGCGCATGTCGGGGCCGCCTTGGATGACGTGGCCAATGGCAAAGTCAAGGCGACCGTGGTTGACAGCGTTGCCTGGAGGGATTACCAATGGATGAATCCCGGCCGGGCTCGCAAACTGCGTACTCTCATGAAGTCGGAGAACTTCCCGACCGGCGTGATCGCCTATGCCGACGGTGGCATGCCCAATGCCGAGCTGAAGAAGTTCAAGGATGGCCTGACGACCGCACACCAGACGCCGGGCGGTTTGCAACTCATGATGCTCTGGAAGATGAGCCGGTTCGACAATGTCCCGCCCGACTATCAACAAAGCCTGACCGAAATCGCCAAGGCTTATCCGCCGCCAATCCATGGCGACGAGCCGTGATTCCCAGTCGGAAATCGCCACAGCCCGAGGCATCGGTGGGTCTGCTCACTCGTGTTTTGGGCTGCTTGTCATTGGCCTTGCCTCATCCATGATCCGGCTGAAAGTGTCTCCACTGTGTAGCCGCGTCTGCCTGTGTAAGGGTGCCACAGCGCCTGCGCGCGACACCAAATCTGTCATCTTACCCGTTTCCGCGGTGGAGCGGGTGTAAGGGCGCCACAGCGCCTGTGCGCGACACCAAATCTGTCACCTTACGCATTTCTTGGCCAAAACTGCGTTTTTTGCCCATCCCAACCTTGACAGGGAAGTGCCCAACAATTCCAATTCACGCAGATTGGATTCGTGGGCAAAGCGATTGTGTTTTGGCTTGCTGACCTACAATCTTCGACTTGCAAGTTGATAAAATGGCAATGTAACAACGAACAGTAACCAGCAGGGACGGAGAACGACTCGATGGCGGAGACAATCCATCAGGTTCCCATTACGCAAGAGACTCGACGCCGATATCTGAATTACGCGCTTTCAGTCATCACCTCTCGGGCCTTACCTGACGTTCGCGACGGGCTCAAGCCGGTGCAACGCCGCATCTTGTATGCGATGGACCATGAATTGCACCTGAGTTTCGACGGACGTCCCCGGAAGTGTGCGCAAATTGTGGGCGACGTGATGGGCAAATATCACCCCCACGGCGATTCGGCAATTTACGACGCCCTGGTTCGCCTGGCTCAGCCGTTCATGATGCGCGCTCCTCTGGTCCATGGTCAGGGCAACTTTGGCTCGGTGGATGGCGATCCACCGGCGGCTTATCGCTATACCGAGGCCAAACTCACCGCGTTGGCCGACAGCTTGTTAGCGGAATTGCGGCAAAATACCGTCGATTTGCGTCCGACTTATGATGGCGAGCGACAGGAGCCGAGCGTTGTGCCGGCCCAATTCCCAAACCTGCTCGTGAACGGCTCCAGCGGAATCGCGGTCGGTCTGGCGACCAATATTCCGCCACATAACTTTCGCGAGGTCATTAAGGCCGCGATCCATTTAATTGAGGACAAAAACGCCACCACGGCCGAGTTGATGAAATATGTCAAGGGGCCGGATTTCCCCCTGGGCGGCAAAATCATCAGCGATCGAGCGACGCTGAGGAGCATTTATGAGGAGGGCGTCGGCAGCATCAAAGTGCAGGGCGAATGGAAAGCCGAGGCACACGGCAAAAAGCAGTTTCTGGTTATCACGTCGATTCCGTATGCAGTCGACAAGAGCAAACTCGAAGGCGAAATTGGAGCAATCATTGAGTCGCGAAAACTGCCGCAGTTAATCTCGTTCACGAACGAATCGAACGAGAAGGAGGGCTTGCGAATTGCCCTGGAAATCAGACCCGGCGCCGATCCGAACATGATCATGGCATATCTGTTTAGGCACACGTCGCTGCAACAGAATTACGCCTTCAATCTCACGTGCCTTTTGCCCGGCGCCGACGGGAGTCCGCGGCCAGAGCGCATCGGCCTCAAGGCCATGCTGCGATATTTTCTCGATTTTCGCTTCGTCACGGTCAAGCGGCGGTTCGAATTCGAGCTGCAGCAATTGCGCAAACGAATTCATATCCTCGAAGGCTTCAAGATCATTTTCGATGCGCTGGACAAAGCGATCAAGCTGATCCGCGAGAGCAACGGCAAGCCGGAAGCTGCCCAGAAACTCATGGCGGCATTCAAGCTCGATGAGGAGCAAACCACGGCGATTCTTGACTCGCAACTCTACAAGATCGCCCAGATGGAAATTCGCAAGATTCTGGACGAGCTACGGGAAAAGAAGAAGGAGGCGGAGCGAATTGACGGGATCCTGGCGTCCAAACCGAAAATGTGGACCATTATCAAGGGCGAATTAAACGAGTTGGACGAGAAGTACGGAAGCGGCCCGGAAGGCAGACGCCGGACCCGCATGGCGACTGACGAAGACGTGCTCGAGTTCGATGAAGAGGCCTACATTGTTCGCGAGAACACCAATGTGGTGCTGACTCGCGACGGATGGATCAAGCGCGTTGGTCGCCTCAGTTCCATCGAAAGCACTCGCGTCCGAGAGGGCGACGAGGTGATTGCGGTCGTTCCCGGCAGCACGCTCGAGCATGTCGTGTTCTTCTCCGACGACGGCGTGGCCTATACCATGCGAATCAACGAAGTGCCGGCAAGTTCCGGTTACGGCGAGCCGATTGCGAAATTCTTCAAACTCGCCGATCAGGTAAAGATCGTCGCGGCTCTATCCGCCGACGAGCGATTCGTCCCGCCCGAGGAGAAACGGCACAACGGCGATGCGCCTGGGCCGCATATCTTGGTCGGCACGTCCGACGGTTTGGTTTTGCGTACGCCGTTTGCTCCCTTTCGCACGGCGTCGACCAAGGCCGGGCGGCGCTACGTTCGCTTGAACGAGGGCTGCAAGGTCGTCCTGGTTGCAATGCCGACCAACGAATCTTCTGTTATGCTCGCATCCGCCGATGGCCGGCTAATCCATTTCGCGCTTGATGAGGTGAACATCCTGTCGGGCGTGGGCAAGGGCGTCATGGGCATCAAACTCGATGACGGCGACGTTTGCCTTGGCGGCGCTCTGATTGGCAACCGGTTTGACGCGTTGACGGTGGAGACCTCGGGCGGCCGAACCATCGAGTACAAACGCGGCGCCCACCCACCCACGTCCCGCGGCGGAAAGGGCTATGAGATCGTCAAACGGGCGAGCTTGGTCCGAGTTGTTCCGCCGCCGATTCAACTCGCCGACTGGGACGCAATGGAAGGTGGAAAAGCAGCCAGCGGAAAAAATGGGACCAGTCTTTTCTGAGACATTAACATTGAAACGAAGGACTCGATAATGACTGCACTGTCCGCGCCAAAATATACCGCCGAGCAAGTAACCGTGCTCGAAGGGTTGGAAGCAGTCCGCCGGCGGCCATCAATGTATATCGGCAGCGTCGACGGCAAGGGCCTCCACCATCTTGTTTGGGAAATTGTTGATAACGCCATTGATGAGTACCTCAACGGCTACGCCGATTCGGTTACGGTGACACTGCACAAGAGCGGCGACTGTGTCACGGTTTCCGACAATGGTCGCGGCATTCCCGTCGATATGCACCCGAAGTACAAGAAGTCCGGTCTCGAACTGATTCTCACCGTACTCCACTCGGGCGCAAAGTTCGGCGACAATGAGACCTACTTTCACTCCGGTGGTCTGCATGGCGTCGGTTCGTCCGTTGTGAATGCGCTTTCGCGCAAACTCGTCGCCACGATCAAACGCGATGGACACGAGTGGGAACAAACGTTCGCACGTGGAAATCCGGCCTCGAAGCTGCACAAAGTGGGGCCGGCTCGCGGGCACGGCTCAACCATTTATTTCGAACCCGACGAGAAGATCTTCAAGACCACTCGCTTCGATCCGGACATTATCAAGATCCGCCTGGAAGACATGTCCTATATTCATTGCGGTCTGAAGATCACGTTCAAGAATGAAATCAGCGGCGAAACATTTGATCTGAGCCATCCCGGTGGCTTGCCGCAGTTTTTGGACAAACTTGTGACCGATGGCCAGAAACCCAAGGTCACCGAACAGCCATTTCTGCTTGCGCGTCCGGGCGATTCCAAGGGGGAGGGCAAGATCGAACTCGCGATGCAATGGACCGAGGCCACAGATGAATTGATTCGATCTTATGTCAACGGCATTCGCACCAGTGACGGTGGAACTCATGAGCGCGGTTTTAAGGACGGCATTGTCAAAGCTGTGCGCAACTTCATGGAAACGCACGATGTGAAACTGAAAGGGCTGGAAATCACAGCCAACGACATTCGCGAGGGCCTGGTCGGAGTATTATCGGTTTATGTTCGCGAGCCGATGTTTCAGGGACAGACCAAAGAAAAGCTGAATAATCCGGAACTGACCGCACTGGTTGACAACTTCGTCCGGCCTGGGTTTGAAGCCTGGTTGAACGCGAACATGACCGCGGCGGATCAAATCGTCGGGCGCATCGTGCTTGCCGCCCGGGCCCGCCTGGCGTCGCGCGAAGCGGCCTCGGAGGTAAAGCGCAAGGCGCCCGGCGGCCGGCGGCTCAATCTCCCGGGCAAACTCGCCGATTGTAAATCGACCGACCTCGAAGAGACGGAATTGCTGATTGTCGAGGGCGATTCCGCAGGCGGTTCCGCGAAGCAAGGGAGAAACAATATCACCCAGGCGGTGCTGCCATTGCGCGGGAAGGTCCTGAACGTCGAAGGGCTGCCCGTGCACAAAGCGCTGGCGAACCAGGAATTGAATGACATCGTCTCGGCGATCGGCACCGGCGCGGGGGACAAGTTTGACATCGGCGGGTTGCGTTACGGTAAGATCATTTTGCTGATGGACGCCGATTCAGACGGCTATCACATCTCCACATTGTTGTTGGTATTCTTGTTTCGCAACCTGCCTGAATTGATTCGGCGCGGCCATATCTACTTGGGGCACCCTCCGTTGTACAAAATCGTCGTCGGCAAGGAGACCCTTTGGGCTCGCGATGATGCCCACAAGGAAGAAATTCTCGCGAGCCTCAAGGCGAATGCCAAATATGAAATCGGTCGTTTCAAAGGCTTGGGCGAGATGAATCCGAGCGAACTTCGCATCACCACAATGGACCCGAAAAACCGCACGCTGCTTCAGGTGCAAATCGATTCAAACCTGGATGCCGACAAGATGTTCGTCGAATTGCTTGGCAAAGACCCTTCACAGCGATATCGTTTCATTATGGATTCGGCGGCGTTGGCCGTGGCCGAGGAACTGGATGTGTAGGCCCAGACCATCGCTCGACGATCTCCGGATCAAACCGATCGTTTTCGAAAACGAAGCTCAGGCCGAACCCTCGGTTGGTTGCGGCGCAGGCGCCTGAGTTTTTTTCCCATCGGCGAGCCATGGCCAAAGACGCATTTCGCTTGTTGCCGCTGTTCTTGGCGGGCGCTCAATCGGCCCGTCAGTCGGAATGGCAACCCTCGGTTGATGTTTATCGTTCGCCTACCGGTTGGATCATCAAGTGCGATTTGGCGGGTATTCACCCGGAAGACATTGATTTGTCGATTCGTGGCAATCGTTTGACCATGCGTGGCATTCGACGCGATTCCGTGCACGAAGAAGGATGCTCCCAATATCGGATGGAAATCGCCTACAGTCAGTTCGAGAGGTCCATCGACTTTCCGACGGATCTGACCACCGCCAAGTTCGCAAGCGAATATCGCGACGGCATGCTCCTCGTTCGCATTTCCTGGGAAGGCAATCGTGAATGAAGACGTTCCTCTCCCGCCCAGTTCCGTGCTTCAGCCGCCTGCGTCCGCGTCTCGAGCGCCGACGCCTCAACTTGTGCTGCCCGTTCTTCCTCTGAAGAACACCGTCTTATTTCCCTACCTGTTCGCACCACTTTCCGTGGGCCGGCCGGCCTCGGTCGCGGCGGTTGAGGCGGCGCTCGCGAATGAAGAGAAGACCATCATCGCCCTGGCTGAGAAGGACGGCGAAAGCGACCAGCCCGATGCCGAGAATTTCTTTCGGATTGGAACCCGCGCCGTCATTAAGAAAATGGCTCGGCAGGAAGACACCGTCGAGTTGCTCGTTCAAGGAATGGAACGCGTGTCAATTCGGCGATTCGAGCCGACCGAAACATATCTGAAGGCTGAAATCGAACCATTGCCCTTGCCGGACGACGCCGGACCCGAGATCGAAGCGCTGAGCCGTACGGTGGTTGATCTGGCTGCCAAGGCGATTGAAATCGCTCAGCCGGCAATGCTGGCCAATTTCCAACAGATGTTGGCGGCCACTCCGGACCCGATGAGGCTGACGTACTTGCTCGGCTCGATGTTGAGCCTCGATGTTCAAAAGGAACAGGCACTTCTCGAAGCGAACAGCCGGCATGACGCGCTTTCACTGTTGCACGGCTATCTCAATCACGAGGTGCAGGTTCTCGAACTCAGACAAAAGATCGCCAGCCAGGCGCAAAGCGAGATCAGCAAGGAGCAGCGCGACTATATGTTGCGGCAGCAACTTCGCGCCATTCAGGACGAGCTTGGAGAAAAGAATCCGGAGAAAGCGGAGGTCGAGGCGCTTCGCCAACGATTGCAGGAGGCGAAGTTGCCGGAGGAGATTCGAAAGGAAGCGGAACGCGACTTGGGGCGGCTCGATCGTCTGCCGGCGATGGCGCCTGACCATCAAGTGACCCGTTCGCACCTGGAACTCATTCTCGAACTGCCCTGGGAACAGTCCACGGACGATCAACTCGATCTGGGCAAGACGCGCGAGATCCTGGACGAGGATCACTACGATCTCGCGGAAATCAAGCAGCGCATTCTCGAGCAACTGGCGGTGCTAAAGCTAAACCCAAAATCCAAGGCGCCCATTCTTTGCTTTGTTGGTCCGCCGGGCGTCGGAAAGACGTCGCTCGGTCACTCAATCGCGCGGGCGCTGGGCCGCAAGTTCGAGCGCATGAGCCTGGGAGGATTGCACGATGAAGCGGAGCTTCGCGGTCATCGGCGAACCTATATTGGAGCCATGCCCGGGCGAATTATCCAGGCAATCCGGCGCGCGGGCGTCAACAACCCGCTTCTAATGCTCGATGAAGTCGATAAGCTCGGCCGCGATTTCCGCGGCGACCCCGCCTCGGCGCTGCTCGAAATCCTCGACCCGGCGCAAAACTACACCTTCCGCGACAATTACCTCGATCTGCCGTTTGACCTGTCACGCGTGTTTTTCATCGCGACGGCCAACGCGCTCGACACGCTGCCCAGACCGCTGCTCGATCGCATGGAAGTGCTTCGACTGTCCGGTTATAGCGAAGAAGAGAAATTCGAGATCGCTCGCCGGTTTATTATTCCTCGCGTTCATCAGGAAACGGGAGTTAAACCGGAACTGTTGACGATTCCCGACGATACGCTTCGACTGATTATCAAAGGCTACACGCGCGAGGCCGGCTGTCGCCAACTCGAGCGCACGATCGGACGGCTCATGCGGAAGCTGGCGGTCCGGTTTGCGGAAGGGAAAACCGAGCCCATTGTGGTGGAGCCTGGACAATTGGCCGACTTGCTGGGACCGGAGCTTTTTCTCCCCGACCAGGCGCGAAAAGAGTTGCCTGCCGGCGTCGCGACCGGCCTCGCTTGGACCGAAACCGGCGGCGACGTGCTCTACATCGAGGCGACCCGATTGCCGGACACGCATCGGCTGCGACTGACAGGCCAACTCGGCGACGTAATGCGGGAATCGGCCAAAGCCGCCCAAAGCTATGTGTGGACCCACGCAAAGGAACTGGGGATCGATCCCGAATCGATCAAGAACTCGGGCGTGCACATTCACGTGCCGGCCGGCGCTGTTCCGAAAGATGGCCCATCGGCGGGAACCGCTCTCGTAACCGCGTTAACTTCCGCATTCTCCGAGAAGCCGGTGCGGATCGATACGGCGATGACGGGCGAAATCACGCTTTCCGGCCTGGTCTTGCCCGTCGGCGGCATCAAGGAAAAGGTCCTGGCCGGCACGCCGCGCCGGTTTGAAGCGGGTGATCTTGCCGCGCGACAATGAAAAGGATGCCCGAGAGCTTCCTGAAAATGTTCGCAAGGAAATTGAATTGATCTTCGTTTCGCGAATTGGCGAAGTGCTCTCCGCGGCAATGACTGGCGCCGATGCCACCGCTTCATAAAACGGGATTTGTCCGCCCGCATTGCATCGTTCGCTGTCAATTCACACCAAACTGGTGCAACGCTTCCAGCTTCATGTGTCGTTCACGAACTCCGCCCGAAGCTTGGCGTCGCACCTTCCCCGATTGGCCTCGATGATCGCTGTCTTTACCTGTTTTCGAAATGTGCGCACCCAGGATTTTGCAGATCCATTCGCTGAGATCGGCGTTAGAGTCCGGAAATAGAGCAGTTCTAAATCATCGCCCAGCAGCTTTTTCATGGGGCTGAAACTATGCAACAGTCGGTGGTTGACAAGTAGTTCAAGCACCGCCCGCTTAATGGCGGTCGTTCTACGTCTCGTGTGCCCCGTGATCTCAATCCGGACGTTGATTTTCGTCGGCACGTCAATACTCGAATTCGAATCAATAATCATCGGTGGCGGCCATCCTCGCCGGACGGGTTTCGAGACACTGGCGAAGTCGGCGATTCGCGATGTCATGGCGATGATCCGGTTGGAGTTTTGGGCGCTCCGCCGCCGGCGGGCGGCCCTGCGCCGCGAAGACCCCGGAACCGCTCACCGGTCAACGCCTTCCACCGCTCGGCTTGCTCGGGGATGAGAATCGCTTGGATTCGTTCCGATGCGATTTGTGCGCGCTGTGTCCAGGATCGCCGTCCGTCCCGCGGGGGTCGTTGAAAGAACACCTCGCGCTCGATATCGCGAATGCGCATGCGCTGCTCGTTTGTCAGCTTCAAAGCGACGACGACATCCCAGTTGTGAAATGCGCCATTTTCCTGCAACTGAAGCGCGATCTGCTGCAAGCGTTTCAACTGGGACGGTGCCAAGATTCGCTGGACTTCCATTTCGCTGGCCCGTTGTCCCTCGAGCATCAGTTCCCGGCGTTCACGCGGAGTGAGCCGTCCGATTTGATGCATCAACTGATCCCAATGCTTCGCTTGCCGGGCGAACAGCGCATCAAGGCTCTCACGCTGTTCTGGATTAATGTGAAGGTCCTCGGCCACAGCCGGATTATTCAGGTGCATCAATTGTCCGGCTGCGCAGGACTGCAAGATCGGACAAGATTTTTTGAACCCTTTCTTGCGTGGCAATCAGCTCGGCCTGGGCCGCGGGGTCGTCGTGCCGCTGATCGATGAATTTCTGGTAATAGAGCAGGGCGGCCTCAAGCAATCGTTGCCGTGGTCCTTCAAGAAACGGCTTGTCGGCGAGTTCCTCCTCGGACATTCGGACCAAATCGTCTGCGGCCTGGCGAGCCAAATCAAATCGTTCCTCGGCCTCTTTGGCGCGAATGCGTTCGCGTTCCAACGCCGCCTCGGTCCGAGCCTTCTCACGGGCGGCAAACATCGCAAGGAGGCCGAGGCCGGTCGCCAAGAGGACCAACACAAGCAGTGAACCCCAAAGCACGCCCGGATTGCGGCGGGCCCAACGGCGGACTTTTTCGGAGATTGATGGCCGCCGCGCTAGGATTGGGCGATCGTCCTGGAACCGGCGAAGGTCGTCGGCCATTTCTTTCGCTGAGCCATATCGTTGCGCCGGCGATTTCGCCATTGCTTTCAAGACGACTGTTTCCAATTCAATCGGCACAGCGCGATTCCATGTTCTCGGGGAAATTGGCTCGATTTCGAGCACCTGCCGGAGACACTCCCGGCGATTGCCGCCGTCAAATGCCGGGCGCAGGCTTAACAACTCGTAAAGCGTCGCGCCAAGGGAATAAACGTCGCTTCGAGGGTCCACCGCCGGATCACCGCTGGCCTGTTCGGGACTCATGTAGCGCAAGGTGCCGACCACATCGCCCGGCGCCGTCAGCGCCGCTAGCCGTCTGGATCCGGGCAAGGCCGAAGTCGGTGACCCACAGGTGGTCGCGGCCATCGAGCAAGAGGTTGGCCGGCTTGATGTCGCGATGCACCACGCCCATTTGATGGGCATAATCAAGCGCATCGGCTGCCTGCACACCAATGGTGGCGACGGTCTCGAAAAAAGCACGGCTATCCGTTGTATAGCGCGTCATCGCGCCCGCGACGACGGCGGTGTCCGCGGAAGCCGATGCGGGCCGGGCAAGATTTTGAAGTTCGTCAATGATGTCGGAGAGCGGTCGCCCGTCGATTAGCTGCATGGCGTAATAAGGAACGCCACGTTCGCAGCCGACGCCAAAGACCGGCACGATGTGCGTGTGATGCAGTCCGGCGGCGGCGCGCACTTCGTTTTCGAAGCGTTGCAATTGACGGCTGTCGAAGGTCGCCGCCACGGGGAGCACCTTCAGCGCAACGCGCCGTTCGAGCGAGATTTGCACGGCCTCGTAGACCACGCCCATTCCGCCGCGGCCAATTTCGCGCACGAGTCGGAAGTCGCCGAGCGTCCCTTCCACGGGTGTCGCGTGAATGAGCGCATTTCCATGGCTGGCCGAAAGCCGCGGTGCGGCAGCCAGCAAGTACTCCAGGCCATCCAGACATTCCGCGAGTTCGTCGGAAATATCGGGGTGCCGCGCGAGAAACTGTTGGCGGTCGGGCTTGGCTCCCTGATCAAGGGCGGCCTGGTATTCGCGCAACGCCAGCATAACCCGAGTCGGTTCGTCTCCAACGTCATTCTCAAACGCGACTCATTGAACCGTCTCAAGAGATTGTTTCAGTTTTGGCAGCGCGCCGACCAGAGTCGTTCAACGGCGACTGATGTGCGACCCATCCGGACCGCGATTTGCGGAAACGTCAATCCTTCCAGATTTCGCAGGACGATCACTTCGCGGTATTCCGGCGAGAGCCGCTCCAGGGCGTTGGCCAGCAGCACGGCTTGTTCGCGCCGGTTGGCTTGCTGGCTCGGGCTGCTGCCACGCGATACGAGCGCTCGATCGATCGCCTGTGACGACTGATCAAGTCCATCGACGAGTGCCCGTTCAAGCCGAACATCGCGTGCCTTGGTCCCGTAATACCGGCGAACCAGCGCCGCAAGACAGCCGGCCAAGATTCGTCGCAGCCAGGCCGCTAATTCCGGCTCACCCGATCCACGAAAGCGCGTGAACTGCCGGGCGGCTTCGACAAATGTATCCTGAACAACGTCAGCCGCGTCGGCCTTTCCTTGCAGGCGGCGGCCAACTTCAAGCCTCGCCAGGAGTGATAGATACGGCCGATAATGTTCGAGCAAAGAGCCGAAGGCCGCGACATCACCGGTGCGCCGCGCGGTCCAACAGGGATTCCCGCTCCAAGACGTCGTGCCCACTCATTAAATTCTCCCTAATCAATTTAGTTGCGGTGGCAGGCTCGATTCCACCGCCGATTACGAGATTTTTTCAACCTCGGCGACGCAATTTGCTCGACCATTCGGAACACGCTGAAAACGTCGCGAGCCCGCCATTTTCGGTCTCGACGGTGCTCACTTGACAAATTTGATTGTTTTGGTCCCCGCGTCCGAGTTGCACTTGGCGATTCCACGCGGTGCGCACACGGGTGCCTTGCCGCTCGCTTGATGGCACTTGCCGATCGAATCGTCAACCCTCGCAGGAGTGAATTTCGCGGCGACGAGCGTTGGCGGCATGCCAGTCGCTCCGAGCTGCTGTCGTGCGAGCTCTGAATCGATTGAGAGACTTCAAGGAGATCGGGAAATGAAACGTCGCGAATTCCTGGGGGTGATGACCGTGGCGGCGGGCGCCGGATTGGAATCATCGAAATTGCTCGAAACGCCCGCGTCGGCAACCGAGGTTCCGCCCAATCGGCGACTTGCTCCGCTGGAGGAGACCATACGCGGTGACATGCGCTATCGCAAACTCGGGCGCACCGGGGAGGAAGTGTCGGCGATCGGCCTCGGCGGTTATCACGTCGGCAGCATCAAGGATGAGAGGGAGGGCATCGCCGTTATTCGAGGGGCGATCGATTCGGGAATCACCTTCATGGACAATAGTTGGGATTATCACAACGGCGGAAGTGAAATTCGGATGGGCAAGGCGCTCGGCGACGGCTATCGCAAGAAGGTATTTTTGATGACCAAGATCGACGGGCGCACCAAGGAGGCCGCGGCGAAGCAGATCGACGAATCGCTGAAGCGCTTGCAGACGGATGTAATTGATCTTTTGCAGCACCATGAGGTAATTCGCCTGGAAGATCCGGATCGGATTTTCGCGGAGGGCGGTGCGCAAGAGGCGATGCTGGCCGCGCAAGGCCGGCAAAATTCGCTACATCGGTTTCACGGGACACAAGGACCCCATGGTGCATTTGCGGATGCTGGAAATCGCCGATAAGCACGGCTTTCGATTTGACACGGTGCAGATGCCGCTCAATGTGATGGACGCGCATTTTCGAAGCTTCGGCAAGAAAGTGCTGCCTGAATTGGTGGAGGCCGATATTGGCGTTCTGGGAATGAAACCGATGGGAGGCGGACTAATTCTCAAGAGCAAGACGGTCACGCCGACCGAGTGCTTGCAGTTCGCAATGAACCTACCCACTTCCACCGTGATTACCGGGATTGATTCGAAAGAGATTCTCAACCAGGCGTTGCAAGCGGTGAAGTCATTCAAACCGATGACGGCCGAGCAAGTTGCCAAACTGCTCGTGAAAACGCACGATGCGGCGATGACCGGTCAGTACGAGAAGTTCAAAACCGGCAGCATGTTTGACGCCACGGCTCAACACCCGCAATGGCTCGGCGAACCTCAAGGCAAGCCTTAACAATCGCGTGCCAATACGACACAGTTGAATGATCAATATCCGCACAGTAAGCTCATCAGGAGTTCGTACCGAATCACAACAAAAAGTTGCCCATTGGCGCTCTTGGCGGTCTTCAGTGATGCAAACGGGCTGTTTTCCACTTGGAAAACATCAACACCGCCAAGAGCGCAAGGGCGCCAGCCGATCCCCCCCACCGAATCTTTACTAATTCGGTCATTGAAGTCAGGATATCTCAGTCGTTCACTTCCGGTGGTGCATCCAGTTTTCAAGCGGCAGCAGCAGTGACAGCACGATGATCGCCAGAGTTGCGCCAAAAACCGCGTGGCCGATCTGACCCAGACCCGCGGCCATGCCGATGGCGGCGGTAAACCAGATGCCGCTCGCAGTTGTCAGACCTCGAATGCTCTCCTGGTCCTTAATGATCGCACCGGCGCCGAGGAAACCAATGCCGACGGTCACTCCCTGGAGCGTGCGGCTGACCGCGGCGTCCGAGTCAGCTGCTTGCTGGGCGATCGCCATAATCAGTGCCGCACCGAGTGCGACCAGGATGTGGGTCCGTAAGCCGGCCTCCTTCTGTTTGATTTCTCGGTCAAATCCCAGAATGCCGCCGAGCAGGCCGGCGATGAACAGTCGCAACATGAAGCGGCCGAATGTGAACCAATCGGGTCGGCCTACGAAATCCGCTCTCACTCCGTCCCAGAGATTCTGCCAATCGATGTGCACAATACTTGGACTCCCACGAGATCGCAAAGCTGGGACCGTGCAATGAACATGCCGTAGGACCCGCGCGAGAATCCGCGCCGGCCGGGGCAATTCTGTCGTGGCACATGAGTTGCGTCGGCTGGCTGCGTCGAGTTGATTCGAAATTGACGATTCCGCTTGCGGCTTGCCGGAGGCTCTCGGGTATCGGCGCGTGCGGGGATCATCCAATAGGAGCATGACCATGCAACCGAGCAGCCGCCCGGAGCAACCAGTCAGCCCGCGTGTCGAGCATGAGGAGGTGCATCATGCTCCGGTCGAAGGAGGCGCGGCCAGTCGCTGCTGAGCCGCAAGTTATCCTTTACAGCCACTCGTCGCTGTTCTACTGGTGGCCGGTCTGGGTGACGGGCTACATTCTCGCCGCCATGACTTACTGGGGCGGAAAGGCGTATACGGTCGCAGGCGACGACAAGGTCTGGTTCTATCCCAGCATCAATCTCGGCGTGCTTTTTCTGCTCGTGCTTTTCCTGGTCATCCTGATCACGAATGTGACCGTTCGGGGAATGGCGTCGGCCCTGGTGATCGTAACGGGGATCCTGATTACGGTGCTGCTCGCCTGGTTTGGCCTCTGGGATCGGATTTTGAATTGGATCGGAAATTTGAAAATCTATCTGAATCTCGGCGCCTATTTCTGGTTCTCGACGCTGGTGTTCCTGGTGTGGGTCTTTTCCGTATTCGTGTTCGACCGGCTGAGTTATTGGCGGTTTACGCCGGGCCAGGCGACGTTGGAACACGTCTTCGGAGCCTCCGCCAAGAGCTACGACACGGAAAACATGGTCGTGGAAAAATACCGCAACGATTTCTTTCGCCACTGGGTGCTGGGATTTGGTTCGGGAGATTTGAACATCAAGCCGTACAGCAGTGAGCGTGAATCGATCGAGGCGCCCAACGTGCTCTTCATTGGTTGGAAAGTCGCTGCGATCCAGCATCTGATGGCGATGGAGCCGGTTACCAACGAATGACGCCAGGTCGGGGGTTCGAGCCCGCGCCTACAGTTTGCGGTTAGACCCGTTACAATGCCCACCGGCTCATTGCAAATCAGGCTCGATGAAATGGTCGAACGCCGGGTCATCGTGGTGCGAGGCATTGTCCAGGGCGTCGGATTTCGCCCGTACGTCTATCACTTGGCGTTGCGCTATCGGCTGGGCGGATTTGTCAAGAACCGATCCGGGACCGTGCTGATTGAAATCGAGGGCGACGGGTCGGCGCTGGAGCAGTTTGTCGCGGAGCTGCGCGCGAATCCGCCGGCGCTGGCCGAAATCGAGCATCTCTCGTGGGAAAGCCAGCTGCCGCAGGGCGAGCAGGAGTTTCGCATCGAGGCGAGCGACGCGGCGCAGGCCAATCCGATCTTCATTTCCCCAGACGTGGCGAGTTGCCCGGATTGCCTGGCGGAAATGCTCGATCCGTCGAACCGACGCTATGCCTATCCGTTTTTGAATTGCACCAACTGCGGACCGCGGCTGACGATCATCACCGGCTCGCCCTACGACCGGCAGCAAACCACGATGTCGGCGTTTCCGATGTGCGCTGCCTGCCGTGCGGAGTACGAGAATCCGGCGGATCGCCGCTTCCATGCCCAGCCGACCGCTTGCGCGGCCTGCGGTCCGAGGCTATCCGCGCTCGATGCCAACGGCTGTCCCGTGAAATCGATCGATCCGCTTGAGGATTTCGTGGCCGCGATCAAGGCGGGTCGGATCGGTGCGTTGAAGGGACTGGGCGGTTATCATCTGGTATGCGACGCGACAAACGCCGGAAGCGTGGCGGAATTGCGCCGCCGAAAACGGCGCGACGAGAAACCATTCGCGATTATGGTTCGCAATGAGATCGCGGCGGCAAAGGTTTGCGAATTCGACGAGCGCGAGCGGCAATTACTTACATCCGCGCGACGCCCCATCGTTCTGCTTCGCAAGCGAGCGCCGTTGGCGGTCGCGGAGGCAGTGGCGCCACGGAATCCGTGGTTGGGCGTCATGCTGCCCTACACGCCGCTCCACCATTTGCTGCTGCGAGCGATGGATAACGTCCCGTTGGTCATGACCAGCGGCAACCGTTCCGACGAGCCGATCGCCTATCGCGACGAGGAAGCAACGGAAAAACTGGTCGGCATCGCCGACGCCTTTCTCATTCACGACCGGCCGATTCATGTCCGCTGCGATGATTCGGTGACGCGGACCGTCGCGGGGAGTGAACTTCCGGTCCGCCGATCGCGCGGCTACGCGCCGCGACCGATCGAATTGCCGTTTGAATGTCCGCTTGCAATTCTGTGCTGGGCGGGCAACTCAAATCGACATTCGCCATCGGCCGGCAACGGCAGGCCATTCTCAGTCATCATCTCGGGGACTTGGATCATTTCGAGGCTTATCAGGCGTTCGTCAAGGACGTCGAGCTTTATCAGAGCCTGTTTCGAGTGCGGCCGGCGGTGCTGGTCCATGATTTACACCCCGATTACGCGACCTCGAAGTATGCGCACGAGCGCACTTCAGACGGCACTCGATTGCTCAAAGTTCAGCACCATCATGCCCATTTAGCGAGCTGCATGCTCGAAAATCGATTGCGCGATCCCGTGATCGGCGTTATCTTTGACGGGACTGGTTTTGGACTCGACGGCACGATTTGGGGCGGTGAATTTCTGGTCGGGGACTATGGTTCGTTCTGTCGGATCGCCCACCTGCGTTGCGTTCGAATGCCGGGCGGCGAGTCCGCGATTCGCGAACCGAGACGCATGGGTCTGGCTCACCTGCTTGATGCGCAGATTCGAAAAGCTCCGCTGCTGGCACGCATTTCGCCCACCGAGCGAGCAGTCATGGGGCGAATGGCGGAGCGCGGAATCAATGCTCCGTTCACTTCCAGCATGGGCCGCCTGTTTGACGCGGTGGCGGCGCTGGCGGGTGTTCGCGACCGGGTGAGTTACGAGGGCCAGGCCGCGATCGAACTGGAATGGCTCGCGACCGACCTCAAGGCCTGCGGCCGTTATCCCGTCGAACTGTCGTCCACGCCGGAGAGCGAAACCGGCGCTCCCTTCGCAATCGATACTCGGCCTCTGATTCGGGCGGTCTGCGAAGACGTCGAACGAGGCGAATCCGCCGCGGCGATCGCGCGCCGATTCCATTCGACGGTGGTCGAAATGATTGTGGCCGCCTGTCGCCGGATTCGCCAAGATACCGGCATCGCAAGCGTGGTGCTCAGTGGCGGAACCTTCCTGAACGCGTTGCTCACCCGCGAGGCAAGCGACTCGCTGTCCAACGCCGGCTTTCTCGTTTATCGCCATCGCCTGGTTCCCCCCAATGACGGCGGCTTGAGCCTCGGACAGATCGCGGTCGCCGCCGCGACGCTGGCGCGGATCGACGAAAGGAGATATCGATGTGTCTCGGGATTCCCGGCAAAGTTACCTCGACGTACCGTGAGCATGATTTGCTAATGGGGAAGGTCGATTTCAGCGGCGTCAGCAAGCGAGTTTGCCTGGAACATGTCCCCGAAGTGCAAGCGGGCGAATATGTCCTGGTCCACGTCGGCTTCGCCCTGTCCCGAATCGACGAAGCGGAAGCGCGTCGCGTTTTCGAATTCCTCGAAGAAATGCAACAACTCGACGAATTGCGAGCACCCTCCCCATGAGATTTGTTGACGAGTATCGGGATGGCGAAACAGCCCGGAAACTAGCGGAAGCGCTCGAGCGCGTGGCGACGCGGCCCTGGACCATTATGGAGGTTTGCGGCGGGCAGACGCATTCCATCGTCAAGTACGGCATCGACGAGGCGCTGCCCGAGGGCATCGAATTGGTTCACGGACCCGGCTGTCCGGTCTGCGTGACATCGTTGGAAATGATCGATCGGGCCCATGCCATCGCCTCGCTGCCGGACATCACGTTTTGCTCCTTCGGCGATATGCTGCGCGTGCCGGGCATGCGCGGCGACTTGCTGGAAGTCAAGGCCCAAGGCGGCGATGTCCGCGTGGTCTATTCGCCGCAGGACGCCGTCAATGTGGCGGCGGCAAATCCGAATCGGCGCGTGGTCTTTTTCGGCATCGGCTTCGAAACCACCGCGCCGGCCAACGCGATGGCCGTGTGGCTGGCGAACAAGCGGAAACTGGCCAATTTCAGCATGCTGGTTTCCCATGTTCTGGTGCCGCCGATGATCACCGCGATTCTGCAGGCGCCAGGCAATCGCGTTCAGGCCTTTCTCGGACCGGGCCATGTTTGCACCGTCATGGGGTGCCACGAGTATGAGCCAATCGCCCGGCGTTATCGCGTGCCGATCGTCGTCACCGGATTCGAGCCGCTTGATTTGCTCGAGGGCATATTACGCACGGTCCGCCAACTGGAATCGGGTCAGGCCGAAGTTGAAAATCAGTATGCGCGAGCCGTTCGTTACGAGGGGAATCGAGCGTCCCAGCGATTGATCGATGATGTCTTTGAGGTTTGCGATCGGAAGTGGCGCGGCGTCGGTTTGATTCCCAAGAGCGGATACAAGCTGCGTTACGAATATCGCGACCATGACGCCGAACGGCTGTTTGAAGTAGACGCGATCGAAACGGAGGAGTCGTCGCTGTGCATTAGCGGGCAAATTTTGAAGGGCCTGAAAAAACCGCATGATTGCCCGGCGTTCGGTAAGCAATGCACCCCGCAGACGCCACTGGGCGCAACGATGGTGTCGAGCGAAGGGGCGTGCGCCGCCTATTACGCTTACGGCCGGCATCTTGAGGTGCGCCGCCGCAAGAGCGAGACAACCGCGGATCCGGCTGCCCGGATTCAGTTGCTCACAGGGTAGGGTGGGTCGAGACCGAGCTGTGAAGCGAGGTCGAGGCCCACCAATGCCGCTGTCCGCTCAGCGACATGGTGGGCCTCGACCGGGCCTGACAGCCCGATCTCGACCCACCCTACGGAACTTGACCCACCCTACGGAACTCGACTCACCCTACGGAACCACTACGGAACCACGGAATTTGCAGAACAATGTTGAAACTTCGGCGACCAAATTGGAGCACGTAGATGGCATCCGCCCCGGAAACCCGATCGCCTGCGCCGAGCGCTGCGGCGCTGCGGACGTCGATCGTCCGCAAGTGCCGCGAAAGCATGGCGACCAAGGAACATTTTTTTGAGGCCGAGGCGGATCGCATCGTTGAATGCTGCGCGGCGATGGCGCGGGCGTTTGACGCCGGCGGGCGACTGTTTGTGATGGGCAATGGCGGCAGTTCCTGCGACGCGGCTCACATCGCCGTCGAGTTCATGCATCCGATCATCGAGAAACGGCCGCCGCTGCCGGCGGTTTCGCTTAGCACCGATACGGCGATGTTAACCGCGGTGGGCAACGATCGCGATTTTTCGGTGGCCTTCGTCGAGCAGTTGCGCATGCTCGGCCGTGCGGGCGATATCGCGATGGGACTTTCGACCAGCGGCAAATCGGCGAATGTCAACCGAGCCCTGCTGACGGCCCGCGAGATGAAAATGCTCACGGTCGGCTATTCGGGGCGCGACGGCGGCCGCATGCCCGACCACTGCGATTGGTGTTTCATCGTGCCGAGTTTCAGCATTCACCGAATCCAGGAATCGCACGAAACGCTTTTGCACATCATGTGGGACCTGATTCATGTGATTCGCGGCGAGGAGGATGTGATTTAGCATGGGAGCCAACGAGGTCAACGCGGGCGACGGTCCCTTCGGGACGTGCCCGGTTCCACAGTCGCGTTACGATCGGATCCTGCTCGGGCATGGCAGCGGCGGGCGGCTCACCTCGGAATTGATTCAGCGGATCTTTTTGCCGGCCTTCGGCAATCGGGTTTTGAATGCCTTGGAAGATCAGGCCACGGTGCGGCTTGAAACGGCCGGCATCGCCATCACCACCGATTCGTTCGTCGTGCGGCCGTTGTTCTTTCCGGGCGGCGATATCGGCAAATTGGCGGTGCACGGCACGGTCAATGACCTGGCCGTCGGTGGAGCAGTTCCGCGTTATCTCGCCGCCGCCTTCATTCTCGAAGAGGGATTGGCGCTCGACGATTTAAAGCGGATCGTCGCCTCGATGCGGGAGGCCTGCGAGCGGGCCGAAGTTGAGCTGGTCACCGGCGACACGAAAGTCGTCGATCGTGGAAATGGCGATCAGATCTTCATCACCACGACGGGAATCGGAACAATTCCGGAAGGGCGTTGCTTATCAATCGGAAATGCACGGCCCGGAGATCGCATTTTGCTGTCGGGCACGATTGGCGATCACGGTATCGCCATCATGTCGCTTCGTGAGGGGATCGAATTCGAGACGGTCTTGGAGAGCGACACCGCGCCGCTGTCGAAACTGACCGAGGCGATGCTGCATCACTGCCCGTCAATCCGCTGCATGCGCGATCCGACGCGCGGCGGCCTCTCCAGCGCGCTGAATGAGTTGGCATCGTCGTCGAAGGTCGGGATTCGCATCGACGAATCCGCGATTCCGGTTCGCCCCGAAGTCCACGCGGCATGCGAGATGCTGGGCCTTGATCCGTTGTATGTGGCGAACGAAGGGAAATTGATTGCCGTGGCGCCGCCGGATTCGGCCGAGACGTTGCTGGAGGAGATGCGCAAGTTTTCGCTCGGACGAGACGCGTCGATCATTGGCGAAATCGTGGCGGACCACCCAGGAATGGTTGTTTTGCGCTCCGTGGTCGGCGGAGACCGAGTCGTTACCCTCCTGTCGGGAGAGCAACTGCCGCGAATCTGCTGACCGGGTTGACCCAGGAGCAGTCGATCGTGAGTTCAGATCTCGAGCCGCGATCGACCGAGGAGACCGAGCCGAAAAAGCCGTCGAAGCAAATCCTGCGGCACGAATTGGCCGAGGGCTCGACGGCCCTGGAACGGTCGGTGGTCGGGCTGATTATCTCGGGATTTTCCGCCGGTTTGGACATCGGCTTCAGCTTGTTTGTGACCGCGGTCTTCGTGACATTGGAAAACGGGCAGATTTCCAAACCGCTGATGGTCATCCTGACGGGCAATACGTACGCGATCGGCTTCATTTTTGTTGTCCTGGGCCGATCAGAACTTTTCACGGAACAAACGACGCTCGCCGTCCTGCCGGTCTTGAACGGCACCGCCAAATTCCAAGCCCTGCTGCGCCTATGGTCGGTGGTGTTCGTTGCCAATGTGGCCGGCGCAGCGGTATTTGCGGCCTTGGCCGTCACCATCGGGCCGATGCTGGGAGTCATCGACCCGGCGGTGTTTGGCGAAATCGCCCACCGGACCGTCGGCCATCACGCACTCACCATTTTTTGCAGCGCGGTATTGGCCGGCTGGCTCATGGGACTGTTGTCCTGGCTGGTGGCGGCGAGCCGCGACACGATCAGCCAGATCGTTTTGGTATGGTTGATCACCGCGGTGATCGGCTTGTGCCGCCTGCATCATGTGGTGGTTGGATCCGTCGATGCATTCGCGGGACTTTTCGCGGATCAGGGAATCACGTGGCTGGAGGTTGGGCGCTTTCTGGTCTGCGCGGCCCTCGGAAACGCCGTCGGCGGCGCCTTTTTCGTCGCCGTGATCAAGTACAGTCACGCGATCCGTGGCAGGCAGGAAGAATAGGTTCGCTTCATGGATGAAGCCTGGCAACAAGGAGACGATCCATGGCTGAACAATCCACGGTCCCCTACGGCCGTATGACGCAGCATGAACCCGCCGTGAAGGAAATTCATGTCCTGTGGACCCCAGACGGCATGAGCTGCGACGGCGACACGATTTCCGTAACAGCAGCGACTCAACCCAGCATCGAAGATATCGTGATGGGGGCGATTCCCGGCTTGCCGAAAGTTCATCTTCACAATCGCGTGCTTCATCCTTCGCAGGGCGGTGACGATTTCATGGCGCCGTGGCACGCCGCCGCAGAGGATCGGCTTGGCGCGCCCTTCGTGCTTGTTGTCGAAGGCTCGATTCCCAACGAGGACATCAAGCAGGAAGGATACTGGGCCGCAATGGGCAATGACCCGCGCACCGGGGAGCCGATTACTCTGTGCACATGGATTGATCGGCTGGCCCCGAAGGCAGTCGCAGTGATCGCAGCTGGGACCTGCGCGACCTACGGCGGCATTCATGCCATGGCGGGCAATCCGACCGGAAGCATGGGCTTGGCCGATTATCTGGGCTGGAATTGGCGCTCGAAGGCTGGCCTGCCGATTGTCAATGTGCCCGGCTGTCCGGTGCAGCCGGACAACATGACGGAAA
Organism: uncultured Gemmataceae bacterium; assembly: GCA_963815035.1. Lineage (GTDB taxonomy): Bacteria > Planctomycetota > Planctomycetia > Gemmatales > Gemmataceae > JBGQCZ01. The sequence goes on from CAWFFC010000027.1 coordinate 225,628, forward strand.
CCTTGCTCTATCTGCTCTATCAGGTGGCCGGGATGGCTCCCATGATTCCGCTGGATGAACAACTTCGCCCGACCTGGCTGTTCGGCAAAACGGTCCACGAAGGCTGCGACCGAGCCGGCTACTACGAGCAAGGCGATTTCGCGAACGAATATGGCTCGCCGAAATGCCTGGTGAAAATCGGTTGTTGGGGCCCGGTGGTGAATTGCAACGTCACCAAGCGCGGCTGGATGGCCGGCATCGGCGGCTGCCCCAATGTCGGCGGCATCTGTATCGCCTGCACCATGCCCGGCTTCCCTGACAAGTTCATGCCGTTCATGGACGAACCTCCCGGCGGGACTTTGTCCTCAGCCCTTGTCACGATGTACGGCCGCGTGATCCGTTCGTTGCGAGGCATGACCAATCACACGGTGAATAAAGAGCCGAAGTGGCGGCATCGAAGTCGCGAGTTGACGAGCGGCTATCGGCCGACGACTTACGGGCACAACGGCGGGCAATCGATGCGAAGCCGCCCGCAAGCGCACGGAACGAGCAGCAGTCACTAATGCCTTCGCGGACCGACATTTTTCCCATTGGCAATAAGGAGCAGGAAGATGGCCACCGCAACCGCCCCTAGCACCCAGACTTCTACGCCGCATCGGAAACTGGTCGAAATGTCGTGGGACCCGATCACGCGCATCGTCGGTAGTCTGGGCATTTACACCAAGATCGATTTTGAAAATAAAGAGATCGCCGAATGCTATAGCACGTCATCAATCTTCCGCGGCTACAGCGTGTTCATGAAGGGGAAGGATCCGCGGGATGCCCCGTTTATTACCAGCCGCATCTGCGGCATCTGCGGCGACAATCACGCGACCTGCGCCGTCTACACCCAGAACATGGCATTCGGCATCAAGACACCACCCATGGGTGAGCACATCATCAACCTCGGCGAGGCCGCCGAGTACATGTTCGACCACAACATCTTTCAGGATAACCTGGTCGGCGTCGATTTCTGCGAGCAGATGGTGAAGGAGACCAACCCGAGCGTCTGGGAGAAAGCCCAGAAGACGCCCGCGCCGAACGCGAACCTGCACAAGTATCGCACGATCGGCGATATCATGACCGCGCTCAACCCGTTCACCGGCGAGTTTTATCGCGAGGCGCTGGTGATGAGCCGCCTGACGCGCGAAATGTTCTGCCTGATGGAAGGCCGGCACGTCCATCCGTCAACGCTTTATCCGGGCGGCACCGGGACCGTGCCGACTCAGCAACTGTTCACGGACTATCTCGTTCGCCTGATGAAGTATGTCGAGTTCATGAAAAAGGTCGTGCCGCTGCACGACGATCTGTTCGACTTCTTTTACGAAGCGTTACCGGGCTACGAGAAAGTCGGCCAGCGGCGCATTCTGCTCGGCTGCTGGGGCCTGGAACAACCCGGATGTTTGCGACTACGACTATCGCCACATGAGTGAGTGGGGCAAGGCGATGTACGTTACGCCCGGCGTCATCGTGGACGGCAAGGCGGTGACGCACGATCTGGTCGATATCAATTTGGGCATCCGCATCTTGCTCGGTTCCAGCTATTACGACGACTGGGAGGAGAATGGCGAGGTCTTCGTCAAGGAAGACCCGCTGGGCAATCCGGTGGACCGCCGGCATCCCTGGAACCAAACAACGACGCCGCGGCCGCAGAAGCGCGACTTTAACAACAACTACACCTGGGTCATGTCGCCGCGTTGGTTCGACAAGCGGACCGGCGACCATCTCGCGCTGGATACCGGCGGCGGGCCGATCGCTCGGCTGTGGTCAACGGCGCTCGCGGGCCTGGTCGATATCGGCTACATCAAGGCGACCGGCCACAGCGTGAAGATTTATCTGCCCAAGACGATGCTCATGCCCGAAGTCGAATTCGAATGGAAGATTCCGCAGTGGAGCAACGCCCTGGAGCGCGACCGCGCCCGCACCTATTTCCAGGCTTACGCGGCGGCCGCCGCACTCCACTTTGCCGAGCAGGCAATGAAAAAGCTCCATTCCGGCGACGTTCGCACCTGGGCCGATTTTCAGGTGCCCGACGACGCAATCGGCTGCGGATTCCACGAGGCGGTCCGCGGCGTATTGTCGCACCACGTGGTCATTCGCGACGGCAAGATCGCCAATTATCACCCGTACCCGCCGACGCCGTGGAACGCCAGCCCGCGGGACTTCTACGGTACGCCGGGGCCGTACGAGGACGCGGTGCAGAATACGCCGATTTTTGAAGAAAACGGCCCCGACAAATTCAAAGGCGTTGACATCATGCGCGCGGTTCGCAGTTTCGATCCCTGCCTGCCGTGCGGCGTGCACATGTTCACGGGCCAGGGCAAGCTGCTGGAAGTCCGCCATATGCCGATGCATGGGGCACAGGGCTGATTTTCGGCATCGTATTAGCGGGGAAGAGTATTAAGCAGAGGCGGGTCGATGGCGAATCGGCCGCGACCCCTGCCTCGAGAGGGTGTTCGAGGTGATTTGGCGTTGTTGCCAGATCACGAGCGCAGCGACCAGTTACCGTGATCACCCCGGTTTGGAGTTGTCCGCAACGAAGTATCGGCACGGACGGCAAGTCGTTGCGGCAGCGGGAGCGGTTGGGTCTGGAAAGTGAATGGCAGGTAGAAAGCAGTCGCGATTGACCGACAACTTTGGTCTGAACCATTGAATCCAGCCGCTTACTTCGCCCGATTGTGATTCGGAACAGAATTGCTGCGGTCGTCGTGGCGTCATGACGACTCGCGGCCCAGTGTGGAGGTGTTTGTCATGGTCGCTGAAGTACGCGACGTTAGAATTCCGGACATTCCCGCTAGCAATCAGCAGACGGGGCAACGTGTCCAGGAAGAGAGAAAATCGGCCGAAATTGTTTCGGGAGGCTCCATTGGAGAAGCCATTGCCGGTATTGCGGGTTTGGTGCTCGGCATTATCGGTCTGTGTGGCGTGATGCCAAGCTGGATGGCATCGATTGCGATTATTGCCCTGGGGGCGGGACTGATCCTGCAGGGGGCGTCGGTCGCGGCCCGGTACTATTCGTTGTTGGATGAAACCGGTCGCGACGACGCGAGCCAAGCCGAACTTGGCGGCGGACTCGGCGCGGAGATTGTCGGCGGCGGCGCTGGCATCGTGCTGGGCATTTTGGCCCTCGCGGGAGTTTATCCGCATGTGCTTGTTCCGGTTGCCGCGATCGTTTTTGGCGCCACGCTTGTGCTCGGCTGCGCCACCAACATGCGTTTGAATGATCTCGTTGTCGGACGCCGCTTCGGCGGCCGCGAGATCAAGTTCCAGCGTGCCGCGAGTGACGTGATGTCGGCGGCGAACGGGACGCAAGCACTTGTTGGCTTGGCCGCAATCGTGCTCGGCATCATCGGACTGATCGGCACCTATCCATGGATGACGCTGTCGTTGATCGCGTTCATCGCGGTCGGCGCCTCGATTTTGCTCAGCGGCGGCGTGCTCGCCGCCAAGCTGATGCCGATGGTTCGCCGTCGGTAAGCGATACGGTGAAGACGCGGCCGAAATGCCGGCCGCGCACCACGTCTTCTGAAGGAGAAGAGGATGCCCAAAGCGCAAGATGTGACCCAATTCACGGCAGAGCTTGCTCGCCTTGACGTGTTGTTGCGTCAAGGCGAGCTTGATTGCGATCCAACGATTCAATCTCGGATTCGCGAAATTGTGCAAGGCGTGCTCGCCCTCCACGCTTCGGGATTGGAACGGATGCTGGACCTGGTGGCGGACTCACATTTCGAACTTCTTGATGTATTCGCGCAAGATGAACTGGTGAGTGGTTTGCTGACGTTGCACGGATTGCATCCGCTGGAGTTGGAGGAGCGAGTTCGCCAAGCGCTTGAGCAAGTGCGGCCGACCCTTCAAACGCACGGCGGCAGCGTGGACTTGATGGCGATCGATGGCGGCGTCGTCCGGTTGCGATTGGACGGGAATTGCAACGGCTGCCCGTCCTCCTCGGTGACGATGAGGCAGACAATCGAGGAAGCGATTCACGCCCATGCTCCCGAGGTGACTGCGATCGAGGTCGAGGGCGTGGTCCAAGCGACGTCCTGGATGCCCGCGGCTGATTCTCGATTGACTTTGCCCTTGGTTTCGAACTGACAAAAAGGAGATCGATTGTGGCACACGAACCAGTACGGCGCGATATTTCGTCGCACACGCCTGGCACGCCGAAGGGCGAGGAGCGGGTTCGGAAGGAAGGGCGGGAACCCGGCCGCGACCATCGCGGCATCGTTCGGACCGCTCGCGATTCGACCAGCATTCAACCGGAGGCTCGCGAACCGATCGATCCGCGAATGCCCCACATGCCACCCCCGTAAGGAGCCACCATGAGCGCACCAACCGAAAACGCGGGGTTAGCCGCGCTGGCGTCGATGCGGCGCAAATCCCGGCAACCGGCGTTTGAGTATTGCCATTTGTGTCGGACTCCGCTGGGAGCCGAACACGAGCACATGCTCGAGCTAGCGAGCGGGAAAGTATGCTGCGCTTGCGAGGCCTGCGCGATTCTGTTCTCGCAGCAGGGGGCGCCACGCTATCGGCGCGTGTCGCGCCGCGCGGAGTTCCTGGTCAACATTCAAATGAGCGATCCGGAATGGGAGCAATTGAACTTGCCGATCAATCTGGCGTTTTTTGTCCGCAGCACGACAGCCGGCCGAGTGGTGGCGTACTATCCAAGTCCAGCCGGCGCAACCGAATCCCTGCCGTCCGAAGACGCGTGGCGATCGCTTGTCGAAAAGAACCCGATCTTGGCTGAATTTGAACCGGATGTCGAGGCTTTGCTCGCCAATCGCCTGGTTACTCCCGCGGAGTACTTTCGCGTGGGCATCGACCAGTGTTTCAAGCTGGTCGGTTTGATTCGCCGGCACTGGCACGGCTTGGCGGGTGGACCTGCCGTGTGGAAGGAAATCGGGGGCTTCTTTGCCGAACTCAAGGGGAAATGTCATGCAGTCGGCGAACCGAGCGTGGCCTGACTTGCATTTTCAAGTTGCCGGGGCGGCGCCGGAAAAATATTCGGCGGCGCCGCAGATGCTCTTTTCTTTGCGCATCACCGATCGCTCCAAGGGCGACTTGATCGAAATTCAAAGTGTGATGTTGCATTGTCAAATTCGCATCGAACCTGGTCGCCGGCATTACGACTTCGAGGAGGCGCGGCGCCTGATCGATTTGTTCGGTACGAGGGATCGCTGGGGCCAGACGTTGCGATCGATGTTGTGGACTCATGCGAGCGTCATGGCGCCCTCGTTTTCTGGATCGACGATCGTCGAACTGCCGGTGCCGTGCAGCTATGATTTCAATCTCGCGGCGACCAAATATTTCGACGCCATCGGCGACGGGGACATCCCGCTTTGCTTCCTGTTCAGCGGCACGATTTTCTACACGCCGGAAAATGGCGGCCTCCAGGCCGCACAGATTTCCTGGGAGCGGGAGGCGGGGTTTAACCTTCCAGCCTCGGCCTGGCGATCCATGATGGATCTTTACTACCCGAATACGGCGTGGCTGGGCATTCACAAGGATACATTCGGGCGACTTCGCGAATATCGCAGCCGGCAGGGGCTCGCCAGTTGGGAACAAACGCTGGAACAATTGATCGACTGCGCGCGGGAGGCATCGACGCCATGAATCCGCTGGTCGGTCGAATCGCGAATGCCGTCTTGTACGAGGGTTACATCCTCTACCCGTATCGACCCGCGCTGAAGAATCGCCAACGGTTTACGTTTGGTGGGTTGCTGCCCGAGCCATATTGCCGCCAACAGACAGGCTCGGACTCCTGGCAGAGTCAAACCGAATGCCTGATCCACGGCGACCCTGCGGCAGAAACGAACCTGATCGTTCGCTTTCTGCATTTGACCGAACGGATTGTTGGCGAAATTAATTCGCCACGACCGCAATGGCGAGCCGGCTCCGAACCGCTCTATCGGCCTGTAGATTGCCTGCGGACGGAGCGAGGGCTCATCCATTCCTGGCAGGAGGCCGAGGAACGCGAAATCAGACTTTCGAATCTGCGCTTGTGCGATTTGATGGCGACGCCGCGCGAATATGAATTTCAGTTTCCCGCCCAGCGACGGACGGAGCCGATCGCGGCGGCCGATGGACAAATCGCCGGCATCATCGATCGCCGGCAGGAATCGCTCCAAGGCATGCTTCGCTGCTCGGCCGCAAACGTGGAGGATCGATTGTTTCGGCTCACGCTCCAAGTGTTCAATCGAACCGGCTGGGGCGGGGCCGTGGATTCAACCCGCGAGCAGGCGGTAGCGCGATCCATGGCCGCGACCCATGCGGTACTGGAGGTTCGCGGCGGCGATTTTGTGTCGCTTTATGATCCGCCCGAGCTTTGGCGCGAGGCCGCGAGCCGCTGCAAAAACGTGGGCGTGTGGCCGGTGCTTGTGGGCGACGACGGCCAAACCGATTGCATGCTCTCGTCACCCATTATTCTTTACGATTATCCGCAAGTAGCGCCCGAAAGCCCCGGCGATTTGTTCGACGCGACGGAAATCGACGAGATCCTGACGCTTCGAATCATGACGCTCACCGACGATGAAAAACAGGCGGCGGCCGCGGTCGATCAACGCGCCCGCGCCTTGCTGGAGCGGACCTCGCGCCTGTCGCCATACGACCTGGCGCGAATGCACGGCACGAATCGCCCGCTTCGGGGCGTTCGGGAGGCAGCCGATGAATGAATGGGGACCGGAATCCGACCGGAAACGGCTGGACTGCGTTCATGTCGGCGCGGCGGAACTTCGCCAGGGCGATCGTGTCCGGCTGCAGCCGCGCGGTCGGGCGGACATTTTCGATCTCGCCCTGATTGGCAAAACCGCGGCCATCGAATCGATCGAACAGGACTTTGAAGGCCAGGTCTATTTGGCCGTTGTCGTGGATGATGATCCCGGCAAAGACCTGGGTGTGTTTCGCCAGCCCGGCCATCGTTTCTTTTTCCGACCGGAGGAAGTCGAACCGGTGTGAGTCCGGTCGTCGGCGCCCGGCGCGGGCACAGCCAGTGGGGGCCTGATGGCGGTGCGATTCCTGTTCGATCCTGAACCGAGCCGATTGTCCGTTCAGGCGTTCGCCGCCGGGCTTCTGTCGGCGTTTGCCCACAGTCCGACCTTCGCCGCCCGGCGGTTCAGCGGCGACATGGAATTCACCGGCTCCGAACTCAGCGCCGGACGCCTGCGAGTGGAAATCGAGGCCGATTCTTTGGAGACGATCGACTCCGTCAGCGCATCGGACCGCGCCGAAATTGAAAGGCGAATGCGGGACGAGGTGCTCGAAACCGGCCGGTTTCCGACGATTGTTTTTCATTCGGATGAACTGACGGTCGGGCGAATGACCCCGGACCGCGGGCGATTGCGAATCATTGGCAGCCTGCAGTTGCACGGCGTAAGCCGCCGCATCGATCTTGAGCCGGACCTGTTCCAATACGAGGACGGAGTTCGAGTCGTGGGCGAAGCGCCGCTGACGCTCTCGCAGTATCGAATCCGGCCCGTCACCGCTCTCGCAGGCGCCGTGCGGTTGAAGGACCAGGTGAAGGTGAAGTTTGATCTGGCGGCATGGAGAAGGCAGGACTGAGATGCGCAGCGACGATCGAAAACGAATCCTGATCGCCTGCATCGGCAACATTTTTCTCGGCGACGATGCCTTCGGCGTCGAAGTTGCCAAACGGCTGTCACAAACACAATTGCCGCCCGGGGTTCGACTGGTCGATTTCGGCATTCGCGGACTTGAACTGGCGTATGCGCTAGCAGATGGTTATCAAGCGGCAATTCTGGTCGATGCCGCGCCGCGCGGCAACGCGCCGGGCACGCTCTATATCATGGAATTGGATCACGACTCGGCTCCGGCGGCAACGCTGACCAACGCGCATGACCTGACGCCCGGCAAGGTACTGAAACTGACTGCGTCGCTGGGCAAGCCGACCGAGCGGATGGTGCTGGTCGGCTGCGAGCCGGAGCCGTTGAAGGAAACGGAACCCATGCGCATGGAATTGAGTCCGCCGGTACGACGCGCGGTCGACGAATCGATTCCCCTGATCGTCCAATTGGCGTCAAGGTTGCTTGGAGAGATCGGTCGTGACGCGGCCAGCGACGCCGACGCGTCGGGTTCGTTATTGGAGGAGTCCCCATGAATGAGAGCAATCGAAATCGAGAAATCTCGGAAATCCGCGGAAGCGAGGCTCGATTGCCGCGGCGCGAACGGACGATGGAGCGATTTGGCGAAAACGGTGGCGCATCGCCGTCGCTGTGGTTGGGCGGCCTAGCGGTGCTGGGCCTTGGCGCGCTGGCTTTTTACTATTTCGGTCCGGACTTCAAGCGCTACATGAAGATTCGCCACATGTGACGACGACGGCATGCACGAACTTTCCATTGCCCTGGGAATCTTGGATGTCGCCGAGGAAGAGGCGCGGCGTCAGGGCGAGAACGCCCGGGTCGCCGTGATTTATCTTCGGCTTGGGAGGATGTCCGGAGTGGTTAAAGACGCATTAGTGTCGGCGTTTCAATTGGCGCGCGACGGCTCGCGCTGGCCAGACGCCGAACTCGTGGTTGAAGAAATCCCCGTCGAGGTCTTTTGCCTCGATTGCGCCACGCGCCGAATCCTGACCGCGCCTCCGATTCTGATCTGTCCGGTGTGCGGCACGGCAACGCCCGATATCGTTCGCGGGCGGGAGTTAGAGGTTACGGCGCTGGAGATTGACACATGAGCAGCCAACCGCGAATGGTACAAGTGCGGCAAAGCGTGCTCAAGCGCAATGACACGGTCGCCCGCGCCCTGCGAGCCCGGTTTCGCGAGGCGGGAGTCTTCGCCGTGAGCCTGGTGTCGAGTCCCGGAGCGGGGAAGACCGCATTCCTGGAAAAGTTGCTCGGGCGCCTTGCGTGTCGAGTATCGCGTCGCCGCGCTGGTTGGCGATTTGGCCACGGATAATGACGCTCGGCGGCTCGCGCAGCGCACATGTCCCGGTCAAGCAGATTTGCACCGGAACAGTTTGCCATCTCGAAGCGGAAATGATCGAACACGCCGTCCGCGATTGGGACTTGAGCCAGCTTGATTTCCTGTTCATCGAAAATGTCGGCAATTTGGTGTGTCCATCCAGTTTCGATCTCGGCGAGGAACTTCGCCTGGTGCTGTTTTCGGTCACCGAAGGCGAGGATAAACCGCTAAAGTATCCGACGATTTTCAATACGGCGGACGCGGCGATCATCAGCAAAATCGATTTGGCGGAGGCCGTCGAATTCGATGCCGTCGCGGCACGCGCGAACATTCTCGGGGTTCGACCCGGCATGAGGATCTTCGAACTTTCGTCCAAGACCGCCGAAGGCTTCGACCGCTGGCTCGCGTATCTGGAAACCCGTTTAATGCAATCGCGTGCGCCCGAAATTGATGCCGCGGCAATTCTGACGGCGCAGCAATCATAATCCCGCGCCGGTGCTCAGTTTTGGGAATCATTTTTCTTTCTTCTGCGCAAGTCAACGCGCGTTGGCGATGAGCTCGACGCGGCGTGTCTGATTGCAACGTTGAATCGCGTGATTTTCACTCGCGGAAGATGAGTAGATGCGGCGGCATTGATTTTGCTCGCGTTCGCAGCGGACCCGAACACTATTTCTTAGCGCTATTTTTGGTCATTGTTTGCCGGAGGTTGTCTGCGCGCTAAAGCGCATCGTCAGGGAGCGGCTATGCCTCGCGTGTTCCCCCGAGTTACAAACGCCATCGCTCGCGCCAGTTTCATCGGCGCAATATTGCCGCTCGCGCTGATCATGTGGGTCTATATCGTTTACATTCGCTCGCCCTACGGCACCGGGGCTGGGGTGATGCGAAATCAACCTGTGCCGTTCAGCCACGAGCATCACGCCGGAGTCCTCTGCATCGATTGCCGCTATTGCCACGCGGATGTCGAGCGCGCTGCCTACGCAGGCATGCCGCCCACAAAAACCTGCATGAACTGCCACTCGCAAATCTGGCTGGGCAGCAATATGCTCGAACCGGTTCGCGCGCAGCTATCGACAGAATGAGCCGTTGCACTGGCAACGAATCTACAACTTGCCCGGTTTCGTTTATTTCAACCACTCGATCCACATCCACAAAGGCGTCGGCTGTTCGACTTGCCATGGCCGCATCGACGAAATGCCGCTTACCTACCAGGTCCCGTCGCTGCTGATGGAGTGGTGCCTGAACTGCCATCGCAATCCCGAGCCGCACCTCCGACCTCAGTCGGAAATTTTCAACATGAACTGGCAATCCCCGCGCAACCAGCCGAGAGCGGGCCGGGAACTCGCGGTGAAATACAAACTGCGCGATTCGCACTACCTGATTTCCTGCACGGTATGCCATCGATGAATCCCCGCAAAGATTTGACCGGCGTGTTCGGCGACCGCGGCGCTCGCGGCAATGCGTATTGGCGCATCGCTGGAGGAACTCTCCGGCAGCGACGAGTTTCGCGACATGGTCCAGCGTGAATTCCCGGATCGCGAACCGGTTGGGATGGACGAACTCAGCCGAAGGAAATTTCTGGCGTTGATGGGCGCACTCGCTGGCGTTGGCCGGCGTCGGCGGTTGCTCGGTCCAACCGGCGCCCTCGATCGATGTCGTGCCCTATGTTCGAGCGCCGGAAGAGATCATTCCAGGCGAACCGCTCTTCTTCGCAACGGCCATGACGCAGGACGGGTGCGGTGTCGGCCTGCTGGTCGAAAGCCACCAAGGCCGTCCGACCAAGGTCGAAGGCAATCCGCAACACCCCGCCAGCCTGGGCACGACCGACGTTTTTCATCAGGCATCGGTTTTAACGGTGTACGATCCCGATCGATCACAGGGCGTGACGCACCTGGGCCATCCGGCGACCTGGGACGACGCCCAAGCGGCGCTCGCGCGCGCATTAATTCAGCAACGGCAGAAAAACGGCGCCGGGCTCCGGATTCTGAGTGAGGCGGTGATTTCTCCAGCGCTGGCCGCTCAGATCGAAACCTTACGCAAGCAGTTTCCCGAGGCTCGCTGGCATCAATACGAACCACTCGCCCGCGACTCCGCGTACCAGGCCGCCGAGCTCGGCTTCGGGGAGCCGGTTTCGACGCACTTCGATTTCAAAAAAGCCGATCGCGTGCTGTCGCTGGACGCCGATTTCCTGAGTCGCGGCCCGGGCACGCTGCGATACACGGCCGATTTCATGTCGCGGCGGCGCGTTCGAACGAGCGAGGCCACCGCCAAGCAGACGCGAATGAACCGGCTCTATGTCGCCGAGACCGCCTTGACCTGTACCGGCGCCAAGGCCGACCACCGTCTCGCGATGTCGGGAAGCGAAGTTGAAAAGTTCGCTCGCGCAATCGCGGCTCGGTTGGGCATCGGGCAAGCCGCAAACGATGGTCCGCACGCGAAATGGGCCGCCGCCGTGGCAAGCGACCTGCAGCAACACCGTGAACGCAGCATCGTGATCGCGGGCGACCGCCAACCGGTGGCCGTTCACTTGTTGGCGCACGCCATGAACGAACGCCTGGGCAACGCCGGCAAAACCGTGTTTCACACGCAGCCGGTCGAAGCCATTCCAAGCAGCCATTTCGAGTCGCTGAGAGAACTCGCGGAAGATCTTGAGCAGGGCAAGGTCGAACTGCTACTAATTCTGGGCGGCAATCCAGTCTTCACTGCACCCGTGGATTTCAGTTTTGGCGAGCGGCTGCAGCGCGCCGCAATGAGCTTTCATTTGAGCCTATATCACGACGAAACGTCGCGTTTGTGCCAGTGGCATTTGCCCAAAGCGCATTATCTCGAGGCCTGGAGCGACACGCGCGCATTTGACGGCACGGCGTCGATCGCTCAGCCTTTGATTCTTCCGCTCTATCAGGGCCGATCGATTCACGAAGTCGTTTCGCTGCTCACCAACGGACTTCCCGTTCGCGGCCATCAAATCGTTCGACAGTATTGGCAGCGTCACTGGCAGGAGCGGGGTTACGGCGGTGAGTTCGAGGAATTCTGGCTAACCGCCGTTCACGATGGGATCGTCCGCGGCACCGCCTACTCGGCCAAGTCGGTGAAACTGAAAGACGGCTGGGAGAAGAATCGTCCCGAACTGTCCGACGCGACGGGCAGCGGCTATGAACTGGTTTTTCAGCCGGACCCGACGATTCACGACGGCCGCTGGGCGAACAACGGTTGGCTGCAGGAACTTCCCAAACCGATGACGCGCACTGACCTGGGGCAATCCCGCGTTGATGAGCCCGGCGACCGCGAAGGAACTCGGGATCGAACTCGGGCGCTACGCCCACGGTGGCGAGCACGGCGGCTTTTATCAGCCGGTGCTCGAACTGCGATTGGGCGATCGAGTCGTGAGGACGCCCGCGTGGATCATGCCGGGCCATGCCGATCACAGCATTACGCTTTATCTGGGTTATGGTCGCCTATTTGCCGCGACAGCCGGCATGAGTCAAACCGGGCCGGTCGGATGCAACGCCTACGAGTTGCGCACAAACGAGAAACCATGGTTCGCGCCGGGAGTGCAGGTAGTAAAACTGATCGAACGGCAGCAGGTGGCCTGCACCCAGGAACATCAGATGATGGAAAACCGCGAGACGGTGCGAACCGCCAGTCTCGATGAGTATCATCACCGGCCCGCCGATGCGGCAAAATCCAAGGAGGAGGTCGTCGAGGAGGTCGCCCGGGCACGCAAGCCGTTGACGCTTTACCAGCCGCCGGCGTTCGCCGAGCGCCGCTGGGGAATGGCCATCGACTTGACCACCTGCACCGGCTGTTCGGCGTGCGTAGTCGCCTGCCAGGCGGAGAACAATATTCCCGTCGTCGGGAAGGACGAGGTGCTTCGCGGCCGCGAGATGCATTGGCTTCGCATCGATAACTATCTTTCCGGCTCCTACGAATCGCCGACGGAATTTCATCCTCAGCCGGTGCCGTGTATGCACTGCGAGCAGGCCCCGTGCGAGTATGTCTGTCCGGTCGAAGCCACGGTTCACAGCGCCGACGGCTTGAATGAGATGCTCTATCAACGCTGCGTCGGCACTCGGTTTTGTTCCAACAACTGTCCGTACAAGGTCCGGCGTTTCAATTTTCTCGCCTATGCCGATTTCGAGTCGAAGCGAACGCTGCAATACAACCCGAACGTGAGCGTCCGCTCGCGCGGCGTGATGGAAAAATGCAGCTACTGCGTGCAGCGGATCCGTTCCGCGGAGATCGGCGCGGAGCGGGAGGGCCGGTCTGTCTTCGACGGCGAGATCCTCACGGCGTGCCAAGCCGCGTGCCCTGCCCATGCGATCAGCTTCGGCGACATGAACGATGCCAAGAGTGAGGTGCGAACATGGAAAGACACGCCGTTGAACTACGGCCTACTTACCTACCTCAACACGCAGCCGCGTACGACCTATTTGGTCTCACTGCGTAACCCGAACCCGGAATTGGAGGGTTGAGATCAATGGCCCAGGCGCCGCTCCACGCACCCGGTGTGAATCGGCGACCACCCGGCGAGGAATACGCGCCGGCCGGCCTGAGTTTTCGCTCGATCAACGACAAAATTGCGTCCATCGTTCTTCGCCGGCCGACCGGCCTGCGTTGGTGGGCCTTCATTGCGTTGAGTGGGGCGCTGACGACCATGTTTCTTGCGTCGGTGATCTATCTCCTGGCGGCCGGCGTCGGCATCTGGGGCATTGACATTCCGGTCGCGTGGGGCTTCGCCATCACCGATTTCGTTTGGTGGATCGGTATCGGTCACGCTGGCACGCTCATCTCGGCGATCTTGTTGCTGATGCATCAAAAGTGGCGAACATCGATCAATCGCCTGGCCGAGGCGATGACGATTTTCGCCGTCATGTGCGCGGGGATCTTTCCGCTGTTGCATCTTGGCCGGCCATGGTTCTTTTACTGGTTGTTGCCGTACCCGAACACCATGCAGCTTTGGCCGCAATTCCGCAGCGCGTTGGTCTGGGACGTTTTCGCCGTCAGCACTTATTTCACCGTGTCGCTGTTGTTTTGGTACATGGGAATGATCCCGGACCTGGCGACGTTGCGCGATCGGGCCAAGAGCCGAATCGCCTGGGTGGTTTACGGTTTCTTGGCGATGGGCTGGCGCAATTCGGCGCGCCACTGGCATCGCTATGAGTCGGCCTATTTGATTCTCGCGGGACTCGCGACGCCGCTAGTTATTTCGGTGCACTCCGTGGTGAGTTCCGATTTCGCGATGTCCAATGTGCCCGGTTGGCACGAAACCGTCTTCCCGCCTTACTTCGTCGCCGGGGCAATCTTCTCCGGCTTCGCCATGATTTTGATCCTCGCGATCCCGCTGCGTTGGCTCTATGGCTTGGGCGAATTCATAACCGTGGAGCATCTCGAGGTCATGGGCAAGATCCTTCTCGCGACAAGCCTGCTGACCTCCTACGGCTACCTCAGCGAACAGTTTCAGTCCTGGTACGGCGGCGAGCCCGCCGAGAACTACATCTATCGCAACCGGCTCTTTGGTTGGTATGGCACGATCACCTGGACGGTATTCATTTGCAACACCATCATACCGCAGGCACTTTGGTGGCGGCGCGTGCGCCGCAGTTCGTGGGCGCTGATGATCATCTCGATCTTTGTCTTGATCGGCATGTGGTTCGAACGCTACATGATCATCACCACAAGTCTCCATCGAGATTTCCTCCCGTCATCTTGGGGCGTCTTCAAACCAACCCTCTGGGACCTGTTGACGTTTTTCGGGTCGATCGGCGTGTTTCTCGGCCTGTTCATGTTGTTCATTCGATTGTTGCCCATGATCTCGATTTCGGAGATGCGCAGCGTCGGTGCCGGGCACGCATGCGCCGGAGGAGGGCCGACATGACGCCGGGTGAGGGGCTGCATGGCCTGATGGCGGAATTCGAAGGCGACCAAGCGTTGCTGCATGCGGTGCGCCAGGCGCGGCATGCGGGATATCGCGAAATGGACGCGTACACACCCTATCCGGTCAAGGGACTGGCCGTCGAGCTGGGAATGAAACGAAATCGAGTGCCGCAGGTGGTCTTGATGGCCGGAATCATTGGCGCGGCGATCGGTTTCTTCATGCAGTATTGGTCGATGAAAGTCGCCTATCCATTCGACGTGGGCGGCCGGCCGCTGAACAGCTGGCCGGCATTCATGCCAGTCGCGTTCGAAATGATGGTGCTGGTCGCGTCGTTTGCAGCCTTGCTGGGAATGCTGTTTTTGAACGGACTTCCACAGCCGCATCATCCCGTGCTGAAAATCGATCGATTCATCGAGGCGAATTCGCACCATTTTTTCCTTTGCATCGAGTCTGCCGATTCCCGCTTTGACCTGGAGCGAACAAGAGAATTCCTTAAAGGTCTCGAACCGCTCAGCCTGCTCGAGGTCCCGAAATGAACAACTGGCTGCAGCGACTGGTTTTTCCGGCGCTTTGCCTGCTGCTGGGCTGTCAGCAGAAGATGGCGTTGCAGCCAAGTCTGCGCGTGGACGAAGCGAGCCCGCTGTTTCCAAATGACGCCGGCAATCGGCCGCTTCCCCCTGGAACCGTGCCCCGCGGGCACCTGCGAACCGATTGGCGCCTGTTTACCGGCAGGCGACCCGGGAGCGTCGCCGACCGAACGGCGCCGGTCCTGGCCATTGGCGCCGGGGGGTTCAACGTGGTGCCAAGCGTAGCGGTTGCCATGTCGCCGGCAGACCTTGTCGATCAGTTTCCCTTTCCAGTCACGCGCGAGGTCATCGAACACGGCCGCGATCGTTACATGATCTACTGCGTCGTGTGCCACGATCCGGCCGGCACGGGGCAGGGACCGATCGTGCAGCGCGGCTACACGCCGCCGCCGTCGTACCACATCGATCGACTGCGGCATGCACCGGTGGGACATTTATTCGATGTGATCACCAATGGTTACGGCTCCATGCCCGAGTACAAGCAGCAGGTGCCGCCGCTGGATCGTTGGGCGATCGTCGCCTATATCCGCGCGATGCAACTGAGCCGGCATTTCCCCGAGTCGCAATTGACCGCCGAGATGCGACAAGAATGGCAAGCCCAAAAGGCGGGCAGCCGGGCAGGGGGGACGCCGTGAGCAACGACATTCCCAACCGGCCGCCAAATTCACGGCGTGCGATCTGGTGGGCGCTCATCGCCGGGATCGTCGGACTGATCGTCTGTGCGATCGGCGGATGGTTCGCGCCGTTCGCCTTTTTCCCAGAGTATCTCGCCGCGCAGCAATTCTTTCTCGGCATCGGGCTCGGCTGCATGGTGCTGTTGATGATCTATCATCTCACCGGCGGCGCCTGGGGTTTCGTTTCGCGGCGAATTCTCGAGGCGGGATCGCGAACGGTTCCCGTGATGGCGATTCTTTTCCTTCCCTTGTTCGTGGGTCTGGGAGTGCTGTTCCCCTGGGCGCGCCCGGAATTGCGGGAAATTAGCCACCTGCTCAAGCATCAGGAGCCGTATTCCAACATCCCGTTCTTTTGCGTGCGATCGGTGCTGTACTACGTGATCTGGATTGGATTCATTATCCTGCTCAATCTTTGGTCGCGGCGTCAGGACGAAACCGGCGATCCGGCCGTGACGCGCCGACTCGCGACACTGAGCGCGCTGGGATTGCTGATATACGGCATCTCGGTCAATTTCGCGGCCGTAGACTGGCAGATGTCATTGCAACCGGCCTATCACTCGACCATCGTTGGGCCGCTCTTGGCGCCGGGCAAGTGCTGTCGGGCCACGCGGTGGCCGTGATTGTGTTGACCTGTCTGCTCGGCCGCACTGCGCTGGACGAATATCTGTCGTCCGAAGTGATCAACGACCTGGGCAACCTGCTGTTGACGTTTGTCATTGTCTGGGCCTACATGGTTTATTTCGATTACATGCTGGCCTGGATCGCCAATGTCCAGCATGAGACGACCTGGTTCATTCCACGGACCACCGGCGTGTGGGGTGGAGTCGCGGTGGCCCTGGTCGTCACGCATCTGGCGATTCCCTTCTTTGTGTTGCTATCCCGCGACGTGAAGCGCAGTCCGCGGGCATTGACGGCCGTCGCCATCTTGGTCCTGGGTTCGCATCTCGTTTTTTGGTGGCTTCAAGTGCTGCCGGCGTTTCCATCTTTCGGCGGCTGGTTCTGGCTCAATGCCGCGACCGTGATCGGGGTCGGCGGAATTTGGCTCGCGGATTTCCTGTGGGAGTTAGGCCGCTATCCCATGCTCCCCGTGCACGATCCCAGCGCGGCGAGCGCTCTGCAGTTACGCCACGATGCCGAAGAGGAACTGGACGCCGAGGAGGATTTGGCCCATGCCTGACGAAGCAACGCCGACCAATGAGCCGGCACATAATCCTCAAATCCGAATCGAGCATTCGGACGCGAGCTTGAAGTGGGTTCTGTGGATTCTCGCCGGGGCGATTGTCGCCGCGGTGCTGATTCATGTTTTCGTTTATCTATTCTTTCATCGTTGGCAAATGCAACTCACGATGGAACGTCAGCCGCTGACGCCCCTTCCGCTTCAAAGTTCGCCGTTGCCGCCGGAGCCTGTTCTGGAGCAGATCAGTCGGCTTGAACAAACTCGCCCGCCGCACGCGGCCCAGATGGCCTATCACCTCGACCAACTGCGGCAATATGGCCCAAGCGATGAAAAGGGTTATGTCCAGATTCCGATTGATCGCGCCATCGAGCAGATCAGTGGAAAATTGCCATCCCGGCCGATGCCGCCCCAAGACACCATGCGTCGTTCATTCGGGCTTGTCGACTATGGCGAGCCCAATTCCGGCAGAGTGTTTCGGAAGGGGGACCGGTAATGCGATTTTTAATCGTGCTCTTCAGTTTGACGTCAATTTGCGTCCCCCTCGCGTATTCCGGCGACTCGCTTCCAAACACCTTGAAAGGAGTGGGATTCGATCAGCGGCTCGATCAGCAAATTCCGCTCGATCTCCCTTTCCGCGACGAATTTGGCCGTGATGTGCATTTGAGCGAATACTTCTCGGACAAGCCGGTGATCCTGGTGCTCGTCCAGTATCAATGCCCGATGCTATGTGGAGAGATCCTAAACGGCCTGACGCGAGCCTTGCTTGACATTCCTCTTAGCGCCGGCAAGGACTTTAATGTGCTGACGGTTAGTTTTGACTCGCGTGAAAAGCCGGACCTCGCGGCGGCCAAAAAAAAGAGCTACATCGAGCGCTACGGCCGGCCTGGAGCGGAGAAGGGCTGGCACTTTTTGACCGGCGAGGATCCCGCCATTCGCCGTCTGACCGAGGCGGTCGGGTTCCGTTACACCTACGACGCCAAACACGACCGGTTCGCCCACGCGAGCGGCATCATGGTGGTTACGCCGTCCGGAAAGCTCTCGCATTATTTCTACGACATCAAGTACTCGCCGCGCGACGTTCGCCTCGGGCTGGTCGAGGCCTCGGAAGGGAAGATTGGTTCCCCCGTCGACCAAATCTTGCTCTATTGCTTTCATTACGATCCGGCTGACGGCAAGTATGGCCCGGCGATCATGAATCTCGTCCGGGCGGGAGGAGTCTTGACGCTGTTGTGCATCGGCATGATGGTGGGCGGACTGTGGCAACTGGAACGGCGACGAGGCGCGGCGGAAAGCGGCAGGGGGATGATCGATGTTTGCTGAAGTGGCCTGGTTTCCGCAAGCCGCATCGACGACTGCCCGCGATGTCGACTGGTTCTTGCTGTTTCTGGTGATTGTTTGTGGGTCGGTCGGCCTGATGGTCGCTGTCCTGATGATTGCGTTCGCGATTCGTTATCGTCGTCGCGGCGAGCGGCAGAGTTCCGCCGGAAATGCGCGGCAACCGAGCCCTTGAAATCGTCTGGTCCTCGACGCCGATCCTGTTCTTTATGGCGTTCTTCGCCTGGGGGGCCATTTTGTATCTCGATGCCTATCGCGCTCCTAAGGACGCGACGATTATCTACGTGATCGGCAAGCAATGGATGTGGAAGTTCCAGCATCCGGGCGGTCAGCGCGAAATCAACACGCTCCATGTGCCGGCTGGACGCCCGATTAAACTCCTGTTGACCTCCGAGGACGTGATTCACAGTTTCTTTGTGCCGGATTTTCGCGTGCACATGGACGTTTTGCCCGACCGCTACACGTCGGTCTGGTTTAATGCCACGCGTCCGGGCGAGTATCACTTGTTCTGTTCGCAATATTGCGGCACCAACCATTCCAGCATGACCGGTCGAGTGATCGTGATGCGCCCGACGATTATCAGCGCTGGTTGCATGAAAACGCCGAGGGATCGCGAGCCACTGAAGGGCAAAAGACGTTTCTCCGATTTCGATGCATCAGTTGCCACACCGGCAACGGGGCGGCGAGGGCGCCGGAACTGGGCGGCCTCTTTGGCCAAACCGTGCCGCTTCGCGATGGCGGTTCCGTTGTCGCGGATGAGGAGTATATCCGCCAGTCGATCCTGGACCCGGCGCGAAAATTGTCGCCGGTTATCAAAACATTATGCCCACGTTCAGAGGGCAAATTAGCGAAGACGAGATCATCCAGATCATCGCCTGGTTGAAAACGCTGCATCCTGGCGAGATTCCGCGCCGGGTCGAGCAGTCGCCGCCACCCGTAGGCACGCCGCCCATAAATTCCGAACCCAAGAGCCGGCCATGAGCACCGCGACACTCGAACCGAGACATGCGCCACCGCCTCCCGGCCCGCCGGCGCAGAAAAACTATCTCAACGTCGCAACCAGCGTCGTCTCCTGGCTTTTGACTCGCGACCACAAACGCATTGCCCTTTTGTACTTGGTGACGGTCACGACGATGTTTCTGATCGGCAGTGTCGCGATCGCCATCGTGAGATTAAACCTGGTGACGCCCGACGGAGCGCTCGTCGACGCCGACACCTACAATCGGCTGTTCACGATGCATGGCGTGGTCATGGTGTTTTTCTTTCTAGTGCCCGTGGTGCCAACGGTGCTTGGAAACTTTTTTCTGCCGCTGATGATCGGCGCCAAGGACCTTGCTTTCCCGCGGCTGAACCTCTTGAGTTGGTATTTGTTCGTAACCGCCGCGGCCTGGCGCTGGTCGGCATGCTTGCCGGCGGCGTCGATACCGGCTGGACGTTTTACACGCCCTATACGACGCAAGGCTCGCACTATAACGTCATTCCCACGCTCATTGGCATTGTCATCTCCGGATTCTCATCGATTGCCACCGGCGTGAACTTTATCGTTACCGTTCACCGCCTTCGGGCTCCGGGGCTTACCTGGTGGCGGCTGCCGATTTTTGTCTGGACGCTGTACGCGACCAGCTTCATCTTTTTGCTTGCGGTCCCCGTCTTGGCGATGGCCTTCATTCTGCTCGTGGTCGAACGATTGTGGCACGTGGGGATTTTTGATCCGGCCTTGGGCGGAGACCCGCTGCTGTTTCAGCATCTGTTCTGGTTCTATTCGCATCCGGCGGTATACATTATGATCCTGCCGGGGATGGGAATCGTCAGTGAAGTGATACCGTGTTTTGCCCGCAAGAACCTGTATGGCTACACCTTTGTCGCGTTGTCGAGCTTCGGCATTGCGGCGCTCGGGTTTCTCGTCTGGGCCCACCACATGTTCGTGGCGGGAATCTCGGCTTACGCCGCAATGATTTTTTCATTCCTGAGTTATCTTGTCGCCGTTCCGTCCGCCATCAAAGTCTTTAACTGGACGGCGACTCTTTACAAGGGATCGATTTCGTTCGAAGCTCCCATGCTTTACGCGCTGGGATTTGTCTGCCTGTTCACGGCCGGCGGATTGACCGGATTGTTTCTGGCCGCACTCGGCATGGATATGCACGTTCATGATACCTATTTCATTATCGGCCATTTTCATTTCATCATGGTCGGCGGCATGTTGATGGCCTACATGTCCGGTCTTCATTATTGGTGGCCGAAAATTACCGGCCGAATGTATTCCGATTTCTGGTCCAAGTTGGCCGCGATCATCACCTTTGTCGGCTTCTTCTTGACGTTTCTGCCCCATTTTGTCTTAGGATACGCGGGCATGCCGCGGCGCTACCATCATTATGCGCCGAATTCCAGGTCTGGAATGTGATGTCCACCGCGGGCGCCTCGATTCTGGGCGTTGGCTACGTGCTTCCCGTTTTCTACCTCCTAATCTCATTGCGCCGGGGAGCCAAGGCTCCGCGCAATCCCTGGGGAGCCACCGGGCTGGAATGGCAGACGCCTTCGCCGCCGTCTCGGGAGAATTTTCATATGACGCCGACTGTTGTGCGCGGGCCCTATGAGTACCACCTGGAGAAAGCACAGAATGAGCCCTAATTCTTCTCTGCTGACGCATGAGGAACGAGAGGAACTGGATCTGACGATCCTGGCTCGCCGCGTCCCCGACGAACAATATGTCGATCCGTCGCACCAGCAGGAGGCGCTGTCGCTCGGAATGTGGGTTTTCCTTGGCACCGAGGTGCTTTTTTTCGGCACGATGTTTCTGGCGCTTTATACGTATCGAAACGCGTATACCGTCGAATTTGAGAAGGCGAGCGAAAAGCTGAACATCGTCATTGGCGGGACCAATACGATCGTGTTGCTCGTGAGCAGCCTCATGATGGCCTTGGCGATCCATTCGGCAAGCTCCGGTCACAATCGGCGTCTCCAGGCGTTTTTGATACTGACCGCCATTTTGGGACTGGGCTTTCTGGGGTTAAAGGCTCTTGAATACTACATCGACTTCCGAGATAGCCTCGTGCCCGGTTTCCGCTTCGATGAGGCCGAATGGGCGACGAAGGAGGGATTCACGCCGGCCCAAATTGCGCACGTCAAACTCTTTCTCGCGTTCTACTGGATCATGACGGGACTGCACGCCATTCACATGACGATTGGAATCTGCGCGGTGATGGTGATGTTCGTGATGGCCTGGCAGGGAAATTTTGGCCCAGAGTATTATGGTCCGCTCGACGTGACGGGGCTCTACTGGCATTTTGTGGATACGGTCTGGATCTTCTTGCTGCCCACGCTGTATTTGCTGGGAACTCATACGCTCAAAGACGTCCATTTGTAGGAGGGCACCGACATGGGGAAATCATTCAGTTCGGCGGCTTATCTCGGCATATGTGCAGCGCTGATCGTGCTGACCGTCCTGACGGTGCTGATTTCGTTTATCAACTTACCACCGCTGGGCCATGTGGGCGCCGGCCTCATGATCGGCGCCCTTAAAGCGGCACTGGTGATTCTGTTCTTCATGCATGCGCTTCGAAGCGGCAAAATCACTTGGCTCGTGATTTCGGTGACGATCTTTTGGCTGCTACTGCTGTTCGCCCTGACGCAGACGGACTATCTGACGCGCGGCCTGGTGCCGAACATGCCCGGCCATTGACACCGACGCGGAGCAATCATGTTTCGACGACCAATCTCCATGCCCTTTTTGCCAGCGTTCGGCATCACCGGACTGGTGCTCGGCCACATTTCGTTGCTCCTGTTTTTCTTGCCCATTATTGCCATGCCGATTGGAATCATCGGAATCATTGTCGCGCTGGTGGGCACGGTATTCGCCTTGGGTTCGCGGACGGCAAGCCTGCGCTGGTGCCTGGCCGGCGTCGCGTCGTGCATTCTCGCTTTAGTCGTGAATTTATTCATCCTCTACGCGCCGGGCGGCGACTACATTCCCGACCGCGAAATGCCGCGCCAATGGCACCCATCGCCCCCCAAGCCCTGGACGCCGCCGCCCGCAAAGCCGGGGGACTGGTGGCCGGAGCAGTCCAGTTGAAATTTCATCTTTTCGGAGATTATGGCCCAAACGGCGATGGCCGCTTGATGATCGGAGCGTACCAGATTCGAATCTTGCCATCGGTCAACGCGGCACACAGGTATTCGCCGTTCGGCGAAAAGTCCAACGACCAAACCGGCGCCGGCAGATCTTCTAGCGAAAGCAGGTGCAGTCCACTCTCAATATGAAACAGATCAACGGACTTTCCGTCTCCGCCGACGGCAAGTGTTTTTCCGTCCGGAGTAAAGCAAATTGCTCTCGGCCAGATGGGAGAATCAATCGACCGAACATGCACGAATTTGTTATCCTCAACTCGCACCAGCTGAACCGTGCCGGAGTTTCGTCCAATCGCAATCAGCCGACCGTCTCTAGCGATCGCCGCGCACCAACCCTTGCTCGAATCGGATTAGGAGTCAAGGCGATCTCCCGTACGCCAATTCCACAATCGGGCCGTTCCGGTGTCATCGACAAGGGAGAAGAGCAAGTCGCCGACGGGCAAGAAAAACAGCGCCATCACATTATCTTCATTCGGTTTCAATTGCCGAATCAATTTGCGGCTCCCGAGGTCGAAGAGACTTACGATTCGGTCTTTTCCTCCGGCTGCGACCGTTCGTCCATCATCGGAGATCGCCACGCATTTGACGGGTGCTGCTGTTCCCTCGAATGTCCCCATGCTAGTCCCGTCTCTTGACCAGAGTCGCAAGTTGTGGCTTGGCCGATTGCGATTCTTCTTCTCATAACCGCCGCTTATCAGGATTTCCCCATCGGGCGTCCAGGCGACGCAACTTACCAGCGCATCGTGGCCCCTCAAGGCAGTGACGATTTTCCCGGTTGTTGGATTGAGCAGTCGAAGCCACTTTTTCTCGCCCGCGGCCGCCAGCAGGTCGCCGCGCGGCGAGAATCTCACGCACCACATTTCCGTTGCGTCTGAGTACGCGCATGCCTGGACTTCCTGAATGTCCTCCACGGCGAGCGTGCGGAGTCCCTTCGTCGAACCGGTCACGAGCGTGCTCGAATCACTCGTGAACGCAGCGGAATCGACTGATGCACCTGCGGTCCATGATCGCGACTTCTGCTTTGATTGTGAGTTCCATAACGAAAGTGTGACGGTCGGTGGTTTGTTCGCGACCGGCAGCTTGGAGGAGCAAGCGAACTGCCTTTCGTCGCGTGAAACGACGATCAAATCGACCCACCCGAGAACTACTCCGATCTCATTGATTTGCTGAGGGTCGCGCATTGGAATATCGTAGATACATCCTTGATCATCGCCGGCCAACAGGCATTGTCCGACGAACGCAACCTTGGTAACTCGGTGATCCATCTCGACTTTGAACAGCGGACGGGCTGTCGTTTCTGAATTCAGTTCAAACGATTGGATCCAGTTAGTGACTCGTCCATGGACTCGCCTGCGAAAGTGCGCTGCAACGAACTTGCCATCTCGAGAGAACCCGATGCCTTCGACTCCCAATGCAGCACCTTGCCAGATCGACTCAACTTTGCCAGTCCGTTCGTGCCAAATTCGGATTTCCGCCAGATCATCCCGCGGTGTCCCCAGCCGCCCTCCCCAACACGCGATTCTTCCATCGGGGGAAAGCGCCAGCGCGCAATCACTTGGGTTTGCATTTGCGAAGCCCATTTGTCGCGTAAGGATCATTCTCGAAGCACGTTCCCAAACAATGAGTGATGGATTTGTCGCGCTTCGTTCGCAAACCGCGAAGCGCGCCGTCCTCCGAGATTGCGGTCGCACAATCGGCATTTGCAAACTGGGACGGCTTGCTGCCAACCAAGTGTCCGGAAAGCATATCCCACTCGCGGATTTTCCAATCAAATCCGAGCGCAATGCATTTCTGCCCATCCGCTGCGATCGCAATGTCATGACCGAGCCCTTTTGGTTCACCATCAAGGATGAGTCGATCCCGCGCGGATTGACGCCGGAGATAGTACCACTCGAATGACCTGGGATCCTCCGGCTCCAGTTTCAGTTCCGACGAGGTAATCGCCGCCCATATCATTTCGGGTTCAGCCTTCTTTCTGAATGTAACTGCTTCCCGAATTCTTTCGACATACACCATATTCGGCGCATTGGGCGGCGTCGGTTGGGGGGTTCCCGGGGGCTGCTTTTTTGGCCAAAATGCAATCGACAGGCCGCTTGCCGCGACGGATCCGCGCCGGCCAGGGCGAGTTGGTTGACGTGTCGGCGAGTCCAGTTTCCCGCCCGGCGTCCGAGGCCGGCCGGCCGCGTCGTTATCGGTTCGCCGACCAAAACGCGATGAAGTTCATCCGCCAAATGCTCGGCATTGGCGAATCGTCGCGCCGGGTTTTTCTCTAGGCACTTCAAACAAAGGACTTCCAGATCGCGATTCACCGCGGGATTGAGCCGATGCGGGAGGCGCCGGCTCCTGATCCAAAACCTGCCGCAGGATCTCGGCGGTGAACGACGCTTGGAAGGGCGGTTGACCGGTCAGCACGTGGTACAACGTCGCGCCAAGGCCGTAAACATCAGTGCGAGAATCGGCTTCCGCGCCTTGGGCCTGCTCCGGCGACATGTAGGACGGCGTGCCGAGTTCCGCCCGGCTTGGCGTCGCGTGCAGTTTCAATGGCTCCAGTTGCTTGGCCAGGCCGAAGTCCGCGACATATGGCTCGCCCTGGCTGTTCAAAAGGATATTCCCCGGCTTCAGATCGCGGTGCAAGATACCTTGCTGATTCGCGTAATGCACCGCCCGCGCCACCTTTTCCATGAGTTTGGCGGCAAGTTCATTGCCGAGTGGGCCGTCAGTCAAGCGGTCGGCGAGCGGTCCGCCCTCCAGGAATTTCATGGAGAAATAGGGACGGCCTTCATGTTCGCCGACATGATACACGGGCACCAAGTTGGGATGATCGAGTCTCAAGACAGCCTCAATCTCGGTGCGAAACCGCTTGACGGCATCAGCCTTTGCGCTGGGATCCAGAGCTTCGAAAAAATCAGGACGGATGCACTTCAACGCGACTTGACGCGACGCGGCTTCGATCTGTTTGGCGCGATAGACAACTCCCATCCCGCCAAAGCCGATCGCCGCCAAGATCTGGTAGCCCGGGATCGAATCGTCCGTTTGAAGGAGGCCGACCGCCGGCGCAGGATCGAACCGGCGGGCGGAGGCGTCGATGAGTTTGACCGACTAGCGCCGCCAAGTCGCGATTTTCCCGCGAACGCAGCCGCCACATTCTCGGCATCATGAGGAAATCGAGCAAGGTACTCCGCGAGCACCGGCTTTTCGCCCTGTTCGCGTCGAAGCTCCAGTTCCAGCGCGATCAATTCGAGAAGCAGTTGCGGCCGATCCGCCTTCGAAACTTTATTCAAGTAGGCTTCCAACGGCGGTCTCGGTTCGTGGCGCCAGCTGGCATTGAATCGCTCGCAGGCGTCCGCGATCTGACGCAAAGATTCGATCTGGAAACTGTCGGTTGAAATCGGATCTGATGAACTCATTGCGCATTTGCTCCGCATCGATGACCGGCGGCGTGCGGGAAGTTTACGTGGGAGCAAACGCAACTCGCGCGAACCAATGGCGATCAGTAAGACGGATTATCGATTTGGACGAGTTAGGGGTCAAGAATATTTGAAAATCTTTTCACTTTTTCGGCTTCCATTCGGGCGAATTAATGGACTCGCATGCGCCAGGCCATATTCGCACCCCCGACTGCTCGATCGATTAGCCATTGAATTGCCCTGACGACAAAAAATCGGCTCAGCGCGATTAGGTTCGAATGCCTCACGCCGTACGGTTTATCGAACCGCTCGCGTGGCTTGGCCGCCGACGCGGCTTTATATGCGAAATCGAAATGGAGATTGGATCATGCTGTGGATATACAAGACTCGGTCGGCTCGACCAACGGCGTATCGAACCATTTTGGGCACGGAATGTCTCGATGCACGCGTATTGCCGTCGACAACAATGCCACTTGGTATGGCGCCATCGCAATTCGACGTCATCCAAATTCACGGAGTGAATTTCGATTGTCGCGATGACTTTCGGCATCCATCCTCACTCACTGTCACCGGCCCGATTTTCGACGTCAAATCGGCGAGCGCGATCGATGCACCGACAGGACTTCACGAGAGCCTGCCGCCCAATTTACACGCAGGGCACGTCAGACCATACGGCAGCAAGCCCGGCGGAACCGGCGATGGCGTCTCTGGAGAAATGATTGGCGATCTGCTACGCCCACAATGAACGGGAACGGTAGCGAATTAATTGGCCTCGATGGGACTCGAACCCATACGTCCTTACGGACAGGGGATTTTAAGTCCCCAGCGTCTGCCATTCCGCCACGAGGCCCGGAGTCGCTCGGCCGTTTGTTCCCCGTCGCCCTTCGGGCGCGGGGCTTGCATCAGTATATGAGCGATTTAGCGATATCGAAGTTCGCCAGCGATTGGTCTGGCCTGGTTTTGGTTCCCGGCATAGCATCTGCTCGTCTGCCAGCCGGGGCGCGAATGGCGTGATCGAAGGAGGAATTGAATTGTGCCGGTTAAGTCAGAGCGGATGATTTTGTTCCTATGTACGGGGAATTATTACCGCAGTCGATTTGCGGAAATTCTTTTCAATTCATGCGCCAGAAAATACGGCTGCCGTGGCGGGCGACATCCCGCGGGTTGGCGCTGGAACGCGGGATCTACAATGTCGGGCCGATGGCGAAATCCGCCGTCTCGGCGCTGAAGCGCCTTGGGTTAAGGGCCAATGGCGATTTCACGCGCATGCCGATGCAGGCGGCCGCCGAGGATTTTCACACGGCCGACCGCGTGATCGCCTTGAAGCATGAGGAACACTCGCCGTTGATGGAGGATCGCTATTCCGCTTGGGCGGACAAAGTCGAGTACTGGCAAATCGATGATGTGCCGGGTGTTCTCGCGCTGGTCGAGCGCGAAGTAAGAAGCCTGATTGAATCGTTACACGATGCCGATGCGGTGGGCGAGCGTTGAGCGATCACCATGGAAGCGAATTCGAGCCGAATGGACGGAAAATCCTGCGTAATAACCGGCGCGACCTCCGGCATTGGATTGGTGGCGGCTCGCGAAATTGCCCGGCTGGGCGCCCGCCTGGTCATTGTTGGGCGGAACCAGACAAAATGCGCTGCCGCTGTGAGAGAAATCGGGGCGACTAGCGGCAATCAGAACGTCGAGGCGCTGGTCGCGGATTTTTCCCGCCAGGATGATATTCGCCGGTTGGCTCAGCAGATTCGAAAAAGGCACTCGCGGCTGGACGTTCTGATCAACAATGCCGGTGGTATTCGAGGCAAACGTGAACTGACGCCTGACCGCATCGAAATGACCTTCGCCGTCAATCACTTGGCTCCATTTCTATTAACCAACCTTTTGCTGGATCTGATCAAGGCGAGTGACCCGGCACGGATCATCAATGTGTCCTCCGCGGCGCATTCGGCGGTGGACATGGACTTCGACAATCTCATGGGCGAGCGCCGCTTTACGCCCTGGCGTGCCTATTGCATGTCGAAGCTCGAAAACCTGCTGTTTACGTACGAATTGGCACGGCGGCTGAGCGGCACGGGCGTGACGGTCAATGCATTGCATCCCGGTTGGGTTAAGACCGGTTTTGGCGGCGACGCCGGGTGGCGGGGAGTGGCGCTGCAGGCACTGGCAAAGATCTTCGCCATCAGACCCGAACAGGGAGCGAGGACCACCATTTATCTGGCGAGTTCTCCCGAGGTCGAGGGCGTCACGGGCAAGTATTTCGTCCGTCAGAAGGAAACGCAATCGTCCGCGGCGTCGCAAGACGTGGCCGCTGGCAAGCGGCTTTGGGAGATCAGTGCGGAACTGACGCATCTCGACTCGGGAAAATGATTGATGCTATTTTGTCCCCGGCGCCGGGCCGATGATGTAGCCGGCCCTTTCAAGCAAAGGCGTCAGTCGATCGGCATCCTGAATCGCGGCGGCGGAAGCCACCCCGGCCTGGGCGATTGTCTGAAACCAGAAGCGTTGCCGATCGCGCGGCGGAAGCATCGCCGGGTCAATGTTAAGCTCGCGAACCGCGTCGGGATCATAACGAGCGGTCTTGAGGAGATTGGCGGCGTCGCGCCAGGTAAGCCCCTTGGATATCACCGTCCCGTCTTTTTGTGCAATCGTCCGGCCGATGAGGATGTGAAGTAATCCGAGAAAGTGACCCCTAGCGCGATCATTTCGAAGTACATCTTCCAAGAATGCTTTCAGCCCGTCCATGATGCGTCTCCGCACCGCCTTGGCCGAATCGATCGAGCCGCTCCCGTAGTCATCATCATAGACTGGGGCTCGATCTAATCCATCCAAATTGCCCAAATTACCAGCATTATTAGTGCCAATCATTTCTGCAATTCGCCTGCGGATAAGCCGTAAGAGAACAAAAGCCAAGGGGTTAAGATGCGAACGGGCAGGGACCCGAGCTGAACCGAAAAAACCGACTATTCCTACTAGTTGTTACGAAACTCCTCTTGGATTTTTCGTAACACTTCGATCGTGAAGCCGCCAATCATCTTATTGCCGTCCGTGAAAAGCCAGTCGTTCAAATCCGAGACCTTGACGCGGACTCGGTCGCCGCAGCGGATCGAGGTCAGTTCGATCGGATCATTGTCGAGCCGGCCGTAGATCCAACCGTTTTCAAGGCCGGTTACCGAAACCCACATGAATTCGGCGGCGTCCTCGTTGCCGATCTTGGCCTTCACCGAAAAGGTTTGCTCATGATTCCGCTGTTCGAACCGGGTAACAAACTCGGGCCAACGGCGGCGCGCCTTGGCGACCGCGGCACGCAGGCGCGGATCGTCGCCGGAAACCGGCACCACCGGCGGGTGGCTCGAGGTTTCAAAAATCTCCAGCGGATCGGGACCGCGAAGTCGATCGCGCGCTTCCTCATCAAATACGCTGATCTGGCCCGTTGCCGGGGCAAAGATGGCGACGCAATCGTTGTCGGCCAATTCGGCAAGCAGCCTGCCGATCGCGCGGTAAACTTCGCCCAGGTGATGTTGCGGGCAGTCACCCAAAAGATCGATCGATAGCCAGGCACAATGTTCCCGGACGGCTTTGCGCAATCGCAATTCGGCGACCGAATCGGCGGCGGTCTCCGGCTCTTCAATGTAGGGGCGATCGAAACTGTTGATCAGGAAGAAGTGGTCGCCGCGCTTGAAAATGAAGGACGGCTCGGCGCCGGCGATGAAGTGATCGGTGGCGTTGTCGTCGTCGCAGGTAAACGGCTCGCCGAACGCGTCGCGGGCTCGTTCCGCTAGCTCCGCGGCCTCAAGCAAACGAGGTTGATTGAGAAACAAAACCAGGGCCACGAGCGGCTTGTCCCGCCGTTGCGGTCGTACTGACGCCTTGGTGCCGACGATGACTCGTAGCCATGACCAAAGGCCCATATTCACGCACCCCCGCGAAGCCTTCTCCAACTTCGTTATCCATCGTAAACTTCGCGGTCAAAGCGTGATTCGATTCCGAACAGTTCAAATCCGCGGCGTGAGTCGATTCCCTCCCAGCCCGCACATCAGAACAAATTGACTTTGGCGATTGAGAAATAAATGATGATTCCGGTGACATCGACGAATGTGGCGACAAACGGGCTCGACGCCAGGCCCGGATCGACGCCGATGCTCTTGAAGACCAGCGGCAGCATCGAGCCGACCAGTGTTCCCCAAAGGCAAATGGCGGCGACCGACTGGGCGATCACAATCGCCAGCCGCCAGCGGTCCACCGGCGGATTGCTGATGATGCAGTGCGGCGGGAATTTATACTCCGTTGCCCTCTGGTCCTTGGTTTGTTCGGATGTGAATTGCGAGTCAGGCGGCAGCGACACATAGGTCGGCTGATCGATTGTCGACTCGACCATCTGCGTCGCCCCCACCGGCAACACAATTCGACCGTCGGGCAATCGGTTCAATGTGTCGCTGGCGGGGATCCTCACTTGAAACGCCTCGATTCGCTCCTTGGTCGCGCTGCGCGTGCGTTCGGGCGTCGCCGCTCCCCGGACGAGGCCGATGGCCCCGAGCGTAAGTCCCAGCACAATCCCCATCATCAATTCGTGTCGCAGGACCCGAAACCAATCCTTTACCGACAGTTGACCCAGTGCCAACGAGCGAGTGATCAGAGTCGCCGCCTGCGAACCGGAGTTCCCGCCCGTTGACAGGCATAGCGGAATGAACAGGCTCAGCACGACGAGCTTGGCGATTTCATCCTCGAAGCTGGACAGCGCCGTGAAGGTAAACAATTCCGCGCCAAACAGGCAGGCGAGCCAGAAAGCGCGCTTTCGCCAGATCGTTACAAAATTGGCCTCCAGATAGTTTTCGGCGAGCGGCTCGATGGCGCCTTGTCGTTGCAGGTCTTCAGTTGCTTCCTGGACCACCACGTCGATGGCGTCGTCGTGCGTCACGATGCCGACAAGGCGGTCGTTTTCGTCGACCACGGGCAAGGCGATCAGGTCAAATCGAGCCAATTGCTGAGCGGCGACCTCGCGGTCATCGTTGACGCGCAGCGTGATCAGGTCGGTCTCCATGACATCGCGGACTTTCGCCGTCTTCTGGGCGAGAATCAGATCGCGCAACGACAGGATGCCGCGAAGTTTCCGCGTCGATTCCTCGATCACGTAAACGTAATAGATGGTTTCGCGATCGGGCGCCTGAAGTCTTAGCCGGGCGATCGCCTCCTCGGTGGTCAGGTTTTCCGGCAGCCAGGCGTAGTCGGTCGTCATGATCGAGCCGGC
The DNA here is from genome assembly GCA_963815035.1 of uncultured Gemmataceae bacterium. Lineage (GTDB taxonomy): Bacteria > Planctomycetota > Planctomycetia > Gemmatales > Gemmataceae > JBGQCZ01. The sequence continues at coordinate 256,981 of CAWFFC010000027.1, forward strand.
GGTGTTTTCCGGAAACTTCACGAGGGTGGCGATGTCGCGGCGGTCGGCCTCGTCAACGAGACGCAAAATGCTTTCGGCGACCGGCGGCGGTAAACGCCGCACCAGGTCCACGCGATCGTCGTGCGACATTTGCTCGATGAGCCGGGCCATCTGCGGGCGGCCGGTCCCCTCGACCATGGCCACCTGGTGGTCGATGTCGAAGTATTCGAAAATGCCGGCTTGTTTGCGGATGTCGGTGTGTTGCAAGACCCGCCACGATTCCTCCACGGTAAAATCGCCGGTCAGCGTGTCGGCGATCGTGGCGGGGTGCAGGTTTTCGCAAAACTCTTTGATATCCGCGTCGTCGCCGTCGAGCAGATACTGCCGCAGGATGGGTCCGAACAGGGGGTTGGCCATGCCTCACCTCGGGACGGTCGCGGGAATAACCAATTGAATGTTGTCGATCAGCCGGGTGCCGCCTAGAAACGCCGCCAGGGCGATCAGCGTCGGTCCCTGAAGCTCGGCCGGTGTGTTCAGCGCCTCAGCATCCACAGCGCGAACATAGTCGATTTTCAGGTTGGGAATCTGCGCCAGTTTCGCGGCGACGGCGGCTTCGATGACGGCCGGGTCGCGCTCGCCGGCGTCGATCAGTTCTTGCGCGTGCTGGAGGCTCTGGTAAAGGGCAGGGGCACGTTGCCGATCCTCGGGGCTCAAATAACGATTGCGCGAACTGAGCGCCAAGCCGTCCGCCTCGCGGAGGGTCGGCACGGTTCGAATTTCGATCGGCATGTTCAGATCGACGACCATGCGGCGAATGATCAGCGCTTGCTGGGCGTCTTTCTGCCCGAAAAAGGCAATGTCCGGCTGCACGATATTGAACAGCTTGGCGACCACCGTGCTAACGCCGCGAAAATGGCCCGGCCGCGACGCACCGCACAGAACGTCTTGCAGTTCCCGGACCTCGATTTGCCGCGAAAGCCCGCCGGGTACATCTCGGCCGCGCTGGGAGCGAAAATGGCATCCGCGCCGGCCTGCCCGCACAACTGCCGGTCGGCCTCGAGTGTCCGCGGGTATTTCCCGAAATCCTCGTTGGGTCCGAATTGCGTCGGATTCACGAAAATCGAAACCACGACGAAGTCCGATTCGGCGCGGGCCGTTTCAATCAACTTCGCGTGCCCGGCGTGCAGAGCGCCCATCGTCGGCACGAAGCCGACACGGTGGCGAGAATCGTGCGCGGCCTTCACGGCGGCACGAATCGCGGCAATGCTCGGGAGCAGATCGGTAAGTGACATGCAGCCTCGCTCGAATCGCTATGCCGCCGTACGATACTCGCCACTGTAGCCATCACGCTCCGCGTGATGTGCCCACTACGCGGAGCGTGTCGGCTACTTTGATGCCAAATTGCGCACGATGGTCTGGCCGGTTGGCGGCGCTTTCTCGAGCAACAATTCCAGATACGATCGTCGTTCCGACTCGCGGAGGCCCAATTTCGCCGCCAGATCCTGGAGTCGCCGAGCGGGCCAAATCCAACTGTTTTTCATCGGCCTGAATCTCCACCTCGGCATATCGGCCAACATTCGCCACATCGTCCAGCGAAACCTCGATTTTGAAGCCGCCGTGACCGAGTTCAAAAATCCGGCGATGTTTGCGAACGACCCCGACGGGACGAAAACCGAGTGCGACCAGCCACTGCTTGAACTTGGCCGCCGTTTCCAGTCCGCCGGCCAGTGGGACCTCGATTTCCGTGCGCGTTTTGGTGGTTGAATCGATCTTCGGCCCCTTGTAGGTCACGAAATTGCGCGTGCCGATCTCCCGCACGCGCACTGCCTCGTCGGTTTTGGCGAAGTCACGATGCGGCGCATTGAAGTAACTGTCGGCGTCGTCGCGTTCCTCGACCAGCTTCGCGTTTTCCGAGCGCAAGCGCTCGAAAACCGCGTCATGATCCGCGACTCGAAACTTAATCTCGACTTCGAACATGGCCGCCTCGGGATTCGGGCTACTCGGCTGCCTTCTGATAGAATCATAACAACCCCCATAGGGTCCACCAAGAATCGTGCAGCAGTGCGCTTGCGCTTGCCAAAAGGCATCCGGATGGCAGAGTTTCAGAAGTTATGCAACCTGGGCGACTTGGCGGAGGGGCTGGGTCGCACTTTTTACCTTCGCGAACTTGCCCTGGCGGTGTTCTTGATCGACGGCAAAGTCCATGTGATCGACGACACTTGCCCGCACATGGGGGCGTCGCTGGGAAGTGGATTTGTTGAGAATGGGACCGTCACCTGCCCGTGGCATTTCTGGCGGTTTCGGCTCGACGATGGGAAATGGGCCGATAATCCGCGCATGGGCATCAATTGCTATCCGGCCCGAATCGTGGGCGATGAGGTGCAGGTTCAGATTCCGGCGCCCGGCGAGCAAGAATCATCGGGAGAACGACAGTCATGAATCGAATTCAATTCGCAATCTTTGCATGCCTCGGCTGCGTCCTGCTCGCGATCCCCGGCCAATCGCAGACCCGCCCACCCGATCCCAAGTCTCCGCCGCCGCGATTGGTCCCGGTCGCTGAAACCAAGCTCATTATGGAAGGCATCGATCAAGCCAACTTCCAGGGGCTTGAGCGGTTACTCAAGAACAAGGAACTGGACCCGGAGGGCTGGCAATTCGCCCGCGGGCAAGCGCTGCTGATCGCGGAGTCGGGCAACCTGCTGATGTTGCGTCCGCCGAAAAACTCGGGGCAGGATGCCTGGATGCGGGCGGCGATGGGCCTTCGCGATACGGCGAGCGGCTTCGCTCGGACCCTGGCGGGCCGCGACCTCGAACGCGGCCGGGCCGGACTCACCCAACTGGCGAACACCTGTAACAGGTGCCATCAGACATTCAACGTCAAAACGCGCGTAACAGCGTTCGCGCCGCAATCGCCCTGATCGTTGTGGCGGCTTGGTTCCGCCCGGCAGGCGGAACCATACCTTGGGGCCGCTCTAAAGGACCGTGCACGATTCGGCAGCGGTGTCGGTCAAAATCGGACTGTATTTCGGGGCTTCTTTCGTTACATTCTGCACCTGGAACGCGCAGGTGATATCGATCTCGGTCGCGTAGCACCGCTCGGCCGCCAGCGACGGTTGCGATTGTTGGTGATGTCCCCGTAGGCGGCGAAGCAGTGGCAATCGTGCCGGAGCGCGCAAGGAATCATCACGATCAAACTCCATTGCCACTGCTTGGCCACCTGAAGGAGACTCGCCAGTGTTCAGAATCGTCGCTGGCGGCCAAGCAGTGCTAAATGGCTGTCCACAATTCTGCAGCTATATCGTGCATGGTGATAAAGATGCGATAAAGGTGTGATTCGGATCGACTTTTTCTTGACAGAACCTATTTGCCTCTCTACTGTTGAGCCCATCCGGATTCAAAGCTCTCGCCTCGGCGAGCGAATGACCTCTTGATAAATGATTCAGCCGGGACGATCCGGCCGATGAGTTTTTCGTTTCTACTACAAGGCAGTGCCAAAATGTCGAGTTCAGCGCCTCCCTCAGCACCGGTCTCGGTCATGCATTCTTCGCCGCTCATCAAGATTTATGGGCATTCCAGCCTCTTTTACTGGTGGCCGGTCTGGGCGCTCGGTTTCATCCTGGTGATCATTTCGCTGTTCGACAACGACCGCGTGATCCACATCACGTCCGACGCCCAGATCACGCAGACTGAAAACAACGAGTATAAACTTTCAAGCGCGAAACACGGCGAAAAACTGAGCTCACTTCTATACAAGTACGAATTGCCGAAAACGCAGCAGCAACAGGACGACCACCGGGTGCCGCCGCGGCTGTCGCATCGCTACTGGATGGGCGCCACCTTCTGTGTGATCCTTCTTATCGTGATTGTCATTACAAACGTGCCGCTGCGCGGTCTGTGGTCCATTATTGCGATTGTGACCATCGTGTTGCTGTCGGTGATTTTCGGTTTGGCGGGATGGTGGGATTCGATCTTTTACGCAATCGGCGGACTGCACATCTTCATCGGCATGGCCGGCTATCTCTTTATTGCCACGGTGTTGTTCATCATGTGGATGATCACCATGTTTATGTTCGATCGGCAGATTTACATCACCTTCCAGGCCGGCCAGATGAAGGTTTGCGAGGAAGTGGGCGGCGGTGAAAAGTCATACGATACGGCCGGAATGTCGATCGAAAAGCACCGCGACGACCTGTTTCGCCACTGGGTCCTCGGTCTCGGCTCGGGCGACCTGACGGTGCGAACCTCGGCGCGACCCCGCATCAGATCACGCTCAACAATGTGCTTTTTATCAGCAAGAAACTGCGCATGATCGAAGACATGCAGCGCGAAAAGCAGATGGTCTGACGATTCCCTCGCTTGCGGCTTTGCTCAACCGCAAAGCCGCAAGCGATGCCGTCATTTTTCTTTTTCCTCGAGCGGCTGCTTCACCGGTTGCACGAAGTGCGTGGCCTTCTTGTCGGCCATGAGCTTGGCCGCCTTGGCGTCCGCGTCCGCTTTTTGCGGGTAGGGGTATGACTCCACCATCTGGTTGGAGTTATTGAAAACGCCCCACACGACTTTCATGCGAACCTGCTTGGAGGCGCGGGCACGAGGTTTGGCGGGAGCCTTGACTGGTTTTTTCTTCTTGACCTTCTTGGGCTTTACTTCGACTTCCTCGTCTTCCTCGGCGGCCTCTTCCTCTTCGGGTTCTTCTTCGTCGCCTTCCTCCTCTTCCTCGTCGCCTTCCTCCTCGTCTTCATCGCGTTCTTCTTCTTCTTCCGTCGGACGCTCTTCCTCGTCGAATTCGGAGCGCATCGCCATGCGATTCATTGTCCGCTTGCGGCCCATGTTTTCGGTTCCCTTCGCTGGAAATTGGCGGAATGTCCCGGACAGAACTAGCCTATCGGCCCCGGGCCATCCGAGCAAGATCGAACCGCCACATTCAAAATCCGGTTGGCACATTTTGATTCGTCGCCGCGTTCGCTAGAACGCCGGTTCCACTGCGCCGGCGAACGCGGCGACGAGACCGACAGTTCAAGCGGATCATGGCTAAGATGACAGATTCTGTGCCGCGCATGCGCGGCATGTGGCGCCCTTAGCTTTCTTCCGGGGAAAGCCGCTAATTCCTGATTCGTAGCCGCGTTCGCCAGAACGCGGGGTAAAAACCGCCTTGTGGCGAACGCCGACGAAAGGAAACCTTCAGGCGGATCATGCATCAGATCCAGTTCCGCCAGCGAAAAAGCAGGTAACTCGCTACGCCCGTCACGGCCATCAGTCCGAGAACGAACGGGAAACCGTACGGCCAATCGGTTCCCGGAAACATGTCCTTGAAATTCATACCGTAAATGCCGGCGATGAGCGACATCGGCAGCACGATCGTCGAGATGAGCGTCAAGGTCTTCATGACCTGGCTGAGGCGGTTCGACACCGCGGCCAGATGCGTTTGCATCAGGTCGCTGACCAGTTGCGCGCCCCCTCGATTAATTCCGCGTAACGAACGAGATGGTCGTACACATTGCGGTAATAAGCCATTTCCCGCGCGTTGATGAGGGCGAATTCGCCGCGAATCAGGCGTGCGAGCACCTCACGCTCCAAGATCAAGGTTTTGCGGATCGCCACGATGTCGCGCTTGAGTTCGAGCAGGTCCGACAGCATTTGGCGGCTCGGCCGGCCCAACACCTCGTCCTCCGCCTCGTCGAGACGGTCGCTGATTCGATCCAGGGCCGGCGCGTATTCGTCGACGATGGCGTCGAGAATGACCTGGAACAAGTAATCCGGACCGCGCTCGCACTGCTGCTGATGTTTGATCAGGAAATTTCGAAGTTCCTGAATGCTGGGGAGCGGAGCATAATGATGAGTAATCAGCACCCGGTGGGTCAAAACCGCGCTCAATTGCCGCACGAATCGCCGCGGATAGCTGTGTTGAACGACGGCAGGCGAGTCGGCCGACGGCTGCCGCAGCGGATTGACGACAACGAACAAATAGTCGGGGAATTCTTCGACTTTTGGAAAATGGGGCAATTCCTCGGGTTCCCGGCGCGGCCGCGTGATGTCTTCCAGCGTCAGCGGGTGGACGTGCAGCGCCTGCTCGAAAACCAGCTTTTCCTCCTCCGGGCTGGGGTTCTCGAGGTCAATCCAGATGACGGCGTCGGGCTCCTTGATGACTTCCGCAAGTTGCGGCAAGCGATCGACGGGTTCCCACTCGCCGGTTTGGCTGCTGGCGTTCCACCGGTAAACTTTCAACATCGAAGTTGATCTCGGCTATGGTTTTGACTTGCTTGCCAGTGTACAATCCATGCGAATAGTTTCACGTTCTCACTCGTCTGCAATTTGGGAGTGAACGCCTCGTCATGGCAGTCGGTACGGCGTCTGCTCCGCGGCACCTCGTCCTGGACGACGAGCAATTGATTCGGCGTTCGCAAGCCGGCGACAAGGCCGCGTTGGAAGAACTGTTCAGCCGCTACCGGAGCGTTGCTTATCGAGTCGCCTATCGTTTGCTGGGCAACGAGGCGGATTCGCTGGACGCGGTGCAGGAAGCCTTCATCAAGGTTTTCACGCATTTGAACGGCTTCGAGGGACGCAGCACGTTCAAGACTTGGCTTCTGCGAGTCGTCAGCAACGCCGCGCTCGACCTGGGACGGCAGCGCGGCCGGCGCGGCGGCTTGCTTCGCGACGACAAGCAAGCCGACGCGGAACTGGAATTGATGAAAACCGAGGAGGCGGGGCGCGAATTGGAACGCGCCGAACTGCGCGGCCTGCTCGATGAAGCGCTGACGCAACTGTCGGCGGCCCAGCGCTGCACATTTGTGCTGCACGTTGACGGCGAAATGAGCTATCGTGAAATAGCCGACACGCTGGGGATTTCGATCGGGACTGTCATGAGTCGATTGTTTTATGCCCGGCAGCGGTTGCGATCTCTGCTGGCGGAGAAATGGCCAAAATGAATGCCGCGAATTCCGATTGGTCAGAAACCGATTGGCGGCAATTGCTGGCTGCCTACGCCGACGGAGAACTGGCCGAATCCGATCGTTCGCGAGTGGAAAGCTGGTTGGAGCTGCATCCCCGGCTGGCGGTGGAATTGAGCGCCCAAAACGAGTTCTCGCCACGAAATGCCGAACTTTGGTCGTCGCTGCACCCGCCAGCGCCGTCGGCTCAGACCTGGTCGCAAGTCTGGAATCGAGTGGAACGGGGCATTGATTCCGCGAAACCGACGGTGCACCCGCCGAGGAATCACTGGTGGCGCCGCGGCCTATTCGCCGCCGCGGTCATGCTCGTGCCCGCGACTGCCGCCGCGATCATGATCGGGATTGAAGTCAATCGGCCGGGCCTGATGCAACCGGCGGTCGAACCGGCCCCGCCGAATCCGTTTGAAGAGCCATTCGCCGTGGCTACAAATGATGATGTCGAAATTCTAAGCGTTCGCGACGCCGATGCCCGCTTCCTGGTGGTAGGCGATATTCCGTTTGACGAACCGCTGACGTTGGCTGACCCGGCCGACGTCCGACTCCAAGCGGTTCACCCGGATGCCGAAGGAAACCTGCCCCAGGTGCAGATGGGCGGCGACGCCGGCGCCCCAATGGTCTTTCCGGCGACGTTCCGAAAGAAATAAGATCGAGAACATGCAATTGGGGGACCTCTCCTTGGTTGGTCGGATACGAGCATGGCGCTGCTTCGCGGCGATTCTTCTGGGAACCGCTCTTGGGTCCACGGCCGCGCCTGTTCGTGCCGACGACGACGAGGTCAAAGTCACGATCGTTGCGGTCGTGGCCAGCAGCCGGAACAAGAAAATCGACCCACGCCTGGTCGCTTTGGCGCCCGAGTTGAAAAAGAAAGATTCGACCTGGACCGGCTTTCGAGTGGAGCGCATTGCCTGTCAATCGATCCAAATCGGCGGGCGAGTCACCGTCGAAATCATGGACGATTACAAAGTGGTGATCGAGGTCAAGGAGCGCGATCCGAACACCGGCTGTGTTTCGTTGCGGGTCAAACCGGATCGTATGGGGGCGTTGACCTACAAATGCTGCTGCGGGAAATTCTTCCCATTTCTGACTCCGCATGAAACCAAGGACAAGGATTGCTTGGTCGTCGCCATCATGTCCAAGTCTTGCAAGAAAAAGTGAGCCGCGTCATTCCGAGCCGCTCACTTCATAAATCCCGACTCCGCGGAATTCGTTCGTCTCGCGGAAATAAATAATGGTCTTGCCGCGCAACGTTCGTTGCGGACCGCCCTTGACCTTGATGTGATACAGCACGGCCAGATTGGAATCGTCGTTCGCCTCGAAAATGATCTGCTGCTTCTTCGCCTCGTCGTACTTGATGAGGTCGGCGCGGCCGGAAAAATCGGCCGCGAATATGTCGGCTTTGCCCTCGGCGAGCATCGTGGCCGTCCGCCGCCCATTCTTCTCTTCCGAACCGACATTCAATTTCTGGCACGACAACGTAAAGGCCCCCGGCGGCAACTTGTCGGGATTGATGGTCAAATTGGGATCGTTGCTCGGTGCATGAGCCACCTGCACCGGTCCGATGAAACTGGCCATCCGGGTTCTGTTCTGCCCGCGCATTCGCCCGTCGAACTTAATGCAAGTGAGCTTAAACACCTGCGCGGGCGGCTTGTCCTGGTCCCGTCGTTCCTTTTTCTTCGGGTCGAAGGTCGTGTCGTCGCCCAGTTGAAACAGGCGCACTTCACCCGGCCCAGCGGTGCTCACCTCGCCGGCATCGTTGTCAAACGTAACTTCGGGAGCCTCGATCCGATGATATTGCGACATCTTGCCGTTGGTCCATGTCGTCGACGCGATCATAACCGACTGCAGGGCGTGTCGCCCGTTGCCGCGATGGCAAATGACGCGCTTAATTCTTGGATTCTCTGCATCCGGGGCATTCAGACCGGCTTGGGTCATGTGCTGTCGATGGATTGGACTCAGCGAAATCGACCGATCGAGAAAGACGTCCATTTTTGGACACAGCAGCCGGTTCTGCTCGCGAATGCGCTCGCGGTCCTTGATCCGAGCGCTTTCCTGTTCGGCCTGGACGCCCCCGTCGAATTCGATCCGATTGCCGGCGAGATTCATGTGGCCGTTCCACCAGATGACGATCTCGGAGGGGCGTTCGAGCTTGTCGCCATTGAGATTCGTCGATGCGAGCAGCCGGACATTGCCGGCGCCGTCGACCTCGACGTGGTTGTCGCGTTGATCGCAGACGACCTGCGGGCCGTGCAAGGTCATTTCTCTGACTTCGATTTTCGCCGGTTTCTTTGCCGCGCCGGTGATTTTCAAAACGTCGCCGTCGTTGCTGTGGGTCAGGTCCAGGGTATCGCCGATGACGTCGAGCCCGCGTTCGCTGGGTTTTTCGGCCTGCTGGTGGACATGAACGCGGCGCCGGCAACTGACGCGGTCGAGCGTCATCTGCTCGCCGTTGCGAAACACGAAGGTTTCAATGGTCTCGGCGCTGAGTTCGAGCGGGATCTTTGGTGCGCGATTGGCATTCGTGGGGTTGGGCGGAAACAGTGCCGGGCGCGGCGGGCCGTTATTCGACGTGGGCTGCGCGATGGCGAGTCTCGTCGCGGCCGGCGGCGCATCCTGAAATCGCACGACGATCAGGTCGGTGTCGTGGATCGAGAGTTCAGGCGTCCGCGCCTTGACCTGTCCGATCACCCGCATTTTTTCGGGCCTCGCCCGCCGGGTCGCGCCGGGCCCCGGCCGCGACAGTGCGTCGACCGCGCCTTTCGTCAGCCAAAGCTGGATCTCGTTTCCTTGCAGCCATTGCTGATTTTGCTGGTCGTCGAAGGTCGCGCCGCCGGTGAGTGTAATTCGGTCGCGGTCGCCGTCGCGGTCAATGCTCAAAACATCATTCCAGCGAACCGTCGCCGAGCGGTTCTCCTTCAGGTCGTTCAGGTAAACGGTGCCGGGCCCGGCGGCGCGGCCCAGTTGCACTGGTTGGCCCGCGCGCGGCGGTGCGCTCGGATCCGGCCGGTTCAACACCAGTTCCGCCGCCTCGATGCGATTATCTTCTTTGATCGCGACCATCGGCGCGCCCTTCAGCACCGCCTGCCGCTGCTCGTTGCGGAAAATCAGTTCCGTGCCGGTGGCTCGCAATTTCTCCGCGGGCGAATCGAGTTTGACCGTCTCCCCCGTTGCCAGCGCTTCGGTAATCTCCATCGACGACGATTGTTCGAGGCCGGTTTGACCGGCTGTCGGCCGGCGGCGAAATGACAGGTCCAGCCGTTCGCAACGCAGTTCGTCCGTGCCGGCCTTCGAATCCCGGTCGATTTCGACATATTGCCGCAGGCGCTTGTTTAACTGGCGGTCAATCTCGAAGCTCGCCTTGTTGTTTCGCAAATCGAGGTTGAATGGCCCGAGCGTGCGAATCGAAAGGATGGAATGGTCGCCCGGTTTCGGCGGCGTCGCGGCTGCCTCCGCCGGCGAGCGCAAAAAATCCGACTTGCCGTCGATCGTCAGAATCATCCAGACGTTTCGCATCTCGACCCGCTTGACAGGTCCCGCAGACGGGGACTTGGCCCGGGGTGCTTTGTCCGGCCGCAGGGCATCCGGCTCCAGGAATACGTTCAACGTCGACGCCTTGACGACGTGCGGCGGCCGCGTCTGGTAGTCGGTAATCTCGATCGACTTGTTCGTCCAAAGCTGCGGCTTGGTCGGCTCCTGGGCCGCGTTGTCGCGGAAGAACAGCGGCCCCGGCATGGTCGCGATCAAGTGATCCTTCGGATCCGGCGTGGCGTGATTGCTGACGACCACGATCTTGCCATGCCGCGGATCGGTCGACAGCGCCGGGTCGCTGGCAAACTCCGCGTAAACCAGGCGGCTGCGAAATATGTCCGACACCACCTCGATCTTGCGATCGAACGTGATATGGGCCACATCGCAATGAACCGTATTGATTTCCGGAAACTTGGTCTTTGGATTGACCTTGCCCATCACCGCAAGGCTCATCGGCGACAACTTAACGCGGCCATCCGGCTCGATGTTGAACTCTGCGAAGGCGATGTAAATCCCCTGGATCTGCATTTCGAACTTGTAGACGTAGTTCAGTTCGGCGCACTTCTCGCCAAACGCCAGGCGAAGCACGCGATCGGTGCGGCTTTCAAGTTGCGGTTCGAGCGGCGGATGATCCGACGTGGCGACGACCAGGTACTTTTCCGGCAGCGATGGCAGACCGTCGATCCAGCCGAGAAAGCGGCTGTAAACAATGAATGCGGTCAGACACAGGCCGATGCCGGCGGCGAGCAACATCGTTCGTCGCGGCGTCCACACGGCTCGACGGGCCTCCTTGCCGGTCAACTCGCGGAGCGAGTTGACGACTTAAATCCTTTCATTCCGAAAGCGCTCGACGATTGCCTGCCACTTGCCCTGGGCCTGCAAGATCCATTCGATCGCCTCGCGAACGGCGCCTTGGCCGCCTCGGGCCCGCGTGACATGATGCGCCGCCTGGCGGACCTCCGGCGACGCGTCCGCCACGGCGACCGCCAGCTCGCAATTCATCACCAGCCCCAGGTCCGGCACGTCGTCGCAAATCGTGCAAACCTGGTTCGGCGCCGCCCCGGTCTCGTGCAGAAACCGCCGCAAGCCGACCATCTTCTCCGACGCGCCCTGAATCACCGGTGCGATGCCCAACTCGGCGGCGCGCCGCTCGACCACCCGCGAATTCCGACCGGTGATGATCGCCGTTCGCTTGCCGACGAAATTCCAGATTTTGATTCCCGACCCGTCGCGGACATGAAACCGCTTGAACTCGTTGCCCAAGTCGTCGTAGATGATGCCGCCATCGGTCAAGACGCCATCGACATCGAGCAAAAGCCAGTCGATGGCTCGAAGCCGATCGAGCAGTTTCGCGTCGGCATCAGGCGGCATGTCGAATCGCCTCGTCCTCGTCCACCGGCATCAAGTCGAGCAAATCGGTGACATCGAGCAACCCCACCGGCCGGCCCGCCGCGTCCACCACCGGCAATTCGCTGATCTTGTGTTGCCGCATGATTTCCAGGGCGTCCGGCAGCCGCGCGCCGGCGGCGATGGTCAGTGGGTCGCGCGTCATCAATTCGCGAATCGGGCGATCGAGCAAATGATCCGTGCGCTTTTCGATTAGCCGGGCCAGATCGCTGTCGGTGAAAATGCCCGCGAGCCGTCCGTCGGCCTCGGTCAGCATGACTGCCCCGGTTCGTCGCCCGCGCCGGCCCGAGCGGGCAAAAACGCTTCGCACCGTCTCGTCCACTCCAGCCGACCGCAACGCAGCGCCGCAGCGCATCACCGAATCGACGATCGCCAATTTCCGTCCCAGACTTCCCGCCGGGTGCAGCCGGCCAAAATGCTCGGCGGAAAATCCACTGATCTCCATCAGGGCGAACGCCAGCGCGTCTCCCAGCGCCAGCATGACGGTTGTGCTCGCGCTGGGAGCCAAGCCGAGCGGATCGGCCTCCTCCAGCGGGCCATAGGCCAGCACCGCGTCCGACAGTCTGGCGAGCGTTGCAATGTGATTGCTGGTCAATGCCACCACGGCGGCGACGAGTTCGCGCAGCGGCGCCGCCAGCCGCACAATTTCTTCCGTTTCGCCGCTATGCGACAGCAAAAGCGCCACGTCGTCCGGATGGGCCGCGCCGAGGTCGCCATGAAGCGCTGCGGTGGCGTCCAGAAAATAGGCCCGCGTACCGGTGGAATTGAAGGTGGCGACGATCTTCCGCCCGATATCGGCTGATTTCCCCATGCCCGAGACGATGATCCGCCCGCTGCACGACTGCAACAGATCAATCACCCGCTCGAAACCTTCGTCAAGCCGCTCGGCCACGACTTCCAGAGCCTCCGCCTCGCAGCGCAAGACCCGCCGGGCCGCCGACAGCGCATCGATTGTCGCAATGGGAGGAGAAAACGTGCCCAACATGGCCGCATCCTGGCGTGGAAACAAATCTTCCAGCCTGCGGACCATAGCCGGAACCCCCGGCAAATGCAACCGCAACCCAGCCGAGCCACTCCATGCGCAAGCTCAATCTTGCGGCTACGATTTCGTACTCTTGATTATTTCTCCGACGAGTTCGTTTTCTGGCCATTTCTTCGGCGCGACACTTGCTATTTGACAGGACCAGCGTACGATATTGGTGTTCTGGGGTGTTGCAGAAGTTTCGTGGCCGTGAAGACCTACCAATTGTCTGATCCCTTGCATTTCTCCGACCCACCAATGAACGCGTAAATCGGTTTTCATGCACTTGGCGTGCCTAGCGGGGGCGTTGCCATTTGTGCGTGGAATTTTCTCTGAAGGAGGCCCATTGTGGGTCAGAAACTGTATGTCGGCAACCTCTCTTATGGCATGACCGACTCCGAACTGAATGATCTTTTTTCCCAGCATGGCACGGTCAGGTCCGCCCAGGTGGTCATGGACCGCGACACCGGCCGCTCGCGCGGCTTCGGCTTTGTCGAGATGGGTTCCGACGATGAGGCCCAGGCCGCCATCTCAGCCGTCAACGGCCAGCAAATCGACGGCCGATCGCTCACCGTCAACGAAGCCCGGCCCCGCGAGGAACGCGGCAGCGACCGCGGCTTCGGCGGCGAACGTCGAGGCGGTTACGATGGCGACCGCCGCAGCTCGGGCAGCTCGGGCAGCTCGGGCGGCTACGGCGGCGCTCGCCGTGGCTCCTCCAGCAGCCGACGCTATTGATCATTGCGGCGAATTCGACACGCGGCTGCTTGCCAAGGCGGCCAGCCGCGTTTTGTCGCTCGCTTGCCCTGCTTGCCTGCTGCCCGTGGAATCGGCAAATGAGCTGTGCGACGCCGATTCAACAATTCCACGCCGCGGCACTTGTTTAATTCACGCACCTACGGTAATATGCTGGTGTTCTTGGGCCTTGCAGAACTTTCATGGCCGTGATGACTCTGATGTTTCCGGACCCCCTGCATTTCTCTCGACCCACCAAAGAACACGTTTGTTGCTCGATGGGTCATGCCATGGCTCTCGCCCAGTGTGGGCTGCGCCGAACGTGCATGACGTTTTCTCTGAAGGAGGCCCCTCGTGGGTCAGAAACTGTATGTCGGCAATCTCTCGTATGAGACGACCGACAGCGACTTGAATGCTTTGTTCGCCCCCCATGGCACGGTCCACTCCGCCCAGGTGATCATGGACCGCGACACCGGCCGCTCGAAAGGCTTCGGCTTCGTCGAGATGGCGACCTCGGAACAAGCCCAGGCGGCGATCGCCGCGGTCAATGGCCAGCAGGTCAATGGCCGATCGCTGACCGTCAACGAAGCCCGTCCGCGCGAAGAACGCAGTGGCGGCGGCGGTGGTGGTGGTGGCTACGGCGGCGGCGGCGGACGCCGCGGCGGCTCCTCCGGCGGCCGACGCTACTAATCTCGCTTGTGCGAAATCGAACGCGGCTCGTCATGTCAGCGAGCCGCGTTTTTTGCGCGCCTCGCCACGGTTGGCCATCGCCATGGCGTCCGCGCGACCTGTGTTTGCCTTGAAATCCATTGACACAGAGAGCACAAAGAAGGCACAAAGACACACGAAGTCGGTCCTTTGTGCGTCTTTGTGCCTTCTTTGTCCAAGTGCTGCCGCGCTTGCCGTCGCCGCAAACGCGAACGGCGTGCGTTGGGCTCGCCTTTTTTTCCAAATCGAATTAGAATGTTTTCAGATGTTCGAGGTTCCGACAATGGCTCATGCACAATCAACGACATCACTGCCGTCCGATGTCGCCCAGATCGAGATTCCGGACATCGATTTTGGAAAATATCGAGGCCAGTGGATTGCTTTCAGCGCCGATGGCAGTCGAGTTATCGCCAGTTGCAAGACTCTGAAAGAACTTGACGAACAGGTCCGAGCGCGGGTGAAGATCCCGAAGACGTCCTCCTGCATCAGATTCCCGACGCCGAGGCCATTCTTTCCGGTTCGGAAATCTCCTGATGTTCCGCTTTCCGTATCGGAGATTGCAGCCTGCTGCTGCTCCGTCGCCAACTCCCCCGAACTCACTCAAACGCCTTTTACAACATTTATCGGGCAAACGTGTTTCGTCCGCGGCGTCGCCACGGCCTGGCCCTATGGTCGTCGCTCGCCCCTTTGTTTCAATTCGCAACAGGGGTGCAGTTGCCGCCCGTCGCATGTTGTACGCCCTATTGGACACTGGCTCGCAAGACACTCTCTTGCCCAGCGAACTCGCAGAACGACTGGGAATCATCTTGGGCGGTGAACGACAGGACATCAAATGGCGCGGGCAATCATATCCAGTGGAATTCCAGATCGTTGAGTTCGAATTCAGACAGGACGGGGCGACGTGGCGCTGGCGGGCCCGAGCAGGCTTTACCTCAGCCCCGCTTGGCTATGCGCTCCTCGGGCAGCGCGGATGTTTGGAATTCTTGGACGCAACGTTCCGTGGAGCCGATCAGGCCGCCGAGCTGGAGATCAATCGGCTTTTCCCGGGAACCGTGACTTCCGAACCGCCGTAATGTGGAGCAACCATGAAGAGCGGCAAACAAAAACGAGCCGAACTCGACGCCAAGAGAAAAGCTCGCGCCGCCAAGCAAAAACAAAAAGCCCAGAGCTCGGTTGTGGGCGGCCCGTCGCAGCGCGCCCCGGTCAACGTTTCCTTGCTCACGACAACTTACAGTTACCGCGAACCCGATTTCGTGGCACGCGGTTATTACCTAGACCGCGCCTTCGAATGCGTCGACTGCGGCAAGAATGAAATCTGGACGGCGACCCAGCAGAAATGGTGGTACGAAATCGCCAAGGGGGACATCTGGACCACCGCCAAGCGCTGCCGAGCCTGTCGCCGCCGAGATCGCGAACGCCGCAGCGAAGCCCGAAGAATCCACCTCGAAGGCCTCGCGAGAAGACAAGCCGAACGCGGCCGACGGGAGCCGGGAGCGTGAGCGGGATGCGCATCCAAAATTCTCAAAGCGGCGACGAGTCGCACGCACTCCAATATTCAAGAGAGGCGCTTTTGGATATCGGAGTGCTGGTGACTTGTCACCGCTTTGAGATCTTTGGGAGAGAGGCTTGAGGTCAACCGGTCTCGGGTTGCCGTGGATGTCACCGCTTGGTCCGATCCATCCAAGCTATGCGACGGCAACCCGATGCTCGGCGAGATTATCCAACTGTTGTCGCGCCTCGGCGAGCAGTTCTTCGTCCTCCGCGTCCCAAAGACCCTCTGCGGAGAGCCCCTTCGCCAATGTCGACAAATTCGCGATCGTTTGTCCGAATCTCATTTCAGGACATGCCTCGCTTAGTTGACTTAAGACCGCAAGAAGCTCCTGGCGAGTTGGATTGGTCATGGGAGTCGGTCGCCGACAGTTGGCATGATCGCGCCCGGCACGCCCGGTTTGCCAATCACTTCAACCTGAATTTTCGTACCTGGCAGCAACTTGGCGATTCGCGTCGCGCAGGGTGACGCCATCGCTAAGCACTAGCTCGCCGTCCGTGCCGCGGTAAACAAACGGGCGTGGCTTTCCCTGAACCGACGCACCGTGTTTACTGATCTGCCGTGTCAGCTTGATGGGATCGGCGCCATCTCGCCGACTCCACGGGTACCGCAATGTCCGTGGGTCGACATCAACGAATTCCCTGGACTACATTTCTACGGTTCTACCACGCGATGAATCTCTGGGAGGGCCGATTGTTCCGCTCGTGGGCTGAACTAAATACTGTTACGCAATCTGTCTGCAGACGATCTGCTTGCCTGGTCTGCGGCATCCGCAGTTTTGCACATACGCGGCGCTCACTTCCCCTTGTTCACAATCTTCATCGCGGGCAAGTCAATCGTGCCGCGCCAGACGTGGGCGGCGCCTTTCGGGAGCTTTTGTTCTTCGGGATCGATCGTGAAAGTGCCGGAGAGAAAATATTCCTTGGGGTCGCCGTCGTTGATGACCCAGAGTTTGTTGAGTTCCGGCGAGATGGCCAGGGCCTTGGGCCGATTAATGCCGAAGGGCGTGGCGCGCAGGCGGATGGTCGCATCGACGGGGAGCTTGACCCATTCTGACTTGGGGATGCCGCCGCTGAAGGGATAACCGGTGGGCTCGATGAGCTTCTTGTCCTTGCCGCGCATTTCGCATTTCAGGCCCTGCTTGTATTCGGGGCGGAAGTCGGCCTTGGCGAAGTCGCAAAAGAGATTCATTCCCGGGCCGACAAAGTCGCAGACGTCTTGAAGTTCGACATAGACGATGGTGTCGCGGCGTTCGTCGCTGACGCGTTTCGTGCACAGGACCAGGCGGCCGCGCAGGGCGTAGCCGTCTTTGTCGGCGACCGGCTTCGACCAATCGCCTATCGCGATGACTTTTGGCGGCTCCGCCGCGCCCGCCAGCCCAACGAACACGAACAGCACCGACAAGATTCCGATTGCATTGCGCATGTCATCTCCGGGGTAAGTTGTCGCCAGAATAGACGATCCGCGGCCCTCAAAGGTTTTCAAGAGCCGACCTCCAACTGAGTAATGATCAAGCGTATACTTGATACGTGGTCGAGCCGAGTGGTTCGCCGTGCGCCGTTTTCCGAGGATCTGACATGATCGGATCGTGTACCAATTCGCGAGGTGCAAATCTCATCCGGTGCTCCACCGCTGCACCCGGACGGACAAGCGGACGGACATGCGGACGGACATGCGGACGGATGGACGGACGGACAAACCGGACAACTTTTGTGATGTGCTCGAAAACGGGACGCAGGGGCTTGGTAGCGAGCAGTTTACATCAAAAGCAGGTCGGCCGCCGCGAATGTGAAGTGTCCGCTTTCGTCCGGTTTTTGGCTGGCGACGACCGGACAGAAAGTTGCCAATCGTCATGGAGTTTTCATGTGCGAATCGCATCGCGGCGCGTAGCTTACTTCTGGGAAAACCATACGCCGAGGTGCTGCATGAACGGTCGCTCGCGGATCGCCTTGCTGGGATTCATGTTGGTGTGCCTCGTGCTGGCAGGCGCGATGGGGATTGGCCGCGAGCCGAAGCCGGGTTCGACGCCAACATTGCCCGGTTACACGAACGACGGCTACATCCTGCTGCCCAACCAGTGGAAGATTCGCCCGGCGGGGACGCAGGTCGAACTGGGCGATTTCCCGGTCCACGCCGAGTTGCACCCGAGCGGTCGCTGGCTGGCGGTGCTGCACGCCGGTTACGGCGAGCACGAAATCGCCATTCTGGAACTGCGAGGCGCTCGCCCGCGATTCGTCAGCCGCGTGCGAATCGATCAGACATTCTTTGGAATCTGCTTCGCACCCGACGGCAAGAGCCTGTTCGCCAGCGGCTGCGAATACGAGGTCGTACACCAGTTCGATTTCGACAAGGGCTATCTTTCCAATCACCGGCAAATTCGGATCGCCGCCCAGACTGAGAAATTCGTGCCGGGCGGAATGACGGTGGACGCCGCGGGCAAGACGCTGTTCGTCTGCGGCACGTTTGGCGATGCGGTCGCTCGCGTGCCAATCGACAATCCCTTGGATCTGATTCGTATTCCCATGACCAAGAAGGGCAATGGCCAGCGCAAAAGCGAGTCTTACCCATTCACCTGCGTGCTCGACAAGGACGGCAAACGCCTGTTCGTGAGCCTGTGGAACCGGGCGGCCGTCGCGGTGATCGACCTAGCGACCGACAAGGTGACCGCCGAGTGGCAAACACAGCCGCACCCGACCGAGATGGTGTTGTCGCCCGACGGCAAGCGGCTCTATGTGGCATGCGCAGAATTCGACCAAAGTGAGTGTAGTGGACTCGGCGGATGGCAAGGGCATCGTAACGCTGACCGCCGCGCTCTATCCGCAGGCGCCAGCGGGAAACACGCCCAACAGCATGGCCCTGACGCCCGACGGCAAGCTGCTGTTCGTGGCCAACGCCGATTCCAACAACATCGCCGTGTTCAACGTAGAGGATCCGAAGAAAACAGCCGCCTTGGGCTTTATTCCAGTCGCCCAGTACCCGACGTCGGTGCGGTTCAACGCGGCCGACAAGAAGATTTATGTGACCAACGGCAAGGGACAACTGCCGAAATCCAATCGCAACGGGCCGCGGCTCAATGCCCCATCGCAGTTGACCACCTTGAACGAATACATCGGCGGACTTTATCGTGGCAGCCTAAGCACGATCCCGATGCCGAAGCCGGATCAATTGGCCTCCTATACGAAACGAGCTTATGCGTGCAGCCCGCTAAAAGAAGACGCGGGGATCGTGGGCGACCCGCCGGCAGACAACCCGATTCCCGCCAAACTCGGCGACGCCGGCCCGATCAAGCATTGCATTTACATCATCAAGGAGAATCGCACGTACGATCAGATTTTCGGCGACATGAAGGAGGGCAATGGCGACGCGAGTTTGTGCCTGTTCGGCGAACGCGTGACGCCCAATCATCACAAGCTGGCGCACGAGTTCGTGCTGCTGGACAACATTTATGTCGATGGCGAGGTATCCGCCGACGGGCACCAGTGGAGCATGGGCGCCTACGCGACCGACTACGTCGAGAAGTATTGGCCGATTAGTTATCGCGGCAGCCCGTTCAAGAAGTTCGGCTATCCGTCGGAAGGCAACAACGACGAGATCGCCCGCGGGGCAGGGGGCTACATTTGGGACCGATGCGCCGAGGCGGGCGTGAGTTATTTCAGCTTCGGCGAATGGATTCACAACGGAAGGACGCCGAATGATCCTGCGAAGGCGAGTGTGAAAGCGCTCGAAGGCCATTTCGATCCGAAGTTTCGCAGCTTCGACCTGGATTACCCCGATCAGAAACGGGCCGATCGCTTCATCGAGGTGCTCAAGCAGTGGGAACAAAAAGGCGAGATGCCCGGCCTGGTAATCTTACGTCTGCCAAACGATCACACGTCCGGCACACGGATCGGCAAGCTGACGCCGACGGCCCAAGTCGCCGACAACGATCTGGCGCTTGGCCGGTGCGTCGAGGCGATCGGCAAAAGCAAGTTCTGGCCGGAGACGGCGATTTTCGTGATCGAGGACGACGCTCAGAACGGCCCGGATCATGTCGATGCCCATCGCGTGACCGCGTTGGTCGTTTCGCCGCACACGAAACGCGGCGCTGTGGATTCAACCATGTATTCCACGTCGAGCATGCTGCGAACGATGGAATTAATTCTGGGACTAAAGCCGATGAGCCAGTTCGACGCCGCGGCCCGACCGATGTATCACTCGTTCCAATCGAAGCCGGACCTTCGCGCATATTTGCATGTCGTTCCAAGTGTTGATTTGACGGAAAAGAACAAGCCGGGCGTGTGGGGCGCGAAGATGTCGCAGAAATTCAACTTGGCCAAGGAAGACCGCGCGGACGATTTGCTCTTCAACGAAGTGATTTGGCGTTCGGTAAAGGGGGCGGATTCGAGGATGCCGCCGCCGGTTCGCGCCGCGTTCTTCCGTCCGAAGGTCGAGAAAGACGACGACGACTGATGAAGGCTCGCTGCATGATTTTAGCGGTTTTCATCTTGCGGCCGCGGGTGTGAAGTGTATATCTTAGTCGTTCCAGGATGGACCCGGATTCAAACACGCAAGGAAAGCGATATGAGCAAGATGCTCAACCTGGCCGATTGCCTATTCGCGCGAGCACGCGGACTTCAGGAAATCGGCCGCCCGCAAGATGCGCTTCCCATTCTTCGCCGTCTGAGTCGCTTTCCTGGACTCTCGACGACGGCGGGCTCTGAAATCCTGCAATTGCTTGGCGAAGGTTGCCTGGAACTCCGAGACTTCCGAGCCGCCCGCAAGCATCTCCGCCAACTGCTCCGGATTGACCCGCACAACGCCTATGCCCATCACCTGCTGGCCCTGGCAATCGAGAACGACGCGGAGAGCGACGCGGCGAAGTCGAGTCGCCATCACCGCCGGGCAATCGAACTCGCCCCGAATTGCCCCGATTTCCTTGCCGCGGCCGGAGTGTATTTCGTTGACACGGGACGTGCGCGAAAGGGGATCGAATTGTTGCGCCGGGCGTGGGAACTGGCGCCCGATGACTTCGATACACTTAAGTTGCTTGTCGAGTCGCTTTGCGAGAGTGCGAAGTTTGACGATGCGCACCGAACACTGGGTATCGCGCAGTTTCGACATGGCCGGGACGGCCGATTTCCGGTGATTTCGACCGGCATTGAACTGCGGGAGCTTTGCCATCAGCGGCGAGCCGAATCACGGGCCGCCACAAACAATCGTCTTCAGGAATCGACGATTCTGCCATTCAATGACGCGGTTGCCGATGCTCCGAAGCCGGTGCGAGCGCATCGACGCGACGCCGGTCGTTCGAGAGTTCAACGCCCGCACCTGCTGCGACGATACGACGCCGAGCAGGCATAAGCGCTACTTGGCGAAGCGATCGACACGAAACATTTCAATGGAATGCGCCGTTCGGCCATTGAGTGCCAAGTCGGCAAGGATTTCGCCGACTACCGGCGCAAATTTAAAACCATGGCCGCTGAAGCCGGCCGCAATCGTCACGCGATCGAATTCCGGATGGCGATCCAAGATAAAATGCCGGTCCGGCGTCAGCGTGTAGATGCAGGTCTGGCCGCGAGTCATGGGGCCGTTCGCATCCGGTAGATGTTTGGCCAGGAATTCTCGAATGGCGCGTTCGTCGGCCGAATCGGTTTCGCGATTAATCGAGTTGACATCGGCTTGCTCATCCGCCCCGTAGTGGCGGGCAACCTTGTGGCCAAATGAGTCAATGACAGGAAAGCCATAAAAGCATCCTTCCGCAACATCCGCGATATAAAGCGGGAAGCGATCACGCCGAAAACGCTGGTCATTAAGAGTCTTAAACCAGTGTGGAGTTTGACGCATGACCGTCAACCGCTGGCCCCACGAACCAAGGATATGGCTTGCCCAGGGACCAACCGTGACAATCAAGCGATCTGCTGAGTATCGATTCTGCTCGGTCGTCACTTCAATGTGCGAGTTGGATGCCTGCCAATTCTTGACCGATTCGTTGAATCGCAGCTCGGCGCCGAACCGAACAGCCGTTTCAATATGGGACCGAACGCATTCCTCGACGTAAAGAAACCCAGCCTCATGCTCGAGAACGGCGCCGAAATCACCATCAAAATGAAATGGCGGAAATCGACATTGCAATTCTTTGTTGCCGAGTTGATCAATGGCCAAGCCATGTTCGATGGCCGATCGTCGGACGCCTTGAATGATTTCGCTTTCGGAATTGCCAATTGTCAGACAACCGCATTGGGTCAGTAATTTGCGGCCGCTAATTTGCTCCAAGTCATACCAGCGTTCAAACGCTCGCCTTACGAGCGGTACATAGCCAGGATGCTCGTAGTAAGCGGTTCGAATGATGCGGGTTTGGCCATGCGAACTGCCGAATTCATGAACGGCCTTGAACTGTTCGAGTCCGAGCACGCGAAATCCGCGGCGAGCCAATTCGAATGCCGCCGCCGAGCCCATGCCGCCGACGCCCGCCACGATGATGTCGAAATGTCGTTTCGTTGGCATCATGGCCTTGGCTGCTTCGGAATCGGATCGCCTGCCGAAGTGTGGTCATGAACGATTCGCCAACCTTCGGGTTTGTTTTGGACGATGAGGGAGAATAATCCATCGACTGATTGCTTGGACATGTCTAGTTTCCATCGACCGCGAACCAGCATGGTTGTTTTCGAGAGAGGTTCGGCCGTCAAATCGCTAAACGTCAGTTTACCCATTTCACTTCCCGGCTTTTGATAGCGTTCGCGATATCGCTCATACGTTTCGCGCCAGCCATTGCGTTTGTCGCGACCCGAGAAAAACGACAATTTGGGCGAATTCCAATAACCCTGCATGAACCCCTTTAAGTCGCCATTGTTCCAGGCGGCCTCCTGATTGCGCAATAATTGGAGCACCGCCTGAGCATCCGCGTTGTTTGACTGGGGTTCGTCGCCGCGAATCGCGGAGGAAACTGACAGGAAACAAACGACAGCCAAGGTTGTCGATGAGGCAAGGCACCGGCCCATAGAGGAAACTCCCAGCGTTTCGGTTTTTGACAAGGATACGCGGAGACCAAAAGAGAAGCCATACCGAAGCCGGCCATTCCTCGCCGCAAGCTGGTTCATAGGCTCTCAAGACGCCCGAGTAGGTCACGAATTCGGCGTGCCACGGCGCCGGGGTTATCAAATCGTTGGCCACAGAAATAAAGCCGACGAAGCCACTGTGTCAGGGAAATGATCGTTGCACTTTGATCCAGGATTCGAATCAACACCGAATCGGGTGTCGCGACTTTTCGAATCGACCTGTAGGCGTCAATGCCGGCGCAAATAATGGTTCATCATTGCCAGCCAAGCTGCCAAGCAATCGTGCCAGATCGGCCGCCGGGGAATCGATTCGCATGCTGCCGTAGTCGATGATGCCGCTGACCGAATCTTCTTCGAAAAGGATGTGGTCGTGCCAGATGTCGCAAATGCAAGGGTGTAAAATGAATTTTTGCCCGGCATAAGGCTCCAGCAGGCGCGGAATTTTTCCGAGCATTGTTGGCAACTGCACCCACGCATTTTTCGCAAGCGAGCCAATGTCATTCGATTCGCCGAATTCGAACTTGGGCGCCCATCCGGATGCAAGCAATGTATCCCAATCTTTCAGAGCCTTAAGGCGACGATGAATTGCTGGGCATGGTCCCAGTTGAATTTCTATCTGGCACCAGCCTTCATGCAATTTGGCGAGTGCGACGCACGCCGCGGCAATTCGATCCGCCGACGGGCGCTCGCGAAAGTTGGCGCGGCCCGGCATCCACTCGATCAAATCCCAGCAATGCCCGCCGACCTCCTGTACGGAGGAGCCGTCAGTCGCTACTTGAATTTCGGGGACAAATGCCAGCCCCGAGGCGCGGGCCGAGCGCATCCAGCGGTGCACCCGAATGAGATGATCAAGCGAGTATTTCGCCGGCCAGGCCTTCAGGCAGAGCGGCTTGAATGGTGATTCCAATTTCCAAAGTCGAGCACCGCTGAATCCGCCGGCATTGCCAAGAAATGTCCTCGCGTGCGACCGAAATTGATAGCGCGAAAGTGTGAGATCCGCAACGGATTCAAGCGTCATGCTGAACATGGCTAGCGCCGAGCGACTGCGGACTCGGTCGGCGGGCCACTCACTGCGACCGGCACAATCGCATTTCGAACGTAACGGATCACCGGAGTCGGATAGATACCCATCAATAGCGTCAGGATTGCACATCCCGCGACGACCACCGCCGAAGCGGGGCGCACTCGGACTTCAAAGGACTTGACCGGATCGCGCAAATACATCGTCGCGACGATCCGCAAATAGTAATACGCTCCGATGGCGGCGTTAATCGCCCCGATGATTGCAAGTGCAAGGAACAGCCCCCGGTTGGAGTCGAGGCGATTCTCCGCCGCAAGAGCGCTCATGAACAGCAAGAACTTGCCGGCAAATCCCGCGGTCAACGGCAAACCGATCAGGCTGAAGAGGAACAACATGAAAACGAGAGCGAGCACCGGATTGCTTCGGCCCAACCCCGCCAGATCATCGACTTTTTCGGCCGTTCGATTGGCGGCTTGGAGATAAATCAGTAAAGCAAACGCGCCGATGGTCATGGCGCCATAGGCAATCAGATAAAAGAAAACCGCCTCGGTGCCATGCAGGCCCTGAACTCCCTGGCTTGGGGGAATTCGGAGGTAGGGAGCAGCCGCCATGCCAATAAGCATGTATCCAGCATGCGCAACGCTCGAATAAGCCAGAATTCGCTTTAGATTGTCTTGCAGCAATGCCAGCACGTTTCCGGCGGTCATCGTGATCGCCGCCACGAGCCACAAGAGCAATGGAACTTGCGCACCACCGTAAATCCCAGTTGTTTGAGTCTGAATGTAGCCCAGGATTCGGGCGAGCGCCGCAAAGCCCGCCACTTTGGGGATGAAGGCCAAGAGCGCGGCCATTGAAGTGGGCGCTCCCTGAAATACGTCCGGGGCGTAAAAGTGGAATGGCACGGCGGTGATTCGAAACCCGAGACCCGCCAAAATCATGACAAGCGCCAATAGATACAAGCTCGTGGCCGATTCCGGCTTCAAGTCCGCCTCAAATTGAAATAGGGCGGACAAATTCGTCGTGCCGCCGATGCCATAAAGATAACTAAAGCCGAAAAGCAATAATGCGGACGAGAATATACTCAGCATGAAATACTTGATCGATGCCTCCTGCGCCGCCGCGTTTTGCTTCGGCAAATAAAGAAGCACGTAAGTGGGGATGCTGACTAGCTCAAGACTCAGAAACATCGTGATGAGATCGTTGGCGCTGCCGACCAGGGATAGCCCAGCGGTGAGCATGAGCAAGCAGGCGTAAAAATCAGCCGCCTTTGCATTCGAGATCTCTTCCCAAGCCAACAGCACGATTGCCGCCGCAGCGAACAATGAAATGATTCTGATCAGCGATGCCATGAAATCAGGCAATAGCGGCGATGCCGTGCGTTCCCACTGATCCGGCAAATTGCCGCTGGAAAGGAAAAACGCAGTGACGCCCAGTCCGATCAGGGAAACCACTGCCCACAAGCGCCGGTCCGCGCGAATCGTGCCGCCGACAAAAATCGCGCAGGCGATCACGATGAGAATCACTTCCGGCACGCAGAGCCGAAAGACGCTTCGCATCGTCTGGAACTCAAGGGTAATCGCTGCCAACGGCAAAAGCACTGCCAGCTCCTCTAACGCGACTCCGATTGGTGAGTCAGAATCTTTTCAATTTCAGGCGTCAGCTTTCGTGATTGTTCCGCTCTGGCCCGCGCATCGTTCGCGATCCGAGCAACGACGGCGATGTCTCGCTTCGTCGCATCAAGCAATGATTGGGGGAAAACGCCGATGAACAAACATGCCGCCATCACCGGAAGCACGGTCGCGATCTCGCGGAGATTAAGATCCCGCACTGGGCCATCATTCGGATCGTGGTGCGGTTCGCGGAATGGCCCAAAAAATACCTTTTGCAGCATGGTAAAGAGATACCAGGCGCCCAAGACAATGCCGGCGGCGGCAATGGCGCCGAACCAGATTCCTCGCGTGGAATTCAAATCCACCACGCCTGCAAGTACCATCATCTCGCCGACAAAGCCATTGAGGAACGGCATCCCGACGCTGGATAGGCAAATGAAAATCATCGCGATCGCCAGCATCTTTAACTTGGCCGCCATGCCGCCGTAGTCATTCATCATTCGCGTGTGATAGCGCTCGTAAAGCAACCCGACCAACAAGAAGAGCGCTCCAGTCGAAAGACCGTGATTGATCATTTGCATCAGGCTGCCCGTAATGCCGGTCGCGTTTAGTGCAAATAAACCCAGAACGCAAAAGCCCATGTGGGCGACGGAACTGTAGGCGACCATCTTTTTGACGTCATGCTGTGCAAACTGGCGCAAAGCGATCCGTAAACAATGCCGATGCATGCGAGCGCGCCGATGAGAGGCACGCCAATCAATAGCGATGCGTCGGGCACGAGCGGCACACAGAGCCGAAGGAAACCATACGAACCGAGCTTGAGCAGGACGCCCGCCAAAAGCACACTGCCGGCGGTCGGCGCTCTCGACGTGCGCGAGCGGCAACCACGTGTGCAGTGGGAACAGCGGCACTTTGACCGCGAAACCGATCGTGAACGCAAGAAAGATTGCCCACTGAACGGTGCGCCAAAATCGTGCGTTGGTTTTCACTTGCCGCGCCAAATCGACGGCGTTTTCCGAGTACGCACCCGGCTTGGCGATTTCGGCTTGAAGATTCTGCATCAGGCCGTCTTGAATCGACATCTGATGTTGGACGGTCGCCGTCAATTTTGGAATCGAAAATGTCAATTCGCCGGTTCGCTGCTGGCAGACCAACACCATGCCAATTACGCCCAGCAAGGTAATCAAACTTCCCGCCAGCGTATAGAGGAAGAACTTGCGCCCGCCTCGCGGCGGGCCGGGCCGCCCCAGATGCCGATTAAGAAGAACAACGGGATCAACGTCAGTTCAAAGAAGACGTAGAAAAGCACCACATCAAATGCGAAGAACACTCCTAGCATCGCCGTTTGCAATGCCAGCAGCCAGGCGTAATACTCGTTCGATCGCTCCTTAATTGACTCCCAGGAGACCAGCACCGACGGCACCATCAGGAAACTAGTTAGGGCGATGAGCCAAATGTTCAGTCCATCCAGCCCCAAAAAGAATTGAACTGACGAGACCCTTCCGTCCCCCGACGGCATTGGAATATCAAAGAGCGTCCACGAAGTGCTATGGGAGTTGCCGACATTGCCGGGAATAAACTCGGGCTCGAAGGATTGCTTCGTCGCGCCGTTGAGAATGCGTTCATTCTGTTGATTCTTGCGTTTCAGAGTCAACGCGCCGCGAACGACCAAGATACCGGTTAGCAACAGGTTGATTGATACGGCGGTCAACGCGATCCAGCGCACGGCCGTGCGATTTCGCCCCAAGCGCAGCGACCAGAATTGCCGCCGCCACCGGCAACGCAAGAATGATCAGAATCAACGCCCGCATGTTTTCAATCATCGTTGAGCAATTCCTTGCCGCGTGCGATCATCGGGACCACCATGCGAAAACTACGACAAAGGCCGTCACAAACACCACAGTCACGAGCGCATAAAACTGCACCAGACCGTTTTGAACCGGCTGCAATGCCCAGGCGATCATCCGCGGAGTCAAGCCAATCAGGTCGACGATGCCGTCGATCATCGAATCAAATAGACGACTGATCTGGGCCAGCAGACGGAGCGGTTTCACGATCAGGATAGAGTAGAACTCGTCGAATAAGAATCGGCGGTACGAAAGCTCGTAGGCCGGGCGGATGGCCGTTGCCAATTGATCGGCGGTGGCCGGTTTCCGCACGTACATCCACCAGGCGAGTCCGATGCCGATCAGCGCGCCAGCAGTGCTTAGCGCGAACATTTCGACATCGAAATGGTGCGTGGGAACAAATCCGGCAAAATTCTCAAACGCGACTGAGCGGGCAAGAAACTCACCCATCCAATGCGGCACGCCCTCAACGATTAATCCCACGAACAACGACCCCAAGCCGAGCACGACCAAGGGAATTGTCATGCTCCAAGGCGATTCAAACGACTGCGGAGCCGCATGCTCGGGGTGCACTTCGGGTAAACCGATTCCGGCGTGATCCTCGACATGACCGTGGTGATACGCTTCTTCGGGCACCTTCAATTCACCCAAAAATGTCTTGAAGTAAGCCCGAAATGTATAGAACGCAGTTAATACGGCGGTAAATAGGCCTGCGACAAACAAAACCAGATAGGCAATCGTGAATGCGTCACCCCGAGCGCCCTGCTGCGAACCGCCTCCAGGATTTCATCCTTGCTCCAGAACCCGGAAAACGGCACAAGGCCCGATAGCGCGAGAGCACCCGCCAAGAACGTCCAGTGCGTGATCGGCATGACTTTTCGGAGGCCGCTGAATCGCCGCATGTCGGTGACGTGACCCATTCCATGCATGACGCTGCCGGCGCTGAGGAATAGCAACGCTTTAAAGAACGCATGCGTGAACAAATGGAAGATGGCGGCGCGTAACCGCGAAGACCGCGAGCCGTTCCTTTTCTAATCCGGCGCCCAGGCCGAGGAACATGTAACCAAGCTGACTTACGGTCGAATAGGCAAGGACCCGTTTGAGATCAGTTTGCGTCAGTGCGATCAGCGCCGCAAGCAATGCGGTGAATCCACCAATGCAAGCGACCACGATCTGGGCGGTCGGTGAAAGCAGGAACAGCGCGAGCAACGGGCCAACAAATACACTCCCGCGGTCACCATCGTGGCCGCGTGAATCAGCGCGCTGGCGGGAGTCGGACCTTCCATGGCGTCGGGCAACCAGACGTGGAGTGGAAACTGCGCCGACTTTCCCACGGCGCCGCAAAAAAGCAATAAGCAGGCGGCGGTGAGAAAGCGGGACGGGCCGTGGATCGCGGCCTGGCGAAACAGACTGTCGAAATCAAGGTGGTGACCGAAATGCGACCAAAGCAGCATGATGCCAAAGATGAGACCGGCGTCGCCCAGCCGCGTGACCAAGAATGCCTTGCGGGCCGCCGCCGCGGCCGCTGGACGTTCAAACCAAAACCCAATCAGTAGATAACTGCACAGCCCCACGCCTTCCCAGCAAGCAAAAAGCACTAAGAAATTGTCCGCGAGCACCAGCCCGGTCATTGAAAACAAGAACAGACTCATGATCGCGAAAAAGCGCGGATAGCCGGGATCGCCGTGCATATATCCCCGACGAAAAGATCGCGATCCATGTGCCCACAAAAGTAATGGCGATCAGCATCACCGCGGTCAGACTGTCCGCCTGCAATTGCCAAGCAACCTCCAATGCTCCGGCTTTATCAAACGCGTTGCCGGGCAAGAGGTGCGTCGTGAACCAGGTAACGCCCGGTGCTTTCAATTGAGGATTATCGATTTTGCCGAGCGACAGGAGGGTGACAAGCACGATCACCGAAAGCACAAAAGAACCAGCAGTGGCTACCACCGTTGGCACGTGGCTGCGTGATTTCAACAGTTTCGGCCCGAGCAGCGCGGTCACGATCGCGGATGCCAGTGGCAAACCGGGAATTAACCACAACAACAGGCTGGGATCGCTAAACATAGCTTTCCTCCCGCCGATGTGCCGGTTCGATCCCCGTCGGAGGAAGCGTGGGATCTTTGACCGGCGAGAGTTCCGTCGTTTCCGGGAGTTCCAAATCGATCGTGGGCTCAATTCCCGGTTCGCGCAGATCCTGCCACAACGAAACATCCAGCGAACGACGGCGTCGATATAGCATGAGGACAAGCGCCAAGGCGATTGCGGACTCGCATGCCGCCACGGTGATGATGAACAAGGTGAAAACTTGCCCCTGAAGGTTGCCGTGTTGGCGCGAAAATGCGACCAGGTTGATGGCGACGCCCTGGAGCATCAATTCCACGCTCAGGAACATCAGAATGAGGTTTCTGCGCGTTAGAAAGCCAATCATCCCCAGCACAAACAGGGCTGCTCCGACGATCAAATAATTCGAGACCGGAACCATCATGACTTGCCCCCGGCGCGGCGTCCCGCGATGGCAATGGCGCCGATGGCGGCGACCAGCAATAACGCGCCCCCAAGTTCGATCGCCAACAAATAATTCGAGAATAGCAACGTTCCAATTCCCGCGACATTCGCGGCCTGAAGCGTGACACGCTGCCCGTCGCTCTCAATTGCGTTTCCCGAGGCAACGACTCGTTTGAGTGCCGGTTGTACATCCGCCAACAGCGGTCTGGGCGCGCGCGCAGCGCGGCTTCCAAATCGATCATGGCGGCGTTCATTTCTTGGGACCCGGGCAAGCCTGGCGGCGATCGGTCTCTCGCTGAAGCTCGCCCAGCAGCGTGGAGCGATTTCCAATAACCGCCAACGTTTGTTCCATGGTCGGCTGGTTCGAGGCCGCGTCAACTTTTGCGAGCAACTGATCGAACGACTGCGGATTGGGGAACGCGCGATCGATCACCAACAACGTTCCTCCCAAGAGCGCAAAGCCGGCGAACGCCGCGAGAAATGGTTCGCGCGAGCGATCGTCGGCGTCGGAAAATCCGCTTTGCTGCGCCAACATCAACACGAAGAGGAAGGTAACGATGATCGCCCCTGCGTAGATAATGATGCTTGCGGCCATGAGAAACGGCGCGGCCTGCAACAGGAATAGACCGCAGACGTTTAGCACGACAACGGCGAAGCAGATGGCAGCGCCTGCGGGGTTGCTCTGCGTGACCATCAATCCGCCGCCAATTATCGCCAGTCCCGAAAACGCGTAAAACAGGATTCGCTCGGGCATTGGAGCGCTGCCGGTGCGAAGCCACCAGCCGGCGGCAAGTCAGGAGCGCGATGACGCCTGCAATCGCCCCGGCGACGACGTAGCGGTTCCGCGGCTTGGGCAGCAGGTAATAAAGGGCCATGGCCGCGAGCACCAGCGGCAGAATCACACGCCACGGCACCGAGTCATTGACTTCAGTTTCAGCAATCGCGAAGATCGGCATCGTCGTTAACAGTTCTTACCGTTCCTTTGATCCATGTTCCACGTAAGGGCGCCACACCGCCTGCGCGCAGACACCAAATCTGTCCTCTTACCCATCATCTTGAAGGGTAAGGGCGCCACATTCCCGCGCATGCGCGACGGAATCTGTCATCTTACGTTTTCTCCGGCTGAAACCGCCAATTTTGCAGCCCGTCCGGGCCTACACGGCGGCTGTGAACAAAAGTAACCGGTTTTAACCGGTTTTTGCAATCATCGAAGACCAACTCAACGACACAAATTACTGCTCCACAAGCATTTCCGACAACAGAACCGACAGCGAGCCGCTTTGGACCGGTTATTTTTCAATCGGCGGTTCGGGCGGTTCCGAGGCCACGCTCAATCGACCACTGCTGGTGCGACACCGGGTCTTTCGCACTGCCGGCGGTCTGGTCGAACACGCTCAGCAGCTTTTCCTTGTCGAACATCATCTCCTCGCGACTCAGGCCGGTCAGGTCGTACAGCGTCGTCAGTTCGATGGCATCGACCGGGCAGGCTTGCTCGCACATGCCGCAGTAGATGCAGCGCAGCTCGTCGATGACGAACGTCTCCGGATACTTCTCGCGGTCCGGCCACGGCGACGGGCGCGGCCACGATGTCGATGCAGTGGGCCGGGCAGGCGGTCGAGCACATGTAGCAGGCGACGCACTTGACGCGGCCCTTCGTCGTCGCGGTTGAGCCGATGCACGCCGCGATAGTTCGGCGGCAGGTTCGGCTCGCTCCTCCGGAAATTGCTGCGGTCACCGTTCGGCTAGAACATGTGGCTGTGACCGTGGTCGCCAGACCCGGCCGACGATGGCGGGCAGGTACAAGCTGCTCGCAGCAGACCCAGCTTCGGCGTCCTCACCCATTTCACGTCGTTTTCGGCAATCGGCATAACACTCTCACTCATTGCAACATCGATTCGAGCCGGCGCATGAACATTCCGCGGCTCTTCGGCTCGTGGGCGTCGGCGGCCGCTTTACCGCGATGTAGGCGGCGATCGTGATCAGCACCAACGATGCCAGCGT
The DNA here is from genome assembly GCA_963815035.1 of uncultured Gemmataceae bacterium. Lineage (GTDB taxonomy): Bacteria > Planctomycetota > Planctomycetia > Gemmatales > Gemmataceae > JBGQCZ01. The sequence continues at coordinate 288,867 of CAWFFC010000027.1, forward strand.
CAACGCGCACCAACGGCAATTCGAACTCCACGAATCCATCACGACGACCAGGTTCACGGTGCCAGCGGAATCAACACCTTCCAGGCCAGGCCCATCAGCTGATCGAAGCGGAAGCGCGGCATCGTCCAGCGGATCGACGCATGAAGAAGACGATGAAGAACGATCATCTTGACCGATGAACGACACGAGCTTCAGACAATGACGAACCAGCCGTCGCCGGACGTTAGCCGCCCGGAAGATGCCAGCCGCCGAAGAACAGGATCACGATCAGGAAGCTGGTCGTGATCATGTGCGTGTATTCGCCGAGGAAGAACAGGGCGAATTTCATGCCGCTGTACTCGGTGTGATAGCCGCCGACCAGTTCCTGCTCCGCCTCCGGCAAATCGAACGGCAGACGATTGCACTCGGCGAAGATGCTGACCAGGAACATCAGGAACGCCAGCGGCTGATAGAAGATGTTCCAGCCGTGGACGCGCCTGCTGCGCAGATGATCGTTTCCAGGTTGAGCGACCCGGTACAGCAGCACGACGCCGAGGACCGACATGCCCAGCGGGATCTCGTAGCTGATGATCTGGGCGCTGGAACGCAGGCCGCCGAGCAAGCTGTATTTGTTGTTCGACGACCAGCCGCCCAGGATGATGCCGTAGACCGCCAGGCTGGCGATCGCGAAGACGAACAGAATGCCGATGTCGACGTCGGGGGCGATCACGAACTGGTAATGATCCGGGCTCTTTGCAGCCGGGTCCGGTCGGACCGAACGGCACGACCGCGAAAGAGCCAGCAAGGCCGTGCCGACGGCGATGCCGGGCGCGAGCATGAAGAAGATCTTGTCGACATGGCTCGGGACGATCTCCTCCTTGAGAGAAACTTCAACCCGTCGGCGATCGGCTGCAACAGTCCCCACGGCCCGACGCGATTCGGGCCGATGCCGATCCTGCGATCCACGCCGAGACTTTTGCGTTCCAGCAGGATCAGGTAGGCCACGATCCGTGCAGCGCGCCAGCAGCACGACGACGATGGTGATAAGCGTGAACTATCAGATTAAAACAGAATCCATGACGATTCCTGACTCGCCGTCTCAGCGCAGTCCTACCGAGCCCAGATCGAATTCCCATGTTCGCCCAGATCGTCGCGCCAGCGGCGCGAAGTACGGCACCTCGCGCGCCATGTCCTGGCGAAGCGCCGGCGCATGAAGCAGGCCGCGACGTCCAGCAGATCGAGGAACATCTGGCCCGTCGGTGCGGCCCTCGTTGCGGCGGGTGAGCTGCCCAGCGTGATCGCCTGCGCCAAGTCCGCATGGTTGACGAACGTGCCGCTCCTTCTCCGCAAACGCTGCGCCGGGCAAGCATATTTCGCGACGGCGCTGACCGGCGACGGCAGGAAATCCTGCACGACCAACAGCGGCACCTTCGCCAAGGGCCGAAATCTCCGTTCCGGTGATCCAGCCGGAATTGCCGCGGCGGATAACCGGCGGTCACAAATGCCGAGGAAATCTTGCCTTCGCTCGACTTCGCCGACAATGTCCGTCGAAGCCGATCACGCTCGCCCTGGAAGTGCTTCAACATTTCCTCGACGCCGCGGCGATTGGGACACTTCTCGGCGCGGATGGTGAACTTGACCGGCTGCACTGGCCTGCCCGCGCGATCCTTGCGGGTAGGTGTCGTCCTCGCCAATGACCGGCACCGGACCCAGCACCAGGCGGATTTCGCCCGACAGTCCTTTGAGAACTTGGCCAGCAGATACGCTTCCTCGCAGGTCAGGAATGGCGACAGCACGCCGCGACCGCGGTTGGCCGCGAGCCTTCGCTGCGTCCGCCAATCGCCCGCAGATCGCCGGCAGCAATTCCTTCCAGGTCGTCGGCGTCAGTTTTTCGCCGCGCTCGAGTCGAGCGGTCGCGAGAACCGCTCCATGGAATTGACGTAGTGATAACCCAGCCGGCCCTCGTCGCACATGAAGTAGCCCTGGGCTTGCGGGTTCTCGCGCGGCCGCAGGCGATAGACGATGTTCTTGTTGCCGTCGAGGTGGATGCTGCAGCCGGTGTGCAATCGGGGCAAACGCTGTCGGTCGTCTTCAGGTTCCAGACGCGCTGCTTGTACAGGAAATCCTTGCTGCACAGCGCCCCGACCGGGCACAGATCGACGACGTTGGTGGCGAGTTTGTTGTCGAGCGGCTCGCCGGGGAAGATGTCGATCTCGGAATGGTCGCCGCGGTTGATGACCTGCAGTTCCGCCTGTGCCGGAGATCTCGCGCGTGAAGCGGACGCAGCGCGAACACATGATGCAGCGGTCGGTGAACAGCGTGACGTTGTCGCCGATGTCCGGTTTGTTCGGCGGCGTGTTCTTCTCGATCGATCATCCGGCTGCGCCGCGTGGCCGATATCGTAGCTGAAATCCTGCAGCAGACATTCGCCGGCCTTGTCGCAGACGGGGCAATCGAGCGGATGATTGAGCAGCAATCCTTCGAGCGTTTGGGCCTGCGCAGCCTTTGCTTGTCGGGCTGTCGGTGACGATGACGGTGCCATCCTTGGCCGGCGTCTGGCAGCCGGGAACGACTTTTGGCTGCATGACGATCGTGCCGTCGGGCTTTTTTTCGCCGACCTCGACCAGGCACATGCGGCAACTGGCGACGACCGTCAGCGCCGGATGCCAGCAGTAATGAGGGAATCGAACACGCCGGCGCTGCTGAGCGGCCTGAATGCAATTCAGTCGCTCGCTGTCGACCGATTTCGGTCGCCTTGCCGTTCACAAATACCGTAGCCATGTCAGCTACATTTTCCCCCAAGCAACTTCTTTACTTCATCGCCGTCAATTTTCTGTTCGCCTGCGTTGCTGATCACCCACGCCGCCCTGCGCATCCGGAGTCATCTTTCTCGTAAGCCCATACGTCGAGGACGCGGACTTTCGTGCCGGTCAACACAATACGCACCGTCGTCGAACGTCAATCTTGTAGAGCTTGAGGATTCTCCTTATGTTCGCGTACGTCAAGTATCTCTTGCCTTGCGTCTGGCATTCGATATAGGTCCAAGAAGTTCTTCAATTGGTGCGATGAACCAGCTGCAAGTCGTGGCATTGAATCGCGTTCAGGTTGGACCTGGTGCTCTTGACTGTTCCGGTCGTGGCAACCGGGTTCCCTGAGGCGACGACCTGCTGCTGTCGATCTGCTGCCGGTCTTCGGCAACCTAGCATCCCACGACGCAAGTGATCAGTATCGCCAGGCGAATCGAACGCGTGAAGTTTCATGACAGATCTCCTCGCTCATGGTCACGATCGGCACGCATATCAGTGCACGCCGATCACAGGCAACTCCGCCAAACGATCTTCCGTGCATCGCGGCCTTAATGTACTACTCAAACTCGCCGCGGAACTTGCGAATTGCCGGTTTTCACCGGCCAGCCGGCGCCGTCGGCCAGGCCGCAAATCGTTGTGCCGGGCATGATGCCAATGCTGTCTGCCCACCTCATCGAGGATGTCAAGATCTTCCAGGCGACCCTGGCCGCGGCGCATGCGGTCGACGATTTTCACCATCCAGCCGGTGCCTTCGCGGCACGGCGTACATTGGCCGCACGATTCATGCGCAAAAAAGCGGCAGATGTTGTACAGCACGTCGACGATGCTGGTCTGATCGTCGAAGACCGTCACCGCGGCGGTGCCCAGTCCCAGGCAGCCGACCTTGCCGGGGCCGCTGAAATCGAGCGGGTGTCGAACTCGGCCTCGGTCATGAAGCCCATGCTGATGCCGCCGGGAATGCCGCCTTTGGCCTTGCGTCCTTTCCACACGCCGCCGCCGTGCTTGTCGACCAGGTCGCGAACCGTCACGCCCAGCGGCAATTCGACGCAGCCGGGTTTGTTGACATGGCCGCTGATGCAATAGAGTTTCGGGCCATAGCTGCCGGCGTCGCGCGGATTCTTCGGATCGGGCGGCACGCCCATCGATTTGAACCAGTCCGCGCCGCGATCGATGATGTGCGTCACGCACGCCACGGTTTCGATGTTGTTCACGACCGTCGGCTTGCGAAACGCGCCTTCGACGGCGGGGAACGGCGGCTTGATCCGCGGCCAGGCACGCTTGCCTTCCAGGCTTTCGATCAGCCCCGTCTCCTCGCCGCAGATGTAAGCCCCGGCGCCGCGATGGATGAAAACGTCGAGGTTGAAGATTCCTTGCCGAGAATCTTGCGGCCGAGCAGGTTGGTGTCATACAGCCTCGTCGATCGCCTTTTGCATCGCCGGGTAGCGGCGGCCATATTCATAGCGAATATAAACATACGCCGTCGTCGCCTTGGTCGCGTAGCAGGACAGAATGATCCCTTCGAGAACCTGGTGCGGGTCTTCCTCCATCAGGATGCGATTGTTGAACGTGCAGGGTTCGCTCTCGTCGGCGTTGATGCACATGTAGATCGGGCCGGGATGGTCCTTGGGCAGGAAGGTCCACTTCAATCCGGTGGGAAAGCCAGCGCCGCCACGGCCGCGCAGGCCGGACGCCTTGACGGTGTCCACGACCTGTGCCGGCGTCATTTCGTGAGACGCCCTTTGCAAGCGCGCGGTAGCCGCCATCGGCGCGATAGGCGTCCAAGCCGGGGTCGGCTTTCTGCGCGATGCGTTTCAACAGGACTGGTTCGAACTCAGGCATTACCAGATGCTCGTTCGTTGCAGGTTTGGTTCACTGCGATTTCGTGGGACAGGATTCCAATCCTGTCTCGGTTTCACACAAACCATTGTGCATCTAACCTTTAGAGGCTCTAAAACCATGAGGAAGGCAGGAAGGCAGGAACAATAAAGCTGCTATTTTTCCTGTTTTCCTGCCTTCCTCATTCATCCTTTTAGACGCCCTTACGCAGTTCGTTCAGCAACGGTTCCACTCGTTCCGGCGTCACGTCGCCTCGGCCGGCGTCATCGATCAGTACAGCCGGCGCTCCCTCACACACGCCGATGCACTCGGCGAATTCAACGGTGATTTTTCCGTCGCGGGTCGTGTCGCCGGGTTTAACCTCTAAGCGGTGACAAATGTCGGCGAGCAGTTCCTCGCCGCCGCGAATGGCACAGGCGAGTCCACGGCAGACCCATAGTCGGGTTTTCCCGAGCTTGTGCTGCTCGTCGCGGAAGATGCCATAGAAGCTCATGGTGTCGGCGACTTCCGCCGGGCTCAAATCGAGCATGTCAGCGATTTCACGAACGGCTTCGTTGGGCACGCAGCGAAGCTCGTCCTGAACGATGTGCAGTGCCGGCAGTGTTACCGCCTGCTTGCTGGGGTATCGAGGGATGAACGCCTCGATTTTCATTCGGATATCGGGTGTCAAAACCGGCATTGGCGGTTCCATCATTCGGTGGGCCTCGAAGACTCGACCCACCCTACAAATCTACAAATCACGGTGGGCCTCGAAGACTCGACCCACCCTACACGATCTGGTGGGCCTCGAAGACTCGACCCACCCTACACGATCTGGTGGGCCTCGACCCACCCTACAAAAAACTAACGATCCAACTCTGCCGCGATGACGTTCAAGCTTCCCAAGACCGCCACAATGTCGCTGATCTGATGCCCCTCGACTAAGATAGGGGAAGATCGCGAAATGGATAAACGAGGGCGGCCGCGTTCGCGCTCGATACGCCCGGCCGGTGCCGTCGGATACCACATAAAAACCCAATTCTCCGTTCGCCGTTTCCTGCGCTCCGTAAACTTCATCCACTGGCGGCGTCCACTGGCGGTTGGTCATGAACAGTTCGAAGTGCTGGATCAGCCCTTCGATACTGCGATAAGTCGCTGATTTATCGGGAATGACCTGTTTGCTCTCGGTATCGACATTCAGCGGCCCGCTGGGCAGGTTTTCGATCGCCTGCTGAATGATCTTCAGGCTCTCCATCATCTCCTCCATGCGGACGAGGTAACGGGCATAACAATCGCCAGCCTTGGCACAGATCACCTTGAAATCGAAATCGCTGTAGGCAAGGTAGGGTTCATCCTTGCGCAGGTCGCGAACCACGCCGCTGGCCCGGGCGATCGGGCCGCTGCAACTCAGATTGATGGCGTCTTCTTTCGACAGCACGCCGATGTTTTTGGTGCGATCGATGAAAATGCGGTTGCGGTCGAGCAGCCGGCGGATGTCGGCGTGCGCCGTGGGGAAATCGCGCGACGAATTCGCGGATCTTGCGAATCCAGTCATCGGTCACGTCGGCGGCAAATCCGCCGACGCGCGTGTAGCTCGGATGAAACCGCTGGCCGGCCGCTATCTCGAAGATATCGTAGCACTTCTCGCGTTGATAAAAGCCGTAAAGAAACGCGGTGAACGCGCCCAGGTCCAGAGCGGCCGCGCCGACGCAGAGTAAATGGTCGCTGATGCGGGCGATTTCCGCGAAGATCGTGCGCAGATACTTGCAGCGCGGCGTCAGTTCGATGCCCATCAGCTTTTCGATGACGTGATGCCAGGCGATCTCGTTGGCGATCGGCGAGATGTAGTTCATCCGATCGACAATCGTGACATACTGATTGAAATCGAGATCCTCGCCGAGCTTTTCGAAACCGGAATGCAGATAGCCAATGTCCGGCACGGCCTTGACGACGTTTTCGCCATCGAGCGTCAGCATGAGTCGCAGCGTGGTGTGCGTGGCCGGATGCTGCGGACCGAAATTGAGCGTCCAGAGATAGTCTTTCTCTATCTGCTCTTCGTCCATCGTATCCAGCAATTCCAACGGCATTGACAATGCCCCCGAATGCACTCGACTTCGCGCCTGGAGCCGGACCAACTTGCGGAACGAGCTAAGTACCTTAACTTTCCGCCCGCGTAATCACCGGGAAGTTATGGCGTTCGCCGCGGCCGCGCAGCGGGTAATCCTTCCGCAGCGGGAACGAGACGAATTCCTCCGGCATCAAGATTCGCCGCAGGTCCGGGATGGCCTTCGAAGATCGATGCCATACATGTCGAACACTTCGCGCTCCATCCAGTCGGCGCCTTTCCAGAGCGAGAAAACCGGACGGCACCGCCGGCTCCGGATCGTTGACGAACGTCTTGACGACGAGCCGCTCGCCGGTGTTCGTGTTGAGTCAGGCCGTAAATCACGCCGTAGCGGTCGGCGGCGTTTGGATAGTGCAGGTAATCGGCCGCGGTCAACTCGGCGAGCATGTCGAAGCCGCACTCCTCCTTGAGAAACTTCAAGCAACGGAATAGACCTGTTCCGGCCGGCCACGATGATGCGACGATTGTCGCGGAACTCCGCTGGTCGTTGTACGCATCGGCTGCCGAAGCTATCGTTCAATTTCGCGAGCGTCGCGTCGTGGTTCATCGGGGCATTCCGCAGCCGTTATTTGTCCCACTCTCGCGTGGCCGTTTGAAAATTGCCGGGAGCGACCACCTGCTCCGGGGGCGAGTTCGCAGCGCCAGCGGCTTGCGGCTCTTCGGGTTCTGGTCCGGCTCGCGAAATTCCGTGCCGATAAGCGTGCCGGTCTGCTTCACTCGTTCCTGCAAGTCGATGACCGACTGGATCAATTGCTCCGGCCGCGGCGGGCAGCCCGGCACATAGATATCCACCGGGATGAAGCGATCGATTCCCTGAACGACCGCGTAGGTGTCGAAGACGCCGCCGCTGGAGGCGCACGCTCCCATCGAGATGCACCATTTCGGCTCCGGCATTTGCAGCCAGATGCGCTGCATCACCGGCAGCATTTTCATGACCACGCGGCCGGCGACGATCATCAGGTCGCATTGTCGCGGCGTGAAGCGCATGGCTTCGGAACCGAAGCGGGCGATGATCGTAGCGGCTCGATGCCGTCGCCATCAATTCGATGCCGCAGCAAGCCGTGGCGAACGGCATCGGCCAGAGGCTGTTGGCGCGGACATAGTTCGCCAGCCAATCGAGCTTGCTGATGAGAAAATTTTCGTTGGGCCTCACCGCCATTGGAAGACCCCCTTCCGCCAGGCGTAAACGTAGGCCACCACCAGGGTCGCGATGAAAACCAGCATCTCGAAGAAAACGATCGCGGCCAAAAGCGGCTCGCCAGGCCGGATCGCCTTCGGGGCCATAGGCGATCACGGCCCACGGATACAGGAACAGCAATTCGACATCGAAGACGAGGAACAGGATGGCGATCAGGTAAAATTTCACGTCGTACTTGTGCATCGCCTCGCCGATCGGGTCCATGCCCGATTCGTAGGGCATCAATTTGACCGCGGTTCGTTTTCTCGGACCGATCACATCGGCGCCGATGATCGCGCCGGCGGGAATGACAATGCAAGCGGCCAAATAGAGAAAAATGGGAAAGTACGTCGTCAGGTCGAAGGCCGGGCTTGGGGAGGTGGGCGATAGAATTGAAGCGGCGGCCAATAACATGAAACGCCCCCACATCCGTGGCGAAAGCGACTTCGTGAAAAAAATCACGAATGGTGTTAAAGGCAATATAGACACGGGGTTTGCAACGTCAAGTTGACGGTGCAGCACCGAGCCGAACAAGAAATGCATTCAGCAATTGCGTCATTTTTCCGGATGCCGATGTGACCATCGCCAACACCTCGGCATGGCTCAATGGCGTCGGCGATAAACCCGCGGCCCAATTGGCGATACAGGAAACGCCGGCCACTTCCATGCCCAACGAAAGGGCCACATTCGCCTCGTGCACCGTGGACATGCCGACCGCATCAGCTCCGATCGATCGTAATGCGCGAATTTCCGCCGGCGTCTCGTAACACGGACCGGTGACGGCCGCATAGGCGCCTTCATGCAAGTTCAAGCCGATATCGCCGGCCGCGGATTGCAGCAGGCCGAGCAATCGTGGTGAATAGGGCGACGGCGACGGAGGGGCCGCGCCGCCCAGACCCGGCAACCGCCACCAGTTGGGCCGATTCGCGGCAATCTGATCGCGGATGGCCATCAGAGTTCCCGGCTCCTGCCTGGGGCGGATGCCGCCGGATGCGTTCGTCAGCAACAGAGTGCAAGCGCCAAGTTCTCGGGCAATTCGGACCGGCTGTTCGACCGTTTCCCAGGAATGGCCTTCGTAGAAATGCAATCGGCCATGAAAAACCAGAACTCGCTCGCCCCGGAAATCGAACAGCCCCAACTCCCCGCGATGTCCCGATACGCTTGTCGGCGCCAAACCTGGGATTTCTTCGAACCGCAGCGAGGCGATTCGATTCCATGCCTCGGTCGCCCGATTCAATCCGGAACCGAGCACTAGCGCGGCGATCGGCGGACGCTCGCGGGAAAGCCGTTGAAAATCTGAGTACGCGCCTGATGTCATGGACGATTCCCAGAATGAAGCCGTCGCAAATTCGCCACGGCAGTTGAATTCATTCTTACCGACCCAGGCGAATTGAAAAAAGAATTTGACCCCGACACTCTAAATTCTATAATCAGGACAAGTTTGTCCTGTTTTATGTGCCTCGACTTCGTACGCGACTCAACTGGAGGATTGGAGAGATGACAGTTCAGCGTTCGGCAGCAGTTTTGGCCATTGTGGCAGGGGGCGTCATGATAAGTCTGTTGGTTCCTTCGTCGTCGCGGCCGGCGGCGCGCGGGCGAGCCCGACGCCGAAAAGTCCGCCAAGATCGAGCGAGCCCGCGAGCAGGTGAAGATGCTCGACGATTTGTACAAGACCGCCGTGGTGACGATCACATCCAAATATGTCGAGAATCAGGCGGACACACCGGCCGCGGCCGTAGCGAAAGAAGTGTTCGCCGCGATGCACAAGAAGGGCTGGCACAACTGCGCGGTTGGTGGATGTGACCGGCCGCCCCAAGAACAAGGCGAATGTCGCCAAGACTGAATTTGAAAAGAAAGCCGTCAAGGAAATCCGGTCCGGCAAGGCATATTACGAGGAAATCGGCGAGCAGGACGGCAAGCCCGTGCTTCGTGCCGCGACGGTGGTTCCCGCCGTGATGCAGCAATGCATCATTTGCCATGGCAAGCGCGAAAAGAACTTGTTGGGCACGATTGTCTATGAAATGCCGATCAAGTGAGATTGCGATCTCGGTCCTGCTTGCTTGCTGGCTGGGACCGAGATGCACCGGCGGTAAGGATTTCGAGACAAACTATCGCCTGGTCTGTTTGCAGCGCAACGCCAGATGGATGACGTCGGCGCACAACTCCTCGCCCAGGGCGCTGGAATTGAGCACCAGGTCGTAGATGATGCCTCCTTCGGTGAGATGGAAGCATCGCTCGAGGAATTGGGCTCGTTTCGCTTCGCGCAGAGCGACCTGTGCCTCGGCTTCGGCGCGAGACAGTCGGAGCCATTGGCTCATGTAGGCGACCCGATCAGGCAACGGCGCAATCATGCGGACGTGGAGCGTGCTGGCGCGCGGCAAGATGAAGCCGGCGCCTCGGCCGACAAACACCGCCTCGCCCTTGGCGGCCAAACCCAAGATCAACCGCGACACGCGCTCAAAAGCGGGGTCATGGCCGAGCACGCCGGCACTTTGAAGCAACTGGACGCGTTGCTCGATCCAGTCTTCGGCGTCCGGCGGAAGTTCGGCGTAAATGCTTTCGAGCGCGGCGGGATCCTGTGAACTGTAGCCCAGCAATTCGGCGTCATAGACGGGCCAGCCCGATTTGGCGGCAAAGCGTCGCGCGACCTCGCCGCCGCGCGCTCCCACCTCGCGGCTGATCGCCACCGACGGCGCCAGTGGGATCGAAGGCTCTGGCGAGACCTCGCGGTCGCCCTGAAATCCGTGAAGCGGCGAACTGTCTTCCCGCCCGGCCAGCGCGAGTTCGTCATTGATCATTACACATCCTCGCTGAATTCCTTCCGGGAAAACAGAATCATTCCGATGAGATTCAGAACCACCACGACTCCGATGAGGACGAGCCGAGCTTTCCACGGGTCGGCCGGGGCATATACAGTCAACGATTCGGGATTCAGATTCAAACCGCTTACGGAACTATACATCAGGGAACGGACATAGTAGTTCAAACTCATTCGTTTGAGATCGCCGGGGAGATCCGCAACCAGCGCCTCAAAGAAGAACGCATAAATCAGGCCGATGATGGCGGGCCGGCGAAAAATCGAGGCAATGAGATTGAACAGCGCCGCGAAGGCGAAGGTGCCCCAAATTACCGATGGCCAATAGTAGCGCAAGGCCTGGCGGCCCGGTTCGCCTCCTGCCAGACAGATGGCCGTGAAGCCGAAGAGGTTCATTCCCAAGCACCAGGGCAACGCCGAGATCCATTTGGCCAAGTAAATCGACCAGCGCGGCAGCGGCCGAGTGAAGAGCCATATGAGCGTGCGGCTTTCGCGCTCGTTTCCAAGCGCCTCGGTGGCGAAACTCAAGGTCCAGAGCGGAAGCAAAAAGCTCAAGAAGATCGAGAAGACCAGGGTTTGCGAAAAGTTCTGGAAAGCGGCCGACTCCAAAACCGCCCAGGCGCAGCCGAGTGCCGCGAAATTGATGGCGTTGGCGGGTTCGGAGCGTGACAGCATGCCGTTGGCGGCCTGCAACTCGTTGAGCGCATGGTCATAACTGACTCGCATCGGTCGCGCCCGCCGATGGGTCAGCTTCCAGCCGCTAAATTGGGTGTTGATCGCCACAAACAGGACGGCAGCGGCCAGCAGTCCCAGCGCGATCCAGACCATTTGCCGCATGCGCGCTTGTCGCTGCAGGCTGAGACAGATGAGTTCGATCCAGGCCCGAATGGGTGAGGGCGGTGCTGACAGCCGAAAATTCGCGGCAGGCGACGTCATATTCAATTGCGTCCCCCGCCCAGCAAATATCCCAGGATCGCCTGAGTCGAGTCGTCGAGCGGCTCGAGGCGTTCAATTTCGAGCGACTCCTCGACGACGAGCCGGCCGAAATCATGGAAGAACTTCTTCGGACTACGGGCGCGAACTATGAGAGTACCGACTTCCGTTGAGGGCGCGTGCTCGCCGAAATCGACGCCCACGACGTCGGGAAATTGCAGCAGTCGCGCGCGAAGATCGCGCGGCTGCGATGCGTCGATGCGGATCGCCAGCGGGTGCTCGTCGAGCATATCGCGAATTTGCGTCACCGTGCCGACGGCGGCGATCCGCCCCCGCGACATGATCGCGACGTGATCGGTTAGTTTCTCGAGTTCCTCCAGTTCGTGGCTGGAAATCAGCAGCGTTTTGCCCGCAACGGCGAGATCCCGGAAGAGTTCGACGAAGTCCTGACGGCCGATTGGGTCGATGCCGGAAAGCGGCTCATCGAGCACAAGCAGGTTGGGATCGTGCAGGAGGGCTTGAGCCAATTTGATGCGCTGCGCATGCCCTTCGAGTAACCGCGGATTCGGCGATTGCAGCGGCCGGTCATTCCGACTTTTTCAATGACCGCCTCGGTGCGCAGCCGGGCGTCGCGGCGGGTATAACCGCATAGCCGCGCCATCGATTCAACAAACGTGAATCCGCTCATTTCCTCGTAGAAGACATCCACATCGGGGCAGTAGCCCATTTGCCTCTTTGCCTGCCAGTCCCAGGCATCGAGTCCGCGAACGGAGACGCGGCCCAGATCGGGCCGAATTTGACCGGTCGCAAGGCGAAGCAGCGTGGTTTTTCCGGCGCCATTGGCGCCGACCAAGCCGGTAATGCCGGTTCGCAATTCGAGCGTGACCTGATTGACGCCAATGACGGCTCCATACCATTTCGAAACTTGTTCGAGCAAGAGAACTGGTTCATGGCGCTGCGCGCGTTGCGCAGAGCCGTTCGGCGAGGCCAGTGGTGAATGCGGGCGAGATGCCGCGCCATCAACGCTGGCCGATTGCCGGATGTCGGTCGTCCTCTCCGCAGTCACGACACAACCTCCACGGCGTGAATGCGGCGATTCAAATAGACCAAGCAGCAAGCGCAGACTGCCAGCAGAGTCGCGCCCGCCTGCCAATACTCGGGTTGACCGGCGGGGCGAATCGTGGCGTGCGGCATGCCCAGGCACCAGTTTCCCACCAGATACATGTCGTGCCAAAGATCGATGAGCCGCCATGCGGGGTTCATTCGCAGCGCGTAAACGAGCATATCGCCAACGATTCGGGTGAGCAGGAACAGACCCGACCAAACCATGATCATCGGGACGGTGCGCCGGACCCAGGTTGCAGTCGCCAGCAGCGTGAGCCCGAGTACGACGCAAAGCACAAAACCGTACCCGAGAATGCCAATCAGCAAATCGGCGCGATCAAAGTAATACTGCCACGTGTCAATCATGCCATATTCGATGAACAACGCGCATGCCGGAAGCGTCGTCAGCAGTGAAACGAACGCGGCGACCGCAAGGAACTTGCCCAGCAGGTAATGCCAGCGGTGCAGCGGCTTCGAAAGATAAAACGGCAAGCTGCCGAAGCGAAAGTCATTGCCAATGAGAATCGATCCCGCCAGGGCCAACACAATAATGACGATTTGACTTTCGAACGAAAAGAAATTGCGGTAGGTGTAGCCTGAGCCGTCGAGGTGCAGTGCCGTCTGCAGAATTTTGAGCAGATCCTCCGGCTTCATGCGAATGCCGACAAGCCCGGAACCGAGTCGCAGGTCTTCATTTCCCAGTTGCGTCCGGATCCAGAATTGAAGGTATTGCCCGTAGAAAAAGAACAGGAAGATCATGGCGCTGAAGCCATACAGCGCCCAAAAAAGCTTGCGGCGGGCGAGCATGAGAAAGGAGACGCGAGCGATGGCCCAGACGCCGTGCGACGGGCCGCGGAGTTGGCCACGCCAGGGCCGATAGCTGAGCAGGGCGGGCGCGGCACGTGTCGTCATGTTCGGCCCACCACTCGATAGAAAAGCTCTTCCAGAGATTCGTCGTCGCTCTCGAGGCCGCGAATTGCCACGCCGTGGTTTTCAGCTAGCGCGAAAAAGCGCAGCGTAGACCAGTCGGGCGGCGCCGCGACGCGAATGTCTCCGCGTCCATTGTCGGCCAGAAGTTCGACTCCTTCAAGGCGCAGGTCGGTTAGGAAGCTGTTCGGATCGCCTTGAATTCGCAGTTTGTAGCGATTTTGCCGGCGCGTGCAAAGTCGCCCACAGTTCCCTGCCGGCAAACTTCCCCGTTGAGGAGGATGACCACCATTTCGCAGACACATTCGACGTCGCCGAGCAGGTGCGTCGAGAGCAAGAGCGATTTCCCGAAATCCTTGCCAAGCTGAAGGAGCAACCGCAGCATGGCGGAGCGTCCTGCTGGGTCGAGACCACTCGTTGGTTCGTCGAGCAGCAACATGGGCGGATCATGTACCAATGCCTGCGCCAATTTGAGCCGCTGCTTCATCCCAGTCGAGTACTCCTCGAGCCGGCGGTAGCGGGCGTCCTCGAGTTCCAGGTAGGTCAGCACTTCGTGGGCGCGCCGTTGGGCCTGCCGCCGCGGCATGCCGAACAACTCGCCGGCGAGGGCGACGTATTCGACGCCTTTCAACCCCGGCACCAGGGCGTCGGCCTCCGGCATAAAGCCGATGTCGCGCCGGAGTTCCCAGTTGGCTCCGCCGACACCGCGCGTCAGATCGTGATTCAGGATCTTGCCGCTGCCCGACGTGGGCGGAAGCAGGCCCATCAAAATCTTCAACAGCGTCGATTTGCCGGCCCCATTTGGCCCGAGCAGGCCGATGCGCCCGGGCGGCAGGCGCAGGGTCACGTCATGCAGCGCGGTCACCGTGCCGAATTGCCGCGTGACATTCTGAAGATCGATCAAGTATTCCATCGGCCCTAGGTCGTGTAGTCCGCGTTCAGATGGACATATTCGGGAGTGAGATCGCAGGTCCAGAACGTGCATCGTCCGCTGCCGAGCGTGAAGCGCAGTCGCATCGTCACGTCTCGATGATTTTTCAGGTAGGCGGACGCCGCGGAGGCATCAAAGGGCAGGGGAGCGCCGTCGCGATACAGCAGCATGTCGCCCAGCCAGAGTGAAAGGTCTTTTTCCTCAAAGGCCACGCCAGAGTATCCGGCGGCGGAGACGAATCGCCCCCAATTGGGATCGGCCCCATAAATCGCGGTCTTCACCAGAGCGCTGTCGGCGATCGTTTTGGCGACGCGCACGGCCTCGGCGTCGTCGCGCGTGCCCTCGACATCAATCGTGACCAGGTGCTTGGCCCCCTCCGCATCACGTGCGATCGCCTTGGCCAGATCGACGCAAACCGCTTCGACCGCCGCCTCGAATTCACTAAGTGCGGGGCCCGCAAGATGCGATCCCTCGCCATTCGCGAAGGCGAGCACCGTGTCATTGGTGCTGGTATGGCCCTCGACGCTAATGCGATTGAAGCTGCGCTCGCCGGTGCGGCGCAGAAGCAATTGCAAGTCGGCCGGCGAAACGGCCGCGTCCGCGAGCACAAATCCGAGCATGGTCGCCATGTTCGGTCCAATCATGGCGGCCCCTTTTGCGAAGCCGAATACTTTGATCTCTGAGCCATTCAGGTGGAGAATTCGCCCAGAAGTTTTGATTACGGTGTCGGTCGTCAGAATGGCATGAGCGGCGTCGTTGGCCGCTGTGGTTGATCCGGCCAATCGCTTCGCGGCGGCGGGGATGCCGGTTTCGAAAACATGCATCGGCAGCGGCCGGCCGATCACGCCGGTAGACGCGACCAGCATCTGCTCGGGTTTCGCGCCGACATTGTTGGCCGCAAGCTCCGCCAGGCGTCGGGCGTCGGCTAAGCCTTGCTCACCCGTGCAGGCATTCGCGTTGCCGGAACAAATGACGACGCCGCGGGCATCGGATCGGGGCAGCCGGTCGCGGCAAATCTGCACTGGCGCGGCCGCGACGCGGTTCTGCGTGAAGATGCCGGCACACGCCGCCGGTCGATCGCTTATGATCAACGCCAAATCGCGGCGATTCGGCTCCTGCCGAAGACCGCTAACAATACCCGCGAAACGATAGCCGCTCGGAATGGGCCATTCATCCATGGATCTTACTTTGAAATTGGTTTCATTGGAGCGTCAAATGCCACGTTCATATTCGGGCAAATCATTGGCTAGTTTTTCAAATAGTATAAAACCGCAGCACCGGCGAGTCGCAGCGCGCTTTCATGATCGTGGCCGACGCAATCGCTCGATGGGTGTTTTTCGAGTGCACAGCCCAGGTCATACTTGCTGTAAATCACCACCCAGCGATTGCCCAGTCGAATTCCCTCGAGTGCGGGCTTCATCGGTTTCAACGCCATGGCCGCGCCGTCGCCGTTCGGCCGCCGGCACAGCACCGTTTCTATTTTCTTTCCATTGAGTTCGGCGCTGTAGAGCACGTCATTTTCGGGAATTCGCTCCAACTTGGCATTGGGGAATAGCCGATTGGCCATCGCACGAAACGCCTTGTCGAATTCGGGGCTGCCGCAGCAGGCGTCGGCCAACAGCAGTCCCCCGGTTTGCAAGTTGGCCGCCAGATTCTTCAGGCTCGCGTCCGGAAAGTTGAACTGCCGTCGCCCGTGCATGTAAAGGAAGCGGTATTGAAACATGTTCGCGCTTCCCAGGCTCACCGCTTCCTTTTGGAGTGCCAGGTCGAGATGGGCTCGACTGCGAAGGTCGAGCATCAGGTTTTTCATGGCGGCGGGGGCGGGCTCCCAGTCGCCTTCGTGTTTGACCTGTCCGACTTTCAAGAAGCCTCGCGGCAGGCGAATATCGAGTTTCTCGCCCACGAGTTCGACTCGCGTGCCTTTCGGTTTCGGCAGTTCCATGTTCGTCGCATAGGCGATGACGTTGGCGGCGACTTGAAACGCCGTTGCGCCGCGACCCTTCTGGTAAAGATCTTCTTCCCACCAGCCGGCGAGTGCTCTGGGGCTAAGTACGACCACGGTCTTACAACCCAGATCCAATCGTTCCAACGGAAATCTTGCTGCATCCTCCGCCTTGATTGGCTTAAATGCGTGATAAAGGGCATGATCGGGCGTGACCCGGACCATGTCCTTGTCGAACAGTTCCTTCATTAGATCGCGGAAGCCGTCTGCGAACGCCTTCTGATTGCAACAGGCCTCGGCGAAAATAAAGCCGCCTTCCTGCACGTACTTCTTCAAGATCTCTTTCTGGACGCCGGTGAGTTTGCGCAGCGGCGACTCATGCCCGTTCATGTACAAAATCGGCGACTGCAGCAATTCCGCTGTCTTTTCCGCGACGCTTCCTTGTTCGGCCTGACGGCAATCGTAGACCTGCCATTCGAGCCTCGCCTTCTTGAACATCTCTCGGCTGGCATATTCGACGACATGTTTCATGTCGTGGTGTTTGCGATTCCAATCGCTAATCCTCATTCCGACGCCGTCGTTGCCCCAGGCAAATTTGCTGATCAAGATCGGCGTGCGGCCCTTGCTAAGGAAGAGTATGCTGAACGAAGTGCCGCCGATAATGCCGCCGTCAAAGCCGCCGCCGGACCATGAACCGTCGTCCTGCTGTTTGGCGAGCAGGTAATCGCAGCCCTCGCGATACCAATCGCGATTGGCCATGAATCGCTGGCCCGAGAGGCGTCCAGCACGCTCGATGCCGTAAATGTTGTAATAGCGGTGTTGACCGACATCAAAACTGAAGTTTCCGGGTGCCGCGAGCCAGTCCAAAGTCCGCCGGATGTAGCGGTCCTCCGAGTACTCACCGCAATGGTCGGCAAACCCCGTTTCTTTGTTCAGCCGTTGTTCGCCGTGGGCAAGCTCCATGCCGCTGATGAGCAGACCGCAGAGCCCCGCCAACGTCATGGTCTGGCGTGGCGAACGATCGCCTACGGTGTAGCCCCAAGAGCCATCGGGAAGTTGCGACTTGATATAGAGGTCGCGAATAATGTCCCAGATTTGCCTGCTGGACGCATTCGGCAGTTGAATTTTGCGCCGGCGAGTTTGGCCGCGTGCAGGCCAAGGAGGGCATATTGCGTGTTCGAAAAATCGCCGCCGCCGCGCAGGGCCGGCCCATAACTCCAGCCGACAAATCGGCCCTTCATATCCATCGACGAAAGCAGAAAATTTACATTGCGCTGAATGGTGAACAAGTCCTTGGGCTCGCCGATTTCGGCGAGGACCATTGTTTGCAAGCCAACGACATAGGTGCCCTGGGCCGGCAAATTGCGCACATACTTGAGCCCGGCCTGGACGACTGGGTCGTTCGGCGGAACACCGGCATTGAGCAGTGTGAGCATCGCCAGACAAGATTGTCCGCCCGTGGTGAAGCCGACGCCGCCGATGCCGCCGCGCTCCCAACCTCCATCGGCGGCCTGTTCCCGGCGCAAGAAGGCGACGCCACGATCGATCGATTTTTTGACGCGAACCACCAACTCTTCCTGCTGCGGTTGCTGGGAACGCGCCGGTCCGAGCACGAGCGTGCAAGCGACGATCGGCATTAGCATTCGCGCGGACATGTCAGGCTCCTTTGCGGGATTGGGAATCACTTCCCTTACAACCATTGTGTCCGATTCATCTTGGTTGGGCAACCAAATCGCCCAAGCGCTTGTTTCCCGAGGAAGGGCGCTTAAGATGACCGTCATCGCCAGGGGTGCCCGTGTGTGGGCTGAGAGCATACCCTTTGGACCTGATCCGGGTGATGCCGGCGTGGGAAGGCGAGTCACGAATCGCACTTCCGATTTGGCCTGTTTGGACTACAGCCACACGCCGACATTTCGATCCGAATCGCGCGGCCAATAACAAGGAATTCGCCATGACCCAGATTGAAGCTGCTCGTCGGAGCGCCGTTACTCCCGAAATGGAATTTGTCGCTCGGCGTGAAGGACTCGACGCCGAGCTGATTCGGTCCGAAGTGGCCCGCGGCCGCATGGTAATCCCGGCAAATAAGATTCACCTCACTAAGAATCTTGAGCCGATGGCCATTGGCGTTGCGACAAAATGCAAGATCAACGCCAACATTGGCAACTCCGCCGTCACCGGTACGCTCGACGATGAACTCGAAAAGCTGCACACCGCCGTTCACTTCGGGTCCGACACGGTGATGGATTTATCGACCGGCGGCGATATTGATGCAATTCGCCGGGGCATCATCGATGCGTCGCCGGTCCCCATCGGCACGGTGCCCATCTATCAGGCCATTCAGGATGTCAAAGAAGTAACCGACCTGACGCCGCAGCAGTTGCTGGATATGGTCGAACGTCAGGCAAAGCAGGGCGTCGATTACATGACGATCCATGCCGGCGTTCTCATGGAATACTTACCGCTAACGACGAAGCGCGTAACCGGCATCGTTAGTCGTGGTGGATCGCTCATCGGCGCGTGGATGATCGCCCGGCACCAGCAAAATCCCTGGTACACCCATTTCGACCAGTTATGCGAAATCATGAGAGAGTATGACGTGACATTCAGCCTCGGCGACGGGCTTCGACCCGGCTGCCTGGCGGACGCCAATGACGACGCTCAATTCGCGGAACTCAAAACGCTGGGCGAGTTGACCCTCAAAGCCTGGTCGCATCATTGCCAGGTCATGGTCGAAGGCCCCGGCCACATTCCCATGCATTTGGTAAAGATGAACGTCGAAAAGGAGCGTGAACTTTGCCACGAGGCGCCATTTTACGTCCTGGGTCCCCTGGTGACCGACGTGGCGCCGGGCTATGACCATATTACCAGTGCGATCGGAGCGGCACTGGCCGGTGAAGCCGGCGCCGCCATGCTTTGCTACGTGACGCCAAAGGAACACCTTGGTCTGCCGAATAAAGATGATGTGCGCCAGGGCGTGATCGCCTACAAGATCGCGGCCCATGCCGCCGACGTCGCGCGCGGACGCAAGGGCGCCCGCGACCGGGACGACGCCCTGAGCAAGGCCCGCTTCGAATTCGACTGGAACAGGCAGTTCGAGTTGTCGCTCGATCCGGAAACGGCACGGGCAATGCACGATGAAACCTTGCCACAAGAGGTTTTCAAGAGCGCCAAGTTCTGCTCGATGTGCGGACCGAAGTTTTGCTCCATGCGCGTAACACAGGACATTCGCAAATTGGCGGAATCCGGCGCGCTGGCGGTCGTGAAGTAAAGCAAACGTTTATTCCTCTGTCGCTCCGGCTCACGTCCGGGTTTTGGCGACTCTCCCCGCTGAGGGATGCCCGTGACCGCATTAATCTGGGTCCCGGTATTCGCGGCGACGATCATCTTTTCGTATTTCTTTTGGTGCTATCTCAGCCACACGCTCATCGTGATCGTCGAGGACACCGCGGCCGGCAACGCCGAGGTCGTCTGGTCGGACGAGCCCTATTACGAGTGGACTTGGCAAGGCGCGTACGTCGCCTGGATCGCCGGTGTGTGGGTTGTACCCGCGATATTCGTTGGCCGCTGGGTTTCGGGTTTCGCTTCGGACGCATGGCGTCTTCCGGTTTTGACGCTGATCGCCTTCGCGGTCTTTTGGCTCACATTCCCGATCAGTCTGCTCTCGACCATGAGCGCCGAATCGCGGTGGACCATCCTGCATGGCGGACTCTTTGTCCGGCTCGCTAAATCGATCGACCATTTGTTTATCTTTTATTTAGCTAGCCTGCTGCTCGTTGCGGCGTGCGTGCCGCTGGCGACGTGGGTCGCGGCGAGCGGAAGTTTCATCGCACTGATCCTCGCGGCTCTCGCGTTCGGCTACGCGTTTGTGCTTTACGCGCGGCTGCTGGGGCGACTCGCCTGCATCGTTCGGCTCACGAAGATCCGCCGGCGAAAACGAAAGAAGCGAATCGCAAAGTCGGGCGCCGTGGTCGTCGACGCCTGGGAAATACCGGATCAGGATGAACAAGACAACGGCGGCCCAGGATTTGTGCAACCCGAAGACTTGCCGCCGCTTCAAACGCCGTATGAGGGCGACGTGGTTGGCTACAATGTTCGCTTCGAAGATGTTTCAAGGGCGCCGCAGCCGACGCCGTCGTCGGTCGAGAGTTCGTGCGCCATGCCGGAACCCGAATTAGCCCGGGCGCCAGTTATAGACGAGGAGGCGCGGCAGCGCATCGCGGCAATTAAACCCGACCAGCTCGAACTCGATCGCGCTCGAAGTCGAAGACAAAAACTCCCCAAGCGGCCCTGGACCGAAGGTGTGTGGCTGTTTCCCTTCATGCCCCGATGCGCCATTCATTGGGTCGTGACCTCGGTCGGGCTGTTATTCTTCGGGCTGTTGATTCGTGTTCTGATCGACATGTTCCCGTCCCGGTGAGCGACATTGACGCCCTCGCCCAAACCCCTAGAATTCCCGTCATTGAGGACAGGTAGCTCAGTTGGTAGAGCACAGCACTGAAAATGCTGGGGTCGCCGGTTCAAGCCCGGCCCTGTCCATTGCGAATCTCCTCACTTCATCGGCTTCTTGTTCAACTGATTGAATTCTTCCGGGTTAAACGGGTCGTCGGCGCCTCTCGGGGCGGGCGGCGTTGCGTTGGAGATTGCCGGCTTATTCGCGGCGTCGGGCAATATGACCGGCGGCGGGGCGGCGGGTTGGCCGGTGACGACCGGCGTCGCCGGCGCCGGCGTCGGCACGTCGTCGGCCACGGCTTCGATGGGCGCCTTGTCCGGCTTCGAGCCGCTGCCGCAGGCTTGCAAGGCCCACTCTTGCAGAAACTGGAATGCTTTCGTTTGGCGGTCGCGAATCGGCGCAATGGCGCCGCCGCCGTGGGCGCTGACCGCGTGCGTCAACAGCGGACTACTCAGCGGTTGATTGCGATTGAGAAACGGTCCGACCGCCGCCAGATTGATTTGCGTCGTTCGATGATCGCCAAAAGCCGACGCCGGCCGGGTCAAATGAAACTGTCCGCCGCGATTGGACCCGTGGCAACTCATGCAGGCGTTGACGAGCAACGGCTGAACGCGCATCGCGAACAGGCCGAACGCCTCCGGGCTGAGACCCGAAACTTCCGCTTCGGGCGGCGTCGCGCGTTTGATGGCGACGGCTGGGGCCGCGGGTGGCGGCGGCGTCAGACTGCTCCGCAGCTTGATGTCATCGCGAAAGCGAATCAGCGATCGATCGCGCGGCCGCAACGACAGGGCCGTTTCGGCGGCTGCCAACGCTTGCGTGTGTAGTTCATTCGAGAGACACCAACGCGATAGCTTGACCAGCGCGAGCGGGTCATCGCCTTTGGTGCGGTTTTTCATCAATTGAAAAGCGGCTTCCTTGTCCGGCAGCAAGAGCATGCCCGGGGCGGCGGGAATCGTCATTTCGCCGGCGCCCTGACGAACATGGAAGCGGTCGCCGACTCGCTGGATATTCCCCTCGAGCATGCGGTCGAAATCGATGAGCAGGATCTTGCCCGTTGTCGGGGTGGCGGGCGGCTGGCCGACCACGGCCGAGGCGAATGACGCAACCACAACGACGGACCATAGAAGGCGGAATTTGGCATTCATGGGGCGGGACCATAACATTCGCGTCGAACCTGTCAAGCAATTTCGGAAGCGCCGCCGCGGATCGGTCGAGGACGAAAACCGGACAAAAGCGGACATTTTGCTTCCCAACCGGCCGACCTGCTTTTGATGCAAACCATTGATCACCAGTCCGTTACGATTCGTTTTCGAGGTCATCACAAACTTTGTCCGGTTTGTCCGTCCGGTTGTCCGTCCGCTTCCATGTCCGGTTCGTAGCCGCACGGCTTTAGCCTGCGGGCGCTCCGGGCAATCCGACGCGGACGTTGAACGAATCCGGGCGATGAAATTCTCTTCCAACATGACCATTCCTCCAAAGCGCACACCGGCGGCGCGGCGGCAATGGCATATTATACATGCGTTCACTTATATCTGCAAACCCATTTGGTTGATGTTTCGCGCCGAGAAAAAACCTCGGTGTTTTCTGGTTGCGTTTCGATGCTCGATGTGACAACCTGACGAGTTGCGTGAGTCATCGCCGTTTCGCACCCGCGGAGTTGGCGATCGGGCCCGCGCCGATGCGGCTAGCGTCGTGCCACTCGCAAGACCGCGACTCACGCAGCCTTTGATCTAGGATGCAGGCGATAGGCGCTTATTTGGACGTAATATATTGACAGCAAGAGACTTGAGTAAAGCGTCACCATTTTTCCGTGCCGGTCGTGTACCCCGTGGAATTCCGGTTGCCGTTGGCGTCGAACGAATAGTTTCGTGTGCCTTCACTTGTCAGTTGATTCGTATCATCGTACGAATATGTGGTCGTCGTGCCGTCCACCTTCTTCGTGGTCAGCCGGTCGAAATTGTCGTACGTGAACGTCGTGTTATTCAACGATGCGTTGACGAGTCCCTGATGCTGCTCGTTGCTTAGTCGGCCACGTGAATCGACAGCCGAAGCTGGTCCAGCCCACCGTTGCGGTATTGTTGGTGCTGCCGTAGCGGGTCAACTTGGTGATCGAGTTCCGGGCATCGTAAGCAAAGTCGAATCCCACCGATGGCCAGGCTATTGGTGAAGTTGGTGTCATCGGGGCTTCAAAACCAGCCACTTATGGGCGCTTTAAAACCAGCCAGTGATTAATCGATCCTTTCCAGGTCTGATCCTACGTAACACGTCTTGGTTTTCACCCTGCGTGCCGGTTTGCCGTGCCACTGGTCAGCGGCTTGGCGCGCTTCTGTCTTCCGGAACAGAGAAGAGGCCGTGGCGGTGGACTTCGAGTTCACACACCGACTTCAAGTCTCGCTTTTTGACTCCTTCGAGCCGCTGGGCGCATTGGCTGGTTTTGAACCGCGGCCATTGCGCCCTTTGCCGATGGGCGCATTGGCTGGTTTTGGATCGCCTTGCGGCCTCGTCGGAGCCGATGGGCGCAATGGCGGGTTTTGACTCCTCGGCGCCGTCTTCGATTGCTCGGCCCTGATGCCGCAGCCGGTAGCTTTTGCCATTGATGCGGATGATCTCGGCATGGTGCAGGAAGCGGTCGAGGATCGCCGTGGCGCTGGGCACGTCGCCGATCAGCTTGCCCCAATCCTCCAACGGCCGGTTCGAGGTCATGATGGTCGAACGGGTTTCGTAGCGCCGCATGATGATCTCGAAGAGGTATTCCCCCGAGCGTTTGGGCAATTGCTTCATGCCCATGTCGTCGATGATGAGCAGGTCGGGCTTGAGGTACTTGGCCAGGATCTTGTCCTCGCCGCCGAGCGCTTCGTCGTGCAGGAAGTCGCGGACCACGTCGAAGATGGAGCGGTACAGGACGATGAAGCCGGCCTTCAGGGCGTGATAGCCGATCGCCTGGACGAGATGAGCTCTTGCCGACGCCCGGCGGCCCCAGCAGCAGAGCGTCCCGCGCCTCGCGGATGAAGCGGCCGCTGGCCAGGTCGTAGATCTGTTTCTTCTTGCACCGAGGGATTGAAGGCCCAATCGAAGTCCTCCAGCGTCTTCAGTTCGCGGAAGCTGGCGGCCTTGATGCGTCGCTGCAATTGCCGGTCGCAGCGGACCGCCAGTTCATCCTGCAGGATCAGTTCCAGGAACTCGGCGTGGTTGAGGTTGTGGCTGGCCGCTTCCTGCAAGCGCACGTCCAGCGATTGCAATAACCCGGACAGGCGCAGTTGCTTCAGGGCGTTGGTCAAACGGTCGTTCATGACGGAGGCTCCTTTCTGAAAAGCGTCGTGGACGAACTGCTCGTACTCGGACAACGGGCGGATCAACGGATGCTCATCCATGAACGCGAACTGTTGCTGCTTGGGCTCGTCGCGGCCGATCAACTGCCGCAGCGTCCGCAAGCCGGTAGGCGCCGTGAGACTGGGCGATCTCGCAGGCGCGTTCGATCTGATCGACGTGATAGCGTTTGGCCAGGCGCGAGCAGGCCCTGCAGGACCCGCACGCCCTCGACGCCGCGGCTGGCGATCACGCCTTCGGCCCAGCGGGTGCGCCTGCGGGCCGACCAGGCGAATTTGACCTAAAATCCAGGCCGTGCCGCGTTCCACGCCGGAGATCTTCTCGGCGACGATGTGCTTGCGGCTGCGTGCTGAAGCGCCCCGGCTCGTGCTGAACGTGGACGGCGATTTGCTCGAAGCGGTGGTTGAACAGACGCACCAGGCGGCCGTCCCAGCGCACCCAGATGCGCCGGCCCAGATACTCCGGCGGCGCCGAGTAATAGGCCCGCTCGACTTCGACGTGGCCGTCGCGGTTGACCATCCGCTGGCCCTCGCGGAAGCAGGGGAAGCGCGTCATGGGCAGCGGCGACAACGCCGGCTTGTTCGACTTCGGTGAACAGCTTGCCGACCTGCCGCTGCGTCGTGCCATGCACGCGCGTGTCGGCGACGGTCCGTTCCCACTCGAACAGGAACTGGTTCTGCTCTTCGAGACTGGCGAAGGTTCGTCCCTTGAGGGCATTGGACTTCACATAGCCGACGCCGCGTTCGATCTTGCCCTTGTGCCGCGGCGTGCGCGGCTTGGTCGGCAAGAACACCGTCCCGTAGTGCCGCGCAGAAGCTGAGCACTTTGGGATTCAGATCGGGATCGAACCAGTCGGCTTGCGTCACCGCCGCCTGCAGGTTGTCCAGCACCACTCGTTGCGGCACGCCGCCAAAATGCACGAAGGCATTCTCCAGGCAGCGGAAGAAGGACTCGGTCGTCTGCCGCAGCACCACTTCGCTGTAGCCCTTGCGCGAATGACTGAGGACGACGCGAAAGACGTGCGGCCGGCGACGCGAACCGTCCGCCGCCACGATCGCGCGCGCCGCGTGCCGAAATCGACCTGCACTTCCTCACCGGCCGCGCACTCCATCCGCCGCATCGGCCGTTCCGTGCGCTGCTCGAAGCGGCGGACAAAACGCCGCACGCTGTAGTAGCTGCCGGTGAAGCCGTGCTCGCGGACCAGGTCCTGGTAAATGCGTTGGGCGCTCAGACCCTGGTCGAGCCAAGCCAGAATGGCCTGTCGAAATGGTTCGCAGTCGCTGGGGCGGCCAGCTCCGCGACAGATGGGAGCGCCCGCATCAGGAGCTTCCGAGCCGATGGGCGCTATGGCGGGTTTTGACTCGCCCGCCGGCCTCGGCCGACCCGATGGGCGCTATGGCTGGTTTTGAACCCTCGGCCGACGCCGGCGAATCGAGGTGGGCGCTGGCTGGTTTTGACGCGACCGCCAGGCGCAGATGCCGGGCCACCGTCTCGCGGTCCAGGCCGAGTTCCCGGGCGATCTGCCGCTTCGACCAGCCCCGCTGGTAAAGCGCGAGGATGCTTTCGATGATGGCCATTTTGAGTTGATTCGCCATGTTGAGTCTCCGTGAACGCCAAAGGGCAACACAGAGTCAAAATGGCAAATCCTCGTCTCCTCAAAATGGCTGGTTTTCAAGCGCCCTCACTGGCTGGTTTTGAGCGCCCCTGACACCTTGTTGAAACAATACATGTACGGATGTATAATACCCCATTGTGGCCGCGCCAGTGTGGCTGCGCTTTGGAGGAATGGTCATGTTCGAAAGCGAGTTCATTGCGCGAGCCGGTTCCCCACTCGCGTCGTGTGGGCCGGAGACCCCGCAGGCTAAAGCCATGCGGCTACAAACCGGACACGAAACCGGACGGACATCCGGACGGACAACCGGACGGACATGACGGACATGCGGGCGGACAAACCGGACAAAGTTTGTGATGATGTCGAAAACGAATCGCAAGGGATTGCCAACGAGCAGTTTACCTCAAAAGCAGGTGGGCCGGCTGGGAAGCAAAATGTCCGCTTTTGTCCGGTTTTCGCGATCGTTATTGACAGAATTTTCGCGGTGTGACATGTTTGGCGTTCCAGCCTTGACTCGCCAGGTTGCGCTCCCGACCGGCCGATTCTCGGACAAATTGAACAGAACAGAGAAACCGGGTCGAACCCGGTATCGCGAGGATATTCATGGTTTCGCGAATCTTCGATCGGAAACGATCGATTCGGACATTATTATTGGTGGGCGCGGCGTGGGCGCTGTACGCAACGCCGGCGCTGGCGTTCGTGTTTGGCGAACCGTTGCCGCAATCTCCGCCGATTCCAACCTTGGGGGAGCCGCCGCCGATTTTCGGCCAGGACCCGCCGGGCTTTACGAACGAACCGCCGCCGTTGAACGGCGACCCGGGCGATTCCCAGCCGCCGGGCGTGTTGGCGTCGGCCCCGGAACCGGCCACGCTGCTCGCGGGTTTGGTAGGAATTGGATGTGCCGGAGCGTTTGGCGTCTGGAAGCCAAACACAAGTAGAATTGACAGTCTTTCGGGCGAGCGTCATCGCGACGCTCGCCGCCCTTTTCTCACGCCGCCAGCCGCTCGCGGCTTCGCAGCAACTTCGCGGCACATTCCGTCACGCGTGCCTGCTGCTCTTCGGTAATCTCCGGAAACATCGGCAACGCCAGGACGCATTGGCTCATTTCCTCGCTAATTGGGAAATCGCCCTCGCGATGGCCGAGATCGGCGAGGCATTCCTGCAGATGCAGCGGCAGCGGATAATAGACCTCGCAGCCGATGCCGTTGGCCTTGAAGTGGTTCAACAGGGCATCGCGGCGACCGTTGGCGACCTTGACCACATACTGATTGAAGGTGTGACGTGCGACAAAACGTTCAACCGGACGTTCAAGAAACTCGCCGAGACGATGGTTGGCGATCAGATCGCGGTAACGCTTCGCCGCCTGGCGTCGCTGTTCGATGTCGGTTTCAACGTGCGGCAGCTTCACGCGCAGAATCGCCGCATGCAACGCGTCGAGCCGGCCATTCCAGCCGAGCGACGTGTGGTGATAGCGAGTCTCCATGCCATGCACGCGGAGATTGGCCATTCGCTGGGCCAGTCCCGCGTCGTTGGTCACGACCATGCCGCCGTCGCCGGAGGCGCCCAGTTCTTGGTCGGATAGAAGCTGAAGCAGCCGATCGCGCCGATGCGTGCCGGCCTGTCGTCGCGGTACTCGGCGCCGATCGCCTGGGCGGCGTCCTCGATCAACGGCACGCCGTGGCGCTCGCGCGATTTGCCAGAACGGCCCCATCTCGGCGCACTGGCCGAACAGATGAACCGGCATGATCGCCTTGGTGCGATCGGTGATTCGCTCCTCGACGCGTGCGCGGATCGATGTTGAAGGTGACGCGGATCGATATCGACAAAAACGGGCCGGGCGCCGAGCCGGCGAACCGCGCCGGCCGTGGCGAAGAAGGTGAACGGCGGCATGATCACTTCGTCGCCGGGGCCGATGCCAAGCGCCGTCAGGGCCAGCAGCAGGGCATCGCTGCCGGAGGCACAGCCGACGGCGTGCCGCACGCCGCAATAGTCGGCGACTTCCTCTTCGAGCTTCGCCACTTCCGGACCGAGAATCACTTGACCGGAAGCCAGCACCCGCGAGATGGCGGCTTCAATTTGCGGCTGGAAGCGTTGAAAGGAACCCTGAATATCGCAAAGGGGAACTGCCTGCGAGCGATCCGTCGCCATGGAGCCGACTCCATTCCGCCTGGGGCCAGTATGTCCGCGCGGGAAGAGTTTGGCGAAAGCCGGGAAACCTGTCAAGAGCCATTCGCCACAAGTCCGAGTCGCCCTTGACCTGCGTGCTGGTTCGGCCGATAATCCGCCGCTCGTGCACGCCTGCCGGACTCAAGGACGAGCCCATGACCGCCGCTCTCTTGGAACTGGTCGATCATCTTCAACGCGAACCGAACGACCGAGCCCTGGCCCTGCGCGAACTGCTCGGCGAAGGCGCCTGCCGGCAGTTGGGGATCTATCCGTTGCCGCCCGAATTCAAATTGTCGGTGGTGATTCCCGTTTTCAACGAACGAAACTGGGTCGGCGCGTTGTTGAATCGCGTTCGCGCCGTGCCGATTCCGAAAGAGATCCTCGTCGTTGACGACGGCAGCAGCGACGGCACCGCCGAGATTCTCACGGAATTGCAAGAATCGATTCCGGAAATGCGGTTGATCCGACATGTTGAAAACCAAGGCAAGGGCGCCGCGTTGCGAACCGGCTTCGCCCACGCGAAGGGCGACGTGATTCTCGTTCAGGACGCCGACCTTGAGTACGACCCGACCGAATATCCGAAGCTGCTGCAGCCGATCCTGGAAGACCGAGCCGATGTGGTTTATGGCTCGCGCTTTATCGGCGAGAGCCATCGCGTGCTCTACTTCTGGCACTCGATCGCCAACCGCGTATTGACCATGCTTTCGAACATGGTCACGAACCTGAATCTGACCGACATGGAAACCTGCTACAAGGTTTTCCGCCGCGAAGTTCTGAACGATGTGCAATTGAAGTAGAATCGCTTCGGCTTCGAGCCGGAAATCACCGCGAAGATCGCCAAACGGCGGCAGCCGGCCTGGCGGGTTTACGAAATCCCGATTAGCTACGCCGGCCGCACTTACGAGGATGGCAAAAAAATCGGCCTTAGGGACGCCTTCAGTGCGTTGTTTTGCATCTTCCGGTATTGGTTGTTCGATTAGTTTGCCCCGAAGTGAGAAGGTTCGGGCCGTAGCGGCGGCATCCTGCCCCCGCGACCTCGGCGGCCAGAGGCCGCCGCTACGAGCACTTGGCGTAGCGGCGGCATCCTGCCGCCGCGACCTCGGCGGCCAGAGGCCGCCGCTACGAGCACTTGGCGTAGCGGCGGCCTCTGGCCGCCGCGACGAAGACTTGAAAATCGGACTAGAGGAGCGCGAATGCGAACTTGCATGATCCTGGCGGCTCTGCTCGTCGGTCCCCAACTGTTCGCGGCGGGTCCGCAGCGCCACTTCACCGACGCGCCGCTGCGGGCAGTCCAGTTCATCGACCGCAACGAGGGTTGGGCGATTGGCGACGATGGCGTCGTCTGGCACTCAATCGATGGCGGCACAAGTTGGGACCGGCAGAACACCGGCGTTCGCGGATCGCTGCGCTCGCTCTATTTCATCAATCCCTACACGGGCTGGGTCGTCGGCCGCGAGGAACTTCCCAACGGCGTCAGCAGCGGCATCATTCTGGTTACGACCGACGGCGGGCTCAAATGGACGCGAGTTTGCCAGAATGTGCTCCCCGGTTTGCACTCGGTGAAATTCTTCGACGACAAGAATGGAATCGTGGTGGGCGAGGGTTGCTCGGCATTCCCCAGCGGCGTGTTCGCGACCGCCGACGGCGGGCGCGGTTGCGCGTCATCCCGGGCCCGCGACAGCCCGGTTGGTTGGCCGCGGACTTCAGCGATGGGAAGACCGGAGCTATGGCCGGCGCCTGGAGCAATCTGGCAATTCTGCGCGACAGTGTCTTCGCCAAGGCAGAAACTGAAGCACTCGGCGGCCGCGCGGTAACCGGACTTAAGATGTATCATGATAACGCGATCGCCGTTGGACAAGGCGGCTTGATTCTGAAAAGCGACGACACGGCCGGCGCGAAATGGAAGCTCGCCAAGCCGAAGTGCCTGTCCGCCGAAGCGCTCGCGAGTTGCGATTTCAACGCCGTTCACGTCATCGGCGAACATGCTTGGGTCGCCGGCCGCCCGGGGTCGTTTGTCCTGCACAGCCGCGATTACGGCAAGTCATGGGAAAAACAATCAACCGATCAAAACCTGGCCCTCCACGGAATTTATTTTGCCGACTATCTGACCGGCTGGGCGGTCGGCGAACTGGGCACGATTCTCGCCACCGACAACGGCGGCAAAACCTGGAAAGTGCAACATCGCGGCGGCGAACGCAGCACCAGCGAGCGCGCGGCGCTTCTAACGGTGCATGCCAGCGATCGAACGCTGCCGCTGGATGTTATCGCCAAGGTGGGCGCCGACGAGGGATACTTGGCGACGGCCCTGCGGGTCGTCGCGCCGATCCGGCATCGGCCGATTTGAAGCGCGCCGGCGAGCCATATCGCTGGTGCGACGCGGTGCGAATCGCCGGAGGCGCCTCGGGCGAGTGCTTATGGCCGTTTGCGCTCGCGACGCATCACTTGGATGAAGACGCCAAGTCGATTCTCGCCGCGCTGGACGCCCAACTTGGCAATCGGGCCGGCGAGATTCTGCTGCGAGAACTGGTGCTCGCCGTCCGCATCTGGCGACCGGAAGTGATCATCGCGGATGCTCCGATTGATGGCGCCACCACGGTCGTCCACGAAGCGATGAAGAAAGCATTCGAGCTGGCCGCCAACGCCAAGGCGTTTCCGGAGCAGATCGATGAGCTTGGCCTGAAACCCTGGTCGGCCAAGAAACTGTACGCTGCAAGCCAGCGGGCCAATGACGCGTCAATTGTCACGATCTCGACGATTGATCCCCTGCCCCGCATCGGCGACTCGGCTCGAGATATCGCCCAAAGTGCCGCGGCCATCCTTCACCATGCGAGCACGCCTCCCAACGAACGAAGTTTTCGGCTGGTCGCCAGCCGCCTGCCCGGCGCCGCAACGCACAGCGCGCTGATGCAAGGAATCACGTTCGCCCATGGCGGCCAGGCTCGACGCGATCAACCCGCCGTCACGCCGACGGAAATCGACGCGTTGAACGAGCGGATCCAGTTCGCCCGCATTCGCCGAAACATCGAAGCGCTCGCCGCGGGCGATTTGAAGGGCATTAGCGGGCCGGATAAGCTGCTGGCGCAACTCGACGCGATGCTGAAGAAACTTCCGGCCGATCTGGGCGGACAGGCCGCGTTGAATGTCGCCGAGAGTTTTGCTCGCGCCGGGCAATGGCCGCTGGCTCGCGAAGCATACATGCTCATGCTCGAGCGCTTTCCAGCGCATCCGCTCGCGATTGACGCCTGCCGTTGGCTGATTCGCTACCATTCGAGCAGCGAGGCGCGGCGTCGCTTCGAACTGCGGCAATTCGTGATCAACGCCAATTACCAGGTGCAGCGGACCAACATCGAGGGGCCCAAGGAAGGCGTCATCCGGCAAACCAGTCGGAACGAATCGGTGAAAACCGAACAGCGCACGCCGCTCGCCACGCCGGAAGTGCAGCAGTGGTACAAGCCGGCGTTGGCATTGGAATCGAAGCTGGCGGCCTATGGACCGCTCTTCCTTCGTGACCCAGAATTTCAGATGTGTTTGCACAGCGCGAGGCGGTCGCTCGGTGATGCGATGGCCATGAAGAAGTGGTGCGAGCGGTTTGCCGCGGCGGGCAGCGCGGATCGCGATGCCTGGTGCGACATTGCCGCGATGGAGGCATGGCTTGGCGATCGCAGCAAGAAGCCGCCTCGCCCGGTCGGCGCCTGCCGATTTACAGCGAAGCGCCCGCACCTCGACGGCGTTCTGGACGACCCCTGCTGGGCCGACGCCGAACCGCTGCCGCTGCAAAGTCCATCGAGCGAATTGCATGACGCCTGGGCGGCACAGGCCTACTTCGCACACGATGGCGAGTTTCTTTACATCGCCACGAAGTGCAAGCACCCGGTGGGACGCCAAGTCGCCAAAGTGGAGAAACGAACCCGCGACATGGATCTGCACTCGTTCGATCGCGTCGGCATCATGCTCGATCTCGATCGCGACTACCAGACCTACTATCACCTGCAAATCGATCAGCGCGGCGCGTTATGCGAGGACTGCTGGGCGACAGAACCTGGAACCCGAAATGGTACGTTGCTGTGAACAGCGATGCGACTGGCTGGACCGCCGAGGTTGCGATCCCGCTGGCCGAACTGTCCGGAGAAACCGCGGCCACCGGCAAGACCTGGGCGTGCAATATCGTCCGCGTGATCCCCGGCAAGGGCGTTATGGCTTGGTCGCGTCCCGCCGACGCCGAGCCGCGCCCCGAGGGCATGGGTCTGCTGATGTTCACCGAGCAGAAGAAATAGTTCGTCGCGCGGCTACTTGATCCGATCGATCACGTTTTGGACATCCTTGTACGTGAACTCGGCGTCGCTGAACTTTTTCACCAGCTTGCCATCGCGGCCGTAGACCAGCAAGCAGGGCACGGCCGCGAAGCCGAATTCCTTCTGATATGCCTCCGCCTTTTCATCCAGGAGATAGTTTTCAAAAGTCGCCTTCTGTTGTTTCAAGAACCGAATGGCCTTTTCCGAATTATCGGAGTCATCCACCGTCACCGAAATGCAGGCCACCTTCGCTTCCTGTTGCTGATGAATCTTGACGAGTTTGGGAAATTCTTTGCGGCAGGGAATGCAGAATGTGGCCCAGAAATCGACCACCACGATCTTGCCCTCGTGCTTCGCGATCGCGGATTTTAATTGGGCCATGTTGACGGTCGAAAGTTTGACCGGATCGTCGGCGTGAACAGCGGCCGAGAAACCTACTGCGCAGCAAAGTGCAATCACGATCCTCAATAACATGTTGGACTCCTGTTTCATCCGGCCGGCATTTCCTCAAGCGCTAAAGTTGTATGAATCGTTGGTGCGGCTGCCGCGGCCCTGGGGGCTGCCCTATGCATATGGTCCGGCATCTGCTAAGAATGGGAGCATCGAACAGATTGTCGGATGACGGTTCCGATTGCGGGCGATTGCCGGCTCGTTTGTTCGGATCACGCCACCCGGAAGAGAACATGCCAGACACACACCGTATCCGCAACTTCTGCATCATCGCCCACATCGACCACGGCAAGAGCACCCTGGCCGACCAGTTCCTGCTCAAGACCGGCACCATCACCGAGCGCGACTTCCAGGCCCAGACGCTCGACAGCATGGACCTCGAACGCGAACGCGGCATCACCATCCGCATGCACCCGGTCACGATCTACCACGAGCACAAGGGCCAGAAATACGAACTGAACCTGATCGACACGCCCGGCCACGTCGATTTCAGCTACGAGGTGTCGCGCAGCCTCGCCGCCTGCGAGGGGGCGATTCTGCTGGTCGATGCCTTCCAGGGCGTGCAGGCCCAGACCGTCGCCAACGCCTTCCTGGCGATGGAGCACGACCTGAAAATCATCCCGGTGCTCAACAAGATCGACCTGCCGATCGCCCGGCCCGACGTCGTCATCGGCGAGATGGAACACGGCCCTCGGCATCGATCCGGCCGAGGTCCTGCGCGTCAGCGGCAAGACCGGCATCGGCATCGAGGAGGTGCTCGCGGCGATCATCGAGCGCATTCCGCCGCCGCCCGGCGAACCCCGACGCCCCGCTCAAGGCGCTGGTCTACAACAGCCACTTCGACACCTACAAGGGCGTCGTCGTCTACGTCCGCGTCATGGACGGCGCCTTGAGCAAGGGCCAGCGCATCAAGCTGATGCGCGACGGCACCGGAGTACGACGTCACCGAGATCGGCCAGTTCCGGCCCGGCATGACGCCGTGCGACGAACTTTCGGCCGGGCAGGTCGGCTACTTCATGGCCCAGATCAAGAACATCGGCGACGTCCACATCGGCGACACCGTCACCGACGCCCTCAATCCCACGGCCGAAGCGCTGGCCGGCTACAAGGAGCCGAAGCCGATGGTCTTCAGCGGGCTGTATCCGGTCAACAACAACGAGTTCGAGGACGCTGCGCGAAGCGCTCGGCAAGCTCCAGCTCAACGACTCCAGCTTCACCTACCAGCCGGAAGACAGCGAGGGCCTCGGCTTCGGCTTCCGCTGCGGCTTCCTCGGCATGCTCCACCGCGAGATCATCCAGCAGCGCCTCGAACGCGACAGCGACCTCGATCTCGTGCAGACCGCGCCGAACGTCACCTACGAGATCCTGAAAACGCAACGGCGAGGTCATGATCATCGACAGCCCGCAGGAGGTGCCGGACGCCGGCCAGATCGAGGAGTTCCGCGAGCCGATCGTCAAGATCAGCTTCCTGATCCCGGCGGAGAACATCGGCGACCTGATGCAGATGTGCACCGATCGCCGCGGCGTCTATTTCCGCACGGAATACCTCAGCCCGACGCGCGCCATCCTCGTCTACGAGATGCCGCTCGCGGAAGTCATTTACGATCTCTACGACAAGCTGAAGTCGGTCACGCACGGCTACGGCACGATGGATTACGAATTGCTCGGCTTCCGCCCCGCCGACCTGGTGCGACTCGACATCCTGGTCCACGGCAAGCGCGTGGACGCGCTGTCGATGATCGTGCACCGCGCGAATGCCGACGGCGCGGCCGCAAGCTGGTCAAGAAGCTGCGCGAGGAGATCGACCGGCATCTGTTCGAGATCGCGCTTGCAGGCGGCGATCGGCAGCCGGATCATCGCCCGCGAGACCATCGCCGCGATGAAGAAGAACGTGACCGCGAAGTGCTACGGCGGCGACATCACCCGCAAGCGCAAGCTGTGGGCCAAGCAGGCCGCGGGCAAGAAACGCATGAAGCAGGTCGGCCAGGTGGAAATTCCGCAGGAGGCGTTCCTGGCGGTGCTGGAATCGGATGACTAGCGCGTGGACCGGCGAGCCGTCCTTTTACCAGGTGCGGTGTGGACACAAGTCAGCCAACCTCTGATGCTCCGCCGCCCGCTCCCACAAACTCCGCACCCGCCAGTTCCGCGCCGAAAGCCGCAGCCGACCCGGAAGAAACCGCTCGCGATCGATTCTCGTTGCACCAGTTTCTGCGGACGGCGATTTTGTTCGGCACGGTTGTCCTGTGTCTTCGAGCGGCGCTCCTCGAGCCGTTCGGCGTGCCTACCGGCAGCATGGCGCCGACGCTTTACGGCAATCACAAGGAATGCATTTGCCCGCGCTGCGGTTACCGCGTTGTCATCGGCGCGGCCAGCAATCACGATGGCGCGCCCGACGCCTCGCGAAATCCCTTCGCGGCCGCCTGGTGCCCCAACTGTTATCAAGGCGATTTGCACTTCGACCCACTTCCGGAAACGGCCGGCGATCGATTACTGGTGGACAAGAGCGCCTTCGACTTCCGCCGCCCGCGGCGCTGGGAGGTGGCGGTGTTCCACAATCCGTCGGACCTGAGCAAGCCCTATGTCAAGCGCGTCGCCGGCTTGCCCGGCGAGGCGATTCAGATCCGCGAGGGCGATGTATACGTAAACGGGCAACTGGCGCAAATCGCTGGATCAGTGCCGGGCCATGCGGATTCTCGTCTTTGACAACGACTTTCAGCCTGCGGGCGACGGATGGAAATTGCGCTGGCGGCGTGCGTTGCCCACGAAAATTCCGCAACAATTAACGAACAATCAATCTCTCGCCGTTGCCGACGAACAGTTAGATGGAACGGAATTGAAATGGCTCGGCCAAGGCGACGAATTCGAATGGCTGGTCTATCGCCATTGGCTGCTCGATGAAAACCGCGAAGAGCCGATTCGCGACTGGTTCGCCTACAACGGCGGAGTCGTGCAGCGCGAGTTGAACGACGTCCACGACTTCATGGTGGAGTTCGAAATCGACACCGGCGCGGGAAGTGGAGATTTCGCGATCGAACTTCGCGACGGCGACGCGACCGCGACGGTTGAAATTCCAATTGTCGCGAGTGGAAGTCCACCGCGAAAAGCGCTACTGCTCGGTTCGGCGGACCTCGCGGTGCACGACATGGCGTTCTTGTCGCCGAAAGCAGCCATCGCGTCGAGTTCGCCTTGATTGATCGCCGGGTGATGCTGGCCATCGATGGCGAGGAGGCCTTTGCCCCCGTGGATTTGAAACCGGCGCTGAATCGCAACGCGGTTTCGCGGCCGCTTCGGTTGGGGTGCCGCGGCGTCCCGGTCACGGTGAAGCATGTTCGACTGTTTCGCGATGTTCACTATTCGCCGAATGGCCGCAACGCGATCTATGAACCCTGGCCCCTGGGCCAGGACGAATATTTCATGCTCGGCGACAATAGCGCGAATTCGGAGGACAGCCGCTACTGGACCATCCCCGGCGTCCCGGAGGGTAACTTTCTGGGCAAGCCGGTGCTTCTCCACCAACCCAGCCGCTGGGGCCACATCGGCCCTTGGGCCATGCAATGCCTGGATTGGGGCCGCGTACGGTGGATTCGATGAGCGACCCGGAAGCAGCCGGCCCTTATCGATGCGACATGCGATTGCCATAATAAACTTTTGAACAGAAACCGCGGCGAAACAGGCCGCATTTTCCCAGGTGAGCCAATGCCCGAACGACCAATTACCACGCGAGGCCCGGTCGCCAACGCTCCAGGCGGAGCGTCGGCGGCCGCGCCTGCCGCCAAGTCCAAGGGTAAAGACGAACGTCGCGATTCTGCGCGAAATCGCCGAGACGATTGTGTTCGTCGTGGTGCTCGTCTTGATGTTGAAAACGTTCGTCGCCGAGGCGTTCGTCATCCCCACCGGATCGATGGCCGAAACGCTTTACGGCTATCACAAGATGGTGACATGCGACAAATGCGGCTACGTCTTTCCGCTCAACTGCCATACCGAGGTCGAAGAAGGCAGGCCCGTGCTGGACGCCGTCTGTCCCAATTGCGAACACAAAATCCACTGGTCGAGCCCGGAACAGGGCCCATCGTGGAGCAGCGGCGATCGCGTCCTGGTGGCCAAGTTCCTCTTTGACAGTGGTCACTTATGGTCGCCCCAGCGACACAACGTCATCGTTTTCAAATACCCAGGTGAATTGAGAGGCGACGAAATCGACGGCGGGCCGCAAAAGTCTAATTCGGCGATGAACTATATCAAGCGCCGCGAAGGGCTGCCGGGAGAGACCATCGCCATCAATGGCGGCAATTTATACCGCACCAGAAGCCTTCACTATCCGTTGCCCGAGGGCGATCCCCAGGGTTACTGGATGCGGCCCAACATGCACATCAATGAGCCCGACGCGGTCAACCTGTTTTGGGCGTCGAACACCCGCCGCATCCAAGGCCAGGCCTCGCCGGATGATTTCGAGATGGTCAGAAAGCCGCCGGCCACGATTTTGGATGTCCGGCGGATCGTTTACGATAACGACTTTCAGGCCAAGGACCTCGACAAGAACGAGGACCAGCGCCGGCGGATTCACGACGGCTGGTCCGGCGACAATCCCACCTTTCCCAAGACTTTCACGCACCAGGGCGGCAATCCGGCGGAGCAGTGGCTGGAATATAACCATTTGGTTCGGCCCGAATCGGAAGGCCTGACCATTTCGAACCCGAAAGGTTTTTCCGGCGATCGACGCCGGCTCATCACGAATTCGCTTGCTTACAATTCCAGCAACGCGGACCAGAATGCCATGACTTACGACTGGGTCGGGGACCTGATGATCGATTGCGTCGTTCAGGTCACCGATCCTCAGGGCGAGTTCGTCCTTGAACTGGCCAAAGGCATCGACCGCTTTCAGGCACGCTTTGATTTGGCCAGCGGCGATTGCACGCTCGTTCGCCTGGTCGGCCGACTGGGCGACAGCCAGGAAAAAACCGAACTGGCGAAGAAACCGACCACGGTGAAAAAGTCGGGCGCCTACCACATTCGTCTTGCCAATTTCGACGAGCGGTTGACGGTTTGGGTCGATCGCCATCTTCCGTTCGGCGATGGCGTGAGCTACTCCCCGCCGACCGAGGAAGGTCCGCTTGGCGAAAACGATCTGGTTCCGGCTCGAGTCGGCGTCAGCAAGGCGGGAGTCGCCGTTTCGCATGTCCAGCTTTGGCGCGATTTGTACTACACGATCCCTGCGATGATTGCGGATGGCAATCCCCAACTGAAAACGATGTATGTCCAGCCTGGTCACTTCCTGGCGCTGGGCGACAACAGCAGTTCCAGTTCCGACAGCCGCTACTGGGGCCTGGTTCCGCAGCGATTGATGCTGGGCCGGGCGCTTGCGGTCTATTTTCCGTTCTGGCCGTTCGACCAGCGAGCGGGGTTTATCCGGTAAATTCATTTCAGCTTGGAGTCGATCGAAGCAGCGAGTTCGCACGATGCTGAGCCAAGACATCACGATCCGCGTTCGTTACGCCGAAACCGATCGGATGGGGCTTTTGCACCACGCGAATTACCTGGTTTATTTTGAGCAAGCGCGCACCGAACTGCTTCGCTCCCGAGGCGTGACGTACAAGGAACTTGAAGACCAAGGGTTCCTGCTGGTGCTCGCGAAGGCGGCGGTTCGCTACAGGAACCCAGCCCGGTATGACGACGAACTGACGATTCGCACGACGGTTAGCCGGACCACGCCGGTTCGCATCGAGCACAAGTACGAAGTTTTTCGCGATCGGACGCTGCTGGCGGAGGGCGAAACCACCCTCGCCTGCGTGGACCGCGCCGGCCGGCTGCAGGCCTTGCCGGCCTGGCTGCAGGAACTGAAATAAGAACGGTTTCGAATCGGCCCCGCCGGGAACTTGCAACCGGCGAATGAAAGGACCCATCCCGTGCGCCGCTTGCTGATCCAGCAGATACTGCCGCTGGCTTTCGTCGTGGTGCCGATCCTGGCCGGGATCCTCATCGCCGTCGCAATTCCCGCTCCGGCCATGCAGTTTTACCTGAATCACCTGCGCAGCTCGCCCATGGACTGGATCATCCTCGGCGTCGGCGCGGTCCTCTTCAGCGCCCAAACTCTGCTCGCCTGGCGAGCGCTGCACTGGCGCGACGGCTCGTTCGACGAACGCCCCGATCGCTGGCTCAACAACCTGGCTCAGGGCGCCGAGTGGTTTCCGCTGCTCGGGTTGCTTGGCACGGTGGGCGGCATCCTCCAGACCTTCAGCCGGATGAACGGGCCCAGCGTCACTCCCGCCGAGATCATTCACAACTACGCCCCGGCGATCACCGCCACCGGCAGCGGCCTGTTCATGGCGCTCTTGAACATCCTGCCCACCTGGTTGGTCACCTTCGGCCGCGACCTGATCCTGACCTTGTCCGGCGCCCAGCCCGCCGATGCGGGGGCCAAGCCATGATCCGGCCGCCGCGGCGCAGCGTCACGCGCTTTTTCATCCCGATGATCGACGTGCTGACGCTCCTGTTCTGCATTTTCTTGCTGATGCCGTTCGTGAAATCGGCCGGCGAGGGCGAGGCCGCCGAAAACGGCCTACCCGCTCCCAAAGTCGAGCCGCCTCCGGGCGATCCCAAGGAACAGGCAAAAAAAATCGAGCAACTTCAGCGCGACCTCGAGCGCGTCAAGAAGAGCGCGACGAAACCGTCGAGAAACTCTTGATCCATACGCTGGAAATCGGCAAGGATGATGGAAAGCTCCACTACCTGACCGGCTCGGGGCCGGTGGAAATCCGCAACCCGGCCGACGCGGAACGATTGATTGAAAATCATCGCAAGGAAGCGCGGCGAGCCGGACGAGAACTGTACTATCTGTTTCTATATCCGCGAACGCCCTCGGCGTTTCCCACGGAAGAACAGGTCACGAGCTATCAACGTTGGTTCAAGGGCGTGCCGCATGGTTTCGACAACCCCAGAGCCCAGGATTGAGCTGTGCATGGGAGGTGGCTGTTGGTCGTGATCGATACTCTCCTGGTCGCCGATCTGGGGCTGAACATCGGCACCATGATCGTCAACGCCCTCGCGGTGGCGGGAGCCGGCGCGTTCGGCTATTTCGCGACGCGATTCGTCATCTGGTTCGTCGGCAAATTCGTCATTCACCGAAAGCCGCCGCCGCAGATCTCTAAGGTGATTGGACTGTTCGGCGGTGTTGCCATGGCTCTGCTGATCGCCGGGCTGTTATTCAAAGGTCAGGGCGGCGGCGGCTGGGGCTTTGGCCCCGGCTTCGGTTTCGGCACAGGCGCCGGAACCTCCTCCACCGAGACTTCATCAACCGAACCGACAACTAAGAAGTCCAATCCCGAGACGGTAACTTCGACGCCGACGCCGAAGACGCCAAACCCGCTGCGAATCCGCATGCTCGGCGGCAACAACGTGCAAAAAGTAGACGGCGATTTGGCTTTTTATCAGCCCGAGCCCGGGAATGAGGCATATACACTCGACCGACTGAAATCACTCATTCGCGATCGCATGCAAGCGACGCCCGATCGACCCGCGATCGCCGAAATTGTGATCGTCATTGAAAAGGACAGCGTGGCCCACAATCACCCGGCGGTCATCAAACTCGAACAGTTCGGCAAGGATCAGGGGCTGACCGTAACTATTCAAAGACCCCCAGGCACGTGACAAGAGGTATCCACCGAGGATTTGTCCGACGGATTTCTGGGACATAAGGAATGCAGGAAAGCAGAACAACCGGCAAAACTGAAACGGTTCTTCTCCTGTTTTCCTGCGTTCCTTATTGATCAGACAGGACCTAACGAGATTCATTGCCATGTCAGAGACCGGCAACGATCCGAAACCGCCAACCGCACCGCCGGCCGATCCGCGGGCGCTGCGGATTGTCGTCTTCGGCATGCCGGACGCGGGGAAATCGTCGCTGTTGGGGGCGCTGGCTCAAGCCGCGCAGACTCAAGAACGCCAACTGATGGGCCGCCTCATCGATACCTGGCAAGGCCTGGGCGAGCTTCAACGCCGTGTTTATGACGAGAAGCCGCGCGAGACGCTCGAGGAGATTGTCCCCTACCCGACCACGTTCGATCCCTATCGAGGCCGAAGCCGGACCAGGACGAGCGGATGCAACTGGTGCTCTTCGACTGCGACGGGCGCGCGGCGAACGAGATTCTCACGCATCGCGGCGAGTTGACCGACGCCCGCTCCGAGCGCCCTGCGCAGGCGATATTGAACGCCGACGCCCTCGTACTGGTTATCGACGCATCCGGCACCAACGAACAGATCGACGCCGACTTCACCGAATTCATCCGATTCCTCCGCCTGCTGGAAGATAGTCGCTCGCATCGCAGCGAGATCGGCGGCTTTCCCATTTATCTGGTGCTGAGCAAATGCGACCTGCTCGCCAAGCCGCAAGATACGTTTTCCGACTGGAGCAATCGCATCGAGGAACGGCGGCGGCAAGTCGAGGCCCGGTTCAAGGAATTCCTCGAAGGCAACGAGGAGGAGGGACCGGCCGGCTTTGGGTCAATTGACTTAAACGTGATGACGACGGCGGTGCGCCGGCCGGCGCTGCAGGGCTCGCCCGCCGCGCCGCGCGATCCGTTTGGCGTCGCCGACCTGTTCCGCCAGGCGATCTACTCGGCGGGCGACTATCGCGATCGGTTTCGCCGTTCGCGCCGCCGTTTGTTTGTGACCGCGTCCGCGGCGATCGCCTTCGTCGTCCTGCTCGTCGCGGGCGCCGTCGGCCTGCTGCTGACCCGCGAACAATTTCAAACCGTTCCGCTGGCGAGCAATGTCGAAAACTACCGCAGCCGCGAGAACCCGAACCCGTCGGCCAGGCTCACGGAGCCATTGCAGCGCAAGATCAGCGAACTGAGCGACATTCGCCGCGACCCCGATTTCGCAAAATTACCGGAAGAGATGCAGGAATATGTGACCAGCCGCCTGAAGGAACTGTCGGCGTATCAGGAATACAAATCGCGACTGCTGCGCGAGCGGCCGCCGAGCGAATTGCACACGCTGGATGAACTGAATCGGCAGGAGAATCGGCTTCAGGAATCGCTCGTGCCGCCGACCGAGTATCGCAAGGAGTGGGCCGGCACCGACGCGGAACTCTTGCGGCAAAAATGGCTTTCCGACATCAAGGCGATCCGCAATGCCGTCGCTGAAATCAGCGAATGGTCTGGCAGAAACGCCGACGCCGCATCGAATCTGATGCAATTCAAAGATCGGCCCGGGATGGTGTTGCCTTGGGGCGAATGGGATGAACGCGTCGCGAGCCTGCTGGCGACGGGAAACAAGCCGGTGCACCCGGAGTCCGACCCGCTGCCCGGCTCCGAACCGCTGCCGACGATGAAAGCCCCCGCGGTGACCTACGCGACGGTACAAACATTCCAGACCGTGCGCGACGCCGACCGCGACTGGGAAGCGGCGAAACGCAAACTCCAGCGGCAGCGCGAAATCGCGGCCGCGCTCGGCCTCATCGGCGACGGGCGCCGGAAAAATCGCCGCTCAAGGTTCCCGCCGATTTCAAGGCGGATCAATGCGGCCATCGGCTGCAACTGCTGAAGAAAACTTACCCAAACTTCGCCGATTGGTCGGCGACGGACGTGTCCGAGGCCGCGGCCCCGGAAGTGCGCGGCGCGGCCCATCTGGCCTATGAACGATTGATCGACGCCGGCCGCCAAGTCGTTTTGCGAGAATTGAAACGCGCCTCGCCCGACGGGCAGGAGACTCAACAGCACTGGAAGACCGCCATACAGTTGCTCATGCAAAGCGCGGAACTGAACGACTGGAAGCAACTCGTAACCATCGTTCAGAAACTCGAGGGACTTTCGCCAGCCGATCCAATCGCCGAATTGAATTCGTTCGTTCAGCGGCCGAATTTCGAACTGAAATTCGGCACGATTCGCGTCAGCATTCCGGACGATATTTACGAGAGCAAGATCAGACCCAGCGGCAAACTTTCGATCGTGCATCAATCCGGTTCGAGGCGAAACGAACTCAACTTTCAGCTGGGCTTCAACGAACTCCGCGATACTCGCCGGCGCGTGACGACATTCACATTTACCCACGAGGGCGATGCGACCATCACCTACACGCCGGGGGACGAACTTGTCCCGTCGCTGCCGGTCCGCGATGCCGCCAACAAGGAATTGAAACTCACCTGGCTGCAATGCCGCTCGGATCTATATCGCTTCGAATCGCTGCGGCGGATTCCGCGCTTGCACGAACGTGACGAAGCGGCCCCCACCAAGAACGGCAAGCTCGTCGAGGTCCACATGACCTTTTCGCCGGAATCGGGCGTGCCGAAAGTGCCCGATCTGATGCCGACCGTGATTCTCAACCCCTGATTCGCGAAGGAGCGACTTCGCCATGATTCCACGACTTATGATCGTCGGATTGGTCGCGTTCGTTTCCCCCTCGCCTGCCGCGCCGCCGACCAGGCGGTCGAAGCAAGACACGGCATGGTGGTTTCCGTCTCGCCTTACGCGAGCGAAGTCGGCGTCGCAGTCTTGAAGAAAGGCGGCAACGCCGTCGATGCGGCGATTGCCACCGCGTTCGCGCTTGCGGTGACTTTTCCCGAGGCCGGGAACATCGGCGGCGGCGGCTTCATGCTGGTTCATCCGCCCAAGGGCGAACCGTCCGTCATTGAATATCGCGAAACTGCTCCGGCCGCCGCCACGCGAAATATGTTCGTCCAGCAAAAGAGCGACTACACGTGCAGCGTGGTCGGCGTGCCCGGAACCCTGCGCGGGCTGGAACTGGCTCACAAAAAATTCGGCCGTCTACCCTGGAAGGATCTGGTCGCGCCGGCGATCGATCTCGCCGAGAAAGGCTTTGCCCTCGACCAGCGCACGGCCCGCTCGCTGAATCTCATCATTGCTCTTTCCAAGGACTTTCCAGAATTTGTTCGCGTCTATGGCAAAGATCGAGGCAAGACGCGATGGTCCGCGGGCGACCGGCTCATGCTCCCGGACCTAGCGAAAACGCTGAAGCTCATCGCCGAGCACGGCGCCGACGCGTTTTACTCCGGACCGATCGCCGATCAAATCGTCGCCGAAATGAAGGCCGGCGATGGCTTGATCACCAAGCAGGATCTCGCGAATTATAAGGCTCACGTCCGCAAGCCGATTCATGGGACCTATCGCGGCTATGACGTGTATGGCCCGCCCCTGCCCAGCAGCGGCGGCATCTGTCTCGTCGAAATGCTGAACATTCTGGAA
Source organism: uncultured Gemmataceae bacterium (assembly GCA_963815035.1). Lineage (GTDB taxonomy): Bacteria > Planctomycetota > Planctomycetia > Gemmatales > Gemmataceae > JBGQCZ01. The sequence goes on from CAWFFC010000027.1 coordinate 332,914, forward strand.
AACTTCAACCTCAAACAATACGATCGCTTCGCGCCCGAAACGATTCACCTGATGGCGGAAGCCATGCGGCGAGCCTACTGCGATCGCGCCCGCTACCTCGCCGACTCCGACTTCGTGAAGATCCCCGAGAAACTGACGACGAAGGATTACGCGAAGCACCTCGCGAAAACGATTTCGCTCGACCGGGCGACGCCCAGCGAGCAACTCGCCAAGGACATTCCGCTCGCCGGCGAAAGCAATAACACCACCCATTTTTCGATCGTCGATAAGGACGGCATGGCGGTTTCGAATACCTACACGCTCGAACACAGTTTCGGCTCAAAAATCGTTGTTCGCGGGGCCGGCTTCCTGCTCAATAACGAGATGTGCGACTTCAACTGGAAGCCCGGCGTGACCAATCGCAAGGGGCAAATCGGCACCGAGCCCAATGTGGTCGCCCCCGGCAAGCACATGCTCAGTTCCATGACGCCGACGATCGTGGCCCGCGACGGCAAGCCGGTGCTCGTGACGGGCAGCCCCGGCAGCCGCACGATCATCAACACGGTTCTCTGCATTGTGATCAATAAGATCGAATTTGGAATGGACATCCGCGACGCCGTCGACGCAGCGCGAATTCACCATCAATGGTTCCCGGACGAAATTAAAATGGAGCGGGCCAAGGAGCACCCAGAACTGGTCGAGGCGTTGCGAAAAATGGGGCACAAAGTGATCGACTCGCGCCAGGGCGACGGCCATTCCATTTGGATCGATCCAAAATCCGGCATCTATCACGGTGCGGCGGATCATCGACTGATTGGCAGCGCGAAGGGGTATTGATGCGGTGAAAGTCAGTATTCGTAGCGGCGGCCTCTGGCCGCCGGGAATTCGGCGGCCAGAGGCCGCCGCTACGAAAACAGGAACCGTGCCCTACACATCCAGCATCTTCCCGACGCCCTGCTCTTTCGCCTTGGCGTATACCTTGGCCGCGGTCGCCAAATCCTCGATGGCGATGCCCAGTGATTTGAAAAGTGTGATCTCCGCATCGCTCTCGCGGCCCTTGGATCGGCCGGCGACTACACTCGGTAGCTCGAGCACGCTTGCCCAGTCGAGCGCCCCTTTTTCATAGGCAAAGTGAAGGTCCCCCGCCTCGAGGCGGGCCTGGTCCTTGCTATCGACGACGATTCGATTCGCCTTTCGAACCGTATCGACATCGACTTCCGCCTTGCTGAGATAGTTCGAGCCGATGACATTCAGATGCGTGCCCTCGGCGATCCATTCGCCGTGCAAAAACGGCTCGCGGGCAGCGGTCGCCGTGATTACGATGTCCAGCCCCTTCGCGGCCTCTTCCGGTTTGGCGACCGGAACCACTTCGACGCCGCAAACTTTGGACATTTCCGCGGCGAACGTCTTGCGGCGTTCCTCGGTGGGACTAAAAACGTGAACTCGTTTAATCGCGCACCTTGCACACAGCGTCAAGCTGCGTTCGCGCCTGCTTCCCGCTGCCAAACAGCCCGACGGTCGACGCGTCCATCCGCGACATAATCTTGGTGGCGACGCCGCTCGCGGCCCCAGTCCGCGCCTGACCAAGATAATCCGCCTGCATCCAAGCGAGGTGCTCGCCGCTCTTGCCGTCGAACAAATGAAAATGAAACCGCGCGCCTTTCTTACTGGTCACGTACGCCTTAAAACCGAGCACGCCAAGCGTCTTGCCGGCCGCGGATAGGACATGCAGCATTGCGTGATCGGTCTGGCAGCGCAAGCGCGGAATGTTGACGGCTTCATCCAACGACAATTTCTTTAAGCCGAGTTCCACGGCTTCGAGCGCCATGTCCATGGTCAGAACTTGGCGAACGTCGTCTTCAGTCAGATAAAGGACCGGCATGACAATCTCGCACTCAGGCGGTCGGCGTGCCGCGAAGCCATTGATCGAGCCGGGCCAAACCGCCCTCGATCTGTTCGGCGCTGGCGGCGAACGACATTCGCACAAATCCCTCGCCACCGAAGGCGGAACCTTGCACCAGGTTCACATGAGCCACTTCGAGCGCGGCCCGGCAAAAACTCGCCGAATCAGTCACCGGCCCGCCAGCGAGCGGTTTCCCAAAGTGGGCCGATACGTCGAAGAATGCATAAAACGCGCCATCCGGCTTGGTAATACCGATGCCCGGCATTTGTCCCAGCATCCGCGCTACCAGTTCGCGCCGCCTGGCGAATTCCGTCCGCATCTGTGCCACGCAATCCTGCGGCCCGGTCAATGCCGCCAACAAGGCGTACTGGCTGACGCTGCAGGGGCAACTCGTTTCCTGGCTCTGGATATTCGCCCATCGCCTTGATGATCGGCTTCGGCGCGACGGTCCAGCCCATGCGCCAGCCGGTCATGGCGTAACTCTTGCTCGCCCCGCTGATCGTGAGCGTCTGCTCGGCGAGTTTCGGCCGCAGCGTCGCGAAGCAGGTCGGCTTGGCGTCGCCGTAGGTTAGTTGCTCGTAAATCTCGTCGCTGAGCACCGCCAGCGGCGAATCCATCACCACATCCGCCAGCTTTTCCAGTTCCGCCCGCGTATAGACCGCCCCAGTCGGATTGCAGGGCGAATTGAGCATCAGCAATTTCGATCGCGGCGTGATCGCCTTGCGAAGTTGCTCCGGCGACATCTTGAAGCCGCTGTCCCGCGTCGTCGGCACCAGCACCGGCATGCGCGCCGGTCATTTCCACCAGGTCGCTGTAGCTGACCCAGTAGGGCGATCGGGATGATCACTTCGTCGCCCGGGCCGACCGTCGCGGCCAGCGCGTTGTGGATCGAGTGTTTCGCCCCGTTGGAGAGGATCACCTGCTCGGGCGCGACCTCGAAGCCGTGGAAAGATTTGTACCAGGCCGCCACGGCTTTCTTCACTTCGGGCAGGCCATTGGATGGCGTGTAATGCGTATGGCCGGCTTTCATCGCCGCCTCGGCCGCGGCGCAGATGTGGGTCGGGCGTGTTGAAATCGGGCTCGCCGAGGCTGAAGTCGAAGACCTTGATGCCCTTGGCCCGCAACTCGCGAGCCTTGGCCCCCGCCGCCAGCGTCGCGGACGGCTTCACCGACCCCGCCAACTTCGAAATTGCGATCATTTCCGTTGCGTTCTCCCTGGAGTTTTGACCGGCGACTATCATACCGAAACGCGGCGCGATCGACAGGTTCGGGGCAGATCTTGAGCGTTCCGCAAGTAACGTGTAAACTTCGATGAATGTTCCATGCAGCCAATTCGAAGTTGTGATAACTGTTCGTTGAAGGTGTATCGTGCGTCATCTCGCGGTCGGCGACATTCACGGCTGTTTTCACGCACTCACAACTCTCGCGGCATTCGTGCCATTTTCACCCGACGACCTGATCATTACCCTCGGCGACTATGTCAACCGGGGTCCCGACTCCTGCAAAGTGCTTGACTGGCTGATCGCCGAAGAACACAAGGGCCATCTCGTCGCGTTGCGTGGCAATCATGAACTCATGATGCTGGCTCGGCCAGACAACCCGGAAGCTTTCAAGACCTGGATGCAAGTTGGCGGAGATGCCACGCTGGCGTCGTATTCCCCATTCGGCGACGCCGGCCGTCTCGTCGATATTCCCGATGAACACTGGCGGTTTCTCAAAGAGCAGACGCGCGCCTGGTTTGAAACCCGCACCCACTTTTTTGTTCACGCCAACGCTTATCCGGACTGCTGCATGGAGGACCAACCCGATTTCATGCTTTACTGGGAGGGCTTCGACGATCCGCCGCCACATGAGTCGGGCAAGATCATGGTTTGCGGCCACACAGCGCAAAAATCGGGTTTGCCCCGAAGCATCAGCCACGCCGTCTGCATCGATACCTGGGCGTACGGCGGCGGCTGGGTCACCTGCCTTGATGTCGCCACGGGGCAATATTGGCAGGCGAATCAAGGGGGGCAGACGCGGACGGATTGGTTGCAACTAAACACAACGGATGGCCCGTAGCGGAGACTCGCCCGGAGCATGCGCAATCAAGGTTGGAAGTCCCGGCCCGCACCGCCCCTCATCCATTTGGCGTGGTCGCGAGGTTTTCCAGTTGGCCGAAGTTGCGGAGGAATTCGCCGGGCTTGCCGGTCCACATTTTCTTGTTGCCCATGTGAATTTCCAGCGCGGCGTCGGACGCCAGGGCGCCGGCGCCTTGCAGCATCCAGACAAAGTGCCGCACATGCTCCTTGCGCGGCTTGTAGTGGCCGGAATTATTGCTCAAGGCGGTGACCACGCCGTTTTCCACGACGATCATGCGGCCGCAGCGCACCCGCGTGCCGGAAACAAAACTGGAATGGTGGAACTCTTGGGCCATGTGGTTGGCGATGAACACCTCGCCCGGCTCGGTCCAGACAAACGCGGCCACGCCGTTGCCAAAGGTCTTGTCGCCGCGCGGGTCCTTGCGGCGTTCAGCCGCGTAGCCGCTAGCGACCGTGTCGCACATTTTCGTGGGCATCGCGCCGCTGGTCAGATCAACGGCCATGATTGGGTTGCCAATGATCAGGACCGCAAGCTTGCTTCTTGCGCCGGCCTGCTGTCGGTTGTCCGCCCGAACGTAAGCCACGCTGTTGGTCTCGAGCTTGCCCTTGTCGTCTTCGATGCAGACGGCGTGGTTTTCGAGCCACAAGAAAAAGGGTTTGTCGGACCCGGCGGTCGCCCATTCCTTGAACGCCGCGCCGCAGGTAATCGATTGATCGTCATCCACTTCATAGTCGCCGCGGTGCAGCGGGTCCATTTGTTCCATGCGCACGCCCGGGGAAAGACCGACAAACTCACTAGTCTTTTCCTGCGGCTGCTTGACGTAATCGAGCAGCGACTTGGGATTCAAGAATTGGTAACCCACGCCGCCCTTGGAATAGTAACCCTTGAGCATGTTCAAGTAGCCGGCCTTGCGCAGCGACCGCCGTACCAGCGTCAGGACGTTGCGATCCACCGATTCCTCCTGCGGGCTCCCCGAGGTGTAGCGGTTCCAGTATTGATGTTTCTCCACGCTGCGTTTCTCGGCAGCGTCGTTCGATACGTTGAAGCTCGACAGGTACTTCTGGGCCAGTTCGGAAAGCTCCTTGAGCGCTTTGACGCGCGCGTCAATGTTCTTTAGTTCGTCTTTCTGAATTTTGTGATATTGATGCAGCTTTTCACCGAGATACTCCAGGTAGGCCTTCGGACTGGCGAAGCGATCCTGGAAAACGCCGCGAATCTTCGCGGTCTTGCTCATCGTCGCTTCCGTCTTCTCCGATCGCTCCACCACGCCGGTTCGCCAGCCATGCACCCCGATCACGTCGCACAGGTTCTCATGGAAATTGCTCCTATTCGGCTGAGAATCACTTGCCAATCAATCGGATATTGCGCCCCGCCCTGCCCGCGAGGAGTTCGCGGCCCGGCGATCGATGACATTTATACATTCCCAGCCGGCGCAGGAAAGCACCGGTTGGGAATGTCGAACTCATTGTTCGTTTCATTCGAGGTTGGGTCGAGCACGGTCGAGATTCAGGGCTCTCGAATCACTCGCTCGTCGGGTCATCGGTGGCAGGTCGTCATTGCAAGGGAAGAAGTTTCAATCCGCTTGACACTGGGGACATGCAATTCGGCAGGTTTAACCGGACACGCCGGGCGAAAACTTTTGCTTTCTCCCGCCGGGAGGATCAGCCTACAATGCCGAGGGTCGCTGGCGGAATCAAACATGCCAAAACCGCGATCTTCCGACACGAAACTCGCCCGATTGCGCGAATTGCGGAACGAGTCCTCCTCGCCGCAACGCGTTGAAGAACTGCGCGCCGCACTGCGCGATGTGTCGAACTTCGTCGTGGCGGATGCCGCCGAGATTGCCGGCAGCGAGCAGATCGCCGAACTTGCCGACGCGCTGTCCGCCGCGTTCGAGCGCTTCACGCACGATCCGATTAAGACCGACAAACTTTGCCGCGCCAAAATCACCATCGTCGAGGCGCTGAACAAGATCGAATGCGACGATGAGGCGTTTTATCTTCACGGCGTCAAGTTGATGCAAATGGAGCCGGTCTGGGGCGGTTCCGTCGATGCGGCAATTCCGGTCCGCGTGGCCTGTGCCTTTGGCTTGGTTCGCATTCGCCATCGCGGCGTCATGCCGCTGCTCGTTGACATGCTTGCCAGAGACGAAAAAGGCGAACGAGCCGGCGCCGCCCAGGCGCTCGCCTATTCGGGAACCGACGCCGCCGGCCTGCTGCTTCGCCTCAAGGTGCGAGTCGGCGACCTGGAACCCGAAGTCATCTCCGAATGCTTCGACGGCATCCTGGAACTGAGCGGCGCCGCGGCGATTCCATTCGTCGCCGAGTATCTGTCATCATCCGACGAGGCAATCCAGGAAGCCGCTTTGTTGGCCCTGGGCAGTTCGCGAAAGCCCGAGGCGTTCGAAATCCTGAAATCATTCGCTGAGGATCGCCCCGCCCCGCTTCGGTCAATCGCCCTGACCGCGATCGCCCTCCTGCGACAATCGGCCGCAACCGATTATCTCGTGGAGCTGATTGGAAGCTCGACTAGCACAACCGCCATCGCCGCGGTGGAAGCGCTATCAATTCATCGTTTCGATCCAAAGCTGCGCGAGCGAGTCGCCGCGGCGGTGCAGCAAACGAACGATGCGAAGTTGCGCTCGGTGTTCGAGAAGAAGTTTCGAACCGATGAATAACCTTCGCTCGCGCTCGGCGCGGGTCTCGCTTACAAGCAATCAACAAAAAGCGCCGCTCGCATATCGCCAAACCCCAAAATCGAAACGATGGCTCCGTATTCCGTGCCCGGCAACCCGCCGCACCCAAACCGAAAACGTGAAGATGTTAAAAGCAGTGGTCGGGAGGTGCGCACCGAGCGCAAAGAGCCAACTTCTTAGTCTCCATATCGAAGCAGAACAATTGCGCGAAACGTCGTTGTTAGGCGGCTTGATACTATGACCAGCAAAATCATCTGGTCACGGTCGAGAAGCATGCGACCGATGGCGGCACGCTGCAGTTGAAGGTGCAATACAAGTACGATGCCCTGGACAACCGCATCGAGCGGACCGAAGACAGCAACGGCGATGGGAATGTTGACGTGACCGCGCGGTTCGGTTACGATGGCGCGAATGTGTGGGCCGACCTGGACGGCAGCAACGGGCTCACCTATCGCCGGCTGTTTGGTCCCAGCATTGATGACCCCGTGGCGCGGATCACCGCGGCAGGCACAGTGGTTTGGTACCTGCTCGATTATCAGAACTCGGTGATTGGCATGGTCGATTCCGCCGGAACATCGCTGGGCCCGATCACGTACGATGGCTTCGGGAACATCCTGACCAACACGACAGGAGTGAATGACGATCGATATGGCTTCACCAGCCGGGAGTGGGATTCATCCCTGAGTTTGCAGTACAACCGAGCCCGGTATTACGATCCGAACTCGGGTAAGTAGACCAGTACGGACCCGATGGGGTTTCAAGCGCGTGACGCGAACCTCTACAGATACGTTGGCAATGGGCCGACAAATCAATACGATCCTTTTGGACTCGCGAATTTTTATAATTTCAACGTACACTACCTCCCACTTGGAGCATCGCCCGCTCAAGTACAGGCGTGACTACAGGATGTGACCGGAATCTGGTTTTTCATAATACCTTACTTCACCCAGAAACTATCGGGTTATGAAAACGACTATAAAGCTGATTTCAAACTATTCGTCGATGCATTTACGCACAATACGAGCCCCTTTCCAGTCGGAACAATGCAGTTGAATACGGACATTGAGAACATTGTCAACACTCAGAACAAAATACTGTCATATTTGTTTTTTGCCCTTAACAACCAGCTGGACCTGTATTTGAACTCCGATTACTGCAGTGCCATTGCAAGAGTCGGGGCGCTCGAACAATTCCTCCGCGTCGCCGCCTCGTTTAGCGATGATTTGCTTTCGAAGGCAAACTCACTGGAGAAGTACGTGGGGTCGAATAACCCAACTGTTCGGAACTTACGTTATGAACTGCTCATGCGAGCCACTGGGGCACTTTATGTGGCCGAGGTTACTATGGACTGGTTGAATTTCGTACCTCCGGCTCCTTCTTTGAATAGACCGGGAGCGGCACCCTGACGTCGACGCGATTTGTGTCTTTGCTTGACGAAATCCGGAGTAATCCCCGTGCGATTCCAAATATTGTGCCTGAGTATTCTTCTCATCGGTTCTGGTAAAGCGCACTGTGATGAGACCGAGGCTAAAATTCTCAAAGCCATTCAAGACATTGGCGGCGGTTACCGGAATGAGAAAAACGATCCGAAAAAACCGGTTATCGCCGTGGAATTCTACAAGGGCCGCGCAAGCACGTCACTGTTGAAGGACCTTGCGACCTTGAAGGGTTTAAGAATGGTGTCATTTTACCGAACCGGAGTCGTCGACGGAGAACTCAGACTTCTGGCGTCGATAGCCGGTCTGCAATTTGTCGAGGTCGGCTACGAGACCGAAGTCACTAGTTTGGGAATCCGGAATCTTGGAGCAGTCAAAGACCTTCAGGCACTTTCGCTAGGCGGCAAGCAAATAACGGATCAGTACGTAGCAGAGATTGCGAAGTTGCGCGGTTTGAAACAGTTGCAGTTGATCAACACAAGCATCACCGACTCGGCCATCAAGAAACTCTTGCCTATGGGGGCGAAACTTACAGTGCTGGGGCTGGCGGGTTCGGAAGTAACGGATCGCGCAGCAGGAGATTTGGCCAAGCTGAAGGAGCTCACGGTACTTTATCTCGATAAGACTCAGGTTACAGACGATGGCGCACGAAATCTGAAGGATCTTAGGAAGTTGCGTCTATTGACCCTGCATGGCACAAAAGTATCAGACAAAGCCGTGAATGAGATCAAAAAGGCTCTTCCTGGTTGCGAAGTTGAGAAATAACCGGTGTCACTTAAGCTCGAACAGATCCTCATCCTGAAGCGTGGCCGATCGAAATGGAAAGAAACCGCGCTCGGCCCGGATGATGCATGCGAAACCAAATTGTTGCCGGGATTCCTCCTGCCGTGCCGGACCATTTTTGCAGCGGGCGGCGACGATCGTGAGGAGTAAGCCAAGCGCATTCCCGATTAAAGTGAGGTTGGGCCAACTAGCTTCAAATGAATATCATTGCGCGACCGCGTTTGGTATTGCAAGATGTTCTGCGAGAAAAAACATGATTCAGTGGGTGAGCCGCACGCAAGGCGAAAGAATTCTTGCTGCCGTCCGATGAGTAAACGGTTTCCCTAGGTCCTTAGATTCGCGTTTCCTCGGTTGGTGGGGATGCAATGCGCATTCATAGCAAACTTATTCGAGTCGCGCTTGTCATATTTGTGTGCATCACGCTAACTGCGTGTCCAATGCACCAGCGCGATGGGCACCGACATAGCCCGGAGAAGTTCACGCTTGGCCCGGCGCAGTCGCTCACCGGTTTTCTTTTCTGCGACAAGGCAAGTCGAGCCGTGTTCTGTTGGGAAGAGGGTGGCTTCGAAATCTGGGACACTGACATCGGACAACGCCTTGGTGACCGGCGGAACTTGCCGCGCCCAGTCGATTGGTGTTTATCGTCGTCCGACCAGACAGTGATAGTTACGGCGGATCGACTGCTGCCAAATCGGAGTCAAGACGGTCGGTCGGCGAAAGATGCTCTTCCAACGATCAGAATTTGGGATGCCAAATCCGGGACCCTCAAGCACGCAATTGGGATCAGGGAGGCCATTGGCGATCGCTTTGAGCTGCAATTCTGGTCAGCACAGTGGGTTGGCGAAAAACAATTGGCACTCGTCTGGTTAAGTCGTGAAGGGGTAGGTCGGACGGCCTGCGGAATGAAGATTTTTGTGATTGATGTGGAAAGCGGAAAGTTGACGAAAATCTCGCGTGATTATGGCATGATTGGGGATCGTTTGATTCAATCGCCGGATCATCGGCTTGCAATTGCGATGGCAGATAACAATCTCCGGCGCGACGAAAAACTTTCATCCGTGACGGGCATTACCCGCAATGTCCTCGGCGGGATTCGCGTGATCGATTTAGATTCGCTCAAGGTCATCTCATCGTGGCACGAACCGCGTGATCCAAAAGCTGGGAAGGGGGCTTTCTTTTATGCGACAATCGCTGTCTGGTGCCCGGACTCAAAGGCTGTAATCACCGTCGACAACAATTGGAGGGACGGCGATCATCCTGCTCCGCGGATCCATTTGTGGGATGCTTCAACGGGTAAACTTCGCCAAACGTTTGCAGGGCACACGGATTATGTGCTCGATATCGCAACAACTAGCGACTGCAAGTGCCTTCTCAGCGCCGGCGAGGATCGCACCATTCGAGTTTGGGATGTTCAAACGGGCAAATTGAAGTACGCGTTGGACAGTCACGGCGCGGGCGTGAATAAAGTCGTTGTGCTGCCCGGCGATAGGCTGGCCGTCAGTGCGGCCGAGGAAAAGGCAGCCAGGGTTTGGGACCTTGTCGGCGGAAAGCTAAAGTTTGACTTGGGCGGTCACGATTCTGCTGTCCGGAGCATTAGCGTGCTGTCATCGACGAAGATTTCGACAACGACATTGCTCGGAACCACGACAGTTTGGGACTGTTCCACCGGTAAGCGGTTGACGGTCACGCGGAAAGCGCCAAGATTCCCGTTGCGAATGGGTGCGCTAGAGATTTTCGAAAACAACTGCCAAATAGTGCTCCGGAAGGTCAAGAGCTTTGAACAAAGGCCGCAATGAAATGTATGCGTTCGGTGACGTACGTTCTTGTCACCAAGCGCCTCAAGACGGTTGTCCCATACTTTCGATGATAAGCGGAGTCGAATGAAGAAGCTGAAAATTGAAACTCCCCACGAATATCGGATTCGCTGCCGCTCGAGTTGGAGCACGACGCAATTTGCCAGGAAGCCATTGAAAACCTGCTCAACGAGCCAGAGCTCGAGCAAAAGCTTTGGGGACGGATTCGCCGCGGGGAGGAATTCAATGTCTTTCCCACCAACGTGCTCGTTGATTCGGCGCCCAACGTATGCAGTATCTCGTTCCAGTTTTCGTAAAGGATGACCTGCACCAAGGAGCAATCCATGTACGATCCGAGTATTGGCCGCTGGTTGGAGGAAGACCCAATCGGTTTCGAAGCCGGCGATGCGAATTTGTATCGATATGTGACGAATGGACCGACGAATGCCGTTGATCCGACGGGGTTGGATAAGGTCTGGCCATCACTGCAACTACCAGAAACGACTGTTGCCGACCCGAATGAAGCTCCAGCCCAAGCGGAGATCGTTGAATTCTTTATCGAGGACAAGCACCACGAACGATTCGATCTTCTTGGAAATGGCCGCGGAGGACTCGATATTACTGGTCTACTCAACGAAAAAATCACATTAAAAGTCAAGGTAAGTGCAATCAACCCGAAGACTAATCATCTTTCACACACGATTGTCGTCGACATTCGATCAGGTTGGCCACCTGATGATCCGAATACCGCGGATGCCTTTCAGGGAGGGATGCGGACGGATGAAGGATCAAGAGGTGAGGGCAGAATCGAATTCGGGCCTGGAAAGCAAGACTTCATTGGCTTGCTACCCGTTTTTTGGTCCAGGCGTTGTGAGAGTCTCTCGCACAAATATCATTTTGTCACATGTCATCATGACTTCCGCTTGATCTTCCTCCGCTCGCCGCGATCGCATGCGGCGCTGAATTCGTGTGGCGTCCGATAGCCCAGCGAACTGTGCGGCCGAATCCGATTGTATTCGCGCCGGAACCACTTCGCCTTCGCTCGTGCATCCGACTCCGACTCGAATTCCTCTCGTTCCAGAAACTCGTCCCGCAGCCGGCTGTGAAACGACTCGACGTAGCCGTTCTCCCACGGACTCGCCGGCGCCACGGGGAGTGCTTTCGTCCCCACCACCGGCAGCCAGTCGGCCAAGGCCTGGCCCAGGAACTCCGTGCCGTTGTCGCTGCGAATCCGACGCGGCGCACCTCGTCGACCGATTACGCGACCGAGGATCCGCCGCACGTCGGCGCCGCTCAAGCTTGTCGCCGCGTGCAACGCCAGGCACTCCCGAGTATATTCGTCCACCAACGACAGCCACTTGAGCGTTTGGCCCGAGACCGTGCGGTCGGCGACGAAATCACAGGTCCACACGTCGTTCTTGAACCGCGCCGGTTGGTTCACGCAACTGTTGCGGCTGGTGCCGCGTTTGGCCCCGAGTTTTCGCGATTTTTTGCGACGCACCGCTCGCCGCAGACCCAGTTCGATCCACAGCCGTCGGACGCGTTTGAGGTTGACCGTCCAGCCCTGATGGGTCAGGCGGGCATGGATGCGGCGGTAACCGTAACGCGGGTGCCGACGCGCCAGGCGGCGAATCGCCCGGACCAGCGGCTCGTCCTTGGCCGACGCGCTGGAGCGATAACGGATGGTCGAGCGAGCTCGGCCCAAGAGCCGGCAAGCATGTCGCTGGCTGAGGCCATGACGCTGTTGCAAGTAATCCGCCGCCCGCGCTGCTGCGTCGGCGTCACCACTTTTTTTTCGCGACCTCTTGAAGCATCTGCTTATCGAGCATCAGTTCGACGACGATGGTCTTGAGGCGATCGACCTCGGCTTGGAGTTCGCGAATCTTCCGAGCCTCGTCGATCTGATCTTGGTTAAATTGTTGTCGCCAGCGGTAATAAGTGTTCTCGACGATGCCGAGTTTTCGGCAAACATCGGCGACCGTCAGGCCCTTGGCCAGGTCGCGTTCGGCTTCGCGCAATAGCGCACGATCTGTTCAGCGTTCCGTCGCTTGCTCATGAGTCCCTCCTGGACTTATGCTATGCAAGCGACTCCCATTTCAGCTGGACCAAAAAATGGGGAGCAGGCCACATCGTGGCATCAAGTAGTTACCACCTGAATGGTAAACGAACGCATTACTTTGAAGTACTTGTTATTGACTGGACCTTTCTTTACGGAGGGTACCAAAAGCCTCAACGTGGCATACTCGCGAGGTTGAGAGTTCGAGGATTTGTGAAATGAGCGACACACGATTCCTTTTGCGGAGCAGCGCGTTTGTAGACTGGATCGCGAATATCGCCGTCATTCGACGACAATACGTCCTTGCATGGTTATGTTTGACAGGAGCGTTGCTCTTCGGTGCTCGTTTTCTTTCGGAAGCGGCTGCCCAGGAACTGAAATTGCGAGCAGTTCTCCCAGGACATGCCGGTGACGCACCGGGGGTATACTCCGTCGGCTTCAGTCCGGATGGCAAGGTCCTGCAGTCCGCGGGTGGTGACACGACCGTCCGACTGTGGAATGTCGCAACTGGATCGCAGATTGCGACGCTGAAGCATAAGAATCCGGTTCGATCATCTGCTTTCAGCCCCGATGGCCGGATGATTGCGTCCACCGATGGCCGATCGGTTCTTCTATGGGAGGTCGCCAGTCGTCAGATTCGCGCTACCCTGGTTGGCCACACCGATGATCTGGAGACGCTGGCGTTCGCCTCGGACGGCAAGACGTTGGCGACGGGGGCCGATGATCGAACAGTGATACTCTGGGACGTATACAATGGCAAACGCAAAGCGACGCTTACCGGCCATACACAGTTGATCGATTGTTTGGCCTTCAGTCCGGATAATTCGATGTTGGCGACGGGAAGCCAGGACAAAACGCTGCGGCTCTGGGACCTGAAAACCGGCCGAGAGAAATCCATACTTGGGACTCACAAGTACTCGGTCTATTCGGTTGCGTTCAGTCCGGATGGCCAGCTTATCGCTTCGGGGGCTAGTGGTGAAATGACGGTCAAGCTCTGGAATGCGGCCACCGGAAAGGAATTGACCACGCTGCGGGGGCACAAGGAATGGCTGCAGTGCGTCGCTTTTAGCCCCGATGGCAAGTTGCTAGCATCCGGCAGCGGCGACGACACGATTATGCTTTGGGACGTGGCGAGCAAAAAGCGAATTGCAACGACTCCCAAAACCAGCGAGGTGTCTTCGTTGGCGTTCAGTCCGGATGGCAAATCCTTCGCCTCCGGGCATCGCAACCGGATCAGAATTTGGGACGTACTGACTCCTGACCGGCCAATGAAGTGAGCTTTGCTGACGCGCTGCGAGTTGTTCAGTGGATTGTTGGCTTGGTATTCGCGATTGATTCGGACTGCTGCCAAGCGGCTCGAAATGATGAGAACGTTTACAGAGGCCGCACTACGAAAAAAGGAGCAAGCCATGTACGACCCAAGCATAGGCAGATGGCTGGAAGTGAATAATTGGTGTCGCTTCACATTTCCGCAACCGTCTGCCCACAGCGCCGTACGTCGAGCACTTCTCCCAATCGCTCGGTCGAATGGGGATTCCAATCAGATGTGGCACGCGTGATATAAGCAGCTAAAACCGCAGTTATCATACTACCAAATTGTCTTACAATCAGATGCCCGAATGATGTCTCGGAGTGCATTTTTGGACTGTCCGCGGAGTGATCGCACATGAAATATGCATACTGGCTGGTTGTTTTTACCGGGATTATCGTGGCATCGACCGCCTTGCAGGCTGAGCCGCCCGCTCCGAAATTTCCGAGGTCCTGGCTCGACAAAAATTGGTCCGAGCCCGCCCATTCGAGCACGCCCCGCGTCTATGATTTGCAACTCTCACGCGACGGCCGCAAGCTGTTGGTCGGCTGGGCGTCCGCAGTTCGCGTTTTTGACCTCAAAGCCGGCAAATCGATCCTCCTCGACTCAGGTTCAGACAAGGCAATTTGCTATCCGATGTTCGCGCCGGACGCACAAACCGTCGCCGGGATTCGCGGCGCCGATCCTGACTGGGAACTCGTCTTCTGGGATGCTGCAACCGGTAAGGAACTGGGCCGAAAAGCAATGAAGCGTGCGACCGCTAACTATTGGCGGCCGATGTTGCTTGGCTTTGATGGCGGCGGAGCGGCATGGGTTGTCCGTCCCGCGGGAGCCGTGGATCTGGTCGCCGTGCCGACCGGCAAAGTCGTGCGCTCGATCGAATTGCCGTTTACGGCGGGCGCGTGGGGCCGCCTGATGATGTCGCCCGATGGCAACTGGCTTGCGCTGGGCGGCGGAACTCGGTTCGCCATTCGGCGAACCACAGCCGACGCGGATTGGATTGTCATCAAGCGACACACCGCGCCGAGCCGTCTTATGATTTGCCGCAGCCAACCGCCTGCCCGATCCCTTGCGGATTCTCCAACGATGGCAAGCGCCTGGTGACTTACGACCGGAAATCCGAGGTCGTTGCGATCTGGGATATTGGTGACAAAATCAGCAAACTCGCCTCGCGTCGGGCCAAACTCACGCCCTGGACGCATTTGAGCGATGTGAAATTCACGCCGGACGGAAAGCGATTTGCGTTCGTCTCGTTTCCTCGATCGCAGGATCGGTCCGCGACCGAGATCTGTTTTTGGGATTCCCGGACCCTCGATGAAATTGCCCGAATATCGCCCGCGCGAGGCGTGGACGCATTCGCGTTTACCGCCAACGGAAAGCGGTTGCTGATGGCCCAACCAAACGGTGCGCTCGGCGAGCGCAATTCCGCGATGTGGAAGTGATCGGTCGGCGGGATTCGCCGGACAGGCAGTGATTCAATTGAGGCGCGGTCAGGGGATCGGCCGCAACCAAGGGCCAGTCGGCACGGCACAACGAGCGCCGTGCGCACCCCGGATCGTTCGCACACTGAATCGTTGGGTGCGCGGGCGAAATGTCAATTCTGGTGCTTGAAGAGTTGTAAGATGACAGATTTGGTGTCGCGCGCAGGCGCGGTGGCGCCCTTACGCCGGCTCTGCCGCAGAAAAGGGTAAGATGACAGATTCTGTGTCACGCGCGCAGGCGCTGTGGCGCCCTTACAAATCGATGGAGACCAAGCCCAAATCGCTTCACTCGGATTTCATATTTCCGCACCCGGAAAATGATTGATCGGCTGCATGCGCCCGCGTAGGATAACATCCACGGATCCGGCACAAGAATGGATCGGGCGGTTCGTTTGGATTGGCACACGGTCATGTCGCCGTCAATCAAACGAGTCCGCGTTGGCTCGCAACCAATTTTTTTCTTGCGAGCCGTTGAAACGAATAGGAGGTCACCCATGCCGACCGCAACTCTATCGAAGTCGCCCGCGGCTGAAATCCTGCGCTGTAGTCCGCAGCCGCTGCTCCGCCGCCTGCATGTTGAGGAAACCGACGAAGAAGTCGTGCTGACCGGCACCTTGCCGAATTATTTCCTGAAGCAAGTGGCGCAGGAGACCGTGCGGCCGGTATTAGGCCGCCGCAAGTTGCTCAATCGCGTCACAGTCGTTTGAGCGGGTCAATCGTCATTATCCTGGGCGGATTCGCCCGGCAAATGCCGGGCGATTAGTTTACGCAGGGTCGCGCGAGCCAATCCCAACCAGCGTGACGCCGCCAGGCGGTTCCCCTGGGTTTGAGCGAGCACTTCCGCGATCAATGCCGGCTCGACAGTGTTTAGAAGCGATTCGTAAAGATTCGCCGGTTCATCGGCCGCTGCTGCCGCCTGTTCGCGTACCCAGCGGCGAATCAATCCCGCCAGCAGACTCGCGGTGTCCATCCCCTGCGGCTGCGCCGCGGGCGGCGGAAAATGCGTCGCCGACAACGGACTACCTCGAGCGACAATGATCGCGTATTCCAGGGCATGGCGAAGTTCGCGCACGTTGCCGGGCCATGGCCGTGATTTCAAAAACGCGATCGTCTCATCGGTCAGCGCGGCCGATCCGGGCTCCAAGAGTCGCATGAAATGATTGGCAAGTTCGAGAATGTCGTCGCCGCGCTCGCGCAACGGCGGCAAGTGAATCTGAAAACCGTTCAAACGAAAATACAAATCATGTCGAAAAGCCCCCTGCTCCACCGCCCGGCCCAAATCCTGATGAGTCGCGGAAACGATTCGCAGTTCGAGCGCTCGCGGCTGATTGCCGCCAACCGGAATCACTTCTTTGTATTCCAACACGCGCAACAACTTCGCTTGGACCGGCAGCGGAATATCGGCGAGTTCGTCGAGGAATACCGTGCCGCCGTGCGCCAGCGCCAGCAGCCCTTCCCTCGCCCCGGCGGCGCCGGTAAAGGCCCCTTTTTCATGCCCAAATAATTCACTCTCGACCAGATTCGGGTTGAGCGCGGCGACATGAACGGGGATAAATGGCTTATCGCGTCGCCCGCTATGGCGATGAATCGCGCGGGCCACCAATTCCTTGCCGGTCCCGCTTTCGCCGGTGATCAGCACGCAGACGTCACGCGGAGCGACCAGGGCGATTTGTTTGAAAACCTGCTGCATCGCCGGGCTATGTCCGATGATTTCTTCGCTCGCCTGCGGCTCCGCGGCCGGCCCCGCCGCGGCCGGTTTGGGACGGTTCAGCGCGCGGGCGACGGCGTCGAGCGCCTGCGCCAGGTCAAACGGCTTGGCAATGTAGTCAAAGGCGCCGCCCTCCAGCGCTCGTACCGCCGTAGAAAGGTTCCCATGCGCCGTGATGACGATGACCGGCGCGTTGACGGTGATCGCTCGCAATTCGCCCAGCGCCGCGAGCCCATCCATTCCCGGCAGGCGCACGTCGAGAAAGACGGCGTCGGGCTTTTCCCGCCGCGCCGCTTCAAGCCCCTCCTCGGCCGACGAGGCAACGGCGACGCGATAACCGCCACGCTCGAACGCCCGGCGCAGAGACCAGCAGACGGCCTCCTCGTCGTCGATAATCAAAACACGCTTACCGGCCATGAATTTCTCGTGCCATCGCCAGTTCAACGCGAAACGCGGTGCGATTGCTCTCGCGGCTCCAGTGAATCGAACCTCCATGCGCCTCGGCGACCTGCTTCGCGATAAAGAGGCCCAGCCCCACGCCCTCCAGTTTCCCCGTCACGAACGGTTCAAAGAGTCGATCACCGATGTCCGGCGGCGGACCTTTGCCCGAATCGCTCACTTCAAAGAGCCATCGTGATTCTTTTTGTACTAATCGCGCTTCAGCGGTTCCGCCCGGTCCCGCCGCATCCACGGCATTGGACAGGAGATTCAGAATTAAGTGCCCCAACTGGCCCGAATCTCCGCTGACCATTCCCGCGGCGTCGGGTTTTTTCCAAATAAGGTCAATTCGGCCGTGCTGGCACTGCGGTCGAAGCAATCGCACCGCTTCATCCACCAATTCGGCCAGAGAACACGGCTCCTGACGCAAACCGGTTTTCCCGAGATCAAAAAATCGATTGAGGTCAATGGCCATTCGCGACAATTGCCGCTCGGCGACTTGCAGGGCTTCGGCGTCGCCTCCCTGGCAGGAATCGGTGTGCAATTGCACCGCCAGTTTGGCGCCGGTGACGGCGTTGCGCAACTCGATGCGCCAGCCCGCCGGACACCTGGCCCAACAACCGGACGCGTTCGGAGCGGGCCACGGCCTCCTGAAAGGAGCATAGTTTCGCCGCCATTTCATTGACGGAAGTGGCGAGGTCTCGGAGTTCGTCGTTGCGGCGGGGGACCGGCATTGGGCTGAAGTCGCCTCCGGCGATCAGACGCGTTCGCCGCTCCAGATCGCGAATGCGCGCCACGAGCCGTTGACCGCCGACCAGCGTGATCATGACGGCGGCGAGTCCGCCGCTGATGCCCAGCACCAGCGACGGGCGAATGGCTTGCCAGATGGCGTCGTGGAGCAACGATTCGGGATAAAGAATATAAACGGTCGCCGCCGGTCCGCCCTGCGGATTCTTCAATTTGACGCCGCGGCAAAAGTAGGCGTTTCGGTCGACCATGATCCGTTCACCCAACGTCGGTTCAATCGGTACGTCCGCGGGCGAGGCGGTCGGAAGATGATCGAATTGCCCAGAAAAGGTCGCGAATCGCTCTCCGCTCGCATCGAGCAAGACATACTCGGCCCCGGAAAGCCCCTTCATCTGATCGAGGACATGTTGGTTTTTCGGGAATCGCGCGTCGGCTAGCGTGTGAATGATCCCGTGCACTTGCTGCGCGATGCGATGCCGGGCCAGGCGGGCCGAGTCCCACGCAGTCCAAGTGCAAATCCCGACCAGGCCGAGCAACAGCAACGCGAGCGGGACCAGAAATTGGAACCGAATGCTCCAGCGCATAGATCCTCCCCCCATCCATCATGGTGGATGTCGCGGGAATGAACAAGCCGTGCGCAAAGCCACGGAGCAAACTGTCTCATACAATTTCCGGCGATGCGCACACGATGGGCGTTCATTTGGCGAATCACAAAAGTTGTGCTGGCGGTGCTGATCGTCGCGGGGGTCGGTTGGCATTTCGCCAAGATCCTGCGCCGCCCGGAACTGTGGCAGCAGCCATTGCGGATCGATCCGATCTGGCTGGTCGTCGCCGCGTTGCTCTATGTCGCCGCATTCTGTTGTTGGGGCGGCTACTGGCTTCGTCTGGTGCATGTCATGGGCGAGCGGCTCACCCTCCCGCACGCGGCCCGAGCTTACTTTGTGAGTCAACTTGGCAAGTATGTGCCCGGCAAGGCGGTCGCCGTGCTCATGCGCATCAGTTACTCCCGTGCCGCCGGGGTTCGCACCAGCGTCGCCGCCATCAGCGCCACTTATGAAACACTAACGAACATGGCCGCCGGCGCGATGATCGCCGCCATTCTCTTTCCATTCCTCGCTACCGAGCGATCGGCGATGGGCTGGAAGGCGCTCGGACTGCTGGCGATCGCGGGCGTCCCCATCCTGCCGGGAGTTTTCAACTGGGTGGCGCGAAGGCTGATCAAGCCGTTTTCGGCCACCGCTTCGCACCAGTTGCCGAAATTAAAGACGTCGTCGCTCTTGGCCGGCTTATTTCAATCGGGCATTGGCTGGTTGTGTCTCGGAACCAGCATGTTGTCGCTGCTCCATGCCATTCACCGCGACGGCGACGAGCCGATTCGTTTACCATGGATGGTATGTACGGCGTACGTGTCGCTGGCCTATGTCGCCGGGTTTCTCACACTGCCCGCCCCCGGCGGCCTCGGCGTTCGCGAAGCAATCTTGCAGCAGTTGCTGGCGGAACGACTCGGGCCGCAAATGGGAAATGAGGCCGCAGCGACATTCGCGGTGGTGCTCGTATTGTCTTTGCGCCTGGTGTGGACCGTCGCCGAGCTGGTGATGGCTGGTCTCGCCTGGCTCTTGCCGCCTCTGGCCGCTCGGAAGGTCCCGGCATGATATCGATCGTTATCCCCGTGTTGAACGAAGCCGAGAGCTTGCCGCAGCTTCATCGCGAGATCGACGAGTGCGGCCGGCTTGCCGCGTTGGATTTCGAAATCATTTTCGTCAACGACGGCAGCACAGATCATTCCTGGGAAACAATTCGTGACCTTGCTACGAAGGACCATCGGGTTCGCGGCGTTCGGTTTCGGCGGAACTTCGGCAAGGCGGCCGCCCTGTCGGCCGGTTTCGCCGCCGCTCGGGGCGACACGATCCTGACGCTCGATTCCGACCTGCAGGACGACCCGAAGGAAATTCCGCGCTTTCTGAAAGCTCTCGATGAGGGCAAGGATGTCATCAGCGGCTGGAAACGGATTCGACATGACCCCTGGCACAAGGTGATTCCAAGCCGGATCTTCAATTGGATGGTGAGCCGGCTCACGGGAGTCTGGTTGCACGATCACAACTGCGGCTTCAAGTGCTACCGGGCCGAAGTTTTTCGCGAAATCCGGCTTTATGGCGAATTGCACCGGTTCATTCCCGTTCTCGCGTCGGCGCGCGGCTTCCGTGTCGGCGAGATCGAAGTCGAGCATCGGGCACGCAAATTTGGCAAGTCGAAATATGGCGTACGCCGCCTCGTGAAGGGATTTCTCGACCTGATGACGGTGAAGTTCCTGACCAGTTTCAGCCACCGGCCTCAGCATGTGCTCGGCAGCATTGGCCTGGCCGCCTTTGGGCTCGGCATGCTGGGAATGATCTGGCTGGCAATCACGTGGGTGATTCGCCTGTTCCACGACGACTGGTTCTTGCCGTTGCACCAGCGGCCGCTGCTGATCTATTCGGTCGCCGCGTTGCTGCTCGGCACGCAAATGCTTTCGTTGGGATTTATCGCGGAACTGCTGACCGCCCACAATGCCCGGCATGCGGATGAGTACAGCATCGCCGAAACCACCGTTGAGATCGATTGCGAACGATGAGCAACGAGCAGCTTCGCCATACCGTTTACGCGTTGCTCACGGTCGTCACCGTGGCGGCGCTTACGTTGCGCATCGCGAATGTCGAATTGCTGTTGGAACCGCACTTTTATCATGGCCCGACCAACACGGATGAACCTCCCGACATCGCCCGGCGAAACTGGCCGAAGGATCGCCCGGCCGCCATGCCGACGCTTTCGTCGAACGATCGCTCGCGCTGGTGCACCGTCCGCGCACTCGTGGACAACGGCACTTGGGTCATCGGTCATCGCACGGTTTTTCCCGATCAAACCTACCGCGACGAAGGCATCGTCTTTGAAAATGGTTGGCAGACGATCGACCGCGTGAAAAATCCCGCCACCGACGATTTTTATTCGAGCAAACCGCCCTTGCTTTCGTTCCTCGTAGCCTGCGAGTATTGGTTGCTGAAGAAAGCGTTCGGCTGGACCATCACCGGCCAAACGAACTACGTTGTCAAAACCATTCTCATCACGTTCAACGTCTTGCCGTTGATCGTCTACTTGTGGATGTTGCGGCGGCTGCTGGAGCGATTCGGCGTCACCGATTGGGGCCGGCTGATTACATTTGCCGCTGCTTGCTTTGGAACATTAGTCACGACCTTTGGCGTGACATTGAACAATCACACCCCCGCCGCCGTCTGCACTCTCGGTGCGCTGTACCCGATCCTGATGGCGGAAGGCGCGAGTCGTTGGATATTGGGACGAATACCATTGCCCGCCACGCCGAGTTCCAGCCAACTGGCGATCTCGGGGCTTTGCGCCGGTTTAATGGCCTGCCTGGAACTCCCTGCGCTGTCGCTCGCCGCCCTGCTTTTCGCGCTCCTCGCGATTCGCGAGCCGCGCCGGACTTTGATCTGGTTCCTGCCCGCGGCGATTTTGCCGGCGGTTGTGCAGTTGGCCCTCAACTACTGGGCCATCGGCGAGTGGCTGCCGGCCTACGCGAAATTCGGCGGCAATTGGTACGAATATCCCGGCAGCCACTGGAACAAGCCCTGGCCTGGAGAAATCAAGCATGGCATCGACTGGGCCCGCCGTCACGAATCGATCCAGATGTACGCCCTTCATGTACTCGTGGGACACCATGGATTGTTTAGCTTGACGCCGCTATGGCTGCTGTCGTTCGCGGGGATGATTCGTGGAACCAAGTCGGCGTTGCTTCGCGCGAACGATGCCAATTTCTTGTTTCCGGTGGCGCTCTTAACCTCGATTGTGGTACTTGGCTTTTATCTGCTGGACACGGACAACTATGGCGGACACACAGTCGGACTGCGCTGGCTCATCTGGTTGACGCCGATTTGGCTATGGTCGCTTGTGCCGATTGTGGACCGAACGGCAACATGGAGGTACGGCCGATGGTTGGTTTACGGGCTTCTGGCGATTTCGGTCTTTTCCGCCAGTTTCTCGGAGTATAACCCGTGGCGGCATCCGTGGTTGTTTCGACTCATGGAATCGTGGAAGTGGGTGCGCTATTGATCGGGCGCGGCTCGCGATGATCTTTGTTGTGATCTTTGCCGGATCGTGGCACGTACCCCTGATAGAATGGGGCGAACGGACTCGCCAGCGGCATTTGTTCGCCCCATCGACGCTGGATTTCGTTTTCACCGTGACGAAAAGACTCGACCCACTTGCGCGAATTGCAACTTCCGCAAGGCTCGGATAAACGCATGGCAAACGCCCCAACTGCGTATTTGGTGGTTCACCGCGACGATGGTTTCGGCGAGGTATTTCCGCTCCGCACCACCCAGCGCTGCACGATCGGTCGCGCCACATCCAGCCGCATCGTTCTGAAAGACGAAATGTGCAGCCGCGAACATGCGGAAGTCTTTTTCGCCGACGGGCGCTGGTATCTGCGCGATTTGGGAAGCCTGAACGGCAGCCGGGCCAATGGCCACACGGTGCGCGACGAGGTTTCGCTCTCGCCACGCGACGAAATTGAACTGGGCAGCACGCGATTGATGTTCGTCGAAAGCATGCATGAATTGCCCGCTTTGCCGAAAGGTCCGCCTGCGCAGCCGCAAACTAATCTCGAGATTCGCGCGCTTAAGCGAAACCCACTATCACCGGTCCAAGGCTCCGAGCGTTCCGGCCTCGGGCGGTTCGACCGTTGGCAAACAATCGTCGGCTTATGAATCGCACCTGGGCCGGCTTTACCGCCTGGCGTTGGAAATGGGCGCCGCCGAGACCGAACAGGACCTGGTTCGGCTGGTGCTTGACGGTTTGATGGAAATGGTCAAATCGGAAGTCGGCGCGGTGCTCTTTCTCAACGAAGAAGGCGACCTGGTGCTGCAGGCCGATCGCCATCGCGACGGCCAGTTCCCGAAGTACCAAAAGGTCTCGCAATTCGTCAGCAGCGAGGTTGTGAATAGCAAACAGGCGATCCTCGCCGAGGACGTGTCAAAGGACCGGCACTTGCGTGTTCGCGAAAGTCTTACCGATTTGCAGGTTTCGAGCCTCATCTGCACGCCCATTATGTTCCGCGAGCAGCTCTTCGGGTTGATACATCTTTACTGCCTCGATCCCGAAAACCGGCTCGATAGCGACGACCTCGATTTGTCGCTCGCCGTGGCAAATCAAATGGCCATGGTGCTGTTCCAGATGCGGCGGCGTCAGAAATTGACATCCAGCAATCAGGCACTGCGGGATCGTTTTGAAAGCCAGCTCGTCGGAGCCGACGAATCGTTGGGCGCGATCGAATCGCAAATCAGCCGCGTCTCCGAAACCTCGGCCACCGTACTCATTCGCGGTGAGAGCGGCGTCGGCAAGGAACTGGTCGCCAGCGCCATTCATTACAACAGCCGCCGGGCCGAAGGACCATTGATCTGTCTGAACTGCGCGGCGTTGACCGAATCGTTGCTCGAAAGCGAACTCTTCGGCCACGAGAAGGGCGCGTTCACCGGCGCCACCGAACGCTTGATCGGCAAGTTTGAATCCGCGAACATGGGCACGATTTTCCTCGATGAAATTGGCGAAATGGCTCTCAGCACGCAAGCCAAGTTCCTGCGTGTGCTGGAGGGTCATCCGTTCGAGCGCGTCGGCGGGAATACGCCGATTCGCGCCGATGTTCGCGTGGTCGCCGCGACGAACCGGCCGCTCGAGGAATCGGTTCGGACCGGAACGTTCCGCCGCGACCTGTTCTTCCGTCTGCAGGTGGTCGAGATTCACGTGCCGCCCTTGCGCGAGCGGCTCGCCGATGTGCCGATTCTGGCGGACCATTTCCTGGGCAAGTTCGTCAAGGAAACCGGCCGCAAGATCAAGGGATTTACGTCGGAAGCGGTCGCGAAGCTGATCGCCTATCATTGGCCTGGAAACGTGCGCGAGTTGCGCAACGTGATCGAGCGGGGCGTGGCCTTAGCGAACGGACCGATGCTCGATGCGGCCGATATTTGGCTATCCTCGCTCGAGACACAAATCGTTCAACCCACGTCCGCCGGCGCGACGTCTTTGTGCCCATGACGCTCGACGAAATGGAAAAACAGCAAATCCTACGCACGTTGCAATTTGCCGGTTGGAACAAGAGTCAAACGGCGATGCTCCTTGGCATCGAACGTTCGACTCTGGATCGCAAAATTCGCGCTTACGATTTGAAAAAGGCTTAAGTCAGCTTGATCCGCCGACCGGGATCGTCGGCTTGCCGCCGCCCACCCAGACCCAGCCATACTGCGTATTGCTCGGCGACGGGTTCTTGCGATACTCTTCCTTGATCTTCGTGAGCTTGTCGCTCTTGATCGCCTTGCGAGATTCCTTCACATCCACGCCGAAGAGTTTCGCCGCATTCAGCCCCAGAATCTGGTCTTTGATTTCGTCTGTTAATTCCGGGTACTTGTATTTCTTAATCAATGCTTCCGGCATGGTGAGCTTTCGCAGCCTCACGATCTGGCTCTGCGGGCTGCCATTCCAAATGCTGTCGGTGCCCCAAAGAACATGGTCGGCGCCGGCGGTTTGAATCATTTGCCCGAGCATGTGACAGCATTTCTCCGGGCTCGTTCCAGAAACCTGCTCAAACGTGCTGCCCAGTTCGAAATAGATGTTTTTGATGCCCGGGTTGTTCTTGAGAATTCGGAAGATGTCGCTGATCCAGGGGATTTCCCGCGGATCGCTCGTGCCTTTGTCAACGACCTTCTCGCCGGTCCCGCGGCCGAGCCAAAAACCGCCGCGATAGCCCGAATGGTAAACGATGAAATTCAAGTCCGGCCAATCCTTGGCGGCCTTTTCCAAATCCTTCGGCGTGCAGGCTTTCTCGTTGAACGCGCCGAGCGGCAGCCCCTTGTGCACGCAAAGATTCTTCACGCCGAGCTTCTTCGTTCGCTCCCAAAACGGATACGCCACTTTCTCATCGTCCATGAACCAGGCTTTTTCGCCAAGTTCGGCCCCGGTGTACATCTTCCAGGCGTCGATCTTGAGTTCCTTCACTTGGCGTTCCATCTCCTCGAACTCTTTCTTGCCGAGATTGGGCCGCAACAGGCCGTGCGAGAGCACGCGGCGGCTCCCCGCGAGATCGTTGACAAACTTCCGCGTCGCCACCATCTGGTCCGGCGGCAGCGGGTTCTTGTTCCATTCGCGGCTCGGCACGCCGCTGATCACCGCCATCACCGTGTCGCTGTCGCCGAAAAGCTCCTTCACGTAATGAACGCGATTAAGTTGATCCATCGTGTCCTCAACGTTCTTTCCCGGCCGCAGCATCTGGAAAAAACGCACCACCGCTTTGCCATCCTTGCTGTCGTCGTACCACTTTTGCGACACATCCACATGGTGCGTCTGGATGTCGAAGATGAATTGATCTTTCGGCCAACGCTCGGCGAACGCCTCGGGATCCTTCGCCTCGTCGGCGGCACGTCGTAGTCATCGGCCCGAATACTGCATTCAGCGCCAGCAGCGAGGCCGCCATGCCGCAAGCGCCGCCCAGGAATGCACGGCGATCCATGCCCAGTTTGCGAGAGTTCCGCTCGGTGATGCCGCTGAGTTTGACTTCGACCGCTTTCAACTCCGGCGATTGCGGCGGTGGAACGAATTCTTCATTGGAAACAATCTGCGTTGGGACCGGCGGCCGAAAATCCGTGTCGGCATCGAGATCACATTTGCGGATCCACATGGCGAAACTCCTGAGAAGTGAATGAACTGACGCGTGCTACCTGCGATCGACGCCGACGATTTCATCAAATCGAATCAATGGTGGCCGTGATCGGGATTGTGATCGTGACCGTGGGCGTGCTCATGATGGTGATCATGGCCATGATCATGGCCATGATCGTGGCTAGGAGCCAGCGGTTCGGTCGCGACCTCAATCGGCGTCCAGGAATAGCGGGTTTGAATCCAGCCGGCGAACAGCGCTTCGCCGGCCAGCAACGCCACCGCGCCTAACTGCCACCAAAAATTCCCAATGGCGAGAAATCCAAACAGTGTCACATTCACTGCGTGAACCTGCGACCACACGATCGCGGCGAAGATGATCAGAAGAACCGCCGGCACCCAGGCCCCTCGGCCAGCGTCGGCCACATCGTTTTCCAATTGATGGCCAGCAGGCAGAAAAGGAACCACAACAGATACGGCACGATCGCGAGGACTTGAATCGTCCAGGTCGGTAGATCGATCACGATGAACTCCGCGGCAAGTTGAATATATTCTCAGGCACGATAGGCCGGTTATGAATTGTCGGCAAGCGTCGGGTGCGCCGCCGACAACAAGGAGATCGCGACATGCCACGATTCGGGTCGCACTTGTCGGTGGCCGGCGGGCTCGGCAAGGCCCTGCTGAAAGCGCGCGATTACGGGTTTGAGTCCGTGCAAGTTTTCACCAAGGCGCCCAGCCAGTGGTCTTCCAAACCGATCGCCGCGGAAGACGCGAGAGAATTTCGCAAGCTTCTGCGACAGACCAAGATCAAACAACCGACGGTTCACGATTCCTACTTGATCAATCTGGCGTCGCCCGACGAACCGTTGCGGCGGCGATCGATCGAGGCCTTCATCGACGAGCTTCACCGGGCCGACCAAATTGGGGCCGCCTATCTCGTGACCCACCCGGCGCGCATATGGATTCCGGCGAAGAACCCGGACTAGCCAAGGTCGCATCCGCGCTCGACGAAATTCAACAACGGTGTGCGGACGTCAAAGTGCGAATCCTGCTTGAAACCACGGCGGGTCAAGGCTCCTCGCTGGGGCATCGTTTTGAACATCTGGCGCGCATTCTCGAACTCGTTGCCGAGCCAAAGCGCCTTGGCGTCTGCTTCGATACCTGCCATGTCTTTGCCGCCGGTTATTCGATGGAAACGAAAGCGGATTATGAAAACACGATGCGCGACTTTGACCGCCTGATCGGACTCTCACGAATCAAAGTCTTTCACCTGAACGACAGCAAGAAACCGCTCGGCAGCCGCGTGGACCGGCACGAACACATTGGCCGCGGCTGCCTGGGGCTGGAGCCATTCCGCTTT
>CAWFFC010000028.1:0-118169 GCA_963815035.1 uncultured Gemmataceae bacterium
ACCTCTTGGACTTTTGCAAAAAGAATGGCATCGTGTTGCAAGCGTTCGCGGCGCTTGGGCATAGTAGCGAGCCCAAGTTGCTGGAGGATCCGGTCATCACTGCTATCGCCAAGCGAGTCAACAAAACCCCCGCGCAGTCTTGCTCGCCTGGGCGATCCAGCGCGGGACGGCCCTCCTGACCACCTCGAAAACCCTCAGCCGAATCAAGGAGAACTTTGAAGTCTCCGCCCTTCCTCAAGACGCGATGCGGGAGATTAGGGAAGGAATCAAGTCGCGGGTCAGGTTTAATGCCGTTACCGAAACGGGCGTTCCAGGGTTCATTCCGAGAGGAAAGCGAGGTTGAGACCGAATGATGAATCGGACATTGTCCACCCCCTGGAAACCCACCAAAGCCCAGCTCCTCGCCGCGCACAACAAGCGCGTGCCGGATCTCGTCGCCAAAAATCTCATCGTTCTCTTCGCCGGCATCAACCCCGGCCTTTACACAGCCGCCATCGGCCGTCACTTCGGCCGTCCCGGAAACCGCTTTTGGACCGCCCTGTACGATGGCGGCTTCACCCCGCGCCTCTTCTCCCCGTTCGAGAATTCCCTTCTTCTCGACCTCAAATTCGGCATCACGAACATCGTCGAACGGGCCACCGCCCGCGCCGACGAACTGACCGACGCTGAACTTCGCGCCGGTGGCCGCCGCCTCGAAGCCAAAGTCAGACGTTGGCGGCCCACCGTCGTCGCCTTTGTCGGAATCGGTTCTTACCGCATCGTTTCCGGCATCAAAGACGCTCGCGTCGGTCACCAAGAGGTCTCCTTCGGCGGCAGCCACGCCTGGGTTCTCCCCAACCCCAGCGGCCTCAACGCCCATTACCAGCCCGCCGATCTCGCACGACTCTTCCGAGACCTCCGCCTGTGGGCCGCGGCACAGAGTGAGCGCCGAAGAAAAAACGGCCCCGCTTCGCAAAAGGCTCCGGGTCGTTGAACTACTTATCCAATCTCCACCGAACGCTTACGGAAGGGAGACATTGTGGTAGATTTCCTGCACGTCATCGCAATCGTTTAGCATGCCCAGGAATCTCTCGAACAAGGCCAGGTCTTCCGCGCTGAGCGTCTTGGTTGCCTGCGGAAGGAAAGTGATTTCCTGGACTTCCAGCTCAAGGCCGGGGAATGCCTCGAGCAAGGCCGTTTTGGCTTTGTAGAACTCGGCGGGAGGGGCGAAGACCGTAATGGTGCCATCCTTGCTTTCGACCTCTTCGATGGCGACATCCGCAGCGAACATGGCCTCCAGCACTTTCTCCTCATTGTCGCCCTTGAAAGAGAGGATCGCCAGGTGATCGAACGACATCACGACGGATCCATTGGCAGCCAATTTGGACCCGGTCTTGGTGAAACAACTGCGAATATCGGAGATGGTACGTGTATTGTTGTCGGTCAAGCAATCGACAATGACCAAGGCGCCGCCGGGACCAAACCCCTCATAACGCGCCGGTTGGAAGTCCTCGCCTCCCGTGCCAGCGGCTTTCTGAATCGCCTTTTCGATCACATGGCTCGGAACGTTTTCACGCTTGGCTCTTTCGACGAAGCTGCGCAGAACCGGATTGGCTTCCGGGTCGGGCACGCCATTCTTGGCCGCCATGTACAGCTGTTTGCTGTACTTGGAATAGAGCTTTGAGTTCTGAGCGGCGGTTTTGAAGATCGAGTGTTTGCGCTTCTCGAAAATTCTTCCCATACGAATTCTGCCTCTCTACGTTTTCCAAAGGAGCCGGGCCTTGAGTGGTCCCGTTCCATGAGCAAGAACTTTAAGTGTAGCCGCTGCAGTGGTGGGTTTCAGCCGCGACCGGGGAATGGCTCTTTCGACCTGGCCCGTAGCCCTTTGTCTTCGCTTGTCCCGCTCCACGCTCACCGGGCGTTTCCGTGCGATGCGCGGTCACTTAATCCTTCGCGGCTTGTCGGGTGACGATCGGCACGTAGCCGATTTCCAGGCCCTTCGGCGGGGTCACGAGCACCGCCGGATCGAGATCGGCCAGTCTGCCAACCGTTCGGCGGCGGCAGGTACTCGCGGTCCTTCGTCCAGTTCCTGTGCAGCAACTCCACCCGCTTCTGGAGCGCCTCCCGCTCGGCCGCGGTCAGGTCGGCGTTCAGGAGCGCGGGCTGGTCGGCGAATCGGTACCAGTAGTAGGTCGCCACGCTGCCGTCACCCAGCTTCGCCTCGAACGGGCCGGCCGTCGGCCCCGGCTTCTTCCAGCAACTGTCCGCCTCGTCGGGCGTGACGTAAGGCCGCCGGTCGGGGCCGCGTCGTTTCGGGAAATCCACCTTCGCCAGACCGGTCTCGGCCGGCACGTCCTTGGGGCTGACCGCCACCCACCGCTCCCGGTCCTTCTTGTCCTTCTCCAGGCGGTAGTACTCGGGGAGGGTGACGAGCGCCCCGTCCTTCGTGACCGCGTCCTTCGCCCACTTGTAGCCGTAGGTGATGTCATCGAGCGCGACGGGAGTGGCGAACGAGTTCCAGGCGATGGGCGCCTTCTTGTTCCGTGCGGTGTTGGGCGGATAGATCTGCCAGGTGGCCCCGCCCTTGCCGTCGAAGGTGTGGACGCTCGCGGCCTTCGGGTCGATCGCCCCGGACGCCGCCGGCCCGCCGTTGAACCACGCGTCCACGCCGTCCCACAGCGCGGCCTTGCTGTAGGCGGTCATGCGGTGGATCAGCGGGGCATTGCCGTCCGGCTTGCCCGGGAACCGCGTGGGCGCGACCCGGGCGTAGGTGTCGCCCTTCGCGTCCTTGGCGAGGTACGCCGGGATGTGCTGGGTCTCCATCTGCACCGCCTTGTTCGGCTCGGACGGCCGGGTGTCGAGGAACAGCCCGCCCAGCTTCGGGTTCTCGACGGTCGGCTTCGACCAGAAGTACGGCAGTGAAGAACGTGACCGGCCCCTTGAAGTTGCCGGTGTTCAGGAACAGCGTCCAGCACTGGTTCCCGGTCGGCACGTCCTTGCCCGCGGTGGTCTTCTTGGCGGCGGTGAGCGGCAGCGGCAGGTAGCCGTACCCGAAAAGTTCCCCGGACGTGCCTTGCTTGAGGTTGAGGCCGTCGGGCGGCCAGAGCACCCACGGGCTGAGCTGGGCGATGGCGTAGTGGCCGGCGGGCTTCTTCCAGTTCGCGACCCTTGCCGGCGCCGGGGCCGTTGGCCCACTCGACGAAGTTCAGGGCCACGCCGCCCATGATGAACTTCGGCGTCTCGGTGGCGAACCGGGTGTCCCGCCACCAGCCGAGCCCGCCCTCGATATCGGAGTAGATGTCCTTCGGTTTCTGGCCGTCGTACCGGGCGAACATCCAGGTGCCGAACAGGCCGCTCTGGAACTCCTGCCCGGGGTAGTTTTTCAACAGCGGCCAGGCGGCCACGTACATGGAGAACCCGGCGTTGTACTTCGCGTCCACCTTGCCGTGCGGGACGAGCAGGTAGCCCGCCATCTCCGCTTCGATCGGTTTCTCGGCGGTTTCGCCGGTTCCTTCTCCGTCCCGCTCAAGCTGACGACGGCCTCGGCGAACGCCTTGCCGATGGGGCCAGAATCTTGGCCGCGCCGAGGTAGTGGTAGCCGCCGTTGGACAACCTCCTTAGCCGCTTCAGCTCCTCCGGCTTGAACTGCTCGTCGATGGCCTTCTTGCGGGCCTCATCCTTCGCCTCCCGCGTCATCTTCGGGTCTTTCTTGAACTCCTGGTCGAGCTTGCTCGTTCAGCCTCTCCATCCGCTGCTGCAACTCCTCCAGGTCGTCGTCCCAGAACGGGGAGGTCTCCACCGCCACCACGTTCCCTTTGAACTCGTGGAGCGTCGTCGGCTTCGGCCTGCGCCTGGCGGAAGTGCATCTGCGGGGCCTTCTTCCCCTCCTTCTCGCCGCCGATGCCCATGACGCCGATCACGAACGGCATCTTCGGGGCCGAGAGGTCCTTCCGCACGTCGCGGATCAGGTGGCCGAGCAACTCCGCGTACAGGTCGTACCCGCCGGGCTTGATCTGCTCGGGGTAGGTCCAGCTATCCACATAGTCGTTGAACCCCTGGAACCAGACGAACCCGGCCAACTCGTACCCCTGCTTCGGGTCGTAGTCCGGCACCACCCGCTTGATGTCCTTGAGCACCTTCTGCACGTGGTCGATCATGTGGCGGTAGAACACGCCGCCGTTCTTGTGATCTTTGGCCGTCTCCTTCTCCAGCGTCGAGGCCCCGCTTCTTCCACTGGTCCAGGGTGAAGTCGTTGATCTTCTCCGGCCCGGCGATCGGCGGGCGGAAGTCGGTGTGCAGGCTCCGCCCGCCCCAGGCGGTCTTGATGATCAGGATCGGCTCGCCGAGCCGCTTCTCCATGGTGAGGCCGAAGGTGAACTCCGGGCCGATCTTGTCCTCCGGGGCACCGAATCCGGCCGTCAGCTTGCCCTTCTGCCTCTTTCAGATCGGAGTAGGCGTCGCCGAGGCAGCCGACCGAGGTGATCCACACCTTCTCGCACACCTTCGGCTTGCCGTCCTTGTCCCGCATCTCCTTCAGGAGCGGGGCCGTCTTCGGGTCGTCGGCCATGCGAGTCGAACGTGGACACGCTCGCGTGCCCCTGCATGTTCGACTGCCCGGCCAGGATGAACACCTTCAGCGGCTTGATGCCCTTGTCCGATGAGGGGGATGCCGGTTTCGGTACGTCCGCGGCGATCACGGGGGCAGTAAAGAGCCAAGAGTGTGACGCCGAACATGGCGGCCTGAAACCGCCGGTGTGCAGAATTCATCGTTGTCTCTGATCGGTGAACGGGCCGAAAGTCCGGCCACTAAACGCCACAGAAACGAGAGTTATTCTATCGGAACCTGCTCACTGTACTCACCGCTGACACTTTCGTCCTTCAGATTTCTCGACCAAAGGGAGGAGCTCCTGAGAGGCAACAGGAACTACTTGCCGCGCTTCTTCCCCGCTGTTGGCGCTGATGAGACTTCCTGCCCGGCCGATAGCCCCGGCTACCCGCGGGTTCGGTAAGCCCCGCTCGCCCAGCTTCTCACCCTTCGACTGGTTCGCGACTGTATGGTAGTGGTCTTGTCGCATGGGCATTCTCGCCGCTTTTCCAGTGCGTCCTTCGGCGGGTAAACCGGGATCAGGCAATCCCAGCCGTCGCCGATCAGGTCCTTTCGTTGCTTCGATAGGGGTTCCCGCACGGCAAACGAGTTCTCCGGCTTAAAAAACTGCATCAACGCCCGTTGCATTTAACGTTCGCGGAGATTTCTCGCGACTGTCACCGGCTTTTTCGTCATCGGATCAAGGCCGATGTGGTCGTCTTGCAGGTCGCCACGTCGGGAGTCACGTGTTTACAGTGCGCCGCGCCGACCGGCGTCCGGAGGCTTTTTTCTTCACGCTCATGACGGCTCCTTGGCAAAAGTGCTGGTGACAAGTCTGTTCTAGAGCGTAACGCGATCAAGCTGCGCATTACGGCTTCGCATCGAGGAAGTCGTTCACCATCGGGACGATGTCGTCATGCGCTGCATCAGCGTGACGTGGGTGGTGTTGGGCAAGATGGCCAATCTCGAGGCGGGCGCGGGCCCCATGTCGCCGTGGGTCCCGCCACCTTTCAGGCGGAACATTTCCGCGATGTGCTCGAGCCGGATGCCGTCGGCGTCGCCGTGGATGAAGAACATCGGCGCCTTGGTGGCCTTGAGCTTGTCTGTGCCGAGGTCCTGCCCCTTCGAAGCCGGGCGAGGACCCGCTTGACGAACTTCGGAAAGTCGTCCGGCGTCGGGCTCAGCTTCTTGTACTCGACTTCGATGGGCGAGCCTTTGAAGTCGTCCGCCGTGAGTTTCGGGATCGGGTCGCGCGCTTCCTTGACCATACCGTCACGGCGGAACGTGGACGAAATGACGACCACCTTCCGCACCTTGTCCGGATGGCGGACCGCACACTGCATCGCCACGCCGCCGCCCATGCTGTAGCCGATCAGGTCCGCCTTGGGGATCTTGAGGTGATCGAGAGCGCCGCCACATCGTCGGCGAGGTTTTCGTAGGTGATGTCGCGTTCGATGTCCGCCGTGCGGCCGTGGCCCTGCATTTCGACGGCAATCACTTTTCGCGTTTTGGCAAGCTCGCCGATCCACCCGGTCCAGTTGTTGGTGATGGTCATGAACGCGCCGTGGAGCAGCACCACAGGTTCGCCGTTGCCGTGGACTTCGTAGTACATTTTGAGCCCGTTGACTGGCGCGTAGCCCGTGGTTGGTTTCTCCTGCGCCGATACGACAGCCGGCACGAGCATCGTCAGGAGAAAAGCTGTTGTCTTCATGTTTGATGTAAACTCCCGTTCGGCCGAACAATAAGGATAAGTTGCCGCGGCAGCATCCACGACCTCAATCTCCCGGATACTGGGATTGCGGCCCCGCTCGTCTTAAGTCCGCGGGTTGCTGCTGCTCCGCGGCCTTATACCGACGCTTAACTCTAAATCCCGTCCCGGTCCCATTTCCATTGAAGCGACGAACGGACTCAGCTCTTGCTCTGTCTGATGGCCTCCAAAGACTTTGTACCGGCAAAACATCATCTTCCTTCGCTTTGCTCGAAAACTTTGCCTATCTCGAGTCGCCACAGAAAGAGACAACAAGAAAGCTCGTCGGCCCATCCGTGGTTTCGGTCTCGGGCAAAGGAATCAATCCGGCCTTCCGCAATGATGCACTCATACCGGGTGCCGGTCAAGAACGATTATCCCGAAAGAACATACGCCCCCGAAAGTCCTGAAAGCAATAATTTGCCAAGCAAAAGATCGCATCGGAACTTTGCTGAATGCGCGAGAACCAAAGATGGCGGAATCGCTCAACTAAGGTACTGCCGCCAGTTTGATACTTCCGACCCAGGCTCCAGCACTTTCGGCGGCGCGACCGTCGCACCACCAGTAAGCATTCATTGGCACGCCGTCGGGGCGAGCGACTTGTTAGCCGACAATGTTACACCCCTCCGCCAGCACTCCATCCAGCGACTGGTAACTCATCTCCATTCCATCCGTCATGCCGGTCGACATCGCCGCATCGCGATCCGCCTTCGAGGCAAACTTGATCGAGGTCACCACGTTCGTGATCCCGTTGGTCTCGTTGAACGTGACCGTGATAATCGACGGCTCGCCTCCCATCGATTCGCCCAAATTGCCCGGGTCGAAGAGCTGCGTATGCACGATCTTCGAATGCAACGCGACCTCCAGCATCTCTCCCGTGAACCCAAACTCCTGGCCGATCTCCTCATTTCGCCAGCGCCAGCGATACTTCCCACCCACATGAGTCGCCATCTCGCACACCGGCATCGTCCATCCGGGCATGGCCGTTAGCCACCGACGCATGAGCGCGGGATCCGTATACGCCTGCCACACCAGATTGACCGGCGCATCAAAGCTCCGTTTCACCAGCACTTCTCGATCGGACGGCGTGCTCACTTCAGCAGGTTTCATTTCTTTGGCTCCCCTTTCTGTGCTTGTTTCAACTCGGCGAGTAACGCGTCGAGTCGCTTGTAGGTGCCTTCCCAAACCTCTTGCACGTTCTCCAGCCAATCCGTGACCGCCTTCAATCGTTCCGTCTCCAGCTTGCAGGGCCGCGACTGGGCCACTCGACTCCGCGAAATCAGCCCCGCCGATTCCAACACCTTCAGGTGCGACGAGATCGTCGGTTGCGTCAACGAGAAGAGGCCGACCAGGTCGGATACGGATGACTCGCCGCGAGCCAGATGCACCACGATTCCACGTCGAGTGGGGTCGGCAAGAGCGGCAAACGCTTGGTTCAGTCGGCTCATCTAAATAGAATATCGTCTATATAGATAATCGTCAATACAATTGCGGCAGATTTTTTCGCAGGAACTGGTGTGCGGGGCTATTGACGATACAGACTGCCGCGTCGGAGAGCTGTCGCCTTTCCCACGCAGGAGGAGCAATCAACGACGGCCGCCCTTTCGTTTTCCTTGTTGCCGCCGCGCGGTCTTTTCGATCCGGACGATAGCCTCGATTCGGGCAGCCCCTTTCCCCCGGAGATTCACCGGCACAGGATTGGCGACCGTGTGGTAGTGGTCCGGGTCGTTCGCCCGCCGCCTCGCGCCTCGATGGCTTCCTTCGGCGGTGAGCCGGGATCAGGCATCGCAGCCGTTGCCGATCAGGTCCCGGCGCCCGGCCTCGATCAGCGCTTCCCGCACGGTGAACTAGTTCTCCGGCTTGAAAAACTGCATCAGCGCCCGCTGCATTTTCCGGTCTGCAAGCCCGTTGGCGATGTAGACTTCCTGCTTCGTGAACGGGTCGATGCCCGTGTAGTACATGCACGTGGCGATGTCGAACGGCGCGGGGATGAAGTCCTGCACCTGGTCGGGTCGGTAGCCGTTGCGTTTGAGGAACACGGCCAGGTCGATCATCGCGTGCAGGTCGGAGCCGGGATGGCTGGCGATGAAGTAGGGCACGAGGTACTGTTTCGGCTTGCCGGCCTTCTTGCGACGCTTTCTTGAATCGCCGGCGAAGCGCTCGAAGTTGTCGATGCCCGGCTTCTTCATCACGCTCGAGCACGTTGGGGTCGGTGTGCTCCGGGGCGACCTTGAGCCGGCCGCCGACGTGGTGGGCGGCCAGTTCGCGCATGTATTCCGGCGAAAGTTGGGCGAGGTCCATGCGGATGCCGCTGGAGACGAGCACCTTGCGAATGCCCGGCTCCTCGCGCGGCTCTTTCATCAATTCGACGAGCGGGCCATGATCGGTGCCGAGCAGTTTGCAGATGGTCGGATGCACGCACGAAAGCCGCTTGCACTTCGCCTCGACCTCGGGCCGGGTGCAGCGCATCTGGTACATGTTGGCGGTCGGCCCGCCGATGTCGCTGATGACGCCCTTGAAATTCCGGGTCGGCGGCGAGCTTGCGCACTTCGCTTGAGAATCGATTCCTGCGAGCGCGACTGAATGATGCGGCCCTGATGGGCGGTGATCGAGCAGAAGGTGCAGCCGCCGAAGCAGCCGCGCATGATCGTGACCGAATCCTTGATCATCTCATAGGCGGGGATCGGCTTCCGTGTACGAGGGTGCGGCCGCCGCGTGTAGGGCAGGTCGTAAATGCGATCCATGTCGGCTTCGGAAATCGGCAACGCCGGCGGCGTCGCGACCACGGCCTGGCGATCGTGAAATTGCACCAGCGTCGCGGCGTTGAACGGGTTGGTGTTGACGTGGATCAGCCGCGTGGCCTCGACGAAGGCGAGCTTGTCGGCGCGCACGTCTTCGAAGGAGGGCAGGAGGATGCTCCGCTCAACCCCTCGCCCACCCCTCCCCGAAGCGGGGAGGGAGCAAGATGATCTCCCCTCCGCTTCGGGGAGGCGTCGGCGGAGGCGTTGCGACACCCCCTCCCCGCTTCGGGCGAGGGGTCGGGGGAGGGGCTGTGGAATTCCGCTCTCCTTCGCCCCCAGCGCATACGCCACGCCGCGCATGTCGCGCAGATCCCTGACCGTCTTTCCCGCGGCCAGGCGCTGCGCAATCTCGACGATGGCCTGTCTCGCCCATGCCGTAGACGACGAGGTCGGCTTTGCTGTCGAGCAGGATCGAGCGGCGGACGGTGTCGCTCCAGTAGTCGTAATGGGCCAGCCGGCGCAGCGACGCCTCGACGCCGCCGGCGATGACCGGCACGCCGGGGAACGCCTCGCGGCAGCGCTGGCAGTAGGCAGCGTGGCGCGATCGGGCGCAGGCCGATGCGGCCGCCGGGCGAGTAGGCGTCGTCGTTGCGGACCTTCTTGTTGGCCGTGTAATGGTTGATCAGCGAATCCATGTTGCCGGCGCTGATGGCGAAGAACAGCCGCGGCCTGCCGAACTGCCGCCACGGTTCGCATGAATGCCAGTCGGGCTGGCTGAGCATGGCGACGCGAAAGCCGGCCGCCTCCAGCACGCGATGCAGAATCGCCATGGCGAAGCTGGGATGATCGACGTAGGCGTCGCCGGTGACGAAGACGACATCGACCGCGTCCCAGCCGCGAGCGCGCATTTCCGCCGCGGTCATCGGCGCCGGCGGCGA
This sequence comes from uncultured Gemmataceae bacterium, assembly GCA_963815035.1. Taxonomy (GTDB): domain Bacteria; phylum Planctomycetota; class Planctomycetia; order Gemmatales; family Gemmataceae; genus JBGQCZ01. The sequence goes on from CAWFFC010000028.1 coordinate 9,991, forward strand.
CGCGAACTGCTCGTGCCAGAGGTTCAATGCAATCCGATTGGCGGACATGGGGTTCTCGAACGCAGGCGATTCAATTTCCCCATTATATCGACGCGACTCGCGCCGCCCTTGCCGTGCTCGGTCGCGCGGGTAAGATGCTGCCACGGTATCAGTTCAAGTTGATTTTGAGAGAGATCATGGCCAAGACGAATTGCCCGATCAGCCGCCAGGAATTCAAGGATCACGCCAAAGCCATCAAGGTGATGATCGGCGACTCCTCGATCCTCGCCGACGCGAGAGAGTTTTCCACCGGTTCACTGGGCTGGTACGCCAATGGCAAAATCACGATCGACATCAACGGCAAGACGGTCTCGGTTCAGGTCGGGCTGAACATGACCATCGTCGGCAGCAAGGAATTGCCAAAGGACGAAGCCGCGACGTGATGGAACGATGCCGTGAATCGCACATCCATTTCGTGGGATCGCGAAGGGGCGCGGCGGATCAAGCGCAGATACTCGCAACCACGCTCCAGAGCGACTTTCGCGAGCTAATGCCCTAACCCTCGTTACTGGGCTCTGCTTGGAACGCGCTGTCTGCGCGGCTCCGCCGCGAAACATTGAACTTACGTACTCGGCGGAATGTCGGTAGGATCATTGTCGAGGACCAGTCATGAACACTACCGAGATTGTCACTGCCGTTCCGCCCGAACTTGCTGCTGAGTTTCTGCATGCGCTCGACGATTTGGCCAAGGGGATTCGCAGACCGGAAAAGATTAAGGCCGCTTGCGATCACATGGATCAAATTCGTGAAGAAAACCGCCGGCTCTTCGGAGAGCAGAACATCGCGGTCGAACTGATCCGCCAAACCCGCGATGGTGCATGAAGTACGTCCTCGATTCCGGCGTGGCCGTCAAGTGGGTGCTGCCCGAAGCGGATTCGGCGAGAGCGCTTCGCCTGCGTGACGAATTTAACAAGGCCATCCACGAACTGATCGCGCCCGACATCTTCCTGTCGGAAATCGCCAATGCTCTCGCGACAGCCGAGCGCCAGCGCCGGATCAAACCCGGTGAATCGGCCCTTCTTCTTCAAGACCTTGTTCGCAATTCCCCCGTACTTCATCCGGCGGCGCCGCTGCTGCTCCGTGCGATGGAGGTGTCTATCGCCACGAAACGAGCCGTTTACGATTGCGTCTACTTGGCTCTTGCCGAAGCCGAAGGATGCGAATTGGTGACGATCAATTTGCACGCGGTCTTCGGGCTTCGTTCCCGTTTATCGTGACGCTGGTGGCCCTGCCGTAATCTGTCAGGCTCAGGCTTGGCCGTTTTCGCATTTGGTCGAGGCGGCGATCTCGGCAGAATCGGTGATCGGCTCGCCGACAATTCGCTGAAGCGGGGCGATTTTCGGCGGCACGAACGGCTTTCGGGACATGGCTCAATCCGCTCGCGAAATGACGATCAACAGTGGCTCGCGTACGAGGCAACGATACCAGCACGACATCCGCCAAACAACATGATCGGCGAGCCAGCCGACATCGCAACGGCGAGCCACCGGGCTTGTCCCCGCGTGGTTTGCTGCTTCATGCCGAAGACGTTGAAGATGCGAAGCCTGGGGTCGCGAGCGCACGAATTGGCGATTGTCGTCCACGAGCTACTGGGCGCAGGCAGGGAATATCGAGAATGACGTGCCGCTCAGTGCGATCGTGTGGTGAGCCGCGCGAGTTCGGGCTCTGGCGGGCAGCCGGAGACATTCGGTCATCGAGCGACGGGGTCGGAGCCCCGCGCCGGGCAAGGACAGAAATATGATTTTACACCTTTTATTTGCCGAAGGATGAAGCCGCGACGTGACTTCGTGAAAAAAACCAGATTCGTCTGTCCGCGAGGGGAGTCGCGATTCGATCGCGTGCGTGACGCTCACGCGTTCGGATCTCGATTCCCCTCGCGGAATTTGTTTTTTTTCGATGCATGAATCGGCGAAGCGCGGGAACATATCTCTTGTATGAAGCCCGCGATGCTGCAAACCCTTGTGCGACTCTCCAAAAGCCTGGCTGGCGATGCGGACGTCGGCGGCCCCAGCGATGGCGAATTGCTGTCGCGCTTTTGCCGGCTCGCGATGAAGCCGCCTTCGCCGTGATTCTCGAACGGCACGCCCGATTGGTATGGGGCGTCTGCCGCCTCCTGCTGCCCAACGACCCCGATGCGGAGGACGCCTTTCAGGCCACATTCATCGCGCTGTTTCAGAGCGCGGGAAAAATCCGGCGAACGCAGTCGCTGGCGCCCTGGCTGCATGGCGTAGCGACCCGGATCGCAAAAAAGATTCGACTCACCGCGGCACGCCGCTGCCATCGTGAGCGCCGTGTCGCGAAGCTGGAATCTGCTTCAGTCGTTCTTTCGGACGAAAAATGGGATGCGCTCAATCTCGCCATCCATGACGAGATCGCGCGGCTGCCGCGCATCCTGCGCGAGGCGTTCGTGCTCTGCGTGCTCGAAGGCCATCGACATGAAGAGGCGGCGGCAAAGGTGGGCGTGCCAGTCGGCACGCTTTCGGCTCGAGTCAGCCGAGGCAGGCAAAAGTTATTGAACCGGCTGATGGCCCGTGGATTAACGTCGGCGATGGCCGCGACGGCTATCGTGGTCGACGCGGCGACGACGCCGGCCGCCGCGCCGAATCGCTCCTGGTTCTTGTTCGCAAGACGTTCGCGGAAGGATTCAAAACAGTTGCTCCAAGGATTCTCGGCCTCGCCCTGGCGGCGAATAGAGGAATGCCCATGAAAGCCAAATTGATGCTGGCCATGTTGGTGGTGGCTGGAGCGCTCGGCGCAAGCACCGGCCTGGTATTGGGCAACCCCCAAAAGAAGCCGACCGGTGAGTCGCCGCCCGTCAAGGAAGAGAATCCCGCGGCGACAACCGAGGCTCCGCCATCGGCGGCAGCGACCGTGCGGATTCGGGTTCTCGATCCACAAGGCAAGCCATTGCCGGGCGCGAGAATTCTCGCCAGCATCTGGACCAACGAGAAAGGCTTCAAGAAGACTCGCGATTATGAAACCGACGCCGCAGGCGTCACCCAGGTCGAATTACCGAAAACCTACACGATCGTTCGCTTCTGGGCGTTCAAGAAGCCGTTCGTCGCTATGTTCGCAGACTGGGAACAGAACGAATTGGCCGGCGGACACGGATTTCCCGCCGAGTACACATTCCAGTTGGAAACCGGCATTGCGGCCGGCGGGCGCATCGTCGATGAGCAAGGCAGGCCAATCACCGGCGCCAAAGTTGAAGTCATCCTCGCGAACGCCGGCGCCAACGCAAGGCCTGCGCATGGCGACGGCCACGTGCGTTACGACACCTGGCTGGCGAATGGCGCCGACGCGGCGACGACCGATTCCAACGGGCGTGGCGCATCGCCAACGTTCCAAACAACCCGAAAATCCAATTGGCCCTGTTGGTTTCACATCCTGATTTCGGATCGGATGAGCGGTGGCAGGAGTCTCAGAAAGCGGCGGGGATCACCACGGCGATGTTGCTGAGCGAACGAGCAATGTTGCCGCTAAAGCGGGGCATCGCTGTGCAGGGTCGCGTCGCCGATCCCAATGGCAAGCCGGTCAAGGATGCGATCGTCGTGCTTGGCGACAATCCGTACTTCTCGACGAAGCCGCACAAGTTCGTGAGCGATGCCGGCGGCCGTTATCGATTGCCCCCGCAGATAGCGAAGCAAATCACGCTCACGGTCATCGCGCCGGGTTTCGCGCCGCAATTGCGCAAGGTCAATCTTCAGTCAGAAAAGGGATCGCAGGATTTTCACATGGCTCTGGGCAAGCCGATGCGGCTGGTCGTGGTCAACGCGGCGGGCAAGCCGATCCCAAACGCCTATGTGACCTTAAGACAATGGAAGGGAAGTCAGTCGATTGAATCGAACCACAACCCCAACCATCCCAAGGTGCCGGACACCGGAATTCCACGGCGAACGAATCAGGAGGGATTCTGGGAATGGGCCAACGCTCCGGGCGATCCGGTGAAGCTGACGGTCAGCGCCGATGGCTTCGGCGCGAGTGAAGTTGAGGTCGCCGGCGGCGATTCGCTCCGCACCGTCACGCTGAAGAGCGTGCACCAGATTACCGGGCGAGTGACCGATGCCGTGAGCGGCAAACCGATCGCCGAGTTTACCGTGATCCCGATCGACGTCTTTCGAAAGGACTTTCTCGCTGCGGAGCGCGGCCATGCGGAGGCCGGCAAGGACGGCAGGCTGAGCTTTACCCCTGACCGCACAGATATTCCTCTGCGGCTGCGGGTCGAGGCGATGGGCTATCGCGTTCAGGATGGGCCGGAGTTTCGCCTCGGCGACGACACGAGCCGCACGCAAAATTTCCGCTTGCAGCCGAGCCCGCCGCGGACCGGCGTGGTGCTCGATGCGGCAGGCAAGCCGGTCGCGAACGCCGAGGTGCTGCTGGCGACGCCGACGCAGGAAGCGGCTTTGTCGGATGGTTGGTGCAATCAGAAAGTCACGACCGACGCGGCGGGGCGGTTCCAATTCCCTGATTCCGGCGAGCGCTGGGCGATCGTGGTGCGGTCGAATGCCGGCTTTGCCTTCGCCGAGTTCCCCGCCAACGAGCATGACGCCGGGCAAGTGCGTCTGCGGCCGTGGGCATCGGTTCGCGGCCGGTTTTACGATGGCGGCAAGCCGGTTTCGGGCGCCACGATCATGTTGCAACCCATTCGAATCGAAAGTCTCGATCGGCCACAAATCAACGCCACGCAACAGATCAAAACCGACTCGCAGGGGCGATTCGAATTCATGCGAGTGCCGCCGGGGCCGATGTGTGTTTGGGTCTACCTGGGCCCGTGGGAGGATCCAGGGTTCCGTTCGGGGTCGCATCTGCCCCTCGATCTGAAAGCTGGGCAGCACGTGGACCTGGATCTCGGCCATGGCGGATGCACCGTGACTGGAAAGGTGAAGCTCGCCGGCAAGGTTCCGGCCGGTCTCGATTGCACCTATTCCCTCAATCGCCTGGTTCGCCTGGAGCCGGGCATTGCACCGCCGGCCGAGGTTGCCAGGCTCGGCTTCGATATCCGCAAGGGATGGAGTGAAAGATGGAGCAGGAGCCGTGAAGGGCTTGCGTATGTGAATACGCTGCGATCCTGGTTTGTGAAGCTGACGTCCGACGGAGCATTTCGCATCAGCGGCGTGCCGCCCGGCGAATACGACCTCGCGATCGAGGTTTACGCCAAGCCGAGCGGCTGCCTGATCGATCCGCTGGCGACCAAGACCGTTCGCGTGAAGGTGAGCGAGGAGGACGCGAAGCGAGGAAGCCTCACGCTTCCAGAAATCCTCGCGACGGTCGTCCCGATTCCCGCCGTCGGCGACGTTCCGTCTTTGACTTTCAAGTTTGAGAACGGCGCCGGCGGGAAGCTCGCCGATTTTCGTGGCAAATACGCGCTCGTCCATTTTTGGGCGAGCTGGTGCGGGCCATGCAAACAGCAACTGCCAGCCGTGCGCAAGTTGAACGAGCGGTTCGCCGGCAAGAGCCTCGTCCTGCTTGGCCTCTCAATGGATGACGACGCCCAGGCCTGGCAGGCAGCGCTCAAAAAGCTCAACTTGCCCTGGAAGCAGGGCCGGCTCAACTCTCATAACATGGCCGGCGTTTCCAGCGTGCCCGCCTACTGGCTCCTCGATCCTGACGGCAAGATCGTCGCCAAGGTTTACGATCCCGATGAACTCGCCAAGGAGATTGCCGAGCGATTAAAGTGAACTCCCTCAACCGAAATCGTCAAATTGCTTATCTGGGACTTTTCACAATCGATCATCTGATTCCCTGGGAATCGATTGTGTCCGGCTCTTGACGCTCCACATCGTCACTTCCGACAATCTCCTTGCGGCGGAGGTTCTCAAGACGACAAGATCGTTGGGAAACCGGCGTGACTGTCTCTTCGGGGCTACCCCGAGGGAGCAATGAACTTCGGCCATTTCGGCGCGCGACCGGTACTGCGGCAAGCCGCAGGGTTGGTCGCGCATCACGAGACGGGTTGAGAACCTTCGCCGCTTTTCCATGACTCCCCATTCCGGACCCGAACCGATCGCCAATCTGGCCCGTGCATTCTTGGCCGGGCCGTGGAGTGCCGACTCGCTGCGGCAGCGCGGCCGCCGTGCAAGTCCTTCCCCAGCCAAGCTGAACCGTAACAGCGATCCTATCAATGTGAACGGATTTATACTATAATTCGGGATGAGCGAGAGGTTCACTCATTCCAGGCCTGAGGGGCAGCCGTGGAAATAACCATTCGAGATCTGTTTGCCGGTCGGGATCGCGATCGCAGCGCGTCTGAACGCGCGGTGACCGAGATGAGCGACCGGACGGACATGCGGACGGACATGCGGACGGACAAACCGGACAACTTTTGTGATGGCTCGGAATTCGTCGCCCAATTCCCAATTGAGCAAGTGGTTACGTCAAAAGCAGGTGGGCCGATTGAGACCGGAAATGTCCGCTTTTGTCCGGTTTTTCGAACCGACGCGGCCGGACGCGGCGGGAAACTCACGGCGGGTTCGGGTGAGCTATGCTTGCTTGGCATTCAAACGATCGTACGATTTTGCCGAGGCAAAACCATGAACGCGACGGAAACCGGATCGGGAAGTCAGGCATGCCGATGGACGCGGCTGCGAACGACCTTTGGCCCAACCGTGGCAGGCCTTTTGGGCGGCGGATTGCTGGGGTTGACCTCGCTCACGTTTATCGAGCCCTTGTGTCGCAATGTCGCCGCGACTTATGCTCAATATCCGAATCTCGAGCCGCCGACCATCGCACGCTTTCCCGGGCTTCCCCATTGGTTGTCGTTGCTCGCCCTGGCGGCCGGGATCGTGATTCCAATCGCAACCGGGGCCGCAGTCGTTTGGTTGGTGCGGCCGCGCGACGTCTGGGCCGACCTGTCGGCCGGGTTGACGGCCGCCCTGGCCTGCACGCTCGCCGCGTTTGCATCCTGCATCGGCTGGGCCGTGGTGCTGGCGCTGGTGGTCGTGCCGTCGATTTCCGATCTGACGCTGCTGGGCGACTCGGTGCAGGTGAAGGCGGGCGTCCATCCGTCAAAACCCCTGGTCGAACACTATCCGGATTTGAAATCGGTCGAACCGGACCAACGCGGCGCGAAATTCATGCCCAAGATCGTTTCCGATCAGGTTTCCGGCGGCTTGCAATCGGTGTGGATTGGAATGCTGATGGCGTTGCTGACGGCGGGTTCCCTGGCGATGTGCGGGACGCTCGCCGCCGGTCACCTGATGCGCCGCGGGGGAAACTGGAAACGCATGATTTGGCCCTATTTTGAAATCACCATGCCGTTGACCGTCGCCATTGGTCTTTTTGGTGCGTTGCTGCTGTCGCCCATTTGGGCCATTTCGTCGAGCTTCAACCCGTTTGGGTTTGGGCCGTTTTGGGCGGCGGGACTGATCGTGTCGTCGCTTTTCGTGGTCGCGGGCGCCATTCGCCGTTGGCCCTGGCTGCCGCGATTGTGCCTGGCGATCACCTGGTTCATTCTCCTCACGCGGCCCGGCTTCGGCCTATTGGGAACGGTGCTGCCAATCTGCTCCGCGGTGCTGACGGGAATCCTGTTGGTGCGGCTCGGACTGGGTCGCTCGCGCCAGATGGCGTCTGCCACGCCATGATGCAATTGAATCAAGAAGGGGCCGGATTGGAAAACGCCCAATCCGGCCGCCGGATCAACGATAAGGGACATAGCGGTCATAGCGGCCGGTCGAGGGGTTGTACTCGTAATGGCCGGAGGGGCGGATGTTGTTAATGATCGACATGTTGAGTTCGTGCGACTTTGCCCGGATGTTGTTGATCGCCAGGATCTGCAATTGCCGCGCGTCGAACGCCTGTTGCAACATCAACATCTGAATCGCCTGGACGTTCGAGGCATAGCGCATTCGCTCGATGTCCTGGACGACCTTGGCGTTGTACGCGGCCAGCCGCTGGCGCTGGTCCTGGCTCAGCTTGGGGAACTCCTCTCGCCACCATTTGAGCGACGCCAGGAACGACTCGCGGGCCTTGACATTGCCGTTGGTCCAGTCGTTGACAACCATCTGGGCGAGTCGCGCCGGTCCGCCCACGCGGACCAGACCCGGACCAAGCCGCCATTCCATGTAGTTGACGTAATCGTCAAGCATGTCCTGGGTCAGTGGCGGTTGGCCGGGAACCACGACTTTCTTCTCAGCGGCCTGAAGGGCGGTCGCGGCCATCAAGATCGCGACCGATCCCACGAACAATTGAACGATTTTCATAAAGTCTCCTTTCTTCGGAACAGTTCAGGGGTTGAAGGAATAGGTGAAGATTTCGGGCTTGGCGCCGCCGCGGTAGCCGGCGCTGCGCTACCGTCCAGGTGTCAACGTCCTTGACTTTCAGCCAGTTGATCTTGGTTCCCGGGCACTCGGCCCAGATGCGGATACGGCGAGCCAGGATCGGGCGGCCGTCGTGAATCAGCACGGCGGATTCGCCCGGCGCGAATTCCCACGCGAGGGCGTCCGTCGCGCCGGGCGTCCAGGCCCAGTTGCCATCCGCTGCCTGACCTTCGAAACGCATGTAGACCCGAATGGTGTGGGCGCTGTTGTTTGTCACGCGAATGACGCGTGACTTGTGAAGCGTCAGGCGATCGCGATAACTGGGGTCGCGCTCAAGGGCGCGAACATAATCCTGCTCGGCTTCCTTGGCCCGGCCTTGTTGCTCGAGCGCCAGGCCGCGGCGATAGTACCAGTCGGCCTTGTCGGGCGACAATCGCAGAGCTTCGTTGTAACTGCGGATCGCTTGCTCGTACTCGTTTTTGTTGGCGTGCGCCTGGGCGCGATTGGCGTGGAACGTGGCCACGTTCGGATTGATTTGAATCGCTTTTCGGAAATCCTTGAGCGCCTCATCGCTTTCGCCGCGATCGGTATGAATGCAGCCGCGGACATTGAACGCGCCGGCACTTTGTGGATCGAGCCGCAGGGCCTCGGCGATATCGTCGAGGGCCAGGTCCGGATCCTTGCGATCGCGGTAGGCCATGGCGCGGTCGGCGAGAATATCCGCCGACTTGGGATTCAGGCGATGGGCCGCGCTGAGGTCGTCGATCGCTCGGATTGGTTGCCCGCGTTCCAGGGTGCGAAGGCCACGGCGATGGAAAGCAAAGGCGGTTTTGGGCTGGACCAGCGGCCGGGCAAACGCCAGGTAGTCGCGTGCTTCCGTGGCAGCAATGCACCAACTCATGAGGGCGGCGTCCGTCTTCTTGCCGGAGACCACGCCGACGACCTCGGCGTCGTCATTGACCACGGGTCCGCCGCTATCGCCTGGATTGATCGGCGATTGCATTTCGACGACGCGGGCCGTCCGAGCCGGACCGTCTGAATAACGCCATTCCTTGCGATAGACCTGCCGGACACGGCCGGTGGAGTAAATCCAAAGCGCGCCGCTGGCGCTCGGATTGCCGACGGAATGAACACGGTCGCCGGGCCGCGGTTCTCTCGACGCCAACTTCAACTCCGCGACACCGGGGGGCAATTTTTCCCGCAGGCGAATCAACGCCAGGTCGCGCGGGCCGTCGGCGTCGATGACGTCGGCCCGCAGCCTCTTGCCATGCCGGATGTAGTAAGAAAGCTCCGGCACCGGTTGCCCAGAGTTGTCGTACTCCGGGAAGACAACATCCACCTCGGCATGGCTGGTCACCACGTGGTGATTGGTGACCATTAGGCCGTTTTCGCGATCGACGACCCAGCCCGTGCCCGAGCAATTCGGGGCCAGAATCAGGCCGGTCCCGCGGAGCGTGCGGGAATAGACATCCTCGGACTCCGCCGCCCGAGCCGCCGTGGAGCAGGCGAACAGTGCCAACGCGATCAGCGAGACTCGAACAGAATGCAGGGCGCTTTTCATGATGTTCCTCCAAGTTTCGGCCGGCGAGAACCGCGGCCAGGTTGGCAGAACATACGGACCTGGGCGCGAAAACCTAACGGCGGTCATGCGAGCTTTCTCGCTGGGAAAAAAACTTGAAATGTGCCATTAGGTTTCGCGAGCGTTCCCCGTACTTGAGGGGAAGCCGATTCGGCGGCTCAAATTGGGCGGCGAGAACTTCGAAACAATCAAGGGGAAAACGATGAAACGAGCATTGAGATTGACGGCGATTCTGGCCCTGTTCATGGCTGCGTTGGTTCGAGCAGACTCCGATGATGCTGCGAGCAAAAAGGTTAAGAGGGACCCGCTGCCCCGGCAAAGCACGGTTCAATGGGACGTGACCATGTTCGAGGATTCACCTGCATACCAAGTGGTGAAACGCGAAGTCAAAGGAAATACGGTAACCTGGATTCTGGAAAACAAACGAAACCTGGGCACGGAGATCACCTTTGGCTACCAGGCGGCGATGTACGACGCCGATGGCGTCAAGCTGGGAACCATCGAAATCGAGGTCAATCCATTTCTGATGAACATGCCCAAGGGGGAACGCAACCGGTTCAATCTCCATCTCCCGCAGCCGGAAAAGTGGAAGGCGGTGCGAAAGGTGGTTATAAAGAACGGTCAGTTTGGAAATTGAATGTCGCCGGCGTGCCGCTCGCCGAATCGGGCGCACGGCACGCCAATTTGAATACTACCATTCGATCCTCAAATGAATGAGGCATGGCATGAAAGCGGACGCGAACCGCTGTCCGTCGGCGGCGATCCTGGAACTGTTGCTCGCCGAGCGGCTGGGCGACGATGAACTCGAGCCGATCGAAGGGCACGTTGAAGAGTGCGCCGCATGCCAGGAGCAACTCGAAGATCTGATCGCCAAGACGATTCCGCAAATGGCTCTGAAGGGCGGTTCGCCGGCGGCCGAAGCTGAACCACGCGACGATTTTCTGAAGAAGCTGAAGGAAACGCCGCCGCCGTCGGCGTTTGGTTCCGGCGACGTCGTCAACGACTCGTACACAAACGATCGGCTGGCGTTCGACTTTGCCGATCGCCTCAAAAAGAGACGCCTGGGCCAATACGAGATTCTCGAAACACTCGGCAACGGGAACATGGGCATTGTTTACAAGGCGATGCACATCGAACTCGGGAAGCCGGTGGCGTTGAAAGTCCTGCCGGCCTCGACCATGGATGAGGTCAACATTGCGCGATTCAAGCACGAGGCCCGGATGGCATCTCGACTCGATCATCTGAATATCGTCGCCACACACGATCTGGGCCAGGCCGAGGGCGTTCACTTCCTGGTCATGACATTTGTCGATGGCGTCGATCTGGCGAAGATCGTTGAGCGGCATGGCAAATTGCCGATCGCCGATGCCTGCGAGGTGGTGCGGCAGGCCGCGATGGGGTTGCAACATGCGTTCGAGCGCGGGCTGGTCCATCGCGACCTCAAGCCGTCGAATTTAATTCTGACGCGCGACGGGGTGGTCAAAGTGCTCGATTTCGGCGTCGCCCGCTCGTTCGCCGATACGGGCGCGACCGAACGGCTCACCGCGACCGGCGTATTGGTGGGAACCGCCGACTATCTCACGCCGGAGCAGTGGGAAAATTCACACGCGACTGACACGCGGGCCGATATCTACAGCCTAGGCTGCACGCTTTTCCATCTCATCGCGGGGCATCCGCCGTTCGCTGGGCCGCTTTATCAATCGATTCTGTCCAAGATGCGAGCGCATCTGGAGTCGCCGCCTCCGTCGATCTTGGAAGCGCGTTCGGATGTGCCGGCTGATCTCGCCACGTTGTTGAATCGCATGCTTGCCAAGGAACCCGGCGATCGATTCGCCACGCCTGGCGAATTGGCGGAAGCGCTGAAGCCGCTGGCAGTCGGCGCCGATTTGGTTCGGCTTTTGAAGCCGATCGACGCTGGTGCGACGAGCATCACCAATGTGTCGCTGTTCATTCGCGCGGCGGACACCGCGCATCCTTCCGGCACGCTCGCAACCGATCGCCGGCCGCCAACGCGGAGTATTGCCCGCCGATATGTCGCGTTGATCAGCGCCGCAAGTCTTTGCTTGGCGCTGGCGATCGTCGTAGCGCTGTTGGGCAAAGTCGGCGGCAGTGCGACCGCGTCGCCGGTCAAAATTGAAGAAATGACCGTGCGGCAATATCGCGGTGAAAACGCGACGCTGATCGGAAATATCGCAATCACCAAGGATGAACCAATCAAAGTGGACGACAGCGTGCGGGTTTCAGCGAAACTAAGCGCGCCCGGTTATTTCTATTTGCTCGCGTTCAATCCGGACGGCACCGAGCAGTTGTGCTCTCCGGAGGATTCCGAATCGGCGTCTGTGATTTATCCGAAAGACAAGACCGCCAAGTCGATGGCGACCGCGCCGACCAAGAGCGCCGAACTCAGCTACCCGCGCGATAAGTACTTTGAGCCGGGGATTCCCGGCCTGCAGGTCCTGATGCTGATCGCCTCGGCGGAGCCGCTGCCGCCTTACGGCAAATGGCGGTCCAAGTTCGGGGCGGCGCCCTGGAAGAAACTCGATCGAGTCGACTCGCAATCGCGCTGGGAATTTGATGGGCATGATTTCAGTACGCTGCGCGACAAACGCGGTCAGGTGGTGGATCGCGGCGCGCCGAAAGAGTTTCGCGAATTGTGCCATTTCTTTAGCGACCGGCCGGGTGTGCAGGCGATTCGAGCCGTCGCTTTTCCAGTGACCAAGAAGTGAATCCGCCAGGAGATCGTTCATGCGGGGTTTTCAGATTCCAGCGGCCTTGTACTGTTCGGGTTGTTCCTGTTCGCATCGTCACCAAGCCGAGCGGAGCCGCCGGACGATGCCCCATGGAAACACTTCTTGACGGGCAAGGACGCCGAACGCGTCGGCGAGCTTGAGAAAAAAATGCAGGAGCATTATGCAGCCGGCCGATACGCCGAGGCCAGAGAACCGGCACGCCAGTCGTTCGAGATTCGTCTGCGTGTGCAGGGTGCGACTCATTGGCAAACGTTGACAATTGAAGACAGCCTGCAACTGCTGACCAGAATCGCCTTGCTACCGAAGGAGGCTCAGGACGCGCTCACCGAAACGAGGCGACTCGAGCAGGCCGAACTGCCGAACTTGCAGCGGAAAGCAAAATACCGCGATGCCGCCAAGCTGGCGGAACGGATCGTCTCGATTCGCAAGCGCTATCTAGGCGAAAACTCCTCACCCGTGGCCACTGCGCTCAATGAGCAGGCGATGAATACTGCGGCGGCGGGCCAATTCTCGGAAGCCAAAACACTTTTTCGCCAGGCGATCGCCATTACCAAGAAAATCCTTGGCGACCAACATCCGAATACGGCTGCCGCCTCCGGAAATCTTGCGATTGTTCTGGAAAACCTCGATGAGCACGAGGAAGCTCGCAAGGTAAAACAAGAAGTGTTGCAGATTCAACTTCGTTCCTACGGCGAGCAGTCGGAACCAGTCGGCATCGCTTATCACAATTTGGCCAGTTCCGACGAAAAGCTGGGTCATTATCGCGATGCGGGAGAAGGCTACAGCAATGCACTGGCGATATTTGAATCGCTCAAAGGCAAAATCAGCGAGGATCGAGCGGCCACGACTCTTAATAGTTTGGGAAGCGTACTAAACATTCAAGCCAAATTTGCCGAAGCCGAGCGGCAAGTTTGATCAGGCATTGGCCATGAAGCGCGCGCTGTGGGGCGATGATCATCCCGAGACTGGACTCGTTTATAACAATTGGGGCGTGTGCCTGGCGGACCAGGAAAAATATGTCGCGGCCGAACAACTCTATCGCCGCGCGCTTGAGATTTACAACCGAGCACTCGGCGAGGATCATCCCTACACGCTGGGCACTTATAACAACCTGGCCATGGTGCTTCTCAACCGCTCCAAATTCGTGGACGCCGAATTGTTGCTGCGCCGGGCGCTGTACCTGCAATCGAGCCATGGCGGCAAACCTGACCACAGCACGGCGATTTGGCTCAACAACCTCGCCCATGCCCTGGATGGGCAGGGTCGCAAGGAAGAGGCGATCAAGCCGCTTCAAGATGCATTGACAATCAATCGAGCCATTTTCAAGGACGAACACTCACAAACCGCCCTCACGGCCATTGACCTGGCAGTCGCGTTGAATGTCCTGGAGAAATACGATGAGGCAGCCCCGGTCTTTCGATCCGCCACGGAGTCGCTGAGGAAATCACTGGGCGAAAAGCATCCGCTGACGGCGCGGGCTCGCGCGAATCTCGGCGGCAATCTTTACTTTCTGGGAGAATTTGCCGCCGCCGAATCGATCCATCGTGAGGTGCTGGCGATCTACCAGGATATTTTCGGTGAGCGGCATTCGAATACGGCCTGGGCCTACAAAAACTTGATCATCGATCTGTGGGTCCAAGGCAAATATGCCGAGGTCGCGAAAATCAGCGTCGCGGCGGCCGAAAGCTTCGAGGGCGCTCGCCGGCAAGCTGGATTCGCCGGCCTGGAGCGGACGCAATTCGCGAGCGATAACGATGCGCTGCCGACCCTCATCACCGCTGTGGCGGCCCGCGCCGGGAAATCGATTGACGCATGGAACTATCTGGAGAACACGCTGTCCCGAGGATTGCTCGACGACCTCACGGCCTGCCGGCGAACGGATGCCGAACACGAACGGGAACGAAGGCTGGCTCGCCAGATCGAACAAATTGACAAACAGATCACCGCGTTGCTAAATGTGCCGAAAGTGACAGTTCTCGCCCGGGATCAAGTTCAAAAGTTGCGCCGGCAGCGCGAGGAAGTTGAGAAGCAACTTTCTGCGTTTGAGGCGGAGCTGGCCAAGAAGTATAGCGCGGCCGCCGGTGAAATCTATGGCTTGACCAAGATCCAGGCGCACATCCCTGAGGATGCTGCGCTAATCGCCTGGGTCGACTTTAGCGGCAAAGTGAGAGGCCATCACCTCATCAGCGACCACTGGGCCTGTGTCGTTCGCCGCGAGGGCACGCCGCGGTGGGTCCGCCTGTCTGGCACTGGCGACAACGGCGCCTGGACACCCGATGACAACAAACTCGTCTCTCTGGTTCGTGAACAGTGCATTTACCGGCGACAATCAAACGGCACCAGCGCGCATGATCTGGCTTGCAAGTTATATGCACAGCGCTTGCAACCTCTGGAGAAAGCGTTGGCCGGCGTCCGGCGGTTAATCATTCTGCCTTCATCGCAGCTGCGCCGCATTCCCATCGAAGTGTTGACCGAGGAAGCTTTGCCGGGCCGATACATCGTCAGCTATGCGCCTTCGGGAACGATGTTCGCCTGGCTTCAGCAGCAGCGCGGCCAGTCCGTGGCCGCCTCGCCGGAGACGAAAAGCATCCTGGCGGTGGGCGATCCGGTTTTTGCCGGCGCCAAGCAGCCGGAAGAGCTTGCACCGCCGCCGGATCATGGCGTTTTGATTTCGATGGTTGCGCCAAAGTCCAGCGCCGCCAAGGCGGGACTCAAATCGGGCGATGTGCTGCTTCGCTATGGAAAAACCAAATTGAATTCCGCGGCCGACCTTGATTCGGAGCTTGGCCATACGCCCGCGGCGGGCGGTTCGAAGCAAGTTGCCGTGGAGGCTTGGCGTGACGGAAAAACACAGGAGTACATTGTCGACGCGGGTCCGCTTGGTGCAATGTTTAACCAGGCGCCTGCCGCCCAAGCGATTCGTGCCCAACGCGAACTCGATCGATTGATGCGCCATTCGTCCCTGGGCGATTTCAGGCGCTTGAAAGGCGCGGCGCGGGAACTTCAGTCGGTGATTCGCGTGTTTCGGACGACAAATGTCCTGACTGGCGGCAATGCCAGCGAGCAGAATTTGAACAAACTCGCAGCGGACAACCGATTGGCTCAGTACAGGTACATTCACTTCGCGACTCATGGTTTGCTCGATACACAGTCGCCGATGCGCTCGGCGCTGATTTTGTCGCAGAATCAATTGTCCGACGCATTGCAGCAAATAAAGGCCGGCAAACCTATTTACGACGGCCGGCTGACTGCCGAACAGATTCTCCGCGATTGGCGGCTCGATGCCGACCTGGTGACGCTCAGCGCCTGCGAGACCGGACTCGGAAAGTACAGCGGCGGCGAGGGCTACCTCGGCTTTTCTCAGGCGCTGTTTCTCACTGGGGCTCGAAGCGTGGTTTTAAGCTTGTGGCCGGTTGACGATGCTTCCACGGCGCTGCTGATGACCCGTTTTTACGAGAACCTTCTGGGTGGTCGAAAGGGGACGACGCCGATGTCGAAAGCCCAGGCCCTCGCCGAGGCTAAGGCCTGGCTGCGCGGCTTGACCGCCGCGGAAGCGGATGAGGTCAGCGGCGGATTGATTCGCGGATTGGATACGGACACGGCTCGCGGCAGGGTCCGATCGCGCCCCGCCAAGCAGCCCCGAACGCCGGCGCCGGTTCATCCTTACGCCCATCCGTATTACTGGGCGCCGTTTATTCTGATTGGCAATGCAAATTAATCGGCAGTCGTGGAATTCGCGGATCAAACGCGGAGAACAAAAACCGTTCCCAGTCCAAAACAGACCGGGAACGGTTTCATCCAACCGAGAATCGATCTCAATTCTGGACCTCTTCGCCGATGGTGCGAAGCTGCGGAATTTCCTCGCCGATGTGCTGCAGTTGCGGGGTCTCCTCGCCGACGTGACGGGCGGATTGGAGCGCTGGTATATTGGAATTGCCGCCGCGCAGGACCGCGCCGGACGCGCCGCCAAAACAGTCAACCTGGTGGCCGTCGGTGAAGTCGCTGATCCGCACCTCGGCGGCATCGAGCGGCATCGGCGTCGGCAACGAAACGCCAGCCGACGGCAAAACGCGGCCATCGAGAATCTCGACGCCCAGCAGGGTCCTGGAAGGTCGCGCGACCTTGCGTGCATTGTGAAATCGCATGTTGATCTCCAGAGAAATCGTTCAGGAAAGGCCGCAAGGCGGCCGAGCCGCAATTGGTGGCTCGGGAGACCGTACGCAGCGAGCGACTGAAACCTAATAGCGCGATTGGCTGTTTCTGGGAATTGTCAGCGCGGGTCGCATCTTCATTGATTCCAGGCGCTCACCCTCCACCCCCGGCTGGAATCATGCAACTTGCCTGGAATCATGGATCGAATCGAATCAAACGGACCTGCCTGCCAAATTTGCGGCCGGTTTCAGGCCCTGTCTTCTTCGAGTTTGCGCCGTTCTTCCTGGAGCAACTTGAGGACTTTGCTCTTGGCGACAAAAATCGTGGCGACTTTCATGCCCAAAGCCTGCGCCGCCTCGGCCCCCGATTGGCCTTGCATGGCGGTTATTTCATAGGCCTGCCAAGTGCGCGGCGTGACTCGTCGCGGACGCGGGCCACGGCTTCCTCCAGAAGTTCGCGGTCGAATTCCATTTCCAACCGCTGCACCAGATCCTCTCGCGCCTCGACAGTGTGGAGCATTTGAAGAACCTGGCTGCCGCCGAGCGCGGACTCCCGGCCGCGGGCGTCCCAGAAATCGCTCCAGGCATGGCGGGCGATCGTCTTCAGCCAGCCGCGAAAACTGCGTGCAGGGTCATATTCGAATGTCCGCATTTTCTCGGCGAGCTTGACGAGCACGGTCTGGGTCACATCCTCGGCGTCCGCCTCCTGAAGGTTCCATTGGCGGCACCAGCCATAAATTTTTCGGCCGTAGCGCTCGGTGAATTCGCTCCAGGCCTGTTGTTCGGCGGGAAACTGCCGCAAGCGTGCCAGCAAGGTCGCGCTCGTCTGAGATCCGCCGGCGTTTCTCATGCGGAGATTCCGTCTGAATTGAAAATAGCTGTTCGTAACGTTGATGATGAAGGGGATTATGGCGTCACGGAAATCCGCTGGCAAGCGAAATCGCGACGCATCTTGTGCCGCCGGGGTTCGGCTGCATTTCCCACCGTTCGGCTATCCCGGTTCGCACCAAAGCGGAATCGCGTTGAATTCGGCTTCGATTCGATTCGCCTCGGAGTCGCGTTTCATGACTCGCAGCAAGGCGGCGAGTTCCGTCATGCGTTCGAGCCGGTCGGGGTGTTCGGGTACGACCACCGGGTTAAGAATTCTCAAGCACCGTCGCAACAATTGCTCGGCGTCTGCCATTTTGCCTTGCGCGATGCGAATTCGGGCCAGCGTGGCGAGCCCACGGTCGAGTCCGTAGTAGTCGGGCCCGAGGGAGTTTTCGAGAAGGCTGCAAGCGCGCTGACAAAGTTCTTCGGACTCATCCAATCGGTTTTGTTGTCGCAAGATTTCCCCCAAGTTGCATAGCGCTCGGCCATGGATCGGATGCTGCCCCGAGTTCTTATCCAGGATCGCGACGGCCCGGCAAGCCGGTTCCTCGGCCTCGGCCAAGCGCTTCCGCCTCAAAGCCAGATCGGACAGCGCGAACAAACAATAGCCGCCAATCAAATCTCCGCGGTCGATCAATCGGGCCAAGAGATTGCTCCCTTTGGCCGTGACTGTCTCGGCGTCGTCCAAACGGTTCAAGCCGATCATGATTTGTCCGAGGTTCAAATAGGCGACCCCGGCATAGGCGGCACGCCGCCCGAGCACGTTTTCGAAATACTCGAGCGATTGCCGGCAGAGCGGCTCGGCGTCGCGAAAACGGCCCTGGTTGATGTAGACGGCGGCCAGATTTTGCCGGGCACAGGCCAACTCGGTGAAGCGCGGCGGCCTCGCCTCCTTGAAATGCATAATCGCCCGCTGAAGAATCGGCTCGGCGTCGGCCAAGCGCCCGCGGAGCCGGTCGACCTCCGCGATGCCCATCAAGGCGCTGCCCATGAACGAGTCGTGATTCGCCTGCATTGTTTCGGCGATCGCCAGAGCCTTGCAATAATGCGCCGTTGCGACTTCGAAATTGCCGGCGTTCAGGGCGCGGTTGCCGCGCCGGATGGCGAAGATCGCGGCGAAGGACTTGCGGACTGACGGCCGGCACAGGTAGATCGCAATCGGAAAGGCCATGCAGGCGAGGACGAGCCCAGCGCCGAGCCAATAATTGCCGCGTTGGTTGAATGCCGCCGGGCCGACGAAAAAGATGGCGACCAGCGTCGCCGCGATAAGCACGACGTAAATCGCCAGCGGCGCTTTGTGATTATTCAAGTTTCGCGTCTCCGGGATTGCACCTGGATGCTGCGGCGGCACATTGCGTATGATAAATTGACAAGAATCTCCTGATTTTATTGAAGTCTAGCTCAAATCGTTGGGAGGAGCCCATGCGAAGCAGTTCACGTCAGCGGCAGCTTCAAAAAGAGCGAAAAGAAAAGAAGCGCAAGGAAAAGAAGCAGCAATTGGCTCGACTCGAAAGCACCGGTATCGCAGAGCGACTGAAAGCGGTCGCCCACTGCCAGGTTTTGCATTGCTGGCTCTCGGTGTCGATCGAGGATGAAGGAATTGGTTACGTGCTCCTGAGCCGCCAGCTTCCGGACGGCCGTGTCGCCGTCGGCGTTTTTTTGATCGATCGCTATTGCCTGGGATTGAAGGACGGCTTTGGGAAAATTGTTGGCCGCGCTGCCTACACGGACAAATTCGAGCGCGGATTCCGCGGTAAATACTATGTGCGCGAGGTGTCGCCGGCGGAGGCGTGCAAATTGGTTCATGGCGCAATTCAGTATGCCGGACAATTCGGCTTTTCTCCCCATCCCGACGCGGTGCAGGCGTTGCCGATTTTCGGCTCGATCAATCCCGACGAAAGCGCCGAGACCTTCGAGTTTGGCCAAAACGGAAAACCGTATTTCATTTCGGGACCCTACGATTCTCCCCAACGCTGCAATCGAATTCTGGCGACCCTGCGAAACAAATGCGGTCCGGATGGCTTCCATTATCTCGTCAATGTGGGGCCTGGCGCGACGGTGATCGCCGACGAAGAGCCGGCAGACTACGACGAGATCGATGACAACGCTGATGACTGGTCGGGTGAACCGATCGAATGACTTAACACCGGCGGGGGAATTCAGGATTCTCCCCTTCGGTCTGTCACAAATCGCGGCTCGATTCCGTCTTCTGAGTGCGGATATGCGATCTTGCTCAGGAGCGAATCATGAACACGATTTCCAACAGCCACGAATTTGACGCCGACATCGCCGTGGTGGGCGGTGGACTGGCGGGGCTGACCGCAGCGGCATTGACCGCGCGGGCCGGCCGAACAGTCGTTGTTTTTGAAAAGACCGGCCATTGGGGCGGCCGCGCGATAACGACCGTCCGCAACGGCATTCACTTCAATATGGGGCCTCACGCCCTTTATTGCCGCGGCGACGCTTTTCGGTTGTTAACCGAGCTTCGGGTTCCCTTTTCGGGGCGATTTCCGAATCCGGGGTGCGCATTGTTGACCGACCGCGACGCCGAGTACGCGATTCCGCAGGGATTTGGATCGCTGGTTGCATCGCGATTGCTGTCGATCGGCGAAAAGTGGCGGTTGGCCCGGCTGCTTTCGAGTTTGCCAAGACTCGAGACGCAGCAATTCGATCGTATGAGCCTGGCCGATTGGATTCGCAACGCGATTGGCGGGGGCAACCTGGCGCGATTTTTCGAGGCGCTGTTTCGCGTCAGCACGTACGTGAATGATCCGGAGCAAATGTCGGCCGGCGCGGCGCTTCATCAGTTGAAGCTCGCTCTCGCCGGCAATGTCTGGTATCTCGATGGGGGTTGGCGAACGCTGATCACTGGGCTGACGCGTCGAGCGATCGAATTTGGCGCTGAAACTCGCGGGGCTGCCGAAGTAAAGTCTGTAGTTAGCGGGCTCGATGGCGTTTCGCTTTGCCTGGCGGATGGTCAAACATTGCGATTCCAATGCGCAATCCTGGCGGTCGATCCGGAGTCGGCGTGCAAGCTGCTTGATCTCCCCGAAGACGATCCCATTGCACGCTGGATGGGGAACCGCACACCCGTTCGAGCCGAATGTCTCGACGTGGCGCTTGATCGATTGCCGCGGCCGAACCAGCGGTTCGCCTTGGGGCTCAACCGTCCGCTTTATTACTCGGTCCATTCGGCCGCGGCGGACCTGGCGCCCGCCGGAATAGCTGTGGTCCATGTCATGAAATACGCCGGGAACGAAGCGACGTCGCCTGAAGAGACACTAGCCGAATTGGAAGGCTATCTCGATCGGCTTCAGCCGGGCTGGCGAGATCATGTCGTGGCCCGGCGATTGTTGCCGAACATGATCGTCAATCACGCCTTGCCGCACGCCGGCGGATTTTCCGGTCGGCCGATCGCGACGATTCCGGAGCGGCAAAATATATTCTTGGCCGGCGACTGGGTCGGGCCGCGCGGCTGGCTCGCCGACGCCTCGGCCGCCAGCGCTGAGACAGCCGCCACGCGAGCGCTTGCGATCTTGGCCGATGGCCCAATTCAACCACGACGGAAACTCTCGTATGCCGCAAACTGACGCGATCTTTGAGGAGCATCGCCCGACGCTGGAGCGGCTGGCCTATCGCATGCTCGGTTCGTTGGCCGACGCCGACGATGTACTGCAGGAGGCCTATCTTCGCTGGACGCGGGCTGATCATTCCGAAGTGAAGTCGGCGAAGGCCTATTTGAATTCCATCGTCACGCGGCTATGCATCGACCAACGGCGAACGGTCGAGGCTCGCAAGGAAAGCTACGTCGGCCCCTGGCTGCCGGAGCCCGTGATCGAAGTCGACCGGCCCGACCGGCGGCTCGAAGCCGCGGAAACGGTTTCGCTGGCATTCTTGGTGGTGCTCGAGCATCTGTCGCCGGTGGAGCGCGCCGCTTATTTGCTCAAACGCGTATTCGACTATGGCTACGATGAAATCGCCGGGATTCTGGATAAGTCGGAGCCGGCCTGCCGTCAACTGGTCAGTCGGGCCGAGGAGCGAATCCGCGAACGCCGCCCGCGCTTCGATCCGGACCCGAATGAAGCAGAGCGAGTCACGTCCGCGTTCATGGAGACGGTTTCCACCGGCGACATGGACGGGCTGGTAAGCCTTTTGGCGGCCGACGCCGCGATGTACGCCGACAGCGGCGGCAAGGTGCCCGCGGCGCTCATGCCGGTCATCGGCGCCGAGCGTGTGGCTCGTTTCTTCCTCGGCCTCATGAAGAAGGCGCCGAGCGACATGGAAATTCGCCGCGTGCGCGTGAACGGCCAACCGGGTCTGATGGCCCTAAGCCAGGGTCAGATTATCAATGTGCTGACGTTCGACATCGCCGCGGGCCGGATCGCCGCCTGCTATGTCATTCGCAATCCGGAGAAATTGTCGCGGATTGAAGTAAATGGCTCAAAGAATTGAAAACTCGCGCGGACCGGGGGGCCGATCCGCGCGAGGCCGTCAACTCTCGATCACACGAGTGCGATCGGGAGCCCAAAATCCCTTCGGATAGAGACCGAGACGCCGAAAGGATGTTGGTCGAGCGGGCCGGACGGAGTCGGCTCCGAAAGCCACTTGGCGAACCAGTTGGTCGCGATCTTTGATTCCGTCGACGAACCATCAAACGCCGCGGGTGCTCCGTCGGCAACCATGCCGGTCGACGAAGTCGATTGCGTCGATGTACCGCCGTTGGAATCAGTCGACGATCCGCTGCCACTCGTGGTCGTTGTCGTGCTCACCGACACCGTTCCAAGCGACGAACCGGACACGAGCGGCTCCGCCAACGAGCGGACGCCCCTCACGATGCCGAAGTTAATGCCGGTGACGAAGGTCTCGCCACGGGTGATGGCGATCACGCCGGGATCCTTGGTCGTCTGGGTCCAACCCGAGGGCGGAACCTCGCGAACCAAGTACCGGCCCGGCTCCATCCCGTCGAAAACCGTGAAGGTGTATGAGCCGCTCGAAGTGGTGGTGGTTTCGGCCACCACTTCGTTTTCAAGCACGTTGATCAATTGGACTCTGATGCCCGCGACGCCGGATTCGCCAAAGTCGCGCCGAGCATTCTTGTTCGCGTCGTTGAACACGGTTCCGCTGACTGAAGCCCGATAGAAGAACACGTTCGCTTGCAGGTTCGAGTTCGACGTATTTCGCTCAATGATATCGGCGAGCGTGGTCGATTGAATCTGCTTGAGAACGCTGGTGCCCGCAAAGACGCGCTGATACCAGAAACGATCGCCATCGCGCAGCGCGTGAACTGATCGATCAGCGCGGCGCGAATCAGCGGCCCGGTGCTCGTGCCGGCGACATGATCCTCCGCGAGGGCGCCGACCCAAGCATCGATATTGTTCACGTTGCCGTACAAGGCTTGCAGTTTTTGCTGCACGTCCACATTGGACGTGATCTGCGAAAAGCTGGTGACTTTCTTCAGCCCGTAGGCGGCGCGCATGGTGTTGTAATCCTCCAGACCGTGATCGCGGCCGCGCTGAATGTTCAGCGAAGCCAGATCGAAACCGCCGGCGCCTGGAGGGCCAAAGAGGAAGTTGCGCACGCTATTGACAATCGTGCCGTCGATCTCGGACGCGGGGTCCGACGCGAGATACTTCAGAATCGACGAGATTCCGGTTTGAGCCAGAAGCTCCGGATTGAAGAAGGCCTCGCTGAGTGCGACGTCGTCGTGCTCCGGCAGGCCGGCGTTGTTGAGGAAGCGCACGTCGTCGCCGAGCATGCTGTGCCCGAACCGGAACAACGCCGTCGAGAATTCGGTGGCGATTCCCGGATTCACGCTCGCCTTGTAGCCGGTGTAACCCGGCAAGGCATTCTTGCCGAGCAAGGCCGGCAGCCACTCGTTGTAGGTGATGTTCTGAATTTCGCGCGCCCACGATTGCCCGAGCCGTTTGGTAGATGGTCTCGTCACTCATGTTGGGGAACGCCGCGTGCAGTTGATCGGCGATGCGATTGTGCTCGCGGACGAACAGCGTGTGCAGGCTGGTCAGTTCGATGTTCTCGTTGGCTCGAACATCGCCGGCCATGAACAGATGATCGTCGGACACCAGGTGCGCGTCGTTCGCGATCGAAAACGCGGCGGGATTATTGGGATCGCCATTCTGATGGATCCCGGGGAAATAATCTTGGTTGTTGTACGGCAACAAATCGTCGCCGGTGCCGATGATGCCGTCGGGACCCGGGCTGGTCTTGAGGTGGCCGCCCGAGTGAGTCCGCAGTGCGTCGGCGACGTCATTGCTTGAGCCATAGATCTGCGACCCATCGAGAAACGCGGTGATCAAATTCGGCTGCTGACGGGCGTTGGTCGTGCCGGTCAGCGCGGTCGAAAATGGATCGATTCATGTGAATGACCTGAGTGCCGGTTCCGTTGGGGTCGAAGTAGGGGTCGCCGGCCGGCACAGCAATGTCGAACGTTTCCGATCCGGTCGTGGTCAGGTCAATGTCGTGATCGACGAATTGTCCCCAGGCGTAAATCATCGCCGACATGAGCCGATCGCTGATGATATCCTCGGAGCCTTGGTCGACCAAGGAATT
The DNA here is from genome assembly GCA_963815035.1 of uncultured Gemmataceae bacterium. Taxonomy (GTDB): domain Bacteria; phylum Planctomycetota; class Planctomycetia; order Gemmatales; family Gemmataceae; genus JBGQCZ01. The sequence continues at coordinate 34,202 of CAWFFC010000028.1, forward strand.
GCTGATATCGCGCGGACTGGGGCGGGCCGGGCTGCCAACCACGGACGCCGAGAGCCCGTCCGCGTAGGCTGCGACCGCCTTGCGCAGGAGATCGACGCCGGCGCTTCCCCAATCCGGGTGCGCGAGGTTGTTTCCGGTCCCGTCGACCGACCGGAATGATGCTGGGGTGCAGCGATCCTCTAAGGTCTCGAGCGATGGCCGAAAGCGGCGTTTCGCGGTCGCCTTCGCACGAAGCCGACGGTTCCCCAACGAGTTGTCAGACATGCTGAAATCCCTCATCCTAAGGCCGGGGAATCGCCCGGCGCGGCACGGCGCCGGACGATCCCCAGCTTCCACCCCGAGGCGAGCGCACGAACGCCGTGAGCCCCGCACCGGGTTAAAAACGCGATTCAACTGAGGGGGACGAAGCCTTTCTCCAACTCCGGCGGCGGAAGCGATCTTCCGCGGACGTGAGTGCCGGGACATGGACCAGCCAAGGGCTTGCACCTCGGCATCGATTGGCCGTCAATCTGAATTCCATTTCAAGGCGACGGGGGCATTGGCAGCGCGCGATTCAAAGCCGACATTCGGGAACGATGTTACGATTTGATTTGACCCGCTTCAGCATCGAATCGACCACACCGCGGCACGCAATCGATGGGCGAACTTGGAACGAGCGACAATGACAATTGATGGGCACGAAGTAATAGACCAAAGCGCCCATGCGTTTGCAAGAGCAAACTGAAAAAAAATTACAAAAAGTTCATCCGTGGCGGCAGGTTCAAGACGGTCGCCTTGTTTGACGGCGTTGCCACGCGCCGCGCAACTTCTCGTCCGCAGCGGTGTCATGACAGGTTCGTTTTGTCTAGCATAGTCTCGAACCGTTTCGCCCCATGACGATTCTCGGAGAGATTCCCATGCGCATGCTGATCATTCTGCCGCTCCTGCTGGCGTACCCGCTCGGCACCCTCGGACTCGATCACGAAGCCCCTGCGAGCGGCAAAGCCATCTTGTTCAACAACCTTGGCACGCATCATTGCCCAAGCTCAACCAAGTCCAAGGAAGCACAGCGGTTTTTCGATCAGGGGCTGACGCTCTGTTATGCGTTCAACCATGCCGAGGCGATTCGCTCGTTCGAGGCGGCGGCTCGGCTTGATCCCGATTTCGCGCTGGCCTACCGGGCAATCGCGCTGGCCTATGGACCGAACATCAACATGCCGATGAGCGACGCCGCGGTCCCGAGAGCATATGCCGCCTTGCAAAAGGCTGTCGAGGTGCGCCAAGGCTAGCGAAAAAGAGCAAGCCTACATTCAAGCGTTGGCGAAGCGCTATGCGGAGAAGCCGCAAAAGGACCGCGCCGCGCTCGACAAAGCCTATGCCGACGCCATGCGCGAAGTGGTCAAAGCCTATCCGGACGATTTGGACGCGGCGACACTCTTCGCCGAGGCGCGTAATGGACACCATGCCGTGGAATTATTGGACCGAGGATGGCAAGGCGAAGCCCGAAACCACCGAAATCCTCACCGCGTTGGAGTCGGTGCTTAAGCGGAACCCCAATCATCCGGGCGCCTGCCACTACTTCATTCATGCGGTCGAGGCGTCGCCAAACCCCGAGTGCGGATTGGCCGCGGCCCATCGATTGCGCAATTTGGTTTCGGCGCGGGGCACCTGGTGCATATGCCCGGCCACATTTACTTGCGCTTGGGACAATACCACGAAGCGTCGCTTTGCAACGAACGCGCGATGGCCGCGGACGAAGCCTATATCAAGCGTTCGAACGCCAAGGGGTTGTATCCGTCGATGTATTATTCTCACAATATTCATTTCTTCGCGTACAGCGCGAGCATGGAAGGGCGCAGTGCCGAGGCAGCTGCGGGCCGGCCGGAAGCTCGCGGCGAAGATCACCAAAATGGAAATCGAGCACATGCCCATGGCCCAATGGCTCAAGGCGACGCCGTACTTTGTGCTGGCGCGATTCGGACATTGGGACCAGCTTCTGCACGAACCGAAGCCGGACGCGGATTGGCTGTATGTCAACGCGATGTGGCATTTTGTTCGGGGGATGGCGTTTATTCGCACCGACAAGCTTGCGGACGCCGAGCGCGAATTCGCGAAATTGGAGAAGATCGCCGGCGACGAGAAACTGAAGTCGCTCGAAATGCCCGATTTTCCCGGCGCGACGCTCGTGGGCGTGGCCGCCAAGCTGTTGAGCGCGGAACTGGCCGTGCAGCGTGGCGAAACCGACGCTCACCTTCGCGGCTTGCAGGAAGCGGTGGCGGCGCAGGATAAGCTGCCCTACATGGAGCCGCCGTTCTGGTATTTCCCGATTCGGCACTCCAAGCGCCGTGCTCGTTCGGGCCGGCCATTACGCCGAGGCGGAAAAGGTCTATCGCCAGGACCTCAAGCGCCGCCCGGAGAATGGCTGGTCGCTATTCGGATTGCTTCAATGTCTGCGGGCTCAGGGAAAAACACACGCCGCGGTGAATTGCGAGAAGAAATTCCGCGAAGCCTGGAAGCACGCCGACCTGACGCTGACGAGTTCGTGCTTCTAGAGTTGATTTGAACGTCGATTCGCGACTTGGGAGGGCGATCGTTTGCGTCCTTTCAAGTCGCGCCGGGTCGGAGAGAAAGGAATGGATCAACTCTGGGCGCCTTGGCGACTGGCCTACATCGCGAAACCGGCGCCGCCAAAAGCGGACGAATGTTTTATTTGTTCGGGGCTGGCGGCGAATTCGGATCGCGAGAATTTAATTGCGCATCGAGGTGCGCGTTCGATCGTGTTATTGAATCGCTTTCCTTACAACAACGGGCATTTGCTGGTCGCGCCGATCGCGCACAAAGGGCGGCTCGAGGAACTCGAATCTGTGGAAGTGCTGGACCTGATGGAAACAGTGCGGCGCATGGCCGCCGCACTGGAAGAATTGATGAACCCGGATGGGTTTAACATCGGTTTGAATTTGGGCCGAGCGGCGGGAGCCGGACTGCCGGGCCATTTGCACTGGCACGTCGTGCCGCGATGGAACGGCGACACGAATTTCATGCCAGTGCTAAGTGAGGCCAAGGTCATTTCTCAATCGCTGGATTCCCTCTGGGGAATGCTAACCCAGAAGCTGTCCGGCTAGCGATCGCCCGATTCGGGAGGATCGTCCTTGTTCTTGATTTCTTCCTTGAGTCGGGCTACGACTTGATCGAGTTTTTCGATCTCCTCGGCTATTTGCTTTAATCGTTTGCGGATTTCTTCTACGCGTTCCTCCTCGTCCATTGTGCTTTCCTCCTCTCTGTGGACACGAGTGAGGCAAAGGCAACAGCGATGAAAGTATGATGCGATTGCATGGAGCAACTCATGTGCCAAGAACTCTTTCGTTGTCTGCAGCGAAGTTGGAGATCCGCCGCGCACTGCGCGCGGCAGCGCGCATGATCGAGTGAGGCTCGATTGATAGAATGAGGGCATGCCCGACTTTCCGCTGGATCCGCCCGATTGGCTCGACCGCGAGGACGCAGTGCTCGCGCCGTACGCGATGCACTGCGCGGGCGAGCCGCGGACGCGCTTATCCCGAATCCGCCCATCCATACCGCACGATTTTTCAACGCGATCGCGAGCGTGTCGTTCACTGCACGGCATTTCGGCGGCTGATGAACAAGACCCAAGTCATCGTCGCCCAGACCAACGATCATCACCGCACGCGCCTGACACACACGCTGGAAGTGGCGCAGATCAGCCGGACGCTTTCACGCCGATTGGCGCTCAATGAGGACCTGACCGAAGCGATCGCGCTGTCGCACGATCTGGGCCATCCGCCCTTCGGACACGCCGGCGAGGACACGCTCAACGATTGCCTGAAGGATCATGGCGGGTTCAATCACAATCTGCACGCGCTGCGGCTCGTCGATCAGCTCGAGGAACGCTACGCCGACTTTCCCGGCTTGAACCTGTCGTGGGAGGTGCGTGAGGCGTTTGTGCAGCACGCGAAAAGCGGCGGCGAACTCGCCCACCGGGACTTGCTGTCCTCGGGGAAGCCGCTGCTCGAAGTGCAGGTGGTGGACGCGACCGACAGCCTGACGTACGACACGCATGACGTGGACGACGCGCTGGGCCTGAAGCTTTTGATGCTCGAGGAGTTGGAATCGGTGGAGATGTGGCGGTGCGCCGCGGAGCCGATTCGCCGGCCGGGCCTGCCGCCGGAGTTATTCCGCACCGGGGTCGTTCGTTATCTCATCGACTGGCAAGTTCGCGACATGGTGAGCCACACCCTGGATCGACTTCGCCAGCTGCGAATCCGCACGGTGGACGACGTCCGTCAGGCGGCGGGCCCGCTGGTGTCGTGCAGTCCGGAAATGGCCCCGCTCAAGGCCGAGCTCGAGGAGTTTCTCCACGAGCGGGTTTATCGCCATTACCGGGTGATGCGCATGAAGCACAAGGGAAGCCGAATCATTCGGGCGCTGTTTGACGAGTTTTGCCGCTTTCCGGAATTGCTGCCGCCGCGCTTTACTCGCCGGCGCGAAGGCGACTCGCTGCCGAGAGTGGTGGGCGACTATATCGCGGGGATGACCGACCGCTTCGCCCAACAAGAATACCTGCACTGTTCCAGCCGCTTCCGGAAGTGTAAGATACGAACATTATTTCGGGTCGTTTCATCCTTCCCGGCCCGGCCGATCCGGTCGCGGTCGAATGATCGGAGCCGCAGCCATGTTGATGTGGATTCTCAGAGGCTTCTTCGGCGTGCTGATCATCAGCATCGCGTTTTTGACCTTCCGCTATTTCGATCGAAACGATCAATTTGTTCAGGGGCTATTGTGGTTTCTGGCCGTGCTTGTGCTCGGCGGCGTGGTGGTCGCGGGCGACATCATGATTCGCAACAAACAAATCACCACCCTCTCGGCGCTTTATTTTGGCCTTTTGCTTGGTCTCTTATTAGGCGGGTTGTTTTCCAATGCCGTGGTGCCGTTTCTCAGCGAGGATGTGAACAAAGTTTCGCCGGTGGTTCGCGTCGTGCAGGTCCTCATAACCGGTATCTTTTGTTATGTCGTTACATCCACGCTATTGCAAACAAAAGACGAATTCCGCTTTATCATCCCATACGTGGAGTTTTCCAAGCAAGTGAAGGGAAACAAGCCGCTGGTCCTGGATACGAGCGTGATTATCGACGGCCGGATCGCCGATATTTGCGATACCCGGATCATCGACAACAAAATGATCGTGCCGCGATTTGTGCTTCAGGAACTGCAAGGAATCGCGGACAGCTCCGACAAGCTGAAGCGCAACCGCGGCCGGCGCGGGCTCGACGTGCTCAAGCGAATGCAGACCAACCCGAAAGTGGAACTGCAGATCCACGAGGCGAATATCCCGGAGCTTCGCGAGGTTCAGCGCGTTGACGAACGCCTGGTGGTCTTCGCCAAGGCCATGTCGGCGCGGGTGGTGACCAATGATTTCAACCTGAACAAGATCGCGCAGCTTCAGGGCGTGGATGTGATCAACCTGAACGAGGTGGCCAACGCCCTGAAGACGGTCGCCCTGCCGGGTGAAAACCTGGTGGTGAAGCTGGTCAAGCCGGGCGATCAGGTCGGGCAGGGGGTTGGCTATCTGGACGACGGCACCATGGTGGTCGTCGAAGGCGGCCGCGGAAACATCGGCCAGGAAATCGTGCTGGTGGTCACGAGCGCTCCTTCAGACTCCCGCCGGCCGAATGATATTCGGCAAGATCGACGCGCGGGCCCGGCGGCGGCAGTTCGGCGGAATTGCCAAGATACCGGGCTGCCAACGAAACTTAAGCCCGTTCCGCGCACGCGATTCGCGGTCGGAACCTGGGAGCGCCCCGATGAGACCGCGAATTGCCATGCTCCTGATTTCGTTTCTGGCGCTGTTCATCGGCGCGGCGGTTCGAGCGCAAGCTCCCGAGTTGCCGCCGGTGAGCGGCGGCTCATCGCCTCCACCTCCGCCGCTGCCGCCGCCCTTGCCGCCGTTTTCCGAACCGAACCCGGCGAGCCGCCCCGCCGCCGGCCCATCGGATCTCGAACTGATCAAGCGCGTCATGGAGGCGCGCAAGGACTACGCGAAAGCGCTGCGCGACCTGTACGAACACTATCGCCGCGTCGGCGACAAACGTCGCGCTCAGTTGGCCGAGGACGAGTTGAAGCAGTATTATCGCATGAGTCATCCGGCCTACCGCCTTGAACTCGACGTGCCCAACCCGAAACTCAAACCGCTATACAACCAATCGGAAGCCAATGAACTCTATCGCCGGGCCATGAGCTTCAAGGATCGGGGTTTCGGGCCCGATTACTTTGACAACGAAAAACGGGCCGAAATCCTGCTTCAGGATCTGCTCACGAAGTATCCTCAATGCACCAAAATCAGCGACGCGGCGTGTATGCTCGGCGAACTGTACGAAGGCCGGGCGTTTCGGCAGTACGATCGGGCCGCCGCCTACTACGAGCGCTGCTTCCAGTGGAACCCCGCGACGCAGTATGACGCCCGGTTGCGCGGCCCGGCTTTACGACCGCGAACTGCGGGACCGCCCGCGCAATCGAGCTTTACCGCTTGGTGCTCGATGATGAAACCAGCCAGACTCGACGGCAAGAAGCTGCCCGCCGCCTGAAGGAACTCGGCGTCAAACCATAACGCCGCTGCGCAGGAATTCCAAAGTCGAACCAAAAAGTTGCAAAGAAAGCGAAACCAATTCTCAACCGTCAAACTGCGGCCGTTTCATGGCGCGTGGAGATTTGGGCGGCGGATTTCGGAATGATGGCGCGGATGATTTTTTCGCGAGCGCTGGTAAAAAGATTCGATGAAGCATCTTCAGTTTCCCATCGTTTTGTCCATCGGGGCAGCCGTCCTCACGCTTGGATTGAAATTCGTCGCCTGGTGGCTCACCGACTCGGTCGGTTTCCTTTCCGATGCGATGGAGTCGCTGGTCAACCTGTTCGCGGCGCTGACGGCGTTTTTCACCTTGCGATTCGCGTCTCGCCCGGTGGACCGCACGCATGCCTATGGTCACGAAAAGATCGAGTTTTTTTCCAGCGGGCTGGAAGGGACATTGATCGTGATCGCGGCGATCGGGATCATCGTCTCCGCGATCCAGCGTTTCACGCCCGTGCGACTGGAATCGCTGGGGATCGGCACGGCGTTGTCGGCCGTCGCCGCGGGCATCAATTTTGGCGTTGCCTGGATGCTGCTGCGCGTTGGCAAACGGCATCATTCGATCGTACTCGAAGCCGACGGCCATCATCTGATGACCGACGTATTGACCTCGATCGGCGTGGTCTTCGGAGTGGGTCTCGTGTGGCTCACCAAGTGGAATTGGCCGGATCCCGCGGTCGCCATTCTGGTGGCGATGAACATCGTCTGGACCGGCTCCAAGCTCATCCGCCGATCGTTCAATGGGCTCATGGATCATGCCCTCACGGACGAGGAACAGGCCCAATTGCGTTCGATCATTACCGAGCGGATGGAACCCGGCACCACGTTTCACGCCCTGCGAACTCGCCGGGGCGGCACGCGCCGATTCGCGGATTGCCACTTGCTGGTTCCCGGCGAGTGGTCGGTCAAACGCGGCCACGACCTCGCCGAACAAATCGAGCGCGGCGTCCGAAACAAAATGCCGGGCCTGGAATTGACGCTGCACATCGAACCGATCGAGTCGCAGACCTCGTGGGAAGACAGCGAAATGCTCAATGTGGAACGCGCCGAACCCAATCGCTAAACTTTGATTGCCGGATTCAGTTGAACCGACACGCTCGTGGATGGGAATTGGGCCCATGCTCGCGATTGCCGAAAAGCCCGCCGACAGCGCGATCGAGGAGATCGTTGAACCCGATGCGTTGACGCTGTGCTGGAATCAGCCGAGCCAACCGGCGCAAAGTTTCTTAATTGGGTATTCCCTTGTCGTGATCTTCATCATCGGCTCTTGGGAACTACGTCATATCGGCTGGATCGTTCGCAACCAGGCCAACGTCAACTGGTTCTGGTCAATTCTGTTGGTCTGGGTCTTCGTCCTTCACTTGGTCCATCTGGTCCGGCTCTTTCGGCCGATGGTGCCGGAGTCGGTCACGTTAGGCAGCGACTATCTGTTGCACGACACCGGTCGGGCATTCGTTTTCATGCACTTGCAGCGCGTGCAATTGCCAAACGGAAAGCGAATCATTTCGGGCATGACTCCGCGCCACATCTGCAAGATTCCGCTCGAGGATGTCCGGCGGCTTAATTTCGGCCGAGTCGCCGGGCGACCGGCGATCCAGTACAACGCCGGGCGGCTGCAGTTGGAGATCGGGCAGTTTTTGTCCGTGCGCGACCGCGAGTGGCTCAGTGGAGTCTTGCGTGCCTGGCGGACCGCCGCCTTGGGGGGCGGTTGATTTTGTCCCTGCGAATAACCCTGGCCTTGCCGCGGCGCCGTTTGTCAGGCAAAATAAGGTTTTCGAATTGGGTTTGGGTTTTTCCGACGTTGGGAGCATGGTCGTGGCCAAGAAAAGCAAAGATGCCCGCAGCTACGTGAAAATGCAGAGCAGCGAAAGCTCGCACTGCTATTACTTACAAAAGAATCGCAATAACACCAAAGATCGCATGCAGTTGCGAAAGTACGATCCGATCGTGCGCAAGCATGTGATGTACAAAGAAGGCAAGATGTGACGATTTCGGGCCCGCGACTCATTTGCGCTTCGGGTCGCGGGCAATCCATTTCGACCGTGATCTTTGTTCGTGCTGCCTATTCATTGTTTGCCACTCACGTCCTTGCCCTTATGATAAATCACTGCCGGCGACTGGTGGATCGCCGCGTCCGAGACTGGTCAGTACCTACCTAACCCACCCCATTTGCCAACCGCAGGAGAAAACAAATGAGGAATCGTATTCGCGCTTGGCGTCGCGGCTGCATTGCTTGCGGCGATCGTGTTTGGCGTTCCGACGGACCGAAGCCGCGCCGAAGATGGCGCGGTGAAGTTGTTCGGCTCGGCCAGCGACGTCAAGAAAATGACCGCCACCGACATTTCCGATTTGCAGAAAATTCTGTCCGCCAGCAAGGTCGCCAAGAAAGACGCGAAACGCGCCAAGGTGTTGGCGGTGGTGATTGGCTTGAACGCCGAAGCCTCTGGCAACATGGCGATGGCCGAACAGGCGGGCAAGGTCCTGGACGCGTTGAAAGAGGATAACACTGGGGCGGCGAAGACGGCGGCCGCGGGCCTCACCAGCGCCAGCGGCGCCGGCAAGTCGGTCGATCTCGTCAAGTATCTTTATGACAACGACGCCAAGGATTGGGACCGCGACTTGACGATGCAGTTGTTCAAAACGCCACGCGCCGGCGGGTTTGGCATTGAGTCGAAGATCAAGAAATGGGGCGAGGATGGCGTGAAAGAGGGCGATCTTTCCGCGTTGGCAAGCGCGGCTCAGAAGTGCGCGGTGATCGGTTCGGCCGCCGAAAAGATGGAGCCGCCGCCCGACAAGAAGCAGAACAAAGCCGATTGGACGAAATATGCCAAGGACCTGCAAACCGCCTCGATGCAAGCCATGAACGCCAAGGATGCGAAATCCGCCAAGACCGCCATCGACCGGATGGACAAGGCCTGCACCTCTTGCCACGAAATGTTCAAGTGAGACCTCGATAGCGGACTTCACTTTGCCGTAGCGGCGGCCTCTGGCCGCCGCGCTTCGGCAGCCAGAGGCCGCCGCTACGAGAGTTTGAATCCGGCAGTAAGCACATTAGCCACGGAGGCGCAAAGTTCGCTTTGTGTCTCCTTGGCTTCTTGCTTGAAGCATGGTTTATTTGGGCGGCATTGGAACGGGAGCGACGAGTCCCGGCTCCGGCGACACCGCCCTGACCGAGACGCGATTCGGAAACGGCTCCGGCAAATCGATCCGGACAAACGGGGCCGGCGCAGACTCGCAGCGGCAGCGGATGACTCATCGCCCTTTCCGTCGAAAACTCGGCCGTCGGGTCGGTCAATGGCGTTCGATCCGGGGAATAGCCCGCCTGCGGCGGCAATTCGATTGGCTCATTGACATCGCGCGAGGGAGTTCGAATCCGCACCGCAACCGGCAATTCGGGCCGATTTGGCACATCGACTTCCTGCTGAAAATCCACCAACGCAGTCGTGCTGAAGGACAGGTGCGGATGCACCCGCCCGCGACGAATGGCCGGCAGCGTTGGCAACCCCAACGCACCGATTGACATTGGCAGATCCGGACTGTGCAGCCGCGGCAGTTCCCGGCGCGGCTGTGGCGAGGCCTGCGCATCGGCCGGTAATTGCACTGATTCGCTCGGCGGCAGGATTCGCGCCAGAATCCGGCCGCCGACGTCATCCGAAAACACAAATCGGTCCGGCTGAATCGGTTCGCCGATCGGTTCCGCTTGCGATTCGACCGCCACGGCGCTGATCGCTGGCTCGGCGGTCCGGACGACCTCCACGCGCTGTGGCGATGGCGAACGATTGCAGCCAACGGCAAGCAGGCCGAGGCAAACCAGAAATCGTTTCATTTCGCCGCCTCCAGGATCAGCTTCACCGGCGTGCCTTCCTTGGGCAGCAGTTTCTTGTCGGTTTCCAGCTTGACATACTTTTCGTCTTTCATGCTCAGCGTCGATTGCATCACCGTCTTGTCGGTCACCGGGAAAATCGAAATCAAGGTTCCGGTCTTGTCGGCGGCGTAGACTTTTTCCGGCTTGGTGGGATCGGGCTGGAGCAGCGTCGAGCCGGTGAACCGATAGCGCACCGACTTCGGCAGCGGCTTGGCGGTCCGCATGTCGATCAGCAGTTGATTGACCGGAACGCGATTGCTTGTTCCGCCGTTGACCGGCACTTCAATAAAGACCTTCAATTCGGGGCCCTCGGAGGGCTTTTGGTTTTGCACGTCGGCGACTTTGCCCGCCTTCAGGCCGAGGCTTTCGATTGCCTTGTGCACTTCGCTCGGCGGCACATCGATCGTGACGACCGTCTCGTGGGCCTTTTCGCCCTTGGGCGCGGCGAAGCAGGCGATCACCTCAATCGGATATATCTGATCCAGGTTGGGCAATTTCCGCGGGGCGATTTTGGCGTCGATCGTGACCGTCTTCTTCTCCTTGTCGACGGCGATTCCAGTCGGATCAGCCGCCCGCGATTGGCTGCAAACAATCAGAGACAGGCCGACGATGGCCAAAATCCTGTTCAATCGACTCCGCTCCGCGGCGGCAGGGAGTTTCATGATCGACTTCCTTTCAACGGGTCCACATTTCACTTGTTTCCAATGCACACCACGACAGTCGGCTTGCGGGCGTAGGGGCCCTCGAGATTGCAGGTGGCGACGTAGAGTTTCCCGCCCTGCAGGACCGGCCCGCCATAGATCATCCCGGGCGACTTGACCGCCGGATCGGTTCCCAGATTGAGCGACCATTTGCCTTTACCATTTGCCAGCGAAATGGCGTGAACCGTTCCGTTCAAGTCGCCGACATAGGCGACGCCGTTGGAAATTGCAGCCGGAGCGAATAGCGCCGATTTTCGTATCGAAGATCCAGCGCCGTTCGCCCGAGGCGAGATCGTAAGCGCGGACCTTGCCATCGGTGGCGCAGGTAACCGCGACGCCGTCGGCCAGCGCGACGCCGCCAACGACGCCGCCCGGGATTTCCTTGTGCCATTTTGGCTTGCCCGATTCGAGGTCGAACGCCGCAATGAAGCCGCGGGCCTTCTTGAGTTCCTTCGGGTCGTAGTTGAGCGTGCTGCCGGCGACGACGACCAGCTTGTCGATGACCGCTGCCCCACCCCAGGGATTCATGGCGACCGGTTGTCGCCAGATGATCTGGCCGGTTTTGGCGTCGAGGCAAAGGACGGCGCGATCGCCGAGTTGTTCCTTTTCCAGGAACGCCGAGCAAACCAGCACGCGATCGCCGGCGACGGCGACGGGTGCATCCACATGCCATTTCCGATCGCCCTGCCGCCAAACGGCGACCGGTTCGGGTTTCGGCAATTGGTCCTCATTCGGGGGCACGGCGAAATCGGGGTCCTTTTTCTTGTCCGCCTCGTATTTGGCCCGCAGTTCTTTCCATTTCGCATCGATCAGTTTTTGAATTTCCGCGTCGCCGCGTTCCCTGCCGTTCAGGGTGACGCGATCGCGTTCGACGCAAAGCACGCCGGCGGAGCCCGCGCCGATGAAGACCCGTTTGCCGGCGATCGTGGGACTGCCTTCCAGGTGGACGAGATCGCCCGGCATTCGCAATTGCCAGAGCGGCACGCCGTCGGCGCAGGCAAATCAGCGAACCGCCATTGTCCTGGTGCATGCCGTCGCCAAAGACGATCTTGCCGTCCGCGATCGCCGCGCGCTGACCACCGATTTCACCAGCGGGCTCGACTTGGTCCAGATTGCCGCGGGCGTGGTTTTCGAGTCAAGCGGGAGCGCGAAAACGGAACTGACGTTGAAGGCGCCGAGTCCGGCGACATGCAATCGATTGCTTGCCACGACCGGCGCCGCAATGAAATGGTCTTGCGACCGCAAAACCCAAAGCACCTTGGGCGATGCCGGGCCGGGCTGATTGTCCACGCAACCGGTTCGTTGGGCATTGCCGCGAGCGGTCGGCCAGTCGGCTCGGGTCGCGGTGAGAAACCACGAAATACACCAAAGACACAAAAGGATGCAAAACGAGAATCTCATCTTGCGGCAAATCATTGCAGTTCCAGTGCTTCGTTTAGAGCCCTAAAAGAATGAATAAGGAAGGCAGGAACACAGGAAGGGGTAGCGGGTTTATTGTTCCTGTCTTCCTGCCTTCCTCATTTTCTTAGAGCCCTCAGTTAGTTTCCGCGGTTCGTGTTGTCATTCGTTCGAATGATGGAGAAGCCAGAGCTTCCCAAGAGCAAACAGGAATCCTGGCCTTCGTTGACGAAGACAGCGTCGAGGCGGCCGTCGCGGTTCATGTCCACCAGGGCGATCGCCTTCGTGTTGAAGCGTTTTTGCGTGAGGCCGATTGCGTCCGAAAGATCGGCGAAGGAGCCATCGCCTCGGTTGCGAAGGAACCGGTTTGGCCCGCGCAGGCAACCAATGAACAGATCGGGCAGGCCGTCTTTGTCGAAATCGCCAACGGCGGCACAGACGGCGTCGCCCACCGGTTTGGCCAGGTCGCCTGCGCTCGCGGTGGTATCGCGGAAATGCCCGCGGCCGTCATTTTGGAAGAGTTTGCAGGCGCCGTTTTGCGGCACGAACAGGTCGGGCGGGCCGCCTCTCCTGAGATTCACGAATATCGGCGTGGAACGCCCCGACTTATATGCAATGCCGCAGTCCTTCGATTCAACGAAACCTCGCTCGGTGTTCAATGCGAGGCAGCCGGCGCCTGCGTCGAGCAGGAAGTCCAGCCGGCCGTCGCCATTTACATCGGCCACGGCGAGCGAACGGCCCTTGAGCCGTCCAAACAAGCCCTCGGGGCCGAGGCCCACTTTCTTGGAGACATCGACAAACCAGGGCGTGACTCCGACTTTTGGCTGGCCGGCTTTGAAATAGAATGCCCACTCGCCCCCACCCTGGCAGATCTTGATGAGCAATCGATTCTTGCCCGGTTTCAATTTCAGCGTGGCCAGATTCTGATCGGGCACGCACGGCGCGATCGACGTTTTCATGAATGATGCGTTTTCCGTTTATCCACACGGTAAGCGTGTCGTCGCTGCCGAATGAGCAGGGAATCTCGGTTTCGGTCGCACAGTCGATTTCGCGGAATAGATAGCAACACGCATCCTGATTGTTTTTGAACAGCGGCATGAGGCTGTGCACGTTGCCGTCGGGGAAGTTTCCTTTTTGCCATTTCGCCTTTTGCTTGGCTTTGCCCACATACTCCTTGGTCAGATTGATTTCCTTTTCCGGCGGATAGGCCGTCTCGAAGCCCTTTCGATTGGTGTTGTCAAAGGGGCCAATGATATGCCAGTCGCCGAACTTGGGCGGCGGCATTTTGGCCGCGAGTCGTTTGGCGGGGCATTGCGATAGAGCCGCAGACCGTGGAAGCCGTTGCCGAGCAGGATATCGGGCTTGCCGTCGCCGTCGTAGTCGAGCCAGGCCGCGGCGGTCAGGTTCCAGGCCGATTCGCCGGCGGCAACAGCTGGCTGTCGTCGCGGAATTGGCTCTTGCCGAGGTTGGTGAACAGCTTCGGGCCCGGCGTCGGCGTGGCCAGCAGCAGATCGGGTTTGCCGTCGCCGTTGTAGTCGGCCCAGACGGCGGCGCGGCAGCCGCGTCACGCCCGGCAGCGCCGACTTCGTATAGCGATTCGCCGCCGTTTTGCAGCAGGGCGACCCTGCCCGCCCCGACCAGGCACAGGTCGGGCTTGCCGTCGCCGTCGAATGTCGGCGACGGAGATCGCCTGGGCATCGGGATCGACGCGCGTGCAGCGCGGCGAGATAGTGCGTGAAGCCGGGCATGCCGCTGCAGCGCGGCGGAAGTCCTCGCCGCCCCAGCCGACGAAATCGCGCTTGGGGTTGTAGTCGTGGAGCTTGAGGCTCGACCTTCAGCGCGCTGGATCTTGGCCCGGCGCAGGTGCAGGTCATCCTTGTTGCCGTCCACCATGCACGGGGCGATGACTTCCTTGCCCGGCGAGCATGTCGGTGACGAGCGGCGGCCAGTTTCTCGGCGTTGCCGGCGAAGCTGCGGAGCAGGAACGGCTCGCCGTGGCTGAGGTTCCACCATTCGCCGCCGGCGTAGGCCTGATACCAGTAAGTGCCGATGCACGTCTCGCTGGCGCCGCCGTTGTGGAAGAAGACGGCGGTCTTGCCGACCTCGGCCCACTCCATCGCGGTACTGCCATTCGCGCGGATTGAAGCCGCCGCGGCCGATGTTGTGGCGGATGATGTCGGTCGGATGCTTGCCCTTGAGGTCGCGACCTTGCGGATAGATGATGAGGTTCTTTTTCTTATCGACCTTCTCGACGCGCAGCACCATGATGTTGGTCGATTGCTCAATGACCGGGCCGAGACTGTGCGGCGCTTCGACGTAGGCGTGTGCCGAATCTCAGATTCACCAGCAGCGATACGACGAGCGCGCACAGAACCATTGCGAAACGACAAAAAGGTCGGCGATTGCTCATTGCACCGTTCATCGAAATGTCTCTCTCTTCCTGCGACGATCGCACCGATCATTTCTTCTTCAATGATTCCAGCCGCTCCTGGGCGGCTTTCGCCCATTCGCTACTGGCGTGCTCGTTGATGACCTTACGCAGCAGTTTCCCGGCCTCGGCGGACTGTTTCGTTTCGATCAAACAGATCGCGGCCTGGCACAGGGCCGCCGCGTTCAACTCGGGATAATCGTAAGTATGCGGCACAATGAGGAGGGCGTTGGCCGCCTCGGCAAATCGCTTCTGCTCCATGCGGCAAAGGCCGATTTGCAAGTGGGCCTTGGCCCCGAGTTCGGTGGTCGTCGCGTTCGCGACCTGTTGGTACCAGTTCACCGCGTCGTCGTACTGCTTCAAATTCTGGCGAGCCCAACCAATGCCATAGCGGGCATGCAGCACCCAGGGGCTGTTGCCAAATCGGTTGACGAGTGTTTCCAATGTCTGTCGGCTTGCGTCCCATTGCTCGGCCAGAGCCTGAGCATGGCCGAGCCGCAGCAGGGCTCGATCGGTGAGTCCCGGAATGTTCTGAAATTCGCCTTTGTCGCGAAAAGCGAGCAGTCGCTGCGCCGCCTTGGCGAATTCCTTCATTCCGAGAAGACATTCGCCGGCCCGATAATGCGCCTGCGCCAGCGCCGGGCTCTTGGGATCGGCGATGGCGTCGAATTGAGCCAGCCCCCTTGGCGTCCTTTTTCGACATGAGGCACGAGCCGAGCCGCAAGCGAATCCGATCAGTCAATTCCTGAGCGGGCTCTTTGTCGAGTGCCTCGCGCAACAGCGCAATCGCGGGGTCCAGTTCGTCGCGTTCGGCGAGCATTTCGGCAAGTTCGAGGCGTGCCTGAATTGCCAGCGGCAGGTCGGCAAACTGGGCGATCAACGCCTTGTAGTTGTTGCGCGACTCGTTCTTCCGACGGTTGCAGCGGCACTTTCGCTCGCGCGATTTCCGGTTGGGCGATCACTGCCGGCTGGTTCGGGTTGTTCTTCTTTGCATTATCGATCAGTCGCCGATGCTCGGCTTCTTGCATTTTCGCCTGGGTCGCACTGACTTCGAATTCGGCGATCGCGCGATTGGCCCACGCCGCGTCGTAGAGCATTCGCGCTCGCGGCTCGGCGTTTGGCAGGCTTTGCTTGAATGCCTCCGCCTGGTTTTCGAGGAACTTGGCCACGTCGGAATGCGCGGCATGGGCGTCGTTGATTTCCTTGGCGGCGGCGGCACGCTCCGCGGGCTTCGCCGCGCTGAGTTTCTTCCGCGCTGCGTCCAACTTTTTCTTGGCGACGATCACACGACATTGCCCGCCTCGCAGTGCGGCCTCCGCGGCGATCGACTTGTCGGCCGCTTCCTGCACCACCTGTTCGAACAGCGGATGCGCTTCGGCCGGCTTGCCGGATTCGAGCAGCGCCACGCCATGGTGATATTTGAGCAGCGGCGCCCAAGCCGCTCGCTCCTGGTCATTTTTCAGTGACGCTTCATGTTTCTTGCGACAGTCGTCGAGCAACTTCACGGCCTCGGCCGGTTGATGCTGTTCGCGGTAAAGAATCGCCAGGCGAATCACCGCCATCGGCGCGATGGAAGCGTTTTGTAACGGGCCCTGCACGAATTTTCGCAATTCATTCATGGCGCCGCCGCGGTCGTTGGCTAGAACCATGCACTTGGCCCGCTCCAGCACCGCCTGCGACACGTGCGAATCCTTGGGATATTGATTCATCAGTTTTTCGTAGGCCGCTCGCGCCGCCTGCACCGCCTGTTGCTTCTCGGGCGGCTGGGCCAAAATCGCGGCGAGACGTTGATGGCAATGACCCAGTTTGAGCAACGCATCCGGGGCCTCGGGACTCTGCGCATTGGCCGCGACAAATGAATCGAGCAATTGGGCCGCGTTTTGCAATTGCTCCTGGGCTTTCCCGGCGGCGATGGCGTCATCGGTTTGTTGAGGCGCCATGCGAATGAGGCAGCTTGCCAACTGGTAGGGGACCATCGCCAATTCGCCGGTGCGATCGGGCGCGGGGATCGCCTCCATCGCCGCCGCGGCCTTTTCGAAATCGCCCTTTTGTATGAAGCAAATCGCAAGACTGTAGCGAGCCAAGCTGATCCGATCAAATTCGGGGTACCGCTCGATCAGCACTGCGAATCGTTTCGCCGCCTCGTCGAACGCCATTTCAAGTTCGGCCTTGGCAACGTTGGCTCTCTTGGATGCGGCTACCGCGGCGAAGTAAGCGTTTTCGGCCTGGCGAAATGAAATCGCGGGCCGCAATGGGCTTTCGGGGAATCGTTGGAGAAAGTTTTGGCAAACCTGATCGGAACGAGAAAAATCGCCCGCACGATGCCATGCGGCGGCGAGGCGCTCGATCAACTCCTCCGCGCGAGGCTCCAGGCTCTTTTCGTTGAGCAATTGCTGGTAAATCGCGGCGGCCTCGCGATTCTGGCCCGCGGACTGCTGAACGTCGGCGAGTTCGAGCAGCGCTTCGCTCCGGCGAAGTTTCGCCTCCGGGTCTGACGCCGCCAACTGGCCGGCGCGGTCGGCGGCTTGCCGCAATGTGTTGATGGCGGTGTTGAGCGCATTGGTTTTTGCTTGTGGATTATTGACATCAAAATTCGCCGCCTGGGCCTTGCCCAGCCAAAGCAAGGCCTGGTCGGCGAGCGCGGGTTGTTTTTGAACCAGCGGGCCCAGCGTGTTGATTGCATCCTGATATTGTTTGAGTTGCACCTGGCAAAAACCAACCTGCAAGAGCGCCTCGGCGGCTCGCGGCGAATTCGGCTGCTGCTTGGCGAAGTCAGCGAAGCGGGCGAGCGCGTCGCCGAAGCGGCCGGCTTCGTAGTTCAGCGTCGCCAAGGCAAAGGCGGCCGCGGTGACATGCTCGGGCGGCGATTTGATTAATTGCTCCAGTCGCCGCTTTTCCTCCGGGTTGTTCTTCAACTGCTCCGGCCGCTTGAGTCGCTTCCTGGGCGGCGGTCTTTTCCTTGGCGTACTGGTCGAGAACTGCTTGGTATTGCTCGCGGGACTCGGCCTGTTCGCCATCATGCTGATGAATGCGGCCCATGAGATAGCGGGCATGCGATCCGAAGACCGCGTCGCCCAGGATGTCCTGCCGATTGAGCGTGCGAACCGCCGAGGAATAGTCGTTCAGCAGAAAGCTGGCGTAGCCGTGGTAATAAAGCCCGAGCCGCAGGTATCGGCTCTTGGCAAAGCCCGGCTCTTTCACGAATGGCGTCGATGTCTGCTGGGCTTCTTTCGCCTTGCCGAGTCGAAGTTCCATCTCGGTCTGATCGCATAATGCGCGTGCGAGCCATTCCACGTCGATCGATGGGTCCTTCGCCATCGGGTCAAGCTTGGCTCGTTCCTTGAACGCGGCGACGGCAGCGGTGAACTGTTGCAGGGCCTCGGCGAAGCGCTGATTGGCGGTCTGATTGCGCTGCGCCGCCTCGGCGGGCTTGAGTAAGGCTTGGTTCAATTCCGCCATCCCTTGGGCGCGTTTCGCCAATCCCAGGTAATAGAGTGCGAATCGATAGTCCGCGAAATTGCGGTTGCCGACCACGTGCTGGAGTTGCTCAATGGCTTCGACGTACTTGCGTTCCGGCATTTCGAGATCGGTCAGGGCGAGGCCATAGCGGGCGTCGATCGCCTTGGCGTGGCCACCGAACTTTTGCAGGAACTCGCGAAATTTGTCGGCCGCAAAAGCCAGGTTGCGCTCGTGAAACGCTCGCCGGGCCGCGTTCAGCAATATATCGGCTTGCTGGTCGGGCGGCACTTGTGCCCGCATCGGCGTGGCGGCAAGAGCGCAAAGACATGGGATAAGAAGGAAGCGGCTGCGAAACATCGGTGAAACTCCAGCTACCGTGTCGCTTTCGAGTCGGGCGGGTCTTTCGATGGTGGGGCTCGCGTCTAGGACGCATCCGTACGAACGCGGGAGTGGCGGATTGGACAGGTCGTCCATCCGCCATATAGCTTGGTATTCTCGCTGCAATTTCTCGCGGCGTCAATCAGGAAGTCTGGACATGATACGAATTTCGGTTCGTGTCACTCGTCGCGGCGACGGCGGATCCGCCGATCGTCATAGTCCTCGTCGCGGCGACGCGATCGGCGCGGAGGCGGATCGTCGTCATAATCCTCCTCGTCGTCCTCGTAATCCTCGTCGTGCCGGCGGCGCTTGCGACGCGGCTTCTTCGTCTTGAAAAACTCGTCCGGGTTCAGGTCAACCTTATGACGGTCGGATCACCGGGTAGCGCGGCCAGACGGCGACAATCAGGAACGCAATGGACGCCCCGCATGCGGCGCCAATCATCGAAAGCATATAGATGCCCAGCAGCATGCCGATGCCGGGCGGCCCAAAAATGAGTCCCAGAAGAATGCCGACGAATTCGCAGCCGATCCATAACGCCGAACAGCACAAGCACAAATGCCCAGCCGGGCAAATCCCTGATCCTCGGCATACTGATAGATCAACCGGCCCATCACGAACAAGGCGAGGATTTCGATCACGGCGAGACTCCGGTTGCGACTTTATCCCGCGGCGCCCTATTCCTGATCGCGTTCCTCACGCCATTTGGTAATCTGGCGGTCGATCATGGCCCGGCGATCGGTTTGAATTTGTCGAAACTTGGTGAGAGCATAACGACGAGTGGCCCACAAGTCCAGTCCCGCGAGCGCGACCACGAGCCCCAATTGAAGCAAAAATGCGATCACGCAGCCGCCGAAGAAGCGCACGAACTGGCGTTGTTCTTCGGTCAGCGGCGGATGCTCAACTCCGAGCGCTTTCGCGTTGTCCCGAGCTTCGCCGATCGCGTCGATGCGTTGCGGGAGCCCCGACGAATAAGCGCCAACCAGTTCCACGGCTAGCAGCAGCATCAGCGCCTGTTGATGATGCGTCGCCAGGCCTGCCGCCTCAAGAATCGGCGTTCATCGGGAAGCATCTCGAACGCGGGCGTCGTCCGCCGCAATGTTCGGATGCCGGTGACAACGTAGTAGCCGCCCACGAGCAGGAGCAGGCCGGCCAGGCCAGACGTGGCGATCCATTCATTCACGGCGGCGATTCCCGGTGATGAATCAAAACAGCGGCTATTTCGTCTTCTGCGCCCAGACGCTGAGCACCTTGGCCACGTCGGCCATGGTTTCCTCGGAGCACTTATCGGGTGTGTCGCTGAGTCGGTGCCAGTGGCGGTAGGTGAAATCGATGATATCCACCGTCGGGATGCCGACCTTGTTGAGCGCGATGTGGTCGTCCTCGACGGCGTCGCCGCGCTGCGGTTCAAACCGCTTCACGCCCAGTCCGGCCGCGATCTTCCAGATGTCCTCGACCTGCGCCGGCCCAATAGACCGAGTTCGGCTCCCAGGGGAAAACCGCGTCCTTGCCGGCCATCAGGTCCAAGAGCACGCCGCCGACATATTGATGCTTCGGTTTCGATTTCTTGTATTCAACCGCGAAGTGCTTGGAGCCAAAGAAGTACTGGTCGCGGCCCGGTTCGAAAATGCACTCCTCGCCGTCGAAAAGTACGAAATCGACTCCCACGTTGAGTGTCATGTCCTTGACATGATGAGCCATTTCCATGAGCAGCGCGACGCCGGAGGCGCCGTCGTTGGCAGAGATAAACGGCCGGTTCCAGTTGCGGCGATTCGGCTCGCGGTCGGCAATCGGCCGCGTGTCGTAGTGCGAACAGAATAGCACTCGCCGCTGCCGATCCGGATGAAAGGAAATGATCATGTTGGTCATTTCGATCGGCGTGCCGCGGCTGTTCTGATTCGCCTGGAAGCGCTGATCGCTCACCTTCGCGCCCAATTTCTCGAAATGCTTTTTGAGCAGTTCCTGCTGCTTATGCATGCCGTCGCTGCCGCTGATGCGCGGGCCGAGATCGCAAAGCTGCTTGAGATATTTCATGGCGCGCGCGGCGTCGAACGCCGCGGGCGGCGGATGGTCCTTGACCTGGTCGGCGGCAAACTCATCGCGAGGCGGCTTCTTGCGATCTTGCGCTGCCGTCTCCGAATTGTTGCAGCCAGTTAGAAATGGGCCCATCGCCACGACCATCAGCAAAAGAGCACGAACCTTCATGCCCGGCTCCCGATTCTGAAAGAAAGATCACCCACCGACATGCTACCCGAAACCATCCGCCTGAGCGAGATGAATTCGCCTTTCGCCGCTCACCGACACCGGGCAAAACAATTCCCATCCCGAACCTGTATCATTTCTATTCGCTCCTTTCGCCATTCAAATCAGGAACGCCAACGAAAGGCCAATATGCAGCGCCCCGACGATGGATCGAATCAAGGCGCCGGCGGCAGCCGCGAGTTGCTCAAGCTCGCCGGCCCGCTGGTCGTTTCGAATGCATTTTGGACGCTGCAACTCACGATCGATCGCATTATGCTGAGCCGTCAGAATAGCGACGCGGTCGGCGCGGCGATGGCAGCCGGTGTGCTCTACTGGACGCCGCTGGCGCTGTTGCAGCAGACCTCGGCGTACGCTACCACGTTCGTCGCCCAATATGTCGGGGCCGGCCGCAAGGAGCGCGTCGGGCCTGCGGTTTGGCAGGCAATTTATTTCAGCATCGCCACCGGAACCGGCTTTCTGCTCTTCTTGCCCTTGCTGCGTCCAATCGTCAGCCTGAGCAGGCACGCTCCGGAAATTCAAAGCCTGGAGACGACTTACCTCGTCTGCCTTTGCTTTGCCACGCTGCCGATTCTGTTGAATGCCGCGTTGTGCGCTTTTTTCGCGGGCCGCGGCCACAGTTGGCCGGTGATGCTGGTGAACGCGTCGGGCACGGTGGTGAACATCGTGCTCGACTACGCTTGGATCTACGGCAAATGGGGCTTTCCCGAGCGCGGCATCGCGGGCGCGGGTTGGGCCACGGTCGCAGGCTCCTGGGCCTCGGCGCTCACCGCCGTCGCATTGTTCGTGCAACCCAAATATCGCAAGGAATTCGAAACGCTCGCCGGCTGGCGGTTGGATATCGCCTTGTTCAAACGGTTGATGCGATTCGGCATCCCCAGCGGGCTGCAGTATTGCATGGAAGCTTTGGCGTTTTCGATTTTCTTGATTCTCATCGGCCAATTGGGAACCACGCAACTCACAGCCACCAGCGTCGCCTTCACCATCAACATGTTGGCCCTGGTGCCGATGCTGGGCCTCGGTCAGGCCGCCGCGGTCCTGGTCGGGCAGCGCCTGGGGCACAACCAGCCGGAGATCGCCGCGCGAACCACGCTCGTGGGCGTCGCCTGGTGCCTTCTCTACACGCTCGCGAGCGCGGTGATGTTCGCCTTCTATCCCGGTCCGGTGCTGGCCCTGTTCAAGGATCCCGACCCCGAGCGCTGGGCCGCGATCTTGCCGATCGTGCCGGTGCTGCTGAAGTTTGTCGCCGTTTACTGTTTGTTCGAGAGCGTCAGCCTGATTCTCTCGTCGGCGCTGCGCGGCGCCGGCGACACGCGCTTCGTATCCGCGGCGACACTCGTCTTTTCGTGGACCATCATGGTCCTGCCGACGCTTCTCGCGCGGCACGAGGGCTGGGGACTCTATTCGGTGTGGATTTTCGCGACCACTTACATCGTGCTGCTGTCGTTTGTTTTCATCTGGCGATTTCGCCAGGGGAAGTGGAAGCGTATGCGTGTCATCGAAAACGCGCCCTCGATCAGAGGAGATTGAACCGGCGGGCGAAATAGTACGCCGACAGTCCGAACCCGATGCCGATGATCAACCAACGCAGCAATTTCTTGTTCATTCGTTGCGACAGTCGGGCGCCGGCGTAGCCGCCCACGATCGCCGCGGCGGCCATCACCGGCACAAACCTCCATTCCACTTTGCCGCCGGCCACCCACATGAACACGGAAACGATGTTGATGCAGGCGGCGAGAAACGCCTTCAGCGCGTTGACGCGGTGAATATCGCCCAGTCCCATCATGCTGAGCGAACTGATCATGAGAATGCCGATGCCGGCGCCGAAATAACCGCCGTAAATCGCGACGATGAATTGAAAAACGACCACTCCGAGTTTCACGAGTGGCGAGGGTTCTTCGTGCGGCTTGCCGGCGCCGACCCACTTGGCGATGTACGGCTGCAACAGAAACAGCGTGGCGGCGGCGAGAATCAGCCAGGGAACCAGGGCCTTGAAAACCGACTCGGGAAAGGCCATGACGAGCCAGGTCCCAATCACGCCGCCGACGAGGCAGGGCGGTACCAGCCACCAGAGCCATTTCCGAGTCGACTTCAATTCCTCGCGGAATCCCCAGGCTCCGGCGATCGAACCGGTGACCAAGGCGACGGTGCTGGTGGCGTTCGCGTGGACCGGGCCGACGTAATGTTCAAGGGCCGGAAAGGTATAAAGCGTTCCGCCGCCGGCCATCGCATTTTGAATGCCGGCGGCCAGCGCCGTCGCCGCCAGGATGATATGAGGAAGCAATAAATTCATTTATATACTCGACTCGCTCCGCGAGTCGGCCGCGACACTCGACTCGCGGAGCGAGTCGAATACCCTCCAATGCTTACCACTTCACCACGACGCCGAGGTATTCTTCCTTCTTCTTTAAGAGGCCTTCGTACGCGGTCCCCAACTCGGCGGGCGAAATCTTGTGCGTTACCAATCCGGCCAGGCTGAGCCGGCCCGAGGCGAGTTCGGCGAGCAGCCAGCGTCTGCGCCTTGTTGATGTCCCAGTCGCCGGCAAGACGCGTATGGGCCGGCTCGAAAAGCATGTTGCCGTGGGCTCCGGATACTTCGATATAGCGGCGATGCAGGTCATCGTAGAAATTTACATTCTTGCGCCTTGCCGCGCGGACTGCCGACCACCACCACCTGGCCGCCATCACAGGCGAGCGACATGGCCGTCGGAATGGCTTCGGGAACGCCGGTTGCATCGGCGACGATCTCGGCTCCGCGAACGCCCAGAAAATCGTTTAATTGCTGCCGCGTGTCGCCCGCGTTCGGATCGATGGCATGGTCGGCGCCGGCGGCCTTCGCCGCGTCACGGCGCATCGCCACTGCGTCGATTCCGACGACCGGGAAACAGCCGGCAGCCAGCGCGCAACGAAGTGCAAACTGTCCAATGATGCCCAGGCCCAACACCGCGAACGATCGGCCAAGCGTCAGCCCGGCGCGGACCGATGCGCCCGAAGCCATAGCGGGCGATGCAGGCGATGCACGCCGTTTCGAATTCAAGGTTGCCCGGCAGTTTCCATAGCCGGCCGCGTTCGTGACCGATCGTCAGCAATTCATGCGAGGCGTGATTGCCCGGATAGCTGACGCGATCGCCCGGCTTCCAACCTTGAATTTCCGCTCCGGCGGCGACGACGGTTCCGGCCGCCGAATAGCCCGGCCGAAAGGGAAACTTCCAGTCGGGCAGGCTGGGATCCTTCAGCCATTGATGCGTGCCGGTGTAAACGGCGAGTTCGGTGCCGGCGCTGACCGCGCTCCAGGCGGTTTGGACGAGAATCTGATTCGACGCGGGCGCCGGCAAATCGACTTCGCGGACTTCGACTTTGAACGGCTCAACGAGGACGGCTTGACGCGCATGCATTTTCGATCCGCACTCCGGTACAATGGAAAGACGAGCCACCCAGACCCGTCGCGGAACAATATATGAATTGCCGCGATTTGGTGTTTCGACTTGATCGCGGATTGGAAATTGGAATTTGCGGGTCGGAATTTGGAATTTACTCCGAAGGAGTGGTGATGGCCGACCGCGACGCCTTTCTGCGAACCATTCGCGAGAATCCGCATGATGACGGGCCGCGCCTGGTGTTCGCGGATTGGCTCGAAGAGCAGGGCGAGTGCGACTACGCCGAACTGATTCGCACCATGTGCGAGCGAGCGCGGTTGGTGAGTTCCGGGACCGACGAGGCGACCAAGCGAAAAATGGCCGAACGCGAAGACAAGTTGCGCGACGCGAATCCAAACCGGGTGGAAATGCCCGAACTTGCCGGCGTGGTCTGGGGGCCGTTCCACCGCGGCTTCATCAGCACGGTGCGCGCAGTGAGTGCGGCTGCATTTTTGCGCGAGCGCCGCGGATCTTCAAATTGGCCCCGGTCACCGGCGTCTGGTTCGATTTGCTGGACGAGCCGGGTGCGATTTCGCTGGCCGAATCGCCGTGGCTCGCGAGGCTGTCGCTCTTGAAGGCGCACGGCACGCAAACCGGCAACCCGGGACTGAACTCGCAAATCGGTGATCAGGGACTGAAGCGGCTCGTCGATTCGCCATACATCGCCGGCCTGCGGCGGCTATTTCTTACCGCGGCGGGCATCGGCGACGCCGGCGCTCGCGTCATCGCCCGCTCGACGAACCTGGCGGCGCTCGAAACTCTTTTCCTGAACTCCAATCGCATCGGCAACGACGGAGCGTTGGCGCTGGCGAATTCAAGAAACTTGCCGGCATTGCGCGAGATCTTCGTTGCCGGCAACGATATCCTGGACGCGGGCATCGCCGCGATCCGCCGCCGCTGGGGCGATTCCGCTCACATCTGAACTGATTAGCGGCCGTTTCGAGACCGGAGTTCCAAGACTTCTCGCCGCAGCCGCTCGGCCTCGGCTTCAGCCGAATCCGCCCGCCGGGCCTCGGCGTCCGCGCGTTGAGTTTCGGTCGCAGCGCGTTCCGCTTGGGTCGCCGCGCGTTCCGCTTCGGCCTCCGCGCGTTGAGCTTCGGCCTCCGCGCTGAGCTTCGGTCGCAGCGCGTTGAACTTGATGTTCGGCTCGCATCCATTCCGCTTCGGCTCGTTCTTGCGGCGTAGGCAGCCACTTCTGCGTCGACGGATCCCACAGTCGCAGCATTTGGCCCGCCTGTTCAAGATGAAGACCGAGGACTCGGCTGGGCATGCGATGGTCCACCATTCGAATGGGCACAAACTCGCCTGCGCGTAGCCGATAGCCTTGGAGCCGCGGAACGAGATAGTCGTTGCGCGGGTCGAAAAGGAAATACTCCTTAACCTTTAGCCGGTCGCGGTACAGTTCAAATTTCCGATGCGTATCCGCGTGGCGTGTGGATGACGAGGTCAGTTCAATGACGACCTCCGGGCCGCGTTTCTCCTCCCACAGAAGGTAGTTTTCGCGGCGATGGTTCGGCACGCCGCGCACCACGAACACATCTGGCGATATATGCCGGCGCTTGTTGCCCCGTTCGTAAAACAGCAGCAAGTTGCCGGTCACGTAGACCAAACGGCTGCGCGTAATAGTAGTACTGAAGGGTCTGAATCAGCGCCACCATCAAATCGCGGTGCAGGTCGGTTTCGGCCATGGGCTTGCCGTCCGTCGTGGGGTAGCCGTTCCGCGGAGCAAGCGGCAACACGGAAATCATAGGATATTGCTCCCAACGTCGAGACTCTCGATCTTCAATGATCATAGCCAGAATCCGCTCGGAGAAGAAGTCCGGCGTGACTGTGGTCGTCAAACTCATTGGATCTTAAATTTCCGTGGGTCGCATCGTCAATCACCAAAAGGAAAACTCGCGGGATTTGGATTAAGGCGAATTCCCTTTCGCGCTTGACGAACCAGCATCTCTACAGCAGGGTTCATTTTGAAATCAACTGTCACGGGAATACCTGGTATGAACACCACCGCGGCGTGCATTAATGCCGCCGACCTGATGCGGCTGTTGCGAAACGAACTCACCGATTCCGAACTGACAGCGATCCGGGAACACGCGCAATCATGCCAGTCCTGCGCGCGGCTCTTGCAGGACGTTGCGGTGCAAAGCGTGGCAAACGTTCCACCGGCGAATAGCCATGACAAACAGGACACGCGTCATGGCCGGACGGCGTCGGACACATTGGGCATCTCAGTCCACGAAAGTGTCCCGGCCCCTCAGCTAGCCGCCCCACCGATCACACAACTCGGCGGCTATCGGTTGATCCGTCAACTCGGCGGCGGCGGCATGGGCGATGTCTATCTCGCCGAGGACGTGGCGTTGGGCCGCCAGGTCGCGCTCAAGGTCATGCGCGCCGAACTGCTCAAGGAGCCGACCGCCCGTGAGCGGTTTCTGCGCGAGGCCCGCGCCGCCGCCACGCTCAAAAGCGATCGCATCGTAACGATTTATCAAGTCGGCGACGACAACGGCGTGCCGTTCCTGTCCATGGAACTTCTCACCGGCGAATCGCTCGAGGATCGCCTGGTCGGCGCCGGGCACATGGAATGGAAGGAAATCCTCGTCGTCGGCCGGCAGGTCGCCGAGGGTCTCGCTCTGGCGCACAATCGCGGCATCATCCATCGCGATATCAAGCCCGCGAACGTTTGGCTCGAAACCTGCCCAAACGAGCCCTGCGGCTTTCGCGTGAAGATTCTCGATTTCGGATTGGCTCGGTGCAGTCGCGGCAACGGTCAACTCAGCACGAGCGGCCAATTGCTGGGAACCCCGCAATACATGTCGCCGGAACAGGCGGTCGGCGAATCGGTGGACGCCCGCGCCGACCTGTTCAGCCTGGGCTGCATGCTTTATCGGATGGCTTGCGGCTCTCATGCCTTCCCGGGCGACAGCGTGCTCACGATTCTCGCCGCGCTGGCGACACTGGAACCGAAACCGCTCGACGAAGCGGTGTCCGATTCGCCGTCCGGTTTTTCGAAGTTGGTCCATCGGCTGCTGGCAAAGAAAGCGGACGACCGCCCGGCGTCGGCGGAAATCGCTGCAACCGAGTTGGCAAACATCGAGCGAGCGCTTCCGGATCGCCGTCCCGCCGAGGCCGCGCCGCGCCGGATCTCGCCGGCCAAGAAGTCGGGCTGGATCGCGATCGCCGCCTGCGCCGGCGTGCTGGTGTTCGTCGTTTTTCTGGCGATCTTTCGCCGGCATCCCTCAACGAGCGCCGCCGCCGTCGCTCCGGGCGAACCGATTCGCGTCGGCATCCTTTACCCGACGACCGGCACGCTGGCGGAAAGCGGCCAGGCCCTGGTCGACGCCGCGACTTTTGCCATCGAGGAAATCAACTCCCAAGGCGGCATCGGCGGCCGGCCCATCGAGCCAGTCCTTCGCGACGGCCATTCCGACCCCGCGACCTTTGCCGCCGAGGCCGACCGCATGATCACCGAAGACAAGGTAGCCGTGATATTTGGCTGCTGGACCTCGGCGTCGCGCAAAGCCGTCAAAGCAATCGTCGAAAAGCGCGATCACTTGTTGCTCTATCCGCTGCAATATGAAGGGCTCGAACAATCCCCGAATATCGTCTACCTCGGTGCCGCGCCCAACCAGCAAATTCGCCCGGCCGTGAAACACTTTTACGCCTTTGAGGGCAAAAGGCGCTTCTACCTGGTCGGCTCCGACTATGTCTTTCCCCGCGCCGCCAACGCGATCTTACGCGACGATGTGAAGGAACTCGGCGCCGAAGTCGTCGGCGAAAGCTACTTGCCGCTGGGCAGCCCGGATGTCGCGGCGATTGTTTCCGCAATTCGCAAGAGCCGCTGCGACGTGATCTTTAACACGATCAATGGCGACAGCAACCGCGCCTTTTTCCGCGAATTGCAGCAACAGGGCATCACGCCCGATCGCATTCCGACGGTTTCGTTCAGCATTTCGGAAAACGAATTGAAAGCGATCAATCCGCGCGATGTGGCCGGCGACTATGCCGCCTGGAATTACTTTCAGAGCGTCGATCGACCCGCGAACCAACGCTTTGTCGAAAAGTTCAAGACGCGGTTCGGCAAATTGCGGGTGACGTCGGACCCGATGGAGGCGGCCTATACCGGCGTCTATCTCTGGGCCGAAGCCGCCAAGGCCAGCGGCAATCCGGAGCCGCGCACGGTGCTCGCCGAACTTCGCGGCCGAACGTTCGACGCGCCGGAAGGCCGCATCCGCATCGACCCGGTCACGCAGCACATGCACAAGCACTTCCGCCTGGGCCGCATCAAGTCCGACGGACAATTTGAAATTGTCCTGAGCACGGAAAATCTAATCCCTCCGGAGCCATTCCCCGCCTCGCGCACCCGAGCTCAGTGGGAGACATTCCTCAACGACCTGAACCGCCGCTGGAACGGCCGCTGGGAACGTCCGGAGGAGTAGTGACGCATTGGAACGGGTGTCAAAATGTCGGCGTTCGTCCGGTTCTTGTCCGCGGTTCATTCAGTTTTGCTCGCCAGGAACTTCTCGAACCACTTCAGCATCGCTGGGCCGACGATCTGGTTCTGCTTGGGCGTGAAGCCATGCCCGGCGCCTTCGATGACGATCAAGTCGCTGGGCACGTTCGCCTTCTTCAATGCTTCGATCATGTTCTTGCTGTGGCTGATCGGCACCAACTGGTCCTTGTCGCCATGGATCAAGAGCACCGGGGCGGTCTTGGAAGTGACATGCAGCAGGGGCGAGACATCGGCTTCTTTGGCGGCTTCGAAAGTCAACGGCGGCTTGAGGGCCGGGATCTTCTTGATGACCTCGGGCGGGTCGTTGACCCAGCCGCGCAGGTCGGTCGGCGGGAAGAGGGCGACCGCCGCGGCGATGCGATCGCTTTCCTTCAGCACCGGGTCCTTGGCGGCCGGGTCGCCATCATCGGCAGTCGTGGCAAGCATCAGGGTCAAGTGTCCGCCGGCGCTGCCGCCGAACACGCCGAGCCGCTCGGGATCGACGCCCCAGTCCTTGGCATGCATGCGAATGAAGCGGACGCTGCGGCGAACGTCGTCGACCGCGTCGGGCACCGCGTACTTCGGGGCGCTGCCGTGCCGGACGATGAATACCGTCATGCCCTTGTTCAGGAACGCCTGGCAAGCGGGCAGCAGGTTCTTTGGCTCTGTCCAATTCGAATACCAGCCGCCGCTCTGGATGAAGAGCACGCCCGCGCCGTTGGGCTTTTCCGGCTCGACGACATCGAAGGTCAACGCCATGCCGTCCTTGTGGCCGTAGACCACGTCGGCCAAAATCTTCGGCCCTGCAGCCGTCGCCGAGGCGAGCGAACTTGCGAGAACCAGGGCAGCGCCAACCAGGAATCGCAGAGATTTCATGAGCATTCCTCCGTCATGGATGAAACATCAACGCATTTCCACCGCCGGATGGCCGTCGTGCTCTGGGTTGCCGACCAATCGGCCATTTGCCTCGTCGGCGACTAGATCGAGCAGTTGCAGCGGCAGTCGCCCGAGCAGGACTGGGCAGCCGTCGGGCACTTTGACCACATCGACGCAACAATCGCGATCGAGGACCGTCAATCGTACAGGTTCGTATACGCCAAAAAAGGCGGCGCCATCGGCCGTCAGGGCCTTCCGAGTGCCGCGGCGATTGAGCTTCAATTCCTTAATGAAACGAGCCGGAAGGGCAAAGCAGGAAGTTCCGGGAGCGATCAGGGCATCGGGAACCTCCACGGCGTGAACAAACTCGGCCTTGTGAAATCCTCGCGCGACGTTGAGGAGGTCGCCCAGGTTTTCGATCCGCACAGGGACTTGGATCTTTCCGCGGACGGTGATTTCCATTGTCGCCCCAGTCGGGATTCGAAAGCGGCCGGTTTTGTCTCTTGGCCATTGCTTACAATACAACAAAGGCATTCGAATTCCGGATAGCGGCGAAATTGTTCCGACTAGAGAAAGGTGGAAACCATGGCCTCCTCTCCATCGATGACCGACCGCGAACAAGCCAGCTTTGCCGAAGAGGCATTGCGGTTGGGCGGCAAGAGCGAGGAAGAGATTCGCCGCATGGGAGCGGTGGACAAGGCCGACGATCAGGTGGACGCGATGTTCGCGAAAAACCACCAGACGACGGCGAGCCCGATCCATCGCTCGGTATGGGAAAAACAGGTTCCGCTCGACCTGTTCGTGCCGCCGCCGTTGCCACCGGAGCACCCGTCGGACGCGGTCATGAAGCGGTCGCTGGAAGTCGCGCGCAAACGAGTCGAAGCCGGCACGTTGAGAGATTCCCGTAACAAGGTTTCCAGCGAAACTCTTCAGGAACTGGCCGAAGCTGGGTATTGGGGCCTGTTGATATCGCCGGAGTTCGGCGGATCGGGAGCGCCGTTTGCCCGTTTCGCTCCGTTCCTGACGCGCCTGGCGACTGTCGATGCCACGGTCGCCGGATTGGCCTCGGTGCACGGCTGCATCGGTGCGGTCGATCCGCTGCGAACCTTTGGCACGCCCGAACAACAGTCGCGCTTGTTGCCGAAGTTAGCTAGCGGCGAAAAACTCTCGGCTTTTGCCCTGACCGAGCCCTGCGCCGGCAGCGATTTGACCGCGCTGAAAACGACCGCGACCCTCGAGGGCGATCATTACGAAGTCAGCGGCGAAAAGCTATTTATCACGAATGCCGTGCCTGGCCGGATGATCGGCTTGGTGGTGTCGATCGAAAACAAACCCGCCGTGCTGATCGCGGAGCTGCCGCCGGAGGAAAACAAGCAGTTCCACATGAAGACGTACGGCCTATGGGCGCTCAAACACACCCACAACAACGGGTTGATCTTCAACAAGTTCCGGGTCCCGAAAGAGAACCTCCTCAAACCAAAGATTGGCGACGGACTGACAATCGCCTATCACGGCTTGAATCTCGGCCGGTTGTCGCTTTGTGCCAACGCCGCCGGCACGATGCGGACGATGCTGGCGAGTATTTTGCCCTGGGCCGCGTTCCGCAGGACCTATGGCCAGCCGATCCAAACCCGCGAATTGGTCAAGCGGCGCATTGCTCGGCTGGCCGGATTGATCGTCGCGACCGATGCCCTGGTCGCCTGGGGCTCCTGGCTGATCGATCAGGGCTTCCGCGGCGAACTCGAAGGTGTGATCGCCAAGATTTTCGGCAGCGAAGCGCAAAAGGAAGCCGCGGTCGAACTGTACATGAAGACGCATGGCGGCCGCAGTTTTCTGCATGGCCATGGCTTCGGCGACAATGTGCATGAATTTCTCGCCCCCTGCATCTACGAAGGCGAAGGCGAGGTGCTCGGCCTGGCGTTCTTTAAGTCACTGGTGAAGGAGCACGGGAAACAGTTTTTCGAACCGGTCGGTCAGGCGTTGAAAGCCAACAACTTGAAGACCTTCAACCCGGCGAACCCGATTCACGCCTGGAAATTGCGAAAAGTCCTCGGGCCGTATGCCAGTTGGATGATCGGCCGCAAGTTGTCGCCGGGCGGGCAAGCCGCCATTCCAGCGATGGATTCGCGGCTCCGCAGCCATGTCGAGTTCGCTCTGGAGCGGTTCAAAGCGGCGCCGCTGGAGATTTCCAGCATCCTGCGCAAGCACCAACTGAAACTGGCCGATCGGCAATGCCGCATGTCCGACGCATCGCAGCGGATCCAGGACGCGGTGACGATTCTGGTGACGGCGCTAGCGGCCAAGGATAAGAGCGAGACCCATGTCGCCGCGGCTGACTTTGTGTGCCATGATTTACGGCGAAAGCTCACCGGCGACTGCGCCCAGCGACCGCTACTTCCGAGAAGCCGCGAAACTCGCCGATTTGGTCATTGAAGGCGGTTTCGAAGAGTTGGCCGGAGTGCCGCGCGAGGAGATCCTGATGCGCTATTGATCGTTTGAAACCAGTAGCGAACATCGCGAATTGCAACTATGGTTGTATAGTTGAATGGGTGACACACGAGGGACGTGACTTCCGCGAGCATGCCATGCGAGCCCAATTGATTCCGCTGGACGGCGGCGACCCGATCGAGATCGTGAAAGACATGATCCTGGTCGGGCGCAAGGAAGATTGCGACCTCAATCTCGATCACAAAAGCGTGTCCAAGCTGCACTGCGTGATCGTCAAGACCGACGGACTGTTGCTGGTTCGCGATTTGGGTTCGACCAACGGGACGCGGGTGAACAATCAGCGGGTACGGCGGGCGGCCTTGCTGCCCAACGATCAACTGCACATCGCCAGCGTTAAGTTTCGCGTTTATCTCGGCCCAGGCGAACCGCCGGTTTCGATGCAGGAAAACACGCAACGGCTTGAGGCCGATGAACTGGCAAAACTGATGAACAAATCCAAGGCCGACGACGACAGCGACGTTGATATTCCCGCTCAGCCGGTCATCCAGAACGCGCTGCCGGATGTGTACGAAGATGATCACGCCCGACCCAAGGAATAACTCCAACTCCGAGTATGGAACGAACACCTCAGCGCATTCGGTTTCAAGCCGTCGCCTTTGATCTCGACGGGATTCTCATCGACACCGAACCGGTCTTTACCGAGGCGGTGCGGCGATTTCTCGGGCGCCGCAAGATCGGGTTCGACGCCGACTTCATGCACACGATGATGGGCACGCCGGCGGCGCAGTCGCTGCCCCGGTTTCGCGAGCGGTTTGCACTGCCGGAACCGGTCGAGACCATTGCGAGCGAGGCCAAAAACCTCTTTTTCGAGGTGCTGGGCGATCAGCCCGGGCCGTTGCTGCCAGGGGTCGATCGATTCCTGTCGGATCTGGAACAACGCAACGTCCCATTCTGCATCGCGACCTCATCGGGCGCCGAATTTGTCCACAAGGTATTCGGCCCGCACGGGTTTCTCGATCGATTCCAGTTCGTCCTGACGTGTGAGGACGTTAGGCGAGGCAAGCCGTTTCCCGATATTTATCAGCTTGCCGCATCGCGATTCGCCGTCGCACCGGGGGAGATGCTGGTATTCGAGGACAGCCCCAATGGCCTGCGGGCGGCCAAGGCAGCCGGCTCTCCCTGTGTGGTTGTGCCGCACGCCGGCACGCCGCGGCACCTGCTCGAGGGGGCCGACGCCGTCGTGCCTAGCCTCGATTCCGCGGAATTGCAGCGAATTATGGGTTGGTAGCAGAGATCTGGAGCATCAAATTAAGGCGAATGCGGCAAATAAAGGAGCGGGGGAATCGGCGGAACTTGCCTGTTTGTTTGGGGTTGATATCCTTACGAAGGTTTCGTATCTTCCGCCCGCTTTTGCGGACGATCCAATCTCTCCTCTCTTCGATCCGGTGTTCGATCTCGCTGGAGAAATCAACGAATGTGGCTGGTTTTAGCAGCACTCAAACGCCCTTACACGGTATGGGTCGGTTCGCTGCTCACAATCGTCTTGGGGCTCGTCGGGTATCTCCGCACCCCGACCGACATTCTCCCCACGATGCGGGTGCCGGTGGTGGTCGTGTTCGCGTCGTATCGCGGCATGCCTGCCCCGGATATGGAGCAGAGCGTCGTCGCGCCCTCGAACGCGCCCTGACCCGCTGCGACCATCTGGAGCATATCGAATCTCGATCCCTGCTGGGCATCGGCATCATTAAAGTTTATTTCCGTTCGACGGTCGATCCGGATATCGCGTCCAGCCAAGTGATTTCGCTCGTCAACAGCACCATGGACGTGATGCCGCCCGGAATGTTGATGCCCAGCGTGCTCAAATACGACGCCTCGGCGATCCCCGTCGGCAATCTCGTCATTCGCAGTCCAACGCGGGACGATAAAGAGTTGCTCGATCTGGCGGATACGACGTTGCGCGAGGAACTGGCGGGAATCGATGGGTTGGCTTCCGCGCCGGTTTTTGGCGGCGTGTTTCGCCAGGTGCAAATCTATGTGCGGCCCCGCGACCTGGAAGCGCTGAAACTCTCTCCTCTGGAGGTGGCGCGGATCGTCAACAACCAAAGCCAGATTGTGCCGACCGGCGAGGTTCGTATCGGCGATCGAACCGCCTATGTCAGTTCAAACAGCATGGTTACGACCCCAAAGGAGTTTGAAAAAATACCGTTATGGAACGACGGCCGAAAGATCGTGACGCTCGGCGATGTGGCTGACGTGGTCGATGGCCAGCGGTGGCGCACCAACACCGTACGGGTTGACGGCAAACGAGCGGTCTACATGCCGCTGCTGCGGCAGTCCGGGGCCAGCGCGGTCAAAGTGATCGACAACGTGCAGCGATTTTTTGCCGACCCTGCATGATCGCGGCATCATCCCGGACGACGTGGAAGTGGAAGTCAGTTTTGACCAGTCACAATATGTTCGCGATGCGTTGGGCAGCTTACGCTATGAGGCAGGGGCGGGCGCCGTATTGGCCGCGCTGGTCGTGCTGCTGTTCCTGGGCAGCTTGCGCGGGACCATGATCGTCGCCATCTCGATCCCGCTTTCGGTTCTGGCCGCCTTTTTCGGGCTCTACGCGACCGGTCACACGCTGAACATCATGACGCTGGGCGGTCTGGCCCTAATTCTCGGCCGCGTCGTTGACGACACGATCGTCAATGTCGAGAACACCGTTCGCCATTTCAACATGGGCAAGACACGCTGGGAAGCGGTGGTCGATAGCGCAAAAGAAATCGCGCTGCCAGTGCTGCTGGCGACCGTCACCACGGTTGTCGTCTTTGCCCCCCTGGCGTTGATGGAGGGGGTCGGCAAGTATCTTTTTGTGCCGTTGGCGGTGAGTGCGACCTTGGCCATGGCCGCCTCGTACCTTGTGTCGCAAACGGTCGCGCCCTGATCGGGTACCGGATCCTTCGTCCCCATCATGAACGCGAGCATTTCCCGCGTTGGTTGTTTCTTGCCGGCGTGATTGCCGGCGTCGTCGGACTGACGCCGTGGCTGGCGGCGCAGGTGTGGCCGGGACTGTTGCTGCATCTGCCGCGGTCGCCGCTGGGATCAGGCCTGTTGCTCGGCACGCTGATTGGAGCCGCGGGAATCGCCGTGGTGGTGGTCGGAGTCTTCCATCGCGTCTCGCGGTTTGTCGAGCGATTTTTCGATCGGGTGACCGAGGTCTACTCCTGGGCGCTTGATGTGGTTCTCAAACGCCGGCTGTGGGCGGGCATCGGATTGTCGACGCTGGCGGTTGTTCCCATGGTGCTGCTCTTCCCGCGCCTGGGACAGGAACTATTTCCCGAAGTCGATTCGAGCGAATTCACGCTGCACGTGAGACTTGCCGGCGGGCCGCGCGTGGAAAAGACCGAACAGACGGTCGGCGAACTTGAGAATCTGGTCCGCGAGGCGATTCCGCCGGAGGATTTGAAACTGCTGTTGGCGAACGTCGGCCTGTCGTCGCGCTGGTCGGCGATTTACACGCACAATAATGGGCCTCATGCGGCGTTCATCCGCGTTCAACTTCGCAGCGGCTACGAGGGCCGGCATACGCCGACGCTCACCTATGTCGATCGGGTTCGTGAACGACTCGAGCAGAAGTACCCAGGCGACGATTTCTTCTTCGAAACCGGCGGCATGATTCGCCGCATCATGAACAATGGCGCGGTCGCGCCCATCGAAGTCCAGGTTGTCGGCCGCGACACCGTCGAGCGGCGCAAGCTGGCGCGGGAACTGGAACAGCGGATCGATCAGCTTCCCAATGTTCAGGACACGTATTTGCCGCAAGGCATGGATTTGCCCCAATTGCGAATCGTCGTCGATCGGTCGAAGGCCGCCCTGCTGGGGTTGACGGCGACCGACGTGGTTCGAAACGTAATCACGGCCTTGATGTCGAGTTCTCAATTGGCCCCGAATTTCTGGATCGATCCATCGTCCGGCAATCCGTACATCATCGGCGTGCAGTATCCGGAATACGAGGTGATCGACATCCGCACCCTCGAAGACATTCCCATCGTTTCGGATCGAAGCGGGCGTGTCGGCCCGTCGTCTCCGAAGTCCCGAACGCTGAAAGACATCGCGACCATCGAGCGCACCCAAGGGCCGGTCGAGGCATTTCACGATCGGGTCCATCGCGTCAGCCAAATTCTGGTCAACATCCGGGGCAACGATATGGCCCAGGCGGCGGCCGCCATTGAAAACGTGGTCGCACATCCCACGCTCGATCCGCGCTGGCCAACTTGCCGGAGAACAAACGAGAACTCGCCGACAACGATGAATTCAAGCAAAAACTTCAGCAATATCTCGAACGGCGGCGGTCCTCGCTCAAGAGTCAACTGGTCAACCAGTATGGCGTCGATCCGGATAGTTTAAAAGCGCCGCGCGGAATTCATGTTTCCGTGGCCGGCGAGGTCACGAGCATGCGCTCGTCGTTTGGCGAGATGATCTTCAATCTCATTCTGGCCGTTTTGTTGGTATATTTGTTAATGGCGGCGCAGTTCTCGTCGTGGCTGGATCCCCTGATCGTAATCGTGGCGGCGCCATTGGGAGGCGTGGGAGTCATTGGCCTGCTGTGGCTCACCGATACATCGCTGAACGTTCAGTCATGCATGGGCGTATTGATGATGATCGGCATCAGCGTCTCAAACAGCGTTTTGTTGGTGGACTTTGCGAATCGCCGGCTTGCCGACGGGGCTTTGCCGCTGGCGGCCATTCGCGAGGCGGCGCGAGTTCGGCTGCGGCCGATCTTGATGACAACCATCGCCACGATCCTTGGACTACTGCCATTGGCGGTGCACCGGCATCCCGGAGACGAAATGAATCTGCCGTTGGCCCGCGCGGTGGTGGGCGGTTTGACGGCATCGACCATATTGACTCTCTTTCTCGTTCCGTTGACTTATGTGTTGTTGAAACCAAAACCCCGATTGGCGGGCGAGACGGCCTGAGTGGGCTCGATCGCGAGCGAACTGGCGAGATACAAACATGCTTCGTCTCAAGTACCTGATTCTGATTGCCGCCGTCGCGTCGGCAGGTTGCAGTGTCGGCGACGAGTCGAAACCGCAAACGGTCGAGCGGCTGTCCACCGTAGAAACGGTCACGCCGCTGCGCACTCATCTTCCGATTCGGGTGGAATTGACCGGCACGGTGGAACCCTGGATGAAGGCCGACATCTTCTCCCGCGTGACGGGCGTCGTGGTAGATTTGCCCGAGGATATCGACATTGGCCGGCATGTCGTCGCCGGCGAAAAAATGATGCGCCTCGCCGTGCCCGATCTGGTGGCCAAGAAAAAGGAAAAGGACGCCCAGGCCAAGCTGGCTCGCAGCCAAAAAGAATTGGTCGGCGACATGCGAACCGTTCTTTCCAAGGAAGTCGTGGAGGCGCAGAAGCAGGTCCGGAAATACGAGGCCGAGGTCAGCTATCAAGAAGATCAATCGAAGCGCATCAGCGAATTGGTCGCCAAACAAGCCTTGCAACTCGAGCGGAAAGAGGAAGCCGTTAAGCTGCTGAAGACGGCCCAGGCGTCGTTGGATGCGGCGGCCGCGAGCGTGGAAACGAAGAAAGCCAAGCTCCGCGCGTCCGATTCCGAATACGCGGTCGCCGAGGCGAAAATCAAGGTCGCCGAAGCCGAATTGCAGAGTCTCGAAGTCATGATTGAGGAAGCGACGATTCGCTCGCCGTTCAACGGCATCATTACGCGGCGGCTGGTCGACCGCGGCGCCACGATCAAGGATACGATCACGCCGCTTTTGACCATCGCCAATGTGGATAAAGTCCGGGTGTTGCTTGACGTGCCCGAGCGCGATGTCCCGCTGGTCGGCGCCGTGTTGGCCCGGGGACCGAATCGCGAAGCCGCCGAGCCGGCGGTCTTCCGAGTCTGGGCATTGCGCGATCAGGTTGACAACGGCGAATTCACCGGCTCATTGACTCGAAGCTCCAGTGTCCTCGACCCGGTGACTCGGACCATGCGGACCGAAATGCACATCGACAATTCCGACGGGC
This sequence comes from uncultured Gemmataceae bacterium, assembly GCA_963815035.1. GTDB lineage: Bacteria > Planctomycetota > Planctomycetia > Gemmatales > Gemmataceae > JBGQCZ01. Next base: position 72,554 of record CAWFFC010000028.1, read on the forward strand.
ACTTGCGGCCCGGCATGTACGGTTCGGCGCGAATCACCCTGGCCGAGCGCTATGACGCCATGACGATTCCTTCGTCCGCCCTCATTCGCCGGGGCAATGGCCGCATCGAGGTCTATGTCCTCACCAACCTGACGGGCTCGCCGCCGCGCGGAGTCATTCGTCGCCGGGAAGTGGTGACGGGATACGACGACGGCAAGCGCGTCGAAATCCGAAAAGGCCTGGATGGCGACGAACGAATCATCGCCAAGGGGAATGGAGCATTTCAGGAAGGCGACACCGTCATCAGCGTCAATGCTCAGTGACGGCTTTTGGCGCTTCAATTCTCTCGCCACGAATTTTGCGTGCTTTGGGCCTACGCGGTTGAGCGGCAAAATTCGCTTCGGGCACATCCTGTCGGCAATTGGAATGGAATCTGCATGGCAAGAAGGCAAGCAGCGATTGCTTTCGTCATTCGAATCGTGCCTCGGCGAATTCGCGTCGCGTGCACTTTCGAGATATCCCGCCATGCCAAACAACAAAAAAATCCTGATCGCGGCAGACCATTCGGAGGCGACACGACGAGCGGTCCAATACGTGTCAGAACTGGTCGGCGGTCAATCTTCGCACCAAGTAACGCTCCTGCGTTTGGAACTTCCGCCGCGAATGATCGAGAGGGGCGGTTCCGAGGACGCGGCGATCGAGGCGGAAGTAGAGGCTCGGCGCGATCGCGAATATGAGCAGATGGAACGAGAGAAGATCGACCGAAGCCGCGATGCCCTTCGCCAAATGCAATCGATTTTAACTCGGGCGGGGATCCGCGTGAACTCGGCCCTGGTGCAATTCGAAGAACCGCTGGAGAAAAAAAACATGGCCGAGAAAATACTTGAAACGGCCGCAAACGAGGGCTGCGGCACGGTCGTGGTGGGCCGACATTCGTTTTCCGGCTGGAAGAGCCTATTTCAAAGCCACCTGGGCGAGGAATTGGTCCGCGCCGGCGAGCGAATCACCATCTGGGTCGTTGAGTAAACGTGGTGCGATTGCGGCCCGTGGAATGACAACTTCAATGTGGAAGGATCGCGAATGTCCAACGCGTATGATCGGCGTCCGAACCGGTTCCCCGTCTTTGGTTGTCTGCTTTCCTTATTGTTAGTGGCGTGCTCGCTTGGATTGTTGATTTGGTGGTTTTGGCCACGGACCGACCACGGCTTGAATCCCAACGCCCAACCGCGCCCGGTAGCGGCACGAGGCAATTTGAGCGAGATCGAAAAGGCCAACATTGCAATCTATGAGCAGGTGGCTTCCTGCGTGGTTCATGTCACGAATCTGGCGGAAAGCAGTGGCCCATTCAATCTCAACGTCCAACGAATTCCCCGCGGAACCGGATCGGGCTTCGTTTGGGACACGGACGGGCACATCGTAACCAACTACCACGTAATCGAGGGCGCCGATGCGGTGCGGGTAATGTTGGGCGATCACTCGACGTTTGACGCTGATCCGGTTTGGGCCTATCCGGAAAAGGACATCGCAGTGCTGACGATCAATGCTCCAAAGAGCAAATTGCATCCGATCCCAATCGGCACATCCAATGACTTGAAAGTGGGCCAAATCACCTATGCGATCGGAAATCCATTTGGCCTCGATCAAACGATGACCAATGGAATTGTTAGCGCGTTGGGTCGCGAGGTCGAATCCGAAGGGCAACGGACCATTCAAGGGGCGATCCAAACTGACGCGCCGATCAACCCCGGCAATTCCGGCGGACCGTTGCTCGACAGCGCCGGGCGCTTCATCGGAATGACTACCGCGATTCTCAGCCCCTCCGGCGTGTCGGCGGGAATCGGCTTCGCGATTCCAGTGGACGAGATCAACGAAATTGTTCCACAATTGATCCGCCACGGGAAAGTAGTGCGGCCGCGGTTGGGCGTCCAGGTCGCCTCGGATCAATTGGCCCGGCAAGTTGGCGTCGAATCCGGCGCCTTGATCCTAAAGGTCATTCCGGACAGCCCGGCGGACAAGGCCGGGCTAAAGGGAACGCGCCGCAGTCAGTCCGGCCGAATCGTTTTGGGCGACGTCATCGTTGCGGTTGATGGCAAAGATATCAAGAAATCGACGCAATTAACCCCCGAGCTCGTGCAACACAAAGTTGGAGACACCATAAACGTAACTATCCTCCGCGACGGCGACCGCAAGGACGTCAAGGTAACCCTGCAATCGCTGGATTGACGCGGCGCGGTATTTGAAATAATTCGCTCTCGTAGCGATGCTGCCAGGCGAATCAAACCGCCGCCAGTTCTTCGATGTGCTCTGGGGCCAACGATTCCTCCTTGGCTCTTTTGGCACGCCATCTCGGCAGCAGCGGTTTGATCATGTGCACCAGATAATGCCGGGACGCCGGCTCATTCAAGCCGAAATGGTCGGGTTCGTGGTCGGGGCAACGGTACGTGCCGAACAAGATATCCATCAGCGGCGAGATATTCGCGTAATTCCCCGCATCCTTGTCGCGGTCGTGATGCCAATGGTGCAACTCCGGAGCGCCGACCAGCATTCGGACCGGTCCGATCGGCAGCCGCACATTGGAATGAATGTAAATCGCCCAAATGCCGCGAAAAGCAATGAAACCGGCGATGGTCTCGAGCGGGAAGCCCAGGATAAACGCGGGCAGGTTGATGATGCCGACCGTGTAGATCGTGTCGAGCGGATGCTCGCGATGGGCGGCGAGCCAATCGAGGTGCTCGGCGCTGTGATGCACGGCGTGAAACCGCCACAGAAACGACCAGCGATGCTGCGCCCGATGGGCCCAGTAAATGAAGAAATCGCTCAGAACGACAACCTCGGCGGCTTGCAGCCACCACGGCTGCGATCGCACCGCCTGGCGGAAGCTTGAAGGCACGATTCCGGAAAGCCAAGAATTGAAATACGTCAGCGCCAGAGCACCAATCCGCTCCAGAGCAGGTATTGACCGAAGAAGAAGCACAGATCGGTGAACCAAGCGGGGCGAAAGAATCGTTGGCCGCGCTTGGCGGGGAACACCATTTCGAGCGGCCGAAACACTAGCACCAGGAAGAGGAAGCTAAGACCGGCCGTGATCGCGATCTCGGGGAGGTTCATGGGAAGGATCCGTAACGCGAGTTATTTCTTCGGCGGCGTCGGCTGCTGCTGCGTCTGGGCCGTTTGGCTCGGGGTAAATGGAATCAACGGCGCCAGCGACTTCGAACTGCCGATGATCGTCGGCGGTTTGGGTCCCGATGACTGCGTCGGTGGAACGATTTTGGTGATGCTCGGCGGCGGAAAGCTGTACTTGGATCCGCTCATGACAAAAGGCGCCTGTGCCGAATCCGCTGGGCTCGCCGCCGCCGGAGCCGGCTGCTGGATATTTGCCGCCGACGACCATGCGAATGCCCCGGACCGGTAGGCGACAAATCCCGCCATCAGCAAGGCGGAACAGCTCACGGCGCCGACCCTCACGAACATGGTTGACTTTTTCATGACCAACACTCCTGCATAGCGACGACCCCTTGCGTCGTGAATCATAATCGATTGGTGAGTCGATGCGAGTCACAAGTTTGTAACGAACGGGGATGGCGATGAGCCGGAAAGTAGTTGCCGGCGACCAATCGCAACGCCCGATTGGCGCTTGAATTTCAATTTGCACGCGCGCTGTCCTCGCATTCGGACTTCGGGAATCCAGAAGGCGTCAACTTGGCCTTGAGTTGAATTGGACTACAAACGCCAGAAAGTGCGGGCTTGTTTTTCGGCCAGCGAAGGGGGCGCCCATGCCATTTATCATATTTCACCAGCTTTTCCCGGAGTTGGCCAAGGCGGAAACACGGTCGATGACAATAACTCCGACGGCGAGGCTCGGCGTTCCGCCCGGGGAGTACAACTTCATCGAGTTATACTGCAATGAGCCGGGCTGCGACTGTCGCCGGGTCATGTTTGAGGTCGTTTCACGAACGCTGCAACAAGTTGTGGCGATCATCGCATGGGGATGGGAGGATTTGGCGTTCTATACCCGCTGGTACGGGTGCAATGATCCATTCATCGCGAGCGAATTGAAAGGGCCTGTTTTGAATCTCGGCAGTCCGCAGTCGCTTTATGCGGAGCCTCTTCTCGAGCTGACCCGCAACATCCTGTTGTGCGATCCCGCGTACGTGGACCGAATCAAACGGCACTATGCGATGTTTCGTGCAAAAATCCAACAGCGCAGCGGTAAGCGCAAAAAGAAACGCCGGAAGAAGTAACGCGCCGGCCGACAAGGAGTTGTTTGACCAGTTCCCACCGTGAGCAGATTGCACGCCCTTCGCGTCCGTGCTTGTCGCGTGCTGCCTCTGACGATTTCGCACAGTCCGCGTCACTTTGCTCCCGCGCGATTCCAATACTTGACCATGTGGCCGAGCGGGACGCCGAGCAAAAGCGTGACGAGACTCAAGATTGCCGGCAATCGTTTGTCCGCCTGAAGCAAGTGATCGGCGATGGTCCACGTCAGCAGTGCGAGATACGCGATCGGCAACAGCGGGTAAAGCGGCATTCGGTAGGGGTGTTGCAAATCCTTTCGTCGGCGAATGGGGAAAACGCTCGCGATGACGAGCCCGGAAATTGCCGCGAGGCCGACCGACGTGTAATCGAGTAGATCTTGGAACGTGCCCGACCAGAGAAAGGTGATGGCAATGACGCCCTGGGTGATGGTAGCCCAGACCGGAATGCCGCGACGTGCATGAAGTCGGCCGGCAAAGCGGGGGAATAGGCCGTCGCGCGCCATGGCGAATAGGACGCGCGGGCCCGCGAGGATGAACGCGCTCAGCGACGCGACGATGCTCAGTCCCAACAACGTGGCGATCACATTCGCCGCGGAACGGCCGAACATGCGCTCGGCGGCCAACTCCGCGACTCGTTCGACCTCGCCCGGCTGCATCCGGGTCATTTCCCCAGGATCGAGCGCGAAGACGTAGACGAGATTGACCAACAGGTAAAGGACAATAACCACGAGCGTGCCGCCGATGATGCACCGGGGCAGCAGGCGGGCCGGATCGCGAATTTCGCCGGCGATATAGGCGGCTCCGTCCCACCCCGAATACGCATAGCTGACATAAATCAGGCCGATCGCCAGCGCCGGCCACTGCGAGGCGGCGGGCCACGATCCGGCACTCAGGTGCGACCAACTCCCGCGGCCGAGAATCAAACCGCCGAGGGCGAAGGCCAGCAGCAGGAAGATTTTGATTGCCGTGATCGCGACCTGAAATCCGCCGCTCTGTCGCTGACCCAAGCAGTGCGAAGCGGTCAGCGCCGCAATGAGAAGCGACGCGCCCGCCGGCGCGAGGTTATTTGTCGCCCAATGCGGGACTTGAGTTCCAATCCAAACGGAATAAGGGGCGAGCAGGTAAGTAAGCGAGATGTGCGCGACCAGCGCCGTGGGCGCGGCGAAACCGAGAATGAAGGTGGCCCAGCCGGCGGTGAACGCCGCGCCGGGCCCGAACCCCTCGCGAACGAAGACATAGTCGCCGCCCGCGAGGGGCAGCGCGGTGGCGAGTTCGGCAATGGTGAGCGCCCCGGCAAGCGCCATCAGCCCGCCGACAACCCACAGGCCCAACATCGCCGCGGGATTACCGGTGTCGCGAAGGGTGAAGCCCGAGGTGCTGAGAATGCCGGCGCCCACCATGCTGGCGACAACCAGAAAATGCCCTGCCCAATAACCAAATTGCCGCGGTGGCGCTGGCATGGACATGTTTGTATCGCTCACCACAGAGTCACAGAGATCACGGAGAAAACCATTCGAATAAGGAGTTTTTGTTCGTTCCTTCTCTGTGATGCCTGTGGTTCATTTCTGCGCCGGCTTGGTGAACACGACGATGTAATTCTCTTTCAAAATTTCCTTGACCTCGCCAGTCTTGCGGAACCCGGCTTCGTGGATTTCTTTCTCCACGATATCCTGGCCGGCGCGAACATGATTGATGACCCATTCGCGGCTCATTCCCGTGATGCGAATGAAATCGATCACAACGATCCGACCTCCGGGCTTGAGCACCGATGTAGCGACGCGAGGGTCTTTTGCGGATACTCGAAATGATGATAGGTGTCGCAAATGAAGGCGAGGTCGATCGAGTTCGGCGGTAAATCGACCGAATCGTAGTTGCACAACACGGGCGTGACATTTTTCAAACCGGCCTGCCGGCTGGTTTTCTGAATGTGTTCAAGAAACTTGGCGGCGATGTCCACCGCATAGACTTGACCCTCAGCGCCGGTTTGCTTGGCGAAGATGCGCGTGAACAATCCCGTTCCCGCGCCGATGTCGGCGACGACCATACCAGGCTTGATGCCGCAGGCCGCGGCGATCTTGTCGCGATCGACGAAAATCTCGCGGCTTTCGCCTTCGAACGTCTTTACGAACGATGCGACGTCCGGGTTCTTGAACCGGTCGTTGATCCCCGGTTTGACGCTTTTCTCTTGTGAAAACGCGGGCAGGACAGCGAAGCAAAAAAGGATTGCGGCTGCAACGAAGCGGCGCATAAGAAACTCCGGCGGGAATTGTGATCGGGAATGCGGGAGCGAATCAAGCGGAGAGAGAGGGATTCGATGCCGCCAGTTTTCGTAACATTCATTTGGCCAACGATTTCGGACCCAACGCCCTTACTCACACGACTTTAGGGCACTCCAGTCAGGACTGGTTGATTCCGGTTGTTCCCGGTTACGCAGGTCGGCAACCGGGACAAATCCGGGACAAGATTAGCGCCCAGCGAACCATACCCTATCGGCAGCAACCAACGGCGCCGAATCTTCCTCTACCCTATGTCCGGTTGCGAATCTTGCCAAACAGGCGTCGGCGAACGGGCAAACGGACCCGCCAGGAGATTGAAGCCGAACGTCGTCGCCTTCGCGACGAAATCGAGCGAGAAATCGACCTCATCGTGACGGAAATGCATGAGTTGCTTCCTCGACACAAAGCCAAATTCATTGGCGTCGCATACGCCAGGTATTCCTCGGAATTCCAGCACAGTATTGCAGATCAGATTCGCGGCATCTTTCAATTGGCCACGACTATGGGCATTTTCATTCCGCGAAAGTACGTGTTTTATGATTTGGCCATACGCGGGTGCAAGGAACAACGCCCAGGCCTTAATCAAGCTCGTTCACTGTTGACTGACAAGAAGGCCACGGTCTTGCTTGTGTTTACAACGAATCGTTTGTTTCGCAAGGGCTACAAATGCATGAAGTTTGTTGAAGAGGAAATTGTCGAGCGCGGGTTGAGATGCATTTTCGTAAAAACCGGAATCGACACGGCGGAGGGAGACCATTGGCGCTTGCCGCTGCAGTTGCACGCAATGATGGATGAACTCACTTCCACCATGTACGCCGAAAACATTCGAGCCGCGCATGAAGGGCTTTTCGTCCAGAAATACGTCGTTTACACAATTCCATTTGGATATGCCGGCAAGGAGGTGCCAGGCCCTTTGACGAAACGACACCGGCCGCGCCGGGAATTGATCATCGATCCCGAAACGTCGGAGTGGGTCATGAAGATCTTTCGATGGTTCGTGGATGAGCGGTGGTCGATTACTCGGATCACAGAATATCTCAATGACCAGAACTCCCCGCTTTCGCCGATGTCGAACGATGTGTACTGGAACACCGCAGCCGTTCGCTACCTACTGTGCAATCAATGTTATCGCGGTGTTTGGTTCTATGGCAAAGGCCAGAATGTTTGGCAATCCAAGAAGGACTACTCGAAACGCGTACTCCGAGACAAGCCGCTCAAGGAAGCGCACTTCGAGGACCTTCGAATCATTTCGGACGAGAAGTGGTTCAAAGCCCAGCAGTTGTTGTCGCAGAGTCCGCAAGCCAATGCCGGCCGCAAAGCCATGGACGCTAATGCGTGCAAACGACCCCGTTTGTTGAATGGTTTGTTGGTCTGCAAAGAGCACGACATTTCCTTGCGCGTTACAGGCACGCATGGACAACACATGTTCTGTCCGCAATGTCGCACCATGCCGAAAGCAAAACGCCCGATCTTTACCTACCTCAATCAGCGCTGGCTCTACAACTGCTCTGCAAGGCTGTGGCCGAGCAGATTCAAAACGATTCCGGGTTACTCAAAGATGTAGTTGACGCTTGTCATCGAGAACTGGTGGAACTGCAGGAGGAAAACCCCAGTGAACTGAACAAACTGAAAATCCGACTGACGAAACTCACGAAGCAAATTCAGTTCATTCTGGATAACACCGGCGAAACTGAAACCGACCAACTCGAATCCTCTCGGCGTCTGAAGCAGGCTCGCAACGAACGCGCTGAGATCGTTGCCAAGATTGTCGAAATCGAATCCAAGAGGCATCAAATCCAACGGATGCCGACCGAAGATGATATCCGCCTGTTGTTGGTAAACTTGGAGGAAATTTTGCAAGGGGTAGCAAACGGAAACGAGCCAGAAAACAGTGGGACTCTGCGCGAAATCATTGAGCTTTTGACTGCTAGCCGTATTGAGATCGAGCAAATGGGAGAACGCCGGGCCGGACACGGCTGGCTTCGGGCCCGTTTTCACCTTCGACTCATTAAGACGTGTTTGGCCAAAACCGGGTTTGGATTGAATACAGAGGAGACCGATGGTCGCGAGATCGCTGTTGACATTCGCGCGGAAACGATCGCGGAGAAACATATTACACGAGCGAAGGAACTTTACGATTCAGGAATGCTGATCACGGCGATCGCCGAAGAACTTGGCATCGAAAGGCATCAGGTCACTCAAGCCCTTGCCATTTGGCACGCACGCAATGGAGCGTCTCCCCCACTGGATGGTCGATCACGAAGGGCACTCGTTCCGCAGAAGTTGCTCGAACCGCCCATTTTTCAAACGATCGCGGACCAAGTGAAGGAGTTATACGACAAAGAATTCCTAATCGAAGAGATTGCCGAAAAAGTTAAGCGCACTCGCGACACGGTCCGAGCAGCCCTCAAGTTTTGGTTCGAATCTCAGGGGTTGCCAATGCCCGATGGGCGGAACAGACGGAAGTCGCTGCCGAAAAAGAATCGACATAAATGCGCTTCAGAGGGCTGACAAGGTTGGGCCGACTGACACTCACTACAAGATGAATCGCCGGTTCAATTCTGCGACGTGCGTCCGCTACCATTACTCAAAAGGAGGATACTGCATAGTTTTCTTCGAAATGCTAGCCAATCTCAAAGAGGACGATGAACTGCACGAAGTTCGCCGAATGTCGTTGTTGCTGCGCCGTCTTCCTTGTTTCATTGTCACCCTGGTACCACGGCCAGTTCAGGCTCGCTGCGCTAGATCCTCGCGTCGCACAACATCGCCCAGCATCGAACCCGCAGCCGTGCCTAATCCGCGCCGTAATCCGTAAAGCGTGGTGGAGGCTGCGGCCCGACAGCACATGAAATGCTGGCAGTCCATATTGTCTGTCGGGACGACAGGAAGGCTATTGAACTTATTCATCAGGGCCTCAGGACGCTCGTGTCGCAGCTATCCATTGTGGGACAGGCTCTTGTGGCAATCCTGGATTGGGCGTGCATTGAGCACGCCTCGCGGAAATGACCAGGTGTCTATTCGGTTGCCGATGAGTTTCTGGACGCGCTCTGGTTCGGCCCGCGGCGGTTGCCCCGGCCATTTCTCGCGAAAGAGTTTGACGGCCGTGTTCGGGTTTCGCGCCGCGGTCCAGACTGCACGGAGAATGGCCGGGCCGTCGCCTGTGAGATCGGTCCAGAGCGCCGCCGAATCAAGCGGCTTTGCCCAGCAGGATCTCCTTGGTCTTGCCGGTAACAACATCGACCAGTCGGACCCGGGCCTGGCCGGAGGAATGGCGGCGGTACGAGGGGACGGAACGAAACCGGGACATGCGGTGCTCCTGTGTTCGTGGGAACTTTCCCACAAATCAGGCTTTTTCGCGCCGCACTTCCGACCGTCGGAAGGTAATGGAAATTGCTTTCGGCCAAGGGGTTAGGTGAGTGGAGCTGATCGGGATCGAACCGACGACCTCCTGAATGCCATAGCGTCCTGAAGAACCGCGTCAGAATGAAGTTTCTTAGTCTTTGGCCCGAAAAACCCATGTTTGCAAGCATTTTATCGACTGCAATAGTTATTGCAAGATGAATCGAAGGCTGCGTGAATGCGAGGAAATTCCGCGCATTCCGCGCGTTTGCGCGGAAGACTGCCGCTTCAATTGATTGGCCCGTCGGCCGCGGCCTCGTCGGTCCAAGATGCTAATCGATCTACAATCAGACAACCGCAAAAAAGCTTGCTTATTGTTGGTTTCAATCAATTGAGATTCTTGCTTTTGGTCTGAATATCCGTGTGGTGGTGCCCACGTGCGATGACCCTCGTCGAAGCATTGAATTCGTATGGCCGGTTGCTCGCAACGATGTTCTCAAGACTCCGACTAGCTTCAATACCCAAAAAAAGAATGTGGAAATGCCGTCACAATCGTCACACTCGAATTGGGTTAAAGCCAAACGTCGCGACTCCCGTTCGCGGATCAAAAGGCGACCGCCTTCCCTAATTGCCTGATTTGGTCAATAAAGCTGGATTGCTTTGAGTGGACGACGAACCCACTGGAAGGCGAACGTGAAAATCGAGTCGTCGAACCGATGAAAGAAATACGGCTGCTTCTGCTTACCGCCGGTAGCTTTTCATTCGAAGTACCCGTCGGCCGGAATGGTGCATCGCCGTGCTTTGTACGCCGCCCGGAACGAAGGCTTGGTCGCGACGGTTTCCGATCGAGCATTGGCCATCCGGTAGCCGAACTTCGGATCGCCGGCCCGTGATGGCACCAGGCCCCGTTTCGGCGTCGCCCGTTCTTTCAAATAGGCGTCATCACTGACGTGGACCGCCGAAGACTCGAATCGAGGTTGGTGAACTTAGCACAAACATCAGTCGCACAATGTGAATGGCCCACCAAGTCAATCCCGCGACCTCCATGATCCCGCTGATGCCGGCGATGGGGTATGCAAGGGACGTCATGTCGGTGGCGGCCTGGGAAATCACGCGGAGCGCGCAGCCGACGGTCAGCAGGATAAACGGTCCCCACAGGCCGCTCAGCCCCCGAACGTCGAGCCCTTGCAATGTCGGTACGATCTTCGCCGACATGCCCACGATCATGAGGCTGACGAAGCCAACGGTGATTGCATGGCGGACGGCCCCGTAATAGGCATGCGAGAAGTGAATGCGAACTGCTTCGCTGCCCGGCGCCAGCTGCGGCAACACTCCGAATTGATAGACCGGCAGCAGCACCAGCATGAACAGCGAGATGAGCAGCCAGGCATACGCCATGCGAACGAATTTCAGGGTCCGCTCGGTTTCACGGGCGCAGCGGAACAGTCCCAGGTTCCAAACGAGAACCGCTGCGGTCACGGCGAGCGCCACCGCCGAGAGGTACCAGAGTCCAACCCATTCGCGGCCGACTTTGCGCATGAGAATCAAACCCGCACATTCGCCGATCACCGCCAGATTCCAGACGATCAGCGACGTCAGGGCCAGCCGCGGACCGGGCACGCGGAAACCATACAAATGCTGTAACATCCGTTGACTCACGCCCAGCACGATCAGTGCAGCGAAACCGTGGATCTGAATATCCCGCATGGACGCTTTCCAGGTCGCCACCAGGTTGATGAGTGACTCGGGGCTGATCGCTCGAAGTGTCGCGGCGAGATAGATCGCTTCATAAATGGCTTGAACGACAAACCAGGCGAAGGCGGTGAGCATGAAGCCGTCAGTCGCCGCGAGGGGCCGACTGGATTTTCGCCGCGTGGCCGCAATCATGCCGACAAACAAAACGATCGCCGCAATTTCCAAAACGGAAGAGGCGACCGCAATCGCACCCGCGCCATGGAAATGGTCGGTCAACGGCTCGGCGACCGAGCGGCCGACGATGCCGGTCAACATGAGTCCGAGCACAACCCAGGCCAGTCTCGGGGCCGCGAGCGTAGTCTGCGCGAAGCGCGGAATCGCCTGCATGGCGAAGCCCATGACGAATAATCCGACCCAGCCGCAAATTTGCGCGTGACCGTGAGCGTTGACTTCGTGCAGCCCCGCCGCTCGGAAGTTGCGATCGACGGCGATCCGCAACAGGAGGTAGGCGCCCATACCGCGCCCAGCGTCATGGCGACCGCAATTCCGGAAAGAAAAAAGGGTCGATAAATGCGGTCGGCGAAGGCCGCCTTCGCGGCCGGTGGCGCGATTCGCCGCGACGAGGCAAGGACCAATTCGTCGAGCATCAGGGAAAGATCAACGTCATGGAGCCGGGCAAAGAATTCGAGCGATTCGACCAGTCCATATTCTCCGCCACAACCTCGTAGTCCGTATTTGTCCAGAACCGGCCGCACTTGCGGAGCTGCTCGAAGCAACTCCGGAATCAACGTTTCGCCTGTGATCAGCGTGCGCGTGGCAGCCATGGCCCGATCCTTTGAATAGAATGAAAACAGGACAAACTTGTCCTGTTTTCATTGTATGCTGTTCGCAATCGCGAATTCCATGCCACCAGTCGCAGAAACGACTCGCGAAAGGAAGGTGATCCGTGGATGAGACGCTGCGTCAAATTGACCGCATCGGAGAATCGCAGCGGCGGTTCCTCCCGCGTGTGCTGCCGCAGACGCCGGGTTGGCAATGGGCCGGCTATCATCGCCCCGGGCGCTGGCCGGGCGGCGACTATTACAACGTGCTGGCGCGGCCGGACGGCCGGTTGTCGCTATTTCTTGGTGACGCCAGCGATCAGGGGGCGACGTCCACCGCGCTGGTCGCGATGGTTCATGTGCTGCTTCGGGCCTGCCCGCTTAGCTCCGGAAATGATCGGACGCCCTATTGCCCGCTCCATGAGCCCGTTCTGCAACCGCCGCATATGCTGCTCGAATACTTGAATCATGTTTTGGTCGAGAATTCGCTCGAGGAGCAGTTTATGACGGCGTTTTGTGCGGTGCTCGGACCGGCCGATGGATTGTTCCATTATGCGGATGCGGGGCATCCGGCGCCGCGCTGGTGGTGGGCGCGAACCAAGACCGTTGAAGCCGTGCCGACGGCGCCTGGCTATCCGTTGGGCCTGGAAGAGCAATCGACCTATCATCGCCGCTAGATCCAGATCGAGCCCGCCGACAAGCTGGTTTTCATCAGCGACGGATTGATGGCGATCTGCAATCCGCATGCGCCGGCTTTCGGCGTCCAGCGCCTGGATCAAGTGATCGCGGAATCGGCCTGCGACGGAGCGGCTGGAATCAAGGGCGCCATTGTCAGTGAATGGGAAGAAATGTTAGGCGAGCAAGAGCCGATCGATGATACGACATTGCTCGTGCTCGAACGATTGGGTTAGCGTTCCGTTTTGACACATTCGCGAAATGATCGAGACAGATTCGCACACCGAAAATGTGCGAAGCGCTCAAACTGCATTCGATTGACGGCCGCTGACCCTGCAATTGTCGCGATTCGCACATCGGCATGACACTTGCGATTCTCATCGATCGCATCAATGCAATCGTCGCCCGGATACCGAGTCGTTCATGGCGGAAGCTGACCAACGCACGGACGAGCCCTACCGCGTCGAACTCGCGGACGTGAACTATTGGCGGCGTCAGATCAAGTGTCAGGAGGCCTGCCCGGTTCACACCGATGCTCGCGGTTATGTTCGAGCCATCGCGGAAGGCGATTATCGACGAGCTTATCTGATCGCGCGGGTCCAAATCCGCTGGCGAGCATCTGCGGCCGGATCTGCGGCGCGCCGTGCGAGGCCGCCTGTCGCCGCGGTAGTTACGATCAGCCCATCGCCATCCGGGCCCTGAAGCGCTTTGCCACCGAGCGCTGGGGTCCCGAACGCCTGAACGATGAACTCGGCGTCGGCCAGTTCACGCAAGAAATGGTCTTCGCCTCCGGATCAGATGTCTGCGGCGCGCTGGACGAAATCCAGCACTTGCTCGACGCGATCCGCTCCAGCGGTTGGAAAAAACCAGAAGGAAAACCGGTCGCCATCATCGGCTCCGGCCCCGCGGGGCTCGCCTGCGGGCATGACCTGGTTTTGATGGGAATCCCCGCGATCATCTACGAAGCCGAACCGGTCGCCGCCGGCATGTTGGCCTTGGGAGTGCCCGAGTATCGCCTGCCGCGCGACCTGATTCGCGCCGAGGTCGAAGTGATTCAGGCGCTGGGCGTCGAAATTCGCTGCAACATGGCGGTCGGCAAGAACATTACCTTCGAGCAACTTCGCCGCGAGCATGCCGCCGTGGTCATCGCGGTCGGGGCCGAGCGCTTGCGCGGGTTGAAATTGCCGGGCATCGATGGCCCCGGCGTACTCGGGGGCGTCGATTTCCTCCGCGATGTTTCGCTCGGACAGCCGACCAAACTTGGCCGCAAGGTCGTGGTGATCGGCGGCGGCAATGTCGCCTACGACATTTCCCGAACCGTGCTGCGGCAGACCTATCTCGATGCGGCCCGCGTCGCCGCCCGGGCCGCGGGCGTCAGCGCGGTTCACCTCTGCTGCCTCGAGAGTCTTGCCGAGATGCCCGCCGACGATGTGGAAATTCGCGAGGGCGATGAGGAAGGAATCATTCGCCACAACAGTTTCGGACCGGTTAAGGTGTTGCGCGATGAGGCCGGAAAGGTCACCGGCGTCGAGTTCAAGATAGTCCTGCGAGTATTTGACGAAAACAAGAAGTTCAATCCGCTCTTCGATGAAACACAGCGCACAACGATCGCCGCCGACACCGTGATCCTTGGCGTCGGGCAGACTGCCGATCTGTCGTTCCTCGACCCGGAAGCAAACGGGATTAAACTGAAAACCCCCGGCATTCTCGAACTGAACGCGGAAACGCTGGCGACCACCGCGCCGGGTGTTTTCGCCGCCGGCGACCTGGCCCATGGCACGAAGCTCATGATTCACGCCATCGCCAGCGGGAAGAAGGCGGCGCGGTCGATTTACGAGTATGTCACCGGCAAACGCATCGACACGGAATCGACCGAGGTCCATCGAGTGATCGAGGACTATCGCCGCGAGAAGGACTACGAGAAGCCGAAGCGGATCCCCATCCCGGTCATCAGCGCGGAAGAACGGTTGCACAATCCGAACGCGATGGTCGAGCGCGGTTACAACGAGTTGCTGGCGAAGTGCGAGGCGTCGCGCTGCTTCGACTGCGGCGTCAACACCGTGTTCGACGGCACGAAGTGCGTGTTGTGCGGCGGTTGCGTCGATGTTTGCCCGACGACCTGCCTGAAGCTGGTCGGCCTCGATCAGATCGAGCATTCGCCCGAGACTCGCGTATTGCTCGAGGCGGAGTTCGGGCCCGACGCCGACCTGTCGCAGCACTCGGCGATCATCAAGGACGAGACGGTCTGCATCCGCTGCGCGAACTGCTTTTATCGCTGCCCGACCGGCGCGATCACCATGGAACGATTTTCGTTTGAGGAGGCTTGGAAATGAGCGAGCGGCTCGAAGAGGAAGCCCCACAACGGCGCGAGTTTCTTTCGAATGCGGCCTGGTGGACAACCGCCGGCACGCTGGTCTTCGCGGCGCTCGGGATTGCCCGCATGCCGAAGCCGGGCGTGCTGCCCGGGCAGTCATCGCAGGTGAAGATCGGACCGCCAGGCGAGTTTCCGGTGAGTTCGGACCCGGCGCGAGTTCCCGGGCAAAACCTGTTCGTGCTTCATGACGAGGAGGGCTACGCCGTCATCGGCGCGATCTGCACTCACCTCGGCTGCGTGGTAGCGTCCAATCCGGATGGCTTCGATTGTCCGTGCCACGGCAGCCGTTTCGCCCGCGACGGCAAGGTCGTTCAGGGGCCCGCTCCGTCGCCGCTGACCTGGTACGAAGTCAGCCTCGCGCCCGATGGTCAAATGGTTGTCGATACGAAGAAAACCGTTCCGGTGGGAACAAAGGTGCCGATTTAAGCCGCCCGGTGCGGTGCAGGAGTGTGTGACGTGAACGATGTGAACCGATTGCCGCCAAGCGCGAACGAGGGGAGTTCCTTCGGACAGAATCTGCGCGGCTTCTGGCGAAACCTGCACGCGGCGACCTTTCGCACCGGCACTCCCACCTCCGATCGCGCCCGCACGCAAAAAGTGTTCGGCAACTTCCTGCTGCACATTCACTCGACGCGGATTCATCTGAATAGCCTGCGGTTCACGACGACGATGGGGCTGGGGATCGCGGCGCTCGTCAGTTTTCTGATCGCCGCCGTCACCGGCATCCTGCTCATGATCTACTACACGCCCTCCACCGAGCATGCCTACCAGTCGGTGAAAGACATTCACTACGTAGTGCCGACCGGCCGGTTCATTCGCAATCTGCATCGCTGGAGGCGCAGATCATGGTGGTCACGGTCATCCTGCACGCGGTGCGCGTGTTCTTGACCGCCAGCTACAAGAAAGTCCGCGAATTCAACTGGATGGTGGGCCTAGCCCTGCTCGTGGTGACGCTGGGCTTGAGCTTCACCGGCTACTTGCTGCCTTGGGACCAACTCGCCTACTGGGCGGCGACCATCGGCTCGAACATCGCCTCCTCGCCTCGCGAAGTCACCAACGCCCTGGGCATCACCTCCCAGTTTGATCCGGGCGGATTGATGAAGGAACTGCTGCTCGGAGCGGACGATGTGGGCCAGCCCGCGTTGACGCGCTTCTATTTCCTGCACGTGATGGTGCTTCCGATCGCATTGATCTGGCTGTTGGGAATTCACTTCTGGCGGATTCGCAAAGACGGCGGCCTGGCCCGGCCCTCGGATGAAGAGTTGATCGCGCAGGGCAAGTTGCAACCGCCCGCTGCGGACGCCAAACCGGTTTTCCCGCGCAGCGGCAAAACCTATGGGCTGATGGCGATTGTTCGCGGACGTACGCCGGTGGTCGGCAAGGGACCGGAATACACCGTGCCGAGTTATCCGCGCGCGTTCCGGGCCGAGTTGGCGATCAGCATGTTTGTCATCGCCGTCTGCCTGATACTGGCGTTCTTTTCCGACGCCCCCTTGAAGGAAAAGGCCAATCCGCTGGTTCCGGAAAACCCCGCGAAAGCGCCCTGGTACTTCCTCGGCATTCAGGAACTGGTCAGCCATTCGGCCTTTACCGGCGGCGTGCTGTTGCCGGGCCTGGTGATCCTGGGCATGGCCCTGATTCCTTTTCTCGATCGCGAGAAGGAATCCGCAGGCGTCTGGTTCAGCGGCCCGCGCGGTCGGCGTGTCTTTCTCTGGTCATTGTTGTTCTCTTCGATTGTCGTGATCGGCATCGAGGCGATCGTCATCCGCTACGGCTGGCTGCGCAACTGGTTCCCGCAGATCAATCAGCTTTGGATCATTGCCATCAATCCCGCAACGGTTCTGGCGGTGCTCTTCTCGGCCTGGTCGCAATGGGTGCTCTGGCGCTCGCGCTCGACGCGGATGGGCGCCGTTGCCTTGTTTACCTGCATCCTCGTGGGATTCGTGATTCTGACGTACATTGCCACCTTCCATCGTGGACCGAACTGGCAGTTTTACTGGAGTGAAAGTCAATGGCCGGTGCATTGAGCGAACTGGAACGTCGCGACAAACGCGTGAAAATCGTGCTGCTGGTTTGCAGCGCGGTGACCATGTTGTTTCTGATCGCGGCCATGTTTCGCGAAAATTTCGCCAATGCCTGGCGCTACCATCAGCGCGAATACCGCGAGATGTTGCGGAATTCGCCCGACGAGCGGCAGCGCAAGCTCGGCGAATCGTTTTCCATCGAGGTGCGGCAGGTCGACTTGCCGCAACTGGGCACGACCGATCGCTGCGTCATCTGCCACGTGGGGATCGATAACCCAGCGATGGCCGACGCCAAGCAACCGTTGCGGGTCCATTCCGGCGATGTGTTGAAAAATCATCCAGTAAGCAAATATGGCTGCACCGTCTGCCATCGCGGCCAGGGCGCGGCCACGAATTTCCACGAGGCGAAAGCCACCGATGTGTTCTGGGAGTACCCGCTGCTGCCCGCCAAGTACACCCAGGCCAGTTGTGGAACGTGTCATGCGGCCGACTCTCCGCTCATGGCTCGACATGCTCCCGCGCTGGCCCGGGGACGACAGCTCTTCGCCGAACGCGGCTGTCAGAGTTGCCACAAGCTCGACGGCGTCGGCGGCCAACTCGGCCCCGCCCTCGACGGCGAGGGACTGAAGATCAAGCATCAATTGCCCATGGCCAACGTGCAGGGCGAACACACGCTGGTCAACTGGCTCAAACAACATTTTGACAGTCCGCAGCACCTGGTGCACGGCAGCCAGATGCGTCCGCCGCGGCTGACGCCCGCCGAGAACGACGCCCAGACGATTTACATGCTCAGCCTGGGCAAGCGCGACTTACCGCAGAATTACATCCCCGGCGATCGCATCGCCTCGCAGGATCGCGAATTGCACCAGAAGGAAATGAATCCCGCAATTCTGTATCAGCGCTTTTGTGCCAGTTGCCATGGCGACGGCACTTACAGTTCGTGGGACAAATTCTTCAATCGCTTCATGCCGGCGATTCGCGGGCCGGGGCTTCGCTCCGTGGCCGACAAGGAATATCTCCGCGCAGCGATTGAAAAAGGCCGCCCCGGCACTCTGATGCCCGCCTGGGGCAAGAGCGCCGGCGGCTTGACCGACGAACAGATCGCCAAACTCGTCGATTACCTCGCCGAGGGCGACAAGCGGCCGTTGCCGGCCAAGACCGCAATTCCGGATTTGCGAAACGGCGATTCATTACGGGCGCGGAACTGTTCGGGCAGTTGTGCGCCGGCTGCCATGGTGAAAACCGCCTGGCGCCGACGCTGAGCAATCCGGCGTTTCAAAACAGCGCCAGCGACGAGTTCATTACCCGAACCATCATGTCGGGCCGGCCCGACACCGCCATGCCGGCGTTTCGCCGCGAGGGCGCCGCCGGCCTGCGCGACGACGAGATCAGCGATCTGGTCGCCTATTTACGTTCGCTGCGAAAATCACCCAAACCTCAACAAGGAGCGAAACCGTGACTACCACGCAAACTCTTAGTATTCGCGATGCCTTTGCCGCCGACCACGATCGGCTCGATCAACTCTTTGCGGAGTTCCAGCGGCTCAAGCGGATCGACTATCCCAAGGCCAAGGAGAACTTCAAAGAGTTCAAGACCGGCCTGCAACGGCACATTGTCTGGGAAGAGCAGATTCTTTTCCCGGCATTCGAAAACAAGACCGGCATGTGCGACGTCGGGCCGACCGCTGTGATGCGGGCCGAGCATCGCCAGATCGGCGCGCGGCTCGAGGCGCTGCATGACAAAGTTCGCCACGCGGACCCCGAAAGCGATCAGGAGGAAGAAGCCCTGCTGCAACTGCTGGCACAGCACAATCTCAAGGAAGAATCGGTGCTTTACCCCGCCATGGACCGGATGATGAGCGAGCAGGAAACAACCGCGGCGTTCCACGCGATGGAACAAATTCCCAAGGAAGCTTACGTGACTTGCTGCGGCCATCATCATGCCGCGGTGCAAATCGGCACGAAACTTGGCGGAGTCAGCCATGAGTGACATGAAAGCAATCAACCGGCGCGGATTTCTGGGATTGCTCGGCAGCGGCGCGGCGGCGATCGTCGCCGGCTGTGCCCGCAAGCCCGCCGTCACGCCCGCGATGCAGACCGGCGAGTTCGATCCGCTCGAAACCTATCCTTACCGCGGCTGGGAGTCGCTGTATCGCGACCAGTTCAAGTGGGACAAGGTCGTGCGATCGACCCACTCCGCCAATTGCACCGGCAGTTGTTCCTGGATGGTCTACGTCAAGGATGGCGTGATGGTCCGCGAGGAGCAGGCGTCGGATTATCCGCGAATCAACAACGATCTCCCCGACTACAATCCGCGCGGCTGCCAGAAGGGCGCCTGCTTCGTCGAGTATGTCTATGGCGCGCAGCGCCTGAAATATCCATTGATTCGCAAGGGCTTGCGGCAGGGGAAGCCAGTGGATCGCGGCAGCGGACAATGGGAGCGCGTCAGTTGGGACGAGGCGCTGGAGTTCATCGCCAGCAAGCTGGTGGACAACATCTACCAACATGGAGCGGACACCAACACCTTTTTTTCGGTGATCCCGGCGATGAGCCCGGTCAGCTTCGCCGCGGGTTCGCGGTTGTGCCATTTTGTCGGTGGCGTTTTTCTGAGTTTCTACGACTGGTATTGCGATCTGCCGCCCGGCGAACCGCTGACCTGGGGCGTGCAGACCGAGGCCTGCGAGTGCGCCGATTGGTTCAACGCCAAGTACATCGTGATGTGGGGCGCGAACGTCGTGCAAACCCGCATCCCGGACGCCCACTTTGCCTACGAGGCCCGTTATAACGGCGCGAAACTGTGCGTGATCAGCCCGGATTACAATAGTTCCTCGATTCACGCCGACCACTTCCTGCAGATTCAGCCTGGGACCGACGGCATGCTCGCCATGGGCGTAGCGAAGCTGCTCGTCGACAACGGTTGGATCGATCGGCCCTATATCACCGAGCAAACCGACTTGCCGATGCTGGTTCGCGCGGATACCGGGCATTTCCTCCGCGAGGCCGACATGAAGGCCGGAGGCGACGCGGAGTCGTTTTACGTCTGGGACCAGAAGACCAATCAGCCAAGTCCCGCGCCCGGCAGTATGGGTCAGCAGAAAACGCAGGGCGAACACTCGTCGATCCGACTGGAGGGAATCGAGCCGGCGCTCGAAGGGACATTCCAGGTCACGCTCGCCGATGGCAAACAAGTCGATGTGACGACCGTTTTCGAAAAGTTGAAACAGGAGCTAGCGAAGTATCCACTCGCCGAGGTGGCGAAAGTCACGGGTTTGCCTGCCCACGAAATCGAGGCGATGACGCGTGACCTGGGCACACGAAAACCCGCGATGATCATCCACGGGGCCGGCACCAATCACTGGTTCCATAACGATTCGATCAACCGGGCGATGATCCTGCTCGTCGCCCTCACCGGCAATGTTGGCCGCAACGGAGGCGGATTCAACCATTACGTCGGCCAGGAGCGCGTCTGGCCCGAGCATGGTTTCAAGCAACTCGCTTTTCCGCGGCCCCAAGAAACAGCGCTGGCAAAACACCACGCTCTGGACCTACATCCATTCAACCAACCGCGATCCGCATCCCTATGGCGGCCGCCCGATCGAGGAATGGATTCGTGAATCGGTCACCAACGGCTGGATGCCGCTGTGGCCCAAGAATGACTGGGCGTCGGTCAAGGACATCTCGAATCCGCCGCGCAAGCCGCGGGCAATGATCATCTGGCGGGCGAATTATCTCAACCAAGCCAAGGGCAACGAGATGATCTTCGACTCGCTCTGGAAGAACCTGGATCTGATCGTCGACATCAACTACCGCATGGACACCACGGCGCTGCACAGCGACGTGGTGCTGCCGGCGTCGAGTTACTACGAAAAGACTGACCTAAATTCGACCGATTGCCACAGCTATATTCATCCGTTCGGCAAGGTCCTTGATCCGCTCTTCGAGAGCAAAACCGATTGGGACGTGTTCGCGGCGTTGGCCAAGAAGATCGCCGAGGTGGTGAAGCGGCGCAGCGCGCCGGTTGTGGAAGACAAGGATCTGGACTGGAAGCGCGACCTGACTCGCTTGTACGAGGATTGGAGCGACGATGGCAAGCTGGCCGGCGACGAGGCAGCGTGCAATTTCATCCTCTCAAACTCGGTCGAAACCAAGGGGATGACCTACAAGGATCTGCACGATGGCCCGCGTCGGTTCGTCGCCACCGATCCGGAAGTCTGGACCAGTGACATCGAGCCGGGCATCGCCTACACGCCGTTCAAGCACCACACGGAAAAGAAACGCCCCTGGCGAACGCTGACCGGCCGACAGCAGTTTTACATCGATCATGATTGGTTCTTGAAGCTCGGCGAGGCCTTGCCCGGCTATCAGCCGCCCATCCCCGAGGATGATTCGAAGTATCCGCTGTTCTGGAACACGCCACACGGCCGCTGGTCGATCCATTCCACCTGGCGGGACAACCGTTACATGCTGCGGCTGCAACGCGGCGTACCGATCGTCTACATCCATCCCGACGATGCGAAGAAACGCGGCATCGTCGACGGCGACTGGGTTCGCATCGCCAATCAGATCGGTTCGACGGTTTGCCGTTGCCAGGTGCTGCCGGGCGAAAAACGCGGCCGCCTGACCATGTACCACGGCTGGGAAAAGTTCCTCGGCTTCGGCGAGGGCGGCTGGCAAAGCCTCACTTACATCAAAATTAAACCGACGCAACTGATCGGAAATTACGGCCACGTGAATTTCAAACTGAACTATTGGGGCCCGACCGGCAACAACCGCGATATCAAGGTCGAGATCGAGAAATACAAGGGCGTCCCGCCGGAACAGGCGTGATTGTAATGGCCCGAAACGCGAGGGTACGATGTCCAAGCATCAATACGCGATGGTCATGGATCTGAACAAGTGCCTGGGATGCCACACCTGCACTATGGCCTGCAAAAAGCAATGGACCGATGGCGACGGCATGGAATACATGTATTGGAACAACGTTGAGACGCGGCCCGGCAAGGGCTACCCGCGCAACTGGGACGGCATCGGCGGCGGTTTTGACCGCAATGGCCGCCTATCGCCCTCGCCGCTCCCCTCTGCCGAGGATTACGGCCACGCCTGGGAGTACAACTACGAGGACCGCCTGTTCAACGGCTCCAACAAGCCGGTGATGCCCAGCGGCAAGAAGCAAAACTGGGGACCCAATTGGGACGAAGATCAGGGCCAACTGAACGGCGCGGACAATTTCTACTTCTACCTGCCGCGTATCTGCAATCATTGCACTCACCCCGCGTGCGTCGAGGCCTGCACCACCAAGGCGATCTACAAACGCGAGGAGGACGGCATCGTTCTAATCGATCCGGAGCGTTGCCGCGGCTATCGCCATTGCATTCAGGCTTGCCCATACAAGAAGATTTATTTCAACGAGGTATTGGGGAAGAGTCAGAAGTGCATCTTCTGCTATCCGCGGCTGGAGCAGGGGAAGGTCAATGCCTGCGCGGCTCAATGCCCAGGGCGAATCCGTTTCGTCGGCCTGCTGGACGACCCGGAATCGCCCGTTTACAAGCTGGTGCATACTTACAAAGTCGCCCTCGGCCTGCTTCCCGACCGCGGCACCGGTCCGAACATCTATTACGTTCCACCATTCAATCCACCTCGACGCGCCAACTACGGCAAGAGCCTTTTGCAGGACCCGCGAATTCCGCTCGGTTACCTGCGCTATCTGTTTGGTCCCGAGGTCGACAATGTGTTGCGCCGCCTGGAGGCGGAACTGAAAATCGCCCAATCGGGCGGCAACAGCGAATTGCTGCAACTCTTGATCGGCCGCGACGCCGAAACGCGCTATCGCATCGTCGATCCGGAGACGATGGAAGTAATCGGTCCGGCGCCGACGCAGCAACTGGTCCAGGTCGGCCTGATCAACCGGAAGAAATAGGAGAGCTGCCAATGATTCGGACGATAGTCGCAACTTTAACCCTGGCGTTGACGATGCCGGCATTCGGGCAGGAGAGGCCGGCCCCGGCGGCGAACCTCCGCTTGCACGTCGCCGCGTCGAACGCGGACGCCAAGGATTTGCTCGACGCCAAGCCGGCGGCCTGGAATGGCGCCAAGCCGACGGCGATTCTGCTCAACCGCACGCCTCGCATCTACCAGACCGAACCTACCACGCCTCGGCCCGCTCCGAAACTCGAGGCGCAGAGCGATCCGCTCGGGCGACAAACTTTTCATCCAACTTCAATGGGAAGATGCGACCAAAAACGCACCGCAGGCGCCGCCCAAGAAAACGGGCGAAGGCGGCGACGCGGCGAAAATCTACAAACGCCCGACCGGCGAAACCTCAGCGTTCGCCGATGCTGCCGCCGTCATGATGCCGCAGAATGCGAAGGGCGCTTTTCCATCGCTGGCGATGGGCGACAAGAACAACCCGGTGCGAATCTTCTACTGGAACGCATCGCGCAGGCGCAGGAACTCGCCTCGACCGGTCGGGCCATGCAAAAACCGATAGGCCGCGAATTTCCACACCACGCGGATCAGGCGAACGGCAAATGGACCGTCGTGCTGCAACTGCCCGAACAGCCCGACGGCTGCCCGGTTGCATTCGCAATCTGGGACGGCGAGCATCAGGACCGCGACGGCCTGAAGTTTTTCTCGATCTGGTACGTGCTCACCAATAAGTAAGCGAGGCTCGACATGACAGTCGCCGAGAAGATCACCACCGAACCGGAGATCGCCGAAGCTCGCATCGCGGTCTATCAGTTTTTGTTGGCCGTGCTTGACAAGCCGACGGTCGAGCAGTTCGACTGGCTGCGGAGCGCGGAATTTTACGATACGCTGGCGCGACTTTGCGAGGCGTTTTTCATCGCGCTGCCGGACGAGGACTTGACGCCGGAGGAGTTCGCGGAATTCGAGAGTCGGTACCTGGCCTGTTTCGAGGTGGGGATGCCGACGCCGCCGGTTCCGTTGCAGGCCAGCCATTATGATCGCCGCCATCCGGCCCCGGCGGTGATTCACGAACATATTCTCTTTTACAAACAATTCGGCCGGCAGCCGACGTCGGCCAATGGCGAACCGGCCGATCACCTGAGCAACGAACTGGCGTTTTTGATTCATCTGGACGATCGAGCCATTCGCAGGCCGGAGCAACGTGACTCGATCGTGCGAGCGCACCATGATTTTCTCAACCGCCAGGCCGGATCATGGCCGGCGCGGGCGGTCAACTTGGCCGTCGAAAATGGCCTGCCGCAACTTTACGTCGCGACCCTGTCGCTGCTTGCCGCCGCCATTGAACAGGATCGCGAACTGACCGACGAACAATTCGCCGCCCTCGGCCTGGAGAAACGATCATGATTTCGCGCAATGAGTTCGACGCCCTGGTTGAGGAACATCAGCAACTGATCGACCTGGCGAACGATCTGGAGTTGCATCTGTATCGACTCGGCGAGACGCCCGACGAGCGCGTCGCCCTGTGCCAGCAGGCCGCCGGGGCGTTGATCGGGGCGCTGCGAAACACGCTCTTTCACCACGACCAAACCGTGCTGCCGTTGCTGGAGGAAATGTCCGGAAGCGCCTCGTCGCCGGCATCGACTTGAGGCTTGTCATCGAACGCGCCATAAACGAGAATCATGGCGCAGTTTTGCTGTCTCTGGATTCAACGCGAGAGGAGCAACCATGGCCAACGTTCCGACCCCGCCCGCCGCGTATCAAAACTTCGTTGAGCGATTTCCCAAGATCGGCCAGGCCTGGGACCTGATCGGTGAAGCCGGTCGCCAGGGCCCGTTGGACGAGAAAACGGCTCGGTTGGTGAAACTGGCGATCGCCGTCGGCGCCATGCGCAAAGGCGCGGTTCATGCCAGCGTCCGCAAGGCGCTGGCCCTGGGCATCACTCGTGAGGAGATCGATCAAGTGATCGCGCTGGCCGCGGGCACGCTGGGGCTGCCTTCCGCCGTCGCGGTTTTCACATGGATCGAGGATCGGCGAAAACCGGATAAGCGGGTATGATTAGATTTGTATACGTTATCGCAATCGCTCTTCTCATCGGCCGAAATAAGAGTCCATCGTGCCGCAAATTCAGCAAGTCCTTGCGAAGCAGGGCTACAAAAACTGGTGCAGGAGTTCGTCGGCCGAAGTTCCACCGTCAGAAGGTGATTTCAATGCGATCAGGCCAAGAACTTACATCAGTGGAGCGGAAGGGAGTCGAACCCTCGACCTCTGCAGTGCGATAGCGGCCTGAAGAACCGCGTCAGAATGAAGTTTCTTAGTCTTTGGCCCGAAAAACCCGTGTTTGCAAGCATTTTATCGACTGCAATAGGTATTGCAAGATGAATCGAAGGCTGCGTGAATGCGAGGAAATTCCCGCATTCCGCCGCGTTTGCGCGGAAGGTCGCCACTTCAATTGATGACCCGTCGGCCGCGGCCTCGTCGGTCCAAGATGCTAATCGATCTACAATCAGACAACCGCAAAAAAGCTTGCTTATTGTTGGTTTCAATCAATTGAGATTCTTGCTTTTGGTCTGAATATCCGTGTGGTGGTGCCCACATGCGATGACCCTCGTCGAAGCATTGAATTCGTATGGCCGGTTGCTCGCAACGATGTTCTCAAGACTCCGACTAGCTTCAATACCCAAAAAAAGAATGTGGAAATGCCGTCACAATCGTCACACTCGAATTGGGTTAAAGCCAAATGTCGCGACTCCCGTTCGCGGATCAAAAGGCGACCGCCTTCCCTGATTGCCTGATTTGGTCGATAAAGCTGGATTGCTCCGAGTGGACGACGAACAAGTAGTCCTCGGGCCGAGTCAAGGCGACGTACATCAACTTCGGGTCTTCGTTGGGGTCCAAATCTGAAAAGTTGCGGGGCAGTCGGTCGGCCCAAAGCAGTATTACCGCCCGATACTGCAAGCCCTTCGAGCCGTGGATGGTTTGAATCTTGACGCCCGGCTGATCCACCGCATACCGGTCGTCACCCTTGAGCCAAACAGCGGGTGCCAACTCTTGCAAGCCTTTGAGGAACTCAGCCATCAGCGTGCTTTCCTTGCCTGGCATCCAGGGATACAAGATGCCAATCTGGCCGGCGTCCAGCGGTTCCGGAAATCGGGAGTCTCGGCGTCCATTCGAATGCAGCAAAGTCGCGACAATTGATACGGCGCGCTGACACTCGTCCCGTCTGTTCTTGGCCTGGACAAGCATTGGCATAATGCCAGTTGCTCGCAGCGACTTCGACGGATCAACTGGGACAACCCCGAACTGGTCGTCCGTCAATTCCTGTTGGTCGTGGGCGAAGGCGGCAGCAAGTTCCAGTATCTCGCGGCTGTTCCGGTAGTTCTTGTCGAGGTCGAAGGCCGAGTGGATCGTGCGACCCACCGCCTTGATGCCGACCGAACTCCAAACGATGGTCTTCGCCCCGTAGATTCCCTGCTGGCGATCCCCGACGATCAGCAGATCGCCGTCGTCGGGATCCTTCATCGCCTCCCGAACGCACTCGAACCATGTCCGATCGAAATCTTGAGCCTCGTCTACCAGCACGGCATCGAACCGTCTCGAATCGCCTTGGCCCTGCTGCAAGCGATCCTTCAGTCGCTGCCCCAGCGACTCGTGCGATTCGCTTGGTTCATTGCCTCTGCCACTTCGACGGACGACTCCGTTAATCCTCGACCAATGGTCGAAGTGGCATGCGGTCACGTTGCCCGATGAAGCAAGGGCGCTCCGCAGGTAGGCGCCGAGGGAGACGTTGAAGCAAAGAATCAAGATTCGAGCGTCGGGTGTCTGCTGACTCAGCATTTTCGCTCGGGCGATTAGCAGTACTGTCTTTCCGCTGCCCGCGACGCCGTACACGATCCGATGCCCGGCACCGATACCGCGAGCGTGCCGCTCTTGGCGCATGTCGAGGATAGCAAGCTGTGTGGGGTCAAACCGTGACTCGATTCGGATCTCGGGGTGAATGATCCCACGCAATACATCCACTTGGCGACGGCTCAGTTGCGGGATTTCCCAAAATGGGTCGAAGAAAGTTTTGATCTTCTCGCAGATTCGTTCTGCAGGAAGTTCCTCCCAGTCGAGCAATCCGTCTCTCGGCAGCACTTTCGACGGTGGAAAAAGCGCCGTCAAGTCTCCCAGCTT
This sequence comes from uncultured Gemmataceae bacterium, assembly GCA_963815035.1. Lineage (GTDB taxonomy): Bacteria > Planctomycetota > Planctomycetia > Gemmatales > Gemmataceae > JBGQCZ01. The sequence continues at coordinate 100,090 of CAWFFC010000028.1, forward strand.
GTGTGCCTTCATTTGCTCGGAAGTGATATTTGACAGCACGGCGAAATGGCAGAAGGGGAATATGAATCTGCCTTCGTACTTTCCATCGACATTTAGCAGGGTCGATTGAGCCTCGTGGCTCTTGCGACACTCGTCTTGAAGTTTGTTTTGATAACCGCGTGCCTGACGAACCGGGTGGACTTCGTTCTTCTCCGCGCCCCGATCTCGGACCCGGACGGTTTGAAGGTCACCACCGAGTATGTCATTCGGGTTCCACCCCTTTACTTCAATGACAATCATGCCCAATTGCGGTGCGATGACAACGAAATCGGGGTAGCGATCACTGATGATTGGCTCATAATACACGATCCAATCTTCGGGTAGTTTCTGCAAGATAGCGAATAGCCGCTGCTCGCCCCTGCTGCTGCCGCTGGGCAAGCGGTCTGGGATCATCTGGGCCATCAAACGGACTCCACATGGAACCCAAAGCGGTATCCAATCGCCTGGGATCGGATCGCGAATTTCGCACGTCGACTGATCACAATATCAGCCGCGGCACAGTGGAAGGCGTTCCCAATTCGTGGAAAGAGTGACGTTCGAGTCTGTCACGCCCCCTGCCGGCTGTCAAGGAGGCAACTACCAAGTCGCACCCACAGGGCGACAAGGCATACTGGCATGTAAGGAAGCTTGGGCGGGGACTGTCCCGCCTATTTGGTCGAGCGCAACCAGCAGCAGTAAGCTCATTTCGGTAACGGAATGGCGGCAACAATCAGTCGTGATTCATTCATTCGAGCCGTTTGGAGCAAGAATCGATCGGCTCAACGCATTTCGGACCCTCGTTCTTCGGCGAGTTCACAAACGTCGATACCGGCACGGTCGTCAGCAGATTGTCGGGCGCCGGTTTCAGCAAATCCGCCAGCGGTTTCAAATCCTTGAGCGAATGATCGAGCCAAGTGTCCACAGCTTTTCCCGTCAGGATCACCGGCATGCGATCATGAACTTCCGCAGCCTTGGCGTTCGCATCCGTGGTCAGCAAAGAGAAGGTTTCCAGAGGCTCGTCGTCACCCTGCCAGTGTTCCCACAGGGCAGCGAACGCGAAAACCGAATCGTCAGGTCGATGGAAAAAGTACGGCTGCTTCTGCTTGGCTCCTGTCGCCTGCCATTCGTAATAACCATCGGCCGGAATGATACAGCGGCGAGACTTGTAGGCCGAGCGAAATGACGGCTTGATCGCGACCGTCTCGGCCCGTGCGTTGGCCATCCGGTAGCCGATCTTTGGATCGTCGGCCCATGGTGGCACTAGGCCCCATTTCAGGATCGCCCATTCTTTCGACTTGCCATCGCTGGCCGATCGCAATGCCAGGACCATTTGCGATGGCGCGATGTTGTACTGCGGCTTCAGCGGTGGCGGCTCGGGCATGCCGAACAGGTCGGCAACGGCTTTGGCATTCGCACGCAAAGTAAATCGTCCGCACATGATTTGATCCCGATGAGTGAATTCCGTTGACCGCTCTCGGTCACTTTCCGAATTCGCGAATTCTCTTCGGTCGACGAACGATCAAATAAATGAGCGCACCAATCCAATGGGTCAAAGCGATCACCAGCACCCACACGGTTTTGTCATTCCCCACAGACGGTTCATTTTTCAAGCAATCAACAAGAGCCCAAACCCAAAGAATTGTGAAGCCGGTTCCGAAGAATAGCATGCACAGGATCAGAATTTCGGGTATACCGAGACCGAAAAATCCAGCACCGAATACAGCAGTCATAGGGTGGTCCAACCGGCGACATCTCTGGGAATCAAGACAGGTTTCGAGATCGTAGCAGTCGTAAACCCCCGCGACAAGCGCGTTCGGCAGGCAGACTCCTACTTGCATGCTCGTCAGCGACAATCGTCTGAAGGGTTCACAATTTCGAGTGCGTAATCAATGACCAACGCGAGATCATTGTGCAGTCCGTATCCCGCCAGCGGCACGCAATGCGTATTCGGAATCCAGTACGCCAGAAACGAAGCCACCCGGTCAAGCAATTCATGGGCCGTCAGCCACGGCTGGGCCATGCGGAAGCCGGCGAGCAAGTCGTGCTTGTCGGGAAGAAGCGTGTTTCCGTCGCGATCGACGTAATACGCTGTGAGTCAAGCTTGCGAACTCACGGTACCCGCCCAAGATGTTTGTCGAACGATTCATTGGCGATGACATCTGCGAACATCAGGAAAAACGGCGCTTTGCCGGTCTCCGTTCAATGAGTCACTGTTCCGCACAGCGCGTGTCGTTTTCGCACGCCACTGGCGCCGCTACTGATTGGTGATCAATCGCGCGCGATTGTTGCGCGAATTCCTTGTGAATGACGCTGGTCCACCGTTTCGACCGCCTGAACCAATAGGCCGATCAGGTATTCCATCGGACACGGGCACCCCTCACAGTCATGTCGCGAGCAATGGCTGCATACGCCGCCATGAATGTTGTCCAGGTATGGATCAATAACGCTGCTGTTTGCCGCGTGAATCGCTTCCAAATACGCGGGCAGATGGGTTTCGATGCCGCAGACTTTACCGAGCGGCAGACACGGCGGTCCTCCCGGAGGACGTTCGATGCAGTGGCTGCACACCTGCTTGCGAATCTCGTCGAGATATTCCTCGATCGTTATTTGGTTTTGCATGATCCCCCTCCATTGGGCGACTTGATTCCGGCTAGGAAATGACTCTGTCTACGGGCTTTGAGACAATATCGCAATCGATGTGCCGTTGGAAAGAATTAATGCCGCCGCGAATGCAAGCGTCACGATTCTTCGCCAGCCGCCGCTCGGCGTGCGAGAGTTTCGGTTATCAACGAGCAACTTGAAATTGTGGTCGAGGACGAGGAATCGATGTGCAACTTGTTCGAACACGGACAAAAGTGGGCCACTGGTCATTTCGGAGTGTTCTGCGGGCCGCCACTCAATTCCAACGGATCCAGTCCGCCACAAAACCCGCAATGAACCTTCGACGACCGTTGAGACTTGGCCACCAGAATGCAATGGGAACAATCCAGAGCCAAAAGCTGCCAGTTCTTGCGAACCACTTCCCGAGAGAGCACGTTTCGAAACGGACCACCAACATTCACGAAGAAAAACCGGCGGTACTTTTCGGGCACATCGACAGCGCGATTCATCGAATTTCTCCCTCAAGGGCAAATAAGGCAAGTTGCGCGAGTGGTCGGACCAAGTCATCTCAAGCGCATTGTAGGCGGTGCAGGTCGTCCGCTTCGCCGATTATGCCCCCATCAAATACATGTTGCGATCGCATGCACAACAGCCAAAGCAAAGCTTTCTTGTGAATCGGTTGCAAATCGACGACAAAGAACAGTCAGCATCCATCCCAGTCAGGAAGGCCGACATATGCAACCGAAGATCACGCTGGAACAACGGGAAAAGGAACTGCAAGCCCTTCTCACGTCTTCGACGGGGCAGAAGGAACTTCGTGAACTGGAAGCCCGCTATGAAACAGCGAGCGGCCGGCACCGTTCAAAACGAACTTCAATTATCACCTACATTCTGGTCCACGAGAGAGAGCACGGCTTGATAACAACTTGATGGTCGAGCATGGCCGAAGGATTGAACCATCCGCCAGCAGCCGACAAGACCGGCCATTTGTCGCTGGATTCTGCGCGACAGATTTGTTCATAACCGATTCTCAGATCATGGGCACAGGACGGCACCAGGCCCTCCCGGCCCGCCGGTCGGTCGCGTCGATTGGGACATAGAAAATGCCCGGCGCTACTTCCTTGGCGACCCAGTCCGGCTCGCTGTCGCTCAAGGCCACGAGTGCGACGGTTATCCCAGCGACCTCGCGAACCGCCGGTCGAGCCGCTGCCATGAAATCAACGCCTGCCCCAGCATGCGCGATGCCTGCGGCTCTTTCCGAGCTCCAGCGCCAGTTCAATGTAAGGGGAGGCCAAGTCGCGAGCGATCAGGGCATCCAACTTCTTGATCGACTCCTCGACGTTCTTCTCACTCGTGGCCGCCACAGACGTCAATTCGAAATCGCGGTGGCGCTTGCAGGCGAGCGCGACGAGGTATTCGGGGGTGTTCACTCCGAAATTAACGAAAAACTCGGCATACGCTTCGACGGAATTGATTTTGCGATAGAGCTTGAACGCGAGCGCCGGGCCGGGATGGCCTCCTTGAACTTGTAGCGGCGCTTGTAGAAATCGGCGAGGACTTTCGTTCCCGTTTCCGGCGTGCCGTGACACGCGTCAACGATACGGGTCACGAGATCATACTCCTTCTCGACGGCGCGGATCGTCTCAGCCGTCCATGCCTTCGGGTCAACCGCTGGTGAAGCGAGGGGGTCGAGCAAACTGAAGTAGGCCCCGTACAGGTTAAGCTTGCACCATTCGTCCGACACACCGACGAGCGGCGACTACCAGTGGTGTTTCCATTCCAAAACGACTAATGAACGGCTCGGTCCGCAAACTTCAGTGATCATAACATCTTAGTCCAGTTGAGTTTAAGCTATGGTAGCGATTTGATTGAATTGAAAGTCTGCGTGTCCTCGAGCAAGCAGAATTCAATCTGAAGCGTGCCGTTCTTTTGCCGCATTCCTTGTGGCTGTTACCTGCTAAAACTGCAACGCGGTGGTATTCTTGGTTCCTTCCGGGGGGAACAAGCTTTTGCCCCGTTGTCCCTACCGAAAATGCCAATCTGGCAGGAGCGAGCGCCGAATTTCGCGCGCAGCCAGTTTCGGACTGCCGTTCGGGTAGTCAGCTCCATTGACGAGAACCGGCCCTACAACAGTCGATTTTTCACGCCCATACTTTCTGCCTCCGGCGACAATCGTCGGCATGAACGCCCTCACCCTCTTGGCCTTGTTCCTGCGCGGCATACTCTTTGGACACCTCAGCCTTTTGGCTGAGAACCTCGCGCTTCGACAGCAGCTCGCCGTTCTTCACCCGCAGCGCCTCGCCTCAAATTGCCCTGGCGCGACCGCGCCTTTTGGGTCTGCCTGTTTCAGCTTTGGCGCGGCTGGCGCTCGGTCTTGGTCATCATCCAGCCCGAAACCGTCATTCGTTGGCATCGCCAAAGGTTTCCGGTATTACTGGCGTTGGAAGTCGGGCAAGCCCGGTCGGCCCCGCGTTCCAGCAGAAGTTCGCCACTTGATCAGGCGCATGGCTCGAGAGAATCCGCTCTGGGGCGCGCCACGCATTCAATCCGAATTAGCGCTGCTCGGCCACAAGCTTTCCGAGTCCACCATCGCCAAGTACATGCCGCGTCGCCGCACACCGCCATCTCAAACCTGGCGAATTTTCCTCGACAACCATGTCGGTTCGCTCGCCTCAATCGATTTCTTCGTGGTGCCTACCGTCACGTTTCGGCTGCTGTGCCCCCTATGGAATGATTGCCGATTTTTTCTTGCGAATCGGTAGGGGAATTCGCCTCCTCGTGTAACTGAGATAGCCTCGCCCTTCGAGGGCTCGGCGGATGGCTTGGCGATCCCTTGCCCGTTCGCTCAGATCCGTTTGCGGGTTGGCTAATGGCCCTCCCTGGACATCGACGGCCTGTCGCTGGCGGTCCACTTCCGTCCGGAAGTGGTTGCGTTCCTCCGAGGTTAATGGCGGCCGCTGCTGCCAGACTTGCTCCGGTGTCGCGGCGCCGTTCGCCGGAGACCGCGCCGTGGCATTGGCCTCCATTCGCGCTGCTTCGATGTCATCCCAGGTCTTCCTGTACGAAAATGATGTCCTGCCTCGACAACGCGAATTCGAGGATGGTTTTTTCGACCAAGTCGGACGAGATCGACTTCGGAAAATGAAGGCTTGTCGCTCTTGCAGCCGAAAACTCGATGCGGACTTGCTAACGCGGTTGGTTAACGTGATGTCGGGAGGCGAAATCGCTCGACCGGGCGCACTGTCGTTTATGTGCCGAAGTGCGACAGTACATTCGCCGCGGTCGGCCCAACTCATGCTGCGCGTAGTAATGTTTCAGCAAGCGGCCGAGCCGCTATTCGCATTCAATCGGGCCGCGGTATTCTTTCTGCCGGACCACACGTGACTCGCCATCTGCTGCCAATTTACCAGCCCAGCGCTCGTGCGCCGTTAATTCGTGGGGCGAAGTTCCGCAGGCCGCGACGATTCGACCCACTGGTTACAGTGCGCGAGCGCAGGGTTTTCGAAGAGTGTTACACCCGGGAAGCACGGCCTGCGCCACATCTCCGACTCGGGTCGCTTGGAGCGCGCCGACGCTCGGAACGTTAAGAGGCCAAAGCGGTCGTCGGCGGATCCTGAGATCGTGCCCGCCCCAGCGACGTGTGCTGACCATGGCGCGGGGAACGGCCGCCGCGACTCGTTTGGGGAGGCTCGTCCGAGAGCGGACCACCACCTAATGCGAGCCGGCACAGACGCCCGAATTCAAGTCGTCGCACCGATTGAAGTCAGAATTTGAACAGATCGACTCGCTTGATGGTTCCCAGTTTCGGATCGCTGCTCGAGTCGTAGTCAAAGATCGATAAGACTTTGAACAGCTTCCCGTGCACGTCGAAGTGGTAGTCCCCGTTTAGCCAGGCGGCATAGTTCGACGACGCCACCGCCGGCAGCCCAGTGACGAGCCCCTTGAACGACACCTGGCCGTCCAGATGGAAATGCAGGTTGAGCGTTGCACCCCCGGTGATTTCCACCAGCCACCCGCCCACCGCCGTCGCCGAGAACGATACGGTCGGCGAGAGGTCGATGGTCGCGTTGAGGCTGACGAATGTCCCGGTCGGGTCCCACTGGACGCTGTTGTTCTTCCACGTCATCAACACTCCGGCATCGGCTTTCAGGTCGCCCGCCAAGATTAGGCCAAACGAGAGACTTGCGTGCAGCAACCCCTTGGGGGTGTGCGGCGTCAACGGGATCGTGACGGACCAGTTGAAGAAGGTCTTCGATCCCAGGTCCTCCGGCTGCTTCAGCCGCAGGCCGAGGGCCACCGGCGTCAGCGTCTTCCCATCGACCTTCCCGGTGACCAGCAGTTTGCCGGAGTCCCACGACTCGTCCCAGACGGGCACGCCGAGGACCTTGGCGGCCGCATGCAATTTACTGCCCGACCAATCGATGTCCTCGGTCATGTCCATCGGAGCGTCCACGTCCATCGTCGCTTCGAGTTCGTTGGACGTGTCGAGCCCCTTCAGAAACGGGTTGAGCCAAGCATAGGGCGTGACCAACGATTTTTTCACAGGCGGTGCAAGCGAGACCACGGCGTCTGTGACGTGGTAGTGGCCATCGGTTTGATCAAAGGTCCACGCCCCGCCATTGAGCCACTTTGGGATCGTGATGACCAGGACCGAGTTCGCCTCCGGGTTCGACGCTTTGAGGGAATTCTGGCCAATTCGCGCGGTCGATACGTCGAGCCCGGTCGGTAGCTTGCTGCCGTCCTGATCGAACTCGATCTTCGCGGTCGTGTCGCCGGTGGACTGCGGCGACTTCCAGTACTTGCCGCTGAAGAACACCGATAGGTTCGACTGATAGTACGTCGGCACGTCGGTGAATTCTCCGACGAAATGCACGGGCGCAGACGGCGCTTTCGGACCCTTGACGAATCGCGCGTCGCCGGCCGCGATCGTCTCAGCCGGTGCTCCGGCGGGGGCGACCAGGAGCGTGAAGTCCGGCTTCGCAGTCAGGTCGAGCGTAGCGTGCTGGGTAGCTATGTACCTGAAGGACTTGTCGATAGCGCCGAAGTCGATCCCGTCCTTGCCCGCCTTCAATTGGCCGACGTTGAGGTTGAACGTCCAGGTGAAGGGGTCGCTCGTCGGCTTGGCGGCGACGGCCGTCCTGCCGCCGTCGAGGCTGTAGCCCATCTTGTACGGCGGCACGGCCGCGCCGTCCAAGTGCATCGTGAACGGTACGCTGAACGACACGTGGGGGATATAGGGGCCGAACATGGCCGAGTCGGGGGCGTCCAGGTTCTTGGTCGAGGTGACGACGAGCTTCGGATCGCCATCGTCGATGAACAGCTTGCCGTTCGTTTCGTCGCTCATGGAGCCGGTGAAGCCGAAGACGCCGAGGTCTTCGTCCACGCGGACGTGGTAGGTGTACGGCGTGGCGGAAGGCTTCAGGCCAAGCGCGCTCAGCGTCGCCCATGGCACCGAGTAATCGCCGCGCGAGAACTGGTCCTCGGTGCCGCTAAAGACGTAGTCGTCGGTGCCGTCGTTGTTGAAATCGAAGGAGAAGGAGTAGACGGGCGAATTCCCGTGTGCGTCGCTGGCGAAATAACCGTCGCGCAAGCTCGGTACCTTCCACGCGAGATTCGGAGTCGCCTCCCCGGCCTTGGTTTCGATGTCGGGTGCCGAAACGACGGTGGGATAGTCCCCGATGCCGCCAAAATCGAATGCCGCACGGGTCTCAATCGTGGAGGATAGGCCGTTTCCGGGATATTGAGCCGAGGCGGAGGCGCTGGCGCTGACCGTGACGGTCGCTTTGCCGCCGATGGTGGTCAAGGCATAAGGGGCGTTGGTTATTCCATTGACGCTGTACGAGCCGGTAGAGCCGGGATCGACCCTCCAAAACGAGCCGGGTTCGATTTCGATGATGGCCTTAGCGCCGACCTTGTCGCCGGTCTGGGCCTGAAGGACCATGTCGAAAGAACCATTGAATGAGGCCGATGCGGAACTGCTCGTGTTGATAAAATCGCCCGTCGCCCTGACAAAGGCATCGCCCGTGAGGAAGTTTGGATCGTTAGGGTCGACCTGGGCCCAGGCCTCGGCAATCATTCCGTTGCCCTGATCGTGAACGTAGACTCCGGCGAAGTCGCCGTCTTGAGAATCGGAACCGGAGTTGTTGGAGTACTCGGCGTGAGTGACGCCAGTCAGGTTTGCGAAGATGGGATAGTTCGCCGGCACGATGCGGTCGTCGAGCCGCTCGAGGCGCAGCCGGCTCCGTCGCAAGCGCGACCAGTCCGGCCGCACGCCGCGGTGCCAATGGTACCCCAGAATGCGGACGAGCGAGCGAATAGTCATCATGACGGAGTCCTGTGCGTTTGCGAGTTCGGACATCTGCGAGTTCGGACATCGTATTGGCTGACGGACCGACGTCCAACAAAACCGTGTGAGGGGGTGTGAATTCGTGCCTTTCCTGTACGAAAATGATTTCCTGCCTCGACAACAGGTGCGCGAGGACGATACTCTCGATCAAGTCAGACGAATTCGGTTTGAGGAATCCAAGAGCTGCCGCTTGCGCAGCCGAAAATCGTGATATGGACTTGCCAACGCGATTGATCAACCAGGGATTCGCGGTCGAAGTTGCTCAACTGGGCGCACCACGGGCTACCATAGCGAACCGCCACGCGCCCGCTACGGCCAGACCAGATTCACGCTGCCTGACGGTAGTAATGCTTCAGCAAGCCGCCCAGTCGCTCTTCGCATGCGATCGGCCCATCGCCCAAATCGGGCGGCGTTCCCGAGATCGGCACGTTGCCAAGCGATTGATGTGGACGATGCTCGTTGTAATAGTCGCAAAACTCCTTGATGATGTACCGTAGATGCTCCAGACCGAACACGACAAAATGGTCCAGGCATTCGTGTTTCGCCGTTTGCACAAATCGCTCGGCAAAGGCATTCATGTTCGGGGCCTTCGGCCCGACACGAAGAATCTCGGTCCCATCGCCTTTCAAAATCGCGTCGAATCCTTTGGTGAACTTGGTGTCGTGATCGATGATCAAGTACCTGGCCGGCTTCCCCTGCTCGGCGAAGTAAACCGACAAGTTTCGCGCTGCTGCGCCATCCAGATTCCGTCCGGGTTCGTGCAGATGCCGGCGATGTGCACACGCCGTGAGCCGACGTGAATGACGAACAAAATGAACACGTCGACCAATCCGCGCAGCGTCCAGACCTTCTTGCTGAAGAAATCGCAAGCGTACAACGTCTGCGTATGGGTCTTGATGAACTCGTCCCAAGTGCCTTCGCCGCGCTTGGGACCCGGATCGAGCCCGTGGTCTTTGAGAATCTTCACGACTGTCGAGCGGCAGATGGTTCCAACGCCGAGCTTCTTCAGTTCTCCGAGGATTCGGGTATAGCCCCAGCCATTTTCGCGAGCCAGCCTCAACACCAAGTCGCGAATCGCATTGTCAGTCCTCGGGCGGCCCGGCTTTCGGATGCCAGCCATGCCGCGCGTCTCGCCACTGGCCCAGCGTGCGAAGGTCCGCGGCGTCACGATCGTGATCAAGTCCCGGATGGCGGACTTCAGCGGTCTGCCGTACTTCAGCAACCGCTGGCGTTCACGCGGCGTGACTTCAATCCGCTTGGGCAGCTTGGCCCGCAGGATCCGGTTCTCGACTTTGAGATACTGCATCTGCCGGGCCAGCTCACGATCGGTCGCATTGGCCAAGGTCACGAGAAATGACTGGAACACATTCTTCATGTCCGTATGCTACGGGCGCCCCAGATTCCAAGCGGAGGACAGGGTTTTCGTACAGCGCTGAAGCGCTAGGCCGGCGAGCGGAAATCGCGAATGCCGGACCGGGGACTGCAATAAACGGATTCGAGCTGCGAGGCAGGAATTGTTATTGGCGATTGCAACCGCGCCGGGACGCCGAACCTGGAAAACGCCAGCCGAAACTGCCAATCTGACAGCCCGGCGCTCGCGCGCCTGTTAATTCGAGAGGTGGTCATTTCGTGACCAGGGAAAAAATACCCACTGCTTAACAGGCGCGCGAGCGCGAAAAGTTCGAAGAGTGTTACACTCGGACACCGAGTGAGACGCGAGACGGCGCGCAAAATACTCTCAAGTCTGTTGGAACGTTTGAGAAAACGCTAGCAAACAAGGGATTCTTGAAAAACTCTCTCCGCGCTCGCGCGAGAAGGCGCAACGAGTTCGAAGAGTGTTACACACGGGGAGCCCGTGCGCGCATCACAGCCGCGGGCACGGTGGTTTGGTATTTGCTCGATTATCAGAACTCGGTGATTGGCATGGTCGATTCAACCGGATCATCGTTGGGCTCGATCAGCTACGACGGCTTCGGGAATATGCTGACCAACACGACTGGCGTGAATGGCGATCGTTTTGGCTTCACCAGCCGCGAGTGGGATTCGTCCGTGAGCCTGCAATACAACTGGGCACGGTTTTACGATCCGAACCTGGGCAAGTGGACCAGCGCGGATCCGATGGGGTTTGAGGCGGGCGATGCAAATCTGTATCGGTATGCGGCGAATGGACCGACGAATGGCGTAGATCCTTCGGGTCTGGAGGTTAAGATTGTTGGTAAACCGAAGATTGTGAAGTCGGGGAGCCTCAACGCGCATGATAAGGAGGCAGATAGCGGTAATCCCTACACTGAGGCCGCTACTAAGACCATTTTTCCAAACTGGAACGCGGATAAGAGAATGAAGGAACTTAAACTAAAAGCGGATTCAGACGCCTTGGGCGATGTAGTTAATTATGAAAGGTCAACACATGGACGATTCGACGGGCTCTTGTTTGTTTATCAATGGGATTTCACCGTGACAGACGAAAACGAAGATCTGAAAAACTTGGCTTTGACCGGTGAGGAAATCGATAATGCGGGAAAAAAGCAGACAGTAAATCGTAAACCCAATGAGGGGGCATTCCGCGTTTTCAAGGTCAAACAGAACCCACAGCCTCCAAATGCGGGCAATCCGGGCAATTCAGACAATATCGCCACTCTAGACAAACCAGGCGACGACAAGAAGCCGATCCTGTACAGGGCGATCTACATGGATGAGCCTGGTGAAGGCTACGACTCGTTTGCAATCAACGCACACGTGTCAAAATGGAGTGCGAAGCTTTCGATCAAAGGTCTCGCGAACTCGGACATCGAAGGAAATGTGACATTGAAAATAACGCACCCGCCAGATAAACCTGCCAGCGGTTCGTTCACTGGTCCCTGAGAATTGAGGATAATGTATGTCGTGCCTTTGGGTTCCACTATGTCTTGGACAATTGCTCTGGGGTTACATGCCCCCAGAACTTGTGGTACAGAACGCTCAATTAGCGAATCAAATCGTTAGGCTACGACCGGGGATGGCACAGGAGCAAGTGTATCGGATCATGGCTTTGAACAAGAACACGTCCGTGCTGGTCTCTGGACGGCCCTCGCGGCATTTTTGGGAATATCAAAAGGATGGCGTACGAGTCCGGCTTTTCTTCGAATACAACGAGAAAAAAGGGCAGCATGAATTTGTGCGCAGAATTAACGCAGCTGGACAAGTTCCTTCCTGTACGAAAATGATGTCCTGCCTCGATATAAGAAAGCCGGTGAAGCACGCGTCGGCCGATGCGTGCGTTCGGCATGTGGGATACGGTTAGCCGCTGGTTTCGCGTTGATGCGGTTCACGATCGACTGAAGTAGAGTCGAGGAGTGGCGCGGTGATGGGTAGGCGGGCGTAGCTGAGACCGGCCCTTTCGGTTGCCGGTGCCTGAATAGCCCGCCATGCATTCCGTTTCCACTCCCCGCTCGTCAAACCGGACGGGCGGTTTTCCCGCATCCGGCTTCCGGACAAGGAGCTCAGGTGTTCGCCCATGGCAGGCCTTCGCGGTTGGCTTTTCCAGCCGGAGCAGGCCGAGTTGCCATACAGATACTCGTCGGGGTAGGCCCCGGTGCCTCGACCGGCCTTTTTATGCTTTCCGCACAACCATTGACGAAGCCGGTGCCGGGCGTGGCTGTCCACGCCCGGTCGGCCTGGCTCACGGGTCCCAGACAAAAGTAGTTGGCCCAACCCCGCAGCTTGCGGTTCAGAGCGGCCCACCATCTCGCCCGGCTCCAGCCACAGCCATCGACCTTGCCGTTTGCTCGCTGACTCGCCGCGCAGATCCGCTGGATCTTCTTGGCCGGTCGGATCCCAGGTAGGCTCGGCCCGTCTCGGCGAGTAGAAACGGCCTATGGTGTAGCCCAGAAAGTCAAAGTGTCCTCGGGCACACGACACAACTTGGTTTTCTTCTCGTTCACGGTCAGCTTCAGCTTCGTCATGATGTTCCGCATCGCGGTCATGGCTGTCATCGGGCGCTTCAAAACCAGCCACCAATGGGCGTTTCAAAACCAGCCAGTGATTAATCGATCCATTCGGGTTTGATCCTACGCAAACACGTCTTGGTTTTCACCGTCGTTGCCGGTTCGCCGTGCCATTGGTCAGCGGCTTGGCGCACTCTGTATTTGCGGAACAGAGAAGAGGCCGTGGCGGTGGACTTCGAGTTCACACACCGACTTCAAGTCTCGCTTTTTGACTCCTTCGAGCCGATGGGCGCATTGGCTGGTTTTGAACCGCGGACATTGCGCCCTTTGCCAATGGGCGCATTGGCTGGTTTTGGATCGCTTTCGGCCTCCTCGGAGCCGATGGGCGCATTGGCTGGTTTTGACTCCTCGGCGCCGTCTTCGATTGCTCGGCCCTGATGCCGCAGGCGGTAGCTTTTGCCATTGATGCGGATAATGTCGGCATGGTGCAGGAAGCGATCGAGGATCGCCGTGGCCGTGGGCACGTCGCCGATCAGCTTGCCCCAATCCTCCAACGGCCGGTTCGAGGTCATGATGGTGGAACGGGTTTCATAGCGACGCATGATGATCTCGAAGAGGTATTCCCCCGAACGTTTGGGCAATTGCTTCATGCCCATGTCGTCGATTTATGTTGAGCTCAACATAAATTGATTAATGTTGAGCTGCCCAAAAATGTGGAGTTGGAAGCGAGAATGCCTGTCCCGATCATCCAATGCCCGTCGTGAACTCAACATTTTGACGGCTCCGTCCGTCGCCTCGGGATCCCCAGGAATGAAGACAAGAGCCTTCGCAGGTGAAGTTCGGCCTCGCCCAAATCGCCGTATCGTAAGTTGCCAATTATCGGGCCGATCCTGGACCGTCTGCTGGCTTGGATGCGTCAGCGGGGCTATGCCGAGTCCACGATCCTCAATTGCCTCAAAGCAGCGGGGCCGCTCTTCCGTTGGCTGCAACAGCGTTGCGGCCGCATATTGAGCAGTCTCAGTCAGCGTGATCTCCGTGCGGCGTATGATCACTTCCACGTTCGACGCGTCAATGTGGCAGCAGCGGCCCGTTTGTTTGGCCGGTTTCTCACTGAGCATCGACTGATTCGGGTGGAACGCCCCGAAGCGCCTTCACCCGCGTGGCAAGGGCAACAAGGAACGCAGTTGCCCTCTGTGGACTGAAACGGCCCGAGCGCTGCGTTTGCATCTGGAAGCGGGTCGGATTGCCTTGCACGAAGCACGCAGCGTCTTCCTCAATCATCGCGGCCAGCCACTGACTCGATTTGGTGTGCGCCTCATCCTTCAAATGTCCCCCTTCCGGAAATAGCTTCCGATTTTTGGCGTTAAACCAGTAGGGTAATTGCCTCCTCCCATGCGGCGGGTGTCAACCCGCCATCGGGAGGTTCACATGTCCAACGAATCGAATCATGTACCGCCTTTGTCCGTAGGAACCGACGCCGCCGGCGCGGTCGACCGCAGCCCTGAGGCGGCCATCCGCCACGAGGGGGAGGCGGGCGGAGTGGAGCGAGGGCGTAGCCCGAGCGGAACGGAGCCCGCCTCCCCCTCGTGGACTCCTTTGAGCGCCTCACCAGGTTCCGGGTTTGTCCCGCGGTCCATGGGGGAGGATCCAGGGAGCGGCCACATCCGCCGACGAGGAATTCCTACTGGCCGACCAGGAGGAGCCGTTGGCATCTCCGTCGGTTCGCCGCTCATCGGCCGAGCGCCGCGCCGGGGCCGGAAATTGGTGAAGCCAGCGGAGAAGACTCAGCCGCTTTCCCCGGAACAGCGTCTGCTATTGCTGGACACCTGGCAACGCAGCGGCCTGCCGGCTGCGGATTTTGCCGACTTGGTCGGCGTTTCCAAGCATTCGTTGTTCGCCTGGAAGAAACGCTTCGAGCAGGAAGGGCCAAGCGGCCTGATGGACCGGCCCAAGGGCGGCCCGGCCGGATCGCGCCTGCCGGAACTGACCAAACGCACCATTCTCATGCTTAAGCAAGCCAACCCGGCGTGGGGCTGCCAACGCATCAGCGACATGCTCGTACGCGGCCCGGCCTTGCCCGCCAGCCCCTCGGCCGTGGCGCGGGTGCTCCACGAGGCCGGCTATCAATTGGAGGAGGTGGCCAGCCGGCCGCATCCGGACCATGTCCGCCACTTCGAGCGGGCCAAACCCAATCAGTTGTGGCAAACCGACCTGTTTACGTTTATCCTCAAGCGGCAGAATCGGCGGGTTTATCTGGTGGCGTTCATGGACGACCACAGCCGCTTTATTGTCGGGTACGGCTTGCACGCCAGCCAGTCTTCGGCGCTGGTGCTGGAAGTGCTCCGCGCGGCGGTGACCGGATTCGGCACCCCCGAGGAGATCCTGACCGACAACGGCTCGCAATATGTGACGTGGCGGGGCAAAAGCGCTTTTACCCGCGAGTTGGAGAAGCGCGGCATCAAGCAGATCGTGGCCCGGCCGCGTCGGCCGCAGACGCTTGGGAAGATCGAACGCTTCTGGGGCACGCTGTGGCGGGAGTGCCTCGAGAGCGCGGTGTTCGTGGACTTGGGCGACGCGCGGCAACGGATCGGCCACTTCATTGATTATCACAACTTCCAGCGGCCGCATCAGGGCATCGACGGCCTGGCGCCGGCGGACCGGTTCTTCGGCGCGGCCTCGGAGGTGCGAAAAACCCTGCAAGCGCGGGTACAGGCGAATGCCTTGGAGTTGGCGCGTCAGGGCATGCCCAAGGCGCCGTTCTATCTCACCGGGCAGGCGGGCGGTCAGCCCTTCAGTGTGCATGCCGAAGGCGAGCGAGTGATTCTCACCGCGACCGATGGGCGAAAGGAGATCGATTTGATTCCGCCGCGATCCGGTGAGGCGGCTTCCGTCCCGGAGCCGGTCTGTCCGCAGGGCAGCGTGAGTTCGACCGGAGCGGGATTCGAAGAACCGCCGGAGCCGGGCGACTCGCCCTTGGATGCGGGCATCGAGGACCTGCACGAGGCTTTTGGGACCGAGCCAGGAGGTGAGTCATGACGCCAGCGACGACTCCGCCGCGCACGCCGCCCAAACGGACCACCGGCGGCGTGACCTTGGGACAGCACTCCAGCCGGGATGCGAAACGGACCGCGGCGGCGATCCTGGAGGTGTTGGCCGGCCAGCGAACGCCGGCGCAGGCGGCCGAGGCGTTAGCGATCTCGTTGCCGCGCTACTATCAATTGGAAGCCGGCGGGCTACGCGGCCTGTTGGCGGCTTGCGAGCCGAAGCCCAAAGGACGGCAGCCGAACTTGAGTGCGGACGTCGCGGCCTTGCAGAAGCACAACGAGCGGTTACAGCGGGAATTGACGCGACAACAATCGCTGGTGCGGCTGACGCAACGGGCGGCGGGGCTGGCCGCGCCGGCGCCTCCACCGGTCAAGGCCGCGGGCAAGAAGGCGCGGAAACGCAAGCCGGTGGTGCGGGCGTTGACGGTGGCTGAGCGGTTGCGCCAGGACGCGGAGATAGCGACGGTCACGCCGAGTGAAAACGGCGTGCCGGTCCAAGTGGAGTGAATTGGAACGGGCGAGCGAAGCAGGGGACCACTTCTTCGCTCGCCACTTCAGGAGGAAGCGAGCCATGCGTGGACGGTTGCCCTCGGGTCCGGAGTTCGTGATGAAACTGAGCGGTTCCGAATCGGCCCGGCAACGGGCCAAAGTGCTGTTGGAAACAGTGGCCGGGAGTTCCCGGGTGATCGAAGCCTGCCGCAGTTGAACATCTGTGAGCAACGCTTCGATCAAATCCGGATCGAAGCGTTCCAGGCCTTGGTCAATGCCCTGGAGCCGCAGCCGAGCGGCCGGCCGGCCAAGGTACTCTCGGCTGCGGAAATCGAAGTGCGGCATCTGCAGGAGCGGATTGCCGCGTTGGACGCGGAATTGAAAGCGGCGTTGATCCGGGCGGAATTGGCGGTGACGCTGCCGCACGCCGGCGAGGTCGAGTCAAAAAAAGCGCGGCGGTCGCCGACGTCATCTCGGCGACCGAGGTCGAGGAAACGGTCGTGAATCATCTGCAGGAATCCGGTGAACAGCCGGTCGAATCTCCGCCGCGTCGCGGCAAGGCGCACCAGCCCGCGAACGAACCCAGGAGCAGGCCGCGCGCGGCCATGCGGTGAAAATCGGCATGCACCTATTCAGCCAGGGATTGAACCGGACCGAGACCGCCAACTTGTTGGACCTGTCGCCTCGCACGTTCCAGCAATGGCGGCATGACTTCGCCCAGCCGCCCCAGGCGCCGTGCCCGTTGGGTCGGCCGGTGCTTCGCTCCGACCGCGACCAGCGCAATGAGGTCATTCACCTCATCGATGAAGTCGGGCCGGCCATCGGCGTGCCGGCCTTGCGGGAAGCATTCCCCCACCTGCTCCGCGCGGAGTTGGACGATTTGTTGAAGCGCTATCGCCGGGTGTGGCGTAAGCGGAACCAGGAACCAATCCGCGTGCTCCATTGGCGCCTCGCCGGTCGGGTCTGGGCCATCGACTTCACCGGGCCGGGATTGCTGATCGAGGGCGGCTGTTCGTATCTGCTGGCGGTCCGGGACCTGGCCAGCGGCCAGCAATTGCTCTGGCAGCCCGGCGTCGAGGCCACCGCCGCGGTGGCGGTCGACGCGGTCACCTCCTTGTTCCGGGCCCACGGTGCGCCGCTGGTGCTCAAAAGCGATAACGGCTCGACCTTCACCGCTGAGGTGTTCCAAAAATTGGCCGAAGAATTTAACGTGGAATTGTTGTTCTCGCCGCCGGGGTTCCCGCGGTACAATGGGGCGATTGAAGCCGGCATCGGCTCGTTGAAAACTCGGACCCAGGCCAGCGCCGCCCGTCATGGGCATCCTGGCTTGTGGACCTGGGATGACATCGAAGCAGCGCGACTGGAGGCCAACGCCACAGCGCGGTCTCCCGCGAACGGCGCCGCGACACCGGAGCAAGTCTGGCAGGAGCGGCCGCCATTAACCTCGGAGGAACGCAACCACTTCCGGACGGAAGCCGAACGCCAGCGACAGGCCAGTAATGTCCAAGGAGGGCCATTAGCCAACCCGCAAACGGATCTGAGCGAACGGGCAAGGGATCGCCAAGCCATCCGCCGAGCTCTCGAAGAGCGAGGCTATCTCAGTTACACGAGGAGGCGAATTCCCCTACCGATTCGCAAGAAAAAATCGGCAATCATTCC
>CAWFFC010000029.1:0-74554 GCA_963815035.1 uncultured Gemmataceae bacterium
TCCCATTGCGGCAGATACGGATGGGATTCGACGTGAACAACTGTGGGCTTGATCCTTGCGACTGCGAATATTTCTTTCACCTGGCCCAGGCTGACGTCGGATAATCCGATGGCCTTGCACTGACCCTCGTCCACCAGGCGCTCCAACGCCTTCCACGTATCCAGCAATGTAACTCCTTTATCGTAAATAACGTTGCCGTTCGCATCCCTCGGGTCTTGCTCGTCTCCAGGTTGGAACGCAAAAGGGGTGTGGATGAGATAGAGATCGACGTAGTCGAGTTGGAGTTTCTTGAGACTGGCGTCGATGGCCGGTTTGACGCGTTCCGGACGATGATTGTTGTTCCAGAGTTTCGTCGCGATAAACACGTCCTCCCGCTTGATCTTCCCCGC
This sequence comes from uncultured Gemmataceae bacterium, assembly GCA_963815035.1. Classification (GTDB taxonomy): domain Bacteria; phylum Planctomycetota; class Planctomycetia; order Gemmatales; family Gemmataceae; genus JBGQCZ01. Next base: position 390 of record CAWFFC010000029.1, read on the forward strand.
CTTGAACACCTCCTGCATCGCTTCGCCGACCTCTTTTTCATTCCGGTAGCGTTCCGAAGCGTCGAGCTGGCGAAATCCTGTCTCCAGCGCCGCCTTGGTTGCCGTTCTGGTTGCCACGGGGTCGGGAATCAATGTGCCAAATCCGAGCGCGGGGATCGCGCCGAATCCGTTGTTGAGCGGTATCTTCGTATAGCGAAGGTTGTCGGCTTCTACCATTTTTTCCACTCCCCGATAATTCCCAGGTGGACTTCAGCCTCCGCCAGCCGCAGACCGGCTCTAAACGTCGATTCCTATATCTTCCTGTAGGCATGAGCAGCAAATCAATAGGTTTCCGCCCCGCCGGAGGCTCGAGCGGCTCGGGATCATACTTCACTGACCCGGAAATCAACTCGCACTCGCAGGGATGGCAAACTCCGGTCCGACACCCCGCCGTGTGCTCGCCAGGAGTGAGCAGGGAAACCCCGCTCGGTGATGATATATGGTGAAGAAGCCAGATCGGTGGGGGTCGGATGCCGGTGGCGCGGCCTCCCGATATGCTGCCCTTTGTACGGATGACCCGTGATGTCTCCACCTGCATTTACTACACGGGCCTCGACCCCATGACGAAAAAGCCCTTCACCGTCGCCAAGAACATGCGCGACCGTAAACTGCAGCGGGCCCTGATGCAGTTCTTCAAGCCAGCGAATTATTTCGACGTCCGCGAATCGCTGTTGCAAGCCGGTCGCCAGGACCTGATCGGCAACGGCTGCGATTGCCTCATACCCGCCGAAGGAAGCCATCGAGGCGCACGGCACCGCGCCAACAACACGGACCATTACCACACCGTCGCCAACCCGGCAAAGGGCGAGAAGCCCGTTGAGCGCGGGGTCGAAGCGCGAAACCCGAAGGGCTACCGCCCAGGCCGGACGTCGGCGCGCCGCCACGGAACGAAGAACAAACGGAGAGGCGAGGGTTCAGGCCAGCAACCGTAGTCGCGAGTTGACCACATTGTCAAACGTCACGTCGGGAACGCCCCGTGACCATGCGGTCATTCGGTCTTGCCCGGCTCCGTCGGCGTCGGGAAGCGATTTTGAAACCACGCATCCCAGAGCAATTTCTCGCGGGCGACGGTTGCGGCCGCCTGATCGCCGTAAAGGTAGAAGTTCAGCGCAGCCATGCTGCTCGGGCCGCCGCAGTTGAAGGCGCCAAGGGCGGCGATGCCCGGCCCCGGCTTGTCGAGCCGTAGCAGGGCGTCGTACGGACTCTCGCTGTAGTACTCCGCCACGCCGCCGAACGCCGGGACGCCTGCGGGGGCCGTCCACCGCTGCCCGACGCTTACGCCTTTGACTCCCACTGCCGCGGTCAGCTTTTCCCAGGCCTCCGCTTCGGTTCCCGCAACGGGGACCACGAATTGCATGATCGTCGACCGTTGGCCAATTCTTTGCGCCTTTGCGAAAACCGAGTGTCTCGCGAAGTCGCAAAGAACGCAAAGATAAGGCGACCTGATTTTCTAATTCCTTCCGATCCTGGCAATTCTTTGCGCCTTTGCGAAAACCGAGTGTCTCGCGAAGTCGCAAAGAACGCAAAGATAAGGCGACCTGATTTTCTAATTCCTTCCGATCCTGGCAATTCTTTGCGCCTTTGCGAAAACCGAGTGTCTCGCGAAGCGCAAAGAACGCAAAGATAAGGCGACCTGATTTTCTAATTCCTTCCGATCCTGGCAATTCTTTGCGTTCTTTGCGCCTTTGCGAGAACCAAGTTTCTCGCAAAGGGGCAAAGGCGCATTAGGCGCGGTGCCGCCGACGCTTCTTTGCCGAGGTCGAGCGAACGATCACTGACCCGCGACCGGCAAGTTCGAACGGCACACGATTCTGAGCGATGGCTTCGTCGATCAGGCTCGCGACCTCCGGACGAGCGAGGGTGGACGCGCCCTCCACGGCAATCCAGCGCGTCTGGCTGGATCCCTGCAACAATTTCGCAGGATCCGGCAATCCCTTACCCGAATTGAAGTACAGCCTCACGCCGTCCGCGGTCGCGCGGATTCCAAAAACGCCTTCGTACCCGCGCTCGTTCGGTGAAAAGCTGACAACCACAGCACCTAAATTCTGGTATTCATACACCACCTCATGAGCGGTGGGCAGGCGCTTTCGCAGCCACCGTCGCATTGCACCGATGACCCGTAAATGCGCAGGCGCGAGTTTGACGATCAGCGTACTTATCTCAGCTTCAGCCGCTCGCCGCGCCGCCGCAGACTGGACGCCGCCGGGGACCTGGACCGACCGGCGTCCGGAGGCTTCTTTCTTCACGCTCATGATGGCTCCTTAATTTGTCGCCAAGGCGCAAAGGACGCAAAGACAATCCAACCAAGGCAATCTGCATTTCTTTGCGTCCTTCGCGCCTTTGCGAGAAACACCTCTGTCATGCTGAGGTAGCAGATTCGGGCTTTTGCGGGCCAGCGCGACGGGGGCGGACTCAGTGATCGAATTCGAACCACTCCGGCAACTCTCGCGTACAAGGGACTACCCCAGCGAACGTGCCGCAAGGCGAAGCGTTTTCCAAGAACTCGATCGCGGAGAAGAACATGGCACTGCTCAGCAATGGCCTTCGCGCAGCTGGCCACCTGCCATACCAAGCCGCGTGCCTCCGTCACGCCGCTATCGCGCTGGTTCTCATCGCCGCGCTGTCCGCCTGCGCCGCCGGGCAGGATAAGAAGCCGGAGCAGAAGGCCAAAGGCGAGACCGTTACAGAACTCGACAAAGCGATCTACTACATTTTCCAGGCCAAGGACAACACCTACTGGTTCGGAAGCAATGAGCGCGGTGTGTACCGCTACAACGGTGAGGCCCTTGTCAACTTCACGAGGAAAGACGGGTTGGTCAGCAATCGAATCCGGGGCATTCAGGAAGACAAGGCCGGGAATATCTACTTCACCACATATGAGGGGATCAGCAAGTTCGACGGGCAGGCATTCACGACATTGAGCGTTACGGCAAGTTCTCCAGCCGCAGAATGGAAAAAGGAGCCGGATGATCTGTGGTTCGTCGGTGCTCCCGATACCGGCGTGGTTTATCGCTATGATGGGAAGTCGCTATTCCGCTTGGCAATGCCGAAAACCAAGATCGGTGAAGAGTGGGCCGCAAAATTCCCACGTTCAAAGTTCCCGAGAGCGATTTGGAGCCCTTACGACGTCTACACCATTGTAAAGGATAGCAAAGGCAATCTCTGGTTCGGCACCGCAAGCGCAGGTGCGTGTCGCTTCGATGGGCAATCCTTTGGCTGGCTGTACGAAAACCACTTAACGAACATCGAAGGTGGTGGTTCGTTTGGCATCCGCTCCATCCTTGAGGACAAAGCGGGAGCATTCTGGATCTGTAACACCCGGCATCGTTACCGCGTTGATCGAAAAGACGTGCCCGCGCCGGAAAAGGGACTCGTCAAGTACGAGCGCGAAAAGGGGATTGAGCAGTTGAAAGCCCCGGATGGAAAGGATCATACTTACTTCATGGCCATGGTCGAGGATGAGAAGGGTGTGTTGTGGATGGCGTCCGGCGGATTCGGCGTTTGGCGGTACGATGGAAACAAGGTGATTCGTTATCCTGTTAAGGATGGCGCCAAAAATGCGACGCTGTTCGCGATCTACAAAGACAACCGGGGCGACCTCTGGCTCGGCACCCACGAAGCGGGAACGTACAAGTTTAACGGCATGACGTTTGAGAAGTTCAAGCCGTGACAACTGAACGAGGAACCCCCGTATGACGCTGATTATCCCCTCGATCGAGATCGTAACCTGAATGCATATGCCTTTGGACGTAGCCACCTGGCGGGCATGCCTACGACCGGCTACCAGGCAAGCCTCAAGGGCCGCACCGCGTGGACCGGCGGCCAATACGCCGACGCGGCAGCCAGAACGCGGGGACTTAGCCGGGTTCAATTGATCCTTTGGGAATCGCGAATGACCAAGCGCGTGTCCCCTCCGGTTCGCCGCGTCGAAGCCGGCCTGGAAAGGTCGCTTTACGATCGCATCGGCGGCGAAAAGATCGAATGCTTGGTGGCCGCGTTCTACGCCCGCGTGGATCGCGATCCGGTCATCCGGCGGTTTTACGGGAAGACGCTCACCTGCGCGATTCATGCTCTGACCGACTTCATGACCACTTGGCTCGGCGGACCTCCCGTTTACGATCTTCGCGGCGCCCGGCTCCGCCGCCGGCATGTGCCGTTCGCAATCGACGCTCGGGCACGCGACGCCTGGCTGACCAACATGAAGGCGGCCGCGTGGGAGGTGGAAATCCCCGATGCCGAGGCCTGCCTGCTTCTGGCACACCTCGAATTCGGCGCCGGGCGCTCGTCAACACGGGCGAACCACACGAGGACGGTCCCTGCCCCGCCGGAACCGATCGATTCGACACGCGGTTGGCGGAACAGTGGAACCGGATGGCGGAGGCCGAGAAGCTTTTCGAAGCGGTCTCGCACGGCGACCTCGCCGCTCATACGAACGATGCTGCCGATGCGCTTGGTTCCCCATGCGGAACTCATGAGCCACGCGCTGGCCCGGTGGCTCGATCCAACGGGTCGGGCGGACCGACGCTACGGCCGCCGGTCCAAGCAAGTGAAACCGCTCGAAGTGGTCGAGACTTTGCTGGCGCACCGCGAACTCGACCGCGATCCCGCTGAGGAACATGACTTGGGTCGCTTTCGCCAGCTTCAGGCGATGATCGAAGCGTACGCCGGCGTATCTCGGATGATCGAACCGGATTCACCCATGCACGCCGGGTTGCGGGCGGCGACGCGAGACCGGTTCATCGCGGAGGTCGAGCGCGACGGATCGTGCGCGCGGCTGCTTGGTTTACGCGGCCAAACCTTGCTCCATGACGCCGCGATGGCTGGCGACGCCGAACTGGCGGCCGCACTCATTCGTTCTGGGGCCGGCCCCAATGCCAAGGAGGCCGAGGGTCACACGCCGCTCTACCGCGCCTCGACGGGCGATGTGGCCCGCGTGCTCCTTGCCGCCGGCGCCACCGCCGATGTCACGAGCGGCCCCACCCGGGGGACGCCATTGCACCAGGCCGCGCGCCGGGGCTGCGTCTCAGTAGCCCAGGCGTTACTCGACCATGGCGCGACGATCGACGCGCGCGACGCCAAGGGGGAAACGCCCTTGCGCCGAGCCGTCAATTGCCGGCAGCTTGAGATCGTCCGGCTCCTCGTTCGCCGCGGGGCCGATCGCCGCGCCGCGGATCGGCGCGGCGTGACGCCGCTCGACGCGGCCCGCACTGCCGAGATTAAACGAGCGCTGGACGGCGACGGAGCATGATGGCGTACGCTGAGTTTGTGAATTCACCAAAGGAAGCCATCGAATTGCGCCGTCGGCGGGTGAATCAAGCATCCGCCGGGAAAGAAGACACACCATGTTCTCTGAAGCCGAAGCTTACGAGCGGTTCATGGGGCGATGGAGCCGGCGGCTGGCGTCGTCATTCCTGAAGTTCGCGGACATCAAAGACGGAAGCCACCTTTTGGACGTCGGAACGGGAACTGGGTCCCTGGCGCTCGCCGTCTTGAGAGAATTCCCGACAAGTCGGATGGTGGGAATCGATCCATCCCCGGCCTACGTTGCCCGTGCCCGGACGCGCACGGGCAACAGCCGCGCCACGTTCGAAGTCGGCGACGCCCAGCATCTCCGGTTTCCGGACGGTTCGTTCGACGCCGCGTTCGCCCTGCTCGTCTTCAGTTTCATCCCGAACCCGGCGGCCGCGGTTCGCGAGATGGCACGCGTGGTCCGCTCCGGCGGCGTGGTGGCGGCCGCCGTCTGGGATTACGGCGATGGAATGGAAATGCTGCGCGCTTTCTGGGCTGAAGCCGTGGCGCTCGACCCGGCAAGCGAGCCGATGGACGAACGCCACTTGCCCGTTTGCCGGCCGGGCGATCTCGCCGCGCTTTGGACAGCGCAGGGCCTGGCCGACGTCCGCGAGGAACCGCTCGTGATGCCGCTCGCATTTTCCTCGTTCGAGGACTTCTGGTCCCCTTTCCTGGAGCGGCAAGGCCCCGCCGGCGCTTACGTCGCGTCCCTTTCCGAAGGGCCTCGTCGCGAACTCGAACAACGGCTGCGCCGGCGGCTACTCGGCGATGGCCCGGACCGCTCAATCGCGCTCAACGCCCGAGCCTGGGCCGTCAGGGGAGTGGTCCTGGCGCGGTGAGCGAGCGTTGGCCGGCGTGGGGCCAGCAGCAATTACGTTGGCGATGGGTCGGCCCGATCGATGCGCGACTAACGGCGCTTATGGAGACCCGCTTGACCCCCTTCATCCGAAAGCTCGGGATTGACCTGCCAATTTTTCAGGCGCCGATGGCCGGCGTGTCCACGCCGGCGATGGCGGCGGTTGCGTGCGATTGCCCCGCAGATGACCTGGTCGCATGCCCGAGGAATCAGATGGAAGAAGCGTTGTCGCGGCTAACTTGATGATCCGGCCAACCGCCCCCGATAATCCTCGACCAAAGGCGGCATATGTAATCTTCGATCCTGACCGAGAATTTCCGCCTCGGTCGATCTGACGCTGACGCTCGCGGGCGCGATCCTCATCGCGCCCCATGCTCTTTCAACAACCGCTCGCACGCATCCCAGCCTTCTGTCGGAAGCGATACATTGGCGAATTGTTGCGGGAGATTCATGCCCATCGATCTCATGGCCGCCTGCATCTGGGCAACCTGCTCCAGCCCCTTGCGCATGGCGGCCAGCGCCTGAAGCGGCGATTGGCCTTGCGCGTTGCGAGCGTTGACGTCGCCGCCTCGCTCAATTATTAGCTGGAGCAGTTCCACGTCGCCCGCGCCGACGGCGTTGTGAACCGCGGTCCCAAAGCGCGGATGGCTGAAATTGGGATCGGCCCCGGCTTCGAGAAGCCGCGCAGCGGCTGGCCGCTGCTTGTTGACCACCGCGGCGAGCAGCGGCGTCATCGCGATTTGCGGCACGCCGCCTGGGAAGAGTTGGGCCAAGCCGGGAATCAAGCTGCCGCCGGGGAGCGGCGCGGGAGCTTCGCCATTGATGTCGGCGCCGCCGGCGAAGAGGCGATTGATTTCCGCCACGTCGCCACGCGATGCCGCTTCTACGAGTGCCGTGACGTTTGGGTCGGCGGAGCCGGGTTCGCTAACGAGTCCATATCTCTTGGTCAGCCGTTCGATGAGGCCCGCTTCCGGCGCTGAACCGCTGGGGCCATCGCCGTCATCATCGTCAACGCCATCGTCTCCGCCCACGCCGCCAGGCCCTTCCCCGTCAGCCAAATCGCGGTAGTCGGCGATCGCGAACCGGCTGTCGATCCCGAGCAACCTCGCAAGCCGCTCGATAATCTCCTCCGCGAACGTGGTCGCACGCACGTTGCCCATGTCAAGGATGGCCGCGACGTCACTCTCCTTCACGCCCGGTCGGCAGTAACGCAGCAATAGGTCGGTGCGTGGCTCGGTCGGGCTTGGCGGCCCATCCGTCTCGCCGTCGAAGTAGCCGGGATCCGAATTATACTCGTCCAGCAATTCTCCATTTTCGTACAGCCAGTAGCAGGCGATGTCGCTGTCGTGGACCAAGAACGCGATTGCCGGCACGCGCAGATCCTTTGAAAGGCCGCCGGCGAGTTCGCGGATCCGCTGGTCGTCTTGCTCGGATGCCCGTTCTTCGAAAAGCGAGGTCCAGCCGTTCTTGCCGGCAGCCACGTGATACTGGGTGACTCGCCGCCGCTTCAGAGCCCCTTCGATAGGCACTTTCATCCGTATTTCGAAAATGAAAGTTGACGCAGAATAATCCCATGGTGTACTCCAGGCCAAACGACGAGCGACAGTAAATCCAGGAAAACATAGCACGCCGGCTGATATATTCATCTTGAGCGGCCGACCGGCGATCTGTTTGCGCCGGTCGAGTTCGATGAGACTTACGTCGAAACCGGCCGGACTGGACCATTGATTTCAAAATCCGAGCTTCGCGGTCATTCGGGCGACTTCGCCACTGCGCAATCGATCCCGAAGATGATCTGCGCTTGAGCGTTGTCGACGAAGTTTGTCCTGATTGCCCGCGTCGCGCCATATAGTGTAAGCAGCCATTCATCTGCCGTAACTGCAGGAATTACTACCGTGAAAACCGTCGAGGCGAAAATCTCCGAACGATTGGACCGCGACATCGACGCTCTGGTAGAACAAGGCTGGTTTCACAGCCGCGACAAAGTGGTCCAAGAAGCACTCCGTCGATTCGTCGAGGCCCATCGGCCGGAGTTGATGGAGCGATTCATTCGCGAGGATGTCGAGTGGGGGTTGCGTGGCCGAAGTTGATTCTGCCGGACCTGTCGTCTGCGACGCTGGACCGCTTATTCATCTCGATGAGCTTGGCTGTCTGAACCTGCTCGGCGACTTCACGATTGTGCACGTTCCGGGTGCTGTCTGGAGCGAGGTCGAGCACCACCGGCCGGCAGCATTACGGCGTCGCAGCCTTAATCGTCAAAGAGTAACCAACCTCGCACAAGCATCCCCGAACTGACGCGACTAGCCCAAGCATTCCTGCTCGATTCCGGCGAATTGGAAGCGCTTCAATTGATGCAAGCTAACCCTAACGCGATATTTCTCACCGACGATGCGGCGGCTCGACTCGTCGCCGAGCGCCTGAATCACGAGGTTCACGGCACGATCGGCGTAATCGTGCGTGCCCTGCGACGGCAGCAACGGACCAAAAGACAAGTTCTCAACCTTCTCCGCGCCGTGCCGCGACGGTCGACCCTATTTATCCGACCAAGACTGCTTCAGTCCATCATCGAGCAAGTCGAGAATGCTTGATCGCCGATTTTCAGTGCCCGCTCTTGAGAGCGAGGCGCAACGCAGTAATGCGAGCTTGAATCAAAATTCGAAAACACTTACGTGGAAGCCTGCCGCACTCGGCGATTAATTCGAAAATCCAAGGTTCCTCTATGCATCGAAGCCAACTTGCCGCCCTGCTGGCCCTATTCGCCACGACTTTCACATTCGCCCAACAACCAAAAGCCCGTATCGAAATCCACGCCGATCAACCGACCAAACCGGTCTCCCGCCTGCTGACCGGCGCCTGCATCGAGGATGTCAACCACGAGATCTACGGCGGCCTCTATAGCCAAATGGTTTTCGGCGAGAGTTTCCAGGAGCCGCCTCTCCTGCCCCGGCTCAAGGGATTTCGCGTTCTCGGCGGTCGCTGGCAGGTCCGCCAGGGCGAGTTGCATTTCTCCGGGGAACTGGGCGACAAGATCGTCTGCGAACTGCCCGCATTCAAGGATGGCGAGGTCGGCGTCGAGGTATACGTCCCCGACCGCAATTTCACCAACGCCGGCCTGATCGTGCGCGTTGATCACGCCCAAAAAACCGGCGCGGACAATTGGGACGGCTATGAGATCGCTTTGAACGCCAAGGATCAAACCGTGTTCTTGGGGCGCCATCAGCAGAATTTTCGGGCTCTCAAGACCGCCCGCTGCGAAGTGCCGATCGGCCAGTGGGTCTCGCTCACCGCAAAGCTCAACGGCTCGGTCCTCGAAGTCTCCGTGAATGGCAAGAGCGTCCTGCGCTACGACGATGGCCGCGCGGCGATGCTCGCCGGCACGGTCGGGCTCCGCCAATGGCAGCGCAGCGGCGCGCTATCGAAACTTGTGGGTCAAAACCGGCGGCCAAATTCGAAAACTGCCATTCGAAACTACCTCAAATGAACCGCAAAACGTGAGCGGCATGTGGCGGCCCGTTTCGCTCGGCGGCGCGAAAGGCAGCTTCGCTTTGGAATCGAACCGACCGTTCGTCGGCCGCCAATCGCAGCGGATTACGTTCATCGAGGGAAACGGCCAAATCGGCGTCGAAAACCAGGGGCTGAACCGCCAGGGAATGCATTTCGCGGAAGGCAAGAGCTACGAGGGAGTCGTATGGGCCAAAAGCGAAAAGCCCGCGAGTCTGTTCGTGTCACTCGAAAACCGCGATGGCTCGCGACAATTGGCGGAGCAACGCCTTTCAGTGAGACCCGCCGATTGGCAACGACTAACCTTCAGCCTCACACCCAATTCAACAAGTTCCGGCCGCCTTGCGATCACGCTGCGAGAACCAGGATCGGTCCTGCTCGGCTATATATTCCTTCAGCCCGGCGAATGGGGACGATTTAAAGGCCTCCCGGTCCGGCGCGACGTGGCCGAGGCGATGATCGATCAGGGCATCACCGTCTTGCGTTACGGCGGCAGCATGATCAATCACGCCGAGTATCGCTGGAAGAAAATGATCGGCCCGCGCGACCGCCGGCCGCCTCAACGCGGCACCTGGTATCCGTATTCATCCAACGGCTGGGGCATCCCCGACTTCATGAACTTTTGCGAAGCCGCCGGCTTCGAATATGTTCCCGCCTTCAACATGGATGAAACGCCTGAAGATATGGCGGATTTCATCCGCTACGCCAAGTCGCCCGCGGACAACGACTGGGGCAAACGCCGAGCCGCGGACGGTCACCCTCATCCGTACAAGCTGCATTTCATCGAACTCGGCAACGAGGAACGGATCGATGAAAAGTATTTCAAGAAGTTCAAACCACTCGCGGAAGCGATCTGGAAAAATGATCCCAACGTCATCCTCGCCGTGGGCGATTTCGATTATCGCGAGCCGATTCGCGACCCGTTCAACTTTCGCGGCTCATCCAGCGGCATCACGACGCTGAAAACTCACCAACAGATTCTGCGACTCGCCAAGCAGCACAATCGCGAGGTTTGGTTCGATGTCCACGTCTGGACCGGCGGACCGCGGCCCAACTCCACACTCGCCGGGGCGTTGTCCCTGATCGACGCGCTGGAAAAAATCGCCGGCGGCGCCCGCTTCAAAGTGACCGTGTTCGAACTCAACGCCAACAATCACACCATGCGGCGAGCGCTGGCCAACGCCCTCGCGATCCAGGCCATCGAGCGCGACGGGCGAATCGCCATCGTGTCGTCGGCGAATGGCCTCCAGCCCGACGGCCAAAACGACAACGGCTGGAACCAGGGCCTGCTCTTCCTCAACCCCTCGAAGACTTGGCTCCAGCCGCCCGGTTACGTGACGCAGATGTTCTCCCGCCACTATCAGCCAAGATTTGTCGAGTGCCGCGTTACCGGCGCGAAGGACACACTCGATGTGAACGCCAAACTGAGCCAGGATGGCAAATCCTTGCTATTGCAAGCAGTGAACCCGACCGATCAGCCCGTGCCGGCGGAAATCGTCCTGTCAGGTTTCGCGCCAAAAACAAACGAGGCCCAGGTGACCGAGCTTTCAGGCACACTCGCCGCCGCGAACATGGCCAAGCATCCAAATGCCATCGTGCCGCACGAGCACCACTGGAAGCACGGCGTGAAGGATGGCCATGCGAGTTACACGTTTCCGCCGCGGTCGATCACGATGGTCAAATGGGAATGAGCAGTTTATCTGCCGTCGACTGACCAGTGGTTCTTATCTTTCGACGCGTTGGTGAAGTGGACCACATCAAAGGTCGCCCCAACTTCGATCAACTCCGGATTGGTACTGTCCTTGGGACCGCTTTTAATTACGTGTTCGACGCCGTTCGCATCGGTCACGGTCAGGGTGGGCGTATTCCAAGTGATCGACATGTCAACCGCGAGATCATGTGTGTGATTCGAATCGAGAGCGGGGGCCACCTGCAGTTTGCTGATGCCGAAGGCGTTGACCATTTGTTGGGCCGCGAGCTTGGAAGCGGCCGGACTTCCATGCCACCATTCGATTGAAACTCCGTCCATCGGGGGCACCGAGTCCGCCGATTCTTGCCCGTGGGCGATCAGCCAGGCGTGATTCATCATGTAGGCGCGTTCCGATGGTCGTTCGGTCGCGAGAATATCGACGTTCGCCTTGCCCGCCAGCGCGTCGATGAATTGTTGAACGTCGCTTTGAAAATCATCATCCAGGTCGTTCAAGGCATGACTGCCCGGGAATTGCTTTACCCAGTCGGCGCCGCTGAGTTGCCTTAACGAAAAGTTCTCAAGCGAACCATCATAAAGCGGCCCGCTCAGTTCGCCGGCCTGCAGGGTCCAGGTCATCGTCTTCGTTTCGTACCGCCCTTCCTGGGCGTTGAACAGCCGCGCTTCTCCGCGAAACATGCCAAATTGATCGAACGATCCTTTGAAGTTCAAAGACTTTTGAACGGTCGAGACGACCTGACCGCTGGCCCCATAGTACTTGATGGGGAAGCTCAATGTCCCGGACATCGGCTCGCTGCCGACGGGTTTTTTGAACTTGATGGTCAGTTTCACCGTATCGGTTCCCCCAACGGGCGTGGGGCCGGTCATGTCGCCTTTCCACGGCGCGGAGAGCGAGCTATTTCGCTCACGCTGAATGATGTCCGCGGCGTGATTCCCGAGTTGCTCGGCGGCGTCACGTCCCTTGCCGTAAAGACCGCGCAATCGCGCCGTCGCGTTGCTGAGCAAGCTATTGGGCTTGGGATTGAGCGGGTCCACCAACGCCGCGAAATGGTCGTCGAACGAGCGTGCCGCATCCTGTTGAATTTGAGCCAGCCGCCCTTCGAGGTCCGGTCCGCCCTCGGCGATGGTCTTGGCCTGTTGTTCCGCTTGGGCGCCGGCTTCGGTCGCGCCCGAAAACATGCCCATCAGCCAGCTTCCGAATTGACTGGCTGATTTCGAGATATCGCTTCCCAACTGGTCCAGCTTGTCTTTCTTATCGGCGGCCCAATCCGACACGTTGTCCGCGTACTTCGCCGTGCCGGGGAACCATGTCCGCCAATCGGTGGTTGGCTTCGGGTCGGCCGCCATCGGGCCGATTCGGCCCAATGAGTTCGGAGCCACACCCGCCGGATCGCCCGCAAGGTAGTAGGAAAGGTAGCGTTCAATAACATCCAATTCCGATCGCTCGACGGTGATGCCGGGCGCGAGCTTGACGCTGGCGGCCTTTCCAATCGTCAACGGCGATAGCAGATAGTTGACCGTTCCCAGATTGGCGGCCAAGTTGACGAGATCCAGGTACTGAACCGGAAGCTGCGCCATTCGGCCGATACTGAGCCGCATTCGTATTTCTTCCTGCGCCGCTTGGCGCAAGTACCCTTGCAGCGCCTGAATGGCGCCGCGCAGCACGCTCCCGGCCGGCTGGTTCGTCGCCGGCAATTCGGAAAGTTGGCCATGACCCGATCCCGAACCGCCACCGCCGCCACCGCCGCCACCGCCGCCACCGCCATTTGTGACTGTGATCTCCATCGGAACGACATCAAACCCGAATCCGGTATTGCTGTTGTTGAATTCGTTCCATTCGAAAACATTGTTTCCGTCGTCCACGCGCATTCCCACATAGTAGGTGCCGGAACCGGTTCCTTGCCAGAACGCGTCGCTGGACGACGGCAATGCGACAACATTTTGTTGAGTCGGCAGGATATAAAAGCCCGGAAATCCCGGCGGCAGTGTTTGGTTGCCGACCCAAAGGTCGGATCCGTCTACGATCGAATCCTTGCTTAAATAAAAGCCGACGTTGAAACTGGTGAAGATCGTATCGAAATCGCCGTTTGCGACGCTCCAGTTGAGGGCGACCAAATCGCCCGCATTCGCCGACGCCGGCGCCCCAAACCCGTACCCAAACAGGTCCGCCGGCACATCGCGTGATTCAAGTCGTTCAACTTGAAGCGAAGCTTTGAGAGCCGAGGAGTTCGATGGACGCAGTCGGACGCGCATGCCTGCACCCCACAATCTCACTGATCATCAATTAATCAATTGTCGTGCGAGAGTGAGAATGTAAACCGGCAGCTCGACGAAGTCAACGAATTTATGATATTTGGAATCGGAATCGGGCGGTTTGCAACATTATGACAGCCAGCTGAGTTTGCGTCCAAGAATCACAGGGCATATTTTCGATACACCAAACCACAACTGCGATATCGACACGTGGTCTTCGTGACTCATCACTCGTGATAATCGCATGCGGCAATCGAGGACTGACGAAATGGACCTGAGCATTTACACGCTCGGCAATCACGAGGGGCCGGCGTACTGGTTCCTCAATCAACTGGCGATCGTCAAGGCGACCGCCAAGCAAACCGGCAACGCGTTTGGCCTGATCGAACTGCTGGCGCTTCGCGGTCCCGCATCGCCGTATCACATCCATCGCGCCGAGGACGAGTCGTTCTACATCCTCGATGGTCAACTCGAATTCGTCAGCGGCGACCGCCGCGTTAACGGCGGCCCCGGCTCGTTCGTATTCCTGCCGCGAAACATCCCGCACGGCTTCCGCGTCGTCGGTGAATCGCCGGCCAAGTGCCTTATCCTCACTACGCCCGGCGGATTCGAAGGCTTCGTGCTCGAAATGGGCCAGCCCGCCCCGTCGCTGACCTTGCCGCCCCCGACGCCTCCCGACATGGCCAAACTCACTGCACTCGCCGCGAAGTATCGCATCGAAATCCTCGGGCCGCTGCCGGAGTGAATCGGCGCGGAGGCGCTCCAAGTGGCCGCACTGCATCGATTCAGCGGTTTGCTGTCGCTGATCACGGCTGCAGCGGTGATCGCCCTGGGTGTTCTACCCGGGATTCTATTGGGTGTCTTTCTCGCCTTGCTCCATTTGCTGACGCAGATCGCCCGGCCGCAAGACGCATTGCTGGGCCGTATGCCCGGCTCTCCGACCCTGCACGACATTGGCGACGACGAAGCGGCCCAGGCCATTCCCGGCTTGGTGGTCTATCGCTTTTATGGCCCGTTGGTTTTCGCCAACATCCGGTTTTTCATCGAACGTCTGGAATGCTTCATTGCCCACGAGGAGACCCCCGTCCGCCAGGTGATTCTCGATGCACGGGCCATTCCTGAAGTGGATGTAACCGCGGCGGAGCAGTTGCGCGGCTATGTAAATCAACTGCGCGAGCGCGGCATCACCTTCGTCGTCGCCAAGGCCCACCTTCGCTTGCGCGAATCCGCGATTCGCCTAGGATTGCAGGAGTGGTTCGGCGAGCATGCCCACTTCCCGCAACTTCCCGACGCCGTCGTCGCGTTTTCGACCCGAGCTTCGTGACGCATTGTAACTGGACCAATCGCTTGCAAAGGATCTCGGCAAGGGCGGATTGAGTAATATCCCTGGATCACGACGACAACCAAACCTGCATCAACGAAACGACACTCGCAGCGGACTTATATAATCTGGGGTGGCAATCGAAAGACACTGCGTGCTCGAAGGAACGGCGTAGGCAGCATCGCGAATTCTGTTGCCCCGAGAACCATTTGTGGGAAAAATAGAGGAGGTTTCAGGGAGGCGGTGATTATGAATGCTTTTGAGACCATAGCCACTGTCGAAGATCAGGGCCAGGTGCATGTGGCTGGCGTGCCGTTTGCGCCAGGGACCGAGGTGGCGGTAACGATTACACCGGCCCAGAATGGTCCGAACGCGACCGACCGAGTGGCGCGGCTGTTTGCGGCTTTGGATAAAGCACGAAACGCCGAGACCGTCGGGCGGTTGAATCGCGAGGAACTCTATGACCGCCAAGTTCTCCGTTGACACCAACATCTTGCTTTATGCCGGGTCGAATGCAACAGCCGATCAGGCGAAACGGCAGGTAGCCCGCGCACTCCTCATTCAACCAGATATCGGCTTCTCCGCACAGGTGATGCAGGAGTTCTATGCCTCCGCGATTTCCAAACAGCGTTTGCAGATGAGCCACGACGAGGCGGTCGCCGTGCTGCAATCATTGGCCGCGTTTCCTGTCTGCCCCATTTCCCGCGACTTGGTCCTGGATGCAATTGATGCAAAAAGGCGTTTTAGCATCTCTTATTGGGATGCGGCAATCATCTTGGCGGCGAAACAGATGGGCTGCCACACTCTGTACACCGAAGATCTAAACGCGGGACAAGTCTACGATGGCGTGACTGTCGTCAATCCGTTCGCGGGTCTGACGCCCTAGGCGCCCGCGTTCGCCAAGCACAAAACCGTCCGAGACCCATCATGATTTCACGCGATCAACGATGCGTTTATGTCGTCGACAACTTCGCCGACGGCGGGCTGGTGGTCGCGCTGCTTGGGGAAGAGGGAATCGAAGCCGAGATCATCAATTCGGCGACGTTGGGCGGGCTCGAAGGCGTCGCCAGCATGGCGCCGCGGGCCGGCATCAAGGGAATGGAAGTTTGGGTTCATGATCTTGCGAAAGTCGAACCGGCCAAACAGATACTTGAGGAGCGGTTCGAGCAAGTTCGCTCCCTGCGGGCCCAGCGCGAAGCCCGGACCGGAACCATTGACGCGGCTTGCGAGGAGTGCGGCAGGTCGTCCACTTTCCCCGCGTCGCAGGGCGGCACGGTTCAGGATTGCCCCTACTGTCAAAAATACATGGATGTGCCCGACCCCGACGACGAATGGGACCAGGACTTCGGCACGCCCGAGGACGAGCCGTGATCGGCTGCCAAATTGGCCGAATGTTCACTATGTTGATTGCAGATTCTAAGAAGACAGATTTGGGGGTGGCGCACCGTTGAGATCTGTCCGCTTTGAGTTTTCCAAGCGGAAAACCGCAGGCTTCAAAGAAGACACGGTCTAAGAAGACAAGCTCTTGCGCGATTCGTCGATCATGGATTCATTTCAAATCTCCATTGAGCAAGCCCTGCAAACTCTCGCGGCGGCGGTTCGCGCTCATCGCCCGGGCCAGTCGTGGGGGCAGGTCCGCAAACTGATTGCCGCCCGCCAGGTGCAAATCAATGGCGAACTTTGCCTCGACCCGGCTCGCCGGGTGAAGGAAGGCGAAACCATCACGATCCTGAAAAACCCCGCGCCGATTCCGAAAGCCATTCGCGACGAACTGGTGATTCGCCACTTGGACGAACATATCGTCGTGGTCGAGAAGCCGTCGGGCATCAACACGGTGCGCCACCCGGCGGAACTGACTTGGAACGATCGCCGGCGCGCCCTGTCGCCCACGCTTCAAGACCGCGTGCAATCCGCAATCGCCGAGCGCTTGCACAAGGGCGTGCATCAATTGCCGCGCTTGCGGATCGTTCATCGCATCGACAAGGAAACGAGCGGTCTGGTCGTTTTCGCCCGCTCGCCATTGGCCGAACGCGAACTCGGGCGGCAATTCAAGGCGCACACGGTGGAGCGGAAATATCTGGCGCTTGTGGCCGGATATTTGCCGCCACAGACGATTCGCTCGACGTTGGTGCGCGATCGCGGCGACGGCCGCCGCGGCGGCGGCGCCGACGGCAAGGAAGCAGTCACGCATATTGAAGTCGCCGAGCGATTGCCGCGGTTTACGCTGTTGGCGTGCCGATTGGAAACCGGAAGAACGCATCAGATTCGCATCCATCTCGCCGAGGCCGGCCACCCGGTTTGTGGCGAAAAGGTTTACAATCGCAAACTCTCGGGCGAAATTATCGCAGACGAGAGTGACAGCCCGAGATTGTTTCTCCACGCCGCGGAACTTGGCTTTCAACACCCCGCCACGAATGAAAAGCTGCACTGGGAAATGCCGTTGCCGCAGGAATTGGCGGATCTCTTGGCGAGCGTCGAGGCGTAAGCCCGACGTGTGAGAGTCCAGCACACGTCGGGCTTACGCCTCGACGCTCGCCTTTCCAATACAACATCGCCAGATTCCATTCCCACCGCGAGGTCGTCCCATGTGCCGCCTGCAATTGCTCGCCGTTCCGATTTGTTTGTTGGGACTGGCCTGCCCAGCCGTCGCCGACGATGACGGCTTCGTGCCCATGTTCGACGGCACGACGCTCAACGGCTGGGTGAATGTCAACTGCCATCCCAGCACGTTCTATGTGAAAGAAGGCGAAATCATCACTACCGGTCGGCCAACGGGTTATCTTCGCACGGCGAAACAGTACGAGAACTTCATCGCCGAGTTCGATTGGATGCACGAGAACAAGAAGGCAGTCGGCAATTCCGGCTTTTTTGTCTGGTGCGATCCCCTGCCCGCCGTCGGCACCGGCTATTCACGCGGGATCGAAGTGCAGGTCTTGGTGAATCTCGAATACAAGAACAAGAAAGGCGAAATCACCGCCACCAGCCATGGCGACCTCTTCAGCATCTGGGGCGCTCGCTGCAAGCCCGATCGCCCGCACCCGGACGGCTGGGAGCGCTGCCTGCCAAGTGAGAACCGCGCGAAGGGCGGCGGCGAATGGAACCACTACAAGGTCACCGCCAACGACGGCGTCATCAAGCTCGAAGTCAACGGCAAGGAAGTCTCCGGCGTCAGCCATTGCACGCCGCGCAAAGGATATCTGGCCCTTGAATCCGAAGGCGCCGTCTGCCATTTCCGTAATCTGAAAATCAAGGAACTGCCCAGCACGAATCCAAAACCGGATGAGATCGCCAACGTCGATCAAGGCTTTCGATCGATGTTCAATGGGTTGGATCTGGCGGGGTGGGAAACGGAAAAAGGCGCTTGGAAGCCGGTCGACGGTGTCTTGCATGCAACCGGCAAGTCGCCGATCAAGTCGGAAAAGACGCATGGCAAATTTGAGCTTCAGTTCGATTGGAACACGCCGGCCAATGCGGAAGGCAAATTCGTCATTGGCACGAGCGCGCAGCCAATCGTTTTCGAATTGAGCAAAATGAGTGCGATTTGCAGAGTCGAGAGATTGTCAGTTGCGTTGCCGAAGCGCAGGTCCTGGACCCGCACCCAGATCGCATTTGACGGTAATAAACTCACGGTGAGCGTCGCCGGAAAACCGGCCATCAGTTTGGTATCCGCGGAACGGATGGCGGCATCGATATCGTTTGAGTCAGTTACCGGCCTGGAACTTCGCAGCATTTACTTCCGCGAATTGAAATAACAAGCACAGCATTGGAATGCTGTGCCACGACTGAGTGGCACAGCATTCCAATGCTGTGACTTCAGGCATCTTTCGCATTGGCGTGCGATCGCCATGTCGGATCTGTTGGCGCTGATCTTCGGTTTGCTCGTACACCCGGCGATAGACCTTGAGTTGCTCGACGGTGAGATCAACGCCTCGGCGGCGCATCACCTCGCGCACCGTTGAAAACTGCGCTTCCACATCATGATTGTCGATTACCGAGCCATGCGCGACATGGCAAAACGCCGGCACCGATTTCGGCAGCAATCTGCCCGCGGGTAGTAGACTTGCAAACGGCCCAATCATTGTGCCTGTGTTCAACAGCGACCCGATGCCGATCTTGGCGTGGTCGCCGACGAAACTGCCGACTTTGTTGGAACCGGTTCGAATGGTGGCTCCGTCGCAGGTCAGGCTGATTTCGCCGTAGTCATGCCGCAAATCGCTGAATTGGGCGCCGGCCCCAATGTTGACCCACTCGCCGATGTAGCTGTGGCCGATGAAGCCGTCGTGGTACTTGTTGGTGAATCCCTGAAAGATGCTCGATTCGATTTCGCCGCCGATGCGGCAATAGGGCCCAATCGTGGTGCCGGCGCGAATCTTTGCGCCGAAAACTTGCGTGCCCGGCCCGATGTAGCACGGCCCCTCGAGGCGAGTGAAGGCGCCGATCACGGCGTCGCGGTCGATCACCACCGGGCCGTTGCGAGTGTCGGCTACGACCAACGGATCAAGTTGCACGGAGCGATCAATACTCAAAAGGCCCGCTGGACCAACCAGTGAAACATCCAACGGCCGGCAATTGAACTGCGTCGGCCGCCCACGAAAATCATTGATGATTTCGTCGCCGTTGTGTCGCACGAGATCCCAGGGGCGAGCAATCATCCGCCCGCCGGCGTCGTGACACGGCAATGATCGCTGCCAGAGTTTCAGGCAATCGTTTAATTTTGTCGCGGCCAGTTCGGCCGTTTGCTCGGGACTCAGCACGGCGAATGCGATCTCGCCGCCGACCGTGCCGGCACATGGCGACACGAGAACCGAATCCAATTCCCGAGCACCGTGCGGCGGCAGCCAACGGCCATTGACCAGGACAACCGGCCCCGACTGCATCCAAAACGGATCATTTACTGATTCGTCCGGCCGCTGTTGACGCACCGAGTCGATAAGAAACGACCGCACCAACGCGCCCGACGAACGGGCGGCGAAGTAGCGGGCTTGCTTGGTTGAGATGCTGGACAGGCCGCAATAGAGGTCGAAAACGGGTCGCGTGAGGCTCAGCGGCTGAAGATCTTGAGCGCCATGGTCCTCGAAATGGCAAATGCGCATTCGGGAGTCCTTTCCAATTCCATCCGGGCAATCCATACCCTCGCAATTTCCGGAAGTATACACACGATCGGGCATGCCTTCCAAGCCCGATTCGCCGGAGATGCCGAATTTAACGCCCGGAATGAGAAAACATGTCGGAGCGAATGAAAGACTTGCCGATTCGCGATTTTTGCTAAAGAACGCCGCTTTCAACTCGCAGGAACGCAACAATTCAGGAATAATTTAGCGGGGAAACTGATGTCGCAGGATCGGCCTGCGATCCTTGGATTTCGATTCGGGGGAGGAATCCATCGATGACGTGGGACATGAAATTGGGGATGCTGGTCGGGGTCGGACTGGTGGTTGCCGCCGCTCTGGTCTTTTACCGTCCAGATGTCTCGGCGGAAGCACCGTCAAGCCAAGCCGCCGTGAAAGCACAAGTTCGCATTCCGGGCGGCTATCGGACGGTGCAGCTTTCGCCGATGCCGGCCAAACTTGGCAAGTAACAGTCCAACGTGAATGCAAGCAGAGCGCATCGTCAAAACGCGCTCTGCTTGTTTCGTTATTTCTCGAACCAGGCCGATTTCAACTCGCTCACGATCAGCGAAACGACTTTTGCTGGGCCGCCTTTCGCAAATATTTCCAGCGACCGATCGCCGTCCTTAGGAATCGCCGCGGAAGAGATCGCCAACTGCCCGTCGTTGGCGAACGCTTCAATCGAGGCACGATCCTGAAGCAGGCGCAGCCGAACGCGCCCGTTCTTGGGTTTGAGCGGCGCCTTGATTTTTCCACAAGTCAATTCTTGCTTCTTCGCATCATAAACCACCGGCACGCCGCGAAGTGAAAATCCGACCGTTTCGTTTGACGCGAATTCGATCCGGATATCGAAGAGTTCGCCGGTAATCTCCTTGAACGGATTGTCGCCCGGCTTAAGCACGAAGTTTTTCCATTCCTGAGTTTTCGTCCGCAGCGACGCAAGTTCAGGAACCGGTTCCGCGAACATGCGTACACCGTCGTTCGTCTTGCGAAGCGTCAATTCCACCGGCACGGTCATTTGCTGATTGAACGGCATGCCGGGAAATATGACGCCATTCGCCCAGCCGATTTGAATGCGGCGGCCGCTGGGCGCATCGCTATAGGTCTGCGCGGCGTAAAAGTTGCCATGCCAAAGTTGATGTTTGCCCGATTCGGCCTTGAATTGGCGCCCGTCAAATTCGCCGACAACATACTTGCCGTCGGCGGCGTAAAGCACCCAACGGCGTTCGTCCGTGCCGGTCACCTGCAATTCGAATAGATCGGGGCACTCGAAAAAGCCCTCGATTCGGCCTTCCAACGTCCACTTTTTCAAATCCGGCGAGGAATGAAACGCGATCCAGCGTTTGCCTTCGAACTCGTCGTAAACCGCCATGATCCAGCATTTGCTCGGCTCATGCCAAATCAGTTTCGGATCGCGTCCGGAATGCTTAATAGCCGGATTGCCCGGCAATTCCTTCCAGGTGCGGCCGCCGTCGGTGCTTGCGGTCAGGCATTCGCCTCGCCCCGTGCTGGTAAATGCCGCCACCATCGTGTCGCGATCGAATCCGGCCTGCCCTTTCTTCACGACAATCGCGCTGCCGGAGAAACACCAATCGCCGTATTTTCGCGGATAAAGCGCCTCGCCCAATTCGTGCCAATGAACAAGATCCTTGCTGACCGCGTGGCCCCAGTGCATGTTGCCCCAGTTCCAGCCATAGGGATTATGTTGGTAGAACAGGTGATACTCGCCACTGGAATAAACGAGTCCATTTGGATCGTTGAGCCAGCCGCGGCGAGAGGTGAAATGAAACTGCGGCCGCAACTTCTCGCGATACATTTCCCTGGCGCCGGGCAAGTGATCGCTGGTCGTGATCTTGTCGAGAAGTCCGCTGCTCTCAGGAATCTTCTGAACATGGATGCTCAATTTCTTCAGGCCGTTTCGTCCGAGATCAATGAACGAGTAGAAGTCCGGTTGCTCAGAGAGTTCCAAATCAAATTCACGAATCGTTTTGGAGTCGATATCCACAACTATTCGCCGTTTCGGAGCGCCGGTTTTCACTGGCAAGAGGAGGTATCGATCCTGGGTTGTCCGCAGGACCACTTGATCGTTCGTGACGCTCGGCCGATTGCTTTGCACAATCTGATCGACATTAATGTGTCCCCAACCGCCAGTGTGATTGTCGACAATCTGAATCGCAACTTCTTTGCCGATCAAATCGTGCACATCCCACGACGCCCAATCCAGTTCCTCGCTGCCCCCGGGCTCGGTATTCGGTCCAGCCGCGGTTCGGACGATCTTGCCGTCAAGCAGCAGATTCATGCACGTCTTTCCGGCGTGGCCGCCGCCGCCGATGAGGAAGTTCAAGTACTTGCGTTGGATTTTGAATCTCGGCGAAGTCAATGATCCCGTTGTGCGGTCACCCTTGTAAAACGAATTGACTAACCCCTGGCCGAGAAATCCGCTCACCGGCATTTGGCCGGGCAACGTGCCGCGTGCCGGACCTGGGCCAAACGCCTCGCCAGTGGTTTTCCAGTCGCCGTAGGTTTTGCCTTCAAAGTCTGCGATGAGAACGTCATCCGCGGCAAATGCCGATAGCGGAAGAATCAGGATTCCCAACGCGGCAAAACTGCGCAGCATAAACGGCTCCAAAGCTTCGAGTACTTAGTACTCGGTATTCGGTACTCAACCCTTATTCGCATCAATCGGCAGCACGCCGATATGGGGCAAGTGCCGGTATTCGTCGTTGTAATCCAAACCATAGCCAATCACAAACGCGTCAGGGATTTCGAAGCCGCAAAAGTCGGGTTCGAACGGAACTTGTTGCCGACCCAGCTTGCGAAGCAGCACGGCGACTCGAAGCGATTTTGGCTTCTGGCTCCGAATTCGTTCGACAACTCGTGAAAGCGTGTGGCCGGTATCCAAAATGTCGTCGAGGATCAGGACATGACGTCCTTCGAGTTCGGGCAACATCTCCGGTTGAATCCGCAACTCGGCGGGCGAAGTGACGGCGCCCCGGTAACTTGACGCCTGAATGAGGGCAATTTGCAACGGCAGATCGAGCCGGCGAATCAAATCCGCGAGGAACACCAGGCAGCCGGTTAACACGCCGACAATCGTCACCGGCTCGTGGTCTGGGTAGGTCGCGGAAATCTCGCGGCCGAGTTCATCCACTCGCGCCTGAATCTGCTCGGCGGAAATCAGGACATGCATGGCGACGGCCCGGTGAAACTCACGATGGAATCGTCAGTGTAGCGGATGGTTGGCTGATTCGCCAATGAGCCTTCGAGTGGAACGGCTTGCGGCCGGGGCGATCGCAAAGGCACGGTTTCCGGCGCAAAAAACTAGTCGCGCAGCTTCGGTCTCGGCAACTCGCCGTCATCGGCGGCCATTTTGGAAAAGCTGCTTCGCATCTGCATATTATCGCCGCGCAGATCTTTCCAGACCTCGTCCCAACTGCCGTTTTTGCCGTCGGCAACGCAGCCTGTGACGAAAGTCAGCACGCCGATCAGCAGCCAGCAGCGCTTCATGTTCCGCACCACGACAAGTGATTGTTTAATAGGGAGCGGCTGATACCCCAATCTCGATTCTGATGCAATCGAATTCTGGACTTTTTTGCACGAAACATCGCGATTTGCATTTATCCATTTGAATTCGCGGCGAAGTCATCCAATCGGAAAAGCCGCCGTTCCAAGTCCTTTCGAAACTCCTTCAACTCCAATTGGCGAAAACAGAGGGTTCGCACCTGAGCGTGCGCGGTCATGGCCAAGTGAATGCGAACCTGGTCCAATGATTCACGTTTTGAATTGCGCTCTAGGAGGGCCATCGCATAAAGTTGCATTTGGTTTCGATACTTGCCCTCGATGTCATCGGGCGGGTCCGCGTCGGTCTTCCAGTCCACGATTTCGAGCCGGCCATCGGCTGCGTAAATCAACCGATCAAACCGGCCAATGATTCGCCAAGAGCCGACGGCCAGTGCGAATTCAACTTCCGCGTCGCCCGAAGCGCTGACCAGCTTACCGAACGGGTTGATCGCGGTCCCGGTCGTTGCCTGGTGAATTTTTTGCAAGATTTCGCTCGCCTCTTTAGCGGCAATCTGTGCGACGCGATCCGACGACGGAAACTCTCTTGCGGCCTCATTATTCGCTTCTTGGTAGGATGCGGTCAGTCCGAGCGCCCATGTTTCGAGCCATTCGCGTTGCAGATTCACGTCGTTCGGAAAAAGATCCGTCATTTCCAAGGCTCGATGAACCAGGGTTCCAATGAGCGCTCCGACGTTTTCATGATCGACCGGAGGCGAACCGTCGAGCAAATAATCAGGCAAGTCGTGCACGCGGGAACGCACTTGATGCAAGTAGCGCATTCGCCATGCATGGACATCAATCTCGAATTCTCGCAACATCCGGAAAAGATTAGTCGCGGCGATCATGCGAGTTCGCGGCGATTCGGCGATTGGCGCAACATCCACCAACGTGTCGCCAACTGCCGCCAACTCGGCGCCGTCAGCGACGGCCTGCGCCGTTCGGACAATTCGCACCGGCGGCATCTCGCCGTTCGGGTGATCCCACGTGTGATCGCAAAATTCATCCGGCAAGCCCAGTGCTTCGTGAACCCACGACTGCCAGCATTTGCCATCGGCCCATTCCGGCGCCCCGGCGAGAATGAGTACCTGCTGAGCGCGAGTGATCGCGACATGAAAAATTCGAGCTTCCTCCATTCGCGATTGTTCGCGTTCCATCGCCGTCATTGCCTGGTGCAGTAGCGGCCGAATCTTTCGCAAAGGCATTTCGGGATCGCGAAAGGAAACGATCGGCAGCCCGTGAATGCGCGCGGCGAATTCGGGATCGACGCTTTTGCGCAGGTGCTGATGCCGATCCAGCAACCAGACCTGCGAATGATCAGCCGGAAATTGCCGCTCCAGGCCGACGACCGCGACGACGCGGAATTCCAAGCCCTTGGCTGCGTGGACGGTCATGACTTGGACGGCGTCGCCGCCGGCGGGTGGAATCGCCGCCTGTTCTTCCCGTGTCGCTTCTTCCACCAAGCGAGTCAAATGCCGCGCCAGGTCAGCGAGAGCAAAACGCCGGCCCGTTTCCAACTCGCGGACGTGTTCAAGCACTTGTCGCAGATTGGCCACGGATCGGCTGCCATTTGCGTCGGAAGCGTAGATTTGCCAGGCCTCGGACTCGTCCAGCGCAAGTCGCATCAGGTCGGCATGCGGCATGCGGTCCACCCGCTGCCGCCAGATGCCAGACTCTCCCAACCTCTGGGCAGCGGTTCGCAAAAAGGGTTTTCGCGCGGGATCAAGCTCCGCAAATGATTTGCGCAGCAGATCGAGCGGCAATTCCTCATCCTGGAGGTTCATTCCCGCCCATTCCGCGTCGGCGGGTGAAATGCCGGTCCGCAGCGTCAATTGATCGTCGACCAGGTTTAACAGCCGCAGTCCCTGGACAATCCGATCGTTCCCCAGCGTGGACAGGAAAAGAATTTCTGCGTCGTCCAGACCGCATAGCGGACCACGCAGTACGGCGAATAATGCCAGTTCATCCGCAAAATTGGCCAGACAGCGAGCGAGACTCACCGCGTCGCGAACTTCCTGTCGCTGCCAAAAACCGATTCCGCCGACGATTTGAAACGGGATCGCCTGTTGGCGAAATGCCGCCTCCAGATTCGTCAGCATCGTGTTGCGGCTGCGCACCAAGACGGCCATGTGCTTCCAGGCGTAGCCGCGTTCGGTTTGTTGCCGCCGAAGTTCACTGGCCACCAACTGGATCTGGTCCGGATTGATCGATTGACCCGGCGTTTCTTCGTCTTCGGCAACTCCCAGCGGCGCTGGCTCCTGCGACCGAGGAACGACATAAATGAATTCCGCGTTTGGCGAATCCTGCAAGCCTGCCTCGAGCGGCTGATATTGAAAATCCACCGAGCCAAACGCCTGATTCGAAATCCTGTCAATCCACTTGAGCGGCTGGCTGTGCGCGGTACGGTAATTCTTGCGCAACCGCATCAGACCGGCCCTCTCATCTTCGAAAGGGGGATTGTCCTCGGCAGCCAGGTGTTGTTCGTAGGCGGTCGGGCTTTTGTGCCGGCCCGATTCCATGTTGCCTCGGCGAATCAACTCCTGAACCCGATCAAACACCGTCGGATCGGCTTTGCGGAACCGGTAAATCGACTGCTGCGGATCGCCAACGATCATCAACTTCGCCGACCCGACCGGCTGCAACGGATCTTCACCGGCAACCCGCGCGATCAGCCGCCAATGCAATTCGTTGGTATCCTGAAACTCATCGATCAATATGAATCGAAATTGACCGCTCAGTTTTTGTGCTTGATCCCGGTCGAGCGTTTCAATGATTCGTTCGGCCAGGTAATCGAAATCAAACCGATTCTCCTCCACGCAGATGTCGCGAAAATGGCGATGGGCCTCCTCGAAAAGCCGAACCAATTCCACGACTAGCGGCCAATTGTCACCGACCGGCTCGAATTCCCAGTTTGCCAAGAGCGGTTGCCACCGTTGTTGCAAGGCTTCGAGCTTGGGGAATTTCGGACCGCTCTTCGTCACGAGCCCCTGCTTCTTCGCGCTTCCCCCGGCGGTCAAGAGCGCCTGCCGGAGCAGCGTGAGCGTCGAAACCGCCGAAGCGCGCGGTTCGGCCGCGATTTCGGCCAACGATTGCTGCAACTGCGCCACGGTCTTAAGATTCTGCTCTTTCGGCGGCGACTCCCCAAGCTCACGGATCACTTCCGCGATGCTCGATCGAAAATCTGCGCAATCGTGATCGAATGCAGCAATCGGGTCCGCCAGTGACTTCAAGTCCAGGCAGCCCGGAAGCTCGTTCGATCGTCCATTCACCGCCTGAATCGCCCGGCGGCAATCGTCGGGCTTAAACGGCGAATTGAGCAAGGTTCGCAAGGCTTCGGTCATTTCCCAACGGCCTTGCGTGGTCAGCCATCGTTGCCACGCATCCCGTGTTAACCGAGCAGTGGTCGAAATCCCCTGCTCTGTTCGAACGATCGCCCGATCGACCAGTTCATCGCGGTCGATTCCCTGCAAGACTCCGAAATTTGGATCCAGATCCGTGATCATCCCCTCGAAAATCGCCGATCGCAGCATGCGATGCACCAAGGCATCAATCGTGCTAATCGGACAATTCGGGATCTCATCGACCCGATCGCGCCAATACGCTTGTTCGGCGGGAGGCGAGTTTTGTTCGCAATGAATTAGAGCCTGACGAAACCGTTCCCGCAGTTGAGCCGCAGCTTTGCGCGTGAAGGTGATGGCGACGATTTGCTGAAGGTGCAATTCCCGCCCGCCGCGCCTCAAGTCATCGTGCAGGATCTGCACCAGCCGCTCGATCAATACGCTCGTCTTACCGCTGCCGGCGTTGGCGCGAACGGCAATGCTCCGGGTCCAATCCAGCGATTGACGCTGTTCGGCATTCAGTTTCTCGAATTGCTCGCTTGAGCGCATCAGCCCCATATCGCTGCGTCTCGAACAACAACGTCTACGAATAACCTTTCGGCTGGCGGCACGCGTGCCGCGCGGCACAGTGCGCGACACAGGCGGGATCCTTCGATTCGGCGTCGAACTCCGTCAATTCGATCTGCCCGGCGCGAATCGCGCCGCAAAGCGCAAGGCCAAGGCGACGCCGGCCTGTGGCACGAATTCGGCCTGCATTTTCTTCCCTTGCTCAAGCGCCCCGCCAATATGCGACAGAAAGTCATCCGGTCGCGACGGCTCGCTTTCCACTTGTCGTGAAAGCCGAACATAAATGCCATGGCAGACGTCCGCGCCCGTGACCTGCTTGCGTACGGCGGCATATAAGGGCAATTGAATGAGACGGCCGTTTCGGACACGTTCAACCAACTGGCTGCCGCGCGGAATCGCGCCCGATTTGTAGTCGCCGACTAATTCCCGGCCCCCGGCGTCGCGGTCGATTCGGTCGATGCGTCCGCGCAACCGCACCGGATTGCCGCGATCATCGACCCCAATTTCCACATCCTGAAAGCTCCACTCCGCCGCCACTTGCGTAAATCCCTGCGCTTGCAGGCGGCCCGTCACTTGCAACAGGACCTCGCCCAGTGCTTTCTCAAAGTCGTGTCGAAGCGCGGGATCGTTTCCGCCGCCATTCTCCTTCCACTGCTCCCGAAAGAGCCTCGCGAAATTCGTTCGAGCCTTCTCGATGGAAATCTCCGGCAACGGTTCAGCCTCGGTCACATTGAATTCGGCTTGGAGTTCTTCAAAGAATCGTTTGAGCAAATGATGCACGAACGAACCCGCGTCCAGAAACACCGCATCGCGTTCGATTTGACGCAGCGACAATGTGCGCGTCGCAAAATGTTGAAACGGGCAGGCCGCGTATGCCTCCAGTTCCGTCGCGCTGAAATTGCGCTCGGCGGGGTATCGGCGCGCGAGCAGCGGCAGCGCCCAATCGCGGATCGCCAACGGCGACTCTCGCAGGGCTCGCCAGGCGCGGACCACAAGGCTCGGTTTCCCATTCGCGCCAACTTCGGCCGCCTGCGATGGATCAATCGCCATTTCCGGGACGGCGATTTGCCGCAGACTGACGCCCGACTGTCTGAGTTCCCGCAGGAACGGGCTCTCGATCAATTCCACGTCGCCATCTCGAAGCGGCCGAGTGAGCATTAACCGCTCGGTCGCGGATTCGAACAGTTGGGTGAATAAGAATTGTTCTTCCCGCAGTCGCTCGCGCTTCCAGCAGGCAGGAAGTGATTCGGCATCCATCGTCGCCAAATCGATGCTGCCTTCGGATGGCGTTTTGCCCTCGGTCAACCCCAACGCCAGGACCACGCGAAAATGGCTGCCGCGAATCGCCGCGGGACGCAGAATTTGCACCCCCGCGTCATCGTCGGCCCTGGTTCGAAAACTCTCCGCCGCCAGCGCCAGTTGCAAAGTGAATTCCAGATCGATCCTGCCGTCGGCGGCATGGGGGAAATCGTCCGCCGCGATCGAGGCCAATTCCTGAAACACATCGCTTAGATTTGCGAACGCCAATTGATCAATTTCCCATTCCCGCAACGGAACGATTCTCGACGATTGCTCCAATGTCGGACTGAGCCACTCCGCCGCCCCAACCCGCTGCATCAACTTCGCGCAGGCCGTGATCAACTTCGCCGGTGTTTGGCCCGCTTGGTTCAGCGCCGCCTGCAATTCACTCACTGGTGCGAGGATTTCGAATATGGAATCGATCAATGGTCGTATTCCCGGCTCTGTTTCCTGGCACAGCAGATTCCAATGAGCCAGCCAATCACCGAATTGAAATTTGACTGCGTTTTTCGGCGCTTGATCGCGCAGCCACTCCAGCCGACCGCAATCTTTCAACTTGCGAGTAATAATCGGTTGCCGCAGGAAATCAAATAAAGCGTTGGCCGGCCAGCCGTGGCGAACCAACCGGAGCGCGGCCATGATGAGTCGGGCGGACCGCGAATCGGCGAGTGGAAATGACTCCGCCGCCGCCGAGTAGGCGACGCCGGCTGCCGTCAATGCCGCCGTAAGCCCCGCAAGATAACCGCGATCTGGCACGACAATGGCGATGTCCGCGAGGCGGCCCCCATCGACCCATGCACGCGCGATTGATTTGACCAAGCAGACCACCGATTCGATCTCGTCTTGCTCCGACGGCGATTCGAGCAATTCAACGGCCTTGGAATTCTCAGGCGACGTTTCGCCGCCAAACATCGAGCGGCCAATCGCCGCCATCAATTTCTCTGAATTGCGCGAATCGATTTCGTACGGATCGACCCGCAAGTGCTCCAATGCCGCCTGGACACACTCATGCAACGGTGCACCCGGCGGCCCGACCAGCCAAAGTCGGACCAATGCATGCCTCGCCAGCGACGAGATTAGTTGAAGCTCCGCTTCGTTAAAAGAATGGAATCCGTCGAAAATGAATCCCTTTCGCAGCGACCGACCATTCGGCCCAGCGGCGAGTCCGGCAAATCGAGTTCGGCGGCGAGGCTGGCGAGCCGCCCCGGCACATCCTCGCAACCATCGATTTTCAACAGGCGGTCAAATTCGTTGATGAACCGATAATGGGGATGATCGCTCGGCGGCACGCGATTGGCCGAGCGCCAATCTTGAGCGGCGCGATCAAGCTGCAAGACTTGGCCGAGCGTAATTTGAGCTTCGTTGCTCGTCACCCCCCGCCAGGCCTGGGCGACTCGAATCAACCGCCCTGTGTTGCCAAGTGCGCGCTTGTGAACCAACGAGTAGCCGGATAATTGCTGGCGGAGCGACTCGAAGGTGTGAACTCGCGGGAGTAAGACCGAAAGTCGTTCAGCCGAGGCTGCGTTGCGAATCATTTGCCGACGACGCCGACTTGTCGGCACGATCCACCACCATTGGTGATGTTCGTTCTCCTCCAATTCATTGAGCCAACGCCGACCCATGCGCGAAAGCGACGCCGCCTCAAAATCCAGACAAGGACTCGATGAAACAACCGCTTCGATCGGCATGAAGCGAACTCCTGGGCGCCTGAGATCGCCGGCTTGAAGGTCCGGTCAATGGCTCCTATACTTTTATCACAGCGCTCGACGAGAAGCGAATTGCACCTGTAGCTCAACTGGATAGAGCATCGGTCTACGGAACCGAAGGTTGCAGGTTCGAATCCTGCCAGGTGTACTGAGAGACAACCGTCAACTTAGCGTGCCGGCGAATCGACCTTCAGGCCGGTTCGGTTTTGTTCCCATTTCTTAGCCTGCGCCGATTGGCAGTCCGTCGATCGAGGAAACAACTTCACCAACTTGGCGTAAGCGATAGTCGTCCGGCAGTTGCTCGAAGGCCTTTCGCACGGCGTCGGCTTGTTCGCGGGCGCTGGCTTGTGCGCCCGGCGTCGCGCAGCCGGAGGAAATCTCATCTCCCGCCGCGCCGGATTGATCGCCGCGGGGCAGCGCCGCCCGCCGTCCACGATCAGATCCAATTTCTCGATCATGGCATGCCGGGACCGATCACCGGCACGCTCGCCGCGTCCGACGCCGGGGAAGTCGTTGTCGAAAATAAGCTTGAAAACTGGTTCCATCCTCGATTCCGCGAACCCTCCCGGGAATGACCGGAAAGTCGCGCACTTGTTCAGCGTCAATGGCCAACCTTTGAGGATCGAGACGTCGCCAGGATTTACACTTGATCTCGCTTCGACACCCTCGTCGGTTTAGCCCGCAACGCGAGCCATTCAGCCTCAAGATCATGCATGGCGGTGCGCCTCGGCAGGCAATGCGATTCCTTGATCCTGAGTGTTACTCTATTCGGTTTTTCAAGGGAGTAGCTGAACTCGCCAGAGTTCAGGTTTTCCCGAAGTCTGACGACTTCGGCTACCAAAAATCAAGGCTGGACGAGGCACTCGTTGAGCGGCTTGTCAACTACCTCGCTCGATCGTCTTGCTATTTTTGGCTCTGGCGGCACTTCCCACTTGGCCATAAAGCCGAAGTTGGGGCTTTTGGCCCGGCGCCGTGCTTGGTGTGCTCCTGATCATTATTTTGCTGCTGGCTGTTTCCAGCGCAATCCCGTCGGGTTGGACTTGGCCGACAGCGACCTGACTGATCGAACTGGAACCGCGATCCGATCTAAACACGTTGCGAGCAATCCAGTCAGAGTCGGGCCGCAAATCGCGCATGCCGAATCAGTTCGCCATTTTCACGCGTCCCGGCTGCATCGACAAGCCAACGAGAGCTTAACCGGCCGTCAAAATCCACGGTACGGGAATTGCTTCAATGAAATTCGGAACGGTCGGCGCAAGGAGATTCTCGTATTTGGTCATACGCGTGAGTCAAGCCGATCGCGGAAAACAAAGGAAAACAAGAACGACAACTCCGAGTCCGAATAAGCAAACGCCACTAGATGACCCGGTTGCAACAAATTCGATGACAGACCGGCGTTTTCGCTGAAAGCGGGCGAATGGTCCTGCCGCACTCACCGTCCGTCGCGGTGCGACTGGGAAGGCGGGTTCGCCCCCAAAAGGACTCGGAAATCGGGAGAACATATCCAATGCGAATTGCACAGGTGGCGCCACTCTATGAGAGCGTGCCACCACGAAACTATGGCGGCACCGAGCGCGTCGTTTCGTATCTGACGGAGGAGTTAGTCGCCCAAGGGCATCAGGTGACGCTGTTCGCCAGTGGTGATTCGGTCACATCCGCGGAACTGATTTCTCCGTGCGACAACTCGTTGCGAACCGACGGCGGCTGCACTGATCCGAACATCTTTCATTTGTTGATGCTGGAACGCGTCTATCGCGAGGCTCATCGCTTCGATGTGATTCATTTTCACGTCGATTATTTGCATTTTCCGCTCTCGCGCCGACAAAAGGTGCCCACCGTCACCACGTTGCATGGCCGGCTCGACATTCCCGAGCTTGTGCCGCTTTACCACGAATTCCCGGAAATGGCCGTGGTGTCAATCTCCCTGGCACAACGCAATCCGCTGCCGTGGCTGAATTGGCAGGGCACCGTTTACCACGGTCTGCCAAACGATCTGTTTACATTTCACGACCAGCCGGGCGACTACCTCGCCTTCCTCGGACGAGTGTCCCCGGAAAAGCGGCTCGATCGAGCGATTGAAATCGCGGGTCGGGCTGGAATGAAGCTCAAGATTGCGGCCAAAGTTGACAAGGCCGACCACGATTACTTCCAGGAACATCTCCAGCCAATGCTGAATGAGCCGTTCGTGGAGTTTCTTGGCGAGGTGGGCGGGCGCAAAAAGAGGAATTTCTCGGAAACGCCCGCGCCCTGTTGTTTCCCATCGACTGGCCCGAACCATTTGGACTGGTCATGATCGAGGCGATGGCTTGCGGCACGCCCGTGATCGCCTGGCCATGCGGATCCGTGCCGGAGGTGATGCAAAATGGCGTCACCGGATTCCTGGTGAATAGCGTCGACGACGCGGTCGAGGCCGTTCATCGGCTGCCGACCATCAGCCGACGCGAGTGCCGCGGCGTCTTCGACGAACGGTTCTGCGTCGGCCGAATGACCCACGAATACCTGGACATCTATGCCAATATCGCATCGAGCCGCGCTACGAATAAAAATGGGCACTGGCGCTCCAAGCGATTCCGGTCGCTGGGCAATGACTACCCCCGTTCCGAGCCCGCCCCACGTTCAACGGTGCCCCTGAAACAGGGAGGCTAGTGTGACTTCAGCTTTCGGGATTTGGGGTCACGACGGCTTCTCGAAAAGAATCTTTACTAACTTGATCAACGATTTCAAAGAAGACAGATTTGGGGGTGGCACGCCGGTGAGATCTGTCCGCTTAGAGTTTTCCGAGCGGAAAACCGCTAGTTTCTAAGAAGACACTTTCCGTGACAGTGGGGGAGGGGAATCTGTCCGCTTAGAGTTTTCCGAGCGGAAAACCGCTAGTTTCTAAGAAGACACGTGGACAGGGGGCGAACGCGATCGACCGATTTCGGACTCTCGTCAATCGAACGAATTGGCGAGCAGCGAATTGGCCGTGGATTCGCAGCCCGCCACCCCACAGCAAGTGTGAAAGGGGCGCCAGTCGCGGGCCGCCGCGCGGATCTGTTCGCATGAGTCGTGGAAGCGGGAGTCTGGCCGTATGGTGAGCGATCAAAAAAGCAATGAAATCGACCCCGGCGACCCGAACGAGAAGACCCCGTACTACATTCAAGCCGCATCGTCGCACGATGATCGCAGCCGAGTCTTAAAGCACGGCGACACCTTTGCTGTCTTCGATCATTTTGGCGACATCAAATCCGAAGGTCTCGGCGAGGAAGGTCTCTATCACAACGGCACGCGCTTCCTCTCGTTCTCGTTGCTGCTTCTCGGCCGCGACCGGCCGCTTTTTCTCAGCTCGACGATCAAGGAAGACAACGATCTGTTGGCGGTGGATCTAACCAATCCCGACATCGGTTCAAACGACACGATCCGCGTGCCTCGCGGCACCCTGCACATTTCCCGCATCAAACTGCTCTGGCAAGGCGCCTGCCATGAGCGGGTGATTGTCAAGAACTATGGCTTGGAACCGGTTAGTGTCTCGCTCGGAATCCACTTCGCCGCCGATTTTGTCGACATTTTCGAGGTGCGCGGCATGCACCGCGACCGGCGCGGCAGTTACCTGGAAACCCAAGTGACCGAGAATCAAGTTCTCCTGGCATACCGCGGGCTTGACAATGAAACTCGCCGCACCCGCATCATCGTTTCGCCCAAGCCCGAGGCTTTGTCGGCGACCGCGGCGCAGTTTCGCATCTCCCTGGCCCCACAACGGAACGAAACAATTTATTTGACGACGACTTGCGAGACGGATGGGGAACACGGACGCCAATTGCCGTTCGACGAAGCCATGAATTCGGCCAAGGGCGCATTTCATCACTCACAAGGCGATGGCTGCGTGATCAGCACGCCGAATGAACTTTTTAATCAATGGGTGAGTCGCGCCACCGCCGATCTGCACATGATGACCACGGACACGCCATTTGGACTGTATCCATACGCGGGAATTCCCTGGTTCAGCGCCGTTCGGGCGCGATGGCATTCTCACCGCGTTCGAGTGCCTCTGGTGCAATCCCAACTTGGCACGCGGGGTGTTGACGTTTCTCGCGGCAACCCAGGCGACCGAGAACAATCCCGAACAGGACGCGGAACCCGGCAAAATCCTCCATGAGACGCGAAGCGGCGAGATGGCGGCGCTCAAGGAAATCCCGTTTCGGCGCTATTATGGCAGCGTCGACGCGACGCCCTTGTTTATCATGCTCGCCGGCGCCTATTTCGAATCGACCGGCGATCGGGCGCTAATCGAATCGATCTGGCCCAATATTGTGGCTGCCTTGAATTGGTGCGACGAGTACGGCGACCGCGACCGCGACGGCTTCGTGGAGTACGGGCGTCGAACGCAGGCCGGGCTGGTGAATCAAGGTTGGAAGGACTCGCACGATTGCATCTTTCATGCCGACGGCGCGCTTGCCGAAGACCCGATCGCACTCTGCGAGGTGCAAGGCTATGTTTACGCCGCCAAATCGCAAGCGGCGGAGCTAGCCGGATTGCTCGGCTATCAGGAGCAAGCGGACGCGCTGCGCCGCCAGGCGAAGACCCTGCGCGAACGATTTGAACAGGCGTTTTGGTTGGAGGATTTCGGCGCCTATGCGCTCGCGCTCGACCGCGATAAACAGCCGTGCCGGGTCCGTTCCTCGAACGCGGGCCAATGCTTGTGGACTGGAATCGCCAGTCCCGAGCGTGCCGCCCGAGTCGCTCGCACCCTCCTCGTACCCGAATCATTTTCCGAGTGGGGGATTCGCACCGTGCCTTCAACCGAATCACGATACAATCCGATGTCGTATCACAACGGTTCGGTCTGGCCGCACGACAACGCCTTGATCGCCTCGGGCCTCGCCCGCTATGGGTTAAAGGACGAGGTGGTGAGAATCACGTCGGGCTTTTTCGATGCGAGCCGATTTGTCGAACTGCATCGGCTGCCCGAGTTGTTTTGCGGATTCATCCGGCGCCAAGGCGAGGGGCCCACGCTTTATCCGGTCGCTTGCGCGCCGCAGGCCTGGTCGGCCGCGGCAGTTTTCATGTTCCTGCAAGCCTGCCTGGGCCTGTCAATCAACGCAGCGGAGAACCGAGTCTATTTTCACTATCCGTTGCTGCCGCCTTTTCTTAAGGAAGTGCGGCTCAGAAATCTCCGCGTGGGCGCCGCGTCAGCCGATCTTCTACTCCTGCGTCATGGCGAAGACGTCGGCATCAATGTTCTGCGCCGCGACGGCAAAATTCGAATCGCCATGGTCAAATGATCAATTCAAACGCCGCGCGAAACTGAGCGATTCATCTCCCAACCCATTTGAACAAGATTTCCTCCCGGACGGATGCTCGATTCGAACGCCCATAGCACCCTTTCAATCCGCATTGCGGCACTGCGTTTGCACCAACCTTCAGTCAAGTTGACCGGCATGAAAAATTTGCTCCCGGTCGCCCGCCGCCGAAAGACCGACATTTTTTCGACAAGCCACCGCGAATTCAGCGATCGCTGGCGATAATGCGGCGGGTCGTATTCCGCGGCTGGCGACTGAAGCATGAAGGAGGACCAGTCATGGCTGAAAGACGCGAGGTTGTCGTCATTACAGGCGCCTCGGCAGGCGTCGGTCGGGCGACGGCACGACGATTGGCGCGCGACGGAGCGTGCATTGGACTGCTCGCTCGAGGCGTGGAAGGCTTGGAGGGAGCCCGGCGAGACGTTGAAGAACTCGGGGGCAAGGCGATCATCAGACCGACCGACGTCTCGGACCCCGACCAGATTGAGGCCGCGGCCCAAGCCGTCGAGGATGAGTTCGGCCCGATTGATATTTGGGTCAATAATGCGATGTGCTCGGTGTTTTCTCCGCTCAAGAAGATGACGCCGGATGAATTCAAGCGAGTGACGGAAGTCACTTATCTCGGATATGTGTATGGAACAATGGTCGCATTGAAGCGAATGTTGCCCCGCGATCGGGGCATCATTGTGCAAGTGGGCTCCGCGCTGGCGTACCGGGGCATTCCCCTTCAGGCCGCTTATTGCGGCGCCAAGCACGCCATCAAGGGGTTTTCAGAGTCGTTGCGAACAGAACTGATGCACGATCACAGCGGCGTCAAGGTGACGATGGTGCAGATGCCGGCGCTCAATACTCCGCAATTCAATTGGGTTAAAAGCCGACTGCCGCATAAACCTCAGCCGGTGCCCCCAATCTATCAGCCGGAAGTCGCGGCCGATGCAATTGCTCACGCAGCCAGGCACTATCGGCGTGAGTGGCTCGTCGGCTCGTCCACCTTCGAGGTCGTCTGGGGCAACAAGTTCTTTCCCGAGCTTGGCGACAAATATCTCGCGCGAACCGGCTATCAGTCGCAACAATATGACGGCGAAACCAATCCAGAACGAAAAGACAATCTCTACGACCCCGTCGACGAGTCGCAAGATTTCGGCGCACATGGAGATTTTGATTCTCGGGCGTGCAACTTTAGCTGGCAGCTATGGGCCAGCCAAAACCGAGGTTGGCTCGCGCCGGCGGCGCTGGGCGCTGTCGGACTGGTCGGCTATCTGCTGTTCCGCGGCACCCTCGAGGCTCAGTCCGAACACATGGCGCCTCAACGGCGTGCTGATCGTTCCGAGCCTCCCCGGCCAACGCCGATCGAGGTCGGTTGAAATTCGATTCTCTGGCGGCGCCTCGGGAGCAGATTACGATGAGCACAAAGTCTGATTCGTCCCCATCCGAGCAGGAAAAGCTTAGAAAAAAGTCGCTCGTGTTGACGCACAAGCGCCCGTCGCAGGTTCGCAGCATTGCCGATGCGATGGTCATCAAGGACCAAGACATCTTTTTTCTCTGCGAGCGCGATGGACAAATCCCCATTGGCGAAAAACATGGATTCGGGCTGTTCTATCATGACTGCCGCTTTCTAAATGGCTATGCATTGCGCCTGGACCGCAAGGAACCGCAAGCGCTGGTCGCAACCGCTCGCCGAGGCGTCATGGGCTCGCTGCAACTGATCAATCCGGGCCTCGAAGGCAAAAGTCAGCACATTGATAAAGGATCCATTGGCATCAAATGGGAACGGCTGCTCGACGGCGACAACCTGAGCCTCTTTGACGAGATCGAATTCGAGAATTTCACACTCGAACCAGTTGAGTTTTCGCTGGAACTTGCTTTCCAGGCGCACTTCGAGGATATCTTCCAGGTTCGCGGCATGGAGCCGCAAAAACTTAGGGCACTTGCATCCGCCGACTTGGAAGCGAAACGTCCTGCAATTCCTATACGACGGCAGCGACGGCCTCCATCGCAGCTTGCTGGTCAAGATTTCGCCCGCTCCCAGCCACAGCGACGGCGTGGCCGGTTTGGAGATGAGAATTCCGCCGCGCGGCACGCAAAAGATCAACGTCACCCTGCGCGTGGGCGAATCGTCGGATCCGGTAAAAGTCGATTCTGGCCATGTGCCAACCCGAGAAGTGGACGGCCTGAAATCAACCCAACTCAAAGCCTCCGACCAGTGGGTAGACAGTCAAGTGCAAATTCGCAGCAACCGCGCCTTTGTCGAGCAAATCCTTAATCGCAGTTTCCGCGATTTACATGTGCTGCGAAGCCGGCTGGAGGGACTCGATTTCTGTGCGGGCGGAGTGCCGTGGTTCGTAGCTTTGTTCGGCGCGACAGCATCATTTCCGCTCTGCAAACATTGGCATATGAACCGGGTATTGCCGCCCAAACGCTGCGTTTGCTGGCTCGCTTTCAAGGCGACAAAATCGACGACTGGAAAGATGAACAACCAGGAAAAATTCTACACGAACTTCGAGTCGGCGAATTGGCTCGCATCGGAGAGATACCCCAATCGCCCTACTACGGCACGATCGACGCCACTCCCCTGTTTCTGTTACTATTGGCACGGCATGCCAACTGGGTTGGCGAACTGAAATTGTTTCATGAACTGCGCGAAAACATTGAGCGTGCCCTCGAGTGGATCGACCACTTCGGCGATTCGGACGGCGACGGTTTCCTCGAGTATCAGAGCCGGTCGGCCCAGGGAATGGTGAATCACGGTTGGAAAGACTCGGGCGACGCCATTGTCAACGCCGACGGAAACCTCGCCCGGCCGCCGATTGCCTTGGCCGAAGTGCAGGGCTACGTCTATCGAGCCAAGCTCGAACTCGCGGACCTTTTCCTGCGCGCGGGCGAAACCGATCGGGCGGAACGACTTCGCCTCGAAGCACAAAATCTTCGCGACCGATTCAATCGCGACTTTTGGCTGGAGCGGCTGGGAACCTTCGCTCTGGCACTGCAAAAGGACAACGAACCGGCGGCCGTGGTGTCGTCCAATCCGGGACAAGCACTTTGGACCGGCATCGCCGATTTGGACAAAGCGCAGAAGACGGTGGATCGATTGATGGCGTCGGACATGTTCAGCGGTTGGGGCGTGCGCACGCTGTCAAGCCGCGAAAAATCGTTCAATCCGGCCGGCTATCATCGGGGCGCCGTTTGGCCGCACGACAACTCGATCATTGCCGCCGGGTTCCGCCGCTATGGTTTTGATCAGGCGGCCCTTCACATTTTTGACGGCATCACCGACGCGGCCACTTACTTCGAGGCCTACCGACTGCCGGAAGTTTTTGCCGGTTTTGGCCGCGAGGAGTTCGGCGTTCCCGTGCGCTATCCGGTCGCTTGTCACCCGCAAGCCTGGGCGGCCGGCACGATTCCATTTTTGTTTCAGACGTTGCTCGGCCTTGAGCCGGACGGATTCGAACAGAAGTTGCGAATCGTGCGGCCCATGCTGCCATTGGAAACGAACTATATCGAGTTGCGGCGACTTCGAGTCGGAAGCGCTCGCGCCGATCTGCGCTTTCAACTTACGGAACGGCGGCATGCCGAGGTGCAGGTTTTGAGCACCGAAGGCCCATTGGACGTGATCGTCGAACCATATCCCTGATGCGGCTACGCCGTTGTAAGGGTGCCACCGCGCCTGCGTGCGCGCAACACAGAATCTGTCATCTTACACTTTTCCCGGCAGAACAGGCTAAGGGCGCCACACGCCGCCCGTGCGCGCGACGGAATCTGTGATCTTACGCTTTTCCCGGCTGAGACGTAAGGGCGCCACAGCGCCTGCGCGCGACACAGAATCTGTCATCTTACACTTTCTCCGGCTGGAACCGCCGATCTTGAGCATTGCGTTCCGTCGAACTCGCCAATCTGGCACGTAGATTGCTCGATTCAGCTATTGCCGTTGCGGGGGACTTCGCCGTGAAATCAAAAATACCTGATTCGAGCGATCTGGTGCTCACCGAAGCACAACAAGCCCCGCCGCCCGATGTGACGGTGCCTGAACCTCGTTCGCGCGAATCAATTGCAACCGGGCAGATTGATCCCGTTCTCTTGATGGAAATCAGGAAACTGTCAGACCGGGTCGGCGGTTTGCATCAGCTTCGCAACATTATTAACGCCCTGATTGAGTTCGAACGCTAATCGTCCCGGTTGATACCGGGGATTCTCGTTCTGCTTTCAGATCACACCCGTAACTCGCGAGGACAAGGCCATGGCCAAAACTGGTGGCGACATTCTGATTGAGACCATTCAGAGTTGGGGCGTCGATGTGATTTTCGGTTTTCCCGGGAGACGGCATCAACGGGATCATGGAATCGCTGCGGACACGGCAGGACAGCATTCGATTCATCCAAGTGCGGCATGAGGAAGCCGCCGCATTCATGGCCTGCGCCTACGCCAAATACACCGGAAAGCTGGGCGCCTGTCTCGCCACCTCGGGGCCAGGCGGAATTCACCTTCTTAACGGCCTCTACGATGCCAAGATGGACGGCCAGCCCGTCATCGCCATTACCGGCCATCACTATCACGACCTCATCGATACGCATTCCCAGCAGGATGTCGACCTGGATCGCGTCTTCAGCGACGTCGCGGTTTACAGCACCCGCGTGATGGGACCGGAGCACGTGCGAAACGTGACCGATCTTGCTTGTCGGAAGGCGTTGAGCCGCCGAGGCGTGGCCCACATTTGTTTTCCCGTCGATTTCCAGTCAGAGTCACCCAGCCGCCGAAGCATGCGAAATTTCGCCGACCATACCTCGGATGTCCAAGCGTTCAAGTTGGGATTGCCGCACGAGGATGACCTTCGCAAAGCCGCGAATGTCCTGAACAAAGGCAAAAAAGTGGTTATCCTGGCTGGGCGCGGCGCAGTTGGGAGCGACCGATGAACTCGAACAGTTGGCCGAAAAACTGGGCGGGCCGATCATCAAGCCGCTCCTGGGCAAGGCCTGTGTTCCGGACGACAGCCCTTACACCACCGGCGGCATTGGTCTGCTCGGAACCAAACCAACTCAGGAAGCGATTGAGAATTGCGACACGATGTTCATGATCGGCACATCGTTTCCCTACTTGGAATTCCTGCCCAAGCCGGGGAAGGCCAAAGGGGTGCAACTCGACATCGACCCGGTCCGAATCGGGCTGCGGTACCCCGTGGAGGTTGGCCTCGTCGGCGATAGCCAGCGGACGCTGAAAGCGCTACTGCCCATGTTGAAGCGTAAGGAAGACCGCAGTTTTCTCGAAAAGGCCCAAGAAGGCATGAAGGAATGGAATGAGACGATGCACGAGCGCGCCACCCGGATGGACAAGCCGATGAAACCGCAGGTGGTCGCGCACGAACTAGGCAAGCGCCTTCCCGACAACGCGATTGTCTCATGCGATTCGGGCACGATTGCGACCTGGTGGGCCAGACATATTCCCGTCAAGCGAGGGCAGATGCATTCAATTTCCGGTACGTTGGCCACGATGGCCTGCGGCTTGCCTTATACCAACGCCGCCCAAATCGCTTACCCCGACCGGCCATGCATTGGATTTGTCGGCGATGGCGGCTTCTCCATGCTGATGGCGGAATTCGTCACCGCCGTCAAATACGACTTGCCGATCAAGGTCATCATTATCAAGAACAACACGCTTGGCCAAATCAAATGGGAGCAAATGGTTTTCCTGGGCAATCCGGAGTTCGGGTGCAGTTTGCAGGAGATTGACTTCGCCGCTTTCGCTCGAGCCTGTGGCGGGACCGGATTTACGATCGAAGACCCCACCAAATGCGGCGACGTGCTCGACGAAGCCTTGGCCGTCAAGGGCCCCGTGGTGGTTCAGGCCGTTGTCGATCCGTATGAACCGCCGATGCCGCCCAAGGCAACGCTGAAACAGGGATACGAATTTGCGAGGGCGCTGATCCGCGGCGAGCCCGCGCGAGCCGAGATTGTCGAAACCATTCTCGAAGACAAAGTCAAAGAAATGATTTGAGAAGACCTCAATCGAGGAAGGACGACTACGATGATTTCCAAACTTTTAAAGGAATCCCTCGCGATGGCCATGATCGGCGAAGGTCTGCTGACGTTGGCATTTCCAAAACAGCACCTGATGGTCTGGGATACGGGACCGAAGGCGATGAGGAACTTGACGGAGTTCCTGGCTGAGCGGCCGGAGTTCACGCGTGCCTTGGCGGGAATCGAGCTGGCTCTCGGATTCTTGCTTGCTTACCGCCAATTTCCAAAGCGATCGTTTACGGGCAACGGCGAATTAATGATGCCATCGCGCCACATGACTGCCGCGTAATTAGCACGAACGATTGCGGAAAAATTCCGAGTACGAACCGATCGTGGATTTCCCATGCTGTCGCGGACCGTCTCGCGATGAGCAGCAAATTGTCGTCGTCTGGTTGACATCATGGCTGTCGCATCGACAAAACTCGGCACCGTTCCTATCGAGCGAATCAAAGCCGCCGCCTTCAAAATCCCAACCGACGGCCTTGAGGCAGACGGCACCTACTCGTGGGATTCAACTACGCTGGTTGTGGTGGAGTCGGCAGGCGGCGGTAAGACCGGCACGGGATTCACCTACGCAGACGCTGCCACGGCAGCGCTGATCAACAGCCACCTGGCTGATGTTGTCAGCAAGTGCGATGCCCTTTCGGTCCCCTCGGCGTGGCTTGCGATGGTGCATCGCATTCGCAATCTCGGGCGGCCCGGCATCTGCTCCATGGCGATCAGCGCGGTTGATGCGTCGTTGTGGGACTTAAAAGCCAGACTGCTGGACCTGCCGTTGGCGCGACTGCTCGGGGTCGCCCACGACGCAGTGCCCATTTACGGCAGCGGCGGCTTTACCTCGTATTCGATTGAACGGCTGCAGCAACAGCTCGGCGACTGGGTCGCCCAGGGCATTCCACGCGTCAAGATGAAAGTCGGATCGGATCCAACGGCGGACGCGGAGCGTGTTCGCGCCGCCCGCAAAGCGATTGGCTTGGATGCCGAACTGTTCGTGGATGCCAACGGCGCTTATGGTCGAAAACAGGCGCTCACCTTCGCCGAGCTGTTCGCAGTCGAGGGAGTCACCTGGTTCGAGGAACCAGTCTCCTCGGACGATCTCGATGGTCTCCGACTGATGCGGAACCGGGCGCCGGCGCGGATGAACGTCGCGGCCGGGGAATATGGCTACGACCTTCCCTATTTTCGAAGAATGTTGGAGGCCGACGCGGTCGATGTGCTGCAGGCCGACGCCACCCGCTGCGGCGGAATTACCGGCTTTCTACAAGCCGCCTCGCTCTGCCAGGCCCGCAGCATGACGCTGTCCGCGCATTGCGCGCCTGCTTTGCACCTCCATCCCTGCTGCGCGATTCTTCCGCTGCGTCATCTCGAGTATTTCCATGACCACGTGCGGATCGAACAGATGTTGTTCGACGGGACGCAACCGCACGACCAAGGCAAGCTTCGACCCGATTTGTCGCGGCCTGGGCTCGGACTCGAGTTCAAATGGGCCGACGCGAAACGCTTCGCAATCTGAAGGGAGCAGAAGCCAGTGCCGGAATGGTTGATCGTAGTTTCCTGGATCTCAATTGGATTGGGCATCGTCTGCGCGGCGATCATTGTCATTGATCTTGTGGCGGTAAGTCCACAAAAGATGTGGATCATGGATATCGTTTGGCCCGTTACCGCGCTCTACTCGGGGCCGCTTGGACTTTGGGCTTACTACCGCGTCGGGCGTTTGTCATCCAGGCAGAACCTGCGAGAAGCACACGAGCGCGGCGAGAAAGACCCCGGCAAGAAGAAGCCGTTCTGGCAAATTACGGGTGTCGGAGCGACACATTGCGGCGCCGGCTGCACCCTGGCGGACATTTTCGCCGAGTGGATCATGGTGGCCGTTCCCTGGACCTTATTTGGCAAGAAGATTTTCGCCGCCTGGGTCGCGGACTATGTCCTCGCGTTCGCGTTCGGAATTGCCTTCCAATATTTCACGATCGCCCCGATGCGCAACTTGGGGGTGGTCGAGGGCCTGAAAGCCGCCGTGAAGGCCGACACACTATCGCTGACCGCCTGGCAGGTTGGCATGTACGGATGGATGGCGATCGTTACGTTTCTGATCTTCAATCACGAGTTGGAGAAAACCAATCCCGTTTTCTGGTTCATGATGCAAATCGCCATGCTGGGCGGTTTCCTGACGAGTTATCCGGTGAATTGGTGGCTGCTGAAATCCGGAATGAAGGAAAAAATGTAATCGCCTGCTGGAGGAATCCGCCATGGTGAGTTTGACTGTCAGGCGCGAAGAAGTCGAAGCCGAGCGATTTAGACGGCAGGACGCCAACAAGACGAGCGCGCCGTTGTCGCGATCCGCGGCCCAGGCATTGGCCGAGGAGTTGCGCCGCCAAATCCGGGGCGAAGTTCGATTTGACGACGGCTCGCGAGCCCTTTACGCGACCGACGGCTCCAACTATCGCCAGGTTCCGATTGGCGTCGTGGTGCCGCTCGACATTGAAGATGTGCTTCGAACGGTCGCCACGGCTCGGCAGTTTGGGGCGCCGTTGCTCTCGCGTGGCGGCGGCACCAGTCTGGCCGGCCAGTGTTGCAATGTCGCCGTGGTCATGGATTTCTCGAAATACATTAACCGAGTTTTGAGTATTGATGTCGATGCACGACTGGGCCATATCGAACCGGGCACGGTGCTGGACGATTTGCGCCAACAGGCGGATCCCCATGGTTTGACCTTTGGACCTGATCCGGCGACGCACAAGCATTGCACGCTCGGCGGCATGCTGGGGAACAATTCCTGCGGCATTCACTCGCTGCTCAGCGCCAAATACGGGCTCGGACTTCGAACTTCGGACAACACGCATGAACTGGAAGTGCTTACCTACGATGGCGCTCGATTTCGCGTCGGCGAGACGCCTCCGGACATGCTCGAACAAATCATTCGCGATGGCGGCCGCCGTGGCGAGATTTACTCGAAAATGAAAGAGCTTCGCGACCGCAACGAGGATCTGATTCGAAATCGTTTTCCCAAACTGCCG
This sequence comes from uncultured Gemmataceae bacterium, assembly GCA_963815035.1. Lineage (GTDB taxonomy): Bacteria > Planctomycetota > Planctomycetia > Gemmatales > Gemmataceae > JBGQCZ01. The sequence continues at coordinate 45,234 of CAWFFC010000029.1, forward strand.
CGCCGAGTGTCCGGTTACAATCTCGACGAACTTCTCCCGGAAAACAATTTCAATGTCGCTCGGGCACTGGTCGGCTCTGAAGCGACGCTCGTCACCATTCTCCAGGCGACTATGAAACTGGTGCCGCGACCCGAGGTGCGTTCGCTCCTGGTGCTCGGATACCCCGATGTCTATTCGGCCGGCGACCACGTCACCGACATTCTCCCATTGAATCCCACCGGCCTGGAAGGAATCGATCATCTATTGATCGACTACATCAAAAAGAAAGGCGAAGAAGCCGCGAATCTGAAGCTGCTTCCCGGCGGGAAGGCATTCTTGCTCGTCGAGTTCGGTGGCGATTCCAAGGACGATTCCGATGGCCAAGCCAAACGCTGCATGGAGAAGCTCAAATCGCAGTCAAATCCGCCGACGATGAAATTGTTCGACGACGCTACGGAAGAAGCCAAGCTCTGGAAGGTGCGTGAGAGCGGCCTCGGCGCCACCGCATTTGTACCCGGCCTGCCCGATATGTGGCCCGGCTGGGAGGATTCGGCAGTGCCTCCGGATCAGGTTGGAAACTATCTCCGCGATCTGAAAAAACTCTTTCAAAAGTACGGCTACAATCCTTCGGTCTATGGACATTTCGGTCAGGGATGCATTCACTGTCGCATTGACTTCGACCTTTACACCGACCCCGGCATCCGCAAATGGCGTTCGTTCCTGAACGAAGCCGCGGACCTTGTCGTTCGCCACGGCGGCTCGCTATCCGGCGAGCATGGCGATGGTCAGGCGCACGGCGAATTGCTGCCGCGCATGTTCGGCGAGGAGTTGGTCCAGGTATTCCGCGAGTTCAAGGCCATCTGGGACCCGCTGGGGAAAATGAACCCGGGCAAGGTCATCGATGCCAACCCGATCACATCCAATCTTCGCTTGGGATCCGATTACAATCCGCCGCAGACTCCAACTCACTTCAAGTTTCCGGAAGACAAGGGACAATTCTCGCGGGCGGCCTTGCGTTGCGTCGGCGTCGGCAAGTGCCGCAATCATGGCGGCCAAACCATGTGTCCCAGCTACATGGTCACGCGCGAGGAAATGCACAGCACGCGCGGCCGCGCCCGGCTCCTTTGGGAAATGCTCAATGGCGACGTGCTCGAGGATGGCTGGAGAAGCGAGCCGGTTCGCGAAGCGCTCGATCTTTGCCTGGCGTGCAAGGGCTGCAAGAACGATTGCCCCGTCAACGTTGACATGGCCACGTACAAGGCGGAATTTCTATCTCACTACTACGAGGGCCGCCTGCGACCGCGGCATGCGTATGCCATGGGGCTGATCTATTGGTGGGCCCGACTGGCGTCGCTGGCGCCGTCGGTTGCCAATTTCTTCAGCCAGACGCCGATCCTTCGCGATGTGGCCAAGTGGCTCGGCGGCATCGCACCGGAACGCCGTGTGCCCCCGTTCGCGACCGAGACGTTTAAGGATTGGTTTCGACGACACAAGCCCGACCGGCAAACGGCCACTTCGCCCGTGATCCTCTGGCCCGACACTTTTAACAATCATTTCCATCCTGAGATTGCCAAGTCCGCAGTCGAAGTGCTTGAAGACGCCGGGTACGAGGTCTGGGTACCGGAAGCTTCGCTTTGTTGCGGGCGGCCGTTATACGATTTCGGAATGTTGATCACCGCCAAGCGCTTGCTCCGCGACATTCTCGACACGTTGCGACCGCAGGTTGAAGCGGGCATTCCGATCGTCGGCTTGGAGCCGAGTTGCGTCGCTGTCTTTCGCGACGAACTGACGAGTTTATTCCCCGACGATCCGTTGGCCAAGAGACTCAGCAGTCAAACGTTTCTGTTGAGCGAATTCCTTGTTGAAAAGGTCGAGGGTTACGAGCCGCCGAAGGTGAATCGAAAGGCTTTGGTCCACGGTCATTGTCATCACAAGTCGCTCATGGGCATGGAAGCCGAGGAAAAGTTGCTGAAGAAAATGGGCATCGACACGCACCTGCCCGAAGATGGCTGCTGCGGCATGGCCGGCTCGTTCGGTTTCGAGCCCGGCGATCATTACGACGTCTCGCTGGCATGCGGGGAACGAGTGCTTCTGCCGGCGGTCCGAGACGCCGCGCCCGAAACACTCATCATCGCCGATGGGTTTAGCTGCCAGGAGCAGATTAGTCAAACGACCGATCGGCGTGCGCTGCACCTTGCTCAGGTGATCCAACTCGGGCTTTCCGGAACAGCGAACGAAAAGTCAGCCACGCAAATCGAGGCCGAGGTCGCCAAGTCGGAATCTCATTCGGGAGTCCCGTGGGGTGCCATCGCCCTGTTCGGTTTGGGAGCGGTCGCGGCCGGATTGACGCTGGCGACCTGGTCCCGAAAGAAACTTCACTCGTCGGACGCCCGGCGGTGAGGCAGGAGGAACGCCATGCAATCCAAGCGTTTGCATCATTCAAACGGCCAAACAACATACGCCCTGATTTTTGACAAGGGCGACGAGGTCATGAGCAACTTGAAAACGTTTGCGCAGAAGAAAAAGCTGGGCGGGAGTCATTTCACGGCCATCGGCGCCTTTCAGGATGTGACGCTCGGTTATTTCGATTGGGAAAAAAAGGACTATCGAAAGATTCCGCTTCACGAACAGGTCGAGGTCGTTTCGCTGGTCGGCGACATCGCGGAAGGCGATCAGGGCGAACCAAAAGTGCACGCGCACGTCGTCCTGGGAAGGTCTGACGGCGTCGCACTGGGCGGACATCTCTTGGAGGCCCACGTGCGGCCCACGTTGGAGGTGATGCTTGTTGAATCGCCTGAGCATTTGCGGCGTAAACATGACCCTGAAACCGGCCTGGCGTTGATTCGGGTGTGAGCGAGACCGATCGTCACTCTGGAGCTGAGAAATGGCCACTTCGATTGGACGAAAAAGCTGGGCGATCGCGGAAGGCTACATCCCTGGATACAGTCATGGGCCGGAACCGCAAATGTTGAGCCACGAGACGGCGTGTCTGCTCAACGCCACCAATCGCGATGCCCACGTCGAAATCACCGTCTTCTTCAAGGATCGCGATCCGGCCGGACCGTTTCGCGTAACGGTCCCCGCCCGGCGGACTCGGCACATCCGATTCAACGACTTGAAGGATCCCGAGCCGATTCCCCGCGAGACCGATTACGCCAGCACCATCGAATCGGACGTGCCGATTGTGGTTCAGCACACCCGGCTCGATTCGCGCCAGTCCGAAAACGCGCTGCATTACAACGATCGCATATCCTGGGGTCGAGTAGGCGCCGGCGATTGTTCCGCGAGTCGAATTCCGGCCACGGCCGGGCCCGCGCGGCTTTTGCCCTGGCCGGCCGTTTCGGCAACAAAATTGCACACCAACTCAAATGGGGCGCATTCCAAGGCGTTCCCCTTCCTGCTTGACAATTCAGCGCCCGCCCGTGGCTACTGATCGACGATGGCCCGGGGCCAGTCAAAAGAGTTTTGGAGGCAAGCCATGAGAGGCGTCAAACCTCTCTCGGAACAATGGGACTTCATCAATCGCGTGTTGCTGGTGCTCGGCCTCACCGTGCTGGTGGTCGCATTGGCGCTGCTGGTTTGGGTGGTGGCCCGAGTCCTGGTATTGATTTTCGCGGGGGTTCTGTTTGCCATTTTCTTGCGCGGTTTAACCGGCTCCATCTCGCAGCGCACGGGGATGCCTCTGAAGGTCGCGCTGGCCCTGGTTGGCATCGTCTCTTTTATGGTCATCGGACTGACGTTGTGGTTCCTTGCGACTCAAGTGTTTCAGCAGTTTGATGATTTTGCCCGCGCCATTCGCGCGGCGCGGCTCGACATTTCCCAGCGGCTGGGCAAATACGAAATCGGCAACCACGTTCTGAACTTGTCGTCGCTCAACGCGAGCGGAGCTCGCGGCGCGAATTGGTTTGACCGAATTACCGGAATGTTCTCAACTTTTTTCGACGTGGGCGTCGATGTCGTGGTGATTTTCTTCGTCGGCATTTATCTCACCGTCAGTCCGGATCTCTACAAACGCGGACTGCTGCATTTGGTTCCCGTCGCCGTTCGTCCGCGCCGGCGAGGTCATGGACACCGTCGGGTACACGCTTTATTGGTGGTTCCTGGGCCGGCTGATCAACATGGCGATTATCGGCGTTCTCACCGCAATTGGACTTTGGGCCCTCGGGATTCCGCTCGTCCTGCCGCTCAGCATCATCGCGTTCGTGCTGGATTTCATCCCGTTTTTCGGCCCGGTCCTTTCCGCGATCCCTGCCATCCTGATCGCCTTTCCAAATGGCGGCGCATCCAGCGCCCTGTATGTCGTCATTCTCTACGTCGCGATCCAATCGTGCGAAAGCTATTTGATTCAGCCCTTGATCCAAAGTCGAGCCGTCGAATTGCCGCCGGTGTTGACCATCGTCGGTCAGCTATTTGCCGGCACGATTCTCGGCGCCGTCGGCGTTGCCTTTGCCACGCCGCTCACCGTCGCCTCGATGGTGCTGGTCAAAATGCTCTACGTGGAGGAAATGCTCGATGACCATTCCATCCATGTCGCGGGAGAAGATTCAAATGGTTCTCCACCCGGAGATCAAGAGTCTCCCCCGCAAAATCGTCAATCGGCTTGATTTGGATGTAATTGGGTCGCCAATTCGGCAGTCGGCAGGAATCGCGGCGGCTTGCGGAATTTCGTTGCCTGTTCGAAGGCATACGCCAGTTTCAAGAGCGTGCCTTCGCTCCAGCGCCGGCCGAAGAACGACAGGCCGACCGGCAGGCCAAACACATAGCCGGCGGGCACTGTGATGCTTGGGTATCCAGCCACGGCCGCGGAGGTGGTGCTGCCGCCCAGGAAACGATCGCCATTCACCAGATCCGTCATGCAGGCCGGTCCCATCGTGGGGGCGATTAGGGCATCGAGTTTGGATTCGTCCATGATGGCGTCGATTCCCTCGGTGCGCGGTCAAGCGCAGGCATTTGGCTCGCGCTTCCAGGTATTCGTAGCTCGTTAGCGGCCCTTTCTCTTGAGCCTTGTGGAATAGATCCTGCCCAAAGTAAGGCATTTCGCGTTTCTTGTTGTGCTCGTTGAAATCGATGATGTCTTTGAGCGTTCGCACCGGCGAGTTCGGCCCGAGCCGAGCCAGGTAGGCGTTCATGCCGGCCTTCAATTCGTACATCAGCACCGTCATTTCTGGTTCGCCGACTTTGTCCATGTTCGGCAAATCGGCCGGATCGATGAGCATGGCGCCGGCGTGCTTCAGGGCTTCCAGCGCGTCGTCCATCAATTCATCGGTTGCGTCCTGGAACCCGAAATGATTTGCGCCACGCCGATCTTCGCGCCCTTCAGGCCCTTGGAATCGAGGAACTTCGTATAGTCCATGCTGGCGTGGCCTTTGCTCTCCCGCGCTGGCTTTGTCGTCGGGATCGATGCCGGCAAGCGCGCCGAGCAGAATGGCCACGTCGCGAACGGTCCGGCCCATGGGACCCGCCGTGTCTTGCGAATGCGAAATCGGAATGACGCCGCTACGGCTGACCAGGCCTACCGTCGGTTTGAGGCCGACGATCCCGCATGCCGACGATGGACTGACGACCGAGCCATCAGTTTCGGTGCCGACCGCGACCGCGCACAAGCTCGCGGAAACCGCCGCGCCCGAGCCGGAACTCGATCCGCTGGGGTTGCGATCGAGCGCATAGGGATTCTTCGTCAATCCGCCGCGGCCGCTCCAGCCGCTGGTTGAGTAACTGCAACGAATGTTGGCCCATTCGCTCAAATTCGTTTTGCCGAGAAGGACAACGCCGGCCTCCCGCAAACGCTTCACGAGGAATGCGTCCGCTGGCGGTTTCGATCCAACCAGCGCCAGCGACCCGGCGGTGGTGGCCATCCGATCGGCGGTGTCGATGTTATCCTTGATCAGCACCGGGATGCCATGAAGAGGCCCGCGGAGCCCCTTCTCTTTTCGCTCCTTGTCGAGGGCTTCGGCGATTTTCAGCGCGTCGGCATTCGTTTCGATCACGCTGTGAAGCGCCGGCCCCTTGCCGTCGATCGCTTCGATGCGGGCCAGATACTTCTCGGCGAGCGAGCGGGCGGTCCACTTGCCCGATTTCATGCCGTCCTGAAGATCGGCGATCGACAACTCGGCGAGTTCGAATGCCGGCTCATCGGCATGGGCCTGTTCGGAGGCGACGTGCAGCGCCGCGGCCGCCAACCCCGCCCCGACGCCCGCGGCGAGAAATCCCCGACGGCTCGGCTGCGAACTGTGATCCCCTGCCCGACTCGTGGTCACGATTGGCTCCCGAATGGAATTGAGATTGCCATTTGTTGTACGAACAGAGGCGGACATTACGGCCAAACGAGGCGGCGGAAATTGGTCAACGGCTGTCTTCTTACAACATGTCTTCTTAGAAACTGCCGGTTTCCCAAGCAGAAAACCCTAAGCGGACAGAAGACACCAGCAGCGCCACCCCCAAATCTGTCGCCTTAGAAATGTTGATCAAGATAGTAACGATTCTGGTCGTCAACCTCTTCGTGCGGGCTCCGACAGGAAAACCTGAACATTGGATTTTCAGTATTCGCCAGGGTGGAGCGCGGCGGTTAAGCGTTTGACATGAGCGCTTAACCGCCGTGGCCCGCGGTTCGTCGTACGGGCGCTTGAATCATTTCCCAGGCGTGAATTTGTCCAACTCCATTTCGATTTTGTTGCCGCCGACGGTGATCACGGTTTTAACCATGCCGATTCCCTTGGCATACCACTGCGTGAGGTCCATTTTCTGGCCCATGGCTTCCATATCGCCGCTGACCGTGAGCGCATTCTTATAAGTCCCGGCCGGCACCTTGACTTGATCCTCGCCTTCCTTGAAATTCGCCTTGAGTTCCTGTCCCATGAGTTTGCTTTCGACCTTCCAACTCTCGCCCTTTTTGATCGGCAGTTTGACGAACTTCACGGCCGGTTCCGCCTTTTGGCCGCCGAGCGAGTGCCGGTAAACGCCGTCCTTGTCGGCAGAAATATGCTCCGTCGTGATCACATTTCCGTTCACGACCGTTTCGAGCAGCGCGCAGGGCACATTGTCGATCTTTTCATGCTTCGCCACGCGGACCGTAATCGTCTGTCCGCCGGCCTTGTATTCCCAAGTGGTGCCGACCTTGAGCGGGAAATACTCAGCGTCCGCAACCTTGTCTTCGGCGAAGACGGCCGGAGCGCAGGCGATTGCGACCCCAAACAGCAGACCGGACAGCCAGCGACTTTTCATCGGAACCTCAATGATGCTTTTGAAGAGGACCATTTCCGGGCCGGTGACACAGCGTCCGACCCGCGTCAGACCGCTTTATTTCAATCAACCCGATGGATGTTGTCAATTGTCGCGGCCCGAATAATCGGTTAGCCGATCTGCCTGAGGATCGGTCTCAACCTCGCCAGCGCCCGGCCGCGATGGCTGAGGGCGTGCTTGTCTCGCGCGCTCAGTTCGCCAAAGGTCTGATGATACTCGACAATTTCAAAGAGCGGATCGTAGCCGAACCCGCCGCTGCCGCGCGGCTGGCGAATGATCACGCCGTGGCAACGGCCTTCGACCACGGCCTTCACCTCGCCGGTCGGATCGGCCAACGCTGCGGTGCAGACATAGTAGGCGGCCCGCTTTTCGTCCGGCAATTTGTCGAGTTCGGCGAGCAGCTTGGCGTTGTTGGCTTGGTCGTCGCCTTGCTTCCCGGCATATCGGGCGGAGTAAACGCCGGGCGCTCCGCCCAGCGCCGGAACCACCAGTCCGCTGTCCTCGCCGAGCGCCCATTGCCCGGTCGCCATGGCGGCGGCCACGGCCTTCAGGCGGGCATTTTCCTCGAAGGTTGTGCCGGTTTCCTCGACCTCAGACAGGTCGGGCCAGGCGCTCGAAGTCGCCGAGTTCCAGCCCCAGGTCGCCCAGGATCTCGACGATTTCCTCGCGTTTTTTGCGATTGCGCGTGGCCAGGACCAGAAGCATGCCATCCTCCTTTACCTACACTGGCAGTAATATAGCCACGGCGACGCGAGGGAACGATGGACGAATACGTTTGCATCACGGTGACTTCACGGGCCGGCGAATCGAGCGCCGATTTCTCGGCGCTTAAGTCGATTCTGGACGCACCTGTTGCGCAACCGGCCCGACGATTTCAAGAAAGTTTACGCCGAGACGACTTCGTTTGAACCGCATGGCGACCGCGAGTTGCGACAATATCTCATCGACAGCGCCATCATCGATCTGCTCGAACATGAAATGAAATCGGCGCAGATCGAATTCGAGCCGATCGATCCGGACGAATTGTTCAGCAAGTACGAAGCCTCCCCGCCGCACTGGATGCAGATCGAGCACTAGCGGACGACATTATCGCGTAGCGGCGGCGTCTCGCCGCCGCCGACGGCGGCCAGAGGCCGCCGCTACGAAAGGCACTGTGGCGGCATCTCGCCGCCGACGGCGGCCAGAGGCCGCCGCTACGAAAGATTGAGCAATCGAATCGACCGCCAGTAGAACGACCGCCAACAGAATCGATCACCCATGCCCGCCAAGCGCCGTTCGACCCGTGCCAAAAAACCAAGCCGTCGGCAACAACTGTTGGAGCATGCCCGGGCGCTCATTGCCCGGCAGGGATTCGCCGCGACCAATTTGGAACAGATCGCCGAAGCGGCCGGCGTTAAGCCGTCAATTGTTACGCGTTCGTTCAAGGACAAGCCGGGATTGGTGTTCGCGGTCGCGCGGGAGTTCGGCGATCGGTTGATCGCGAACCCTACCGACATGGCGGAATCGCTGGCGAAATTGAATGGCATTGTGGAAGCGATCCGCAAGGATTTGCGTCAGCCGGCGTCGCCCAGCCGCGTCTTGCTGCGCATGCTGGCGGAAGCGCCCGATAAGGTCGTGCCCGCCATCGATGACGCGCTCGAGCCCGGGTTTTCGAATCTGGCCACCCTGATTCAAGCCGGGCAGGCCGAAGGCGTCTTTCGCCGCACGCTTGACCCGCGGCACACCGCCTGGGAATTGCTCCGCAGCCTATTCGGGCTCGCGCTGCTCGACGGGCTCGAACCCGCGCCGATCACCGATCCCGACCACCCGCCGACGGCGCTGGAGTGCATGTTTCAGGGCTTGCTGAAAACGGATGTTTGATTCTCAGGAGCCGACCGCGACGGCTTTTCGCTCGCGCTCTTTCGCCGGCTTGGCCGCTTCAGCGGAAACCCACGGCTCATCCTTCCAATTGTTCGCTTGGCGGAAAAAGGCCAGCGGATTTTCGAACACCACCTTGCGAATGACCTGCTCGGAATGCCCGCGGCGCTTCATCTCCTGAATGAACTCGGGCACCGCGAGCGGGTCGGACTTGCCCCAGTCGCCCGCCGAGTTGGCCATGATGCGATCGGTGCCGACCATCTCGATGATGTCCACGGCCCGGTCCGGCGTGCACTTGGTCGTCGGATAGAGCGTCATGCCGCACCAGAAGCCGTTGTCCAGCGCGAGCCGAACGGTGTGTTCCTCGACATGATCGATCAGCACGCGCTCGGGCTTCGACGCGGCGATCGTTCTTGAGCATGTCGATGATCATCCGCGTGCCCTTGTACTTGTCCTCCAGGTGCGGCGTGTGGATGAGGATCAGCTCGTTGGTCTTCATCGCCAGATCGACGTGTTCCTGAAAGATGGTCGCCTCGTTCGGCGTGTTCTTGTTGAGGCCGATCTCGCCGATGCCCAGCACGTTGGGCTCTGTCGAGGAATTCGGGGATCAGCGCGATGACCTCGCGCGACAGCGAGACGTTCTCGGCTTCCTTGGCGTTGATGCACAGCCAGGAGTAGTGCTGATGCCGAACTGGGCGGCGCGTTTGGGTTCGACTTCGGTGAGATGGCGGAAGTAATCGCGAAAGCCGCCGAGCAGCCGCGATCGAACCCGGCCCAGAACGCCGGCTCCGAAATCGCCACACAGCCGCACTGGGCCATGCGATCGATAATCGTCGGTGACGCGGGAGATCATGTGAATATGCGGGTCGATGTAGTTCATGGTGAATTTATCTCCTTCCCTTGCCGTGATCTACGTCTCATGTGGTGCCGAATTCAAGTGCCGAGTCACGAGTTTTTGCCTACAATAGTGGAGAGATTCATTCCCTGTCCCCAACCTGACAGGATACGACAATGGCACGCAGCCCGAAACCAACCGTCCGCTACTGGAGCAGCCGGAAAGCCTACGCCTGCTGGATCGGCAAAGACCGTCACTTCCTCGCCCGAGGCCCGGACGACGCACCGAATGGGCCGACCTACCTGGCTCGCCCTCGACGAGTTTCGCAAACTGGTCGCACAGGATGCGGGCAAAGGTACTGATGATTATCAGGTTTCCGCCCTGATGAACCAATACCGCGCACACCTGAAGGCGACCCGCAAGAGCGGCGTCCCCGGTGTGTTCGAGATCATGGCCCGAGGCTTCACTCGAAGGAATTCGGCGAGTACAAGGTACGCGACCTCCGACCGCACATGGTGGAGGAATACCTCGCCCGCCAGGATCACCGCTGGAACTCCACGAGCCAGTGCCACGCTGGAACCCTTATTCTAGCCGCTGTGTCGTGGGCGAGGAAGAAGGGGCTTCATCGAGAACGACCCGCTCGCCGGCCGCGTGGAACTGCCGCAGCCGATCTGCGGGCCCGGGGAAGCGCGGATGTCGGACGAGCTGATGGACGTGCTGATCGACGAGGCCCGCAAGAACAAGATGCGGTCGCAGGAGTTCGCCGACTTGCTCTGGGTGCTGCGAACAGACTGCGCGCGTCCCGGCGAGCTACGAGCCGCCGAGGCGTTCAACTACGTGAAGGGAAAGCTGATTTTCCATTGGAACGCCACGCGGGGATACATCTGGAAGAACGCGAAGAAGACCCAGCGGGACCGGGTGATTTTCCTAACGCCCGAGGTGCAACGGTACGTCGAGAAGCTGGTCGCCGCCAAGCCGAAGGGGCTGATCTTCCGCACGCCACGCGATGCCGGCTGGCTCCCCTCGTCCATTGGCAACAAGTGGCGGTGGCTGGTGAAGCGGCCCAGCGTCGTCGCTTACTGCAAGGAACACGACATCGACCCGGACAGCCTGAAGCCGTACAACTTCCGGCACTCGTGGGCCTGCAACTACCTGCGACACTACCGGCGACATCTTCGGGGCGGCATGATGATGCTCGGCACGTCGGTGAAGATGCTCGCAGACCCGGTACTTCCACATGGACATGGAGAAGCTGCACGAGCGGTATCTGCAATTCATGGCATTGCAAACGGCGAACAGCAATCACTCCTCGCGGCAAACGGCAGGAGCCAGGTAGAAAGAGCTTCAAACCGGCGCAAACTTACCGCCGGTTGGGTGCATCTTTCTTGCTGACAAGTCGCAACCGGTGAGGTCAGTCATGAGCCGGGGAAGCGGAACAACTCGACACACCCGGATGGGTCGCGGCCGTTCTCGATGTATTCGAGAAGGCCGGGTACTTCGACGAAGGCGACGTGGCCGGGCACATCATCGCTGCCGCAAAGAGAATCGAATCCCCGACGGACACCGAGAAGAAGGCAGCGGACGCCGAGCGCTGGGCGTTCCACTTCTTCCCACAACACGCCGGTGAGGTTAGCTGCTGGAAGACCTATTTCGGACCAGCTTTTGAAAGCGGTGACTTCCGCAACCCCGACATCGCGTGGCTCGATCAGGCCGTCGTCAGGTACTGGGAAAAGCGGATGGCCGCAGCAAAGCATCCACTGCTTCGCACCGCGCGGTACGCCGATCTCGTCTGGGATCTGTCCAAGGTCGCTTGCGGGCTCAAGCCGCCGATCGACGCCGCGAGGATTGCCATCGACGGCTATGTAGCGGCTGGCCCGCTGGCCGACACGCATAGTGCTATCCCCATCTCTGACCGCCTCCAGCGCAGGCTTGAAGCTCGCCGTGAGCATCGGCGACCAAGGCCGAGCCGAACAAGCCCGCGATGCTCTCGTTGATTTGTTCACTCGCGTAAACGAGACTTGGGGCTGGGTGACGCTGTTCGACATATTCGAGGAGTCGCCCAAGTTCAAGCTGACCGATCCGCAGCAGGCAGCATTGGTCGCCGGTCTGGAAGCAGCACATCACCGAGATCGCCGGGAAGCCGGAAGGGGTGGACCCGGCAAGCACGATGCACGTCGCCGCCCGACTCGTCAGGCACTACCAGCGACTTGGCCGCCAACCCGAAGCCGACCGGGTGGTGCGAGCCAGCGGACAGGCGGCTGAGAGCACCGTGCCGCGGGCAAACCCTGACCATACGGTCGCGCACTTCTACGCTCAATGCGGTCTTTCGATTCTACCGGGTCAACGGGCTCGACGAAGAAGCTGAGCGTGTCCAGAATCGTTCTCGAAGCCGTGGTGAGCAGGCGCAGAGGAGAAGCGCAACCCTTGGATGCCGACATCGAGATTCCACCCGATGAGCTTGAGAAGTTTGCTGAACGAGCTAACGGAGGGCGGGTTCGACAAGGCGATCCGGAATATCGTTGGCCGCTACATTCCCGACCTCGACCTATTACGCGACCGGCTGAAGCGGTTCCGCAAAGAATTCCCGATGGCGACGATGTGGCCAATCGCCAAGATGAGCGAGGGCCAGATGGTGGCGAAGATTGGCTCCGTCGATACCGACCCGGTAGGCGCACTGCTCAATGCGGTATCGGACGAGATCAGCCACATGCGAAAGTTCCTGGCAGCGGCCTTCGACCGGACTTGGCAGCGATACTCGGTTACGCCAGAACAGGTCGTTTCGTTCATCTACGAGTCGCCAGCGTTTACGGTCCGATTCCGCGGGATCATCCAACTCGGCGTCGAGGCGTATTTCGCCGGGGACCATCCGAAGGCGATTTCCCTCCTCATTCCGCAGATCGAGAACGCGCATCCGATTCTTGCTGACTTTGGTTGGCCGACCACCCAACAAGCCGCGACGTGGCGAGCAGCCGGGGATGACCGAAAAGACGCTGACCGACATCCTTGAACACGAACCCGTCATCAAGGAAAAGTTCGGCGAGGCAGCCCATCTCTACATGCTGGCGTTCCTTGCCGACACGCAGCAGGGAAAAACATCCGCAACCGCATGTCGCACGGCCTCATGGCCGTCGAAGACTTCAACCGGTACGTCAGCGACCGCGTGCTGCATATCCTGTTGATGCTGGGTTCGATTCGCCGAAATAAGAGGGAGGAGAACCCGTCAGGGCAGCCAGGGGAAGAGAACGCCCCATCGACATAATGTGTTTACCAGAGCTTAATCGCCGGTTTCTTCGGCCTTCCTCGCGGTCTGCGAGGTGGCGGAGGTTCCTCTGGCACTACTGGCTTCGGTGGCCCATCCATCAACTCCACCAGGCTGTCTTCTTCGACCAGCACCTTACCAGTTGCCCGGTTCGACCGCAGTTTGCCCTTCGCGATCAGAGCGTACACCAGCTTGACGGAGATGGCACCGTTGAGCCGAGCGACCACTTGTTTAACGCTGATGTAACTCTTCACGGCATCACCAAAAACAGGCGGATCGATGTCCCGCCATCTTGATTACTTGACCAATTACCCGATCAGGCTGGTGACCTTGTTGGCGACGGGCTTCTTGTCAGCAGCTGCGTGATCTTGGGGTCCGCTCGTCGTCCGATCACGCTGTCCACTGGTTAGGCAGCAGTCCTTCCTTCTGGAAGCGGAGAAGCTCGGCGTGGGAAATCACCCACGAGGCGTAGGCGCCGCGGCCGCTTTTTTTCTTCTCGGCCTTGATGCGACCGTGGCGGCACCATTCGCGGCAGGTGAACTCCGCCGCCCCACGATCCGGGCGAACTCTTCGACGGAGTACCACTCCCGCACTTGCTGACGCTCAACCAGCACGAGGAGCATCGCCTCGATTTTTTCCAGCCTCTCCTCAACGGTCATGCTCCACCTCGGCTCTCGGTGCCTTGAATATCTCCTGACCGAACATCAAGCGGATTTCACTTTGGACAGCAGGTCTTTGCACTCTTTAAGAACGGCCTTTGCCTCATCCCGCCTGTGCTGCCGGACCAGCGATTCCGCCAGAACCAGCAGCGCTTCGAGCCGTGCGCACCGTTTGAGTCGCAGTTCCAGCAAGGCAATGCGCCATGCGATCCAGGCAATAAAACCGCCGACGGCGGCCCACAGCCACAGATACACATGCGGGTCACTCCCAGAGCCGGGGAATCCAGTTCTCCGGGTGGTGAAGGTCCCACCAAGCCCGGAACGGGCAGACCACTCCGAGGAAAAACACGATGATTGGGAGCGCCAGTTTATCCAGACGACTCACGTCAATTCCTCCTCGTGCCAAAGGAAAGGCGGGCGAACCTTTCCCCAGCCATAATTGCTTGAAGACCGAATCCAGCCATCGGGCAAGGACACCCTTGCCAGCCTCCTGGACGGTTTCGTTCTCCGCAACCTTCTTGACGACCTTTGTGGTCTGCTTGGAGAGCTGGCCCACGCCGACTCCAAGAAACCAAAGGATGAACAACGTCCACAAAAGGAACGACATGCGAAACTCCTTTCTTTGGGCGAGGTTAATGGGTACTCCCGGCGACACATGCCGCCAGGAAACGGAATGCCGAAACAAGTTTGACAACGAGCTTCACGGGGTAACGCACCACACGCACCATGGCGCCACCTCTTTTCTTGCGGGCAAAGGGTAAGGGGCATCCTGCCCAGAAACCATCCTTTGGAGTTTCTGGCCACCGCTGCGCTGCTACTGTTGCATCTCGAAGCAAGCCGCAGTTGGCGCAGCCTCTTCTTCAGGGCGAAACATGGGCGGTCCGGTTACCGTTGCCCCAGGCCACCGCGCTGGCGGTCCCTGTCCTGCTCTCTGTCGTGCTCTCTGCCCACTTCCCTGCTGCGATCCTGGGATTGGGACAGTTCTTCGCCATAGGCACGGAGGTCATCGAGGCCGAGTTTGTCGGCCCGCGATTCTTGCTCCAAACCTTGGCCGGGGCCGCCGCGCACAGTAAGCGATCTCGCCTTGCGTGAGTGTCCCGTACACACCGATCTCTTGATCCGCCACGCTCTCCCGCGACGGGTTCGGCGCGAGTTCTTCAGACTCTTTCAGCCCCAGGCGAAACATCGCCCCCGCATGACCTTCGCCGATCTTCCGTTCCATGTTGCACCTCCTTCGTACAGGTTTCTAAGGCCACTGATGATCTCACCCTGATCGCCATTCCCAATAGGATCAGGGCCAGGATCGCCGCCGCCACCAGCCGCACCACCACCACAATTTCCTCGATGGTTGCCACCATATGGGCGTGAAGAGGATCAGCCACCACGGCCTGGCGGAACGAAACCGCCTCGGCGCGGCACGGTTAAACGCTCGGTCCTGATACCACTTGACGCGCTTTGCGAGGATCGGGTCCATGCCGCGTTGCAGGACGATCACACAATCGTTGTCTGAGCGTGAGGATTTCCTCGGGCGCAGGAGAGCCCTTCCAGCTTACCGAGTAGTTCCGCGAACTGCCACGGCTCATCTGCGACCGCCTCTGCTGCGACCCCGCACTGTCTGATAGGAGCTTGACTCGTTTTCACCGTAGCTTTCGACGACCTGCGTCCAATCCCCGAGGGACTTGCTAGAGCCACTCGGCACTCTCGTAGCTGCCTGCAGCACCCAGGAAAATCTGCGTGCTGCAATTGTCGTAAAGCAGCGTAGGCTTACCCTTGAATGCCGTTCGTACCTGGGTGTCGGACTGGTAGGCCAGAAGAAGCCGGACCCCGGCACTGCGTCCCCGGACCAGCGCTTCCTCCAGGGCAGGAAGCGAACCGAGGGCCGAAGCTTCGTCCAACAGGAACAGCACCTCGCCGTCATTCTCGTTACCGACAGCGCCGAGCACACGGACGAATGTGGAGACCCAGCAGCGAAGCAACCCGCTCTGCGCCTCAAGCTGGTCCTGCGGAATCTGCAAAAAGACCGTGTTACCAGGTATTCGTAACCTTCGCCGGATCGAACGTAGAGCGTCGCAACCGCCTTGGCAACCAGCTCAGAATCCAAGAAGGATAAGTGGCGAGTCACCGTGCTGAGCACGCCGGCTCCTTCTCTGGTGAGTGACGACGACTCTTTATCAAAGAGGGTCTTGAGCTGGTTGCCGAGCCTGCCGGGGATGCCTCCTAACTCCTGTAGCTTGTTGGCCGCAGCCCTCAGCATCTCCGGGTCGCTGACAATCTCCTGCACGGAGTTGAGGCTCCGGTCCTCGTCTTTGAACATGAGCAGCACCAGAACCAGCACAGCACAGATCACTTGGACGGATTTGTCATTCCAATGCGGATCAGACTCGGTTCCCTGGCGTACTACCAGAGCCTCAGCCATCGCTCTAGCGGAATCCACCATCAGGGCGTCGCACGGAATGGTGTCGAGCGGATTGAATGCGTCTTTGCCCCCGTTGAACGGTGCCAGCCGGATGATGCGTCTCTCCCATCGCGGCGCGTCGCTTTGCGGTAATCTCGTATAGATCACCTTTTGTGTCGAAACAGACAATCGATCCGCACGATAAGTGAGCAGATTGGGTAATATTATGCTTACCCCTTTGCCCGACCCAGTGCCGCCACAGCAGAGTACGTGGCAATAGTCCGGAAGGCGGATCAGTGCGCCAGCAAAGGTGCGACCCAGGACAAGCCCGTTGCCGGCGAGAATCCGGCTTTCCGAAGAAGGCTTCTCGCTCATCCAGTTCGCCGTCCCGAACGCCGTACCCGACGGACGCCACCGGCGGCGGCAAAACACAAGAGCCACGATCACCGCGATGATCAGAAGAAAAATGACCTGATCGTCTGCGTGAGGTTATGGGATTGGTTGCTTTCTGGGTTAAATATGGAGGGCATGCACGAGCGGATCAGTGCTTCGCTTTGTCGGATATTGAACGTCTTACGTCGTACGGTCAGGTTGGATTTGAGCGTTCGCTCAGAGGTAATGATTCGGATAAGTTTCTTGCTGATAGGTATGACGGAATTCTTGAGATGTTGGGGTATGATGTTTGGGAGAAGGAGCGAAACTGGCCCGACCCAGAGGCCACCGCCGCCGGGCATACGAGCTTTATGAGCAAGCACTGGCCGAAAAGAATGCCCGTAAAACACCAGACTACGACGGTCCATCTGATGCGACTCGGGTTCCGCCGCTGACCATCCGGCTCCTCCGCGATCCCGCTTCCCCTTCCTTCCCGGCCCCACCGGGCCTTTAATCCCGGTGATGCTGAAGCCGCAGCCGGCCCCTGCAACCTGCCAAGACGGTTTCCCTCCGGGAGCCTCTGCATTTCGCTTGGCCGACGCCGTAGCTGCACTACGCTGCCGTCTTTTACGGCTTCGGTCGCATCCGTAAAGGCCTGATTGGCGGGGCCTGGGAACAAAGGAATCACACAATGACGACACAAGCACCTCTTGATCCCCTGTTGGCTTCCTCGACGCCAATTCCTTTGTCCTTGACGGCTTTGGTTGTTTTAAGCTCCCCTCTTCCGCGGCGGCAAGACCATTTATGAATGCTCCGCGATGGCGATGGCCCCCCGAGAGGAATGAAGGCCGTGCTCGCCACATGAACTGGCGGGAAGTCACCGCCCTGCACTGAGTTCCTGGATAGGGTGAACTCCCTTTACGGAACCGCGTTCCAACCGGGGTAGTTCGCTGGCGATGATTAACCGCCGGATCTGCCGTCAGATCCGGCCTAGCCATCGCTTTCGTTGACAGCTGTGCAGCCGGGCTATAGACGTTCTTACCAGCGGCGCATTGATCTGCCAACCAGACCACCATCCCCGCTATTCAGAGAGCGACACGTTGCGAACCGGACTGGCTTGACCGCCAGAGCCTCCAGCGTGACAAGCTGGTGTCTGCAGTGGTAAGGTGACGGCTTGCACCGCTTGCCAAGGGTTCTCCTTGCGATGTCGATTGGGCACCCCGCTTTTCAACGGGTTTACGTCAAGGCTGGTGAAGATTTCGACTCGCCGTATACCCATCACCTATCCTCCTACTCTGACTTTATGGGCTCTCGCATCATCGACCGGGTGCTACGGGCTGCGCTTCGCTCCGGTCCGGGTACGGCTGCCTCGCACCCCCCGGCCCCCTCTTATGATTGATTTCAAGCGATATTTACAGCACTAACGGGAGCGAGGTTTTTGGCATCGCTGAGGTATTCTGATGGATGCAGCCAGAGCTGGGGGCAGAGAACGATAGAACGACGGCCTATCACACTCTTATACGCGGGTTGGATACCGCAGGACCGTTTTTCGTTTTGGCCTTCCGGAGCCTGACATCGCGCGTCGGTGCTGAACGTGTGTCTTGAACAGAACCGGCTATAAGGGCGGCCTCAAGGATTGCCAGTGATTAACTCTGCCCCCAGCAAAAGCTGCGGGGTGTATAGGTTAGCGAATCCGCCTATGAGGCATGAGCCACCATCATGGTCGGATTCGGTATGCCGCGATCTCCCAGATGAAGCCCGCCATCTCGCGGGCAATCGCGGTGACGACGACATTCTTGTTCTTCCCTCTCGCACTCATCGAGCGATACTTCTTACACAGCCTGATCTGCCCTTTCCAGGCGATGTCGAGCACCTCCTTGCTCAACCCCTCGTGCCGAGAAGCGATTTTCTTGCCCACGCACCAGGCGGAAGCCGGTACCTCCGCCGGGACCGTGCGACACTACCGCTAGAGCAGGCGGGCGTTCCCGTGTTCAAGAAACTCGCTTCCGAATGAGGAAGCACTCGTCGAGGCGCTAGTGTACTGTCCAAGAAAAACGGCCGGCTATCGTAATGCGTGAACCTGAAGGTGTCTTTCCGTCTCTATCCGCTGGCTTCGGTTGGCGTTTAAGATCAAGTGTCAGCAAGTCGGCCGCGGTTCGCAGGAAGCAGGGGAAGGACTGATGGCAGACATTGGGAAGCGCTGTGTTCGGGTGCCGTTCCGATCAGCATCGACTTCAGGGACACGCTGGGGCAACTGGCAAGATCGCGCAAGTGCCGAAACTCGTGGCATTAACCGTCAGCTAGAGCTTTGCTCGTCGGGCTGGTGTCGTACTTCGAGGCTTCTGCAAAGAACTTTTCGCATTTTCCATCAACATCTACCTACCGCGGTGTTCGGGTTGTCGATCTTCTTTCCCGATCAAAACGCATCCACCGCGGGCAATTCGGACCGCGGAGAACCGCCAGCGAGGCTATTCGAGGATCACTTCTTGACGCTTAAAGGTGCATACTGAAGGGCTTGAATGAGAAACTGTGCGGCGTTTTTGGCCGCTCTTTCTGGTGTTCCGTCTTGTTCGTCCCTTTTGTCACCGTCGGCCAATCGCAGATTGCTTCACCACGATCCAATCGACCTTGTGGTCAATACCGAAACGTATAGCCCGCTCCCTCCATCTCCCCGCCACGCCTCGCTCTCGACGCCAGAAGCTGGTCCCGATAATCCATTCATCGACGAGCTTTTCCCGGTCAACATGACGCTGGCGTTACCGCTGCGTTCCTTCCCATTTGGTGTGTGCGAATGTCACGAAATGATTGACCAGTCGCGTGGAGGCGTGCGGCCTGTCGCACGGAGTGTGATCCGGCTCTCCCCGCCGACCCGCTGAAGTTCGTAGAGCCGAAGCTGCTAGACAGCAGGATGTCCCCAATGGCTGATCGCTCTCGTCCACGCCGAAGGCGACGCCAACCGCGATGACCGCGCCGGGATCGAGCCGCCGAATCGCTTATCGACCGTTTGTTGCATACCGCCAGCACACCGAACCATTTCCGAGATCGCGTGAAACACCTCGTGCGTTCAGCGTGCCCAGATCGTGATATACCGATCACCGAGCGCACCGCGACGGCACCGCGCCGTCGCGCCTGACTCGTCGAGTACGGCGCCGTCTCATCTTGTTACGGTGACCAGCACGACATCGCTGCGGGACATGTGGGGGAGCTGGACCGCTAGCAGACAGCTCGGGCGGTGCATCCTTCCTCAAGCCTGTCAGGATCGGATCAACTCGTTTTGCAGGACTCTAATCGTTCTTTCCATTCGGGACTTCGCTTGATGAGGCCAGAATTCTCGAATGGTACGGCAGGACAACACAAACTTCGGGAGCAAATCCGGATCGCTCGATCTGGATCAGTTCCGTCCGTAGCTTTCTGTACTCCTCCTCCGAAGGATCGCATTCATGGCGCGAGAGGAGAGAAGCCTTGAGGTCGCGACTTTATCAAGTATTCAGGTGTGGCGTCTGCTGCTAATCCTCGATCTCTTGCAATGGCGGCTCAGGAAACCCAGGTTTAGGCAGCTTCGATGTGCCGGGAAAGTGCCGAGTAAGTGCCGAATATCGTGGAAACGGTGGAAAAAAGAGCCAATTCGCCCCGTTCCAGTTTCGACCCGCTTCGACGTAAACCCCTTCTCCGGCAAGCCATTTAGCTCCCGTTCCAGTGAGCTAATTGGTGCGGGTCGATGTAGTTCATGGAAACGTGCTCCGAATCTGGCGGGATTCCTATTAGCATACCGCATCAAAGCGTTTGCGACACCGGAATTCAATTGCAACCGGATTTGGACCGGGTACGATCGTACGAAGTTGGATGAGCAACCGCAATGCGGTCGTTCAGATCGGAATCGGATGGTTTGGGCGCGGATCCACGAAGGATCTCGACAAAGAGAATTCTCATGACTCGATGTTGGCTGTTGATCGTTCTTGTACTTTGCAGCGCATCGGCCCGTGCCGGCGACAAGGCGGCGGACGAGATGAAAAAGTTGCAAGGCGAATGGCAAGTTGTCCAGGTTGAGGCGAGGGGCAAGAAAGTGTCGAAGGATGACGCGCGGGCCAAGCATATGCGGTTCGTCTTCGAGGGCGACACCATAACCATTCCATTGGAACAGTCAAAAGCTGAGCTAAAAAGTACATTTAAGCTGGATCCGAGCAAGTCGCCAAAGTCGATTGACGTCATTGCGCTCGACGGGCCACTGAAAGGACAAACGGCGGCCGGCATTTACAAACTGGAGAAGGATCGACTGACGATTTGCATTCCAAATTTCCCGCCCGCCGATCCGAGCAAGCGACCGACCAAGTTCCAGGCCGGCACAGCGCCAACGATGGCATGATGCTTCTGGTACTGGAGCGCATGCAGAAAAAGTAGTTTGCGTCATTGTTTAGACGCAAGGGGAGCTTTGCGATCCGAGCGCATTGGCGCAGAATCGCAATTGGGGCTGCGCTTCCCTCGCGGCATGCGCCTCGGCGGCGTTGGACCACGCGACGAAGAAGACTGGTGCGAAAGCCGCGTAGGAGAGATGATGCCCCTCTTTCGATCAACATGACTTTGTCTATTTATCCTCGGCGTCGTGGGATTTCGGCGTTCGGTCGCAGTGACCGTCCACGATGATTCGACTCACCCTGTCCCGCCGACGCGTTTCAGTGGCAGCAAAGCCGGCGCTGAGCGAACGATCGCCGGCGTCAAGTTTTGTTGGTGTCCGCCGGGGAAATTCACGATGGGTAGCCCGTGCACTGAACCTGAGCGGCGTCCCGGCGAAGATCAAGTTCAGGTCACTCTCACCAAGGGTTTCTGGATGGCCAAGTACGAGGCCACGCAGGGCCAATGGAAGCGAACGATGGGCAAGCTGCCGGGGCCGTTGACGGTGGAGTTGCCCGAGGGCGACGACTATCCGGTCGGCAATGTGAATTTCGCCGAAACCGAGGCGTATTGTCAGAAGCTCACCGAACTCGCACACAAGGTCAGGAGAACTTCCACACGATTGGGAGTATCGCCTGCCAACCGAGGCGCAATGGGAATATGCCTGCCGGGCGGGCACGAAAACCGCCACGGCGTTTGGCGACAAGCTCAGCAGTAAGCAGGCGAACTTCAAAGAGAAACCGTACAACGGCGGCGAACCGGGGCCATCGCTTGGCAAGGCCGCGAAGGTGGGAAGTTACCCGGCCAACGCCTGGGGCATCCACGACATGCACGGCAATATTTTCGAATGGTGCCGCGACTGGTATCACTCGAAACTGCCCGGTGGCACAGACCCCGATCTCTATTCCGCCCAGGCGACCGCAACCAAAAGCCAAAATGGCGCGATCTCACGGGTTCGCCGTGGCGGCTGCTGGGCTGACGACGGCTGGCCATGCCGCTCCGCTTTTCGGCTGCGTTTTGAACCAGAGCGGCGCTACGATCACATCGGCTTTCGCATTGTCGCGGTGAAGAAGTGACGCTCCGCCCGAAGACGCGGATAATACGCGCTCCGCTCGAAGACTCGCGTCGCGGCTAACCGTTAGCGGCCGGTGACCAGCGCGATCGTGAAACCGTCGTAGCCTTTGGCGCCGACGGTCTGAATCGTGGTGGCGGTGACATGTTTAGCCATCGCGAGCATTTCATTGAACCGGCGCACGCCTTTGACGCTGGGATCGGAACTGACGGGACTGGCGACCTCCCCTTTGCGGACCACGTTATCGACGATGATCAGGCCGCCCAATCGGGCAAGTTTGACCGACCAGGTGAAATAGTCGGGAATATTCTCCTTGTCGGCGTCGATGAAAATCAGGTCGAACGGCCCGCGCTGTTCGGCGGCAAGCCGCGGCAACAGATCCTGCGCTTTCCCAATGCGAAGCTCGATGACATTCGCCAGGCAGGCGTTCGAGATATTCAGGCGCGCGACCTCGGCATGCTTCGCGTCGGATTCCAGGGTCACGAGCCGGCCGCCCGAAGGCAATGCCCGCGCCATCCAAATCGCGCTGTAACCGCCCAGCGTGCCGATTTCGAGGATGTTGCGCAGCCGATCGCTCGCGCGAGGATATGAAGGAACTTGCCTTGGTTGGGCGTGACGCTGATCGGCGGCAGGCCCGCATCGGCGCTCACGTGCAGCGCGGCTTCAAGCCCCGCGTCTTGCGGCACGATCGCATCGCAAATGTAGCGATCCACGGCGGTCCATTGTTCCGGCATCATGATTAGAGTCCCTGAACAATCTCATCCGGCCGCATCGAGCGCGCAAGGTGAATTTTTCATTGGCCTGGTGAGATTGAAACACAGCCCGGGTAAATCCAAAGGCCGCCGGCACGTCGCGTCCTTGAGCGGCATGGCGTCGGCAGCGCGCGGATCGGCAATGACGAGGCGGCGCAGTGCGCTCATCGCGGCCAGTTGGGGGATGTCGCCGATTTTCAACAGGCCCGGCAAGCAGGCCCATATGCGTTCCAGACGGGTAAGCTTTCTTCGTCATCAGTGTACAAACCGTGCCGGTCGCGACAACAGCTGTCACGCGTTCGGCAAACAGGGCCGCGGCGGTCAACGCCACGATCCCGGCCTGATCAACGCCGACGAACGCAATCTTCTGCATGTCTCGGCCCGGTTGGGCCGCAAGCCAGTCTAGCACGCAAAGCACATCATAGGCCCATTGCCCCAGGAGCGGCCGGCCGATCCAGAGCGCGTGTTCGGCGCTATTATGATCGGGCGCACCGCGGAGGGCGTCGTTGGCGGGTTTCAATGCGCCGGTCGCGCAGATCGGCGCGGCGACAAGCCAACCGGCCCGGGCGAGCGCTTTCGCCAGCGGATGCTTCGCCGCCGCGGCTTTTCCTGCAGATGCAAGAAGGCACACGTGGGCCGCCGGGCCGGCTGCATGCGCCCGGAAATCGCGTACATGGGAATCGGCAGGTCGGCCTCGCCGTTTAGCCGCAAGTGCGAAATTGCGAATTCGTCGTCCGCGGGCGACTCGGCGGGCTTGGCCACGATTCGCGGAGGCTTCGGGATGCCGCCCAGCGTTTTGCTCAGATCGATTCGCAATTGAGTCGTAGTCGATTCCCATTCCTCCACATGGTTCGGCGCTAATTTCGCGACCTTGGCAACGACTGCGGTCGCCTCGCGGGCCGCGAATGTCGGCGGATCGAGAAACGGCGTCGGCCGGCCCGTACCTCGCGGGAAGCAGGCCAGATCCTCCGGTTTTTCGACATGAATCGCCGGCTCCGGCGACGGGACGCCCGTCGCTGGTGCCCTTGAGCCATTTCGTCATCCAGCCATACATCGCCTCGCGCATCGGCTTGCTGTAATCGTGGCCGGATTCGAAGACTTCGTGTTTGAGACTGTCGCGGGCCAGCAGCAGGTCATAAATCCCGCGGGCCCGGGCGATGCTCTTTCGCGCCTCGTCGGGACTGAACTGGAAGGCATCGCGGCTGGCGTTGATGACAAGCAGCGCACGCGGAGCGACCAGGCCGAGCACGTCGCCTTCCTCGGTGAACCGCAAGGCGCCGGGCAGCACTTCGCAGACGCAGCAGGCGGCTTTGAGATAGGCCTGATAGGTGCCGACCGAGCAGACCGGAACGACCGCAGCGAGGCGTTCGTCGAGCGCGCCGGCGTACATGGTCTGGTTTCCGCCGCCGGACGCCCCGGTGATGCCGATCTTCGTGCCATCCACTTCGGCCCGGGTGAGCAAATAATCGACAGCGCGATGATTGTCGTAGACCTGCATGCCGAGCAGCGTGTAACCGGGCGGCCACAGCGTCGCCCCGTACAGTGCGCCGTGGTAGGTGCCCAAGGCGGGCGAATCGTATCGTTCGCCGGCGCCAAAGGCATCGATCGCTAGAACGACAAAGCCGAACTGAACGAGCCCGAGGCAGCGCGACTGCAACCACCGGGTCGCGGCGAGCGCCACTCCAATGGCCGTGCACGCACAGCACGGCGGGTGATTTGCCTTTGACCTTTTTTGGAACGTAGAGATTGGCGGTTACCCATACGTCGGGCCGGCTCTGAAAGATCAGGTTTTCGATGCGGTAGTCATCGTGATCGATTTTGCCGCGGATTTCCGGCTTCAAATCGCAAGGGTCGGCTGGAAAAATTCCCGCGGCCGCCAGAATCTCCTGCCGCAATAGGGGCCGGCGTCTCTCCCATTCGGCTTTCGCGCGCGGCGGCTGGTCGTTGGCCCGCAAGGCCACAGCCTGGGCCAGGATGAATTCTTCAAAGCGTGTGGAATCGGACATGGCGGTGCTCCCCATTTCGCTTGCGGCTTTGCAGGAAGTCAAAACATCACGACCGCTATCTTCCCCCGCGCTTGCGCGGCGCATTCCAACGCCTCCTTGACGATCGGCGGCAGGAATTTCGCCAGTTCGCCTCCGAATACCGCGATTTGTCGGAGCAGCGTGCTGCTGACGTGCGAATACTCTTCCTTCGCCATCAAGAAGATCGTCTCCAGGTCGGGATCGAGATTCAGATTCATCAGCGACATGGTGAATTCGTATTCCATGTCGGACAGGGTCCGCAATCCGCGGAGCATGATTCTTGCGTGCTGGTTGCGCACGAACTTCACGGCCAATCCATCGAACGCGATGACTTCGACGTTCGCAAACGGCCGCGCCACTTCCTGCAAGAGCGACACGCGTTCCCCGGCGGAAAAGAACGGCGCCTTTTCGGGATTATCGCCGACGCCGACGATCAGCCGCTCAAACAGGCGGCTGCCCCGGCGAATGATATCGAGATGCCCGAGGTGCACCGGATCGAAGGTCCCCGTGTATACGGCCACGTGCGAGTCGAGACTGTTCGGCATATTTATTTCACGCAATCAATAAAACGATCGATCTCTTCGGTAGTGTTGTAGGCATGCGGGCTCAGGCGCAACCGGCCCAGGCGATTGTTAACGATGATTCCCGCGGCCCGGCAGCGCACCACCAACTCCGCCGGATCGCGACCGGGGGTCAGAAGCGAAACGATGCCTGATTTTTCGCCCGGCGCACGGCTGCTGAAAAGCTTCAACCCGGCCCGCTCGACTCGATCACAAAGATAATCGCTGATGAATTCGACCCGTTCGCGAACTTGTGCAATTTCAGCGCCAAGCAGCAGGTCGAGGCTGGCGCCCATGGCGGTGATGCCGCCGACATTGGGGCGCCGCCTTCCCAGCGAATCGCTCCGGGCCGCAGGCGAAACTCGATTTTCCCAAAATTCGTTGGATCGATGACGCTGTTCCATCCCACCGTGATCGGATGCAGAAAGTCGATCAGCTCCTGGCGAATCCAAAACAAACCAATCCCCTCGGGACCGAGCAGCCACTTGTGGCTATCGGCCGCGAGGAAATCGATCGGCGGCTTCGTGACATCGAGCGGAAAGACGCCGAGACCTTGAATGGCGTCGACGAAGAAGTAAACGCCGCGTTCCCTGCACAATTGTCCGATGGCGTCGAGATCATTTCGGTAGCCGCTGGCGAACTCGACGAAGCTCAGGCTCACGATCCGCGTGCGCGAGTCGATCGCGTTGCGGATGTCGTCGATGGCGACCCGGCTGCCGCGGCTGGCCACGGACCGCACCTCGACGCCGCGATGGGCTTGATTCATCCAGGGATACTGGTTCGAGGGATACTCCTCCGCCGCCAGCACGACATTGTCGCCCGGCTTCCAGGGAAAGCCCTCCGCCACCCAGTCGATTCCTTCGCTGGTGTTCTTGATGAAAGCGACCTCATCGACGCTTGCATTGAGCAACCTGGCAGCGCAGGCGCGGACATCGCGAACACGATGCACCCAGCGAGCGACGCTGGCGATGCCGTTTTTCGACAGGTCGTCGGCATATTCCGCGAGCGCGGCCACCGCGGGTTTTGGCAGCGGCGCGACCGCCGCGTGGTCCATGAAGGCCCAGCGCTCGGTCACCGGAAATTGGCCGCGAAATTGCTCCCAACTCATGCAGTGGCCTCCCAGTGGTGATTGTCGCCGCGAAGCCAATGACTTACAATCCAAAAACAGACCATGTCGGCATTCAAGGCATGGCTCGGCCGGCGAGGTGCAATGTGTTTCTTGACGAACAGCGGGATACGCCGTTTGATTTGAAGTTCCGCCTGTTTGGAACGCATATTCGCGTCAGCCCGTGGTTTTGGCTGGTCGCGGCGTTCTTTTTCTGGAACTCGATCAAGAGGGGCCCCGAGTATCTCATTATCGCCATCTTTTGCGTGTTCCTGTCCTTACTATTGCACGAGTTTGGCCATGTTTGGATGGGCCGTTTGTTTGGCACACATGGCCGGATCGTTTTGCAAGGCACCTGCGGGCTCGCGATCGGGTCCAGCAATGTCTATGGGCGCTGGAAACGCATCGCGGTCTACCTCGCGGGGCCGGGCATCCAATTGGCCTTCTGGGCGGCGTTGTACGCGTTCATTCGCTATGGAAAGCCACGAATCGAAAATGACCACTTGGCGTACTTCATCGCGGTGCTAATGATCATCAACCTTTGGTGGGCGATGATCAATTTGCTGCCGATCTGGCCCCTCGACGGCGGACAGGTGAGCCGCGAACTCTTCAATGGGCTTCGCCCAATCAGGGCGTCCGATATTCGCTCGCGCTCTCGCTTGTCGCCGCGGCCGTCGTGACGATCAATGCCATTTCTGCCGCCATGGGCGGTCCGACGGTTCCGTATCTGCCAACGAGCGGCGACTTCATTTTTGTCATCTTCTTTGCGATCTTCGCCGTGGAAAGTTTCGTCCTTTTGCAGGCCGAGCGAGCCCAGACTCAGGGCGGCTGCGCGATCCCGACGATTCCGACCGCCTGCCCTGGGAAACCGACCCCGACGACTGGAAGCGCGGGCGGTAGTCTCGATTGCGATTGGCAGTTCATTTGCACCGCGTTTCGTTTGCGTTTTGCGCGTTGTTCGACGTGCGCGAAACGTAAACACGAAGTCTTGAAGGCAACATGATGAATAAACTTGCCAACGAATCGAGCCTTTATCTGCGCCAGCACGCCGACAATCCGGTCGACTGGCGCCCGTGGGGACCCGAAGCGCTGGAACAAGCACGGCAACTCAATCGGCCGATTTTCCTCAGCATCGGCTACTCCGCCTGCCACTGGTGCCATGTGATGGCCCATGAAAGCTTTGAGGATCCGGAGGTCGGCAAGATCCTGAACGACCATTTCGTCAGCATCAAGGTCGATCGCGAGGAACGGCCCGATCTCGACCAGATTTACATGGCGGCGGTGCAAGCCCTTGAGCAGGGCCAGGGCGGCTGGCCGATGTCGGTGTTTCTGACTCCGAGCCTGGAGCCGTTTTTCGGCGGCACTTATTTTCCGCCGGAGAGCATGTATGGCCGGCCGAGTTTCAAGCTGGTGCTCCGCGAATCGCCGAGGCCTGGCGCGATCGGCGGAATGAGGTCGTCAATACCGCCACGCAAATCGCCCAGGCGATCCGGGAGCATGAGCAAACGCCTCCGCGGCCGGGCCAGCCGGGATCGCAAGTGTTCGAAAAGGCGATGCTGTTTTCGCCGCGCATTCGACCCGGTGCATGGCGGCTTCGGCCAGGCGCCGAAATTTCCCCAGCCGATGGAACTGCGCCTGTTGCTTCGCATTCGCAAACGAAATGGCGACGCCGACGCCCTGTCGATGGTGAAATTGACGCTCGACCACATGGCGATGGGCGGCATGTACGATCAACTCGGCGGCGGCTTCCACCGCTACAGCACCGACGCCCACTGGCTCGTGCCGCACTTCGAGAAAATGCTCTACGACAACGCCCTGCTGCCGCCCGCCTATCTCGAGGCGTGGCAGGTCACCGGCGATCCGTTTTATCGCCAAATCGTCGACGAAACGTTGGACTACGTGCTCAAGGAAATGACCAGCCCACGGGGCGTTTTACAGCACGCAGGACGCCGACAGCGAAGGCGAGGAAGGCAAGTTTTACGTCTGGAGCGAGTCCGAAATTGCCTCGGTGCTCGGCAAGGAACTCGCCGAGATTTTCAACTACGTCTACGACGTGAGCCCCGGCGGCAACTGGGAAGGGCAGAACATTTTCAATTGTCCGAAGACGTTGGAGCAAAGCGCGAAGGTTTTGAATCTGTCTGAAACAGAGCTTCGCGAAAAACTGACGGATGCGAAACATAAACTATATGACGTGCGCGCAAGCGTGTCTGGCCCGGGTGCGACGAAAAGATTCTCACAGCCTGGAACGCGATCATGCTGGCCGCATTCGCGCGGGCCGGGGCGGTCTTCGAAGAGCCGCGCTATCTCGACGCCGCGACGCGCGCTGCTGATTTCGTTCTCACGCGATTGCGAATGCCCGACGGCCGGCTCTATCGAACCTGTGGCGTCGATTCGCCCGCCAAACTCAATGGCTACCTGGAAGACTACGCATACCTGGTCGATGCGCTTGTGACGCTATATGAATCGACCTTCGAACCCCGCTGGTTGCACGAGGCGGCGAAATTCGCCGAGATCATGATCGACCAGTTTTACGATGAAAAGGATGGCGGTTTCTTCGCGACCGCGAAAGTACACGAGTCGCTCATCGCCCGCACGAAAGAAATCCAGGACACCTCGACGCCTTCGGGAAACGGCGTGGCCGCGCTGGGCCTGCTGCGGCTTGCGGCGATCACCGGCGCAATGATTTTCCCCAAAAGGCCAGGCCACGCTCAACGCCTATTTCGGCTTCGTCGAGGAATCCCGATTGCCTGCGGGCAAATGCTCTTCGCGCTCGATTTCCTGCTGGGCCCCGTTCAGGAAATCGCGGTCGTGGGAAATTCAAAAG
>CAWFFC010000030.1:0-10077 GCA_963815035.1 uncultured Gemmataceae bacterium
AATGCGCGACGGGCCGGAATCTGGACGCTTCTTCTATGATTGGGTCGAACGATCCGGCAATCCCGATCTCGAAGTCACCACCGAATACCTGCCCGATTCGCGGCAGGCCCGCCTGACCATTAAACAGACGCAGGCGGGTGAACCGTTCGAATTCCCGCTCAAGATCGTGTTGACATGCGCGGGTGCGAAGGAGCCCGTCGTCCTGGACGAAATAATGACCGAGAAGGAACTTCATTTCCGCTTGCCGTTGCCGGGGCCGCTGGCGCGCATCGACGTCGATCCCGAGCAGGCCATCCTGACCGAAATCAAGGAGACCAAGTCGCAGGCCCTGTGGCGGGCGCAATTGCTCGAAGCGCCGACCGTACCCGCACGGCTGCGCACTGTCCAGCACTTCGCTGAAAGCAAAGTCGCGGAGGATCACGACCTTTTGGCCCAGGCCTTTGACGGGGAGCAATTCTGGGGAGTGAAGCTTGAATTGGCGCGGCGCTTGGCAACGGCAAAGGAACGGCCGCACGGCGCGCGCTTCTGAAAGGGTTGAAATCGTCCGATGCCCGGATTCGACGAGCCAGCGTCGAGGGCCTGGGCAAGTTGAAACCGGATGCTGAGATCACCACCACGTTGAAGGAGATGCTCGCCAAGGGAGATGCGAGCTACGCGGTGGAAGGGGCGGTGCTGACGGCCTTTGCGCGACAGGGTCAAAAGGATGCCGTGGCCGTCATCACGCCTTGGCTGTCGAAGCCATCGCATCGCGACACGCTCGCCAGCGCGGCCCTGGCGGCCCTGGCAGCAACCCAAGACCCGGCCGTGCTTAACACCGTCCTGAATTGGACACAGCCCGATAAACCGCGCGAACGCCGCGCAGCTGCACTCCAGAGCCTGTCGCAATTAGCCAAAAGCAAGAAGCTGACCGACGAGCAACGCAAGCAAATCGTGAAGCCCTTGATGGCTGCGTTGGAGTCCGACGACGTGTTACTTCGTTTCGTCGCGCTTCGGACGCTGCCCGATCTTGGTCCGCTGGCGTCGGCCGCGCTGCCCATCCTGGACAAGTTGGCACAAGACCAATCGGCAGGCCGGATGGAACGCATGATCAAGACCGCGGCCGACCGGATTCGGAATCAATCGGGAGCCAATAAGACGACCGAAGCGACCGAACTGAACCGGCTGCGCGACGAGATCAAACGCCTCGAGCGAAGCCAGGAAGAGTTGCGAAAACGGCTGGAGAAATTCGAAAACGCGAAGCATTGAGCCGATGGAAAATGCAACAGGCTCGTGGCTTGAATCTCGCCGGATCAAGTCCGGACAGCGCGCGTGCGAATTCCCGTGGGCGAATACGCCAGAATTCAAGTGGGCTGGCGCCCCAAATTCTGGCGTATTCGGCAACAACCCTTCCTCTCCGGCGCTTCAATTACCTCCTGGTGCATCAGCGCAAGGACGACGACGCCCGAGCCAAGCTGCTCGATCAATTAACCACGGACGTGTTCAAATGCCATCAGTCTCGGTTGCTCGTCGAGCAGTTTCCTTAACAGCCTTCCCATTCGGAGGACAATATCGGTATGAGCACTGCCGAAACTGCATCCGCTGATGCTGACCGTCAAGCCGTGGCCGACCTGCATGCCGTGATGAAGCGGATCATCGACGGCACGCCGGTTGATCCCGATACATCCCGCCGGATCGAGGAGCGTGCCGACCGGATCACGGAGGAAATCCGCCGCACCCGAGGCGTCATGGACGATGCCCGCTTCGAGGCGTTGCTTCACGACGATGACGACGCATGAAGTACGTGCTTGACGCCTCCGTCGCGATCTGCTGGGTCATTCCCCGCTGACGCCGAAAGCCGTCCGGCTTGCGGCTTCGAAGACTCCGCCCGGCCGCTCGCCTCTCACATTAATCCGCCGGACAACTGGCCGGCCAGTCTCACGCAGGCGGCGAACTTCGCGCGTCGGGAACCAACCAGGCAGCAGGCAGAGCAGGAAAGTGGCCCCACATCTGCCAGCTGGCGTCCGCGTCCCCAGCCGGACGCGACGCCAATCCCCATTCCGGTGGATCGGGAAAACCAAACCAAATGTTTCGAATGAGGATCAGGTCTTCGCCGTCAAAGGTGGTCACGTATTCAATGTCGTGGCTGACAAACCAATGCCGATCGCGGCCAAAAATGCCGTTCTCGGGAAAGTTCATCCAATCGATTTTCGTCCAGACCAAAAGCTTGAGCGCACGTTGGTGGAACCCTCGTTCCTGCTCATCGACCTGAGGCCCCTTGGCATCCCATGGAACCGGCTCCCATTCGGGAAATACATCATCGCGCTTGAAGATACTCATCAGGCCACGCCCAGAAGCCCGGTATCTATCTGCATGGTGCCGTCGTCGAGATCCGCCGCGTGCGGGAAGTCGAACGTCGCGTTCCTCGCCTTGAAAACCTTAGCAATAGCCCAAAGCCGTATGCGGCATTGCTCACGACTTCCTGCGCCCGCGCGGGTGGCGTGCCGTGCCGTTCACACCGAGTAACTCCTCCCAGGTCTTCACGTGCAGCAAGCGAAGTCCCAACGCCTCGAGCCGGCCCAGGTCAGTCACCGCGTCGAGCTGAGCCACAATCTTCGCGGAGGGCTGGCCTAACTGCTCGCGGCCGAGAAGCAGCAACATCCTGCGCGCTTCCTCGGCTTTGCCCTCGGCTTTGCCCTTGGCTTTGCCCTTGGCTTCACCGATGGCTTCGCCCTCTTCTAGAATAGCCTGGTAGGTCACGGATTCTTTCATGTTCATCACTCCCCGGAGCAACGATTGGGCTGTCGCTTTTTCATACCGCAGACCCATCAAAATATAAGCCGCGGACCAGAGTTCTTTGGCCTGGCTCGGCGCTTCGCGGTCGAAGCGCTGTTTCATCTGGGCCACGATCGCGGGCAAATCGGCTCTTTGCACCCTGCCTAGCGGCGCTAGCGGGACAAGTCCGAGTCCGCCCGAAAGCCACGCCCCCGTGGGCACCTCCCAGACACGCAGGACCCGGTATCGCAGGGCCGCGTCGAACGGCTCGCCGGGGAAGCCGCGCTCGTAGAGGCCGGTGAGCTTTCGCGAATCCGCACCGCGATGCAGCAGGACCAACAGGGTGCGTACCGGCAATCCGTGCCGCTTGAACAAAGCACTATTATACAGCAGTAGGTCGGGCAGCTTGGCGAGGGTATCGTGGCCGGATTGAAAGTCGATGGCCAGGAGCCAATTGGGCGTGCCGGACACTCGGATCGCCTTATCCGCCGCGCCGCTGATCGTGCCGATGTCCGCGTCGATTAGCGCAGCAGCGGCTGCCGGCCATCCGCCACGCACGACCCAATCCTGTGGCGAGAGTTCGGTGAGATGCTTGAGCGCATCGTCGATCGGCCCGGGCATCTGAGATTCCTCGGCACTCTAGTGTCGGCTCACCGCTTTCCTTGCGAGCACGCCGATTCCATGCCGCGGCGATTGACCCCGCGAACGCTGTCGCTGAATTCGCCAGAATTCAGGCGGCCAGAATTCAGGCGAATTCAGCTACGAAGATCCCTCGTTCCTGGATCAATCTATCCAAACCAGGACATGTAGCGAGCGCGACCTCTTTACTGGATACTGTACATGGGTATAATATGCCAAAACCGGTCGCGCCGGCTGTGCGCGCCTTTGAGGAATGGTCATGTTGGCGGCCAAGTTCATCGCCCGAGTTCATTCGAGGTCCAAGATGGATCTCGCTACACAACCGCATGCTAAAGCCCTGCGGCTACAGACCGGACAGGGTAGCGGACATGAAACCGGACGGACAAGCGGACGGACGTCCGGACGGACAAACCGGACAAGTTTTGTGATGGGCTCGAAATCGCGACGCAACTCGCGACGCGGACAAGAGGTTACATCAATAGCAGGTGGCCGGCCAACGATGAGAAATGTCCGCTTTTGTCCGGTTTTGGAGCGAGTCGATGAAGCGATCGCCAACAATGTTTGCCGCCGGCGTGTTATGCTGAGTGGATGTTTCATGTCTCGATTCGGTAAGATGAGTCTGCAGCACCAGTTCCGCACTCCGAGGCTTTCCATGTCGTTTCTCGCTGTTTGTCCCTTTTGCCATCAAGGCAAGGTCCGCGCCCCCGATACAGCCATTGGCATGAGCGCGACCTGTCCGAACTGCCACAATTGTTTCACGCTCGTCGCCTCGAAAGAGCCGGCAGCGAAAACTCAGGGGCTTCGGGCGGCCGCTGCCGCCGCGACGATCGCACCCACAAAACCGGTGCTTTCCGACGCGACACCGCTGCCGGCGGCAATCGACGACGACGGGCCGGTCGAACTGCGGCCGCTGCCCGCCGAACCGACATCGGCTCGCGAGAAGGTCGCCTTTGCGAGTTATCGGCCCGAGCCGGAGCCGGAGGCCGAATCAATCTTTTCACTGGCGATGGTCGCTTTTGCCCTCGCGGGGGCAGCGTCGGTCGCGTCGCAGATCACCCACTATGGTCGATTCGGCACGGTCGGCTTGGCGATGCTGGGAGTGGTGTTGTCGTTCCTGGGATTGATTTCGGCATTTCGCGGTCGGCGCTGGCCGGCTCTGGCGCTCGGAGTCAACGTGGTAATCATCCTGCTGGTTACGATCCTTCCGAGTTGGTTGGCGCTTGATTCGTGGTGGCCGCGGAAAGTCGTCAGCGACCGCGGCATGACCAAGGTTCGCCCGCTCGATGGCGGCGCCGCCAGCATGCTCGAAGGCGGCTGGCTCGACGTGAGCAAGGGCGCCTGGCAACGCGACGATGTGCTGGTCACGTTTACCTCGGCTTGGGTCAGCAAGGTCGAGCTGGTCGGGCCGAAGGGCAATCGCAAGTATTCGAAAGATAAACTATTGCAAATTGGTTTGAAATTCACCAACATTGGCGCTGCGCGGCGGATCGAATACCGAAGCTGGCAGCAACAGTCACCGCCCGACGCTCAGCCACTGGTCGCCACCGATTCCACGGGGAAGGCCCTCGCGCCCGCCAAGTTTGAAGATGTCTGGGCGCCCTCGAATTATGCCAAAGACGGCGCCATGCTGCCCGGCAAGAATCACGAAGATCTCCTGATTTTCGACGCCCCGGATCCGCAGGCGGAATATGTGCGGCTGGAGTTGCCGATCTTGGCGTTTGGCGACAGAGGCCAGCCGATTCGATTGCATATTCCCAAGTCGCTGATCGCCGCGCGTAACATCGGCAACGCCGTCGTCGGCCCGATGACGACTGGCCGCGGCTGGTGTTCGCCGACTGGCTTGAGGAACAAGGCGACTGCGACCGGGCCGAATTCATTCGCGTCCAATGCGAGTTGGCCCAACCGGGTATGGACAGATCCCGACATCGCGAGTAGCAGCATCGCGAACAGGAGTTGTTGCACAAGCGCGAAAATCAGTGGCTGGAGCCGCTTCGAAAACGGCTAATGGAGAAGGGAACAAATTTACCGCCGCCGCTTCGCAGTCATGTGATTCAAGTCTTTCAGCAATTCCTATCGACCGATGTGATTCGCCGGTTTGAAGCAATGAGCTACGCCGGTGAGTTGATCTCGACGCAACGTGAGATGGTCGAGTCGCTTTACCGAGCCATGGTTTCGTCGGTGCAGGGCATCGGCGCGACGGGCCATCGATGCGTTGCGATTTCCGCCGCGGCTTGGTTGAGCGCGGGCAAATGTCGGCTCGCGATTTTGCCCGCCACTTCGAGACTCTGTTTGCCATGCTGCCTCTGCGCAAAGTTGCGCTGAACGACGGTCGGTTTGGCGGCGGTTTCGCCGAATTGTTTGATTTTCCGTTTCTCGAACGCTTGACTCGACTCGAACAGAGATTCCTCGCCCAAGATTAACCCACGTATACGCCGGACGGATTGTTCAAGTCGCCAGCAAGGAAACTTGTCAACATGTCTTTGCCATCACCCCAGAATAACCGCACGCGGTTGCCGCCCCGCCCTTGAGCGGTAATGATTTCGGCTTTTCCATCGCCGTCGATGTCGCGAACGGCGACCCGAACTCCGCCGTTGAAGTTGGCATCCGACGCGAAGCTGGCCACAATTGAAAAGTTCAATGCATTGAACGCTTTCACGTGGGCGATTCCGCCGGCATCGGCGCCGGTAACGATTTCGGCTCGGCCGTCGCCGTCAAGATCGCCGGCAGCGACATATGCGCCGCCTGTCCACGCCGCGTCATACGCGGTGAAGCTCGACGTGAGTTTGCCGGTAGCGTCGGAAAAGATCTTGATTACAGCCGACATTCCCGCGGCCGGCGCGGTGATAATCTCGGCTTTTCCGTCGCCATTCGTGTCGGCGACGGCGACACGAACCCCGCCCCGAAACCGCGAGTCGTAGGCCATAAAATTGCGAAACGCGAGGAGCGATCGTCCGTCGAACGCCTTCACGTTTGGCCCGCCGCCTGCCTCGGCGCCGGTCACAACGTCCGATCGGCCGTCGCCGTTGACGTCGCCAACAGCAACATTAACGCCGCCCCGCCAGTAAGGTGAATAGGCATAAAAACTCTTGAAAAGCCTGCCGGTTGCGCCCTCGTAGATCTTCACCAACGGGGAGATCCCTGCCCCAGGGGCGACAATCACATCCTGTACGCCGTCGCCGGTGATGTCACACACGGCGACATGGACCCCGCCACGAAAAGCACCGCCATACGGCTGGACCCGAAACATAATTGCGCCGGACGCCATGTCATAAACGGTCACGTTGGCTGTAGGCCCCGCGCCGCTACCGACGGCATAAACCTGACCAGTTTGCTCAGATCCCGCGCCGAAAGCCTGGGAAAGGATGATCGAGTTGGGCGGCTGATCTTTCGGCGTCGGCTTTGCTGGCGGCGAATCGTTCGATGATTGGCTGGAACTTGGAAGCGAGAAACTGGCAGCGGGAGTCGATGGCGTCGCCGTAGGCGGTCCAACCAGAATCGATGCCGAAGCGGACCCGAATTCTTGCGCGAAGTAAGGAATTCCTTGCGCGGTGTACCGGGCGCTCACGCCAGTTTGGGTGAACGACGGGTTCAGAATGTTCGCACGATGACCTGACGAGCTAATCCAAGCCTGGAATACGGCATCTGCAGTGCCGTAGCCGAACGCAATGTTTTCACCCAGCGTGAGCGCATCGAACCCGACGTAGTCGGCTCGACTCGCCAGCGTGGTCTGAGGCACACCATAGAGCAGGTGGGACATCGCGGCGTTGTAGCCAACCACCGGAACCATGCTAACCATGTTTCTAGCCTGTAAATCGGCCATTGCGGCTAGTTGTGTCGTGGCTTGCAGCGGCAATCGGCCGTGGGCGACTCGATAGTCGTTGGTGAGTTGAACGACTTGCTGCGCAATCTGCGACAGGGGCTCGCCCGCGTCGGCAGTGTCCTGCGAAACATGGTCGCCAATTTGTGCGGAAAGCGAATCGGTTCCGGTTCCACCATCAAGTACGTCCGTCCCCGCGCCTCCAACGAGCGTGTCGTTGCCGCTGCCGCCATAAATAGTCGTGTCGCCGCCACCGGCGGAGATCCTGTCGTTGCCGCTGTTGCCAAAGACCCAGGTTTTTTCGACTACCGATTGACCGATCGATACGAAATCGTCGCCTGCGCCCGCTTCGATGGAAATCAGGTCGATCCGGTTCGCTTCAAAACTGCTCGCGACGCCGCTGACACTGATGATCTTGTTTGACTGATCGATTTGAATGTTATCCGCGCCGGGCGTGCCAAGAATATTCAGCACACGGTCGGTCAGAGTAGCGGTCGTCGGTACGATTCTTTTTTCCAGTGATTCAAGAAAAAGATGGGAAAACACGGAGCGATTCCAGGCGTACATAGCATTCCTCGCTGGCGGAGGAGGGGGCTCCTCAGCCCCTGTCGCCAGGGGACAAGATGGACGCAATCGGCAATGGGCGCGGGCGATCCAGGGCGCGTAGAATCCGGGCGAGGCGAATTGGGCTTTGGGCGTGTAGTCAACGAACCTTAGAGCGCACAGTTCACATGTCAAACGCAATCCTGGTTTTTGCGGAAGCTGCCGCGACTGTTTTCATCCGCCACGAAATCGCCCTGGAGATGGTAAAAAAGATTGAGCCGATTGAATGACTCAGGCCGGTTCTCATTTCTGCTTCATTTTTCATCTCTAACTTGAATAACCGAGGCATTTACAGGATTCGTTTGCTTCGTTAATATGGGTTGTCGGGAAGTCTTTTTTTGTGTCGGTTTTCGACCTCGTTTTGATCTCCTCCATATTTCGGGAGATCCGCCATGACCACTCGCATTGTGGCGTGGGAAGGGAATGATACCCCGCGACCGGAACTCGCCGTTCGCCGCCTTGATCGCAGGCGCGGCCCTCGCAATCCTCCTGTTTCCGATATGGGGACCTTCGCTGCATGCCGCAGCCTGGCCAACGACTGCGCCCGCCTGAACTCACTGGCGGCGGCAATTGGCTCGGCATTGATCGGCCGCTCACGCTCAAGGAACTTCGCGGAAAAATCGTTCTGATCGATTTCTGGACATCTTGTTGCATCAACTGCATGCAAACACTTCCCGATATCGCCAAACTCGAGGCCAAGTATTCTCGCCAGCTGGTAGTCGTCGGCATCCACACGCCGAAGTTTGAGAACGAGCGCGGCGACGAAAACATGCGCAAGCGATGCGGCGATACGAAATCAATCACCCTGTATTGAACGATCCGGATCGCAGTTTGTGGCAAGGGTACAACGTTCAGGGCTGGCCCACGTTGATCCTGATCGACCCGGAGGGGTTCCTCATTGGCCGCCTTGAACTGGAGCACCCAAAAACTACGAGATCCTCGATCAAGCCATCAGCCAGGCGATCCGCGTCCATCGGGCCAAGAAGACTCTGAATGAGAATTTGCTGCCGTTTCAGAAGGAGCGGGCGGAGGCCAAAAGCGGGGCGCTTTACTTTCCGGGTCGAATCCTCGCCGATGATGCGAGTGGCCGGCTTTTCATTGCCGACAGCACGCACCACCGCATTCTGGTGACCGATTCTGAGGGGAAAATACTGGAGACCGTCGGCTCCGGTACGGCCGGAAGAGCCAACGGCGGTTTCGCTCGATGCCAATTCAATGAACCACAAGGCATGACGCTTCGTGGCGACACGCTCTATGTCGCCGATCGCAGAAACCACTTGATTCGGGCCGTCGACCTTAGGGAAAAGAATGTCCGAACCATTGTCGGCACCGGCCGCCGCAGCACGACTGCGATTGTCAACGGTCCGGGGCTGCGGACCGGCTTGAACAGTCCGTGGGGGTTGCTTGCCGTCGATCATCGCCTGTTCATTGCCAATTCCGGTTCGAATCAGATTCGTCTCTTCGATCTTTCTCGTGACAACTTGACGTCGTTTGCCGGCACCGCCAATGAGGATATTATCGACGGACCGCTCAGCCGATGCAGTCTGGCCCAGCCCAGCGGCATGACCACAGACGGCAAGTATTTGTTTTGGGTCGACAGCGAGACAAGTTCTGTTCGCTGCACCCAGCTCGATGGCAAAGGGCAAGTGCGAACGCTGATCGGTCGAGGACTGTTTGAATACGGCGATCGAGATGGCGGACCAGATGTCGCCCGCTTGCAACATCCGATGGATCTGGTCTTCGCCGAAGGCAAGCTTTACATCGCTGACACGTACAACGACAAAATCAAAATCGTCGACCCGCAAGATGGCGAGTGCACCACGCTCGCCTTGCAACCGAGCAATCCCTCTGAAGCGGGCAAGCTCTTCGATGAGCCGGGCGGCATTTCCTATGCCGACGGCAAACTCTATGTCGCCGACACCAACGCACACCGCATTCGCGTGGTGGATCTCAAAACCAGGAAAGTGTCGACGCTCGCATTGTCCGGTTTCGAAAACTGACCCAGGTCCGACGGACGCTTGACGATTCCCGCAGTCATGAAAGAATGCACGACCGACCCGGTCGCCGGATGGCCTCTCGGGCGGTATCACAATCCCCAAGTGAATTTGCCAGCCGCCGAATCCGCACGACAAACGGGAGGCTGCATGAGCCAGGTCTGCCGAGCCCGCGGCCGCCATCGGACCGTCGCAGGCGCTGCTGGATCAGCTTTGCACGGGTTACTCGCCTCG
The DNA here is from genome assembly GCA_963815035.1 of uncultured Gemmataceae bacterium. GTDB lineage: Bacteria > Planctomycetota > Planctomycetia > Gemmatales > Gemmataceae > JBGQCZ01. Next base: position 10,039 of record CAWFFC010000030.1, read on the forward strand.
CGATTTCGCTGTTCGTTATTGGAACGGCGTTACCATGAG
>CAWFFC010000031.1:0-141565 GCA_963815035.1 uncultured Gemmataceae bacterium
GATCCTCCTGCATTTCCTTGTATTCCGAGGCGACCCAATGCCAGGCATTCAAACAGCCGATGATCAAACCAAGGAGAAGCAGCATCAGCGTCCATGAAAACCGACTCGGATAATGGTTGTCCACCCAGATGCCGAGCGCGGCGCCGATCAGAGTCGGAACCGTCACGGACCAGCCGATCAACCCGGACATGCCCAGGCCAAACCAGACGCTCCTCTTGGCGCCGCGCTGCGCCTTCCGCTTGCGCGCCGCCTGTGCGCCGACTTGCCGGCTGAAGTTCGTCTCTTCGTTTGGGACCTTCGCTTTGTTCTCTTCATTCATGTTGAAGTTCCATCAAGCGGCGAATGAATCCGCTCTCCATCTTCGCCAACACCGAGCGAACGTTCTTCTCCTGCTCGTCCACCTTGAGAAACTCCCGCTTCACCGCTTCGTGGAGTTTGTCGAGGTCCGTCCCGCCGATCGCATTACGCACCGAGACCAGAACATCCATGCCCGCCTTGACCAGCACCCCTTGATCGACGGCCAGATAGACCTCGCCTTCCGCGTCCGTTTCATAGGTCAGAATCCCCGGTGCCAGGGCGGCCGCGCAGTCGAGTCGGTGCGGCAAGATTCCAAAGGAACCCTGGAGTGTGCGGGCCACGATGCGTTTCACACCCTTCTTCTCGGCGAAGATCTGGAAGGGGAGAAGAATCTTGAGATTAATGGGTGTTGCCTCCCTGAAGGGCCGTGGGTTTGGGTTTCCGGGCCGCCTGCGGTTTAACTTGACCTTTGGGTGTGGGACCGGCATCGGCAGGACTTGCGAGCTGGGCGGCCTTCGCTTTTTCCTTTGCCTCGTCGATCGAGCCGATCATGTAAAAGGCGCTCTCGGGATAGTCCTTGAACTCATCGTTCAGGATGCGCTCACAGCCGTCGAGCGCGTCCTTCAGGCTGACGTCCTTTCCCTTGATGCCACTGAACTGCTCGGTCGCGAAAAACGGCTGGGTCAGAAATCGCTCCAACCTGCGAGCGCGACCGACGACGTTACGGTCATCCGGAGACAATTGCTCCATCCCGAGCATGGCAATGATGTCCTTGAGTTCCTCGTAGTGGGCCAATGTCTTGCGGATTTCCTGTGCCAGGAGGTAATGCCGCTGCCCGATTATGGCTGGTGTTGCCATCTTGGAGTTGGATTGCAGCAGATCGATGGCCGGGTACAGTCCCTCGCTCGCCCGCTTGCGGGAGAGAACGATCGACGCGGAAAGGTGCGAAAAGGTATGCACCGCCGCCGGGTCGGTCAGGTCGTCGGCCGGCACATAGACAGCCTGAATGGACGTGATGGCGCCCGAGTCGGTGTTGGCAATGCGCTCCTCCAGTCCCGATAACTCCGTGCCCATCGTCGGTTGATAGCCCAGTCGCGACGGCATCTGTCCCATCAAGCCAGACACTTCCATGCCAGCCTGGATGAAGCGGAAGATGTTATCGATCAGCAACAGCACGTCGCGATGCTCATCATCGCGGAAATACTCGGCCATCGTGAGCGCCGCCAGGCCCACTCGGAAGCGGGCGCCGGGAGGCTCGTTCATTTGGCCGAATAGCATGACCATGTGGGGGAGCACACCGGCTTCTTTCATGTCATGGTAAAGCTCTTCCCCTTCGCGGCAGCGCTCGCCGATGCCGCAAAACATGCTCACTCCCTTTTGATGCCCGACCATATTGTGAATCATTTCGGTGAGCAACACCGTCTTGCCCACGCCTGCGCCCCCGAATAGTCCCGCTTTGCCGCCGCGCTCCAGAGGCACCAGCACGTCAATGAGCTTGATGCCCGTTTCAAAGACCTCGGACTTGGTGGAACGACTGGCCAGTGGTGGCGGGTCTCGATGGATGGTGCGCCATTCCACATCGGCCGGCGCCGGCTGGCGGTCGATGGCGTTGCCGAAAACGTCGAACATTCGCGAAAGAATCCCTTTGCCGACCGGCACCTTCAAGGGCTCGCCGGTGTCCTCCACAGCCATGCCGCGAGCGAGACCCTGCGTGGGATTCAACGCGATCCCACGGACATGATGTTCATCGAGTTGCATCAGCACCTCGATGGCGATTTGCGCCTCGGTCCCTGCGCAGCAGGGAGTAGATCGGCGGCAAGCTGTCTTTGAACCGCACATCGACCACGCTGCCACGCACTGACGTGACTACGCCGTGATTAGAGTTCCCGGTTCGTTGAACTGACATCCTTGTTGTCATGTTCCTTTCCTTTCCATCGCCGGCCGGCCCTTGTCGCTGGCGACCAGCGTCCTCGCGGTGTCTACAAGCTTGTGCACATTCATTTGCGGTTGCTCCACTTCCAGTTGCGGATTTCCGGCAGGTCTTGGCCGTGCTCGTCAATGTACTGCTTGTGCTCGATGAGCTTATCCTGCACCATCTGCTTCAGGTAGGCCCCCTTGGTGCCCAACTGCGGCAGGCGATCCACCACGTCTTGCACGAGATGGAACCGGTCCAGGTCGTTCTGCACCCTCATGTCGAAGGCCGTCGTGATCGTGCCCTCTTCCTTATAGCCCCGGACGTGGAGGTTGCGGTTAGTCCGGCGGTAGGTCAGCCGGTGAACCAGCCAGGGGTATCCGTGGAAGCCAAAGATGATGTGCTTGTCTTTCGTGAAGAGCGAATCATAATCCGTTTCGCTCAACCCGTGCGGGTGCTCGCTTGCGGACTGTAGCTTCATCAGATCGACGACGTTGACCACCCGGATTTTCAAATCGGGCAGATGCTGACGAAGGATGGAAACGGCAGCCAGGATCTCCAGCGTGGGCGTATCGCCGCAGCAGGCCATGACCACGTCCGGCTCGGCACCCTGGTCGTTGCTGGCCCACTGCCAGATCCCGATTCCTTCCGTGCAATGGACAACCGCCGCGTCCATGGTCAGCCATTGCGGCAGGGCGTGTTTGCCAGCCACCACCACGTTGACGTAATGCCGGCTTCGCAGACAGTGGTCAAAGACCGACAGCAGACAATTGGCATCGGGCGGTAGGTAGACGCGCACGATGTCGGCTTTCTTGTTGATGACGTGGTCGAGAAAGCCGGGATCCTGGTGCGTGAAGCCGTTGTGATCCTGCTGCCAGACGTGGGAGGCGAGCAGATAGTTCAAGGACGCGATCTTCCGCCGCCAGGGGAGTTCCAGCGTGACCTTCAGCCACTTCGCGTGCTGGCTGAACATCGAATCGACGATGCGAATGAAGGCTTCGTAGCTGTTGAACAGGCCGTGCCGCCCGGTCAGCAGGTAACCCTCCAGCCACCCCTCGCACTGGTGCTCGCTGAGCATCGAGTCCAGCACGCGTCCGGCGGGCGAGAGGAATTCATCATTCTTCACCGCTCGGGCGTCCCACTGGCGGTTGGTGACTTCAAAAACCGCGCCCAGGAGGTTCGAGAGCGTCTCATCGGGACCGAAGATGCGGAAGTTCCGCTGGTCCTGATTCAGCTTGGCCACGTCGCGCAGAAACTTCCCCAGCACGATCGTATCCTGGCCATCGACGGCGCCGGGCGAAGGCACATTCACCGCGTGGTCGTGGAAGTCCGGCATGCGCAGGTCGCGCAGCAGGATGCCGCCGTTGGCGTGGGGATTGGCCCCCATCCGCCGGTCGCCCTTCGGCGCCAGTTCGGCCAGTTCCGGCCTGAGTCCGGCCATTGTCATCGAACAATTCCTCCGGCTTGTAGCTCTTCATCCAGCTTTCGAGTTGCTGGACATGTTCGGGATGCTCGGCATCGACGAGGAGCGGAACCTGGTGCGCTCGGAAAGTGCCTTCAACCTGCAAACCATCGACGACTTTCGGTCCCGTCCAGCCTTTGGGCGACCTGAGGACGATCATCGGCCAACGCGGCCGAGTGGTATCCTTGTTCTTGCGTGCATTGCTTTGGATGCACTGGATGTCTTCGATGATCTTCTCCAGGGTGCCGGCCATCAGTCGATGCATCTCCTCCGGCTCATTACCTTCCACAAAGTAGGGGGTCCAGCCGCACCCGCGCAGGAATTGCTCCAACTCCTCATGCTCGATGCGGGCCAGTACAGTCGGGTTGCTGATCTTGTAGCCGTTGAGGTGCAGAATCGGCAGCACGGCTCCGTCGCTGATCGGGTTGAGCAGCTTGTTGGACTGCCAGGCGGTCGCCAGGGGGCCCGTCTCTGCTTCACCGTCGCCGACGACGCAGGCGACAATGAGATCGGGATTGTCGAACGCGGCCCCGAAGGCATGGCTGAGCGAGTAGCCCAGCTCGCCGCCCTCGTGAATCGAACCCGGCGTCGTCGGCGCTACGTGGCTGGAAATCCCGCCAGGAAACGAGAACTGCTTGAACAGTTTCTTCAGACCGGCCTCATCCTGCGTGACGTCCGGATAGACCTCGCTCCAGGTGCCTTCGAGGTAGACGTTGCCGACGATGGCCGGGCCGCCGTGGCCGGGACCGGCGATATAGAACATATTCAGGTCGTACTTCTTGATGACCCGATTCAGATGGACGTAGATGAAGTTTTGCCCCGGCGTCGTCCCCCAGTGTCCGACGACGAGCGGCTTCACGTGCGACAGCTTGAGCGACTCCTTCAGCAGCGGGTTGTCGTAGAGATAGATCTGGCCGACCGACAGATAATTGGCGGCACGCCAGTAAGCGTCCATCTTTCGGAGCAGTTCCGTGGACAAAGCACGTGTCTTCGGTTCACTATTCTGCATGGTTGCCGTCGTCATGATGCTCTTCTCCTTTTTTCAGCCGATACTCAGGACCCTACAAACCGTCCTGGCGATCATGAGTTCTTCGTCCGTGTGGACGACACGAACCGCGACTCGGCTCGCCGCCGTGGAAATCACGCCTGTACTCGTCGCGTTTCGCGATTCTTCGAGTTCGATCCCGAGGAACTCCAGCCCATTACAAATCCGGGCGCGAACCGTTGTCGCGTTCTCGCCGATGCCACCGGCGAACACGAGCGTGTCCAGGCCGCCAAGCGCCGCCGCGAACGCGCCGATCCATTTTTTGACCTGGTAGCAGAACAACGAAACCGCCTCGGCCGCCCGCACGTCCTGCGCTTCCCGATTGAGCAAATCGCGCATGTCGGAACTGGTCTCGGAGATCCCCAGCAGTCCGGACTGAGAATTGACCATCTCGTTGAATTGCTTGGCACTCATTTGCTCTGTCTGGGCCAAATACCAAACCATTCCGGGATCGAGATCGCCTGAGCGCGTACTCATGGGAACACCAGCGGTCGGCGTGAAACTCATGCTGGTATCGACGGATTTGCCATCACGCACTGCCGCCAAGCTCGCGCCGTTGCCGAGATGCGCGAGAATTACGCGACCGGCCGTCGCTGCCGGGTCGCCAAGGGACACGAGTTGCTCCATGAGGAATGCGTAAGACAGCCCGTGGAACCCGTACCGCCTCACTCCCAGTGCTTCGTAACGGCGCGGGATCGGTAATATCCGCGCCACGCGTGGCAGATCATGATGAAAGGCCGTGTCGAAACACGCCACCTGCGGAAGATCGGGAAGGCGGCGCTCAAACGCCTCGATCAGTAGGATCTCCTCCGGCATGTGCTCAGGATCGAGTGATCTGAGGCGGCGCAGTTCCTGTACCATTTCCGTGGTAATCCGGTGCGGCTCGCTATATTTCGGCCCGCCATGCACGACGCGATGACCGACGGCGGTCAATGCATCACTCCCGTTGTGCTGCTTGAGCCAATCCATCAGTGCGCCCACTGCCGCTCCATGATTCGGCACCGTCACTGACCGCGAAACGTTGTCCGCCGCATTTACACCCTTCACGCGCAACACGGCGTCTGGAAGTCCAATCCGCTCGATTGCTCCGTCGAGAACACGTCGCCTTGAGTCGCTCCCTTCGAACAAGGCGAATTTGATGCTTGATGAGCCGCCATTGATCGTCAGGATGCGTGTGTTAGCTGGTTGCACGGCCGACTCCTCCATCGATTTGCAATCCGAACGAAGCCAGCTTTGCGCAGGTCGATTTGTAGTCCGTGTGAAGAATGCTCGAAATGCCCAAGCCTTCCGCGACCTGGACGAACATCGGCGTGTTTTCGACATACACGACCTGCTCGGGAGGCGTCTGGGCGATGTCCAGCGCCAGCCGAAAGATGTCCGCGTCGGGCTTGCGAATGTGCACAAAGCAGGAGGAAACAAACGCATCCACGAACCCGCACAGCTTGAACTCGGCAATTCGGTGCGCGTTCAACTCGCGGCTTTCGTTGCTGACGACGACGATCTTCAGCCGGCGCCGGACCTTGAGTTGAGCGACCATTTGGATCATCTCGGGATACGGTTGCGATTGCGCGAACATGAATTCCCGGAACTGATCCCGCGTGAATGATCGATTCTCGTAGAAGACGGTCCGGTTCAGGTATTCATCCAGGGTTAGCTTGCCCTCCTCGTAGGTGTCGAAGGTCAGGTGATGCCGATCCTCCATCTCGGCTAATTCCAGGTTGAAGTTCGTGGCCGCCCGTTTTCGAGCCTGATGATCCCACCCGTTGGTGAGCAGGACGCCGCCGATGTCCAGAAACAGGCAGGTGATCGCTGTCGGCCTTTCCATCGATGCATCCTCCGTCGGTCGGATTACCGCTGCCACAGGATTCGCGATTCTTCCAGGGGCACCGAGACGCCATCACAATGCGGTAACACTCGCGCTGTGTAGTCCGTCGCTGGGCGGACTGCCGGCACCGCCCCGGCGAAAACGTAGGTGCCCGGCGCACCGGCCAGTGGCCCCGTCCGCTTCAATTCCTGCCGCTCGGGAGCACCGTCCCCAGCTCCGTCGGCGTAGAGCTCAACTCGCACCGAATTGGGGTCTAGGTCATCGAGATAGACCTGGATCTCGAAGCGGTGGTGATCTCCGTCAGGCCCTACCGTCGTTTCGCCGAAGTGCAGCGCGGCCCATTTCTGTTCCAGACTCCGCCGCCAGTTGACGATCTGCCTGCCCACCGTGCCTTGGTTCGCCGCGCGATCCTTGTAGGCGACTGCAGCCGGCAGGTAGTGCTCTTCGGTGTACTCGCGTACCGTGCGGTTCGCGGAGAATTGGGGCGTCAACCGCGCCATGCTTTCGCGCATTCGCTTGACCCATGCGGTGGGAATGCCGCTCGCGTCTCGCGTGTAGAACTCCGGAACAACCTGTCGTTCGAGCAGGTCGTAGAGAGCTTCGGCTTCGACCGCGTCCAAGGCGGGATCGTCGCCATGCTCCTTGCCGTCCCCCAGGGCCCACCCCACGTCAGGCGTATAGGCTTCCGCCCACCAGCCGTCCAGTTCTGATAGATTGATGCCTCCGTTGACGAGCACCTTCATGCCGCTCGTACCGCTCGCCTCCCAGGGTCGCCTTGGAGTATTGATCCAGACATCGACTCCCTGCACGAGATGCTCCGTCAGAAGCATGTCGTAGTCGCTGAGAAAGATCACATGGGAACGGGCATCGGTCTGGCGGATGAATTGAATCCATTCATGGATTAGCTCCTGCCCCGCTCGGTCCGCAGGATGCGCCTTGCCAGCGATGATGAGTTGCACCGGCCGCTCGCGGTTGCTCAATAAACTCAGCAGTCTCGCTCGGTCGTGCAGCAACAGGTTCGGTCTCTTGTAGGTCGCGAAGCGGCGGGCGAAACCTAGCGTCAGAATGTTTGGATCAAAAAGATGTTTCGCCTCTTCGACCTCCTCCGGCGACGTGCCGGAGGCAGTCAGTTGCCGGGACAATCTTCGCGTGCGTATTTGACCAGGGACTTGCTGGCGGCGACGCGCAGTTTCCAAAGGCTGGCGTCGGAGATGCAGCGAATGTCCTTCTCGAGGCCTTCCATCGTCCCCAGCCAGCGCTTCTTGCCACACGCTCCCGTCCAGAGGTCGTCAGCCGGGGCCGAGTCCCAACTCGGCACGTGGACTCCGTTGGTCACGTATCCGACCGGCACTTCGTCCTCCGGCCAATGTGGAAACAACGGCTCGAAGATGTGCCGGCTCACCTGCCCGTGCAAGCGACTCACGCCGTTGACCGCCCCGCTCCCGCGGATGGCAAGATACGCCATGTTGAAAGGTTCCGACGAGTCGTCGGGGTTTTGGCGACCGAGAGCCAGTAAATCGCGAAGTGGGATGCCGAGCTTTTCTAGGGCGTACCGGCCGAGGTATTGGTCAATGAGGGCCGGGGGGAAGCGATCGAAGCCGGCGGGCACCGCCGTGTGCGTGGTGAACAGGTTGCCCGCTCGCGTGACGGACAGTGCAACTTCAAACGGCTGCCCGGTCTCGTTCATGAACGTCCGGGCACGCTCCAAAATGGCGAACGCCGCATGCCCTTCGTTCAGGTGGCAGACTTCCGGCTGGATGCTCAGTGCGTGCAGTAACCGCCAGCCGCCGATGCCGAGCAACAGTTCCTGCTTGAGGCGCAGGTCCGGGCCGCCGCCATAAAGCTCGCTGGTGATCCCGCGATGAGCGGGGATGTTCGCCGCGTCATTGCTATCCAGAAGGTAGAGCTTCACCCGGCCGACCTGGACCTGCCAGGCGCGCAGCCAGACTGCGTAACCCGGTAAGGCGATCTCGAGCCGCAACCACTCGCCGTTTGGCTGGCGCAACGGGCTGATGGGCAACTGGCCGGGGTCGTTGTACGGGTAGAGGGCCTGCTGCTTTCCGTCCTTGTCGATCACCTGGCTGAAGTATCCTTGCTGGTACAACAGTCCCACGCCGACCACGGGCACGCCTAGGTCGCTGTTGGCTTTCAGTTGATCGCCGGCCACATTGCCAAGCCCGCCTGAGTAAATGGGTAAAGCCTCGCTCAACATGAATTCCATGCTGAAATAGGCGGCACATGTAAGGGAACTTTGCGGATGGCTCTTCTGAAACCATGCGGGTGCCTCGACCGCTTTCCGCCGGCTGCGTACTTTGTCATCGAGATTCTTGCGAAAGGCGGGATCGGCCAGCACGCGCTCGATCTGGTCGCGCGAAACTGTCTGCAGGACGACCCAGGGGTTATGCGTGATTTCCCACAATTCGGGATCAAGCTGCCGCCACACTTCGTCGGTCGCATGATTCCACGACCAACGCAAATCCAGGGCCAACTCCTTCAGCGAATCGAATCCTTCAACCTCGGTGGCTCGAAGGCTGTAGTAGGGATAACTTTCGCGTGTTGGTTCGCTCATTATTTCCCTTTCCGATCCGTCGCCGCCAGCGCATTGCTGACAATCGTCTGCGCTTCTTCCAAAATGCGCCGCAGATGTTCCGCTCCGCGGAAGCTCTCCCCATAAATCTTGTAGATACTTTCGGTCCCCGACGGGCGCGCCGCGAACCAGCCGCTTTCGGCGACGACCTTCAAACCGCCTACAGGGGCGCTGTTGCCGGGCGCGTGGGTGAGGATGCTTTGGATCTTTTCGCCTGCCAACTCGGTGATCGTGACTTGCTGGGGTGAGAGTTTCGCCAACAGGTGCTTTTCCTCCGGAGTGGCCGGTGCCTCAACGCGGTCGTAGGCGGGCTCGCCGAATTCGCGCGTGAGGTCGCGATAGATCTCACCGGGGTCGCGGCCAAGCCGGGCGGTGATTTCCGCCGCCAGCAAAGCCGGGATGATGCCATCCTTGTCCGTCGTCCAGACGCTGCCGTCGCGGCGGAGGAACGACGCTCCCGCGCTCTCCTCGCCGCCGAAGCCCAGCGAGCCGTCCAGCAAACCATCGACGAACCACTTGAAACCGACCGGCACCTCGTACAGCTTCCGGCCCAGTTTGGCGGCTACCCGATCGATCATCTGCGTGCTCACTAGCGTCTTGCCAACGGCAGCTTCCTTGCCCCAATTCGGCCGGCGCTGGAAGAGGTAATGAACTACGACGGACAGGTAATGATTGGGTGGAAGCAGGCCTCCGCTCTTTGTAACGATCCCGTGCCGGTCGTGGTCCGTATCGCAGGCAAAGGCGATGTCGAATTGATGCTTCAGGCCGATCAATCTCTGCATCGCATACGGCGATGAAGGGTCCATGCGGATCTGGCCGTCCCAATCGACGGTCATGAAACGGAAGGTCGGATCGACTGCTTTATTGACCACCGTGAGGTTCAGCCCGTAGCGCTCGGCGATCGGTTCCCAATAGTGAACGCCGGCACCGCCGAGTGGATCGACCCCCAGGCGGATGTTCGCCCCGCGTACGACCTCCATATCGATCACATTGCCGAGGTCTTTCGTGTAGGCGTCGAGGAAGTCGTGCCGGTGCGTGGTGGAGGCCCGCAGCGCCTGCTCGCACGGAATCCGGCTCACGCCTCGCAAAGCACTTTCGAGGAACTCGTTGGCCTTGGCCTCGATCCAGTCCGTTATGGTTGGCTCCGCCGGCCCACCGTGGGGCGGGTTGTACTTGAAGCCGCCGTCATGGGGCGGGTTGTGCGAGGGCGTAATGACGATGCCATCAGCCACGCCGCTTTTCCGCCCGCGATTGTATGTCAGAATCGCGTGAGACACGGCCGGCGTCGGGGTGTACTCGTCACCTTTCGCGAGCATGACTTCGACGCCGTTGGCGGCCAGCACCTCCATGGCGCTGGCCAGGGCCGGCACGGAGAGGGCGTGCGTGTCCATGCCGAGGAACAACGGGCCGCCGATCCCCTTCTGTCTTCCGGTACAAACAGATGGCCTGACTGATGGCCAGGATGTGCCACTCGTTGAACGCCTTATCGAACGCGGAACCGCGATGCCCCGAGGTGCCGAAGGCGACTCGTTGTGCTGGGCACTGAGGAGTCAGGCGTCTCGGCATAATAGGCCGTGACAAGGCGGGGCACGTTGACGAGCATCGACGGCTCGGCCGGCTTTCCCGCCAATGGGCTGACGTTCATGTCGCATCCTCGGGCTTGGGGTTGTGCCAGTGGCCGTCCGGCGCGATCAGGTCGTCCGCCTCTTTCGGGCCCCAGCTACTGGGCGGGTAGAGGTGGGTCGGGTGATGCGTCGTCAGCACGGGATCGACCACGGCCCAGGCGGCCTCGACCGCGTCCTCTCGCGTGAAGAGCGCTCCGTCGCCAGCCAGGGCGTCGCCCAGAAGCCGCTCGTAGGGAGATTCCTCGCCCGCCTGCTCTTCGAGCAGGTAGAGTTCGCGCTGGTCGCCGACGAATTCCTTCCCCGCGTGCTTGACTCGAGCAGCCAGGGCGATGGCGGAAGTCGGAGAGAGCCGGAAGCGCAGATAGTTGGCGCGACCCGTCGTCGGAGCGGAGTCGGCGAAAAGATCCTGCGGCGGCGGCTTCAATTCCACCAGAACCTCGTGAGCCGTTTCCGCGAGGAATTTGCCGGACCGCAAATACCAGGGCACCCCGTTCCAGCGCCACGAGTCGATAAAGAGTCGTACGGCGCAGAACGTCTCGACGTCGGAGTCGGCCGCCACATTGAGCTCCTTCCTGTAGCCAGAGTACTGACCGCGTACCAGGTCATTGGGCTTCAGCGGGCGCATGGCCTGGAAGATCTTGGTTTTCTCGCTATGCACGGCTCCAAAGTCCCGAACTGCCGGCGGTTCCATGGCCAACAAGGCAACGACCTGGAAGAGGTGATTCTCGATCACGTCGCGCAGGCAGCCGGCGGTTTCGTAGAACGCCCCGCGATTCTCCACGCCGAACTTCTCGGCGAGCGTGATCTGCACGCTGGCCACGTAGTTTCGATTCCAGATCGGTTCCAGGAACGAATTGGCGAAGCGGAAATAGAGGATGTTCATGATCGCTTCCTTGCCCAGGAAGTGATCGATGCGGAAGATCGAGTCTTCCGGGAACACCGACCTCGCGACGCGGTTCAATTCCCTTGCCGAAGCCAGGTCGCGACCGAACGGCTTTTCAACGATGACGCGTGCATTCTCGGCTAGATTCGCGCTGCCCAGCCCTTCGATCACCGTCGCGAAGAGCGAGGGCGGGATGGCGAGGTAGTACGCCGGGCACCGAGCGTTGCCGAGAGCATCCTTGATCTTCGTGAATGTGCCCCGGTCCTTGTAATCCCCACTGACGTAGCTCAAAAGGGACAACAGTTTGTCGAAGGCACCTTGGTCATCGATCACCGCCCGATTGAGCGATGCTGTCTTTCACTCGATCGTGCAATTGCTCGATGTTCCACTTCGGGAATGCGACGCCAATGACCGGGACTTTCAGGGCGTTCCGTTTCGCCAGTGCATACAGTGCCGGGAAGATCATCTTGTGAGCGAGATCGCCCGTCACTCCGAAGAGCACCAGCGCGTCCGAATGGGAGGCGGTCATCAGACGCCTCCCTTCGAGGCGGCGGGCTTTTCCGCGTGGCCGCCGAATTCGTAACGCAGGGCGGACAGCACCTTGTCGGCGAAGTCGGCCTCTCCGCGCGAACTGAAGCGTTCGTATAGCGCCGCACTGAGGACGGGGGCCGGGACCGACTCGTCGATGGCCGCCGCGATCGTCCAGCGACCTTCGCCCGAGTCCGACACCCGGCCGGTGAACTTCGCCAGGTCGGGGCTTTCGAGCAGGGCGACTGGCCGCCAGGTCCAGGAGCCAGGAAGCGATTACGCTGCCGCGGCGCCAGACCTCGGCGATGTCGGCAAGATTCAAGTCGTACGGGTAATGCTCGGGGTGGCGCAGCGGCGTGGTTTCGGCATCGACGGTGCGCTGCTGCTTGCCGGCATTGGCGTGGCGAAGGATGTTCAGCCCTTCCGCGTAGGCGGCCATGAGGCCGTACTCGATGCCGTTGTGGACCATCTTGACGAAGTGGCCCGCGCCGCTCGGGCCACAGTGCAGGTAGCCGTGTTCGGCAGTGCCGCCTACCTTCTCCCGACCGGGCGTGCGTGGCGCCGCGTCGATACTTGGAGCCAGCGCGGCGAAGACGGGGTCGAGACGCCGGACGACGGCTTCATCGCCGCCGATCATCAGGCAGTAGCCCCGCTCCAATCCCCAGACCCCGCCGCTGGTCCCGACGTCCACGTAGTGGATGCCCTTCGGTTTCAATTCGGCGGCGCGGCGAAGGTCATCGTGGTAGTAGGAGTTGCCGCCGTCGATGACCACGTCATCGCGTTCGAGGAGTGGGACAAGGGCGTTCAGCGTCGGATCGACCACCGCCGCCGGCACCATCATCCAGACGTTGCGGGGCTTTTCCAGCTTCTTTGCGAATTCTTCGAGCGATGTCGTCCCGACTGCGCCCTCTATGACGAGTGCTTCTACGGCTTCCGAGTGCAGGTCATACACCACACACTGGTGGCCGGCCCCTTGTAAGCGTCGCACCATGTTGGTTCCCATCCGGCCCAGTCCAATCATGCCCAATTGCATGCGGTCGTTCTCTTTTAAAGATTCAATAACGCACGCTCCTCGCAGAAGTCCCTGATCCAGTCCCAATTCCATGAGAGCGATCATGTGGCCCGCTCTGCCTGAGGGACTCCCTCGTGAATCCACCTGGCAGCTTCGTCTGCCTTGCTCTCATCGAAGTACCGAGTTTTGGCCGTCGTAAACGGCTTGCAGAACACAGCCATGCCGGCTTCCCATTTCTTGTCGCCGACGAGCCAGACGCTCGATATCGGAGAAGTGGTGCAGATCGAACTTGATGTCTTCCCACAATGCACCCATGGTCCATCCATGAAACTCGTGCATTCGCACCAGCATGCGGATTTTGCTATGCTGCTTGATTAACCGCTCGACGGCGGGCACAAATTGCCCGTAGTCGGGTTTGTCCAACTTGCCGGTCAACTTCACCACCAGGACCTTACCACCCAACTCTTCGTGCAATTCGACGGACATGAATCACCTCCTAGATCTGGGAAACAACTGATAAATCGCGCGAATCTTTGCACTCGCAACTTGCGGGTGTTTTCGACTCGCGCGGTAAAACGCGGTTTTCAGCCAGCTCAAACTGAACGCCGCTTCGCTAGTTCGCAAATCCCTGACAAATTACGCTCCACTTGTGCAAACTCACCATTGGGGACCGAAATCTACTTGTTCACCGCCTCTCTTTCGCGTTTGGACGCTGGCAACAAAGCATGTGGCTTAACGCCGTTATCTGCGTCCCGTTGCAGTTCGAGCTTGAGGTCAAGGAAGTTGAGCAAATCCTTAAGGCTGACAATTCCGAGAAGCCGGTCATTTTGTGTCACGAGCAATCGACTGGAGCCGGTCCGTTGCATCTTTCCCAGTGCTTCAAGGGCGTCCGCATTGGCAGCGATGGTCAACGCTTGGAGGTCCGAGGACATGACCTCGCCGACCGTATGCTCGGCCCACTCTCGGCGCGGAATCTGGTTCAAGTCCCGAGTCGAAATGACTCCCACCAATCGTTCGTCGGACGCCACCGGGAATGCGCGGAAGTGGTAGCGATATACGTAATCGTCGACCCAGTGAAGCAAATCAAGCGAGGGCGAGACGACGATCGGGTTCGGATTCATGAAGCGGCGGACCGGTTCGCCTTGAAGCGCCTGACGAATGACGACCTGTTGGTAACTGCCTTTGGCGGCACTGTTGAGGAACAAACCAATCAGGGCGATCCAGAGCCCGCCCACCCAATTGTGGCCGAAAAACTGCAACACGCCCAAACCGATCAGGAACCAGGCAAAAACCTGGCCGGCGAAGGAAGCCCAGCGCGTCGCCTGACGAAGACTGCCCGTGGCGCCCATAGGATGGAACGCAACACTCGACCCCCGTCGAGAGGAAAGGCCGGAACCATGTTAAAGACCAGAACGACGATGTTGATCACCGCCAAGTAACCAAGAACGATCACGGCGGAATGCGGCAAACCGCCTTGGTAGCCCACCACGGCGACAGGATGCAAAGAGCGCCAAAACCGCACTAACGACGGGGCCGGCAATGGCCATCAGGAATTCGGTTCCTGGCGACGTGGGTTCGTCGCCGAGTTCCGAAACGCCGCCGAACAAAAAGAGAGTAATCCCGCGAATGGGCATGCCGCGCGAGCACGCCGCCAAAGCGTGCCCGAACTCATGAAGCACGATGCAGGCGAAGAATGCCAGCGCCGTGATGAGGCCCATGATCCAAAAATCGACCGACGTCAAACGGCTGGCGTCGCCGGGAAAGTACTCGTGTAGCAGGCCGCGGAAAACCCTCCGCAAAACTCAGTGTAAGCAATGCGAGGATCAATAACCAGCTCAAATCGACGCTGACCGGGATACCTAACAGGCGAAACAACCGCCAACGCATGCCAAACATGGATTTCCTCCCTTGTTGGTAAGGACGCTCACTTAGCCCCAATGGCAGTCACAATTCTGGCTGGGCTCGCTGTCCATGTGCGTGTCCTCAAACCTGTCCCGCGCTGGCCGGTGCATGTTCTTGCTGTTCCCGGCGCACTCGTCTTCTGTGAATCGACCAGCGTAACTGCGTCTCGGCTAATCCGGTCCGGCTCTCAAGAACGGCCCCATCAGTTCCAGCGGCAACGGGAAAATGATCGTGGAATTCTGATCCGACGCCACGTCCGCGAGGGCCTGCAGGTAGCGCATTTGCATCGCGATGGGAAACGGCGTCATGATCTCCGCGGCCTGGCGCAGTTTCTCCGCAGCCTGGAATTCGCCCTCGGCGTTGATCACCTTCGCACGCCGTAACCGTTCGGCTTCCGCCTGGGCGGCCATCGACCGCTTCATCACTTCGGGGAGATCCACATCCTTCACTTCAACTGCCGAAACCTTGACCCCCCACGGTTCCGTATGCCCGTCAATAATCTCTTGCAAGCGGCGATTCACTTTGTCCCGCGCGGTCAATAGGTCGTCGAGCTCCGCCTGACCCAGGGTGCTCCGCAAGGTGGTCAACGCTACCTGGGAAGTGGCATACAGAAAATCCGCTACTTGCAACACGGACCGCATGGGATCAACAACTCGGAAATAGAGCACTGCGTTGACTCGGACCGATACGTTATCCTTGGTGATGACGTCCTGCGGCTCAATGACCTTGGTCACAATTCGCAAGCCGACGCGAACCATCGCATCGACCGGCCGAAAGACCATGATCAGCCCTGGGCCTTTGGGCGTTGGCAAGACCCGGCCAAGACGAAAGATCACTCCGCGCTCATATTCCTTCAAAACACGAACACAACTCAGCAGGTAGATGGCGACCAATGCCAGAACACCTACCAACCCCAATGCAATTTCGCTCGCGCCCATCGCTGAAACCTTTCAAAAAGCTTGCTCGGTCGCAAGTCGCCAAGTCTTTCAACGCTTGCAGACCGTCTCAATCTACTGCGTCCTTCCTGACCATCGAGCGTTCTCCGCCAGCATTGATTTCTCATTGGCGTCCAAGCGTTATGGTTTGCAATCCCAGGAGTGCGATGACGATGTCGAAAGTCAGTGCTGCCAAACAGAGGAACATGGCGACGATGGAGAGTCGGTAATTCAGGGATCGTCGGCGTGCATTCACCCAGTCGACGAAGCCGAATGCGAGGCCACCGATGCACAACACAATCCCCATGGGCACCCACCAATAGAACGCGGCACCAAGCACAGCCAACAAAATGGAAATGATGTTCAGTCGTCGGATATTTAGGGAGCCTTTTGTCTCTTCCATTTTGATTTCTCAATCATGAAAGGCCGCCGCAGAAAAATCCGCGAATGCCAAGCCACCAATTGTGCATTAAGTCGGTCATTCGACGACCCAGACGGCGAGCCCATCGCCAAACCGAACCAGTTCCTCGCCAACATGATGCTGAAGCAATTGTTTCAGCTTGGAGAATGAATGACGGCCGACGACCACGGTGCCGTAGCGTCCTTCCGCGGCTGTTTTCAGAATGTCGCTGGCTATGTTGCTTGGATCCAGAGGCTCATCAAATTGCACCTTCAGCGCAGTCACATCGATTCCGATGCTGGCAAGTTTTGATTGCATGCCCTGGAGCAGGGTTCTTCCCGTCTCGATTGCTTCGAGTTCCATCTCTTGGTATGCTGCGCGTTCCGCCTCAACTTCTTCTTCGACATCCGCGTCTTCCGATCCGCCCCATTCGAGCATTCGCGGCGGCAACTCCAAATGCAAAAAGCCGACGTGAAAACCCGGGTTGCCGGCGATCATCTCGATCACGTAATTCACCGCTCGCCGAGACGCCTTTGAAGAATCGACGGGGATCAGAATCCGTTTGCCGTTGGCCATAGCATCCTCCGCGTTGAAATCATTGTCCGACAGTGTTCGTTACCATTGTCCGGTCGTACTTGCCGCGGCGGCCAGCGTATGGCACGTCACCCGATGATCTTGGGTCAATAGTGGCACGGCACCGAAGCAATCGCATTAATGACTTCTTCATCTGAAACGTTTTCGGCTGCGCCTGCGAACGACGTGTCTTTCCGATCCATGAGGATGGCCTGCCCTGATGAGGCATTTCCTCGCAACGCCTCGAACAATTGCTGACGCTCCGTCGGATCAAGCGCTCTGAAATCCATGATTAATCCTCCGAAAAAATGTCTGTTGAAGTAGCTCTTGTTACCGTCACACTCAATTTGAATCCGCGTCGGCAGGATGAAGCGGCTCCGAAAAGCAACACGGCTGTTTCCGATTCAGCGCTGCGATCGCCGCATTCGCAGGCCGGCCCTGCTCGAACTATTTTTCCGCCGTTCCCTTCCCAAACGCTTGCTCATACATTTTGGTGACCGTGGCGCGCAATTCCGGCCAGTGCCGGGTTCGGGACAGGCGCTCGATTTGGGAAGTAACTGCCGCCAAGTCCTCGCTGGTCGCCTTGGCAAAATTGACGTTGCATTTCGCGAGAAGCGGATCGTCGCGAAGCATCCACAGCGGCACCGCTGTACCGTTTTCCAGGTAGCGACCTGATACCTGCAAGCCGAGAATCCGATGAGTTTCCAGATCAACGATACAGGACCCGGCCATGCGGCCCAACTGAGCACAGTCATGCCGAAGGAGATGCAACCCACCGAATGTCTCAACTCCGCGCAAAACGCCGGGTTGGATTCGTTTCACGTTGTAATCGTCGCGAAAAACTCGGGCGATTCGTTCCGGTTCGTTCCTTCGGCCATCGCGAACCGGGTAACCGATTAAGTAAACCGGTCGCCCATTGAGATTGGTGGGAGCTTCACTGGCCAAGGCCAGCGGAGAGAGAGGCCCGTGTTGTTGCTGCGGCGGTTCGACCTCCAACACGGCCAGGTCATATTCTTCGTGCACTCCCAGGACCGACCGCAAGCGATAAGTCGCGGATGGCGGGTGCTGGTATTCCGGCTGGTAATCCATCCAGGCGCTGATACCCGGGCGAAATTGCCAGTCGTCTCGGTTGGTCCGTTCTGAGAATACCTGTGCGACCGAACGGGTCGTCATCAAGCAGGTTTCACCAACCAGGAATCCGGTGCCGGCCCAATCGAAGTCTGGATGCCCAACGAGCTCGATGCGGCCGACTCCGCGTTGCGCCAGTTCAACGTCGGCACGCTGCGCGTCCAACACCCTCCAAAATGCCGGTGTCGGCGCCAATCGGCCCCGACTCACTAATAAACCGGGGCGGCCGTAGAGCAGCAACACACACTCCAGGCCAAAAAGTTCGTCAGAAGACATCTCGGGAGTCAGGCTGGCGAGAAGCTTCTTCAGCGCAGCAGCCCCTGCTTCCAAGAGTTCACCCAAGGCTTCGCGCTGCTCACCCTTGCCGGGTTCCCCCGCGGCACGGCCCAACTCAGTTTCCATGACCGCTGCGGAAACCGGCCCGTTGTCATTCGCTTGTCCTTCTTGAACGGAACGGCGTAGAGCTGCCCGCAACGGAGCCGGTTCTTGCCAGCCGCGCAACTCCTCGCGATCCTGTCGGACGATTTGCAGCACCTCGTCGAGACGACCGTCGAAAAACTCTCGCGCTCGCTGAATCACAAGCTGTTCACGTTCCATGTTGAGTCTCCTTCTCGAAAGAATCCGTGATTGGCAGAAACTAGAACTCGATGCCCGTGACTATTCCCGGCAAAACGGATGCCCGTTTGCAAAGCAGGGGTCAGCGGCGATGCTGAGCCATTTCCAAGCAGTGTTTACCAGGCTTCCCTTCGTCCAGATACACCTGACGTCGCGGCAGCCGTGCGATAAACTCGCTTCCACATCCCGGTCCCGCGCTGCGGGCTTCAATGTTCCCACCGTGCAGTTCCACAATGTGCTTTACGAGCGCGAGTCCGATCCCCAGCCCACGGTGCGCTGCCGTTTATGGACCAACTTCCTTGCGTAAACGGTTCAAAAAGGTGCGGGATAAACTCCGGGTCAATCCCGAGTCCACTATCACGCACGCATATGACAGTTTCGTCCGCTTCGATCGCGATCGAAAGACCGATCCTACCAAAGGGCTGGGTGTACCGAGAAGCGTTCATCAGCAGATTGACTAGGATTTGGCGGAACCGGGTCGAGTCGCCCAAAACGGCACACGGCGTTTGCGGCAGTGATACGGCCAAGCATTGGCGGCGCTCATCAATCGCGGGGCGACATGTTTCGACCGCGTCGGACACGCTTCGTTGCAGATCAAAGTGTTCTTTGACCAGTGCGAGCCTGCCTTGTTCGGCCCGCGCAAGTCGAGTAGATCGTCAACCAGCCGGCTCATGAAGGCCGTCTGCCGCCCAATGATTTCGACGGCTTCCACCACGGCCAGATCGGAATGGCCAATGGCGCGAATCATCCGAATCGAGTTTTCAATGGCGCTTAACGGCGATCGCAGCTCGTGTGCCAGCACCGACGCGGCATCGGCGGTTTTCGTCCCGAAGTTGGGCGAGTGCAACATCATGGCATCGCTCCTTTGAAGTGACCAATTCGGCCCACCGTTGCGGTGGACTCACAACACCCGAATTTCGTTCGCCCGGATCGGCAATTCGATCGCCGCCTTCACGGCCTCTTGGGCCAATTGCTTTGCGTAATAAGTGTGGGCGCTGCCTTTCAAGATCAGGCCACCATCACGCAGCAACAGCCGGAATTCGCGTAGCCGCCCGATCAGCCGGCGCTGAATATCGCGTTGCACTTGCTCAATTGCTTGCCCCGCCGGCAGGTCGAAGGTCGCAGTGGCAGGCTTCTGATTCATCGTTGTTCCTTGGCTTGAGTTTCCGTTTCTCTCGAGAGCACTCGCCGATCCTGCGCATGGCGTGTCTTGTCGAATCAATTTGCTTCGGTTCACGCCGATCGCCGTGGCCGGTCATACCCATGCGAACCCTCTTGTCCGTTACCGTCAAGACGCCCACCTTGGCGGTGACCGCGATCACCACGCCTTCCTCAAGGCGTAGCGTCATAACCACCATGACGCACCTTCTTCGCGGTACTTGGTTGATAAAACTCATTCAACGAATTGAAACTCGCGAACTAGCGAGTCGGCGGGGGTTAACTTGCGCGTCAATCGTCCTGCGCCTGCCCATTGGAGTTTTCGGCCAGACACTGGACAATTTGAACGATTTC
Organism: uncultured Gemmataceae bacterium; assembly: GCA_963815035.1. Lineage (GTDB taxonomy): Bacteria > Planctomycetota > Planctomycetia > Gemmatales > Gemmataceae > JBGQCZ01. The sequence goes on from CAWFFC010000031.1 coordinate 20,242, forward strand.
CTCTATTTGGTACGGCTTGCAAAGAACGTGCCGCGGCCCTTCCCGCCGCGAATCATCGCGCCGATAGTCGCTCGGTTTGTCGGCCAAGAAACAAATAGGCAATCGTTCGATTTCCGGGAAACCATTGCTTAGCCGCGGACCATAAATTGCCGCCAAGCCCGCATCCATGAGCATGACCGCGATCGACTTCCGGTGATCGCGCAACACCTGCTCGGCCTGGCGCCAGCTGGCCGCATGCCACACTTCAAGGCCGCGACGCTCAAACTCCAGTTTGAGCATAACTCGCATCAGGGCATCTTCGTCCACGATAAGCAGGCCAAGTTTCCTGCGCGGCAAGTCCGCCGCGCGATCCGCGCTATTCGGGCGGTCAGCAAGAGCATTGGACTGCAACTTTTTCATGCGACGATTCCATATGCCCTGTCTCATGACGATCATTCGCCTAGCCGATGAAGACTTCCGATGGGACCGTGTCCAGTTCACAGTCCAACGTTTGACGCAATGGTCTCGTCGCTACGCCAAGAACGCACTTGAGCAGTCCGTAAAGCGAAATTGGTCTACACAGGATTCTTGCAATCGGCAGTTTGACTTCGACCGAAAGGCCGGTCAATCCTTCAGTGGCGAGCAAGACAACGGGAATGTCACAGAGATGCGGGGAGTCGTGCATGACACTGAGGACGCCATAGCCGCCGCCCCAGGGCAGATTCAAATCGAGGATCAGCACGTCGGGTAACGACTTGCGAAGCTTGGCCTGGCATTCCACGGCGTTGTCGATTGCCTCGACCTCAAACCCGAAGGAAGACAGTGCCCGAGCATAAAGGTCGCGCCGGTTGGAATCCGCGTCAGCGAAAAGCACGGTCGGCATCCCCGAACCCTCCTGCCGTCCGGCCATTGCGACCGCGGCAGCCGTCGATGGCAACCATCGAATGCATCCGTGCCTAGGATTTGCCACCTTCAGATACGTCCGGCTCGACGGACCTGTTCGTTCCTCGACGAGCCAAAGCATTGGGAGCAGAATACTACCCAACAAATTACCAATTCGGTCAAGAGAATGGCAAGAGAATAACAACAGACCCCCCGTATTTTTCTGTCAGGGAATCCCTGACGCGAATTCTGCCCGGCGCTGGCAATCAAGACCCGATTTGCGGCTCCTTGCAGCGGCAACCGACCGCTCGCGGACAGCGCTCAGAACTTATGAGGTGCTCGCCAAGTCTTGTTTGATAATTTCTTGTACGCCCGGCAACACCTCGCCAAGGCCGACTCCGTCCCGAAAGTTGATGATCCAGAGATCAACAATTGGCTCCGATGTCTGTCAAACCACGCCGTTCTCTGGACGGTTTTCGCAATCTGAATCATGCCTCCTTGAATGGATTGGAATTCCCGGAGGTCATGCTGCCACGTTCCAATTAATATGCTGGCACTAGAGAAGCGATCGCTACTCTTGGTACATTTCGCTCGCGATGAATTGCCACGGTCAATCCATCCGACCACTTATCTTGCCGATTCAATTCTTCAAGACTCGAACCATAATCTTCTGGCAAATTCGGCCGTCAAAAAATGCTATCAAGCACCATGCTTTTCTCAATCCCGGCGAACTGTAATAGCGAAAGTTCACACCGCATCACGCAAACACCCTCACCTTTTCGTTCCGGGCCATTTCCATTTTCGAGATACTCGATCTCCGCCCGCGCCGCCGCATCCTCACCCCGCTCCCGCGCAATCGCTTCGGACCGAGCCAGGAACTCCGCTCCTCCAGGTTGGCGACGCAGCTCGTCATCCATGCGCCGAATCTCCGCGTCCAGCTCTTCGTCGGTCATGTCCCGCGGGTGAGTGCAGGACCCAATTTGCAGCTGGCGGTGAACGGCATGCCGGCCGGTGGTAGAATTTCAGCGGGCAGATTTACGCAAACACTTGTAGGGAGGCAACATGGCAACACACAAACCAACCTCAGAGGATCTTCGCCGCATCGCCGAACTCGCCAAAGGCTGGGGGAAAATCATCGTCCGCCAGCACTGGGGCGAGAAGGGGCCGGGACTCGACGTGGACTTGGCGCAAATGGAGGAGGTGGCCATGGCGGCCGTGCGCGGACTGCTGGCCGGCACCCTGGAGGTGGCCACCCAGCAGCAGGGCGGCCAACTCGGTCCGGAGCACGCCTGCCCGCAGTGCGGGAAGATGTGTCCGCTCCAGCACGAGCAGCGACCGATCGTGGTCGGGATCGGCAGCGTCTTCGAACACCAGGAACCCAAGGCGCATTGCCCGGCCTGCCGCCGGGATTTTTTTCCCTCAGCGTCCACTGCTGAAACTGGGGACGCACGGCTACAGTCCGTCGACGTTGAACAAGATCGTGCAGGCAGCGGGCGAGGTGAAGTCACATCGGGTCGCCGCCAAGGTTCTGGGCGTCATCGGCGGGATCGCCATCAGCGGCCGGCACGTTAACCGGTTGACGGAGGAAATCGGCACGGAACTGGCGGCAGAAACGCGACCGGCAGACGGAAGACTACGTGCATCACCGCCGGGTGAAACCCCGCGTAGCCGCGCCGCAACGGGTAGCAATCGCCTTGGACGGCGGTCGGCTGATGACGCGGGCGTCGGGTCAAGGGCCGGGGGTGCATGGCGAGGGGTGGAAAGAAGACAAGGTGGCCTGCCTGCTGACGCTGGAGGGCCAGAGTTGTGCCGACGATCCGCATCCGCAACCGCCGCGTTGTTTTCTCGATGCGCCGGCCGTGGACCAGATGGTGCGGGACATCCAGGCGAATCATGGTCGGCGTGAAGAGAATGAACTGCCGCAGTTGGCCGAATTGAGTTTGGGCCAGGAAAAGCCGCCGCCAACGGCGGCCGAGGCCGCGCCCCCGCCGGCCGCCGCGACGGCAAAGATCTGGCCGCCCAAACGCCTGGAACAGGCGCGAACCTGCGTGGCGACGATGGGGGAGTGTGCCGAGTTTGGCAAGATGGTGGCGGCCGAGGCGTATCGGCGGAATTTTCAGGCGGCTTCGTACGCGGCGTTATTGGGCGATGGCTCGGCCTGGATCTGGAATCTGCATGCCAAGTGGTTCCGCGACCTGACGCCGATCGTGGATTTTGTTCACGCGCTGACGTATCTGTACGTGACCGCGACGGTGTTGGCGTCGAGCGTGAGCGAACGCTGGCAGTGGTACGTCGCCTGGATGACGCTGCTGTGGCAGGGCCGGGTCAGCGAGATAATCAAGGATCTGGAGGATCGCCTGCAACGGTTGCCACCGTTCCCCCAGGACGGCAAGCTGCCGCCGACCGATCCCCGCGAGGCGTTGCGACGCACGTTGACGTATCTGAAGCACAATGAAACGCGGATGCGCTACCCCGACTACCGCAAACAGGGCTTGCCGGTGTCGTCGAGCATGGTGGAATCGCTGATCAAGGAGATCAATTATCGCGTCAAGGGGACGGAGAAATTCTGGGACCACCCGGAGGGAGCGGAAGCCATCTTGCAAGTGCGTGCGGCGCTGCTGAGCGACGATGACCGCCTGGCCGACCACATGGCCAGCCGCCCCGGCAGCCCCTTCCGCCGCTATCCAACCACGGAATTTGCGCAAGCCGCGTAGCCGGTCACGAAATTACAGATTAGGTCCTGCACTCCCCGCGGGTCCTTCATCCACGCCGGCGTCGGAGCCGCCTTCTCAAGCTTGCGAAGTCGAGTTTTCAGGTTCATGGCTCGGTCGCCTCCGGTCACCACCGTCTACCATCACCCTCCCCGTGTGTAACACTCTTCGAACTCGTCGCGCCCGACTCGCGCCGAGCGCGGAGAGAGTTTTTCAAGAATCCCTTGTTTTCTAGCGTTTTCTCAAACGTTCCAACAGACTTGAGAGTATTTTGCGTGCCGTCTCGCGTCTCATTCGGTGTCCGAGTGTGACACTCTTCGAACTTTTCGCGATCGCGCCGAGTTAACCCGCGGGTATTTTTTCCCTGGTCACGAAATGACCACCCATCGAGTTAACGAATAGAGGTCTATCCGGCGTGCTCCGCCAACTAAAGTTGGACCTGCTCGCGCGCCCGGACGGCGGAGCATGCCGGATAGACTTTGTTGAACTGAACCGCGTCACTGGCTACAAGGCCTATGGGAATTGAATGGTGGCGGGCCTCGGTTTTAGCAGGTTGCCGGCCGAGATGCGTGGACCCGACGCGTCGCCGATGGGGTGCCCCCTCGATTTGGCGCGGAGTTGGGAATCACGATTCCGCGGGATTTGGATCGGTGGCGCGCACGGCGGACGGGATCGTCGCATAAGCGTCGCGATCGAATTCCGCAACGCGTGGACAGCGGCACGGTCATGACGTATCGCGTCGTGTGGCATCTCCCTTGGGCACTTCGATTGTCGTCAATCGCTCGCTGCCACAGCGGGGGCAACAGGGGCGTCGTGTCGGCTCGATGGTCACGGCGTCGAGTTGGAGTTTCGCCTTGGCCAGGATGGCCGACGCTCCTACGACGAGCAAGAGACGGCGGCATACGTCCAATCGCTCCTCGCGGTGGCGATTGGCCAAGAGGCCGTAGTGGCGCATCTTCACGAAGCCCTTCGGCAGCACATGCTGCGAAAAGCGGCGCAGGAACTCGTCTGCCGACAAAGTCATCGTTTTGGAGCGATGGTCGTCGGCGTAATCCTTGTAGCGGAACGTGACACGACCATCCTGCAGAGACACCAGCCGATGGTTGCTGATGGCGACGCGGTGGGTGTAGCGGGCCAGGTACTTCAGAACTGCGCTCGGGACCGCCGAAGGGCGGCTTGGCGTAGACGACCCATTCCTTGGCAGTACAGCGACGCCAACCAAGCCGTCGAACGTTTTGGGATCGCGACCAGGCAGTCGAGCCGGCCCTGGGCAAACGATTTCCGCAAGAGGGCCAGGATACTTGCCGCGAAAGACACGGCTGAGCACGCGCACCGGCAGGAAGAAGCCGGGCCGGCATGACCGCCAACGCGGTGTCGGCATCGACCTCGCCTTTGGCGTTGCACGACAGCCCGCCGCCGGTGACGACGCCGTGCACGTGCGGATGATGGTGCAGGTTCTGGCCCCAGGTGTGCAGCACCATCAGCACGCCGATCTGGGCGCCCAGCCGCTTGGGGTTGGCGGCGACGTCGCGCAGCGTCGCCGACGCCGCCTGGAAGAGCAGCGTCGTAAATGAGCGCCTGGCTGGCCCGACGCCAACTCGGCCACCTCCCGCGGCAGCGTGAAGACGACGTGATGATACTCAGACGGGCAGCAGGAACGTCGCCTCGCGCTCGAGCCAGCGCGCCGGGCCAGCGGCCTGGCACTTGGGACAGTGGCGGTTGCGGCACGAGTTGTAGGCGATGCCGTTCGTGGCCGCAGTCGCGGCAGCGCTGGACGTGCCCGCCCAAAGCCGCCGTGCGACAGGCGCCAGATCGCGCAACGCCCGGCGCTGCACGTCGGTCAGCCCGCCGCCATGCTTTGCCAGGAACGCCTCGCCATGCTCCCGAATCACGTCCGCCACTTCCACCGCCGGCCGCTCGACGCCGACGGTGTCCGTCATGCTTGCGCCTCCCCGGTTGGAGGTGATACCGTCGCCACCGGTGGAACCGCCAGCAGATCGAGCAGGCTGGGTGTTCGACTCAGGTGGCGGGTGCTGACGTGAAGATAGCCGAGAGTCGCTCGCAGGTGGCTATGACCCAGCAGAGCCTGGAGCGTGGCCAGATCGACACCCGCTTCCAGCAAGTGCGTCGCGAAGCTATGCCGCAGCGTATGGCAGGTCACCCGCTTGTCGAACCCGGCCCGGGCCACCAGTTGTTGGAACCAGCGGTGAACGGTGCCGTCGGTCAGTGGCTGATCCGGCGTCAAGCCGGGAAACAGCCACGTCGCCGGACGATGCTCGCGCCAGTACGCCCGCAATTCCGACAAGAGTCGAAAGGACAACGGCACCAGGCGATCCTTGCCGCCCTTGCCTTGCCGCACCCACACGACCATGCGAGCGCTGTCGATGTCGGTCACTCGCAGATGCAGCAGTTCATTGATGCGCAAGCCGCAGGCATAGGCGGTCTGCACCATCATTCTCTCTCGACCCGGCCGCGCCGCCTCGATCAGCCGAACGACTTCCTCGGCACTGAGGACGCTGGGCAAGGTCTTTGGCCTCTTGCCATAGGGAATGGTCTCAACCACATCCGGGCGGTCGAGCGTGACTCGATACAGAAATCGCAACGCACAAACGGTTTGGTTGTACAGACTCCACGTCGCCCGCTGTTGAAGCAAATGGAGTTGAAAGGTGCGCACGTCCTCCGCGCCGAGTTCCGCGGGCGAGCGACCGAAGTGCCGCACGAACCGCACGACGCCGGCGACGTAAGCCTTGATGGTCTTTTGCGCGAAGTTCCGCCGGCGCAAGTCGTCAATGAACCGCTGCCGAAGAGGAGTCATCATCGGGTCTCCACGAAGGGTTGAGGATTACGGGCGACCCTCAAGCCTACGTGCCAAACCCACTCACCGCCCCGATGCCGCTGTTTGACGTGCCGCATCCACCGCGCAGCGGTTTAGTTCAACAACTGCTCGATTCTGCGAAATGCCACCTAAAGAATTCAAGTATTTACGTCAAAACCATGTTTAGCTATCAGCCGGCGATTGGAATCATGATTGGCCTGAATATAGGTCCAATTTGAGTCAGAATATATAGGAGCGGGCTTAGCCTTACTGATCCAGCCGCAGGCAGCCGGATGCCGGTCGGAACGTGGAGTTCTGGCCGGCAGCCGGCTGCTTTTTTGCGCGGCAGGGTGAAGCAGCGACAGGCCCCGGTCCGCAGTCCCTCACTCCGTTGTGGGGGCGGTTTTCGTGTCTCGGCACGATCCCGCCCCCGTGCCGGGGGCAGGCGTGCCCCCGTGCGGAGAGTGAGTCATGTGCCAAGAGTCCAAGAATCATTGCGGTTCCTCAGTGCCCCATCCCCACGCCGATTTCGTGTTGCTCTGTCCGATAATCGAGCGACACGTGCGGATTGTGTTTCGACACCATCTCGCGTCCGAAATTGAGGAAGCCGTGGCTGAAGCGGTGGGTGCAGCCTTCGTGAGCTATTTGCGCCTGAAGGCAAGTGGCAAAGATCCGGTCCGAGACTTTCCCTCGGCCATGGCTACCTTTGCAGCACTGCACGTCAAAAATGATCGTCACGTGGGTGGCCGCAGCAGCAGCCGAGACGTGTTGTCCGCGAGAGCGCAACGGACGCGCGGTTTCCGCCTGGAGTCGTTGAACGTCGCAAGACACACCTGCATCGAGAATCTTTCTGGACGGGCGCACGGTTACCGGCGGTACGAAGAGATTGAAGAACTGTTCCGGGGGAACACTCGAACACCTGTGGTGGATCAGGCAGCCTTTCGCGTCGATTTTCCAAGTTTCTTGCGATCGCTGAGCGAACGCGACCGTGATCTGGCCTGGTATTTGGGCCTGGGCCACTCCGCGATTGATGCCGCCAAGCGGTTCGGGATTTCGGCGGGGCGGGTTACTCAACTACGCCAGCAGTGGCAAAGGGAATGGATGCTGTCCCAGGGCGAATTCTTCGACACCTCCGACAACACAGCATCCGCGGTGTCTGACTAAATCGCTTTAGTGATTCACCCACAGTCTAATTCCAGTTCGATTGTTCCTTTTCGCAGAGACCGCACGTGCATCGGCGGTGATCGCAATCCGCTAACCGCCTCGGTCCTGGGCCGAGGCGGTTTCTTTTTGCGGCCGGTCTGCAGAATCTTCATGCTCAAACATCCACTCGTTTTCACCGATCTCGAAACCATTGGCATCGATTTCCAGCATCACCGAGGTTGGCATGATTTAGGTTGAGGATCATTGACCACGCGCAACTTCGCGCGTGTGGTTGTTTCTTTCTGCCTCAATCGGAAGTGGGCTTTCGGTCGCGGGTTGATGATCACAACCCGCAATCGAGGAGTCTTCCACGATGGCGGTCAGAATCACTGTTTTGAGCGTGATCTCGGTGCGCGTTTCGCTTGCGGGTTGAAGCGAGCGATAACCAGTCTCAGTCAGCGTGGTTCTTCGTGCAGTTGGTTGTTCCGACGGCCAGATTAGTTGGCCATTGCTCTCGCCTGTTCTTCGCCATCGCACCGGTTGCTGCCGGCCGACAATCCCGAATTCAATTCGAACTCGACGCTTCCTATAAGGAGAAAAACGAAATGGCTTTGCCACCGTTGAATTCCAACGCCAAACTCGAATCTTTACCTGGCGACCAGCACCAATGCCAAGAAACCCCCCGCCTTCGACTGGCGCAGTTGCTCGGCCGTTTGTTGGCCCGTCACTGGCTAAACGCGAAACAAGAAAGCACGGCAGGCGACGTCGACAAAGCATCGAGGTTTCGTATTGCGGGTCGTCGTCGCACGCGATAGGCTCAGCTGTGTCAGTATTGGAATAGCTCCAGAATGCGCCGGCCGATGAGGCAAAACGATGGCCAAATTGCGTGTGGAATCTGGGGGTTTCAACATGCAGGTATTCGGCCGGGCCTCTTCCTGGGCCGACGAATTGCAGGCTTTTTGCCAGAAATTCCCAAACTGGTTTGCCGCACGTGCAACTTCTGAACCCATCTATTGCTTACCCCAGAAATCGATCGATGTATTGTCCCGGGCAAGTGGTGACTCACCGCCGCTAATTGACGGACCTTCAGCTATCGCGGAACGTGCCTTTACCAAACTGTGTAGAACGCATCAGAGCGTTGGATGTTGGAACAATCGTCGAATACCGCTTAGTCTGGTCGACCGACCAGGGATGGTCACGCCGGCAGAAATGAAACGGATGGGTTGGTCTGGCTCTGCGGTAAAGATCGCTGCGGCCTTTAAGAAAGCCGATGACGCCGCGTTGCGATGCAAAGGGGTACTTGGCTGGTTGTTGACCGAACCGGCATTCATCAACCAGACTGCCGAACTTTTTCGCTGCTGGCAATCCTTACCGCAGCAACAACGCCCCTCGTTTCCCTTGACTCGCCCGGTTGTCGTGTTGGCCCCGCCGGCTCGCAGCCGACAAGCTACACCTGCGTCTGTCGACTTTGCCAATGCTCTCAAGTCGTTTCTTGACCGTTGGGGATTAATCCAATTGCTCACGTGGGATCTGCCAGAACCGCAGGGGCCACTGCTGCCCAGTCTTCTGTCACCGGGTTCACAAGCGATCCCTGCTCATGGCATCCACCTGATTCTCCCTGTCCACTATGCCTTGCAGGCAAACGACACTCTTTTGCGGGACATCCTGACACAACAACAACAAACGGCAAACTCGTTGGGCATCGATGCAAGCATCGCTGGTCTACCTCACAACAAGGGTTATGCGACTCTCTTCGACGTACTCCACGGCGAGCGTTCCATTCGCTCGCGCCTGGACACTTCGCAGCTGGGGCGCGGCCAAGTTACCCGCCTAGAAAAAGCAATCGGTGCTGCGCTCAAGCTCTCGGTCGCGGCGGTGCAGAAGTACCGCAAAGCAGTCGTGGCTTGCCAGCGCGGAAACCGCCACAAAGTCCCCTGGCTGCGACCACGATCGCGATGATTTGCTGGTTACTGAATGCTGTTTCATTGAAGACGCATCATCTTTTCATTTGGCAGACAATTCTTCTTGGGTACTAAAAATCCATTTCTCGTACCGAGACTAGGTTTTTGCAGCCGGCCATAGTCACCTCTGCTGGTTGATCGATCAAGCGAGCAGGCGAGGGTCTTGGCCGTGTCTACGGTTCGGAAGCCATTGAGCAAGGAAGAGCTTCGCCGCGCATTTGGCTCGGAAGCAGGTAGCCGCGTGCCGCCAATCGTCTCACCGGCCGAGTTGGCGGACTTACTTGGTATGTCGGTCAAAACAATCTACGAATGGATCGCTCGTGGCCGGCTGGACGGTTCGTTCCGAAAAGCGCGGCAAACACACATTGATCTGCGCGACCGCGCGATCGAAATAATTTTCAACGGAAAAGAATGGGAGCATGAACAACCAAACTGATCGCTTCCGCGTCGGTGATCGCGTCACCATCTACCGGCGTGGACAAAAGAAGACATGGGTCGCCGATTTTTGGCACGATGGACAACATCGTCGTCAGACGTTGGAAACGAAAAACCGGAAGGTCGCCCACCAACGGGCCCTACAACTCGAATTGGATCTGGCTGCGAACCGCTACCAACAACCTCCCCCTGCGGTCACCGTTCGCGAGGCCGTGAATGATTACATCCAGTACTTGGAGGCGGAGAACCGGTGCGAAAGACGATAACCAAATACCGCGGAAGTCTCAACGAACTGATCGAGTTCTTGGCCGCGCAAAAGGTCATTCGCTTGTCGCAGTTCGGCGTGTCGTGGTTCGACAAGTTTCGCGCCTTCCGAAAGCCCGGCCGCCACGTCAAGACGATGTACGTCGAGGGGATGGTGGTGAAACAGTTCTTCAAATGGTGCAAGAGTCGCGGTCTGATTACGGAAAGCCCGATCGCGGAATATAAGCTGAACAAGCCACCGTTCATCGCCAAAGGTGGGCCCGATCTTCCTCAAGTAAATGCAATCCTGGCCGCATTGCCGGAACCGAAACGGACGATGATCGCCATCCTCGCGTTTACGGGCATGCGCGCGGGCGAATTGCAGAGGTTGACCCCGGAAGACATCGACCTGAATGCGAATTGGATTCACGTCGTGTCGCGGCCGGGGCTGGAAACCAAAACACTGCGCGTCGCGAAAGTTTCCCATTCATCCCCGGCTTCGGTCAGCGCTGGAAGCACTGCCGCGGCAGGGGCGCCGGTGGCTGTTTTGCATGCCGCCCAGTCGGAAATATCCAAACGGCGACCATGAGTTGAACATTAAGCGCCTAAATGAGGATTTTCAAAAAGTGGTTCGTTCCTTCGAGCCTTCCGGTTGGTCGGGAAAACGGATTTGTCCTGCACTCGTCTGCGCCACTTCCTCGAGACGTTTTCCGTGAATGCAGGTGTTCCACAAAGGGCGGTGGATCACTGGCTCGGCCATCAGGCCGATCGATCGATGGCGTCAGTCTACTATAAGTTACAGGACGAGGAATCGCAAGAATTCATGAAGAGAGTCCCATTCGGGACAGGCTAACCGGCGGCCATCGCCGGAAACAAGGGGTAGGTTATGTTCGTTGCATTATTGATCGCCTTCCCATGGCAGCCGTTCGACATTCAAATGGATTTCAGAGAACAAGCCCTGGACAAATCCGGGACAAGTGGTGTCGTTCTGCTGGTCGAAGTTCCAAAACTACTCAATTTCCAGGAGCCTGCTGATGCAGGCTCCTGGAATACGGAGAGAGAGGGATTCGAACCCTCGGTACCGCTTGCGCGAACAACGGTTTTCGAGACCGGCCCATTCGACCGCTCTGGCATCTCTCCGGAAGCGAGCGTTTCGCCGATATCCTACGGCCGGGAATTACGCTCAGCAAGATGGACGCTTTTCGGGCTCGCCGGGTTCTCATGAATATCGGGGCTGGGCGTTTCGTCCAATGGATCGGCCCGGGTTTTTCTCTCCGGAACCCTGGCAAAATGGGCCGACTTCTCTGATAATCTCGTAAGAATCTCCCGCCCGAAGCGCATCGATGAGGACCACGTCGTGACAACACTTGCCGAATTGCCCGCCGAAAAAAAATCCGGCAAGCCCAGCACCGCTCATCTGAAGGTCGTCCCCGAGACGCGCGAATTGCGCGACCAGGTGCGAGACGCCGCCGTCGATTTTGCCAAGAGCATCGATCGCTCGAAGCCGCTGACCAAGCCGGAAGCTGCAGCAGCTGGCCGAGGATTTCCTCGCTCGCTGGGGCTGGGCGAGCAATATCTCGGCTTCGCGATGGTGGCGATCTGCAACGAGTTCTGGCGCGACCAGGTGGCGGCGATCGACGTTCAATCGCCGGCTGCTGCTGTTGCCGCACTGCCTGAAAAACGCCGAGGGTTGCCCCGCCGACTACGACGAGTTCGGCCTCGATTGCCGCAAGTGCGGCGCCTGCTCGGTGGCCGACTTCAAGACGCAAGGCCGAAGAGCTGGGCTACAAGGTGCTGGTCTCGCGAAGGCACGCCGATCGTCCTCAAGATCATCGTCTCGGGCCACGTCGATGCGATCGTCGGCGTCGCCTGTCTGAATGTGCTCGAAAAGGCGATCGACAAGATCCTGCTGGCGGGCATTCCCTGCGTGGCCGCGCCGCTGCTGTCGAGCAATTGCCGCAGCACCTCGGTCGATGACGACTGGGTGTCGAAGATGATCGAACTGAAGACCGAGCCGCCGGCGGTGAAGACGCGGACCTACATGCACCTGATGCGCTCGGCCGTCAATATGTTCGAGGAGATGGAATTGAACCGGCTGGCGCCGCGGTCGCGCAAATCCGCAAACGGCTCGCCCGATCCGCTCGAGCGGCACGAGACCATCGCGTACGAATGGCTGGCCCAGGGCGGCAAACGCTCGCGGCCGTTCATCACGCTGGCCGCGTACGACGCGCTCAAGGGCGGCGCCGGCACGCTCTCCGCCGACGATCTCAACGCGCCCGATTCGGTGAAACGCACCGCCTTGGCGATCGAGACCTTCCACAAGGCCTCGCTGGTGCACGACGACATCGAGGACGACGACACGTTTCGCTACGGCCGCGAGACGCTGCACCGCCAGTACGGCGTCGGCACCGCCATCAACGTCGGCGATTATCTCATCGGCCTGGGTTATCGCCTGGTGAGCCGCGATCGCAAGGAGCTGGGCGGCGACGTCGCCGCGGACATCCTCGACAAACTGGCCGACGCTCACTTGAAGCTGTCCGAAGGGCAGGGGGCGGAATTGCTCTGGCGGGACGCCGCGGACAATCGCTGACGCCGCTCGACGCGCTGAAGATTTATGCGCTGAAGACAGCTCCCGGCGTTCGAGGCGGCGCTGTATTCCGGCCTGCGCCTGGCCGGCCCGGTCGAAGCATACGAGAAAGTGATCGGCGATTTCAGCCGCAACCTCGGCGTGGCGTTCCAGATTCTCAACGATTTGAAAGACTGGGAAGGCGACGACGACAACAAGTTGGTCGCGGGCCAGGACGTGCTGTCCGCCCGGCCGACATTGCTTTTGGCCCTGGCCCTCGAAGCCGCGAATGAGAGTGAAAAAGCCGAGCTGCTCGATTTGATCCGCGGCCGAAACGGCGAACATCGCTGCGGCATCGTCGAGCGCGTCCGTCAACTCTATGTGAAATTGAAACTGTTCGACAAAGCCGAAAAAATGGTGGAGAAGTTCAAAGCCCGCGCCGAGGCGTTGGCCGACGAGGTCACGCCGAGTGAACTGCGCGAACTGCTCTATTATCTCGTCGACACCGTTTTAAGTCGAGAAATGCCCGCCTCTGCCCCCGACTTGGCCGTTCCGTTGCCGCTGGTTTCGGCTTGAGACCGGTCCGATTTCGGATGGGCGAACATCGAGGCGTAAGCCCGACGTTCGCCAAGAATTGCCAATTCCCTGGGGATTCCTGATGTCGTCGGCCTCGTTTGTCACCTTATTGGATCTTTTCCCGAACACACTCGATCAGCCCGAATGCATTTTGGTTCCCGCCGCGTCGGTGCCGCCGCCATACGATCGACTACTCGTTCATCGGCACCACATGACCGTCACGGTCGAGGAGTTTTACGGCGACGCCGTCGACGTCAATATTCTCGATCTGAACCTGACCGATGAGTGGTACGCCCGCAAAATCCTGCTGACAAAGCGAACCGACGGCCGCATCGTGCAGTTCGGAATTCCGCGAATCCGGCTAAAGTTTTGTTCGGCCCCAGTGCGGAAGGCGATATTGCAAGGAAAGACGCCGTTGGGGCGGATCCTGATCGAGAACAACGTTCACCGGCGCATTGAGCCGATCGCCTTTATGAAAGTGCCGCCCGGCATCGCCACGGAAACCTGGTTTGGAGAGGGAGCCGGAAAACATGCGACCTATGGTCGAATTGGCGTCATCTATTGCGACGAGCAGCCGGCAATCGAGGTGCTGGAAATCGTCGCGCCGGTGCTGGATGCGCCGTTGAACGGCAAGTAACGGGTCAATCGGTTCCATTCAGCGGCATCGTTTTCGCCTGCCGTGCCGGCAGGCGCCGCAACCGGACAATCATTAAAGCCACAATCAGAGTCATGGCGATGCCAAAATTCCACCAGCGGTTGGCGCGAGCCACGACGGTCGGCGCGGCTTCGGTTGGGGCCCTGCCTGCTCGTGAAGCATTCTCTCGCTCAGGCTGCCGTCGGCGTTGGCAACAAGATCTTTCCGATTCAGCGTGTCCGTCACGTGTGTTCCTTCGGTGAAGCGGGCGGCGAACAAGTCGTCCGGCGCCGCTTCATTCAGCCGCATGCGTGTGACCCTGGTCGTCGAAACCCTGCGCAGATCGCTTCCTTGATAAATCGTGCGAACCCACGAGTCGGGCAGCCAGCCGTACTGATCGTATTTGCGGTTCTTGATTTCCCATTTGCAGGTCAATTCGCCTTCATTCGATTGCTCAATGAGTCGAGGCTCGAAGTCTTGGCCTGGATCGAGGTAAAGCAACAGAGTCCGCCGACCGTCGCGCAGTTGAACTGCCAGACAGGCGACGCCGTCGAGCGACCGACTCTTACCTTCTCGTGACGCGTCGGACGCCAGATAGGGCATGAACTTGGAGTCGAGCCCGCGCAGATTCCACCAAATCGGCAGGGCGGACAGGGGCGGAAGCGGTTCGAAGGAGCCGGTTTTTTTGAGAAATGCCATTGGCGTGTTTTCGAAGCCCATTCCGCTGGGAAACCATTCGGTCAACGTCTTTCCATCGTCTATCGAAATCACCCGCCAGGGCACGAATTGCATTGCGCCGCCGATTGGATGATTACTTTCGAACCGAACTCTGTTACGGTCCACCACGATGCGATTGATCGACTCCAGCGTCGTGTCATGCGGCGGTTTCGGCCCGGGAAGCAATCCTTTGGGCGTCTTGGTGAACCAGCCCTGAGGGACGATCTCGGATCGTGTGAATTCGATCTCGAACGAGCGGATGTCGTGTTGGCGTTTGCGTGCCGCGGCAATGGCCGGATCTTCGGCGGCCCGAACCGGGCAGCTGAAGACAACTGCGGCAAATAACAGCAGGCTGGCTTGTGCCATTACCCAAGACCACGGGCTGAACCGAACAACAATGCCAATTCGCGGTAGTCTCATTGCACGTTTCGTTGTGGGAAATTGGCCCGGGAAAACGCCGCAGCTTGCGGCGGCGCCGATACAAACTCCGCTCAGCATCATCCGGTTCGCCTTTGTTCGATCAATTCAGGCCTCGAAAGCAAAAAAAATCAACCAGTCCAAGACCTCGTCGCGGCAGCACCGATTACGCAACTTTTCATTGACAATGACTTACGACAAAAAATCTGCAAGAACGCCGGCGGCGGGACCGGTTATTTCCGGTTACTTTTTGGGAGCCCCGCGTTGCGACAACAATTCGCCGAAAAGGCATACGCCCTTGCCGGCTCACTTCGAAAGTCGCGTATTGAATTGGCGAGACTTGTTCGTGCCGCCCACCGTGACCGAATAGCGGCTGCCGTCGGGCGCAACCTTGATCCAGATCGGCAGACCCTTGCAATCAGCGTCGGCGTTGGCGATCAATTCGGGATCGGTGTTTTCGTTGGCGCTCGATAGCAGATTGCGGTGCAACTGATAGATAGTCGGCTCTTCCGGCAGTCGGCGAAGCGTGCTGATCACCTGCGGATGTCCGCCCTTTCTGGGGCCGTTGTTGATGACGGCGACGCGCGGTTTCACGGTTTTAATCAATACCGGGTTGTTGCTGATTTCCAGACCATGGTGAGTCGACTGGTATACGTCGATTGGCCCGATCTTGTCGGTCGGATGGACCAGCTTGTATTCAATGTTCCAGGTCAAATCGCCGAGGTCGAGAAAGCGGAAGCCGCCGAATTTCAAAATGAATCCCAGGCTCCGGGCGTTGTCGCTCTTGTCGACTGGGGCCGGTTTGTGCTCAGCCGCGATCGGGTTTTCCGGAGCTCCCGGTTTGTCGCCGATCACTTCGCGATTGCCAGACAGGCACAACAATTCTAATTTTGGTCCATTGATTGCCTGCTTGAGCGACAGCGTGTCGCCCGGTTTCAGCACGGCCTCATGCCCCTTGGCCGCCGTCTTGAGGGCTTTGATCAGCACCGGAAAGTTCCGCGGATCCTCATCGAGGCGTTCGGGAATCCCATGATGGTAAAACTGCCGGATTGGCATCAGCTGCGCCAATCGTTCGACGCCGCCGTAATGATCGAGATGCCAGTGCGTGATGATGTGATGATCGATGGCGGAAATCTTGGCGAGTTCGGTCGCGACCTTGTGAATCCGCTCGGCGTCGCGCTTGCCGGGATTGCCCGAATCGATCAGTACCGACTCGCCCGCCGGAGTGACAATGAGCGTCGCCGCCCCGCCCTCGGTATCCACGAAGTAGATTTCCAGGCCGCGCGGATTGGTGGCACGAAGCGAACAGGGAATAAGGAGACTGCAGAGGCACAAGGCAATCGCGCGAAACATGGCTGCTTCCCCCACTTCGGCGGCGACAATTCGGACTTACTTGTCTTTCGGTTTCGTTTTCAACGCGTCCAGAACTGATTTTCCGTATGGCTGGCCTTTCAACCGCTCGATCTCCGCGGTCAAATTTTTGCCGGCGCTGGCGAGATCATTCTTGTACTTCGCTTCGAGCGCATCGAGTTCTTTTTGTTCGGGCTTGCCAAGCTTGTCGGTGCGCCGCTGCAAGTCGTTCATTTCGACCGCCAACTTTTGCAATTTGGGCGTTGCCTCCTTGGCCGACTTGTCGTCGGCGACCTTCGCCAACGTGTCGCCGACGCTGGTCAACGTCTTCACCATCGAGGCGAGCAGATCGTCCAAATGATCCTTGGACGGTTTGAGTTGTTCATCGGCCAGCGCGGAAGAAACAAGCACAAAGCCGGCGATCGCGAGCGCGAGAAGCGTTCTCATGAATTTCCTCGGCATCGACAGGAATTTGGCAGCGGACAAGAGGCAGGCTAAGAGACGCTGGTTGCGGCGTCAAGATCGGGGCGCCGAGGTAACTTAGCCGCCGGCGGCCTGCGCGGCGAGCGGTTGGGCCTGTCCCGGGGTACGCTTTGCGCCTTGCGGTCGGGCCGAGTCGCCGGGCGACATGAATCGGCCGGCGCGAATTGCGATCAGCCGCTGCACCGGCTGCTTGGCATCGGTCGAAACCAGGAATTTGAAGCCAAGTGTTTTCGGGCGATCGAAACGGGCGCCAATGACCAGGTAGTCGTCGGGCCCCAAGCTTACCTCCCAGCTTAGGGACGAAATCGACTCGGTCGAGCGTGGGCTTTGCACATTGATGGCGATGACGGGGTTGAGCCGCGACCATTTCTTTGGGTCCTTGAATTCAATTTGCGGCGTAAATTGAATGTGCACCCGACTGTCCAGACCGATCCGGGGCGTTAACTGCAATTGACACTGTGCCTGCTCAAAGTTGACCGTGTCCGACTTACCGTCGACGTGCAGGGGAACCTGGAGTCGGTCCAGTCGCGAGCCGATGGCGGCCGTCGCCGGGTTGCCGGTGCGGCGCAAGAATTGCTTGCCCTTGAGAAAGCGATCATTCGTGAGAAGGGCCACCAGACCATCCGGAGTCCGTCCGCGGATCAGTCCAATGCGCAAGCCGTTGTCTTCAAGGGTTTTTCGCAGGGCCGGGGCAATGGATTGGAGTTGCTCGTCGGCAGCCGTCCAAAGCTCGTCATTGACGTACGGATCGCCAACCGGCACCTCCAGGACGGGCACATCCATGAAGACCATGTCGGGACCGGGCGCGGCCGCAAGCGAACGCGAACGGCTTGGCCAAAGGCTGTCCGCGTCGATGCGCGTTAAAAAACAGCCCGACAAACCGAAAACGAACAAGGCGATCAATCCGAACCCCGCGCGGCGCATCCGTGCATATATCCTTGCTCAGGTCGGAACCGGTCAGGGAGAGTGGAAATAGCCAAGCCGGGCGAATCAGTCAAGTGATTTTCGCGGATCGGGAATCCTCGGTCGGAAAATGCCGATTGTTGGCTTCAGGCCGCGGGATTTTTCCACCATTCCTACCAATTGCGAGCGACCGGAGCCGTCGCTACAATGGCGAGCGGGTCTGGGCTCCTCGAGGACAAGTGGCGATGCGCGAGCGCGAGCCGCTGAACTGGTCGGTGCCGTTGCCGGGAACGATTTTCGGCGTCACGGTGCGGATTCACATTCTCTTTCTGTGTGTCGCCCTCGGCGTGATCTTGTGGGCGGCCACCTCCGATGAATTTGCCAGCGGCAAAATGGTGTGGGCTCAAGCCGCGGCCGTCATGGCGATGTTGTTCGCATGCGTCCTCATTCACGAATTTGGCCACGTATTCGGTGCCAGGCGGGTGGGCGGCGACGCGGCGGAATTGCTTCTCTGGCCGCTTGGCGGCCTGGTCGAACCCGACCTGCCGACATCGCCCGGCGCGCATTTCTGGGCCACAATCTTCGGGCCGGCCATGAACTTTGGCCTGGCCCTGTTCGCGGGGACGGCGCTGGCCGTTCTGGGCTTCATTCCGCCGTTGAATCCCTTTGCCTCGCCCATCAATCCACGCATGGAAAACTGGCGCGAGGGAGTGACCTATTTCAGCATCGCCAACCCCGGTCAGGCCGAAATCTGGAAGTATCGTGATCCGAAAACATCACAGCTTAAGTCGGTCAAGCTCACCTTTGACCACTCCGAGGACGGATCGGTGCAACTGCGGCACACGGAAAATCCGCCCGTCGATATGCAATGGGTCGATGGCTACGCCGTCTGCTGGCTGCATAAAGCGAGTCCATCGGAGAATCAAACGCCACTGCAACCGGCGCGCCTAAATGGCTGGCAGGTTTTGCTGGCGCAGTTCTTTTCGGTGAACGCATTGTTGTTTTGGGTCAACCTGCTTCCCGCGTTTCCGCTCGATGGCGGCCGGCTGTTGCAATGTTGGCTCTGGCGGCGCGGCGACCGCCGCCAGGCCATCGCGACGGCCGCTTACGTCGGCTTTCTGGTCATGCTGGCAGTCGGCGTCTACGCGATCGCGGTCAATGATATTTTGCCCGCGATTCTGGTCGTGGTGATCTATGTCCGGTGCCGGAACCGGTTGCTGCAGCTTGAGGAATCGGAAGACGATTCGTCGCCGCTGGGTTACGACTTTTCGCAGGGTTACACGAGCCTGGAGCGCCAGGAGGTGGAGGATCAGCGGGCGCCGCCGCCGCCCAAACCCGGCTGGTTCCGCCGCATGCTCGATCGCCGCGCTCGAACAGCGCCGCCAGCGCGAGGAACAGCGGCGTATCGCCGAGGAACACCGGCTTGATGAATTGCTGGACAAGATTCATCGGCATGGCAAGCAGTCGCTCAGCGACGACGAGGTTCGCTTCTTGACGCGCATGAGTTCCAAGTACCCGAACCGAAAAGAGAGTTGAACGCTCTCCCATAAGATCCGCGGATGGCGCGGAGTTCGCTTTGGATTGCGAACAGCTTGTGTTTGCGTCCGCGGCAAAATCATGGACCCGAAAATGAGTTTGATCGAACCCCGGACACTCAGAGGCTTTCGCGACTATCCTCCCGAGCTGATGATTCCGCGTGAGCGCATGCTTGAAACCTGCCGGCGGGTCTATCGCTCGTACGGCTTCGCCCCGATCGATACGCCGGCGCTGGAATATGCCGAGATCCTTCTGGGCAAGGGCGGCGCCGAATCGGACCGGCAACTTTATCGGTTCACCGACCATGGCAACCGCGACGTGGGCCTTCGCTTCGACCTGACGGTGCCGTTCGCCCGATTCGCGGCGCAACACATCGGCAAACTCGGCACGCCCTTCAAGCGCTACCACATGGGCCCGGTCTGGCGCGGCGAGAATCCCCAACACGGTCGATATCGCGAATTCTGGCAATGCGATTTCGACACGATTGGCACGACATCCAATGCCGCCGACATCGAGACGGCTTTGGTGATTCACGATTTAGTCGCCGCGTTGGACGCTGACTTCGGCTTTGACGGCTTCGAGGTCCGGGTCAACAATCGGCTTCTGCTCAACGGCGTGCTGGAGGGACTCGGAATTAGCGACCGCGCTGTGCCGGTGCTGCGAGTGCTGGACAAGCTGCCCAAGATCGGCCCGGAAAAAGTCACCGAGGAAATGATCGCCGCCACGAATGTGACTACGGCGCAAGCTGAACGGGTGCTGAAATTGGCGGCAACCAAGGGCGACAATTTCGAAGTGCTCGCGGCAGTGGAACGGGAATTCGGATCGAACGCCAAAACCGCCGAGGGATTGGCAAAGCTGCGCGAGTTGCTGTCGGTTGCGAAAACCGCCGGCATCCCCAACGACCGAATTGTAATCGATCTGTCGATCTGTCGCGGACTCGATTACTACACCGGCACGATCTTTGAAACGTTTTTGCGAAAGCTGCCGGGCATCGGCAGCATTTGCTCGGGCGGCCGCTACGATAATCTAGCCAGCCTATACACGAAGCAGGTGCTGCCCGGCGTCGGCGCTTCGCTGGGTCTGGATCGCTTTCTGGCCGCGGTCGAAGAACTCGGCCGGCTCAAAAAGATCGCGACTCCAGCGCCGGTGCTCGTGGTCCTGTTTGAGCCTTCTCGGCTTGGCGACTATCAGCGAATCGCGCGAATTCTGCGCTCGGCGGGAATTGGCGCCGAGGTGTTTCCTGAGGCGAAAAAGATTGGCTCGCAACTCAAATATGCGGACGATCGCGGCTTCAGAGTCGCCCTGATCGCCGGCGGCAATGAATTCAGCGAAAGCGTTTGGAAGGTAAAGGACTTGACGACCAAGACGGAGACGGTTGTCGCCGAAGCGGAATTGATCGCGAGCGTCCAAAAACTGATTGACAGTCGTACGTCGACGGCCTGCGGTTGATGGCCGACGAACGGCAACATACCACGGACGAGGGACAACCGACGACAAATGGACCGCTCCAACCACTACGAATCGGCATTCGAGGCCTACCTCCGGCGCCGGCGGCTATGCTATGTCGCCGTGGACGAGGCCAAACGCTCGCTGCTGGATGACGAGCCGGTGAAGAGCCTGGATTTCGTGGTCTACGGCGAGGGCGACTCCCGGCTTCTGGTCGATGTGAAGGGCCGGCGCTTTCCGGGCGGCACGCCCGAGGAACCGCGGCGGGTATGGGAATGTTGGGCCGAACGCGCGGACATTTCCGGCCTGCTGCGATGGGAGCAGCGGTTCGGCCCGGGTTATGTCGGGTTGCTGGCATTTACTTATCTGCTGGCCCCCGACATTGAAATGCCGCCCGACGTCGAAGATTTGTGGGAATTTCGCGGCCGGCGCTACCTGGTGCGGGCCGTGGCGGCGCACGATTTTAGTGTGCACATGCGGGCCCGCTCGCCCAAGTGGGACACGGTTGATCTTCCCACTTCGACTTATCAATCGTTGGTGCAGCCGTTTCGCTCATTCACCGATTCGGTTGTTTCGTTGGAAGCCTGATGGCGATGAAGCTTGGCGTTTGCTTGGAATCGTTGCGACTGCCGCTTCGCAAGGGCTTGGACCAGGCGGCACGGATGGGCGCTGCCGGCGTGCAAGTCGATGCAACCGGCGATTTATCGCCGGAGCGGCTGAGCGCAACCGGCCGCCGCGAGTTCGTGAACCTGCTCCGCTCGCTCAATCTTCAACTCGCGGCCTTGAATTGCCCGTTGCGTCGCGGTCTCGATGTCGCGGAGAATCTACAGCCGCGCATCGAACGGGTGCAAAAGACCATGTCGCTGAGCTACGATTTAGGCGCTCGAGTCACGATTGTCGAAATGCCGCGCATTACGGGCGAGAATAAAAACGACTCCGAGCCCGCACCGACGTCCGGCGGCATCATTCTGGCGGCAGCGCCCATGGCGGCGGACCCGGCGCGACTGCTTCGCGAGTCGTTGACCGATTTGGGCCGTTTCGGCGATCGGGTCGGTGCATCGCTGGCATTCGAGATCGGCCTCGACTCGGCCGAAAAGGTCGCGAATTATCTCGCGACGTTCGACAGCGGCGCCCTGGGCGTCAACTACGATCCGGCGAACATGTACATCAACGACTACGATCCGATTCAAAGCTTGACGCCGCTGAATGGCCGGATATTCCACACGCAGGGGCGCGATGCACGACGTTCGGGAGTATCGCGAGTGGCGTCCGAGACGCCGCTCGGCGCCGGCGACATCGACTGGATGACTTACGTCGCCGTGCTCGATTCGCTCGAATACCGCGGCTGGATCACCGTGAAGCGCGAATCGGGCGACATGCGGATCGAGGACGTCGCCAATGGCGTGAGCTTTTTGCGCCGATTCGTGCGTTAGCAATTCGGAATCGTTCAGGAAATGCGGCCGTTGATATAGAAATCGCTTGCCACTTGTTGCACTTGCCAATCTGAAATCGCCAGCCCTTTCCCGATGGTGTCCGCACCGATTCCCGACATCGGCCCCAGGGCGTCCAATCCGCCAAGCAGAATCGGCGCTACAAAGATATGAACCTCGTCGATCAATCCGGCGTCGCGAAATGAACCGAGCACTCCCGCGCCGCCCTCGACGAGCACGTTGGTGAATTGTCGCTTGCCCAATTCGAGTAACAGTGCGGCGATTGAATGAACCGGGAGCAATTCGCATCCCGGTGGCGCGAGCAGGGCACGCTCGCTGTCGTCGATGGCCGAGCCGGCGATCAGAACCGGAATTTCGCGAGCCGTTTTCAGCAACTGGCAGTCGGGCGGCAATTGGCCATTCGAGCTCAAAACGACTCGCAACGGCGTTCGCGCTCCGGGAGGCCGGGCGCTCAGCAGCGGATCGTCGGCGCGAACGGCGCCGGCGCCGACGATGATGGCGTCCATGCGGCCGCGAAGCTGGTGGACGACGCGCCGCGACTCCGCGCCGCTGATCCACTTCGAGTCCCCGGTTCGCGTTGCAATTTTGCCGTCGAGAGACATGGCCCATTTCGCATGGACGAAGGGACGCCCCGTGGCGACCAGCGTCAGGTAGGGGGCGTTGAGCCGTTGGGCTTCGGATTCGAGGACTCCGAGCGTCACTTCGATTCCGGCCTCGCGCAGTTTTCGTGCGCCGCCGGCGGCCGCGGGGAACGGATCGGCCATGGCGGCAACGACGCGCCGGACGCCGGCGCGAATGATCGCATCCGTGCAAGGCGGCGTCTTGCCCCAATGGCTGCAAGGCTCCAGCGTGACATAGAGCGTCGTGCCCTTGGCGAGCAGCCCCGCCATATTCAGGGCGTGGACTTCGGCGTGCGATCCGCCAAATTCCTGGTGCCAGCCTTCGCCGACCTTCATACCACCGTGAACAACCACGGCCCCGACCATCGGGTTTGGCTCGACAAAACCCTGGCCTCGCCGCGCAAGCTCCAGCGCCAGCCGCATCCAGTCTGCGTCGCTCATGAAAAAACTTCCGGGATACGCGAACCCAATGGATCACTGCCGCGTCTGATCCAATGTACGTGAAAAACCCTTTGCCAACGAGGCGAACATGATCCGCTCGCTGCGACGTCTGAAATCCGATCGACTCAGCCGGAGCGAACCGCGCCTCGAACGCCGGCTCGATTTGCACGATCGTTGTTCGTGTTGACGTCCATCCCAAGCCAACCATCCGCGCGGGCCGGGCGTCAACAAACGCCCGGCCCTTCGCGTTTGATACGAGTCCCGTTCGTCTAGTGGCCAGGACACTGGGCTTTCAATCCGGAAACAGGGGTTCAACTCCCCTACGGGACAGTGGCGGGTATCGGCGATCGGCTTTCAGCTATCGGCGATCAGCTTTCTGACAGTTAGCCGAAAGCCGACTGCCGAAAGCCGGCAAAGGGCTTGTAGCTCAATCGGCAGAGTGTCCGCCTTTTAAGCGGGAAGATGTGGGTTCGACTCCCACCGGGCCCAGTGATGCAATCGCAGGCATCGTTTGCTCAATGACGCGGCACCTAAGAGGACACTGCTTGTGAGTGTCTTCTTTGAAAATGTGCGTTTTCCCGGTGCGCGAGGCAAAGGGGACAGATTCCCCTGCGGGTGTGTCACGGAATCTGTCGCCTTAGAACGATGAACTTCAATCGACCGGAATAGTGCTCATGTGTACAACATTTAGGCAATTCTTGCCTGTAATTTAAGCAGAATCCAGCCCCATTGGAGCAGCCTGGAGTGCTCGTCACCCTGTCACGGTGAAGATCGCGGGTTCAAATCCCGCATGGGGCGCAGAACGGCACGGTACGCCAATTGGCAGAGCGGCCAAGCTCAAACCTTGGCAAGTGTGGGTTCGAATCCCACCCGTGCCAGAAGTCAGAAGTCAGAAGTCAGAAGTCAGAGGTCAGAGGTCAGCGGTCAGCGGTCAGAGGTCAGGGGTCAGGGGTCAGAGGTCAGAGATCAGAGGTCAGCGGTCAGAGGTCAGAAGTCAGAAGTCAGAAGTTAGGGGTCAGCGGTCAGCGGTTGGTCGTCATTTCTGACTTCTGATCTCTGACTTCTGACTTCTGACTTCTGACTTCTGAACGACCGGGTTCGCCAACTGGTAGAGCGGTCAGGTCGAGAGCCTGATGGTTGTGGGTTCGAATCCCACCTCGGTCATTTTTTTGCCAGTTGTCAGTTGTCAGTTGTCAGTTGTCAGTTGTCAGTTGTCAGTTGTCAGTTGTCAGTTGTCAGTTGTCAGTTGTTCTTTGTCAGTTGTCCTTGGTCCGAAGCAAAGCCCGACTCGAACTGAGCACCAGCAACGAACGAAGAGCAACTGACGAAGAACAACTGACAACTGACGAAGAACAACTGACAAAGAACAACTGACAAAGAACAACTGACAAAGAACAACTGACAAAGAACAAACTGGAAGGTAGCCGGATACGGTTGGCCGGGCCACGGTGCTAACGTGGTTCATCCCCGCGATGATGAGGGTTCGACTCCCTCACCTTCCGCTGCCCTCATGGTGAAACGGAAATCATTCCTCGCTTCGAACGAGGCGTTCCGGGTTCGAGTCCTGGTCGGGGCATTTGCGGCTATCGGCAATCGGCAATCGGCTATCGGCTGTCGGCTATCGGCTGTCGGCTGTCGGCTGTCCCTGGTCGGCCAAGAGCTTGTAGCGAGTGCTGAGAGCCGACAGCCGATGGCCGACCAATGGTGTTCGTGGTGTATGCGGCGAGCATGCGACTCTGTGAAAGTCGAGGTGGCGGGTTCAACTCCCCCCGGACACCCATTGTTCAGAGATCAGAAGTCAGAAGTCAGAAGTCAGAAGTCAGAAGTCAGAAGTCAGAAGTCAGGGAGAAGGAGTAGGGGTCAAAAATCAATTGTTGACTTCTGATGTCTGACTTCTGACTTCTGACTTCTGACTTCTGACTTCTGGTCCTGTCCTCGGAGTGTGCCGGATTCGCACGCGACTTTGCGAAGGTCGTAGACCAGGTTCGATTCCTGGCGAGGACATTACTCTTCTTTTGGCGTGCCGGTCGCGGACCAGGCGACGAGGGCCACGGCGATCAACATCAACGCCGCGCCGATCGGCACCAGGAGGATGCCGAGCGATGGGTCGCCTTCGCCATGCCCGATTCCGCCGAGAAAAAAACCGGCTGGCAGCAAAACCAGCGCGTCGATCAGGAAGAATGAAGTGAGTTTCAGGCGTTGCTCGGACCAGCGGCCGAATTGCGTCAGCCCCAGGGCGAAGCAAATATTGACGACGGCGAGTAGGGTGCCGTGCGCGTGGGCCAGTGTCCACAACAACCGGCGCAGGCGGTGAGGCGGATCGAGATAAAAGCCAAATTTGAAGCCGTGAAATGTTTCGAGCGCGAGGCCCAAGGTCAAAAAACCAAGCAGGGCCCACCAGCCGATGACTTGGTGTCGCCGGGCGATTCGGAGTCGCAATTCGGTTTTGATGTCATTCATTGATGGTCAAATTGGGATCTTTTCGACTTTTCACCAGGCGATTGAGAATCGATTCGTCCGGGAGGCCGGCGGCATTCAGCGGCAGGTGGCGCCTTTTGCCGTCGATTGGTTTTGAATCAAAGCGCCGGCGCATCGCGTCAATCTGGGCGGCGCGATCGGCAGGCGACGCCAGATAGTCGTACGGCCCGGCATCGCTGTCGCCCAATGCCTTACGCAACCCGCGCTGGGCCAGGAAACGGACGATGGGAAAACGATCGTTGTCGATCAAGCGGGTGAGAAACGGGCCAAACCAATCGGTTCCGGACGCCTGTTGGGCGTCCGGGCTTGAGAATGCCGCCGCGACGATGGTTCGGCTGCGGGCATCGCCCCGTGCGAGCAACAGGATCGCCGATGAGATCGATTTCTCGTCATCGTCCAGATTTGATGCCGACGTTTCCGCACGCGTTCCCCAGCGCCGCAACTGCTCTTGGGTCCAGCCGAGCGACTTGTCGAGATGGCAGAGATTGCAGGCATTCGGCTTGCCGAATTCGTGCGTTTCCTTGACCGAGGGAATCTCGATTCGGTGCGATCGATGCGATGTCAGGAGCGAATAAACCTGGTGCGGCATGTGACAATTCATGCACCGGCTGCCCGACGATTGCGCCGAATGGCGTGTGTGTTGCGTCAGGCGATCGCGATAATCGCCGTGGCACTGGAAACATGCCTCGTTGGTGTTCATTGCCGGCCTGAGCAAGAAATTTGGATCCTCGGGATGAGCCTGGTGACAACTCAGGCAACTCATTGTTCCGCGGCCGTGCTGGTAGCAGGCGGAAAGCGACATGCCGTTGAATTCCAGCGCCGTGGTCAGCGGCGTGCCGTCGCCCCAGAAGCGGCCGTCGACGCGTTCGGGCCCGACGGGCGGCATTCCAAGCAACTGGTGCTGTTCTGCCTCGGAATGGAAGAAAAAGTTGACCTTTCCCAATTCATCGCCGGCGATAAACGGGTCGCGATGCGTGCGCGGGTTCCACATATCCTTGCGCGGAACCAGCGCGCCATGGCAGCGGGCGCAGATCTCGTCCCGGCGTGCGACCGGCAGGCGCATCGGATCAACAATGCTCGGATCGCCCGCGTCGGCTCCGTGCAGGCGATATCGCCGGGCCGGATTCTGATTAAGCCGAACATGTTCGCCGCCCGGACCGTGACAGGCCTCGCAGGAAATTCCGAGTTCGGCGACCCGGGTGTTGTAACCGATTGGTTCGCCGCGCCCGCCGAGGATGGGATTCTTCACTGGCCCGGTGTTGTGGCAGTAGAGGCAGGTGTCGTTCCAGGCGACCCGGCGAGAAAAGGACCAGAAATCGGTCGACTCCGGCGCGCAAAAGGCGCCGTGGCTGTGAACCCAGCGTTTTTCCGCAATGTGGTAAAGCACCGGCATCCGCTGATACTTGCCGGTTGCGTCGCGATGCATGTATTCCTGCACCCAATGCGAGCCGACCGTGCGATCGACGCGGAATTTCGCCATTCGCGGCGGGGGCATCAGCCCGGCGCCATTGCCGGCCTGGAGCCGCAGCATTTCCCAATCGGGGTCAAGCGTTTCGATGAAAAAGGAATCGCCCTCGCGCGTGAGCCGGGTCGTCACGTCCCGGTAGCGGTACTCGGCGTTGGCAAAATCGCCTTTGACATTTTCGGGAGTCGCTTCGCGGGTCATCGAGCGATGATAGGTTCGATGCCAGGATTCATAATGATCCGGGTGGCACTTCGCGCAGGTTTCAGACGAGACGGATTCAACTGAAGCGCGTTCGATCGGCACTGTGGCCGGTCCAGGCTCGCGCTCGATCCAGAGCCAACTGCCCGCCGCGACGATTAGCACGACCAGTCCCAGGAGTAGAGCGCGGCTTCCCCGCGCGCAGCAACTGCGGCAGCAACAGCAACGCCGTTGCGGCGATGAGGACCAAGACAATGGCCGACACGGGCATGAAAACGAAGTCTCAAATTCGGATCGATCTGACATGCTAACGCCCGCATACGGGCGCGTCAAGCAGGCACGAAATGAAATCAGCCGGCGATCGCCGGCTGTCGTTCGGGACGGCGATCGCGGCTCACGCGGAGGCTTCGTGCAGTTCGCGAAGCGACAGCCGGCGGCTCGACGCCGACAGCGGCAGCAGCCGCGGCTCGTCATGTGAACCCTGGGGCGACAACTCGCCGGAGATCAGGCGGCCGTCTTCCATGTGATAGACGCGATCCGCGTACGCCTTCAGGCGGGGATCATGGCTGACCACCAGCACCATGGCCCCGCGGTCGTGCGCCGCCTTGTACAGCAGCTCGATCACGCACTGGCCGTTTTCCCAATCGAGCGCACTGGTGGGCTCATCGGCGAAGAGCAACCGCGGCTGCTTGACCAGGGCGCGGGCGATGGCGACCCGCTGTTTTTCACCGCCGGACAATTGCGCCGGCCGCAGGTGTCCCTTTTTTTCCAGCCCAAGCTGCCGCAGCATTTCGCGTGCGCGCGAGCGAGCTTCCGAGCTGCTGACGCCTTCGCCCCAGCGGAGAACCAGTTCAAGCTGCTGGCGGGCCGTCAAGGCGGGGAATAGGTTACAGCCCTGGAAAATGTAGCTGCAGTAGCGCAGTCGGAAGTGCTCGAGATCAACCTGCGACCGATCCCAGAGATCCTCGTTGAGGGCGACAACCTTGCCGCTGTCGGGGCGGAGCAAACCGGAAATCAGGGCCAGCAGCGTGGACTTTCCGCTTCCGGACGGGCCCATCAACAAGGCCAATTCGCCGCGGTGCAGCGGCAGCGATACGCCCTGGACGGCCAGCGAGCGCGTTTCGCCCTGGCCGAATCCCTTGACCAGATTGCGGGCTTCGAGATGTGGGTCGGCGGCTCCGTTTCCCGAAAGCGGCGCGGGAAACTCGGCGGACGCCTGCCGAGCCATCGTCGATTCGTCGCGTTTGCGCCAGCCAAACAACCGCACCATGCAAATGCCTCAACTAGGACAGGGCTGCCGGGGCCATCGGCGTTCGAGCCGGCTGCCTTGCCGATTCGGCTCAAACGATCGCAATCAATCCGCGTCGAAAAACCGGATCGCCGGCGCGATGAGCATGTCGGGCCAAGCAAGATTCCGGCGGGCAGGATCGACGCCCGGGTGCGTTCGTCGGCAACGACCTGGAGAACACGGATTCGCGGCGTGCACATGTTATGGTCGGGAAGAACGCGGCGGATGCCTACATCATTTCCCGTCCGACCATTTCAATTTCCCCTGCCCATCGATCGTACTCCCCAAGTTCCGTCTGTTCCGACCGATGAAAAGAATCGGCGGAATCGTTAAACTCAGCAAAGCAGGCACAACTCGATTGTTGGGGAGTCGATCGCCCGCGAATCCGCCTGGCGGGGGAGCCAACATGCCACGAACAGACGTTCCGAGCCATTTTCCAACTCCGTGGAAGGCCGTGGTCGAACCAGAGTTTGAGAAGCCGTACTTTCATAAATTGATGGAATTTGTTGCTCGGGAGCGGAAAAAGCATGACGTGTATCCGCCGGAGGATGATGTGTACAACGCCTTTCGCGAGGCCCCCTACAATCGCATGAACGTCCTCCTGTTGGGGCAGGATCCCTATCCCGGCAAAGGTCAGGCGCATGGATTGTGTTTTTCCGTGCGGCCGGGGGTAAAAAAGCCGGCGTCGCTGCAGAACATCTTTAAAGAATTGCATGCCGATGTGGGTTGCCGCATCCCGAATCATGGCTGTCTGGACGGCTGGGCGAAGCAAGGCATTCTCATGCTCAACGCGGTCTTGACCGTTCGGGCCGGCGAGCCGAATTCTCACGCCGGAAAGGGATGGGAGCGATTCACCGACGAGGTGATCGCCTCGGCGAGCGAACGGCCGCACGTGGTCTTCGTCTTGTGGGGCGCCTACGCACAAAAGAAATTGAAGCGGATCGACGCCGAGAAGCATGCGGTGATCATGTCGGCTCACCCGTCGCCGCTATCGGCGCGGCACGGCTTTTTCGGCAGCAAGCCGTTTTCCAAGATCAACGCGCGCTCTGCGCCGCCAACCAGCCCGAGATTGACTGGCAGTTGCCCGACATTTGATTAAAATCGGCATTCGGTCGGCATGGTCGCTTTCGATGACTTTCGATGACTCGCGATGATCCAAGTTTCTGAATTGACCAAACGGTTCCCGCTCTCCGGCGACCGCGAGTTGCTGGCGGTGGATTCCGTTTCGTTTGAAGTGCGAGCTGGGGAAGTCTACGGTTTGCTTGGCCCAAATGGCGCGGGCAAGACGACGACCATCCGCATGATCCTGGGATTGCTGCGGCCCACGAGCGGCGAGGCCTGGATCGACGGCTTTACCTCGAGCGTGAGCCCGGACGAGGTGAAACGGCGCGTCGGCCTAGTGTCGGCCAGCGCGGGGCTGTATCAATGGCTCAGCATCCGGGAAATGTTGTTGTACTTCGCCGACCTCTACGGGGCCGAGCGCGGCCAGGCCGAGGAAAACCTGGCCCGATTGGCGGGCATGTTGGGATTTCGCGAATTGCTCGATCGACGCTGCGCGACATTGAGCACGGGACAAAAACAGCGCGTACACCTGGCGCAAGCGCTGATTCATCAACCGCCCGTGCTGCTTTTGGACGAGCCGACGTTGGGGTTGGACGTGCTCGGCAGCCAAGTGATCGTCGAATACGTGGGGCTGCTGCGCGATCAGGGCAAGGCGGCGATCGTGACCACTCACCGCCTCGAGGAAGCCGAGCGATTGTGCGATCGTTTTGGCTTGATGCACCAGGGTCGGCTGGTCCGCGAAGGGACGCTTCCGGAATTGCGCACGGCGACCGGTTGCGCCAACCTGGTCGAAATGTTTTTGCAGTTGGCGAACGTCGGACCCGCGATCGATCGCGGCCCAGCGCCAAGTTCGGTCAATCCAACCGGAATTCCTGATCGTATCTGACTCATCGCGACGTTGAATTCGCATGCGTAGCTTTTCCATTCAACTGATCGGCGATCTGACCCGCAAGGAATTGCGAGAGATTCTCGCGATCGTCGGACAATCTTAACTCTGGTGCTGATGCCGGTCCTGCTCTATCCGCTCTTGAGCATCGCCTTTCGCCAGTATCTCAGCAGCATGGCGACGCCGGAGAGTGCGAAAGGATTCTCAGTCGCCGTCCGGTCAGAAGACGAAGTGTTTTGGATCAAATCTTTGCTTAAGCTCAGTGCGAATGATCCGGTTTTGGATTGGAGGGAAAGCGATGACCTAGAAGCGGCGGTCAAATCGGATGCGGTCCATCTGGCCATTGCTCTGAAGCCAGTGGCGACGAAGGGCTTGCCGCGAGTATTTGGTTCGAATTTCCAGTGCGAATTGATCGCCAGGGAAGACTCCGCGGCGGGTTTGAACGCCATGGAGTTCGTGCGCAGGCGGCTCGAACAAGCCAATGTTCAAATCCTGAAGAGTCGACTCGAACGAATCGGCCTGTCCGGCTCGTCCGATCCGGTCGCCATCAAAACCAATCTGATTACCGCGGAGGAAGGCCGATCGGTGTCCGCCCTGGCCACGGTGGTGCCGCTTATCCTCGTGCTGATGACGATTACCGGGGCGGTTTACCCGGCGATCGACTTGACGGCCGGCGAGCGCGAGCGCGGCACGCTGGAATTGCTGATGGCGGCGCCGGTTCCGAGGGGGAGCCTGTTGCTGGCGAAGTATTTCGCGGTCTTCACGGTGGCGACCCTGACCGGCTTGGTGAATCTGACCATGATGACGGTCACGGTGACCGCCGGCGGACTGGGTCCGTTGGTTTTCGGCGATGGCGGCCTGTCGTTTGGAACGGTGATGTCGGTGCTCGCGCTGATGCTCCTGTTCGCCGCCTTTTTCGCCGCGGTGTTGTTGGCGGTTACCAGCTTCGCCCGATCGTTCAAGGAAGCGCAGGCCTATCTGATTCCCCTGATGCTGCTTTCGATTTCGCCGGGGATTCTGGCGCTGATGCCGAGCGTACACCTGGGCGGGTTTCTGACGATCATGCCGCTGATCAATGTCGTGCTTCTGGCACGCGATATTTTCCACGGAGCGGCGACGCGCGCATATGGTGGTCGTGGTGCTTTCAACGCTCGCGTACGCGGCGGCCGCGATCGCCGTCGCCGCCCGGCTGTTCGGCGCCGAAGCGGTGCTCTACAGCGAGCAGGGGCAATGGCAGGACTTCTTTCGCCGCCCGCATCGGCAGCGGTCGGCTCCGAGCCCGGCCGCCGCTTTGTTTTGCGTCGCCGTGGTGTTTCCACTGAGCGTGCTCGCGGGCGGACTGCTGAGTCAACTCAGCGTGCCCGCGCCGACTCGCCTGCTGATCGGCATCGGTATGAGCGCCGCCTTGTTCCTGGGAGTTCCGGCGCTCGTCGCCTGGCGGGCAAATATCAATCTGGTGACGAGCCTGGCAATCCATCGAACGCGAATCCTGTCGTTTGCTTCGGCAGTATTGGTGGGAACCGCCATGTGGCCGCTTGCGGCCGAAATGCTTGTCGTCGAAAAAAAGATCGGTTTCAGCACGATGCCGGAGGTGGTGGAAAAACACCTCTCGGACCTGGTGCGGCAGCAGCAGGAAATTCCCTCATATGTCGTGCTGTTGGCGCTCGCGGTCGCCCCCGCGGCGTTTGAGGAAATCTTCTTTCGGGGCTGGCTGTTCGCCGCCCTGGAGCGATCGATGAAACCGGCTTACGTGGTTCTCATCACGTCGATCGCGTTCGGATTGTTTCACATTTTCACCGGAGGCGTCTTGCTGGTCGAGCGACTGTTGCCCACGACGATGGTCGGGTTGTCGCTTGGATGGGTGCGCTGGCACTCGCGCAGCATTTTTCCGGGCATGCTGCTGCACCTGGCGCACAACGGACTGATTGTTTCGGCGTCGCTGTTCCCCGCCGCGCTGGCGCCGATGTCAAGGGCTCCAGGGCTCGAGTCATGTTCCCGCCGCGTGGCTGATCGCCGGAGCGTTAATGGTCGCGGCCGGAATCGTGCTCGCGTGGGTCTGCGCGATCCCCAACCGTGCCGCCATCCTCATAGACTCGCCGACTTTTATTCGTACGCGATCGCCTCGGCGATGCGCAATCGAACTGCGTGCAGGGCGGGAATCAGCCCCGCGACGGTCGCGGTTCCGATGGCCAAGGCGCTGAGAATGGCGCTTTCTTTCCAGGGAAAGGTTACCGGAAATACGAATCCCGATTCTTCGTAAATGACGACACGAAGCAAGTACCACTCCAGAGGTACGCCGGCGAGCACACCGAGCAACGTGCCGATGATGCCCATCAAGGTTGCTTCGGCCAAAACCGTGTTGAGGACCTGGCGCGTGCGTGGCGCCGACGGCTCGGAGCAAGCCGAGTTCGCGGCGGCGCTGCAAGACCGAAATCAGCAGCGCGGTCACCACTCCGAGCGCGGCCACGGCGCCCACCGCGATTTGTTGCATATACGCCAGGGCGTAAAGCCGGCGGATGAATCGCGTCACCATCTGGTTGAAGTCGTCTTTCGTCACGATGATTAACGCTTGGGAATCGGTGAACGCTTTGACTCGATTCCAGGCCTCCGATTCGTGTTCATCCTGGTGCAAGAAAACGTGCACTGTGTCGATCATCGGATCGTTAAACGCCTGGGCGTAGAAGTTCCGGTCAACCAGGATCGCGCCGCGCAGACCAAGAGTATTCCTGCACCGCTCCAAGGACTCGCAGAGGCACGAGCCCATTGGGACCGTGGAGTTCGATCGTGTCGCCGGGCTTCACCTTGTAAAGCGTGGCGAAGTTTTCCGAGATCAGGCAGGTGTTGGGTTCGGTCAATCGCGGAAATAGGTGCAACTGCGGCAGTTGGCTTTTGTGTCGATTGCTGTCGTGATAGACCTGGGCATCGAGGGCCGTCATGAACACCAGGCGGTCCCGGAATTCAAACTGGTTGTAACGAATGGTCATCGTCTCGTCGACGCCGGGGATCTCTTTGATCTTTTTCGCGATATCCGGTTGCATGGAGGCCATTCCGGCGGCGCCGTTCAAGTCGCCGCAAACGACGAACATGTCGGCGGAAACCGCGCGATCGAGCCAATCGAGGATCGGCTCCTCGTTGCTTTTGCCGATGCCGGCGGTCTGAAACATCAGCGCGACGCCGGCCGCGAGCGCACGACGACAACGCCCGTTCGGCCCGGGGCTCGCAGCAGGTTGTCCGCGGCCAAGCGCGATTCGATTCCAAAAAGGTTTCGGGAAATTGGTTCGATAAGTCTCGAAATCAAACTGAGCAGCATCGGCACGGCGAGCAGCAACCCGACCAGGAGCAACACCATGCCGCCGTAGCCGCCGACCCGGTGCGGCAAATAATCGCGAATGAATACAAAGCTCAGGCCGATCATGATCAGGCCGACGCTGGCAAGCGCCTGCACATAACGAAAGAACTTCGCCGCCCCCGAGGGCGCACGGCGAACCGCGTCGGCCGGCTCGTCGGACGAGGCTTGCATTGCCGGCACCAGGGCCGCCAACCAGGCGGTCGCCACGCCCGAAGCAATCGCCAGCAAAACAGTCCCCCTGGTCAGATTCAGCGGAACCTGAGCCGAAACGAAAAGCTGGGCCATTTCAACGCGAACGAGTCGGTAGGTCCCAATGGCAAGGCCCAGGCCAAGAGGAATGCCGAGTGCCGCGCCGATAAGACCGAGTACGACCGATTCGCCGGTGAATAGTCCGGCGATTTGCCAGCGGGTCGCCCCCATCGAGCGGAGCACGCCAATATCGTGGCGTCGCTCCGCGACGCTGACCGCGAGCGAGTTGTAAACGAGGAAGAGGCCAACGACCATGGCGCCGACGCCGCAGAGCGTGAAGCCGACGCCGATGCCGCCGACAATTTCGCCGCGTGGCTTTATGCGCCGATTCCGGCGTGCGAACCTGGCCCTGATCGCCGATGGCTGCTTGGCTTTCTTGCATCACCTTGTCGCGATCGGCGCCGGGAGTGACTTTCAAATCGATTCGCTCGCAAATGCCTTCCTGGTTCAAGAGTTTCGCGGCCTGGCGAATATCCATGCCAATGAGAAAGCCGCCCAATTTGGCGGCTTTGCCTTTCAGCCTCGATGGTGGCGCCGGGAATGACTTCGTGTTCGACGCCGCCGCAACGCAGCTTTAAGCCGTCCACGTGGCCGCCCTTCGACGCAAGGGCCGATTGCAAGTCTTTGCCAATAGCGACTCCTCGGCCCGACAACAACGCAACGGGATTGAATACGTGCATCTCGGCCTGAACGGGGTTGTCTTTTGCAACTTCTTGGCCGTGCTGGGTGTCGATGCCAATCAGTACCGCGCTTCGGTTGTCCTTGTCGGGCAGCAAGACTCGCTCGATAATCAACGGCTGCGCCGAACGGATTCCTGCAATGGCCTGAAGTCGCGGCAGCAGGTCCATGCGTACCCGGCGATTATTGGTGACCACCAGGTCGGCGTCCTCCGCCCCGGGCAGGGTTGATTCATCCACCGCGGCGTCGAGGCAGGCGTTGAGGAGTTGGGTCGAGACCAGCATGGCCACGCCGAGCGCGATACTGGCGGTGATGAGCGTGGCCCGATCCCAGCGCTTGCGAACGTAGGGCAGGCTGATCGTTCGAAAAAGTGCAAGCAGCGACAACATGGGGTCGGCGACTCCGATTGGAATGGCGATCGGCGAGTTCAGACGACGGCGGCGCGGCGCAACGGAATTGGCTTGTCAACAACCAGCAGTCCATCCACGATGCGGACGGTTCGGTCGGCGATTCTGGCGACATTTTCGTCGTGCGTGACGACCACCACGCTGCGGCGGCCTTCTTCCGGCAGGTTGCGAAGCAGGGATTGAATTTCCTGGCTGCTGGCGGTGTCGAGATTGCCCGTGGGTTCGTCGCACAGGATCGCGTCCGGCTCGGTGACAAGCGCGCGGGCGATGGCCACGCGCTGCATCTCGCCGCCGGACATCTCCTCGGGAAAATGATCGGCCCGCTTCATCATGCCGACGCGATCGAGGGCGGCCTCGGCCTGCCGCAACGCCGTCCGGCGACTTGTCCCGCCCAGCAGCAGCGGCATGGCGACATTTTCGCTGGCGGTCAACGTCTGCAGGAGGTTGAAGAATTGAAAAACAAAACCGATGCGATTGCGACGCAGCAGCGACCGCTGGCGATCGGACATTCGGCGAAGATCCTGGCCATCGAACAAGGCCCGGCCGGAGGTGGGCGTATCGAGGGCTCCCAGCAGATGCATCAGCGTGGATTTGCCGGAGCCGCTCGGCCCCATGATCGAGACGAATTCGCCCGCCTCGATCCGCAGGCTGACGCCGCGAACGGCGTGGACCGTGCGCCGGCCCTGCTGATAAACCTTCGTGACTTTGTCGAGTTCCATCATTTGGGACAAATCCCCGTCCTGGTTTTGGGGAAACGTTCACCCGCCATCCTGGCTCCCCGGATCATACGTCTTTTGCCCATTCGCGCCCACACCAATTACCGCAAACTCCTACCCAACCTTCACTGGTGAAGTTTCCGATATTTGAGCCGGTGTGGACTGGTCGGCCTCCGCACCCAACCGTTGATGCCGCTGTTCCTCATAGGTGTGGTAATTGCCTTCGCACCAGACCGCCTTGCTTTCGCCCTCGAAGGCGAGAATGTGCGTGGCGATCCGATCGAGGAACCAGCGATCGTGGCTGATGACCACGGCACAGCCGCCAAAATTCAACAACGCCTCTTCCAGAGCCCGCAAGGTATCGACATCCAGATCGTTGGTCGGCTCATCGAGGAGCAGCAGGTTGCCGCCGCTGCGGAGCAATTTCGCCAGGTGAATGCGGTTCCGTTCGCCGCCGGAACAATCGCCGACCTTTTTCTGCTGGTCGGGCCCCTTGAAGTTGAACCGGGCGACATAGCCCCGGCTCGCCACCTTGTTCTTGCCGAGCATGATGTGATCGGCCCCGCCGGTGATCTCCTCGAAAATCGTGTTGGTGGCCGTTGAGCGCGTCGCGATTCTGATCGACGTGAGCGGAACTTCACCGTCGGCCCAACCGTCAGCTTGCCCTCGTCCGGATTCTCCTGGCCGACAATCATTCGGAAAAGCGTCGTCTTGCCGGCGCCGTTGGGACCGATGACGCCGACGATGCCGCCCTGGGCAAGTCGAAGGTGAGGTCTTCCAATAGCAGGTTGTCGCCGTAGCCTTGCTGCAATCCGTCGGCGCGGACGACCAAATCGCCCAGCGCGCGGCCCAGGCGGAATCTGGATGGTACAGTTCGTCTTCTCGTTCTTCGTAATCCTGGGCCTGCCAATTTGTCGATATGCGGCGAGTCGGGCCTTGTTTTTCGCGATCCGAGCTCGCGGGGCCATGCGGGCCCACTCCAGTTCGTGCTCCAGCGCCTTGCGACGGGCCGACTCCTGCTTCTCCTCGATCTCCAGTCTCGATTTCTTTTGCTCCAGCCAGCCGGTGTAATTGCCCTCGTAGGGGAAACCGCGGCCGCGGTCCAATTCCAGGATCCACTTGGCGACATTGTCCAGGAAGTAGCGATCGTGCGTCACCGCGACGACCGTGCCCGGAAATTCCTCCAAGTGCTTTTCCAGCCAGCCGACCGCTCTCGGCGTCGAGGTGATTGGTCGGCTCATCGAGCAGCAGCAAGTCGGGTTTTTGCAGCAAGACTTTGCAGAGGGCGACGCGGCGGCGCTCGCCGCCGGAAAGTTGCTCGACTCGCGCATCGCCCGGCGGCAGGCGCATGGCGTCCATCGCCATTTCCAGGTGGCGATCGAGGTCCCACAAGTTCTGCGCGTCGATCAGGTCCTGTAGCTTGCCCATCTCTTCCATGAGCTTGTCGAAATCGGCTTCGGGGTCGCCAAGCTGGTCGCCGATCTCCTGGTGGCGTTTGAGAATCGCTCGCTTGCCGGCGACTGCTTCCTCGATGTTGTCCAGCACCGTCGTGTCCGGCGTCAGCCGCGGTTCCTGCGGCACGAAGCCGATCGAAATGCCGTTGTCCGGCTGGGCCTCGCCGACGAAATCGTTATCGAGGCCGCTCATGATGCGGAGCAGCGTGGATTTGCCGGCCCCATTGCCGCCGATCACGCCGATCTTGGCCCCGGGATAAAACGCCAGCCAAATATCCTTGAGGACTTCTTTCTTGTTGTAAGTCTTGGTCAGTTGGCGGATCGTGAAGATGTACCGTTCACCCATCGATGGTTCCTGCTGCTCCTTGGAGATTTTGATGCATGGTTCAGGATATTCTACTTGGCGGATTAGACCAACTGCGGCGACCGCGCCAACACTCGCGAAGACAAAAAACCGGACAAAAGCGGACATTTCGCCGCCCGAGCGATCGACCTGCTTTTCGCAACTGGCTGCGGCATATCGAATTGCACCGCGTTTTCGAGCACATCACAAAAGTTGTCCGGTTTGTCCGTCCGCATGTCCGGTTGGGCGGAGATGCGAAATCGAGAGTTGACTGAACAAATGCATTCATGGCGTGACCCTTCGTGCAAAAGCGCACCGCGAACGCTACAAGCGCGGGCGAGGTTTATAGTATACGTATGTTCACAAAGAAGTGCACTGTCGGCTGGTCAGATTTATCCGCCGATTGCGCTGATGTCACAGATTGAGAGCCGATCGATTTATTCTGTGCAATCGGTGCAATCTGCGGAACGAAATGCGACTGTCGATCTGAGATTTCTCGACATTTTCTCAACCGTTTCTCAACCATTTCTTGACAGTTTCTCGACGTCCCCCGATATTATCGGTAGGAGACTGCGAGCATGTTCCGACCCAACTTCAAAATCACTCCCAAGGCGACGAAGGCGCTGATGTCGATCGAGGCCGATCGGCAGGTGGTCGCGGTCTTGCCGCTGACGGCGCCGATGCTGGATTCACTCCGGCGAGGCGCGGTTGCTTTCGACTCATCTTTCGACGCGAATCGAGGGCAATCGACTCACGCAGGCCCAGGTCCAAGCGGTGGTCGAAGGAGAGGGCACTTTTCCCGGCCGCGAACGCGACGAGGCCGAGGTGCGACACTATTTCGCGGCCCTCACTTATGTGGAACGGATCGGGCGCGGCGGACGCAAGCTGACCGAACGACAAATCCGCACTATTCATGGCCTGGTCATGACCGGAAAGGCGAGGCCGACACGTTATCGAAATGGTCAGAATGTCATTCGCGATTCCAGAACCGGCGGAATCGTTTATATGCCGCCCGAGGCGAAGGATGTGCCGAAGCTCATGCGGGAGTTGGTCGCGTGGGTCAACCGCGAGCTCGCCAAGGACGAACTCCCCGTGCCGGTCATCGTCGCGCTGGCGCATCATCAATTCGCCACGATACATCCCTATTTTGACGGCAATGGACGCACGGCGCGGTTGCTCACGACGCTCATCCTTCATCGGCACGAGTATGGCCTGAACGGAATCTATTCTCTGGAGGAGCATTACGCCGCCAATCTCGCCGGCTATTATGCCGGGCTCGCGGTCGGACCCAGCCACAACTATTACCTCGGGCGGGCCGAGGCGGATGTGAGTTCGTTTGTCGAATACTTCTGCGTCGGCATGGCAGATGCGTTCGGCAAAGTTCGGCGCACGGCGAGGAAGCCACGAACCAGACCGTGCTCGACCAATCGCCGATCCTGCGAAACCTCACGCCCCAGCAACGACAGTCGCTTGGGCTGTTCCTGCGAATGACGGTCGTGAGTGCAAAGGACGTGGCCGCATATTTCAAATGTTCGAACCGGTCCGCGGCTATGCTCTGCGCAAAGTGGCGCAGAAGGGTTCCTGGTCATCGAAAATCCATCGACGAAAGCGCGAAGCTATCGACTGGCGGACAAGTACGATGGGTTGGTCGCAGCGCAAGCGGGCGGCCAGCGCTAAGAATTTCCGTGCGGTTTTTCATCTCGCGCTGCATTATCATGTCGGGGACTCGAAATCACCATTCGAGGGATCGACATGTCCGATTGGCTGCGGTCGCTGGCGGGGCAGCTTCGGCGGCCGGAATTCGCGGCGGTGGCCGACGCCGACTTGTTGCGGCACATGTTGCCGAGCATTCGGAGGCGGCGTTCGCGGCGCTGGTCGATCGCTATGGCCGGCTGGTCTGGCACTGGTGCCGGCGAATTCTCGGTCCGGGGCCGGACGCGGAGGATGCCTTTCAGGCGACGTTTGTGGTGATGTCGCGGCGGGCGGCGTCGATTCGGCCGGACGCCGTCGCGGGTTGGCTTCACGCGGTGAGCCGCCGAGTCGCCCTGCGAGCGCTGGCTCGACGAGCCAAGCGTCAGTCGGCGGAGATGGCCGCCAGTCAAAATCGAAATCAATCGATCGCTCGGAATTCGACCGAGCCAACCGCATCGGACCTGCTGGCGGCATCGACGAAGAAGTCGCGCGACTGCCCAAGCACTACCGCACGCCATTGATGCTGTGTTTTTGGCAGGGGATGACGCAAGCGGAGGCGGCGCGTGTCCTCGCTTGCAGCGCTGGATCAATCAAAGGCCGGCTCGAACGTGGCCGCAGCCGACTCGCTCAGCGGCTGGCGAAACGCGGCTTCGGCCCGCAAGCGATCCTGCTCGTTCCGGTCGCCCTGGCCGCGGTGCCCGGAGACTTGCTCGGCCGCACGGTAGTGACAGCGCGGTCGAGTGACGAAATTCCCAGCGCGATCGCGGCGCTGGCGGAGCATGCGATGAGTGGAATCGGAGTGAAAATGAAGATCGCCGTCGCGGCGCTGGTTACCGCGGTCGCGCTAACGGCCGGGGTCATGGCTGACGGGGGCGCGAAGGGAGCAGATAAGCCAGAGCCACCAGCTAGCGGGAATCGCCAGCCTGCCGAGAAGCAGAAATCACAACCAAGAATGGACCTGTACGGCGACCCGCTGCCCGAAGGCGCGATCGCGCGGATGGGGACGACGCGGTTTCATTACAGCGAGCCACGTGTCGCGTTTTCGAGCGATAGCAAGAGCCTCATTGTCGTTGACAAGGAGGGAGTGGTTCATCGCTGCGATGTGGCGAGTGGGAAAGAGATCGAAAAACGGCAAATTGTTCTGCCGAAGGCGAAAAGCCAACGCGGGCGTTCGCGACTTGACGCCCGATGGAAAGCTGATGGTTGTCGCGTTGGACAACTCAGCGGTGATTTACGATGTTGGGTCGGGCAAAGAACGGAGCCGGATTTCGGTCAGCCACGCGGAAGAATCCAGATACTTGTTAGCACCCAGCGGCGATAAGCTCATGACGATTGAAAAATCAGCCGAATTAAGGGGGCGAATTCGAGTATGGGGAACGGCGACGGGAAAGGAACTTTGCTCGCTGAAAATGAATGAAGCGTTTATTTTCTTGCTCAATGCCGCATTTTCGCCTGACTGCAAGCAAATCGCAACGCTTGACGGTCGCCGGCTTCAATTATGGGACGCGCACTCGGGCAGGGAGCTTGAACACACCGATGTTTCAGGCGCACAGGCAGTTGGTGTTTTCTTCGAAGGGCGATTCGATCGCCGTCGCCAACGACTACGGCGTTGAAATCTATGACTCACGCTTGCTCGTTCACTTGGCAAACTTGCCGTCCGGTCCGGAACGTATTTCCTCTCTGAGGTTTTCCCCTGATGGTTCGTTTGTATCCGGAGCGGGCGAACGTGGTGAACTAGTCATTTGGAATGTCCGCTCACGAAAGGTCAAATCGCGATTCGAGACACCTTATTTCGGCTTCCAACGATTCTCGCCGGATGGAAGAACACTGGTTGTGTGGGGACAGACGCTTGCAGGCTATTTCGCAATCCCGAATACTACTGTTCAACTTTGGGATGTTGATTCGGGCAAACAACTGCATATCCGGCCGAGCCAGGGCGAGTCTCTGAGCGCAGTCGTGGCTTCATCGAATGGCCGAATTGTCGCATCGGGCGCGGCGAGTGATCCAATGCTGCGACATTTGGGACCCTGGAACTGGAAAAATCCTGCGTGAGTTTCGGTGTTTGGATCGGTCGGTTATGGCCGCTTCGATTTCAGCGGATGGTAGAATTGCTGCGTCGGGAGGCGAACAGGGAACTGTGCAATTGTGGGACATCACAACGGGCAAGGAAATACTCCTGGATCAAGTGCTCGACAGCCGCTACATGGTTCAAGCCCTGCAGTTTTCGGCGGACGGACGGCGTTTGGCTGCAATACACTCCTATGGTTTCGATGATCAGCAGCGAACCAAACTGCGCGTCTGGGATACAACCAGTAAACAAATCCTGATTGAGCGCCAGCTTCGGCACGACATTCCGAAGTTACCGGACAGCAATGCTCTTGAGCACGATTGTGCAACCTCGGTCATCGCGCCGAACTGCGAGTTTGTCGTGACAAATACGCACGACAAGCTAGTAATCGAAAGTATCCGATCGGGGAGCGGGATTGCGACGGTGCAGGGTAGTTTTTTTTGGAAACTGGTATTTGCACCGGATTCGGCGTTCATTGCTGCCAGCCAAAGGACGCCTGGAAAAGGATCAATTGATGGTACCGAATCCCAGGGGATTTCTGTTTTCGAGACACTGACCGGACAAGAAGTGCAGCGCACATCGGCACCAAAGGAATTTGGCCGATCGCTTTGTCGGCAAATGGCCGCTACCTATTTGCTACCGACGCGAAAACGATTTTCGTGTTTGAGACTCTCTCGGCCAAGGAGGTCTTTCGGCGTGGACTCCCGATTGCGACGGACGGGACAGGCGCGATCTTGGGGCCGGGCAAGCGGACGATGGTAACCGGCATGCCGGATGGCACGCTCCTGGTTTGGGACATGTCGCCGGAAAAATGGAAGCTGCCGCCCAAAACCGCGATCGAAAAGCCGGTGAATGTCCGGCAGCTTTGGGCGGATTTGAAAGCCGATGCGCGAACGGCACTTCATGCCGCGAATTTGTTGGCTGAGTCGCCCGCCGATTGTCTGACATTATTTCGTGAATCACTGAAGCCCGCGCCGGGCGTGAATGGGAAGGAAATCGAGGATTTGATCGGTGAACT
Organism: uncultured Gemmataceae bacterium; assembly: GCA_963815035.1. GTDB lineage: Bacteria > Planctomycetota > Planctomycetia > Gemmatales > Gemmataceae > JBGQCZ01. Next base: position 62,902 of record CAWFFC010000031.1, read on the forward strand.
CGACGACAGACAGTTCAACGTGCGCGAAAGCGCGATGAAGGAACTGCGGCAGAAGCGCGACGAGGTCGATGACATTTTGAAGCAGCGGCTCGAGAAGACCAAGTCGCTGGAAGTTCGCCGCCGGCTCAAGGAGATTCTGGCGAGTTCGCCGCCAGCCATCGCGGGCGACGCGCTGCGTGATATGCGCGCGGTTGGCGTCTTGGAGTGGATCGGCAGCGCGGAGGCGAAGGACATTTTGCAGAAGCTCGCGTCGGGCGCAGCCGGAGTCCCGATTGACGCGCGCGGCGAAGGCAAGTTTGCAACGATTCGAAATTCGGAAATAGATCCAATAGTGTTTAGCCGCGCAGGCCGCGGGAGGCGTAAGCGCGTTTCGATTCAAAACGCGCTTACGCCGCTGCGCGGCCTGCGCGGCTAAACATGAACGGCCTGCGCGGCTAAACTATTTTCTGCGCGGTTAAAACTATTTTCGGCTGAGGATTGATTGACGGCGATTGATGCGACAAATCCGAGCAGCCACAGATACTGCACCAGGAAAAAGTAGTTGATATAGCCTTGAGTGTGGCAGACGCAGAAGGCGAGCAGGGCCGAACCCAGGCCGAGGGCCGCGGCGGGGCCGGGCGGGGTGAAGCGGGCGACCATGACAATCACCGCGGCGGCGGTCAGCCAGCCGACGATTCGCGGCAGTTCCCATCCGAATTCATTTGCGCAAAAACTTCCCAACGTGATTGAAGCAAACTGCGGCGGGCGCTGCAGGTGTTTGAACAGGACCACGTCCAGAAAGGCGCTCGGCGACCAAATGAACCAGGGCAGAATCACCAGCGCGCCGATGAGCAAAGCAAAGAGGATCAGTTGCCAGTTTTTGCGATGGCTCCAGGCCAGCGGGAAAAGCAGGGGCAGGCCGAATTGCTTCGCGGTTAAGGCCAGGCCGAGTAAGCCGTAGCCAATCCATTTCGGCCGGCGCTCGAACTCCGCCAGCACAAGTCCCAATCCAAACAACGCCGCGATCATTGGTTCGTACCAGGCCTGCTCGATCAAAAATGGAATACGCGGCAGATTCAAGTAAATTGCCGCGGTCAGCAAGCCCAGAAGCGGGCGGCCGCGGTGAAGGCCCAGCCAGGCAAGCGCGAACGCCGCGGCGCAATCGCCGATGACATTTGCCCAGCGTGGGTCGATGCCGAGCAGCCGCGAAGGGACGCACAGGAGAAACGGCAAGGGCGGATATCCCGCGGGCCTGGGCTCGGGCTGATCAATGACGCCGAACCGTTCCGCTCGAGCCGTCCCATAGGGCGAGACAATTTCATGCTGATAAGGGTTTCTACCGGAAATGATGTGATCGGCGTTGTCGCGCAAGAGATTGTAGACGTCGATAATCGGCTCCGGCGAGGCCCTGATCACCTGGGCGCGCATTCCAATGCCCCCGCCAAGCAACAGGAGCGTCAATGGAATCCGCAGCAGCCGCGAAGAGAATAGTTTCGGTTTGAATGATTCGACGATGGCGCCGATGGCGAGAATTGCCGTCAGGCCAAACAGCCACGCGGTCCAGTCGGCGACGCGGGCCGCGGCGGCGTCGTTTTCCGCATAGTAAAGCCGGGTCGAACCGATTGCGGCCGCACCCAACCTGATTGCCGCGATCGCGACCGCGAGCACGGCCAATTCATGGCGGCCCGAACCCAGCCGCACCATTCGCCGCGCCGGAACCAGGCACGCGGCGATTCCCAATGCCATCGCCATGATGGTGGCAATGAACGCCGGCTGCGTGTAAAAACCGTCGGAGTCGCGAATGCCCAGGTTCAAAACAGCGACCGCGATGAGAACAAGAATCGGCCGAAATGAAATGCTCATGACAGCGGCTTGACCACAGTGAGCAGGAAGGTGGGATTGACCGCCTCGAAACGCAGGCTTTCCAGTTGCTCGACGCCGCGAGAGATACTGACCAGATGAACCTGCACGGTCGAACTCAAACTCTTCAGCACGGCGTAGACGGCGGAAAGCATTTCGATGGTGCCGACATTCACCGCCAACCGGCCGGTCGGCCGCAGGGCGTCGAAACTGGCCTGAAGCAGCCGGGCGACCTCGCCGCCGTTGCCGCCGATAAAGATGGCGTCGGGCCGCGGCAGATCGTGGAACACCGCCGGTGCGATGCCGAAAACCGGCTTCACGTTCTTAACGCCAAACGCCTCCATGTTGGCGACGATCAGGTGATAGTCCGGCGCTTCTTGCTCGATGGCGTAAACCATGCCGGGCGCGACAAGCTGAGCCGCCTCGATGGCGACCGAACCGGAGCCCGCGCCGACGTCCCACACCACCGCGCCGGGTTGCAGGTCCAGTTGCGCCAGGGCCAGTGCCCGCACTTCTGCCTGGGTGATCAGCCCGCTCTTCGGCCGACTCTGGGCAAACGTGTCATCGGGATTGCCGAACCGCATCAACTTGCGATCGATTCGGGGGATGTCCGGCCGGTTGGGCTTTCGCCTGAGGATCATGACATTGAGCGGATTGAATTCCATGACCGCGATGTCGGTGAGTTCGCCTTGGGCGACGCGTTCATCGGGTCCGCCGAGGTTTTCACAGACGTACGCCCGGAAGTAATCGATGCCGCGGGCGAGTAAACCGCGTGCAACTTGTGGCGGTCCGAGTTGCTCGCTGGTGAAGAGGCCGACCGTCTCGGCCCCGCGGATGCGATCGATGACATCGTCGAGGCTGCGCGTGCTGAGGTCCGTCAAATAGGCCTCTTCCCACGATTCCTTGACGCGGGCGAAGGCAAGCTGCATCGTGCTAACGTGCGGGACGACCTCGAAATAGTCCTTGCCGACGCGATCGCAGAGATAACGAGCGACACCATAAAAGAGCGGATCGCCCGAGGCGACGACCACCATTTTCTTGCGGCCAAGATTTGTTTTGATTCGATCGACGATGTCCTGAAGATCGCTCCCGATGCGGATTCGTTCGACGTTCGATTCCGGCAGCGAATCGAGCGTGGTGTCGGAGCCAAAGATCAGATCGGCGTCGGTCAAAAGTGCGCGGGACCGCGCTCAGACCGGCCGCGCCGTCGCCGCCGATGCCCAGAATCGCGATCTTGGTGTCGCCGCTGCCCATGTCGCCGATGGTAGCGTGGCGAGGCGTCCGCGGCAACAGATGCGGCCCGATATTATGATCGTGCATTCCATATGATGGACGGGGAGCACGATCAAAAGCAGCCCGCAGCGCAAGCAAGGGTCATGAAAGAGGAGCCCGCCGCGCAAGCAAGGGTCATGAAAGAGGAGCCCGCCGCGCAAGCAAGGGTCATGAAAGAGGAGCCCGCAGCGCAAGCAAGGGTTTTGTGCCCTCCCTTGCTTGCGCTGCGGGCTCCCGAAAAAAATTCCTTATGAATCTTCTCGATCAACTGCGGTCCATCGTGGGTGAGGCGAATGTCCTCACCCATTCGAGCGACTTGCTCGTCTACGAATGCGACGGCTTCACCATCGAGAAGAACAAGCCCGACGTCGTCGTCTTTCCGACCACGACCGAGCAGGTCGTCGCGATCGTCAAGGCGTGCAACGAACTCGGCGTGCCGTTCCTGCCGCGCGGCGCCGGCACCAGCCTGGCCGGCGGCTGCCTGCCGGTCGGCGGCGGCGTCATGATCGCGCTGACGCGGATGAAGCGCATCCTCGAAGTCAACATCCGCGATCGCTACGCCGTCGTCGAGCCGGGCGTCGTCAATCTCTGGCTCACCAATCACCTGAAGCCGCACGGCTATCACTTCGCCCCCGATCCATCGAGCCAGGGCGCCTGCACCATCGGCGGCAACGTCGCCACCAACTCCGGCGGACCGCACACGCTGAAGTACGGCGTCACGGTCAATCACGTCCTTGGCGTCGAACTCGTCCTGCCCGATGGCCGAGGTCGTTCAGACCGGCGGGCCCGCCGAGGACAATCCCGGTTACGATCTGACCGGCGTCATCGTCGGCTCAGAGGGGACCTTCGGCATCGTCACGAAAGTCTGGGTGCGCATGACACGCAATCCGCGAGGCGTATCGCACGCTGCTCGGCGTCTTCGAGACGGTCGACGACGCCACCAACACCATCAGCGACATCATCGGCGCGGGCATCGTGCCCGCCGCGCTGGAAATGCTCGATCAACTGATCTTGCGGCGCGTCGAGGCCGCGTTCCATTTCGGCTTCCCGCTCGACGCCGGGGCGGTGCTGATCATGGAGGTGGACGGCCTGGAGGCCGGGCTCGACCGCGACGCCGAGCGGATCACCGCCATCGCCAACAAGAACCGGGCCCGCGAGGTGCGCCAGGCGAACACCGACGCCGAACGGCTGCTGTTGTGGAAGAGTCGCAAGCAGGCGTTCGGCGCGGTCGGCCGGCTGGCGCCGAGTTACTGCACGCAGGACGGCGTCGTGCCGCGGACCAAGCTGCCGCACATCCTGCGATTCATTCAGAAGATCGAGCGAGAAGATACAATATTCGCATCGGCAATGTCTTCCACGCCGGCGACGGCAACATTCACCCGATCCTGCTGTTCGACGAGCGCGACGCGGATCAGGTGAAGCGCGGTGCTGGCCGCCAGCCATGAGATTCTCGAGGAGTGCATCGCCTGCGGCGGCAGCGTGACCGGCGAACACGGCATCGGCGTCGAGAAAATCGACTTCATGCCGAAGCTGTTCACGCCGGAAGATCTGGCGATCATGATGCGATTGCGGCAGGCGTTCAATCCCGAAAACCGCTGCAGCCCGGCAAAGATGCTGCCGACGGCGGGGGCCTGCATCGAGCCGAGCCGCATTCGCCGCCATTCGCCTGGCCGCCGGGCCGCGCTGTAACATTGATGCCATCGTTCGCCGATCCCTGGTTTCTCCTATTGTTGCCGCTCGTGCCGCTGGTGGTTTGGTGGCGTTGGCGGCGGAAGCAGCCGGCCCTGCGCCTTTCCGATGCGCGATTGCTGACTTCGCTTCCCGCCGGGCGGTCGAAATTCATTCGCCGGCTTGATGGCATCATTTATGGCCTCGCGACGCTTTGCCTGGTGCTGGCGCTCGCCGGGCCGCGCTTGCCGTTGCCCACGCCGATCACCACGGAGGGGATCGCCATCGCGCTGGTAGTGGATGGCAGCGGCAGCATGTATGAGCCCGATTTCGAATGGGACAGCAAACCGGCGACCCGCATTCACGCCGTGCAAGAAGTGTTTCAATTATTGGTGCTCGGCGGTCAGGCGCCCGGCGAAGTCAGTTTCCCCGGCCGGCCGCAAGACCTGATTGGCCTGGTTACCTTCGCGAGCTACCCGGACACAGCGGCGCCGCTGACGACGAGTCATAGCGTCCTGATGAAACTCCTGACGCAAGAACCGCCGCGGCAGCCCGACGAAGGCCAAACCAACGTTGGCGACGCCATCGCCGAAGCGCTGACCTGCCTGGAAGCCGCCGGCCCACGCCGCAAGGTGATGGTATTAATGACCGACGGCGAACATAACTTTACCGGCCCCGCGACCGCACCCACCTGGAAGCCCCGGCCCGCCGCGCAGCGCCAAGGATCTCGGCGTGCCGATCTACACGATCGACGCCGGCGGCGACGGGCCATCGACCGATCCGGCCGCCCGCGCCGCGGCCCGCGAAAGCCTGAAGGAGATCGCGGGGCTGACCGGCGGCGACTACTTCCCCGCTCGCGACGCCGACGCTCTTCTTCGCGCTTGCAAATCGATCGATCAACTCGAGCGGCGGCCGATCGAAACCTCGCAATATCGCCGCTTTCGCGATCTTCAGAGTTGGTTCGGTCTCGGCGCCTTCGGGTTCATCGTGTTCGGCAGCCTGCTCGCGGCGACAGTCGGGAGGCGGCTGCCATGAATAAGGTCCCGTCGATCTTCGCCCACCCCTGGGTGCTGTCGCTCCTCTTCGTGATGCCGGCGCTCACCATCGTACAATTGCTGGCGGCCTGGCGAAATCGCCGGCTGCTGCGAAAACTCGGCGACCTGCTCACGCTGCTGAGCCAACTCCCGACGCCCCGGCGATTCACCTGGCTGTCCGCCTTTCTCTTTGGCCTTGGCATTACCGCGCTGCTCATGGGCGCCGCGGGGCCAAGATGGGGCCAGGACGAAAAACCTTCGGTCGTGCCCGGGCGCGACCTGGTGGTGTTGCTCGACATGAGCAACAGCATGCGGGCGACCGACGCGCCGCCCGATCGATTTCATCGCGCCGTGGCGGCGGTGAAATCGATCGCCGATTATTGCCGCCATCGCGGCGGCCATCGCCTGGCGCTGGTCGTCTTTGCCGCCGACGCCCAGGTGATTTGTCCGCTGACGCAGGATTACAACCACTTCGAAAACAAACTCGAAGCGCTCGACATGGACGATGCCCCGGCGATGTTGCGGCCGCGCTCGGCGGCACAATCGGGCACGCGGATCGGCGCCGGCCTGCGCGCCGCCATCGCCGCCCACGACCTGGGCCGCACGGATTTTCAGGATGTGCTGCTGATTTCCGATGGCGACGATCCGGTCAACGACGGCGAGTGGGAATTCGCCGCGCGCGAAATCGCCACGACCGGGATTCCGGTTTACGCGGTCGGCGTCGGCGATCCCAACCGCGGCGCCGACATCCCGATCCCCGGCCGCGCCGGAAAGGTCCACACCCGCTTAATCGAAAAGCCGCTGCAGGAGATCTCGCGGCGCACGGCTGGTTCGTATCTTTTGGCCGGCGTGGAAATGCCGCGACTCGACGAGTTTTTTCGCCAACGAATCGAATCCAAGGGTGGTTCGATTCCAGAGGGCGACGCGCTGCCGCTGCCGCACTCCCGCCACGCCTGGTTCTATGCGGCGGCATTGATTTTCTTTGGCTTGGCGGCGCTCGTGCGGTTTCGGTTTTCGGACTTGGACATTCAATGGAGAAAGCGCGAGGTCGAATCATGACGCGACCCACGATCCGAGCATCGATCATCGTCGCCACGTTGGCGTTGCTGGCGATGGCTTCGGGCCCTGCCCTGCCGGAAGATTGGGAGCGCCTGGGAAACCAGGCCTTTCAGGCCGGCCGGTTCGACGAGGCGGTCCGCTGCTACGAGAATGCAGCGCAGCGCAGTCATCAGCCCGGCCGCGTCGCCCACAATCAGGCGGTGGCGTTTTTCAACATGGGCCGCTATCGCGAGGCCGAGCGGCTCTTCCGCTGCGAACTCGAAAGCAATCCCGACGGCGATGCCAGGGCGAGCGCGCTTTACGATCTCGGCTCCTGCCTGTTGCTCGCTTCGGAGGGGCGCGACGCCGATCGACTCGCGGAGGCGATCGACGATCTCGGCCGCTGCCTGCGCATGAAGCCGGCGGACAAGGGCTTGCGAATCGACGCCAAGTACAATCTGGAACTGGCCAAGCGGCAATGGCGGAAGATCCGCTCCGACTCGCCGCCGCCCGCCGAAAAGAAACAGGACGGCAACGACGAAAATCCTCAATCGTCAAACAATGATCAGAATTCCGGGACCGAGCCGGGCAATCAGATGGGGAATTCCGGCGGCGCCGGGCGAATGATGGGCACGCCGCTGCCCGCAGGCAACGCCGGCCAGCAACCGATCGCGACCGCGGAGCGGACTTCGGGCGATGGATCGATGTCGCCGATCAGTGACGACGAGCAACTAAAGCCGCTGCCGCCCGCCGAGGCCCGCGAACTGCTCCGTCAGGCAGCCGAGCGAATCGCCCGCGAACGCCGCGCTCTCAAGCGGGCAAACCTTGGCACGACGCCGAAAACTTATCCCGATTGGTGAGAATGCCGCACCTGCTCCTGTGCCTGGCTTTCCTGAACGCCGTGCCAGCGCGCGGGGAAGTTCCTGTCGTCGGGCGGCCGGCCGAACACTTTTATGGCGCCGTCGGCGAGCACGTTCGCATTGTCATGCACGCAACGCCGACCAGGATTCGTGTCGAGGATCCGATTCTGCTGACCATCGCCATTTCCGGCGCCGACAATCCGGGCGCCATCGAGCGGCCCGATCTCCGAAGTCTGCCGGATTACTTGAGCCGGTTTTACATCGATGATCTTCCTGGCGCGGAATCTCCATCCGATTCGCGCGTTTTTCGCTATCGGCTGCGGCCGAAAAATGAACGAGTCGCGGCGATCCCGCCGCTTTTGTTTCATTACTACGATCCGAAACTGAAATACTTCGCGACCACGGCCCCGGCGGAGCCGTTGCCGCTCACCGTGACGCCGCGAAATCCGCCGACACCGTCCGCCAACGATCCGTTTGTCGCCGGGCCGGGCTGGCTGTTCGAGCCGCCTCCCGATCATAAGACTCTGAGCGATGCTCACCGCTTTCATTTCGGCGCTTCGGCGCTGGCGTTTATTCTGGCTCTCGCGTTGCCGGCGATCGGCTTTGGCATCTGGTTGGTCCTTTGGCGGCGCCTGAATCCGGACGCCGCGAAACTCGCCGGCCTGCGGCGAGCCCACGCGGTCCGCAGCGCGCTGGATGACCTGCGCCGGGCGGCCGCCTTGCCGCCGGACCAGGCCGGCGAACGCGTGTCCGGAATTCTGCGCGCCTTCTTGAAGGAGCGACTCGCGCTTCCGGCCCGCTGCGCGACGGCCGGCGAAATCGGCTCCTTTCTCGACGACGCCCACTTGCCGGCCGAACTCTCCGCCCGAATTGTCGCCTTTTTCCGCGAATGCGATTTGGCCCGCTTCGGCCCGCCCGGCGCCTCGCCCGACGGGCTGGCTAGCACAGCCGAGAACCTGATCCTCGAGGTGGAGGCGGCGCAATGAAGGCCTGGCGATGGTTCATCGCGTTGACGCTGATGGCATCGTCCATTCACGCCGGCATGGCGGCGGACTCGGATGCGATTGCCGATGCCGCCCGCTCTACGTTCGCCGAGGGCGTCGCGCATCGCGGCGACATCGCGCTCGCTCGATCCGATTTTCGCCGCGCCGCCGAGCAATATTCGCAACTCTCTCAGAGCGTACGCGATCCGGCGGTGTATCTGGCCCGCGGCAACGCCTGGCTCCTCGCCGGCGAAACCGCCCAGGCGATTGCTTCCTATCGCGAAGGGCAGCGCCAGTTTCCGCACGATGAAAACCTTCAGCGGGCGTTGCAATACGCCCGGTCGCAGGTTGTGTACGACAGCGACGACGATGCGAACGCTTTGACGCCTCGGCCCGACCGCTACGCGACCGTGAAACGCTTGCTATTTCACTGGGGAACTTGGGCGATCGCGCTCGCCTGCTGCGCCGGCTGGTTCCTGGCGTCACGCTGGGTGAAAACACGGCGGACCCATTTCCTCGTTCTCGCCTCGGCGGCATTCGCCGTGGCTGGAGGACTGGCGATCGGCTGGCTGATCGAACGCCAGCAACGTCGGGAACGATTGAGCGAAGCAATTGCGATCGTGCTAAAACCAACGGTGCTTCGCGGCGGCGACGGATTCATGTATCGATCCCGCCGTGAATCCCCGCTGCCCCCAGGCGTCGAGTGTGTCGTTCGCTTCCGCCGCGGCGATTGGCTCCAAGTCGAACTCGCCGACCACACCCTCGGCTGGCTGCCCAAATCCCGCGTCGCGCAGCTCTCCGGAACCCCGTAGAACGAGCGTCTCGCTTGCACAATGCGAAGCGGCGTCTTATTCATTCCGCGTGAGCCGGTTGGACCCGTTGCCGCGTTCGCCGGATCGCGGGACAAGCCCAATCGATTTACCGATTGCCGATGATTCCTTGCCCGCACTGATGTGATTGCCACTGCTTGGCCGCCTGCGGGAGACTCGCCATTGTGCAGAATCGTCGCTGGCGGCCAAGCAGTGCGAAATGGGCCGGACTTCTTTCGTTGCGTTCTGCACTTGAATCGTGGAGCACTGCTTGGCCGCCCGCGACGGTTGGGATTGATGGCGAAGTCCCCGCGGGCGGCCAAGCAGTGGCAATGGAATTCGATATTGACGATTCCGTGCACCGAGACGGGACTGTTTGGATCGTGATGATTCCTTGCCCGCGAGATGTGATTGCCACTGCTTGGCCGCCTGCGGGAGACTCGCCATTGTGCAGAATCGTCGCTGGCGGCCAAGCAGTGCCAATCGGTGTTGGTACTGATTCGCGACTGCGGGATTTCGGTCGTGGAGCACTGCTTGGCCGCCCGCGACGGTTGGGATTGATGGCGAAGTCCGCGCGGGCGGCCAAGCAGTGGCAATGGAATTCGATATCGATGATTCCGTGCACCGAGACGGGACTGTTTGGATCGTGATGATTCCTTGCCAGCGAGATGTGATTGCCACTGCTTGGCCGCCAGCGGGAGACTCGCCATTGTGCAGAATCGTCGCTGGCGGCCAAGCAGTGCCAATCGGTGTTGGTACTGATTCGCGACTGCGGGATTTCGGTCGTGGAGCACTGCTTGGCCGCCCGCGACGGTTGGGATTGATGGCGAAGTCCGCGCGGGCGGCCAAGCAGTGGCAATGGAAGTCGATATTGATGATTGCCGGCGGGGGTTGCTTGGCGGCAAGAACCCCGCCGGCCGCTTCGCTTCGATGATCGACAGCGATTGCAATTACGGCGCTGGCACGTCGATCCGACGCGTCGCGCCGAACGGCAGAATCTGGAAGGCGACCAACACCAGGTCGGTGTCTCCTTCATTGACGATGATGTGGGCATGGTCGCCCCCCTCATCCACGAATGCGGTGCCGGCCTTCAACACGATGCCGTCGGGCTCGTCGCTGCGATACTCGGTCGCCGTTCCGGATACCACCGAGATGATCGACGGACCTGCGTGCGTATGCCAGCCGGTGTGTCCGCCCGGGGCAATCCGGTTTTGCACGACGTAGACGTCGGATATCCCCTTGGTCTTGAACTTGACGTCGTGGGTGTTGGGGATGTGGCTGTGGATGTCGATCTCGTCCATCACCGAAGGTCCTGCGATGATCGTCGTTGAGATCCCTTGGCCAGGCGTCGCCCAAGCGGACTTGACGGCGAATGCTCCCAGACCACAGGCGACAAGCGCGGCGGCTGTCAGCAGTTTCCAATTCCTCTTCAACATGATGAGCTCCCAATGGTCCGCGGAGGAAAAGAAAGGCATCGTTGCCGCGCGCGGACCGAGCGCCGGGGCGGTGCCGAAACCTTTCACTCTGCCCTCTCCCCTCCGAGGGGAGACGGCAAGGTGAGGGGTGGCCGGCGGGGGGCTTGCTTGGCGGTAAGGACCCCGCCGGCCGCTTGCGTCAGTGAGGCGGTCAATCGTCGTTCAGGATCGTGCCGATGCCACGATTCTTGGCGAACAGCGCATTGCTGCTGTTGCCGAATAGGTCAAGATAGAACGTCTCGTCGGCCTCCTTCTTGTTGTCGCCGTTGACGACAATCGTGATGGTCTTCGTCGTCTCGCCAGGGGCGAAGGTCAGCGTGCCGGTCTTGGCGACGAAGTCCTGATCGCTGCTCTTGGCGGTGCCGTTGACGGTGCGGTACGACACTGTCACCGGCTGGTCGTAGGCGGCCAAGAGCGTGACCGTGAAGGTGAATAGAGTCGTTTGATTCTTCTTGCCCTCCTTCTTGGACACGTCGCCGATGCTGATGCGCGGCTCATCGTCCACGATGGTGCCGACGCCCTGGCCATCGGCGATGGTCGCGTTGGTCGGGCTGCTCAGGTTCACGGAGAACGTCTCGTTCGCTTCGGCGAGGCGGTCGCCGTTGACTAGCACGGTGATGCTCTTGCTCGTTTCGCCGGGGGCGAAGGTCAGCGTCCCCGAAGCGGCCTGGAAGTCGCTGCCGGCGGCGGCGGTGCCGTTGCCGGTGGCGTAGGCGACGGTGATCGGTTGGGTGCAAGGCTCGGACAGCGCGATCGTGAAGGTAGCCGCGACGGCTCCCGCGTTACCTTCTTTGACGGTCGAGTCGTAGATGGAAAGTGACGGCCCCCATATGCCGTCGTTCAGCAACTGGGCTGAGGCGGGCCCACCATTCCAGGCCTCGCCCGACACCACCACGTCTGGTCGGCCGTCGCCGTTCACGTCCTGGGTCCAATACGAGTTGACGGCACCCAGGCCGGTTGAATAGGTACCAATCTCGCGGAAGGTCCCGTCCCCCCGGCCGAAAGACAGGAAGTAGGGCGATTCAGGGCCTAGCGTGCCGTCGTTGTCGGCGACCGAGAAGATGTCGAGGTGGCCATCGCCGTTGAAGTCGTCCAGGGCCAGGGTCGACCCGGTCTGGGCATTCGAGCTAATCGGGTCGGCGAAGGTGCCGTCGCCGCGGCCTGGCCGGACGGAGACGCCGCCCGACCAGAGTTCGATCAAGTCGTCGATGCCGTCGCTGGTGACGTCGGCGGCGAGTGGTGGTGGCGGTGGCATCCCGTAGTCGGATTTTGGGAAGTAACCGGTCCAGGTGAAACTGGGCGTGAGGCGGTCCTCCAGAAGTTGGAGGTTGAGCCGAAGCGTCGCGGCTCGAAGCGAGTCGTGTCGGCGGTACTGGCCGCGGCTCAGTGCGAGCGTGGAGCGAAGGTTCTGCAGCCAACGGTGGAATGTCATGGTTCGTTCTCCCTTTGCAGGTTGGACTGCGATAGAATGACAAGACATCTCCCCGCGCGCGCAGACCGAGCGCCGGGGCGGTGCCGGGCCGGTGGGGGGCTTGCTTGGCGGTAAGGACCCCACCGGCCGCTTTCGTTCGTACTGATCAATCCTGCGCCGTAGCGCTTCAGCGGCGCACCGCGCAATATCCCGCGACTACGGCTTCACCTCGCGTGACGGCGAGGCTTTTTTTGGCCCGTCCAGGCTCAGGTCGCGGAATGGTTTCTTCTGTTGGTAGAGCTGCAGCATCTTCCGCACGTCGGTTCCGAATTGCTTCTCGTAGGCCGGAAAGGAAACGGCCTTCTTTTGGAACTCGACAGCCTGGTCAAACTCCCCGGCCTCGGCGTGAGCGGCCGCCAGGATGGTGATGCAGTAGGGAGCCTTCCAGCCGGTCAGCTCACATGCCCGAAGGGCGTGCTTGACCGCCTGCTTGCCGTCACGCACCCGATCCGGTCCAGCCGCTAGAATCCAGGCGAGGTTGTTGTGGGAGGCGACGTGGGTCGGGTCCAGTCGAACCGCGTTTCGGTACGCCGCGATGGCACCGTCCGGGTCCCCCTTCTTGCGTAGGGCGGTGCCCAGATTGCCATGAAAGCGTGCGACCTTCGGGCTGAGCCGGATGGCCTCGCTGAAGGCAGTGATAGCCCCATCGTAGTCCCGCTTCACGTCACAGAGGATTGCACCTAGGTTGGAGTGTGCGGTGGCCAGCTTGGGGTCAATGCGAATCGCCTTCCGATACTCGGCTATGGCCCCGTCCAGGTTCCCCTCGTGCCGCAGGGCTAACCCTAGGTTGTTGTGGGCGTTAGCGTATTCCGGGTTGATGCGTAGCGCCGCCCGGTACGCCGCGATGGCGCCACGCACATCTCCCCTGGTTTTTAGGATGCTTCCCAGGTTGTTATGGGCGGTGGCAAGATTCGGGTCGAGCCGAATGGCCTCCCGGTACGCCGCGATGGCCCCGTCCGGGTCTCCCTTGGCCCCCAGTGCAAGCCCCAGGTCGTAATGACTAAGGGCGAACTGCGGGTCAAGTCGGATCGCCTCTCGGTATTCCGCGAGTGCCGCGTCCGGCTCTCCCTTCTTGATCAAGGCGTTCCCCAGGTTGTCATGCGCGTGGGCGTCCTGCGGGTCAAGTCGGATCGCCTCTCGGTACTCGCCGATGGCCCCGTCCGAGTCCCCCTTATTAAACAGGGCTCCTCCGAGGTTGTTGTGGCGCTTGCGAGATTCGGGTCGATGCGGATCGCTTCTCGGTATGCCGCGACGGCCCCGTCCGAGTCCCCCTTCATAAACATGGCTGCGCCGAGGTTGTTGTGGGCGTTCGCGTACGCCGGGTTGAGCCTGATCGCCTCCCGGTACGCCGCAAGGGCCCTGACCGGGTCGCCCTTCTTGATTAGGGCGTTCCCCAGATTGAAGTGAGCAATGGCGAAGTTCGAGTCGAGCCGGATCGCTTCCTTGAAGCAGGTGATGGCCCCGTCCCGATTCCCCTGGTCCAGCAGGGAGACGCCCAGGTTGTTGAGGGCCGCCAGACTCCCCGGGTGGGCGGCCAGCGCGGCCTGGTACCACCGCACCCGCTCGCCCGCCGCCTCCGGCCGGTTGATTAAGTAGGTTTGGCCCAGTGCCATGAGCAGCCCCAAGTTCCCGGTCCGGGTCCGGAGGGCACTTTGTAACACAGCCCGCCTCCGGTCCGCCGGGATGGCATTAAGCTGGCCGAGGACGGTCGCGAACCGGGCCGGCTGGTCCAAGGCCTTCGTCCGCCCGGCTAGGGCAATGAGCGCCCGGGTATCCCTGGGGGCTAGCGCGTCCCGGACGGCATCCCGGTAGGGGTCCGGGTCGGCCGCCCGGAGCACCGCCCGCACCCCGGCCGACTCGGACAAGGCCAGCCACTCGTCCAGGGCGATCAGCACCCGGTCCTGGACCAGCGATCCGTTGACTCGGCCGGCCGCCTCATCGGCCCGATGCTCGTCGGCCGTCACCCCGTAGTCGCCCAGTAAAGCCTGCCACCGGGCCGCCATGACTTTGGCGTCGGGGTCGCGCAGTCGGTCAAGGTCCAGCGGAACGTGTCGAAGTCGTCCAGCGCGCGGAGTAGCGCCAAGTCCGCCCGGCAGCGGTCTAGCCGGCCGGCCAGTCCCTCCACTCGGCCGTCAGCCGCTCGCCGCTCGGCTGCCTCCAGGGCGACCGCCGCCCGGTCCGCCCGGTCGGCCCGAAGCGCGTCCTCGCACTGGTCGAGGAGGGCCACGATCGCCACCGTGTTCCGGCTGCGCTGAGCCGCGCGGTCCCGCGCCGTCCAGCCAAAACTGCCGGCCAGCGCGAGAAACATGGTGCCCAGCAGCACAGCGGTGACCAGCGCCCTCTGATTCCGCCGCACAAACTTCCGCAATCGATAGCCTGCCGATGGCGGGCACGCCAGCACCGGTTCGTCGGCGAGATAGTGCTGCACGTCCATCGCAAAGCCGTTCGCCGTCTCGTATCGGCGACTGCGGTCCTTCTCCAGCGCCTTCAATACGATCCAATCGAGTTCACCACGAACCAGCCTCGTCAGTTTCGCAGGATCAGTACTGCGTTTGGCGGCTATCGCCGGTAACTCCAGTGTGGAACTCAGCCGGTTGCTCAAGGTCGGAACTTCTTCTTCGCGAATGATTCGGAGTGCCTCGATCAGGCCTGTATCTTTGACTCGTTTGCGCTCCAACGGCGTCGTGCCCGAAAGCAACTCATAGAGCAGCACTCCTAAGGAATAGATGTCGCTGCGGGTGTCGATGTCGAGTTGATTGATCTGCGCCTGCTCGGGCGACATGTATTCCAGCGTGCCGACAATGTTGCCGAAGCCGGTTACCAGGGTTTGTTCGGTGAGCGGCTGACCGGCGGCTTTGGCCACACCGAAGTCAATCACCTTTGGCACCGGCTTGCCGTCGAAGAGGGCAACGAGCACGTTCGACGGCTTCAAATCGCGGTGGATGATCCCTTTCTGATGGGCGTGCTGCACGGCCTGGCAAACGGGAATGAACAGTTCAAGTCTCTGTCGCGGGGTCAGGCGGTGCTCGTCGCAGTACTTGGTCATGGGCACGCCCTTGACCAGTTCCATGACGAAGTAAGGGCGGCCGGCAGAAACGGTAGGGTGGGTCGAGTCTTCGAGGCCCACCGATTTCGGCGCCATCTCCAACGGTGGGCCTCGAAGACTCGACCCACCCTACAGATTGCACCGCGCCGGTCATTCCGCCATCAAAAACCTTGGCGATATTCGGATGATCCATGATCGCCAGGGCCTGGCGTTCGGCCTCGAAGCGGGCGATGACCTGTTTCGAGTCCATGCCCGCCTTGATGAGCTTCAAGGCGACCAGCCGCTTGACCGGTTCGGTCTGCTGGGCCAACCAGACGGTGCCCATACCGCCTTCGCCGATTTGTTCGATCAGTTTGTACGAGTCGATGACCGTGCCGGCGGCGGCGCTTGCCGATTCGTTGGCCGTCGCAGTCGCCGCGGGAATTTCCGGAGAGATTTCGATCAATGGCCGCTCCAGGGCCGAGGCGGGTGCGTCGTGTGCGTGGAGCAGGGCATCGAGCCGTTGCCGTAGTTCGGCGTCGTCGGCGCAATGCCGGTCCAGAAATTCCTGGCGAGCCGCCAGGTCCGGCTGTTGCAGGGCCGCGACAAACAGGTCTTTGATCCGCCGAGGATCAGTCGCCATGGGACACACTCCAGGGTCTTTCCCCGATTGGCGTAATTGGAGGTGAAAGCGTCTCAGATTTTTTCGGAATTATTTTCATCGGCCAGCGCGGCGGTCAGGACCGCGCGGGCATAGGACCAATCGCGAAATGCGGTGGCTCGGGAGACATTGAGGGCGACGGCCGACTCTTCGATCGACAGGCCGGCAAACAGCCGCAACCGGGCGACCGCTGCCGCGGCGGAATCGTCTGCCGACAGCCGTTCGAGCGCCTCGTCCACGGTTAAGAGAGTGTCGGGATCGGGAATGACGACGCGATCGGACTCGGAGAGTTCGAAGCCGCCGTCCGCCGCCGCCGCGTTTCTCACGCTCTGCGCCGCGCCTGATCCACCAGGATTCGACGCATCGCCTCGGCCGCCGCGGAGAAAAAGTGCCCCCGATCGCGCCAGCGGCCGGCGTCAGCCGGGCCGATCAGTCGCAAATACGCTTCATGCACCAGCGCCGTCGCATCGAGAGTCTGCCCCGGCTTTTCCCGCGCCATCTCGCCGCCGCGAGTTTGCGGAGTTCGTCATAGACAAGCGGCAGCAGCTGGTTAGCGGTGCGCGGGTCACCGGCCTCAATGGCGGAAAGGATGCGAGTCACGTCGGACATGCCTGAGAGCATACCGCCGGCCCAACGCCGTTGCAATACGCCGGCGGTCGCGGTGGACAGTTTCGCTCTGGATTCCCACAGTCGCATCATTGTTTCAAGGTTGAGTTTGAAATGGATAGTGATCAAAGTTATACTACACGAGGGACAGTGCGCGACCTGGTTGAGGATCGTTCATGTTGCAGTTCTCCTGGGATTATGCTGAACGACGTCCGCCACGGCTTCAAAACCGGACGGACAAGCGGACGGACATCCGGACGGACGGACGGGCGGACAAACCGGACAACTTTTGTGATGGCTCGGAATTCAGAACGCAACCGGCAAGTGAGACAAGCAGTTATGACAAAAGCAGGTCGCCAATTGACGATGGGAAATGTCCGGAAATGTCCGGTTTTTCGCCGCGGTTGAACCTCGGCGGAGCGGTGGAAAACAAACATCAGAGCGGCGATTCGTATATTGTTCAACGCAAAGGTCGTTTCACGCGAACTCATCGAAGGTCAACGAGTAATCCGATGAAAGCACTGGTCAAAAAAGAGCGCGAACCCGGACTTTGGCTGGACGAGGTCCCCGAGCCGACGATGGGGCCGAACGATGTGATGATTCGCGTCGACCGAACCGGGATTTGCGGCACCGACCTGCACATTTTCAAATGGGACGACTGGGCTCAGAAGACAATTCCGGCGCCGATGGTGATTGGGCATGAATTTGTCGGCGACATCGTGGCGGTCGGCAACACGGTGACGGAGTTCAAGCGCGGAGACGTGGTCAGCGGCGAAGGACACATTACCTGCGGCCGCTGCCGCCATTGCAAGGCCGGCCAACGCCACATGTGTTCGAACACGCAGGGGTTGGGAGTGAACCGGCCGGGCGCGTTCGCCGAGTACCTGGCATTGCCGGCGACAAATATCTGGAAACACGATCCAACGATCGATCGCGATGTTGCCGCGATTTTTGATCCGTTCGGCAACGCGGTTCACACGGCGCTTCAGTTTCCGGTGCTCGGCGAGGACGTGCTGATCACCGGCGCCGGGCCGATCGGCCTGATGGCGGTTGCGATCGTTCGTCGCGCCTGCGCCCGGCATATTGTCGTGACCGATGTGAACCCGTTCCGATTGGAACTCGCCAAGAAAATGGGCGCAACGCTCGCGTTGGATGTTCGAAGCCAGTCGCTCCCGGACGCTCAAAAGCAGCTTGGAATGCAGGAAGGGTTTGACGTCGGGCTGGAAATGTCGGGCAATCCGCAAGCGTTTCGCGACATGCTGGCGAACATGGCCCACGGGGGACGGATCGCGATGCTCGGCATTCCTGAGAAAGATATGGCCATCGATTGGAACAAGGTTGTCTTTAACATGCTGACGATCAAGGGGATTTACGGCCGGGAAGTATTCGAGACCTGGTACAAGATGAGCGTGTTGGTGCAAACCGGGCTGGATATCACGCCGGTGATCACGCACCGGTTGCACTACAGCGACTATCTGAAAGGCTTTGAAGCGATGAAATCGGGGAATTCCGGCAAGGTGATTTTGGATTGGAAATAGAACTGTTTGCGTTTCGCGTTCGCATTGGGCGAACGCGAAACGCAAGAACAGAACTCACGTAACGTGGGCGCCCTGGGTCTCCACATAAACGGCATAAATCGATTGGCTGGCCGCCATGAACAATCGATTTCGCTTGGGACCGCCGAAACAGATGTTGGCGCAGATTTCGGGCAAGAGAATCTGGCCGATGCGGGTGCCGTCGGGCGCGAAAATGTGGACGCCGTCATATCCATCGCCCACCCAGCCGGCGCTCGACCAGATGTTGCCGTCGATGTCGCAGCGAATGCCGTCCGAGAAGCCCGCGACCTTTTTACCCTTCACCTCCATTTCCATGGAGACAAATTCTTTCATCGGCCCGAGTTTCTTGCCATCGATCAAATCAAAGACCCAGATATTGCGTGGGGCTTTTTCGTAGTGCGAAGCGCCGGTTTCGGCGATATAGACTTTCTTGTAATCGGGGCTGAAGCACAGCCCATTTGGCTTGAACGGCTCATCGGTCATCTTTTCGATCTTGCCCGTCTTCGGATCGATGCGATAGACCGCCTCTTTGAGTTCGAGTTTGTCCTTGTGCCCTTCGTAAGCCGCCAGGATGCCGTAGCCGGGATCCGTAAACCAGATGCCGCCATCCGGATGCACGGCCCCATCGTTCGGAGCGTTGAACGGCTTGCCATTGAACTTGTCGGCAAGCACCGTGACCTTGCCATTGTGCTCGTAGCGAACCACCCGGCGGGTGTTGTGCTCCATGCTGATCTGGCGGCCTTCGAAATCAAAGGTGTTGCCGTTGCTGTAGTTGGACGGCTTGCGGAATACGCTGACATGGCCATCGTCGTCGAGCCAGCGCATTTGGCGGTCGTTGGGGATGTCGCTCCAAAGGAGATATTTGCCCTGACCATTCCAAGCCGGGCCTTCGGCCCAGAGGAAGCCGGACGCCAAACGCTGTATCGCCGTGTTGCCGATCTTGTACTTTTTGAAACGTTTATCGAGTTCAATGATATCCGGATCCGGATATCGGATTGGCCGTTTTCCGGACCAGTCGCGGTCGCCGTCGCCGAGGATCTTGGGGGCAATAATTGCTCCGGCCGCGGCGGCGGCCGCCGATTTGAGCAGGGTGCGGCGATCGAAGGAGAGGGGGGAGTCATTCATTGGCAATCTCCTGCGGTGTCAATGATGCGGAGTCGGTTCAATCAGCATTCAATGAGTTTGCAACGGAAAATCCATGAAAAAGACAAAATGGCGCTTGAACGTGTCGGTCTTCCCTGGCAGAGTAAGGCGCGGCGGAAATCTAATGAGGGGCCCTGCCGATGTCTGCTGAATTACAAACGGTCGCAAGTTTCAGCGATCCGGTCGAGGCGGAATTGGTCGCGAGCCGATTGGACGAGGAAGGCATCAAGGCGGACGTGATCGGCGATATGACGAATAATGTGTTCAGCGGCCTGGGCTACACCGCGGGTCGAATCGACATTCTGGTGCCCGCGGCCGAACTTGATCGCGCCGAGCGGTGCTGGCGGAACTTGCCAAGGAGATCGACGCGCGAAAACATCGGCCGCCGCACGCGATCACCGCGGCGGCGCCCGATGACGATTTGGAAGAAGCGCCAAACCAGCTGGATCCTCGTCGGACGAAACCGATCGCGAAGTCGAGAAAGCGTTCCGCGCGATGCTGTTTGGCGTGTTGATTCCATTCATTTTGCCGGTCGCACATCTTTACGCCTTGATGCTCTTGATTCAAGTCGCGGTTTCCGGCCAGGGGATGCGGCTCCTGTCCTCGATCAAGCATTTGATCACGCTCGGAGTGAGCGTTCTGGGTGTCTTGCTTACATTATTCGTGTTCGTTGCCGGTCTATTCGAATCGCCCATCGTATTGCTCGCCGCATTTGGGCCGTCGATTTTGCTGTTTCTGTTCATGGTGTTTTGGCCGGGGCCGTGCGCCGCCGGCGAAAAGTCGCCGCCGGCGGAGGAATGACGGCGCCTTGATCGCGAAGCGATCAGCCGTTTTGGCGTTCCAGTTCCCGCAAATAGTCGAGTGCCTCGTCGACGGTCCCGACCATCGCTCCCGGCACGCGTCCGGCGGTGTCGAACTCCCGCAGCAACATCAAGTCCTCGAAGTCGGGCGATTCTTCGAGATGACGGCGTTGCCGGGCGCGCCAACGTGCCCGACTTGTATTCGAGCCCCTGCATGTGATGCTCGATCAGGAATCGGGTGCGATCGGTAATGAACCCCTCCAGGGCTTGAACAGCCGCGGCGACGTGGTCGTGCGGATCGATTCCCTTGCCAACGTCGTGCAACAACGCCGCGAGTAGGAACTCTTCGTCATAGGGTCGCGCCTCGCGGGCCAGCTCGAACACCTGGAGC
Source organism: uncultured Gemmataceae bacterium (assembly GCA_963815035.1). Classification (GTDB taxonomy): domain Bacteria; phylum Planctomycetota; class Planctomycetia; order Gemmatales; family Gemmataceae; genus JBGQCZ01. Next base: position 83,533 of record CAWFFC010000031.1, read on the forward strand.
GAGTGATACAACACATCGCCCTCCGGATGATATTTGGGCGATTGTTTGACCGACTCCAGCGGCTGCAACAATAAGCGAAACATCTGATAGGGGTCGATCGATTCCTCTTGAGAAATGATTTCCTCATCGATGTTCACGTCGGGGTATTCACGCTGGATCAGTTCCTCGAGTTCGGCGATCGATGCCCGCTCGATCGCCTTTCCGGTGATCGAACTCCGGAAGATGTAGTGCGCCATGTCCGCCGCGTAGACCGTCAATTCGAAATTGAAGCGGTCGCGAACATGGATATGCGTGAAGATCCGCGACTCGTTGTGTTTGACAACCTGTTTTCGTTCGACCCCAAACTGGAGCCCTTCGGATTCCAGCATGTTGGTAATCGCCTCGATGCTGTCGCTGAAGAGATGCAGGTCGATATCGGAGCCCTTGCGGACGTGGCCGGTCATGACGCTGCCGATCAGCCGCGGGCGAAAGCGCCGAGCAGTCGCATGAGCCGCAGGGCGCTCATACGCATTTCGCGCAGGTTTTCGGTGCGCTTTTCGCCTTCATGCATGCGCGCGAAGGCCTGGATCAGGTCGCGAATTTCGGAGTTCGAGGGGAGATCTTCCGGTTTGCAGGATTGGCGGCAAAGGCGTTTCGCGGCTTTGCGTTTGGCAGTGAAGTATTCGGTTTCCTGCCGATGATACATCAACCGAGCGGCTTCATAGGCAATCGCGAGGCGAAGTTTGTCATGACTCATCCTCTCTTGCGCCGATATTGAAAGCCCCATTTCGAGCGGCGCGGGGGCTGCACTTACAAGAATACGGCGGAGCCGACGCCTTCGACAAGTGGAACTTCTTGGGCCGACTCGGTGCGTCCGATTTCGTCGGGATTAGCGGTGGTAGGTGATTCGTTGATCGGCGATCAATTCTTCGGCCGGGTTTCGTTGGCCGACGCGCCGGCTTCCATCCGGCGATTGTCGCCGGCCCGACGCGGCGGCATCGCCTAGGTGTTCACCGATCATGTAGGTCGGGCGCTTTTTGACCTCTTCGAATATACGGCCGACATACTCGCCCAGGATGCCGAGTCCAATCAACTGAGCGCCTCCCTAGAAACAGCAGAACGAGCATCAGGGACGTCCAACCCTGAGTCTGCCGGGGATTGTAACCGAAAATCGTCCAATTGAATCCGTACTGAAGCGCGATGGCGACCGCAAGACAAATTGCCGTGATTGCCAGCCCAAAGCCCGCCAGGGTAATTAACCGCAATGGCCGGGTGGAGAAATTGAAGATGCCGTCGAGCGCCAGTTGTACGAGCATTCGCAGCGTGTGCTCGGGCGCACCGGCGGAGCGCTTGTGCCGTTCATAAACGACGCCGGTCTGCTTAAAGCCGACCCAGGACCGCAGCCCCCGGACGAATCGGTTGGATTCCGGAAGTGCATTCAAAGCGTCGACCACGCGGCGTGTCATCACGCAGAAGTCGCCGGCGTCGAGAGGAATGTCAATATCCGCCACGAGGGCAAGCAAGCGATAAAAGCTGAAATAGGCGAATCGCTTGAACGGCCCTTCCTTGCGGCGGGTTCGAATGCCGTAAACGACGTCGAATCCCTCGTTCGCCTTCGCAAAGAACGTGGTCAGAACTTCCGGCGGATCTTGAAGGTCCGCATCCAGCATGGCGACGAGCTCGCCGCGGACGTGCCGGAGCCCCGCCGTTATGGCGGCCTGATGGCCGAAGTTTCGTGAAAGTGAAATAAGCCGCCAGCGCTGGTCGTGTTCGACGATCGCGGCCAGTTTCTTGAAAGTATCGTCGGTGCTGCCGTCGTCGACGACGAGCACCTCGTAATCGACCGGCCAAGTCGACGCACATGCCGTCACCCGCTCATACAGGGCGGCAATTCCGTGCTTTCGTTGTAAGCGGGAATGATCAATGAAATCATGGTGTTACAATTCCAATTCTGTTGGACCACTTCCATCAACTCGATTCGCAACGATGTCGGCCGCCGTCATGGTGGTCCCCATCGTGTATTGATCGGAGGCGAACCGTTCATCGCCGCATCGAGTTCGGATTTCTTGACGCGGAAAACAAGAATCGAATACCGGATTTCGTCATCGGGCGGCCGGCGGCGCAGGACGGCACAGAGTCGAGCGAATCGAAGATGTTCAAACAGTTGGCAGAGTGAATTCCATTGCTCTTTCGGTGCCCGTTGCGTCAACTTTCGGTACACTTCCGGATCATCTTGAGCGAGCTTCAAATCACGGACAAACGGCGCTCAAGTCGCGATACGCCAGTTCGTATCGATAGCTCCAGGGGCCAGGCGCCTTCGAATAGACGCATTGCAGTATCGTGGCGCTGATCAAGTAGGTCCCCGGCCGCAATGGCTCCGGCTCGCGCGGCGGCAACCGATCGAAGAAGCCGGGCAGCGTTTCGGTGCGAATGCCGTAGTACTCGGGCCGGGCGGTGCCAAAATAGGACAGGTAGATTGGCTCATCGCCGTTGGCGCCATCCTGGGCCTGCATCCATGAGCGCACGCCGGGAAGATCCTGTCCCCAATCGAGACAACTGTCCACAAGATGCTGATATCCCTGCCGCGGCCCGCCGGCCAGTTCATTGAAATAGGCCAGATAGTTTGGCCGGATGGAGATCGAAGCACAAGCGAACCAAATCGAAAAGCCCGCCACGAGACAAATCATGAGCCAACTTACCATTCGGCTCGCCGCGCTCAAGCTTCGAGTCGATTCTCTTTGTCCGCCCATGAACCACATCGCCGCGGCGCCGGCAAAAACGAACATCGGCGGATAGGTCGGCAGGATGTGGTGCTGTCCAATGTTGACATTGGCGGCGATGGCCGCAATCCAATAAGTGCCCCAAAGGACCGCGAGCGGCCATAGATCGTAGAAACGATGGAGCCGGAAAACGCAAAGGGCAACCGCGGCAACCGCCAGAATTCCAAAAACTGCGAGCGGTGTCTTGACCACGAAGCAATAGGGGAAGAACCATGCCGATCCATGAATGCTGAATTCGCCATTAAAGAATGAATTGCGTTGTTGCGTATGCTGCAACGTGTGGGCGAAGCCATAAAGGTAGGCGCGCGGCAACAATTCGTGATCGCGTGCGAAACGGATGGCACGCGCCGGTGGGTCCCTCGATATTCAGTTCGGTCGGCCAGGTTGGCGGCGGCGGCGTGTCCTGGCCGGATACAGCGCGGAAGGGACTGTTTCGAAATCCGTATGACGCCCAGATGAGCAGCCAAGCCATTGCAACGTGAATGAGCAGGATAACGATCGTGGCGCCAAGCTGAGAAGCGCGATTCATCAGTTCGTGCGTGCCTCGAAGCGAGACAATGAGTTTCCGGCCGGCGACAATTCGCACCGCCATGAGACTCAACGCCATCGGCAGAATCAGGACTCCGGAATATTTCGAGAGCAGCAATCCGGAAACGGCCAAGGCACTGCCAAGCACGTTCGCGATTCCGGCGCGGTGCAACGCTTGCCAAAATCCCCATACCGAAAGCGCGAGAATAGCGCGGCCATCATGTCCGCGGTGGCGAGCGCCTTGCGCCAGCATCGAAGGGCTGGCGGCGAAAAGAGCCAAGCTGAATAGTCCGCTCGCGTTTCCGAATAGCTGTCTCGCCCAGAAGAACACCGTCAGGGCCAAACCGCCGCCCAAGATGGCGGTCATGATTCGGCCTCGCCGCACCAGGTCGTCGGCGTCGTTGCCCATCCGGTAAAGAAACTGATCGGCGAGTTCCCAAACATCGGCGGATCGCCAAGCAGCCTGCTCGGTCGTGGGAAAGGTTGAATTGGTCCAGAGTGCGGGGAGCGACACCCAGCGCCGCGGCCAATTGTTGCAATTGGGACAAAGGCGATAATCGTTCTTCGTCCAGTAGCTGACGCCGCCGGTCACGAATGCGACTTCGTCGAATGTCGCGGATTTTTCCCATGTCGCGGAAATGGCCGCGGAAAAATATGCCGCAACGATTGCGCTGACAATGATCCCAACGCAAATTGAAATCCGGCGTCGCTGGGGAAGTTGAGTCGTGGGCTTCACCGGTGGGAAGTACATAGTTGGTCCACGATTCGCAGCATGTGGGGCGCCTCCACCGGCGAAAACTCGAACTTAAGTTTATAGCGCGAACAAGAGTGGTGTCGACAGAGGGCCGGAGCAAGAAGAAAACCGCGATTGGCCTTCGAGCGGCGAGGAAACCCATCGAATCGATGACATACTTGATGGGTAACCGGCGCGGATATGCGATTTGATACGCCTACGCGCGACTAGAATATGCCTGCCTGATTTTGTCCCTGAGTTGATCTCGAATTTGCCATGGCGCGACACAGGTCGATTGTGAACCAGCAAAAGCGATTCTTTTTCTTGATTGGCCGCGGTCGCTCCGGTTCTTGGCTGCTTCAGTCGATCCTCAGCGCTCATCCGGAAATTCGCCTGCGCCGGAGGGCATGTTCATCGTTCATGTGGAACGCGCCTATCGCTCTGTTCATTCATTCGGCGAACAGCAAATACGCTGATTTATCGACGACATTTGGACCGAGTCGCGAATCCCGATGTGGTGGAATTTGGACCGGAACCGATTGACAGGGGATTTGCTGCAAAATGCGCTCGGTATGTCATTTCCGCAAATCTGCATGGAAGTGTACGCTCACCATGCTCGCGCCGTGGGCCGCGATTCCGCCTCGGTACTGGGCGATAAGAACCCAACTTACACGCTTTTTGTCAATCAGCTTGCCCGACTGTTTCCTGGTGCGCGATTTGTTTGCCTCGTGCGCGACTATCGCGACAATATTCTCTCGTTTCAGCAAGTCGGCTTCGATTTGCAACGTACCAGCGCACTCGCGGCGCGGTGGAGTGCGTTTCACCGAGCGATCCTCCGGTATCGCCGCGAATTGGCCGACCGCTTTCTCGTCGTGAGATACGAAGATCTGCTATGTCGGCCCGAAGCCGAGATTGCGCGGATATGTTCATTCTTGGAAGTGCCGTTCGTCCCCGCGATGCTCGAACATTACACCCAACGCGGCCTGCCGATTTCGTGGAATGAGAAAACGAAACTGCCGATCGATCCCCAGGCGGTCTTCCGGTGGCGTTCGACCATGGCCGCAAGCGAGGTTGCCATCGCTGACAGCATCTGTGGCCGAATCGGCGCTGAATTTGGCTACGACGCGAATCGCGGTGCGCTGGATGCCGCGATGTTTGCAAAAACCGCGTTGGGGTGCGCCGAGGGCACGCTCGCCAACTTATTGGAGAGACTCTTCTTTCGCCTTCCGATTCGAGTTCGAACGAGAATCTTGAACTCGTATCGCCGGCGAAGCGGCACGCTTCAGTCGGCTAGCGGTCGCTCAAACCCCGTCGATGGGAATTGATCGAATTGCGAATCGTTCGCGGTGAGGCGGGATACGGAAGTAATCGAAAACCATTTCGCCAGTGCCAAAGCGTGCTGGCGTCGTTGCCGACCAAAAAGGTTGTAGCAAGATCATAGTATCCCAGGCCAAGCAGTGCGTTGGTCGAGTGGGCCAGCAGGGCCGAGCCGAGACCGGCGCCGCACAGAGTGGCGCCACGAAGATCCAGGTCAGATGCGGTCGACCGAGCAGACGCCGCGCGTCGTCGGTCGCGGGCGTGGCGTCCCATTTCCCATCCCACCACTCGCCTTCCGCCTGGCGTGGAATGAGTGTGATCAGCATCGCGCCGGCGATATATTCCTCGGATTCTGGGACCGCCGCGAAGCAGGCCTGCTCGATGAGCGGTCCGTCGCCGCCCGCCCGGGTTTGATTCAGGCACTCGCGCGACGCTTCGAGGCGTTCGCCTTCCGAGAGGCTCTCGAATGGTTGAACGCGGTCGAACGCCGCCGCGAATAGTTCAGGAAACTTCCCCCAATCGCCGCCTCGGATCGGCCGGAATGCGAGCTGGTCGTTGAGTACTCGAAGCGTGCCGGGTGCCGGAACCGGCGTCAGATCCAAAAGCCCGTTGAAAGTTTTGGGTCGCGGCGACAGATAAGCTTCGCCGTCGAAATACTCGTATTTGTAGGCGGAGTTTCGCGGCAACCGATGAAATTCATCGATTGTCATTTTCAGCCGCAGGCTTCGATACCACCGATCGAGCATGACAACTCCGCGGCACTGCCGGCCTCCGTGCCCGTGCTACTTCTTTGTCGAAATGCACCAAAGATACTTGTAACCGCGAATGAATAACTCGCCGTCGCTGATCGCGATCGACGACAAAACCGTATCAGGAAGTTTGTTTCGTGCCAACACTTTCAGCTTGGGATCGGCCTGGAGCACCACCGTGTCGCCATTTCGATTGGTGACGTACAGCCGACCGCCGGCGTGGACCATCGAGCCCCAGGTGGACGTCGTGAGTCGTTCCTGGTTCCACAGATCCTTGCCGGAATTCAAATCGTAGCAGGAGGCGAGGCCGGGCTCGTTCATGATAAAGGCGTGATCGCCAATGATGACCGCCGAGCCGATGCGTTGTGGATTTCGAGCGTGCAGCCAAAGTCGATTCTTGGTGATATTGCCGCTGCCGCCGGCCTTCACGGCCAGCGCCGGCCCGCCATAACCCGACATGGCGACAACGATGCCATTTTCGGAAATCACCGGCGACGTGTAGACCAGATTGCTGAGTCCGTCGCACGACCAGAGTTCCTTCCCGGTTTGCAAATCGAATGCTTTGACCTTTTTGGGCACGCTTAAAATCAATTGCTCGCGGCCGCGGATCTTCGCGATGACCGGCGTACTCCACGAGCCGATCCAATCTTCGCCCTTGTTTGTGAGGCCGTCCTTGCCGCCCGGTTCGTCGTGCCGCCAGATTTCGTCCCCGGTCTTTTTGTTGAGGGCAATGAGAAACTGCCGCTCGCCGGGCCCGCACCAGAGATAGACCCTGTCGCCGTGAATGACCGGCGAGGAGCCGGTGCCCCAGATGTGAATGAATTTGCCAAGGTTCTTGGCCAAAGTTCCTTGCCCTCGAAATCGACGCAGAGCACGCCGGCCGAGCCGAGGCCGGCGATGATGCGCTCGCCGTCGGCGGTGCAGGTCGCGGAGCCATACGGGTTGTCGCCATGGGTCGGTTCGCTGCCGCTGAACTCGACGGTGCGAAACCACAATTGTTTGCCCGTGCCGCGGTCAAGGCAAAGAATCCCGCGCTTGGTTCCTTTGTCGGTGGTTTGCGTCAAGAAAACTCGATCACCCCAAACGATGGGCGACGCGTTGCCGCGGTCGGGCAGAGGAGCCTTCCAGCGGATATTCTCGTGCTCGCTCCACTTCAGCGGGGGGTCCTGCTCGGCGGATTGGCCGAGGCCGGTTGGGCCGCGCCACGACGGCCAATTCTCCGCCCAGGCCCAGCCGCTCAGCGTCAGCGAAAACACCAGGGCGATCGCAATTCGGTTCTTCACGTCGCTTCACTCCAACAAGATGGATGTTGGATTGAATTGTACGGACATCAATAGGCGTTTCGACTGACGATCCCGTGCCAAAGCGTCATCCACAGGATCCGCAAATCGAGCCAGGGGTTCCAGTGGGTGATGTAGTAGAGGTCGTATTGGATCCGTTTTCGAAGCGATGTGTTTCCGCGCCAGCCGTGGACTTGGGCCCAGCCCGTGATGCCGGACTTCACGCAATGGCGAGCCATGTAGTTGGGGATCGTCTTGCTGAATTGATGAATGAAGACCGGCCGCTCGGGGCGGGGACCGACCAGGCTCATGTCGCCCTTGAGCACATTGATGAATTGCGGCAATTCGTCGAGACTGGTGCGACGCAGAAAAGTTCCGAGCGGCGTTCGCCTCGAATCGTCCTTGCGGCACCAGATCGGCCCGGTGCGCGATTCGGCGTCAACGCACATGGTGCGAAACTTCAGCATCAAAAACGTCTTGCCGTTCAACCCACAGCGCTCCTGGCGATAAAAAATCGGCCCGGGACTCGAAATCCGAACCACCATCGCGATCAAGGCTGTCAACGGCGACAGGAAAACAAGGGCCAGGGCCGACAACGCGATGTCCATCGTGCGCTTGACGATCACGTTCAAACCAAAATGCGGGCTTTCACGCAGGCCCACAACCGGCAAGCCGTCGAGGTTGGAGGTCGTCAGCGACAGTCCGGCCAGCGCGGGCACGTCGGCGATGAATCGCACTTCCACCAAGCTTCGCGACAGCACGTCGAACACGCGCTGCGCGTCGCCCAGCCGATTCAGCGGCAGGGCGATGAAGACATGCTCGATTTTCAATTCCTCGACCAGTTTCGGCAGGTCGTGAATGGTTCCCAGGATTTCTAGATCGTTGGAAAATCGGCTCGGCTGATCTTCGACAAACCCAAGATTGCGAAGACCCATCCAGTTGGCGTTGCGGAGCGCCTGGGCGGCCTTCCGCGCCACTCGCCCGCTGCCGACGACTACCGCATTGCTGTTGTTGTACCCGCGCTGGCGAAGCTTGCGGACCACCGACCAGGTCGCCCGGCGAGCAGTGAGAATCGTGAACGCGGTAATGGCGGTGAAGAACAACATCGCCAAGCGCGATTCGTATGGGTCGTGCCGGAAGAAGTTAGTGGACATCAGCAGAAGCGAAAGCAGACTGACGCCTTTGATCACCGCGACCATTTCCTCGCGGAAGCGCCGCAAGCGGTGAACTTCATATTGGCCGACGATGCGATACGCCACCGCCGCGAAAACAATCACGAGCGGCAGGTATCCAAGGCAGTTGGAGAATTCAGGCGTTGCCTTGATGACCGGAATGAGCCCGGAATTGAAACGAAGCACATACGCCACGACCCACGCGAGCAACGTCAGTGTCAGGTCGCAAACGAGAAACCAGAAGCAAAGCGGCTGGCTGAGGTGCTTGATCATGGCTCCGATCCCTGGAGTCCGTTCGATCCCGTCCGTGGAAAAGGCCCGCAACCCGATCTCGTCGCAAAAGGTTGTAACACGGCAAGATAGGCAATGTCAAGAGCCCGCGAGCAATTGTTTTCCTTTCGCCCCGCAAATGCGCCGATCGCGTTCACGCCAAATTAGACCCATTTCCCTTCGTAATCACCTAATCGACTCCCGATCCACCGCAAACGTCGGCGCGGCTTGGCGGTTTGTCCCCATTTCGCTAATTTGGTTTAGACCGCAATGCATTTTTACCTGTGCGGCGAACCGCGCAGTAAAAAGTGGCAATCAGTGACGCGGGCGGGGTAGCTCAGTTGGTTAGAGCAGCGGCTTCATAAGCCGCGTGTCGCCGGTTCAAATCCGGCCCCCGCTATTGAATGAAAAGCTTTGACCGAGGCTGCGTTGTGCGGCGCCACCTTTCCGATTCGCGGCCTGGCGTAGCAACTCGGCTGTCGGCCAATCACACCGATGGACGAAGCGCCTCGCGGGACTCAACGGCTACTCTTGCGTTTTTGAAGCGTACCCTTTCCAGACCCATTCGATGGCGTGCGGGAGAAATTGCGCCTGGGCCTTGCCGACGCCGTGGCCGGCTCCGCGGCAGAACAGGTATTGATAGTCATATCCCTTGGCCTTGAGCACCTTGGCCATGCGGTGATTGGCTTCGACCCAGTCATGCATGCCGTCGCGCATGACGTTTGGGTTCAGCAGATCCTGGTCGCCGACGGAGATGAACACACGGAGCGGTTTCTTGGGGCTATTGGGAATCAGCGTTTCATGAAAGCCCCAGGCGCCGTCGGGAAATTTCGGATCGAATGGCCACTGCTGGTTCACGAACGTGCCCGAGATCGTCAGCACGCGATGGTAAAGATCCGGGCGAAACCAGGCCATGATCAGCGCGGCCGAACCGCCGGAACTGGTGCCCATCGCCGCCCGTCCGTCGGGGTCCTTGGTCAGCTTCACCTGGCAGTTTTTCTCCACGCGCGGCAGCACCTCGGTCTCGATGTACTCGGCGAACACGCCGGACATCGTGTCATATTCTTTGCCCGCGTTCGTGCCCCTGCGCATCGCCGCCGCCATTGGCGATCATGATGAGAATCAGCGGAGGAACGCGCTTCTGGGCGATCAGGTTGTCGAGGATGTGCGGCAGCACCATGCTCGGTTTACCCTTGGGGGCCGTCGTGGACGACCATGAACGGCGCTTCGCTGCCTGCCTGGTATTGCGCTGGAATATAGACCGTGATCTTGCGCTTGTAGTCGATGTTGTGAGTCTCGACGATCAACGTCTTCGGGTTGTTCGGATCCACCTTCCCGAACACCTTGCGGGCAATACCCGGATTGAGGAGTTTGGTCTCCTTCGAATCGATCTCGAACTGCTGCACCTTCCCCTGCGGAACGCCGTCGACTTTTTTGCGTTCCGGGGCCGGTACATACTCCGGCCCGATCACGAAATTGCCATTCACGTCGAGCGGCGGGTTCTCACCGGTTTTCAGCACCTTGAACGGCGGGGCACCCGGGGCATCGAACTTGCGCACCGGCGGTGCTGCCAGCAAACCGGAGCATGTGAGAGCGGCGAACAAGATAACCATACGCGGCTTGAACATGGAACCCCTCGTCGTTTCTTTCACTTGGCGAAGCCTTGACAGAACTCGACCAGACGCTGTGGTGTAATTTCATCGAGCCGATTCGGCGACAGTCTGTGCTGGTTTGCACTCGAAAATGGGAATTCGGCCAACCTCCCAGGAGTTTGCTTCCCAAACTGTGGCGTATCGCTGCACTCCCTTATTGGCAAGGTTTCCCGACCGCCGACTTCGCCGATTGTCGCACGCCCATCCGAGGCTTGGACCCCTGCGGCGCGAACGCGGCCCGCGAGATCCTTCGCTAGCTCGAAATTCCACTGGTCCCTGTCCGGTTTTGGAGTGGCAAAAACCGGACAAATCCGGACATTTCTTATCGTCAACTGGCGACCTGCTTTTGATGTAACCTCTTGTTCCCGTTCCCGGTTGCGTCGCGATTTCCGGGACATCGCAAAAGTTGTCCGGATTGTCCGCCCGTCCGTCCGTCCACATGTCCGTCCGGATGTCCGTCCGGTTTCAAGTCCCGTGCCAATTTGTCGTTCGGCGGCTGACATGACTGTTGGCCTCGCTCGAAAAACCAGTTCACCCCGCACAACTTCGACGCGGACCATTCGGTGTATTATATACAAATGAACAGTATAGGCTCAATGTGAATCGGCAGCCGCGACTTCAGGCGATGTGTGTTTGGCTGCGCTTTTGGATATCGGAGTGCTGGCGACTTGTCGCCGCTTTGGGAATTTTGGGACCGCGCGGCCGCCGCAAAGTCGGGATTCCCTTTTCCCGTTGCCGCGCTCGCTCTTGCAATTAACAATGGCGGCAGATGCGAGGCCGACCATGACAAAATTAAGTGAAGCGACACCATTTTATTCCGGACAAGAAAGATCGCGAGCACAATTCCTTGTCATGGAATGACAGAACCCCGGAATTACACTTCGGGCACACCGCCCTGTCCCGTACGTCGTTCAGCGTCAGCGCGCCAGCGATCGCCTCGGGAACAACATGCTCGCCCTTTTGGCCCCGTTTTGGTCGGTTTGCCGCAGTACAGGCAAAGTCGCTCTGTTTTCAAGATCAGCATTGACCCACGCCCAGGTCGAACTACTGTCTAACCAAAAATGAAAATCAGTGTCGGAACTGGTTCGCAACATTCGGTGTCCGGCAAGGCGTGCACAAAAAAAGGCGTCGATTGGACCGCGCCAATCGACGCCCCCGTCAATGATTGACCACCGGCTCACGCCATCGCGTGCGTACGAGCCACGACGGTTACCGCCGGCTCATTATCGTTATAGACCCACTGGTGAAGGATCTCATACAGATCCTTTTGACCAGCGAAGCCGGCCTGGCTCCGCATCCAGGGGTTACCTTCTTCCTTCTTCCAGTTCACTTCCATGAGCTTGGCAGTGAGTTCTTCCAGGCGTTTCGGCTCCCTGGACTCCAGGTCGGAGGTGATGATGTCCTTGCCGAGCTTGGCGAGAGCAGACACGCCCACGAGATCCTTGATTCGGTATTGAATCTTGACCGTTCGGGACTCGCCGGTGACCGGATCATCGACCACCTCGGTCGAGGGCTCGCCCGTCCAAGCCTCAACGCACGCCTCCTTGACCGCGTTCCAATCGCGCTTGGCGTATTTGAGCGGCAGTTGCTCGTCCATGGCGGCCAGACGGGACAATAGAGTGGGCGGAAACATGTTCTGCATCGATCGGCGCAGGCCTTCGTAGGTGACGGGCCGATTGGGGTCCCGCACGCCAGTCATATTAATCTGCTCAATCCCATTGATGGGGCCCCACACCGAGTCCGTATCCCTGCAGAGACTGAACGCGACCCGTCTGATCTGCTGGGCGTAACCGGGTGAGTCGGCCTCGATTATGTCTCCCTTGTTGGTTTCGATAGCGCCTTTGGGAGCTTCCGCTGAGTCACGTTGATGGTGTTGAACAGTTCGGCCTCCTCGCTGAAACTGAGACCGAAGTAGAGCATGACGGGGACCGGGGGGAGGAAATCGTTGTCCTGGTTCCAGGCGTGCACGAGGCCGTTCATCCGGTGCTGCCCGTCGACCACTGATGCGATCTTTTGGCCGAACCTGGCCTTGATGGCGGCGGTGTCGCCAGCAGCGAGGAAACTCAGGAACTTTTTGATCTCCTCTGGGTCCGAGAGTCGCACCGAAACCACCAGCGGCGTGATGAGCTCGGCGTTGCTGCCCGTCAAGAAGTGTCTGGCGATCTCGGGGAAGCGAGACGGCGTTGGCGGCCGCTGGTAGCCGTGCTTGTTGAGCGCAGTCGAATTCGGATCCTCGGTGGTAAACGTGGACACGAAGAACAGGTCGTGGGCATATGGCGGCGTGACGGTCACGCAGTACACCTTGTCCAGGAGGATTTCGCCAACAACGTGCGTATTCATCTGAAACTCCTTGTGACACGCCCCGACGGCCTTCGACCCCGGCGACGGACAAACCGTCCGTTCAAGTCCCGGCGTTGGATAGCTCCAGCGGATGCTGTGTCATCGGAGTTACATTACATGCATGTCGCGCGACATTCAAGTAGCATGTCAGAATTTATTAGCTATTGCGGGCTTGTCAGCTGCCAACCCTTCAATTTCCAGCAATTTCTTTCACCCGAAAATCGCGCGGTCGGACCGACGCACGCTCGCGGGAACGACGCGTCACCACGCGGTTACAAAAGTCGCAGTATGATCCTGGATCATCGATCGAACTGAGCAAGCGCGCCATGTCAATTTCGACTGGTCTGCGTCGGCGCGGCTTCGCTTCTGGGTCTGTTCGCTTCGGTGTCGTCGGTGGCCGAGCCGGCCTGCAGGGAACGTGCGATCGCGGCGGCGGTCGGGGATTGCGTGGTGGCGGCGCCAGTTCAAACACTTACTTCTTCCGTCCGGAATGCGGTGGCGATCCCAACGGAGTGCTCTGCTCGGAAAACGAGACGCTGCCTTTGCGATGTGGTTTTGTGCTGACTTTTTCGAAGATGAGCTGGCACAGTTTGCTTTTATTCGGAACGACTTCCAACTGGAATGGTCCGTGGTTGATGATTTCGAGAACGATCTTTCCGGCGAAGCCGGCATGGACCGTCGGCGCTGTCAAATGAACCACCATGCCGAGGCGGGCCTGTTTGCTTTTTCCTTCGACTCTGGCGGCGAGCTTTCCCTCGACCGGCAGCGTGATACGCTCAAAGGTCCGCACAAGGACGAACTGGCCCGGCTCGATGACGATGATGCCGTCGGCGTTTGGCGCCAGCGGTGTGGTGAGATCGCCAAGAGTCGCGAGATCGACCAGATCGAGGCTGACGTTGTGCCTGGTTCCGGGCTGAAACAGGCCTTGATTCCAGGTTCTGAAATCGTCGTCAACGCGCAAGTCAAGCGAGGATGAACTCAGCAGCGATTTGTCCAAGGATGGTTTGACGATGATCTTTCGATCCTTGACCGCTTTTTCGATACCACGGTCGCTGAGTATCACGATTCCCCCGGCGACTTTCTGATGGTTCCCTTCGGGACAATGACGGTTTCCCCGAACGGCTGGCTTGGTTGCGGCAAGATCAGAATGTCCCAGTCCTCCTTCTTTCCCGCGTGAGTGACGCGCAGCCATCCTTCCGCGGGATCGTTTCGCCTGGGCGTCCTCGCAAGTCCAACCACTTCGCGCTGGTCGACCAGCAACTGTGCTTTTACGGTGTTCCGGGCATCGCTCGGATTGGTGGCCTCAAATGTGACGAGGAATTCGCCCGCAAACATTCCCGGCTCGCGCGACACGGGATATAGAACATCGATGGCGACTCTGCTTTGCCGTTGCTTCGTGCCATTTCATCCCTCCATAGGCTGGGGGATTTTTGTCCGCCCGGGTAAGTCTTGTCAACCGAAAATCCGATGGTTCAGTGATTTTGTATAGTATACCTGCGTCCATTTGAAGCGATTTCTTCGCCGCGTTATCCAATCCTGCAAAATCAGCTCCATTTCTTTCGCAGGGAATAAGTGGCGGGGAATAAATGGCAATAAATGGTGTCGCTTCATTTTTCGGCCGTTCTGCCGACGTCGCCGTTATTTCGAGGCTCCTGCCTCGTAACCCTCGCCGCGAGGCTCCGGCGTCGATTTTCTGCTCGCGAGACACGGTGCCAGATGCGATACTTGCGCAGACTGGCGATTTCAAATCGGTGGCTCGAATGTAGGCAGGCGCACAAGCGAGACGCTTGTGCTACGACGCGGGGCTTTCCCCCTCACCCCGGTCCCCTCTCCCCCGCGGTCTAACCGGGGTTTGAGCGAATCGCAGGGCCGCGGGGGAGAGGGGCGGGTTCGTTGGCGAGCGTCGCGGCGTGAGCGCGACGTGGGAGCGACGTGGGAGCGAGGGCTGTGCGGTTCACACGTCGCGCTTACGCTGCGACGCTCGCCGGTTTTCGGAGGGATGATGGTCGTGAAGTTCGATTCGAGAAGCGGGATTCGCTCGGTCTCAGTCGAGCAGCGTCACGGATTTTTCGAAGAAGCAATCCGCCAAATCTTGAGGCGATGCGGGACGGAGTCGGGTCGCGTGGGCGCCTCTGGATTCATCGAGAGTCACGCGGAGAATCACGCTTGCGACCTGGCCGAGCGATGGCCGCGCACCGGTTTTTTCATGTACGGACTCGGCGATCTTTTCCAGTGCGGCAACATCTTGGGCGCTCAGGGGAACTTTGCAAATCTCGTCGGCGTCCTCAAGGGCCGGTCGGCCGCCGGTCGAGCGTAGCCGCTTGAGCAATTCGTTCCCGATCGCGGCGAGTGAGATCGGGTCGATGCTTCGAGCGACTTCGGGCGAGCAGGGCTCGGCGCGGAGGGCCGAAAGCAATTTCGCCGGATCGACTCGCCGCATTGTTTTTCCGGTGTCGTGAACGCGCTCAGCTTGCTTGCCGCCAATCTTGATTTTCTTGTTCATGACTTCTCTCCTTTCACGTCATCGAACTGGCGGATCCGATAGAATCCGCCATCGAACTCGACGACGACCTCACCCTGATTGGTTTCTCGGCCGAAGCGGTGGAGGAACTCGCGCAGTGCTGGAAGCTGAGCCTGGAAAGGGTCGGGCAGGATATAGCAGAAGATCATGGTGGTTTGCTCCCAGATGATTTTTCCGCCATCGCCGCCCCAGGTTCCGTCGGCCGGCGGGAATGCGGTGGCGCCGCCGCCAATCTTGCTGAGCAATTCCCGTGCGTCCTTCACCCATTTCTCGTGATCCTTCAACTTGCGACCGCTTTTGTCTTACCAAAAGTCAATATCCATAGCGGTCCTATTGAAGGAAAATCAAACTTAACGGTCAAAAAGTCGTGTCGACCGCCCTGTTCTGGTTAATGGCGGGCGAATCAACAAGTGATGGTTTGAGGTTGTCGTCCCATCGTCGGCTGGCTGCGGTCTTCACTCGCCGAGAATCGGTTGACATTATTTAAGATTCGTGGAACTTTCTGTAGCGGAATTCCCGGCTTACGTTTTACGGCTACGTTGTCCTGGGAAACCACCCGCACTTGATCGCGTCGAGCGAAGACCTGAGCGCGCAGATTGGCGATTTCGAATCGGTGGCTCGAATGTACCCGGGCGCACAAGCGGGACGCTTGTGCTACGACGCAGGGCATTTCCCCCTCACCCCCGTCCCCTCTCCCCCGCGGTCAAACGAGGGTTTGAGTGAATCGCAGGGCCGCGGGGGAGAGGGGCGGGTTGGTTGGCAAGCGTCGCGGCGTGAGCGCGACGTGGGAGCGAGGGCTGTGCGGTTCACACGTCGCGCTTACGCTGCGACGCTCGCCGGGTTCGGATGGGTGACGATCGCGAAGTCAGGCATGCGTTGCAAGCCGATCCAGATTGTTTTCGGGCCGGGCGGGCCATCTTGCTTTCGGCTCGAGCAGCCGCCCAAGCCGCGTTTCGGCCGTCGTCGATGCGTCATGGATCGTCCGAACCGAATCTCGGCGGATTCCTGAGCCGCGACGATTGAGCCTACGCCCAGGTCCAACCTCCTGATGCCGAATGACTTGTCGCGGCCGGGCTGAATGGTTAAGCCGATGACATCGTTTGCGTGCCGCCTGTTGATTCCGGAGGTGAAGAGATGAGAGCATTTACCGTCATTGGCCTGCTCGTCTTGTCATGCTCGGTTCGTGCCGAGGCGGACTTGCCGCGAAGCAGCCCGGAAGCCCAGGGTGTCTCGTCGTCGAAGATTCAGGCGTTCGTGGAGGCGGCGGACAAAAACATCGATTCCTTGCACGGTTTCGTGCTTGTTCGCCATGGACACGTGATCGCCGAAGGTTGGTGGGGGCCCTATTCGGCCGATGCACCGCACGAACTGTACTCCTTGAGCAAGAGCTTTACCTCGACCGCGGTCGGTTTGGCGATCGCCGAGGGGAAGCTCAAATTGGACGACCCAATCCTCAAGTTCTTTCCGGACGACGCCCCCGCCAATCCCAGCGCCAACCTGAAAGCAATGCGGCTGAGCGATTTGCTCCGCATGTCCACCGGGCAACAAACCGAGCCGCCGCGGAGGGCGGACGAGCCCTGGACGAAGACGTTCCTGAAGCATGCCGTTCCATTCAAACCGGGAACGCACTTCATGTACAACACATCCGCGACCTACATGCTCTCCGCCGCCGTGCAGAAAGCGACGGGACAAACCGTTCTCGACTATCTCAAGCCGCGACTGTTCGAGCCCCTGGGAATTACGAAGCCGACGTGGGTAACGAGTCCGCAGGGCATTTCGGCCGGCGGCTATGGGCTGAGCGTCCGGACCGGTGACATCGCCAAGTTCGGTCAGCTTTACCTGCAGAAAGGCAAGTGGCAGGGCAAGCAGCTTGTGCCGCGGGCTTGGGTCGAGGCGGCCACCTCGCGGCAGACTTCGAACGGGAGCAATCCAAATAGCGATTGGGATCAAGGCTACGGCTACCAGTTCTGGCGCTGCCGCCATGGAGCGTATCGCGGCGACGGAGCCTTCGGTCAGTTTTGCATTGTGCTGCCGAAGCAGGACGCGGTGATCGCCATCACGGCCGGCGTCGGCAACATGCAGGCCGTGCTGAATCTGGTCTGGGACAAGTTGCTGCCGGCGTTCGAGCCCGCGCCGATGCCAGAAAACGAATCGGCACAAACCGCGCTCGCTGGCGCATTGAAGGGATTGTCAATGCATCTGCCCAAGGCCAACGGCACGCCTGCAAAGGTCGCTGGCCGAAAGTACAACTTCCCCGCTAACGATCTGAAACTCGATTCCATTGAAGTCAAGAGTGGCGGCAAGGACGGTGAAGCGACACTCGTAACTCGGATCGGAGGAAACGAGCAAACGCTCGTTTGCCGCCCGGACGCCTGGCACAAAGGTCGATTGGCCTGGCATCGGTTGCCGGAACAGCCGGCGGCGACGGGCGGTGCCTGGACATCGGACGATACGTTCACGGCCAAGATCTGCTTCTACGAGACGCCATTCGTCGTTACGCTTCGCCTCAAGTTCGCCCGGAACGAGGTCCGCATCGATTCGGCACAGAACGTCGGATTCGGGCCAGTCAAAGTTGGCCCTCTCGTCGGCACGGCGGAGTGACTGCCGGCGATTGCATCGTGCTGGCGCGAGTTGCCGCTGCAATTGGTCTTTACTTTTCGGCTCGCGAAGCTCAGCCAAAACGCCTGAGCGATCGAACACAATTCTGCCGTTCCTCGGGATGAAACTCGGACGTTTTGCGAATACCCGGCTACAACATTTACTCGGAATTTCAGAAGACGCATGCTGATCTGGATGATGAGAATCCAGAAACGGACTTACGAAGGCGCGAACCAAAGTTTCGATCGGCGTCCCGGATTCTTTTGCATGAGGAGCATCATGAAACAAGTTTCCCTCTTCACGCTGGCACTCTCGGTGGTTTTGACGGCGGCGATCCCGACGCAGGCTCAGAACCGCGGCGGGCAGCGGCCGCCGAATGTCGTCTCGCCGGACGTCTCGGCGGAACGCAAAATCACATTTCGAATCCATGCCCCCAAGGCCGAGGCGGTGCGGCTCTCCGCGGGCGACATTCCCGGCAACGGCCGCGACGCGGAAATGAAAAAAGCCGACAATGGCGTTTGGGAAGTGACCGTGGGTCCGGTTCCCGCGGGCGCCTATCGTTACAACTTCAACGTCGATGGCGTGGCGGTGATTGATCCGCGGAATCCAGCGACCAGCGAGTCCCTCATGAATACCTGGAGCCTGGTCGATGTCCAGGGCTCGGATCTCTTCGACACAAAGGAGGTGCCGCATGGGGCGGTCAGCACAGTCACCTATCATTCCAGCGCGCTGAATCGATTTCGCCGAATGCACATTTACACGCCGCCGGGTTATGAAAAAGGCAAAGGCAAATACCCGGTCTTCTACCTGCTGCACGGGGCATCCGATAGCGACGCGTCGTGGAGCACGGTCGGTCGCGCCGGTTTCATCATCGACAACCTGATTGCCGACCGGAAGGCCAAGCCGATGATCGTGGTGATGCCGGCCGGGCACACCGGGCCGTTCCGCTTCGGAGCGGGCGGCGATCGCTCGTTCAATCGTCAGATGGATGAGTTTAGCGAGGACTTCCTCAAAGATGTGATGCCGTACGTGGAGAAAAACTACCGCGTGATCGCCGACCGCGACCATCGCGCGATTGCCGGGCTGTCGATGGGCGGCGCCGAAACGCTGAACGTGGCGTTTTCGCATCTCGGGGATTTCGGCTACATCGGCGTCTATAGTTCCGGCATTTTCGGCATCGCCGGCGGCTTCGGTGGAAACAAACCAAGCACCAGTTGGGAAGACGCCCACAAGGCGACTCTCGACGACGCCTCGTTGAAAAAAGGCGTTCGCCTGGTCTGGTTCGGCGTCGGCAAGGATGATTTTCTGCTTCAGACTTCGAACGCCACCGTGGCGATGCTGAAAAAGCACAATTTCAACGTGATCTCGAAACTCAGTTCCGGCGGCCACACCTGGCTCAACTGGCGCGACTACCTGGGCGAATTCGCGCCGAAGTTGTTTGTCGAGGACTGAGATGTGAATCCGTAGCGGCGGCATCTTGCCGCCGCGATCTATCCGCCGGCGATCGAGCCGACGATCATGAATGGTTCCTGCGCCGGACGCGACGGCGTCCGGCAGCGGCGTGTCGGCCGGCTCCAGCGAGAAATCTTCCTCGCAGGCAAAGTAACGGATGAACGGCCGGCGCTGATGCGTGACATGATCGCGGATCGTGCCGCACAGCATCGGATAGCGGGCCTCGAGCGCGTCGAGGATCGAGGCCGGCGTCACCGGGTCCGCGACATCTAGCGCGACCTCGCCTTCCACTCTGGCCAGCGTGCGCAAATGATAGGGAATGACGACGCGGATCATTTCAGCGTCTGCACCTCGACGGAAAGCACCGCCGGCAGATCGCGAACGATTGGCTTCCAGTTGTCGCCGCCGTCGGGCGAGTAATAGACCTGGCCGCCGGTGGTGCCGAAATAAATGCCGCACTTGTCGAGCGAATCGACCGCCATCGCGTCGCGCAGCACATTGACGTAACAATTCTCTTGTGGCAGGCCCTTCGTCAGCGGTTCCCAGTCATTTCCGCCGCTCTTGCTGCGGAAAACGCGGAGCTTTCCCTCGGGCGGATAATGCTCCGAGTCGCTCTTGATCGGCACCACGTAAACCGTCTCCGGATCGTGCGCGTGCACGTCGATGGCGAAGCCGAAATCGGTCGGCAGGTTGCCGCTGACCTCGCGCCAAAGGTCGCCCGCGTTGTCGGTGCGCATGACATCCCAATGAAGCTGCATGTAGAGCGTTTCCGGCTTGGCGCCATGTTGGGCGATGCGGTGAACGCAGAAACCGACTTCGGCGTTCGGATCGGGGATGTAGTTCGACTTCAATCCTTTCGTAATGATTTTCCAGGTCTTGCCGCCGTCGTCGGTGCGGAAGCGCCGGCACTGGAAATGGCGATGAAAATTCGCTTGGGGTTGGTCGGATCAAGCACGATCGTGTGCAGGCCCATGCCGCCGGCGCCGGGGGCCACTTGGAGCCCTGGGCGTCGCGCAGGCCGGCTAGTTCCTGCCACGACTTGCCGCCATCGGTCGAACGGAACAGGGCGGCATCTTCGACGCCGGCGTAGACGGTATCCGGATCGGTCAGCGACGGTTCCAGATGCCAGACGCGTTTGAACTCCCAAGGGTGCTGAGTGCCGTCATAAAACTGATGGGTGGTCAGCGGCCTGCCGGTTTCCGCGGAGGTGTCGTAAACGAATTTATTGCTCTCGCCCTTGGGCATTCCCTCCGGCGTCGTGGTCGGTTCGCCGGCGGGAGTGCCCGGCTGGTGCCAGGTTTTGCCGCCGTCGTCGGAGCGCTGGATGATCTGCCCAAACCAGCCGCTGGTCTGCGACGCGTAGATCCGGTTCGGATCCGCGGGCGAGCCCTTCAGGTGATACATTTCCCAGCCGCCGAACAGCGGCCCGCTGACATCCCACTTCTCGCGCTTGCCGTCGGAAGTGAGGATGAACGCGCCTTTCTTCGTGCCGACCAAAACCCGAACGCCGCTCATTGGATTCTCCCTTGGGAATTTCTGGGACTCATCAATTTAAATTGCTTGCGGGAGGGCGTCAAGCGGAATATTGTAATAATCGATAAATAACGATGGGCCATGCTGATGCGTCGAGGACGGCCACGAGAATTCGATGCCGAAGCGGCGCCGAGGCGGCGCTTCTGCTCTTTTGGCGGCACGGCTACGAGGGCACGTCGCTGGCCGCGCTGACCAAAGCCATGGGCATCAACGCGCCGCAGCCTTTACGCTACCTTCGGCAGCAAGGAACATCTCTTTCAAACCGTTTTGGCTCGCTATCTGGAACGGCCGGCTTCGTACTTGCCGAAGGCACTCGCCGAACCAAAGATTCGCGATGCGGTCAAGAAACTGTTTCGCGGCGCGATTGACATGGTCAAGAATCCTGCGCCACCCGAATGGCTGCCTGCTGGTGCAAGGAGCACTCGCCTCGGGCCCGCTGGCGGAGCCGGTGCGCAAAGAGCTGAGTCGAACCCGAGCGGGCGCCGAAATGCTGGTTCGCAAGCGCTTGGAGCGCGCGATCGCGGAGGGCGACTTGCCGAAGAGCGCCGACCCGACCAAACTTGCTCGATTCATGATCAGCGTGATCTGGGGCATGTCGGTGCAAGCATCGGGCGGCTACACCCGCGAGCAGTTGCACGAAGTCGCCGAGATGGCCATGCGGTGCTTGCCGTGACGTCAACGGAGTCCCGACATTTCATGTTCGCTGGGCCGATGCCAGCAATGGCTCCAGCACGTCGGGATTCACCGGCTTGACGATATGCCGGTCAAAGCCGGCCTCGCGCGAGCGACGACGATCTTCATCCTGTCCCCAGCCGGTCAACGCGACCAGGAAAATCTTGTTGCCGGCGGGCAGCTCGCGGATGCGGAGCGCGGCCTCATAACCGCTGATCCTGGGCAGGCCGATATCCAGGAGCACAACGTCCGGATGGAACTCCGACGCGGCTTCCACGGCCTCGAATCCGTCGTACGCCGTGTGAACTTCGTGCCCCAGCATTCCGATCAACGTCGATAGGCTGTCGGCGGCGTCGCGATTGTCGTCCACCACGAGCACGCGCCGTTTGACGTGTTGCGTCAACTCTTCGCGGCTCGCGGTCGGCGTTGCCTGGTCGGAATCCGGATGCGCGGCAATCGGCAGGCTCACGATAAACTCGCTGCCGCGCCCAAGCCCCTCGCTGTGCGCCGCGATCGAACCGCCGTGCATTTCCACGAGTTGCCGCGCCAACGCCAGGCCGATGCCCAGGCCGCCTTGCGAGCGGCTGCCGGCTCGATCGGCCTGGGTGAACATGTCAAAAATTCGGGCCAGCGTCTCCTCGCTCATGCCAATTCCGGTGTCGCGAACGCGAACCGTCACTTGATCATTTTTCACGTCGGCGGTCAGCTCGATGCGTCCGCCCGGATTGGAGTATTTGGCGCTGTTGTTGAGCAGGTTCAGGAAGACCTGGGCGAGGCGCGTCAGGTCGGCGTTCAATTGGACTGGGCGGTCGGGCTGCGACACACTGAGTTGATGACCCATTTCATCAACGAGCGGCCGGCTGGTTTCCACCGCACTGGCGATGACATCGGCCAGTTCGATGTGTTCCTTGCGCAGTTCGAGTTTGCCGCGCGTAATGCGTGAGATATCCATCAGATCGTCCACCAAGCGCACCAATTGCTTCACTTGCCGCTCGAGCAGGCCGCGGCTTTCCTCGCGGATGTCGGGATTGTCGCCGGCGATCCGCATTAATTGCAACGAATTGCGAATGGCGGCCAACGGATTTCGTAATTCATGGGCCAGCGTCGCCAGGAACTCGTCTTTGCGCCGATCGGTGACGCGCAATTCCTCGTACAGGCGCACATTATCGAGGGCCACCGTGGTCATGTGGGCCAACTGGGTCGCAATGGCCCGATCGTCGTGATCGAAGCCGCTGTTGCCGTTGTCGAACAGGCGGATTTCGCCGAGGGTCCGGCCGTTGCGGCCGATGAGCGGCGCGACGAGCGACGCGTCCATCTCGGGCGGGTTTACGCCTCCGAAGACTACCTCCGCCCGTTGAGCGCCGATGATCCGAACCGCCTCCATCTGAACGACATTGAACACGCTCGATTCCGAATTGGCGGAGTTGATCGTCAGCGAGGCGGCCGCGAGTTGCTGCAGCCGTTCGGCCCGCCGCTGCTCGCTTGCCAACAACTCGACGATCGTTTCCTCGCTGCGCTTGCGCGTCGTGACGTCCTCGATCGCCAAGAGAATCAGATCGGTATGATCGCCTTCGTGCTGAATGCGCAAAGCGCTCAGAAGCATGACGCGCTTGCCAACGCGCGGGAATTGATGCTCGATTTCGAAATCCATAAATCCCCGGTCGCGCGTCACGACATCGCGAAGCAAGGCGAGCAATTCCGGATCGTCCCATTGGCGGTCGCCCAGTTCCGCCAGCGGGAATGAAATGGTTTGGGCCGGTTCGGTGTGAAAGGTTTCGTAATACGAGCGGTTGGCCGATTTGATGTTGAGGTCGGAATTGAGCACAAGGAGCGGCATCTGCACGGTGTCGACGATGCCGTTGGCGAAACGCAAGGCGTCGGCGAGCCGCTTCTCGGCATAGTTTCGCTCGGTGATATCGCGGACAAACGCCGTCAACAGGGGACCGCGATCCGTCTCAATCCGCGTCACGGTAAGTTCGGCGGGGAACTCGATTCCGTCGCAACGGGCCCCGACGATCTCGGTCCGGCGATCCATCGTCGAATCCGAGCCGGCGAGAAATTTGGCCATCATCTCGCGGTACGCCACGCGCCCGGCCTCGGGGATCATGGCCTCGGCTAATTCACGCCCGAGCAACCGATCGCGATCGCAACCCAGCATCTGCTCGCACGCCGCGTTCAATTCAATGATCTTGCCGTCGCGATCGACCGTCAAAATGCAATCGAGGGCAGTGTCGAGAATGGCGCGCTTCCGGGCGTCGCTTTCACGCACGCTCTGCTGTGCGGCTCGTTCGTCGGTCACATCGCGGAACACCAGCACGGCGCCGATGGCCTTGCCCGCCGCGTCCCGAATCGGGGCGCAGCTGTCGGCGATCGGCCGCTCGGTTCCCTCGTCGCTGACAAGCAGGGCGGGATTCGACATTCCAACGGGCTTGCCTTCGAAAATCGTGCGCGAGATCGGATTGTCAATCGGCTTGCGGCTCGATTCGTCGACGATTCGGAAGACCTCGCCCACCGATTTGCCGACCGCGGCCACTTGCGTCCATCCCGTGAGGTTTTGCGCGACGCGATTTACCAACGTGACGCGGCCGCCGAGATCCGCGGCGATCACGCCGTCGCCGATGCTGTTGAGGGTGACGCGCAGCCGCTCGCGTTCCTGGTGCACCTCCGCGGCGGCCCGACGCTGATTGCGAAAATTCCGATCGACCAAGAAAATGCAGACCGCGAACAGCAGCAAGGCCAGAACGGTCGTGGCCAGCTCGCTTGCCACGGTCACGCGAAACGCACTACTCGCTCGCTCTTGCCGTGCGGTTAGCTGCTGCTGTTCGTCGAGACGCATCTCGGTTACAATCGAGCGGACTTCATCCATGACTTTTTTGCCGCGCTCGCTGGCGACCAGTGCGTAAGCCATGGCGGGATTCTGCCGCCGCAGATCGATCGCGTCCTTCAGGATTCGCAACCGCTGTGCGATCAATGGTTGCAGAAGTTGAATTCGGTCTTGCTGTCGTGGTTCCGCGGCGGTAATGCTCTGCAATTCCGCGATTTGGGATTCGATCCGCGTCGTGCCGCTTTGTTCTTTGGCGACTGCGTTGGTGTACGGTTCCAGAAACGATTCCCGTCCGGTGATGATGAAACCGCGTTGTCCGGTTTCCGCATCGACGATCGTTCCCTGCAGTTCCGAGATCGAGTCGAGGATGGAATTCGTGTGCGCAACCCATCTGGTGTCGTTGCTGAGTTGGACCGTATTCCGATAGGCAATGCCGGCATTGACGATTAGCAGCGCGACGACCAAGCCGACGCCAGCAATCGCGGCCGTGTCATATCTCCTTCGCATGGAGAATCTCCCGCGTCGTTGCAGATTTGTGCGTAAATGCATGGGACGCGGCGTTGTGACTCCGAATGGGCGCGAATCGCAGTCGTGGCGAATCGCAAGCGGTCATGAGAGAAGCCGTCGCGTCGATCTATTTATCCTACCGGGTTGCGCGAAAAGTGAAAGTTCGACGTGCACATTGGGACGGCGACTTTGAGTTGCAGAGCCGGGATGAACTCGGATTCACGGACGATGGACACTTACCTTCGCTCAAGGGCGGATTTCGCCTCGCGAGCCATGCGTCCGTCGCCGCCGGCGATTTCCGCGAGCAGCTTTCGCGCTGCGGGCGTGCCGATGCGCTCGAGGACCCAAATGGTTCGGACGCCGCGGAGCGCATCGCCCTGCGGCGCGACGGCCGGCGATCGGTTTGCCAGAATTGTCTCGATCCGTTTTCGCGCCTCGGGCAGCAGGTTCCCCGTCAAAGCCTCGTGCAACGGAGTCTCGTCAAAGTCGGCGAATAATTTCAACTTCTTTTCGGAAGTTTCGCGGGCCTTAAACTTGGGACTTTGTAACGCGCTGAGCAAGGACTTGATTTCGGCTGCGGCTGGCCGACGCATCGTCTCCAACTTCGTCTTCAAGAACGGCAACGATCCCTTTGGATCATTGGCGAACCGGCATAATGCAGCGAAGGACTTCGCCGCGTCGGCATCGGCAAGATCGGTCCAAAGCTTGTCGCGCTCGTTCGCTGTTAGTGGCGCCGGCGTCGATTCTGGCGGCGAAATGTCCCAGAGCAGGATGGTGGCATCGATGTGACCAGTCGCCGCGGTCTTGCCGTCGGGCGAGATCGCGAGCGACGTTGCTCCAAGCCACGCCTCGGTCTGGACCACTGCTAGCGAGCGGACAACCTTTCCCGTTCGAATGTCCCAGTTTTGAATTTCCGATCGGTTGATGGTGACGAGGTTGGAACCGGATGAGTCAAAGGCGAGTTGCTGGAGTTCCTTGACTGGCAGGCGGGCGATCGGTTGGCCGGTAGCGACTTCCCACACCAATACTTCGCTGAATCCCGTGGGATTGTCGCGACGCCATACGCCGGCCGCGGCGATAAATTGACGCGCCGCGATGCAGGAATTGTGCAAGCTCTCGTATTCTTGTTTTTTCGGCGATGGCCGACCCGCCACGCCGTTTTTGCCGACGATCGAGCCATTCTCATGTAACAATGCGGGACCAGCCGCCAGTAGCCCATGGACAATGTCACTCTCGTTGCCAAACGCGTTTTGCCGCCGCTCCAATAACTTCCCGTTGGAAAGATCGTAGACGCTGTAAACATCACCCTTATTGTTGGGCATCCCCAATCGCTGGAGTCCGAACGTCGTCACTCTGTTGCCATCACCTGATACTGCGAGTGCGACCACTTGTTGATGTTCTTTTTCGTTGCGTCCGTCATGGAGGTGAATGATTCGGATTTCGTTTCCCGTCGGCACATCCCAAATTCGGACGGTGCTGTCGCCTCCGCCGGTGATCAGCTTGGTAGAATCGGGGGTGAACGAAAGCGCGCGAACATACGAGCCGTGGCCGCGAAGTGTGTGGGCAATTCGGCGGTTTTTCATGTCCCAAATTCTAACGGTGTAATCTTCATTGGATCCGGACGCGAGCCATCTCCCGTCCGGCGAGTACAAGAGCGCCGCGGGCGGCGCGGTTTGCCCAAGCTCCGTCGTGTCTGGCCAGAGCGGTTTCCCAGTGGCGATGTCGTAGCGCTTTAGAGCGCCAAAGTTGATCAAAATGGATTTTCCGTCTGGCGCGAAAGGGCCGAGGAAACTGGCTCCCCAGGTTACATCGCGGCTGGTCCCGGGCAGGAGGCCGCGTTCGCGACCTTCCTTCATCTCCCAGAACACCACGCCTCGCTTCGTCGGCAAGATGAGAGTGCGGTTGTCCGGAGCGATAGCGGGAGTGGAGTAAGGGCGATCGGCCGGCAGCTTGAGTCCGCCGATCGGCCGCCCCGTCGCCGCGTCCATGGCGGCCCAACCCGTGGAAGACTCAAATGACAGGGTCCATTTTCCATCCGGCGCAAAGACCATTTCATCGCTTCGACTCTTCGAGATCCACTCGGTTCTTGCGTTCCGCACATTCCAGCAAGTGACTTCTCGTCCGTGAATCCAGGTCAACAGTCGCTTGCTGTCCGGGCTGAACAGCACGTCGCTCCAGTTTGCCTTATCAGATTGCAGGATCGATTTAGTGCCGCTGGTGAGGTTCCACACTGCGAGTTGCATCGTTGCCGGATTGCCCGGTGGACTTCCAACCGTGACAAGCTGCTTACCGTCCGGCGACAGCGCAAGGCTGGTCACCCGCCTCGAAAAGTCGAGCGCAAGTAGTTGGCGTGTCGAGTTCAAATCCCACACTTCAACCCGATTGCCATCGATCGAGACGACCGTTCGGCCATGTGATGAAATGACGCCTTCCAAAAACTTGGGAAACGGGTTTTCGCCGACAAGCTTGCCGGTCGCTGTGTCGAATCGGCTCACTGAGTAGTGGGTCACACCAAAAAAGCTTTGGCCATCGGGCGCGAACGTCATCGGCGAGCGCAGTGGCAGGCGCGGGACGCCCAATCGGGCGACCACGCCAGGCGGCAACCGCTGTTCGGTTTTTTTGGGCGTCCCGGTCGCCGGTTGTGCGGGCAAGTCCGCTTTCGTCAGTGTCAGTAATCCTGCGCAAGCGGTTATCGCTCCCATCAAAAGTGCGGCGTGCAACAGCCGACGCGACGGCGAGGCGATTAGAGTTGTTACGGCTGCGGAGGGAGCCGACGCGCCCAGCGACACCGCGAGGGCCGATTCGGCAAGCGATCGCGCGACCGCGCGCGGCGAACCGACGGCAAGCGACGCGCCGAGAACGGTGGGAATCGCGAGCCCGCGCTTGTCGAGCAACCTACGAAGTTTTGCCCTGCCGCGCCTCGAGCCGGCCTTTGACCGTGCCGCTGGTCATGCCGAGCCGGGCGGCGGCCTCATCGAGCGACAAACCATCCAGACAACACAGGATCAACGCCGAACGATCCTGCTCCGGCAATTTCTGAATGGACGAGTCCAGAACGGCGAGCAGTTCGCGGGCACTGAGTTCATCGAGTGGGTCCGAGCCGGACTTGATCGGCGCGCGTTTCTCGGCACAGTCGCGGCGTTTACGGGCGCGAACGGCATTCAGGCTCAGCCGATGAGCCGCGGCGTGCAGCCAGGCCGGCAATGCCTCGGGCCGGCGCAGCCGATGGGCGGTCTTCGATAAGCTCAGAAAAACCGCCTGAAAAACATCGTCGGCGTCGGCCGCGCCGGCGATGCGCCGGCAGACGCCGAGCACCCAGCCTCCATGTCGGTCGACAATTGCCGCGAACGCCGCCTCATCGCGAGCGCGAACGAATCGGGCGAGCAGTTCCGCGTCCGCCGGCGCGGCGGCCTGTAGCAGGGCGGTCAATCGTTCGGTGGCGGCGGCCATGGCAGGCTCCGACAAATGAGCGTCGTTTGCTCATTTGACACCGCCGGAGTCGAGATGGCACGGAAAATCCGCATCAATTAATGTAACGATCGCGCAAAGCACCGCCAATTGCACCAGCATTGCGAATGAAAGTCGTCGCCGTTGGCGATCAAGCAACCGCATATCTGGTCAAGCCACGCAGTTCAGGGGGATGAAACGCCAGGACAATGTCGTGCTGCGGGATTCCAGCCTCGATCAACACGGTCGCGATGCCGTTTTCCGTGTTGTCTTCTTCCACCCAGATCTTGCCATCCTTGATCCGAAGGTGAAGTGCCGTTTGATGGAACCGCTTTCGATTCTCCCATCCGAAATACACCAGCAAAAATTGATCGTGTGTTTCGTCGAAAATGCATTGTGCCTCGAGGCCGAAGTTCTTGGAGCGTTTGACGAATTCGGCTTGATTCATAAGTGCCGTCTTGATCACATTTCGGTAGGAAGTTAACTGATCCATGATTCAATTTCCTCGCGATCGAGCTTGACTACCAAAAGACGGATTCGATTCCGGGCGAGAATCAGTTGCACCGACTTTCGATTGAAAAAACTCCTATAAATCTCATCACCAATGGCCAAGAACAGCTCGTGCTTCGGCTCGGTTTCCTGCAACAATGTTCGATAGACGATGTACTGGCCAACCGCTTGCTGGAGATCGTGAAATGCAGATGGTCCCAAAAAGCTCTTGACCTCAATAACGACTCTGCGCTCGCCGCGCTTCGCCGCCATCGCGGGTTCCGCGGATAGGTCTGCGAGCAGCGTAGCGTCTTCATACTTAATCGTGTACGGGTCAGCGGTAATGGTCCAGCCGTCTTTTTCGAGGGCGTTTTTCACCGCGCTCAGGATTCGATCTCTCGCGGCCATTCGGCCCACCCCGATTGCACAGTCACAAATCATCCGTCGGGCCCAACTCTCGGCAAGCTCAACGGTCCGGGTCTATGGCCCATCCACATTGCCCAGTCGGAATCGGCGCTGCGGCCATTCTATCCGCTTCCACCCGGCGAGTCGGAAAATGTTTTGGCGTGATCTTTTTGTCGCAGCGCGCAACTTGGCGGCGGTTCCGCGTCCATCCCTTTGAATCCTTCCGCATTCTTTTCCAATGATTCGACCCAATGAGAATCAGTCCGCCTCGAACGACTTGTCACGGCACATGTTCGCGGGCATGATCTTGATTGGGGAGAGCCCGACCCCGGAGGTACACCATGAAGCATCGTTTTGTTCTGCCCGTGCTGGTCGCGGGCGCGCTCGCATTATCGGCCCGGGCCGACGACAAATCGGCTCCTGAAGTTCTCGGACGTGGGCCCGTGCATGAGGCCTATGCCCAACCATTCGAAAAGAACCCGGCGCCCAATCAGGCCGTCGATCAGAAACCGCCTGATCCGGTCCCGGAAGAACCGCCCGCGGAGAAGCCGGCCGGTAAGAACGTCCAATTCATTCCCGGCTACTGGCAATGGGATGGCGACAAAAAAGATTTCATTTGGGTGAGCGGACTCTGGCGCGAGGTGCCGGAAGGCCGCCGATGGGTTCCGGGCTACTGGGCGGATACCGCGGAGGGCTATCGCTGGGCCAGCGGGCACTGGGCCGACGCCAAGGAAGAGAACTTTCAATACGTGCCAACGCCTCCGGAAAATCCGGACCAGGGACCCACCACCCCCGCTCCCGACGATCATAGCCTCTACATTCCGGGAAGCTGGTTCTACACATCGGATGGCTACCAGTACCGAGACGGCTACTGGGCGGACGTTCGGCCCGGCTACCTATGGGTTCCGTCGCGGTACTATTGGTCGCCGCGCGGCTGGATTTTCGCCAGCGGTTTTTGGGACTATGGCTTTGGCGCGCGGGGGCTGTTGTTCGCGCCGGTTTATTTTGGTCCGCGCTTCGCCTTCGGACCTGGCTTTATCTACCGACCCCGATTCGCGTACGGGTTCGGCTTCGGGTTCGCGGGCGCCGGCATCGGCTTCGGACCGTGGGGCCTGGGCGCGGGCGCGGGCATCGGCTTTGGACCTTGGGGCATCGGCGCGGGCGCCGGATTCGGCTTTGCGTCGGTATTTGTGCGACCGGCGTTCGGTCATTATTATTTCGGCGACTATTACGCGGCGTCCTATTTGCGCCGCGGTTACACGCCGCTCATTCATTACGGCGCCAGGTCATACGACCCGGTTTTTGCCGCCGAGCGACATGCGAACCGTTCCAATCCTCAGTGGGCCGCCAACGTCCAAAAAACCTATGTAGCGCGTCTGAACGGAACGCAATCGGCCTCGCCGCGAACGATCGCCAACTCGCAACAATTGGCGTCCTCCAGCCGGTCGAGCGGTCAGATTCGCAGCATGTCGCAACTGCAGCAGTCTGGCATGAAGTTTGAAAAAGTATCCTCATCGCAAATGCAAAAGCAGATTCAAGTCAGTCGCCAAATGACGACTCAAAGCCAGCAAATGTTTCGATCTTCAAGCCAGGCTCGAATTTCGACCGACTCGGTTCCGCGAATTGGAGCGAGCAACAACTTCCACAATGGTTCGCAGGGTTCGATGCGGTTTTCCAATGGCGGCTCGCCGGGCAACTTCCAGTCGCAGCGAAGCGCGGGAACAAATGCCCAGCGCGGCGGTTCGTTCCAGGGTGGAAATCGGCCGCAGGGGAATTACCAGGGCTTCCAAGGTTTCCAGGGTCAGTCGCAGGGCCGGCCGGTCGGCAACATGCCGAACTTTGGCGGCGGTTTCCAGCCCGGCAGTTTTGGCGGTCATTCCAGCGGCGGATTTGGCGGCGGTCGGCCTAGCGGCGGCCATTCCACGTCCGGCGGCAGGCGTTGACCGTCTCAATTGACCTCGTCTGCAATTGCAAGCCTGTGAATCACGCGCGAAATCGCGCGCGGTTCACAGGCTGCTCTTGTCTGTGGATGCCGGGTGCGGTTAGAAGATCGTTGCGGCGAGCGGTTTCGCCGCGGCAAGGAGACGACGATGAGCTCGATCATCGAGCCGGTGGCGGCAAGGCCATTGGATGGACCAGCCCGATCCGAAACCAACTGGGGCAAGGCGCCGCCCACGCGCGAGGTGCTGCAGTTTCTTCAAGGTCCGCAACGCCGCGGTTTCGAATTGGCCAGTGCATTTCGATTCTTCTTTGAACTGGTGCGCGGCTTCCGGACCTTTCACTTCCTCGGTCCCTGCGTGACGGTGTTCGGCTCCGCCCGCTTCACCGCCGATCACCCCTATTACCAAATGGCGCACGACATCGGGAGCCGCCTGGTTCGAGCCGGATTTACCGTCATGACCGGCGGCGGTCCCGGCATCATGGAAGCCGCCAATCGAGGCGCCAAGGAAATCGGCGGGCGATCGGTCGGCTGCAATATCCGGTTGCC
Organism: uncultured Gemmataceae bacterium; assembly: GCA_963815035.1. Taxonomy (GTDB): domain Bacteria; phylum Planctomycetota; class Planctomycetia; order Gemmatales; family Gemmataceae; genus JBGQCZ01. The sequence continues at coordinate 115,269 of CAWFFC010000031.1, forward strand.
CGTCGAGCAAAGGCCAAATCCTTACCTCGACAAGTTTGTGACCTTCCGCAATTTCGCCGTTCGCAAGTTGATGCTGGTGAAATACTCCTACGCGTTCATCGCCATGCCGGGAGGCTTTGGCACGCTGGATGAGGTGTTTGAATTGGCGACGTTGATTCAAACCCGAAAGATCGAGGATTTTCCCCTGGTTTTCATGGGGGTCGAATATTGGAAGCCGTTGTTGGACTTCTTGCGCGAACGCTTGTTGGTGCAGAAGACAATTGACGCGACGGACGTCGATCGCATTTTCGTGACCGACTCGCCCGAGGAAGCGGTCAAAGTAATTACCGACATTGCCTTGCCGCGATTCAGACTGACGTATGGTCCGCCGATCAAGCGCCGCTGGTATTTGGGCGAGTGGAATTGAGGCGCTCGAACGGCCAGTTCGACCCGAGCGATTTCTTCTGCACCGCGGTGATTTGTTGAATCCCTTTTTGACCGAGATGCAGCAGGCGATCGAGTTGCGCTTGCGTGAAGGTCGCTTCCTCGCCCGCTCCTTGAACCTCGATGAAGCGGCCATCGCCGGTCATGACCAGGTTCATATCGACTTCGGCGTCGCGATCTTCCTCGTAGCAAAGGTCGAGTCGTTCGGCTCCTTCGCAAAGCCCGACGCTAATCGCGGCGACGGTCGCGGTCACGACATGGCTCGCCGGGCCGATTTCCTTTCGAAACGCCGCGAGCGCATCGATGAGTGCGACGAAAGCGCCGTTGATCGCGGCGGTCCGCGTGCCGCCATCGGCTTCGAGCACATCGCAATCGAGCCAGAGCGTTCGCTCGCCCAGCTTTGAGAGATCGACAATCGCTCGCAAACTGCGGCCAATCAGTCGTTGAATTTCGACGCTGCGGCCGTCGACTTTGCCGCCCTTGTCGCGTGGCTTGCGTGAATTGGTCGAGCCGGGCAGCATGCCATACTCGGCGCTGAGCCAGCCTTGGCCCTTGCCTTCGAGAAACTCCGGCACCTTCTTGTCAATCGAGCAGGTGCACAGAACCGTGGTGCGTCCCATGCGCACCAGCACGCTACCCGGCGCCTGTCGCGTGTAGCGTCGCTGAAACTTCAAAGGTCGCAGTTGATCGGGCTTTCGGCCGTCGGGTCGCATCGGCGGAATCACTTTCGTTGCTTAGGCAGATCGTGCAATCGGCTTAGCATGTTCGGTCCGAACGATGATGGCGCCGGGCGGACAATCAAAACTACGCTCGCCGTTCGAAACACGCTCATAAGCCACGTGCAACGCCGAACAATTCACCAACCGCTCCAGCACGAGCCGATGAACTGCTTGGCAACCGACAGGGTCGAGTCCGGACGTGGAATAGATCACGACTTCCGCACCCCTTGCCCATGCGGCCAACAAGCCGAGCATATTCCGAGGCGTTCCCGGCAAACGCGTCATTCGCTCGGACGGCTTACAAATTTGCGCCGTTATGAATCGCGCTTTCGGCATCAGACGCGGACATTTGGCCGCGCTTCGTCAGCCATTGACCGGCGCTCAGCGGAAAGAGATCCGCCAACAGGCCAGCTTGTTCGGCCGACTCCGCCGAAACGACTGAGGCAAATCGGTGGATCGCCCGGTGAGGTGTATCGCCACAAAAGATTCTTCGAAGGGCCAATTCTTCAGATGAATTGTAACACCCGGAGACTTGGAAGCTCACGATCTGGCCGCTACGAATGTCAAACGGCGGCACTGCTACTGCGCCGAAAACAAAGCCATCACAGGTGAAGCGAATTTCGTCCATCAAAATCCCAACCAATTCCTAATTGCGCCCCACCAGTGGCGGGAAGGCATGGGGCGTGCGCCGCTGGGGCGGCTTTGAGTGTCTGTCCAGAGTCCCCAGCGGATTAGTTCGACTACGGGAGTCGGATCGCCAGTCCCACGATAAATCTCCAACGCGGCCGCCATTCGATGGTTTCCATCGTTAACGTAATACGTCCCCGACGAGTGCCGCCAGCCGCCGATTCGACCACGTGGTTCGGAATATCCATACCGACCTGCCAGCATGTCCGCCTTTATTTGATCGACCGCGGCCGGATTCCGCAAGCCGATCTGGCAACTTCGAATGCGAGGTAGATGGGGCGATGTCATCTCGCAACTCATTCACGCTTAATTCACCAGCCACTCCAAAATTGCCTTTTGTGCATGTAGACGATTGCCCGCCTGTTCAAACGCGACGCATTGTGGTCCGTCCAACACCTCGCTGGTGATCTCCTCGCCGCGGTGGGCGGGCAGGCAGTGCAACACCTTCGCATGCTTCGGGGCCTTCGCCAGCAGCGTGGCGTTGACTTGATAGGGAGCAAACGTCTTGAGCCGTTCCTCTCGCTCGGCTTCCTGACCCATGCTCGTCCAGACGTCCGTGTAAATCACGTCCGCGTCTTTCACGGCCTTGGATGGATCGGGTTCGGATTCAATCCGAGACGCACCGAACTGCTTTTTTATGTCGGCGACAAATGATTTGTCGAATTCATAGCCGGCCGGCGCCGAATGCCGGAATGTCGCCCCGAGCATCGCGAGGCCACGCGCCAGCGAGCGGGCCACATTGTTGCCGTCGCCCACGAATGCGATCGTCCGGCCTTTCACTTCGCCGAAACATTCCTGGATGGTGAGCAGGTCGGCCGCCGCCTGGCACGGATGCGCCAGGTCGGAAAGACCGTTAATGATTGGAATGGTCGAGGCGGCGGCGATGCCGGCGACGGTTGTGTGCTTGAAGACACGCAGCACCAACGCATCGACATAGTGATTCATCATGCGGGCGAAATCCTCGAGGCTTTCGCGCCAGCCCAGTCCCACTTCCTGAGCCGGCAGAAACAGGCTGTGGCCGCCCATTTGGGCCACCGCCGCCTCGAAACTGACGCGCGTCCGCAGCGATGGCTTCTCGAACACCAAGCCGACCACGCGGCGGGCGAGCGAATCATTCGGCTCGCGCCGTTTCTGAGCCGCCTTCAATCGGGCGGCTTCTTGAAGAAGGTGAGTTAGCTCATCGCGAGTCAAATCGCAGAGAGCGGTGAAATGTTTCATGATCAAATCCACTTTTGGCAATCGGGCGTCGTCAATCAACTGAGCAACGCTTCCTCCAGAATCGAGCAACCTTCGTCAAACAACGCATCCGGAAGGTTAAGAGCGGGCAATAAACGAATCACGGTGTTATGCGTGCAATTGATGAGCAACTTTCGCTCTAAGCAGCGCTTGACAATATCGGCGCCGGGCACGGTGAGTTCCAGGCCGACCATGACGCCCTTGGCTCGGACTTCTCGAAGGATAGCACACCGCGATTTCAACGCCTCGAACCGCTCGCGGAACATTTCCTCGAGCTTCAGTCCGCGATCCAACAGCCGATCCTGTTCGATGGTTTCAATAGTCGCCAGCCCGGCGGCGCAGGCGATCGGGTTGCCGCCAAAGGTGGCCGCATGGGTGCCGGGCACAAGCTTGTCGGCGACCGCCGGCCTGGCGATCAGCCCGCCGAGCGCGACACCGCCCGCCGCGGCTTTCGCCAGCGTGAAAATGTCTGGCTGGACGCTCCAATTCTGATAAGCGTACCACTTGCCCGTGCGGCCCATCCCCGACTGCACTTCATCGAAGATCAGCAAGATTTTGTGTTGATCGCAGAGTTCGCGCAGCCCTTCGAGGAATCCGTCTGGCGGCAGATTGACGCCGCCTTCGCCCTGGACCGGCTCGACCATGATCGCAATGGTCTCATTGTCGATCAATTTCCCGACGGCATTCAAATCGCCAAATGGTGCGTAGCGAAATCCGGCCAACAGCGGTTCGACACCCGCGTGATACTTCGGCTGGCCGGTGGCGCTCAGCGAGCCCATGGTCCGGCCGTGAAAACTGTTGAGGAATGTGATGATCTTGTAACGCTTGTCGGCGGCCCCATTTAATCGTGCCAGCTTGATCGCGGCCTCGTTCGCCTCGGTGCCGCTGTTGCAGAAGAAACATTTGCCACCAAACTCGGTCCGCGTGCTCAGCGCCTCGGCGAGTTGCCCTTGCGGCTCCATGTACCAGGTGTTCGGCACATGAATGAGCTTGCCGATCTGCTCGCGAACCGCTTCGACCACGCGCGGCGGACAATGCCCGATCAGGTTGCAGCCCCAGCCGGGGAAGAAATCGACGTAGCGGTTTCCCTCCGCGTCCCAGACCAGCGACCCTTCGCCGCGAACCAGCGAGACCGGGAAGCGCGTATAATTGCCGATCACATACTTGGAAAACTGTTCGACTGTCTGGGCCGAGGTCATGGCTGAATTCCTGTGGCGCCCGGTTTGACTGGGAAAACAATGTAATAGCAAATGCAGAACGAATTTTGTATGAGGCTTGTTGGTACGTTTTTGATATCCCGGGCCGGCCGGGGTCATTTGAGAATGATTTCGGTGCCGACCCCGGAGGCCGTGAAAATCTCGAGGAGGAGAGAATGCCTCAGCCGGCCGTCGATCAGGTGCGTCTTTCGGACGCCGGCGCGGAGGCTGTCGAGACAGGCTTCGACTTTCGGAATCATGCCGCTGTCAATCACTCGTTCTTGGATGAGCCGGTCGCATTGAACGGCATCCAGACACGGGATCAAGGACGCCGGGTTGCGCGGTCGCGGAGAATGCCGGGCGTGTCGCTCAGGAACACCAACTTCTCGGCGACGAGTTCGGCGGCCACCGCGGCGGCGGCCGTATCCGCGTTCACGTTCAGCCATTTTCCTTCGTTGTCGATCGCCACCGACGGGATCACCGGAACCACGCCACCCGCGCAGAAATCATCGATTAATGCCCGATCCACCCGCGTCACTTTGCCAACCCGTCCGAGATCGATCGGCTTGCCGTCGTCGCCCGGTAACATCAGCTTTTCGCCGAACACTGCTTGCATGGCGTCCGAGTGAACTCCCACCGCCCGGCCGCCGAGTTCACGAATCTGCTTGACGATGCTCGCATTGATTTCGTGACAAAGCACGCGAACAACGATTTCAAGCGTCGCCTCGTCGGTGACGCGCCGGCCTTGGACCTTCTTCGGTTGCAAACCGGCCGCGGCCATGGCCCGGTCGATCGCTTTGCCGCCGCCATGCACCAGCACCGGCCGCACACCCACAGCGCCATGAACACAACGTCTTGCAGCGTGGCCCGAAGCGCTCGGGGTCTTCCATCGCGCTGCCGCCCAGCTTGATCACCGTGCGCCGGTCGCGAAACGTGCGGATATATTCCAGTGCCTCGATCAGCACGTCCGCTTTTCGAATCGCATCGTCCATCATCGCCGCGGGGCAGGGGATGAAACAAAAGAATAAAGGTAGGCGGGCGGCAAGGTCTTGGCAAGGCAAGGATTTGCATGGATTTGATGAGGAATTGCCTTATCTTCCGGCCGCAAGTCAGGTAATTGATGAATGGACAGTTTCACTCGGTCGGCGTCGGATCAAAGCCAATACTTCGAGTCTGAATTGGGATATCGCTTCTCGAGGCATTAATCGATTCATTTCATCGCGGCCGAGAATCGAGTCGTGTCACTCGATTCGGCTTAAGTGGAAACAGGCCACCGAGTTTTGTTTCCTTGGCAACTGGGACAGCGGCGAGTGTCGCCGCACTTGTTGCAGCGGGGGAAGCCGGGGGCGGCAATCCCGCCGCACTGGTCGCACTCGCCAGTGCCGTTGCAATCCGTACACGGGTCCGCCTGCCGGCCGCAGTGCATGCAAGTGGCCGCGGACATCGGAACCCGCTTTCCGCATCTTGGACAACTTACAAGCGCCATGATGAATGACTTCCATCTCGCAAACGATGCTCGAATTGCCAATTGCCGTCGATAGCCATCGAGCCCGAGCGAACATTTTTACGGTCGATTTTTCTAGTATTCGTCAAACCAATGGTCTTCAAATTCGTCAATGAGATCTGCATCCATTTCGTCGTCGAGGTAATCGCAATGTCGAAGGTCGGACGCATTGTGATCGGGTCCCGCTGCAAAGACCGATTCCACGAGTCCCATGACCTGGCGCAATCGGCAGGGCTTGGCAAATACGTGAATCGCGCCGCGAGCGAGCAAGTCCCGGCGCGAGTATCTGTCAGAACCCCCGGTCATGAAGCAGGCCGCAACGTCAGAATCGAACAAGCGAAGCAAGGTGAGGATTTCGGGGCCGTCCATGTCCGGCATTTGCACGTCCAACAAAACCAAGTCGATCAAGTCGCGATGCAGGCGGAACAAATGAACTGCATCGCAGCCGCTTTGGGCTTGCCAGATTCGAACGCCGCGCCATTCGAGTGCAACCGCCAACGCCGAGCGAACGATCTCAACGCCATCGACAATGAGCATTCCCGGCATGCGTCGGGCGGTTCGGCGCCGTACGGGATTCTTGCGATCGATCAGATTCGTTACCATGAAACTTCTCAAATTCAGTCCGGGTTGATCCCGATCGATTGTTAGATTGCATGCTTAATCTGCAATCGCGCCGCGGCCGGCCAATCAAGGGTAAGTCTCGGCATCGATTTCGGGCTCCTGCGGAAATTTCGATGCCGACGCGGCATCCCTCACACGCGTCATGGTAAATTCATTCGCGTTGCATCGCAATCGGTTGCAATCGTTTTCACCCGTGGGAGAAATGATGGTGAACTTGTAGGAGAATCTCTGATGATCCGATGTTCAACCCGAGGTGCGACTTTTCGCGCGATTCATACCCCCTGTACAATACGACCGAAAAGTCCGCGTCAATGATGCGCTTCGCCCGATTGTTTACGACGCGGCATTGAGGCATTTCGGAGCGGCTAGATGATTGGCAAATGGAGAGCCTTGATCCTGGGAGCCATGGCACTGCTCTCGATCACGATACTTGTCGTTGACCTGCTGTTGCCCGTTGGCATCGAAGTCTGGGTCCTGTATCTACCTGTCATCTTGGCGATGATTTGGCTCGAAAAGGTCCGCGATATCTGGATTGCCAGTGCAATTTCTTCCGCATTTGTGATCTTCGGCGTGTTTATTTCGCCGCCGGGCGGCAATCCACCTTGGTGGGACTTGCTGAATCGCGGCATGGGGTTGGCGGCGCTGTGGCTCATGACATTTGCCGCCATCACGATTGCGCGGAGGTCCCGCCAGATTGGCGAAACCATGGAACAACTGCGCGTGGCGATCGTGCGGCAGAAACAGGCCGACCAAGCCTTGAAAAAGAGCGAGGAGCGGCTGCGGCTCGCGGCGGTCGGCGCCGGCATGGGCGCGTGGGACCTGGATTTGCTCGCCGGCAAGGTGACTTGGTCGGACACCCAATTTCGAATGCTCGGTTACACCCCGACTCCCGGCGGCGACGCGTCATATGAGATGTGGCTGTCGCGCGTTCATCCGGATGATCGAGCGCGCAGTGCTCGAGACGCAGGAACATGCCCGACGCAAGCAGTTGCTGTACTCAGCGGAATACCGTGTTCGCCGCGAGTCAGACGGCGATGATGCCTGGCTCGCGGTCTACGGACGCTACACCTACGATGAATCGGGCGAAGCCGTGCGGTTCGCCGGTGTTTCATTCGATATCACGCAGCGCAAGGAACTCGAGCGGGAAGTGCTCGAGATCGCCGCCAGCGAGCAACGACGCATCGGCCAGGAACTGCACGACAGCGTTGGCCAGGAAATCACGGGTCTGGCGCTAATGGCGAATGTGCTGACCGAAAAACTCCCCGCGTCCGATTTCGCACATCAGGTTGCCACTCGGCTCGTCGGCGGCCTCAATCGGCTGCATCAGCAGGTTCGAACGCTCGCACGAGGCCTCGTGCCGGTGCAGATCGAGGCCCATGGCCTTCGCGCTGCGCTACATGACTTGGCGGCACGAAGCTCGGAGCAATCGAACGTCCGCATATCGTTCGACTGTCGCGGCCATGTCGCCGAACCTGATCATGCGACCGCAACGCAGTTGTTTCGTATTGCCCAGGAGGCAGTCAGCAATGCCTTGCGGCACGGCCGGCCGCGAGAGATTCAAATATTGCTCGAGTCCGCGACTACCGGCATGTTGCTCCAAATTCAGGACGATGGGACCGGATTGTCGCCCAGGGCGGAAGACGGAAAAGGAATGGGTCTTCGGATCATGCAGTATCGAGCCGAACTGATCGGCTCAGTGCTCTCGGTCGAATCCAGCGTCGGTCGCGGCACGACTGTTGTTTGCACCATTCCAAACGGCGATCGCGATCGCCTCAACCAAAGAATTGTGCCATGCCGGACCCAATCAGAATCCTGATCGTCGACGATCATCCCGTTGTGCGAGAAGGCCTGGCGATGCAACTCGCCACGCAGCCCGACCTGATGGTATGCGGCGAGGCCGAGGACGTCGCCGGCGGCTTAGCCATGCTCGAGTCCGCCAAGCCCGACGTAGCGATCGTCGATATTTCGCTCAAGTATGGCAGCGGCATCGATCTCATTCGGCGCATGAAGGATCGCAATCCAGCCCTCCACGTGCTGGTGTGGTCGATGTATCCCGAGTCTCTTTTTGCCGAGCGCGCTCTCCATGCGGGCGCTCAAGGCTATCTGAACAAGGGCGAAGCCACCACCAATCTGTTGAGCGCCATTCGCGCCATTCTCAGCGGCAAAATCTTTGTCAGCCGCGAAATGGCCGAGAAACTGTTGAGTCGCGTCGTCGGCGGAAAACCTGACGAGCGTTCGCCCATTGAGCGATTGTCGGATCGAGAACTGCATGCTTTTGAACTCATGGGCCATGGGTTTACCACCGACCTCATCGCCGCCAAGATGCACGTGAGTTCCAAGACAGTGGACACCTACCGCGCCCGAATTAAGGAAAAGCTCGGGTTAAGCAACGTGACCGAACTCGTCCAGCGCCACGCAATGGGTTCTGGAACGAAAGTAACCCTTCTACGGCGAGGCGAAGTCCCTCAATCGATCCGCAAGTTACCACCTTTCTGAACAAATGTGCGTCAGAACCAATCGTACAAGCAGTGACAGGCATATCCGATTTCGAGCTTGCGGATTGCGATCTATCATTGGATGCTGCTTTGCGATGTCCATGAAGCAACATGAGGAGGCTTCCAATGAATTGGTTTACTCGCTGCATCAATCGACTTCAGCGGCGCAAATCGCCAACGAGGCATGCGGCGTTCAATCTTCGACTTGAAATGATGGAAGATCGGGACGTACCAACGGTGCTTTACTATGGCGGGGCTCTCCTGCCGCATGTTGAAGCCCAGGCACTTTTCTTGGGCAGCGAGTGGTCGGCGGTTTCGAACGATGCCGCGCAAACCCACACCATTAATAGTTCCCTCGCGGACGTCGTTGGCGGCGCTTACATGGACGCCCTCAGCAACGCCGGCTATGGTGTCGGTCGCGGGACGGCGTCGCCTGGAGCAGTTGATAAGACGACTTACGCTGCAGGCACAACCATCACTGATGCTTCGATTCAAGCTCGCATACAGGCCGACATTAAGAACGGCTTACTTCATGCACCCGACGCCAATCGACTCTATGTTGTCTATGTCGAGCCGAATGTGGCGGTAAACCTCGGAGCAGGCCAGGGCACGACGCGCCAGGGCATTTTGGGTTACCATGGCGCCTTTGCCGGCCGCGATGCGTCGGGCAATCCGGTCGACATCCACTACGCGGTCGTCGCCTATCCCGGCGGGACGGCGCACAACAGCAGCATGGGCGTAGCGCCGATCGATCAACTGACCGCGGTCGCCTCCCATGAGTTGGCGGAGGCGGTCACGGATCCCAATGTCAATTATGCCCAACTTGGTTGGTACGATCCGCGCCGCGGCGAGATCGGCGATATCACCGAAAACAACCCCAACGCCCTCGTTCGCTTGGACGGTTACCTGGTGCAGGAAGTCGCGGATCAGAAGGATCAATTACTGACGCTCAACATTCCGACGCCGCCAGCGCCACCTCGCCGCCGTCGTCTGGTCCTACCGCCGCGACGACCCAATTGACTGCCGGCCCTGTCGGCGCGAATCCATTTGGCATCCCGACAGTTACCTTGACGATCACCATTTCGCCAGATTCCAACACAGCCGTCCCCGGCGGCCTCGTGGCTCTGATCTACGATGGAAGGGTGCTCGGCGTGGCTCGCGTCCACGTCGTCAACGGCGTGGCGACCGCGTCATTCAATATCGAATTCTTTGGCAGCGGCGATTTTACGTTCAGCGCCCTATTCATTCCCTTTGGCGGTTCCCAAGCTAGTTCGAGCAATTCCGTTTCTATCACGGTCTGATTTTCGCAAATCGGTCCGGGGATGATGTTCCCGGACCGATCCCGAATCCATTTTTCACTTTAATTCAGGCGATTGAACTTGACATATCGACCGTGGAAACTTAAAATACCGATATAGTTTCCTCGGTTCCTTTGGCCCATTGCGGTCGATCAGATGAAAACCCAACTCCTGGATTCGAAAGCCCTGGCCGAGCCATCGGCTCCGCGGCAGCGAATCGTCGCGGCTGCGCGGCGCATTTCTTCGCCAATGGCTTCCGCAGCGTCACCATGGACGATCTCGCCGCCGAACTCGGAATGAGCAAGAAGACGCTCTATGCCCATTTCTCCAGCAAGACCGCGCTTCTCGAAGCCATCTTCGCCGCCAAGTTTCGCGAGATCGAAACCGATCTGGCCCAAATCACCGAGCGACTGCGCCGCCGACTTCGCCGAGGGATTGCAGCGGCTGCTGGCTTGTTTGCATCGCCACACCGAGGAGATTCAGCCGGCGTTCGTCCGCGATATTCAGCGCGAAGCGCCGGAGTTGTTTCAAAAGGTCGCCGAGCGCCGCCGCGAACTGATTCAGCGACATTTTGGCAAGCTTTTGACCGAGGGCCGCCGCGAGGGGCTCGTTCGCAAGGATGTGCCGGTGCACCTGATCGTCGAAATTCTTCTTTCGGCCACGCAGGCGATCATGAACCCGCCGCGCATGGCCGAGCTTGGGCTGACTCCGAATAGCGGCTTTTCCGCGATCACTTCCGTGATTCTGGAAGGCGTGATTACCGACGAGGGGAGGGCACGACGATGATGACCGCTTCGAAATTGACCGCGCTGGCCGGCGCCCTCGCCGCGGTCGGTTTATTGCCGGCTGCAACAAGCCGCCGTCGGATCGCATTCAGGGTTATGTCGAGGGCGAGTTTGTTTACGTGGCGTCGCCTTTGGCCGGCACGCTCGAGTCGCTCTACGTCCAGCGTGGCACCGAGGTCGGCGCCGGTGACGAGCTCTTCGCCCTGGAAAGCATCAAGGAGCGCAGCCGCTCGCGACGAGGCCGAACGAAAATTGGCCCAGGCCCGCGCCACCCTCGCCGACCTCCAGAAGGGCAGCCGCCCCTCGGAGATCGCTTCGCTCGAGGCCCAACTCAAACAGGCGAAAGTCTCTCTTCAATATTCCGAACGCGTCTTGGCGACGCTTCATGGAATCCGCGAGTTCCCCTCAGGAAATTGACCGGGCCCGTGCGACTCGCGATCAGGATCGCCAGCGAGTCGCCAAATTCGAAGCCGACCTGAAAACCGCGCGGCTCGGCGCTCGCACCGACCAGATCGAGGCGGCCGAGGAGAACGTCCGCGCTCTCGAGGCCGCGCTCGCCAAGGCCGAATGGGACCTGGCGCAGAAAGCGTCAATCCGCCCCCGAAGGCCGGCATCGTATTCGACACGCTCTACCGCCAGGGCGAATGGGTCGCCGGCCGGCAAGCCGGTCGTGTCGCTCCTGCCGCCGCGAGAACATCAAGGTCCGCGCGTTCGTGCCGGAGACGCGAATCGGCTCGGTCAAGCTGGGCGATCGCGTGCACGCGTCTTCGTCGACGGCGTCGCCGAGCCGTACGTCGGCAAGGTCGAGCTTCATCTCGCCCCAGGCCGAATACACGCCGCCGGTCATCTACAGCCGCGAGAGCCGCAGCAAGCTGGTCTTCATGATCGAGATCGCGTCTTCGATCCCGAAGCTGGCCGCGAAACTGCATCCCGGCCAGCCGGTCGATGTGCAATTGGGACCATGAGCCGATGACCGAAGACCTCGCCATCGACGTGCACGGCATGACCAAGCGGTTCGGCGACCGCGTCGCCGTCGATCACATCGACCTGCAGGTCCGCACGCGGCGAAATCTGCGGCTTCCTCGGCCCCAACGGCAGCGGCAAGACCACGTTCATCCGCATGCTCTGCGGCCTGCTCCGCCCGATGACGGCAGCGGCACCTGCCTGGGCTACGACGTGATCACCGCAGAGCGACGGCCATCAAACGCGCAGGTCGGCTACATGACCCAGCGCTTCAGCTTCTGCGAGGACCTGAGCGATCGCGGAGAACCTCGACTTCGTCGCCCGCATGTACGCGGTGAAGAATCGCCGGCAGGCGGTCCGCGACAGCCTCGAGCGGCTCGGGCTCGTCGAGCGGCGCAGATCAACTCGCCGGCCAGCTCTCCGGCGGCTGGAAGCAGCGCCTCGCCCTGGCCGCCTGCCTGATCCACGACCCGAAGCTGCTGCTGCTCGACGAGCCGACCGCCGGCGTGGATCCCAAGGCCCGCCGCGATTTCTGGGAGGAGATCCACCAGCTCGCCGGGCAGGGGCTGACCTTCCTCATCACCACGCACTACATGGACGAGGCGGAGCGCTGCCATCGCCTCGCCTACATCCTCAACGGCAAGCTGCTCACGCACGGCACCGTCGCCGAGGTGATCGCGCATGCGCATCTGACGACCTGGGCGGTGAGCGGGCCGCGACCTGCTCGAACTGGCCGAGCAGCTCCGCGGCCAGCCCGGCGTGCAACAGGCCGTGGCCTTCGGCAACCGTCCTGCACGTCAGCGGCGACGACGCCGCGGCGCTGGAACAGGCGATCGCGCCGTTCCGCACGCCCGAATACGAGTGGCGGCGAGATCGAGTCCGGGCTGGAGGACGTCTTCATCCACCTGATGGACAACGGATCGCGGAAGGGCGGCGCCATGAGATTGGCGACCGTCTTCTCGCTGGCGCGTTTCTGGGCGATGGTCGTCAAGGAATTCGTCCAGATGCGCCGCGACCGGCTCACCTTCGGCATGATGATCGGCATCCCGCTGATGCAACTGATCCTGTTCGGCTTCGCCATCAACTCCGACCCGAAGCACCTGCCCGCCGCGGTGCTGGTGGCCGACCACGGCCCGCATGGCCGCACGCTGCTCTACGCGCATTCGCAACAGCGGCTACTTACGATTTCGTCCGCGAAGTGAAGACCGAGGCCGAGGCGCACGAGGCGCTGGCCCGCGGCGAGGTGCAGTTCGTCGTCACCATTCCCGAGGATTTCAGCCGCGACCTGCTGCGCGGCGACCGGCCGGTCTTGCTGGTCGAGGCCGACGCCACCGACCCCGCCGCCACCAGCAACGCCATCGGCTCCCTGCGCAGGTCATGCTCGACACCGCCCTGCAACACGACCTCAAGGGCCCGCTCGGCGATCTCGCTGCCAACGGACGGCCCGGTCGATTTGCGCGTCCACGCCCAGCTACAACCCCGAGGCCATCACCCAGTACAACATCGTGCCCGGCCTGATGGGCGTCGTGCTCACGATGACCATGGTGATGATCACCGGCCTGGCCATCACGCGCGAACGCGAGCGCGGCACGATGGAAAACCTGCTCTCCATGCCCACGCGGCCGTTCGAGGTGCTGGTCGGCAAGATCGTCCCGTACATCCTCGTCGGCTACGTCCAGGTGGCGCTGATCCTGATCGCGCGCAAATTCCTCTTCCACGTGCCGATGGACGGCAGCCTGGTCCTGCTGCTATGTCGGTGGCGCTGCGTCTTCATCGCCGCGAATCTGGCGGTGGGCATCACCTTTTCGACCCTGGCTCAAAACCAGCTTCAGGCGATGCAGATGTCGTTCTTTTTCTTCCTGCCGTCGATCCTGCTCTCCGGGTTCATGTTCCCGTTTCGCGGCATGCCCGTACTGGGCGCAAGTCCTGGGCGAAATCCTGCCGCTGACGCATTTCCTGCGCATCGTCCGCGGCATCCTGCTCAAGGGCAACGGCCTGCCCGAGATCGTCGGCGAAATCTGGCCCATCGCCGCCTTCACCGCCGTCGCTCTGATCATCGCCGTGCGCCGATATCGCCAAACGCTGGATTGATGTGATTTTCGTAGCACAAGCGTCTCGCTTGTGTCCTTGCCGCAGCACAAGCGTCTCGCTTGTGTCCTTGCCGTAGCACAAGCGTCTCGCTTGTCCTTGCCGTTACTTCTCCTTCTTCGGCGTATAGTCCCGCATATTGGGAACCTTGAGACCATCGGGCGCGAACCGGCCGCCCAAGGAGATGCCGCCGCTGATGGGTTGATACAACTCGATCGAAATCTGCTTGATGGGCAACTTGGTCTCCTTGAGTTGCGACTTGTCCGCGAACGTAATCGAGGCAATTGCCATGATCGGACCGCTGTCATCCGGCACGTCTTTGAGCGGCTTGCTGTATTCCCGGGTGGGGAAAAACTGCTTCATCACTTGCTGGTGCATGTCGCTGTGATACCACCTCAGCACGGCTTTCTTGTCCTTGAACCAGGCGAAGATGACTTGTTTGCCGCTGGCGGTCCTCGCCGAATCAGCGCCGAGGCACCCCGGCGTGGCCTTCAGGCCGGCGACCAGATCGGGGAATGCGTTCCCGGATTTCGATTTCCCGGGCGGCTCGTCTCCCGTCGCGGGAGAGGCCAACAGCACAATCGAGATAATGGTCCCGAGACTGATTGCCGACAATAAACGCGCTCTCATAGGCTCCTCGGATCTGGTTGGGAAAGTTTCCGATCAAAAGGCGCACATGAAGTGTTTCGACGGTTCGTCGCTTTAATTCAATTCCGGCGTGAACTTTTTCGCCCGGAGCACTCCCAATCGATTTCAACGATTCCCGAAATTGCATGAATTGGGGGGCGTCGACAGTGACTAAGGTTCCGCGGCGACTTCGATCAGGCTGAGGCGGACGAAATACCGCTTCACGGTCAGCCCGCCCTCCTTGTTGTCGCGTAATTCCATTGCGCCGGTGAGCGTGCCCCGAATGCGATTGGCTCGATACTTGATCGTGAACCCGCCACTCGATCCGTCTGGTGAGGCATCCACTTCGACCCCGCGTTCCTGAGCGGCCCGACGGAGGTCCCGCTCGACAACCGCTAAAAACGCTTGAGCCTCTTTTGCGGTCGCGGTCTTCGTCCAGGCTTCGAATTCCATGTTCCCGATCGGCGTCCCGGGAATATTTGTTGTGCCGACCTTGGTTTGCTTGGATTGCGGCGAATCCACGCCAAAATTGCTCTTCTCACACCACGCAAAGAAGGCGGTCGGCGGAGGCGCGGGGGAAACGGCAGCCGTGGTGGGCGCCGTCTTGTTACAACCCGCCCCGATCAAGAGGATTGTTACAAACGATAGGAATCGCATCCGGTAGTGGTTCGCCGTCTTGAGCGATCGCTCCATTTTCATTTTCGGCACCTCGCAACGCGTCATTCTCCACCCGACCATTTTGAGCCAGAGGCCGAAGCGAGGCGCGCTCCGGGCGGCAATGCCGAATGTCCCCGATGCTGAAGTTCGCGACGCGTCAATCCCCATCAGCGATGCACGGAAAATGGAAAGAATTTCTCCCTGTTCGCGGCGTCTCGATTGACTTTCACTTCCCTATGTGGTTGAGCGTTATCCCTGGACCAGGTCACGGCCGGATATTTTCCACGAGGGCGGCAATCTGCACGAACTCGATGCTGGGGCGCACACCGTAGAGACCGGCTATCCGCCCGAGTAGCTCATCAGTGAAGAACGCTTTGGCGGCCTCCTCTGAATCCCAAACATAGAAATTCGCGGCCTCACGCTTCCCGGAATTGAGCGTGAAAGCCTTTGAGCGTAGCCCTGGCATTCCTTCGAACTTTGCGCGTGCAGTCTGTGCGATCTTCCGCACGGCTTGCTCATCGAAGTTGTCTCCATAGCGGAATGTAACGAAAACACCAATCATGCCGCACTCCTTTCGACGCAGTCGTTGAGGCCCTCTCAGCAGGCGCGCTTTGGGAATGCCCCACGACCAAGCTCAGCAGCCGGCGGGGCACCGGTGAGCCTGAAGTTGCAGAAGCGAATGATGCCCTGCCGTCCGCTACAGCGCCTGGATACTCATCATGGCCTCGATGGGATGGGCCGGAGCCTGTCCCAAGGGTTTTGACGGATCAAGCCAAGCCGCACCTGGACGTGGGATTCTCACTAAAGCGGATGACTTCGCAACCACGATGCGGGCTCCGGGCGACCGATCCCAAGGAGTCCACGATGCGTTTTTACAACCAGCAGCACCGATCGCATAGCGGCATCGATCTCCACGCCAGGAGCATTTCCGCCCTGCTGCAGCCCCGAAGGGGCGGCCGTTAATAGCCTGGGGCGAGTCTTCGAGCCCCAGGGAAAACTGGCAACCATCGGTCGCCACTCCGTGGCTGCAGTCGTGCGATGCGAGCCGCTTGGGCTTGAGGATCGCTGCACGAAGACGCCCAGTGGACGACCGTCGCCCGAACCATCCCGGCGCACCCAGAAGTTGATGAAGTTTAGCGCATCCGCCAGATGCACCGCGAAGACGTGAAAAAATCGCTTGCGCGAAAGGAAAGTACTTAAACATTCAGACACCATAAGGCGGTTCGGCGCCGACCGTTACCACCCACCCGGTGGCGGCTTGAGCCGGGTTTTCAGGAACTCAAAATACTTGTCCGCTCCCTCGAAGATTTCTTCGCCGGCCCCCATGTAAGCTCGCGCCAATTCGTCGGCTGCTCGATCCAAGCTACCCAACTCAAACTGGCATTGGCCGAGCCGCAGATGAAGGAACGGATTGCCAATTGCTTCCGGGCAGTGCATGGCCATCGACAGGTTATCCTGACCCGCTACGAAATCCCCGGCGAGGAAATTGGCGTCTCCAATTGCGGCCAATACCCACTTGGCTGCCTCCCAATCCGTCTGGGGCTCAGGCAAAAGGTCCCAGGCCGCCCAATACTTCTTGAGGGCGGCAGGATAGTTCGCCTTCTTCGCGAGCGTATCGCCTTCTGCACAGAGGGCCTGAATACGCTCGTGAACCGCATCATCGAGTTCAGCCATCGCTGACCTCCGTAAAGCCGCATAACGCCAAGGCTAAGCTGCCGGGGCCGCCTCGGAGGACGTGGACCCCGAAGAGCCGGATTCGCGGCCCCGGTCAGCTTCAGCCGTTAGTTCGGCTCGCATCCTTGGTGACACAAGCCTGTCACCCAAGGCGGCTTGACGCTTCTGCATGTCCGCGAAGATTGCATCAATGTCAAAATTGAACTTCGCAGCCAGCATCTCGCGCGTTCGATGGACCTCCGCGACAATCGGATCTTCCCACATGACTCTATTCTCCCATGAGTTCTTCTGGCGTGCAGATGATCGGCATCTTGCGGCCCAATTCTTCACACACCACGGCTATTTTCCGCGCGATTTGTGCGTTTGCCAAGTGCTTGCAATTCCAGGTTAGCAGATAGTCGACCGCGTGTACCGCCGCCACGGCGACATGTGCAGCGTCACGGACGACCTGCGGCGGAAGGATGCCAGCAGCCATGATGGCGTGTGTCAACGCATTGGCGTCATCGGTCATCGCCAGAGCCGGCAGGCCGCCGATGATCGCGAGCCTCTTTTGAACTTCCGTAGGATCGCCGACCGAGGCCTCGTCGATGACGACTTGGGAGACCGAGCATTCGAACCCGCTACGTCGGTTCTCCCACCAGTCCTGGGTAGTCTGTTGGTGCCCCGCCACAATCACGTCACGACTGGGACGAGCGACCAAGTAGCTGATGAACGTCGTTTCCAGGTCGACCGATTCCATGCGGATCCTTCACACTACCTCGCCCAAAAACGCCACCAAGGTTTCTTGGTCTGTGGACTCACCGTGCCGTAGTGCTGCAACTCTTCAACCGGCAGTGCAGGCCACGATCCAGGAAAGGGTACCGGAGCGTTGGCCTCCGATGCAATTTGTACCGGCCGATCGCCGAAGAAGAACTGCTCCGCCTGGGCCATGACCTTGCCCGCTTGCATTCGGAAAAGGATGGCTCGGACCTGCACGAAATAGTAGCCCGTTGGACGCTCGGCGTTGAACGTATGGTCGAAACGGGTATCGTTCGATTCAGTTTCAAGGTCGACTCGTTCAAATACCTTTTCGCAGTCGGTGGCGGCCTCGGCCGGCGGATCGCCGTTGTATGGTGCTGTCGCGTTCGGACCCTTGACAGCGAAAAAACACACGTTGAGGATCAGCCCGCGATGAGCAGGCAGACCCGTTAGCGAAATTGTGCCTGCCAATCTGGGCATCGGGAACCCCTCGCAAGCCGAACGATGAGGATAAGCTGCCGGGGCCGCCTGCAAGACCTTCGCGCCGCGCGAAACCAGCATGGCGGCCCCGGTCAGCTTCAGCCGCTGGTTCGGGCAGCCTCCGGATCAACTTAATACGATTGTCCCAACAGCGGGATCTTTCTCGAACGCCTCGAGGTCGGCGAAGCGGGCACGAAACGCTGCCTCCACTTGGCCCGTGGTACAGTTCCCCAACTGCAGCCAGATTACCTTCGGTGGGCTGCCCCGTAACACACTCAGGTTGTTGTAATCTTCGTCCTTTGTCACAATGGTGAACCCATTCAGCCTGGCATGCTCCCACACTTGATCGTCGCCCGCGCAATCCAGGCCCAGCGACTGCACATGACTGGAGCCGGGTAACAAGTCGGCCAAACGGTTGACCAACTTGGGTGAGACGTTCTGGTCGAAAAGCAACTTCATGCGAACGCTACCAACATGCTCCGCTCTCGCTCAGCGGCAAAGGCGAAGCAGGCTTGGATGTCCTCCTGCGTCAGGTATGGGAAGTCATCGAGAACCTCGGCAACGGTCATCCCGGCTGCGAGGTAGGAGAGGACATCGTAAACAGTGATGCGCATGCCGCGGATGCACGGCCGGCCGCCCCGCTTGCCCGGCTCGACGGTGATCCGCGATCGCCATTGTTCCTTCATCAGAAAACCTCCTACCGGGGAGAATTTGCCGCACGGACCAAGGTAGTGGCAACAGCCCTATTATAGCGGTTGGGCGGCCACCCCGCCCAATGCCCCCACCGCGCCTTCAAAGCGGTAGGAGTCGAGCAACGGAAGGTTGCATGGCGACAACTGCAAGCCCCACTCCGGTTTGCTCTTCAGCCCTTCATAGTCCCGCCCACCGAACTGCGAAGACGTGAAAAAATCGCTTGCGCGAAGGGAACGTACTTAAACATTCAGAGACCATAAGGCGGTTCGGCCGGCTTCCACAGCCCTAAACGTCGGTGGCGCCGGGCGAGACCGGCACTCGCACAGTGTTCGACTCGACGATACCGATCCAAGGGGGCGTCATGTCCGCGAACCGAGACCCTTTGCCCAGGTAGTCGTACCGCGCCTTGCCGGGATCGACTTCATAGATGTAACGCACTTCATAGTCGGTTGGCCGGAGGCGGATTATCCATCGGTCGTTTTCGCCGCATACGCCTACAGGTGCCAAGAGGTCAAATGCAATGCGGTCATTCAGGTTCAGCACAAACTCGTCTTGGCAACCCGAAACGAAATACCGAGTCGTCCACTCCGGCAATTCTTCACCCTGAAGTGGCGCGAATCGCAATCCCGTGATCTCAGGGTACGGCAGCAGCCATCGGGCTGAGCTTGCGTCAAAGGCAACGCGGAACCGCAGTCCTCGCCGCTCCAGTCCGATATACTCCAGCGTAATTCGAACGGTCGCACCCGCGCTTTCTTCAGGCCGAACCATTTATTCTGCAACTGTTGCGCATATTGCAGGGCCTCCATGTGGTAGGCAAGAAAATCCAGATTTCAGTTGATGTTGCGTTTCGGTACTCATGTACAGTACGGCGATCGGCCGCGCGGCTCCGGGCGCATCAGCAGCCGGTTGCGGATTCGCGCACTCGAATTGTTATGAATGCGCGCTTTTGCTGACTTGCTAAGGTCGCCATGAAGCTCCTCGATCAGTGTCGCCAGGTGCTGCGTCTCAAGCATTATGCGGATCGCACGGAGCAATCGTATGTCGCTTGGATCGAGCGATCCGTCTGGCATCACGGCATTCGCCATCCGAACGACATGGGGCTGCGGAAATCGATCAATAAGCCCCAGGGAAACCGCCCACATCGCTCGCGACTCCGTGCACCGACCCAAAGGTCGGTGCACGCGAGGGCCATCGCCATCATCGGTGCCAGGGGTTTCACCTCTGGCAACCATCGGTCGCCACTCCGTGGCTGCATTGTGCGAGCCACCTGGACTTCGCGATCGCGCGAAGACGCCCCAGGGGACGACTGTGGCCCGAACCATCCCGGCGCACCCCGAAGTTGGTAACGTTGAACGCATCCGCCAGATGCACCGCGAAGACGTGAAAAAATTGCTTGCGCGAAAGGAACGTACTTAAACATTCAGAGACCATAAGGCGGTTCGGCCGCTGCGGCCTTCCCGCGACGGACTATGTCCCTTTCCCCGGCACGTCCAACTCCTTCCGCCATTTTGCCGCCTCGGCCGGTTTGTTCCAGGCCTCGTAGAGTTTGGCGAGTTGTTCCACAACCTGTCGGTAGTGGCGTTCAGGACACACGGCCAGACCCCGCAGGTGCCGCTCGGCCTTCAGGAGGACCATTTCGGCCTTGTCATACTTTTTCACTGCGAGCAGCGCCATCCCGTGACAGCCTTCGGCCCAGGGAATGTAGTAGTCGTTTCCGGGCGGGAAGGCGCTGTACATCGTCCGGGCCTCTTCGAGGGCAACGTCCGCCTCCTCCGGCTTACCGAGGGCCAACTTCGCCCGGCCAAGGTCCACCAGGTACGAGGCGGTCCGCCAGTCCCCCTCGGGGAAGTCCTTGCGGCGGGCGGCGATCAGCTCGTCGAGCGCTTCGACCGCCCGGATCGCCTTCCCCTTCTCGATCCAGACATTGGCCAAGAGGGAGCGAATGTAGTGGGTGTAGGCGTGCTCCGAGCCGAGTTCTCGGACGGCTCGTTCGGCGTAGCGGGCGAGAATCGCCTCGGCCTCGTCGAGGTCGCCCTGGAAGTACAGGTTGTGCCCGAGGTTGGCGGCCGCGCCGATCGACCCGTACGCAATCCCCCGACGGTCGCAGATCGCGACCGCCTCGCGGAGGAGTTCGTTCACCTCCGCCCACTTGCCGCGAAGCTGAAGGACGACGGACACATTGTTGATGGAATCGATGGTGTCCGGGTGTTCCGGGCCGAGGGCTAGCCGCCGGCCGCTCAGGCACTCTTGCATCAGGGGCAGCGCCTCGTCCAACCGCCCGAGCCCCTTGAGGGCACCCGCGTAGGTGTCGAGCGAGTCGAGGGTGAACCGATGGGTGGGTCCTAGCACCCGTTTGCAGGCCTCCCAGGTCTGTCGGGCGAACGGCTCGGCCTCGGCATGTTTGTGCAGCCCGAAGTTCAGGACCTCGGCCAACACCACCTGTGCGGCTAGGGTCCGCGAGTCGTCCGGCGGGAGGTGCGCCCGCCGCAGGTTCACCGCCCGGTGCAAGTGTCTTTCTGCTTCCGGATACTTGCTCAGTTTGTTGTACGTCTTCCCGATCGCCAGGCGGAGGGTAGCCTCGACCTCCGGCTTGTCGGCGAACTTCGAGTTCCCGTCGATCTTGGCGGCCGCCCTCGCCAGCAACTCCTCGACAGTCATCGGCTTATCCTTGCTGTTCACGTCCGGGCTGGCCTGTCCGAGCAGGTCGTCCGTGAGGAACTCATTGACCGCCTCGGCCTCGTCACCCGCGACCTGGGCCGCGTTCCGCTCGGACATGATTTCGCGGTTCTTTTGGCCCAGCAAGATCAACCCGACCGACAGCCCGACGACCGCCGTGACCAGCAACACTGCCGCCGCACTGACCAGGGTGCGGTTCCGCTTGGCCCACCGGCGAGCTCGCACTCGGATCGGTTCCCGGTACGCCGCCGCCGGTTCGTCGGCCATCCAGTGTTCGACATCCGCGGCCAGGGCTGCCGCCGACGGATACCGGGCCAGCGGGTCAAGAGTCATGGCCTTCAGGCAAATCGCCTCCAGCGACCGGGGCACATCGGGCTTCACCAGCCGCGGATGGGGGAAGTCGCCGCGCTGAATCTTCTGCTGAATCTCCGGCCAGTTGCCCTTCTCCAGCGGCGGCTGGCCGGTCAGCACAGTGTAAAGCACCGCCCCCAGCCCATACACATCCGACGCCTGGGCCACCACGTCCCAGCGCCCGGCCGCTTGTTCGGGACTCATATAGGCCGGAGTGCCGACCGCCGACCCCATCGCTGTTTCCCCCGGCAGGCTGTCCCCCGACGACGGGATTAGGGTCTCGCCATCCCCGGCCGCCCGGACCTCTTCCGGTCGGCCGACGACCTTGGCTAGGCCCCAGTCCACCACCAGGGTCTCCCCGAACTTCCCGAGCATGACGTTGGCCGGCTTTAGGTCCCGGTGGATCACCCCCCGGCTATGAGCGTAAGCGACCGTCTGACAGACCTGAAGAAACGCCTGAAGGAGGCGGCGGAACGCCACCGGGTCAGGCGGGCCGGCGTAGTACGACGTGATCTCCACGGCAAAAGTCAACCCCTCGACGAACCGCATGGCGTACGCGGGCCGACCCTGCTCGTCCTGGAACATCCGGTAGACGGGCACGACGCCTGGGTGTTCCAGCCGAGCGGTCACCTCGGCCTCGACCAAGAATCGCCGGCGGCTGTCCGGGTTGTCGGCGTGCCGATCCTGGAGACACTTGACCGCGACCGTCCGGTGTAGCTCGGGATCGGTGGCCCGGAACACCTCGCCGAGCCCGCCCCGCGCGTGCGGGGTGAGGTCGATCAACGGCCCCCGCAATTTCGTTACATGGATGGTGGTGTCGAGAGCCATCGGAGCGGAGCCGTTTTGAGGCAGGTCAGAAGAAGATGTCATTCCGGACCTCACAAAAAAACGGCCGAACCATTTATTCTGCAACTGCCGCGCATATTACAGGGGCTGCATGTGGTAGGCAAGAAAATCCAGATTTCAGTTGATGTTGCGTTTTGTACTTATGTACAGTACGCGCGGACGGAAGCGGAATGAGGCCAAGTTGTCGCCATTGCATTGGAATCGCAACAATCGAAACAGGGGCTGTCATTCTGCGCGGGCTGTTCGAAATTCTTAAAGCGGCGACAGGTCGCACGCATTCCAAAGTGAAAGCGCCCAGCGGAGGCTCTTTGGCTTTGGACTGCGTTGCGACCTGTCGCCGCTTTAAGAATTTGGAAGGGCGGCCTCGTAGCGGCGGCCTCCGGCCGCCGCCTGCCCAACGGCGACCGGAGTCCGCCGCTACGAATTTCGCAACATCATCTTGGCTGCAGATTCTTGATCGCCCATTCAAAGCGCTCGCGGTCGAGAATGTCGCTGGTTTCCTTCGACATGTCTTTCGGCAAATCGCGGCGAATCGGATCCTCCACCGGGCCGGGTAAGTATTTCAGCGGTTCGAGAAAACACGGCGTCGGTTCCTTGGGCGCTCGCCAGAGCCAGGCACGGCGGCCGTCGGGCTGGCGGGTGAATTCCGATCGGAAACCCAGCGAGTGCTTGGCCCGGTCGAGCGTTTTCTCGTTGATGCCGTCGGTCTTGGCGGCGGCCAGGAGTTCGGCGGCGGGGCGCGGGCCGTTGGCCAGCGCGTCGATCAGCCACAGCGTGGCGCGGACCACGCCCGGGCTCTCGACGCGTTCCGGTTTGCCGCAGGCGCGGTCGGCGGTTTCGTTCTTCGCGCCCAGCCAGTCCACCACGACGCTATCGCCGTGCGGTTTCAGGCGAAACGCGAGCGGATTGGGCGACGCACCGAGGTTCGTCTTGGTGACCGCCAGCAGGCCGACTTCCGGGTCGCGCGGGTCGCGACCGACAATGAGTCCCATGGCGCCAGCCCCATGATGCTCATCGAGCCGAGCCCGCGCCGAATGGCCCGGTCTTCTCGCCGTTTGTTGAGGTGCCGCACGATCAGGACGGCGACGCCGGTCCGCGCCGCCAACATCGCCAACGGCGCGACCGCTCGCCGGGCCGCGCTTTGCCCGGCCTCCGCCAGGTTCGGCGGCACAAACCCGGTCAATGGATCGACCACCAGCAGGCCCACCTGAAATTCTCGAATCAGCGTTTGAATCTTGTCCAGGTCGCGTGGGAATTGAAACTCCTCCTGACCATCGGCCAGGCTGGGCACAAGCACCTGGTCGAGATCGGCCCGCGGCTCGAAGCCGGGGAATCAGGGTGTCGCCGGGATCATCCTCGGCATTGAGGAGCAAGGTGCGGCAGGGCGCCGCGGTGGCCGAGCCGTCGGGCATCGACGCCGCCTGCGACAGCCGCGCGGCGATGTCAATGGTGATCATCGATTTGCCCGAACCGGGGTCGCCGTCGAGGAGCGTGAGCTTTCCGACCGCCAGATAGGGCCGCCAAAGCCAGGAAATGGGTTTCGATTCTTTGACTTGGTTGATCGGACACAGAAGTGCTGACATGACAAACTCCGCAGAAGTGAAAGACAGGAACGGGCGACACCCAATCGTTGGGTGCGCCCACGGAATGTCAAGTAAGTTGATCAACAAATTCTAAGAAGACACTTTCCGTGACATTGGGGGAGGGGAATCTGTCCGCTTAGAGTTTTCCAAGCGGAAAACCGCCAGTTTCAAAGAAGACACGTTCTAAGTTCGACTTTGGCCCTCATAGGGCCTGTGTGAGTAGTTCGAGCAGCGTGTGCTTTTCCTTCGTGGTGAGTTTCTGAAAGGCTGCGGCGTGGCGAGGGCTTTCCAGAACCCAGAATCGCCACATGTGCCGACGCACCAGGGTGATCGCGTCGGAGAACGTCTGCGTCTGCTTCACGCTCCCCGTCCAGGGGACGGCCGGCTCTCGGCGTTCTTTTTCCGGCAGTTCCGAGTACCACAGAGCCACCAGCGTGTAGAGCCCCAGCAGGCACGGCTCGGCGCAGGATCGTCGGCTCGCAACGGCCCCGCGTTGTTTCGAGCCCGACGTGTTCGCGCGTTTCTTCGAAAGTCACTTCGATCGCCCAGCGGCCCGTGTAGGCCTCGATAATTTGCTTGGGCGTCAAAGCGACGTCCGTCGTGAAGAAGTACTCGTCGCGATGCGTGCCTGTCAGATCCTCCACGAAGACCCAGCGCACGCGAACGAGCCCCTCGCCCCCCTTGTACCAATGGCTCGTGTCGGTCACGACGGCGACGCGGCGGCTGCCTCCGCCGTACCAGGCCACCTTGAGTCGTCGTCGGCTCCGCGTCTTCGCGACGACCTCCTCCGGCGAGGGGCGCTTGCGTCCTTTGACGCGCGGCCGGCCGTTGGTGCCGGGCTGCCGTTTCGCAGGCGCGTCGTGGAGGTTGGCGTCCTTGTAGAACTTGCTGATCAGCGTCAGCCGCGGCTGCCGGGAAGCGAACCGCGTCAGGGCGTGTGTTCCATAGCCCCCATCGCCGGCGAACACGAATTTCCGCTGGGGAAACCAGCGTAAGAGCACGCCCAGGAGCTGCCGCATCAGATCGCACGGCGTCTTGTGGCGGCGGCCCCGCTTCTTGTCCTCTTCGGGAGTCCGGTACAGCGCACACAGCACCGGCAAGGCCCACGGGCGGCTCAAACCTGGCAACTGCACCTGAATCGCCAGCACCACCCATTTGTGTCCCCACTTCCATGCCGTGTAGGAGTGCGTGGACCGGACGGCATCGCGGTGCCGCCCCTTGCCGTAGACCTTCTTCCCCGGATGCTGCGTGACCGTGTCGTCGCCACTGATGGAGATCGTGCCACGCGGGACGAAGCGGTCGATTACGTGCTGAGCGAGGATCCGCGCCAGCCGCCAGATCGACCAGCGCCGCTTCGAGAGGACGCGGTGATAACTCGACCAATGACCGTCGGCCAACGCGCCAGCAATCCGCAGCAGCCGACAGATCGTGTGCCGCCCGACACACACAATCGCCGCGAACACGAGCACCCGGAAACGCGGCCAGACCGTCGCGCAGAACTCGTCGGACCATTCCTGAAAGACGGAACCCACTCCCGGCGGTACACTGGCCATCGGAGCCTCCTTGCTCGGAGAGATTCAAGGTTTGTACACACCTCGAATTTACCAGCAGGGAGGCTCTTTGTGCTTCAGCAAATCGCATCAGCGAAACCTGCATCGGATGGCCAAAGTCGAACTAAGAAGACAAGCCGCGGTCGAGGAGGCAGCTTGAGGAAGTGCACCGCGATTCGAGCAGTTCGGCCACCCGGTCGTCGCTGGGGCCATCCTCCACAATCGGCGCGGCCAGCTCGGTTTCGGTTTCCGGCTCAACTCGTCGATGATAGGAAGGACGAGCGGTGCGTCGACCGCCGGGACGGAGGGCGCGGTATGGACTGCGAACGGAAGCGGTTCCGGGGTGTAAACGCCGGGCTGCCACTCGCGCAGCGCCTGCATGGCCTCCGGCGTGCCCAGCCGCTGGA